>NZ_CP034348.1:192500-1414559 GCF_009762325.1 Roseovarius faecimaris
GATGGGTAATGGGGCCCCACAGGCTTACTGATCCTAACCAAACTCCGAATACCGAGGAGTACTAGATGGCAGACACACTGCGGATGCTAACGTCCGTAGTGGAGAGGGAAACAACCCTGACCTACAGCTAAGGCCCCTAATTCATGGCTAAGTGGGAAAGCAGGTGAGACGTCCAAAACAACCAGGAGGTTGGCTTAGAAGCAGCCATCCTTTAAAGATAGCGTAACAGCTCACTGGTCTAAACAAGATGTCTTGCGGCGAAGATGTAACGGGGCTCAAGCCATGAGCCGAAGCTTAGGAGTGCGTATGCACTGGTAGCAGAGCGTAGTGTGACATAGTTCCACTCCTCTTTAGCACCGCTTGCGGTGTTTTGGAGGAACGGAGCTTTCGATGAAGCGGGCGCGTGAGCGATCCCGTGGAGAGATCACTAGTGAGAATGATGACATGAGTAGCGACAAACAGTGTGAGAGACACTGTCGCCGAAAGTCCAAGGGTTCCTGCTTAAAGTTAATCTGAGCAGGGTAAGCCGACCCCTAAGGCGAGGCCGAAAGGCGTAGTCGATGGGAACCAGGTTAATATTCCTGGGCCAGGAGGATGTGACGGATCATGAAGGTTGTTCACCCTTATCGGATTGGGTGGGCCGCTGATTGGTTCCTGGAAATAGCCCTCCATCAGATCGTACCCTAAACCAACACAGGTGGGCTGGTAGAGAATACCAAGGCGCTTGAGAGAACTACGTTGAAGGAACTCGGCAAAATACCTCCGTAAGTTCGCGAGAAGGAGGCCCAGTTTCTACGCAAGTATTGGCTGGGGGCACAAACCAGGGGGTGGCGACTGTTTACTAAAAACACAGGGCTCTGCGAAGTCGCAAGACGACGTATAGGGTCTGACGCCTGCCCGGTGCCTGAAGGTTAAAAGGAGAGGTGAGAGCCTTGAATTGAAGCCCAGGTAAACGGCGGCCGTAACTATAACGGTCCTAAGGTAGCGAAATTCCTTGTCGGGTAAGTTCCGACCTGCACGAATGGCGTAACGACTTCCCCGCTGTCTCCAACGTAGACTCAGCGAAATTGAATTGCCTGTCAAGATGCAGGCTTCCCGCGGTTAGACGGAAAGACCCCGTGCACCTTTACTACAGCTTCGCACTGGCATCAGGCACAGCATGTGCAGGATAGGTGGTAGGCTTTGAAGCAGGAACGCCAGTTTCTGTGGAGCCATCCTTGAGATACCACCCTTGTTCTGCTTGATGTCTAACCGCGGTCCGTTATCCGGATCCGGGACCCTGCGTGGTGGGTAGTTTGACTGGGGCGGTCGCCTCCTAAAGCGTAACGGAGGCGCGCGAAGGTTGGCTCAGAGCGGTCGGAAATCGCTCGTTGAGTGCAATGGCAGAAGCCAGCCTGACTGCGAGACTGACAAGTCGAGCAGAGTCGAAAGACGGCCATAGTGATCCGGTGGTCCCGAGTGGAAGGGCCATCGCTCAACGGATAAAAGGTACGCCGGGGATAACAGGCTGATACTGCCCAAGAGTCCATATCGACGGCAGTGTTTGGCACCTCGATGTCGGCTCATCTCATCCTGGGGCTGGAGCAGGTCCCAAGGGTACGGCTGTTCGCCGTTTAAAGAGGTACGTGAGCTGGGTTTAGAACGTCGTGAGACAGTTCGGTCCCTATCTGCCGTGGGTGTAGGATACTTGAGAGGAGTTGCCCCTAGTACGAGAGGACCGGGGTGAACGATCCACTGGTGGACCTGTTGTCGTGCCAACGGCAGTGCAGGGTAGCTATGATCGGACAGGATAACCGCTGAAGGCATCTAAGCGGGAAGCCCCCCTCAAAACAAGGTATCCCTGAGGGCCGTGGTAGACCACCACGTCGATAGGCCGGAGATGTAAGCGCAGCAATGCGTTCAGTTGACCGGTACTAATTGCCCGATAGGCTTGATTTGATCCAGTAGAAGCGAGATTTATCGCGGTGCGTGAAATCACGCACGCACCCTACGGACAAAAGCATACACACCAACATGCGTGTTTGACTTGGATTTCAGAGGTTTTTCTTGGTTTGGTGGTCATAGCGAGAGCAAAACACCCGGTCCCATCCCGAACCCGGCCGTTAAGTGCCTTAGCGCCGATGGTACTGCGTCTCAAGACGTGGGAGAGTAGGTCACTGCCAAACCTAGTAAAACCTCTGAGATGTATCTCTCTTACGATTTCTTCCCCAAACCAGCATCCTGACGCAAACGAGAGACGATGTCGCGTTTGAGCCTTTCGTCCGCGACGCATCGAAGTCGCGGATCAGCGCGACGTTTCACGTGCTCGGCCCTTTGTTGTAGCAAAGCGGCATTGGGGCGCGAGGATGAGCACTATTCCGACATCGGCGGATGACGCCCAACAGAACCGTCCGCTTGCGGGGATCCTGTTTCTGGTCCTGGCCTGCACGGTCTTTCCCGTTCAGGATGTGATCATCAAAAGCCTGAGTGACACCTTTGCAGTGCATCAGATCGTCTTTCTGCGCGGTGTCTTTGCCCTACCCCTGGTGGCGGTCATCGCGCATTTCGACGGGGGGTTGCGCCCGTTTCGGATTGGTCCGTTTTTTCTACAGATGGCGCGGGTAACATCGGCGTTCAGCTCTTACCTTTTTTATTACATGGCCTTGGCTACGCTCGGCATGGCCGAAACCGCATCCATCACCTTTTCAACTCCGATCTTCGTGACCGTCTTTGCCATGTTCTTTCTTGGTGAAAAAATCGGTGCTTTTCGTTGGTTCGCCGTGATCTTGGGTCTCACCGGGGTTGTGGTGATCGTACAGCCCGGGGCGGGGGTGTTCGATCCCGCGGCTGTCTTGGCATTGCTGGCGGCTGTTACCTACGCCATGTCTCTGATCCTGACACGCAAGATCGGCAACAGGGCCAAGGGTGGCTCGATGACGCTCTTCACCCTCTTTGTCTTTGTGATCTATGGAGGTTTGCTCGGACTGCTCTTCAGCAATGTCGAAGGCAGCTCGCCGCATCCCAGCTTTGCATTTCTCTATCGCGCCTGGATATGGCCGGAGCTATGGCATTGGTTTCTCTTTGCCGGACTTGGCTGTATCGCTGCCATCGGCTTCTTTTCACTCGCTCAGGCCTACCGGTTGGCCGAAGCGTCGGTGGTGACGCCTTTCGAATACACTTATCTGCCCTGGGCGATCCTCTGGGGGTTTCTTATCTTCGGCACCCTGCCCGACATGAACACATGGATCGGTCTCGTGATGATCGTCGGAGCTGGCCTGTTGATCGTTTTCCGCGAGGCCTCAAAAGGTCGGAAACTGGTTGTTAGGCGCGGTCTTGGTATCATGCGGCAGCGGTAGCTGCTTATCTCAGTCATCAGCCTGTCACACCCCCGTCGGCATCAAACGTCCAATTCCTCCACAAACCGCGCGTTCTCCTGGATGTACTGAAACCGCAGTTCCGGCTTTTTGCCCATCAGCCGTTCCACCAGATCGCCGGTTTCCCCCGGTTCGTCCTCGTCAATCGTCACCCGGATCAGCTTACGCGTGGCCGGGTCCATCGTGGTTTCCTTAAGGTCTTTCGCGTCCATCTCACCCAGCCCCTTGAAGCGGGACACGTCAATTTTTCCCTTTCCGCCCAGACCCTTGGCCAACCATTCGTCGCGCTCGACCTCATCGAGGCAATACTGCCGTTTCGCCCCTTGCGTCAGTCGGAACAGCGGCGGACAGGCGAGGTACAGATGCCCCGCATCAATCATCGGGCGCATTTGGGTAAAGAAGAACGTCATGAGAAGCGAGGCGATATGCGCCCCGTCGACATCGGCGTCGGTCATGATGATGACCTTGTCATAGCGCAGATCGTTGAGGTTGAACCGCGTGCCCAACCCCACGCCGAGCGCCTGTGTCAGATCGCTGATTTCTGCGTTCGAGCCAAGCTTGGACGACGCCGCACCCAGCACATTGAGGATCTTGCCGCGCAAAGGCAAAAGCGCCTGTGTCTTGCGGTCCCGCGCCATCTTGGCCGATCCGCCCGCACTATCGCCCTCTACGATGAAAAGTTCGGTCCCCTCGCGGGTCGCCGCAGAACAATCCACCAGCTTACCCGGAAGGCGCAGCTTTTTCGTGGCCGTCTTGCGCTGGGTCTCTTTCTCCTGCTTGCGGCGCAGACGCTCTTCGGCGCGCAGCACCAGAAAATCAAGGATCGCCCCGGCGGATTTGGTGTCGGACGCAAGCCAGTTGTCGAAATGATCTCGAACCGCATTCTCGACCAGTCTCTGTGCCTCTGTCGTGGCCAGGCGGTCCTTGGTCTGGCCGACAAACTCAGGCTCACGGATGAAACAGGACACAAGGGCACAGCCCCCGGTGATCAGATCGTCGCGGGTGATCTGCGCGGCTTTGCGGTTGTTCACCAGTTCTCCATACCCTTTGATCCCTTTCAGGACCGCCGCCCAGAACCCGGCCACATGCGTGCCGCCTTCGGGGGTGGGGACGGTGTTACAATAGCTTTGCAGGAACCCGTCGCGCGATGGGGTCCAGTTGATCGCCCATTCCACTTTGCCGGGCGTGCCGAAGCGCTCCTGAAAATCGACCGTGCCGGCAAAAGGTTCATCCGCATAGGTTGAGGCGGTGCCAAGCGTTTCCTTGAGATAGTCACTCAGCCCGCCAGGGAAGTGGAACGTAGCCTCAACCGGGGTCTCGCCATCATCGATCTCGGACTTCCAGCGGATTTCCACACCCGAAAACAGATAGGCCTTGGAGCGGATCGACTTGAAAAGCCGCGCGGGTTTGAAACGGTGATGCCCGAAAATCTGTTCGTCGGCATGAAAGGTAACCGTGGTGCCGCGCCGGTTGGGGGCCGCGCCAATCTCCTGCAGCGGGCCGAGAGGGATGCCGCGGGAAAACCGCTGCTCATAAAGCTTCCGGTCGCGCGCGACCTGCACGACCATGCTGTCCGAGAGCGCGTTGACCACCGAGGCCCCGACGCCATGCAGACCGCCGGACGTCTGATAAGCCTTGCCCGAAAATTTGCCCCCTGCATGCAGGGTGCACAGGATCACCTCCAGCGCGGATTTATCGGGAAACTTGGGATGCGGATCAATTGGAATGCCACGCCCGTTGTCGCGGATGGTGATCGCATAATCGGCGTGCAGTTCCACCTCGATCCGATTGGCATGGCCCGCAACGGCCTCGTCCATGGAGTTGTCCAGAACCTCGGCCACAAGGTGATGCAGCGCGCGCTCGTCGGTGCCGCCGATATACATGCCCGGGCGTTTGCGGACGGGCTCCAGCCCTTCCAGGACTTCGATTGAGGAGGCGTCGTAGTCGCCAGTCGCCTCTTGGGCTGTGAGGAGATCGTTCATACCGCTGCTCTTTTTTCTTTGATTGGCTGTATTATGGCAGCGTCGGTCCTGCGGATAAAGACCAAAGCGTATGTGCGCATTATTCCTCTCGCTTGCCGTGAATCGCGCTGATATGATTTCACCGATGCGCGTGGTTCTTCTTTTCTCCCTTCTGTTTGTCGTGTCCTGCGGGCGACCTCTGACCGAGGCGGAGAAAGCGTTTGCGACGGATATTCACGGGCAAAGCCTGGCCCCCGAGCGTGTGCGCTTCGTTAATGGGGCTCTGGTGGGTTCGGTCACGTATCAACGGCAGAAACGCCCGCGTCTGGCCTGCCGCGAGCGCATATTCCCTGAACCGACGTCGGACCTGGTGACCGTCGGACCCGCTGCAGTCGCGCTGCACAATCGGGTCTTTTACACCAAGCCGTTTTACCTTGAGGATTACATGGAGAACTACCCGCAAGAGATAGACCTCTATGCGGCCATGATCTTTGCCCACGAGATCACCCATGTCTGGCAATGGCAGAACCGGCGCAGCACGGGCTACTCCCCGCTGCGCGCGGGGAATGAACATCTGGTCAGCGACGATCCGTATCTTTTCGATATCACGACTGAGACGTCGTTTCTTGAATACGGATTTGAGCAACAGGCTGGAATCGTGGAAGAATATGTCTGCTGTGCCACGTTGGACCCGGACGCTCCGCGCACAAAGCGGCTGGAGAAACTCTTGCGGGGGGCCTTCCCGATGGGGCGCCTTGCCATGCCCAAGAAGGTGACCCTCCCATGGGACGAGGCAGAAACCAAGGGCATCTGCCGCTAGAGGCAATCTGCGTTAATTGGCCCCTTCGTAATCGTTGACATTGGGGGGCGTGCAGCCCGCAACACTGCCCAAACTCAGCACAACCACCAGTGCAATCCTGACATATGCCATAGAGCTTCTCCTTCTCAATGCGTGGCGCTGTCTGCAAATGTCTCGATAACAAGTGTATCACAGTTTCTTGGGCGGCGGTAATTTCCTTGCCGCGCCATGGCCTGCTCCCCTAGGATTGGACATGGGGTTCATCATCGATAACCAACTGATTTTCCTTACGCTGTTCTTCTTTGCGGGCTGCGTTGGAACGGCGGTTTTGCTGCGCCGACGGGCGGGACATCGCGCCTGGCTCATCGCTGATCTGATTTGGGTGGTTCTTGGAGGACTTGGCGCTCTCGGGGCTGTGCTCGCGGGTGTTTACAAAGCCGATAGCGGTCAGATCAACCGCCAGATCGACGTAGCCTATGCCGCCAGTGCCGCCTTTGACCGCGATGCGGCGCGATTTCGGTTGAGCTATTGCGAAGCCCCTCTGAGCGATCAAATCGTGATCTTGTGCGACAAGGCCGATTTTCTGGCGGCGTCCACCGCCGAGAACGCCGATTTGCCGCTTTTCATCGCGATCACCGGAGATGTGAGCCCTTTAAGCAGCCTGCGCCTCTTTGGAGGGGGCGAGGCGGCGCAGGAAATGATGAAAATGGCTGATGCCTTCGATCCCGAGCAGTTTCTGGTGTTCACCGCGCGCAATGAGGAAACGGACAAAGCGCTTCAAGAGATCCGGTCGGATCATCCTCAGATAGCGGCCGATTTCAACATATTGGCGTCGAGTTACGAAGCTCTGATCGCACAGGTGGCCAAGCTTAAAGACGAGTGGGAGTTTCTTCAGGCGAATGCCTATATCCTGCTCATTCAGATCATCGCACTTTGCCTGGTGAGCTTTGCCGCCCCGTTCCGGCTTGGCAAATCGGTTGTGGATATCAGGGACCGCTGAGACTTACTCCTGAATGCTCTCCAGATAGGCAAGCAGGGCCGCCAGGGGGCGCGGTGTCGGGGTGAGTACGCCGTCGCCCACATCCAGCGGAATCGTGTCCCCCTCCAGCAGAAGGCCGAACTCGGGCATTTCCTGTCCGGGCAGGCCGGTCCGGTCATATCCGTCGATGACAGACAAGACCCGTGCCCTTGGAAAGCTTCCGTCTTGAGACAATTGCGTCAGGTCTGACGGCGCGGGGTCAAGCGATGCTGCCCAAGGGCCATCGCCCTTTCCCGATGTGCCATGACACTGCACGCAATTCTCGGCAAAAAGCCGTGCGCCTTCGGGGGCTTCAGGCATGGATGTTTCCGTGCAGGCTATCGCCACAAGGCCAAAGCCAGCCAAAAGGGCAAAGGGGGTTCGGGTCATGCGCGCGCCTCCGGGATTTTCTCCAAGGGTAAATCCATCGCCGCACCCGGCGCAACCGGGAAACCGATTTGAGCTGTTCAGGCCAGCTTGCCCGCCAATGCGTCATCGATGAGTTGCACGGTTTCCTTCACGCCATAAAGCGCGATGAACCCACCAAAGCGCGGGCCCTGGCTGGCCCCCAGAAGCACCTCGTACAGGGCCTTGAACCAATCCCGCAACGGATCGAACCGGTCGCGCCCCACCGCATAAACGATGGATTGCAACGCTTCGTCATCGGCGGGTCCGTCATAACTGGCCAGCTCGCCGCGCAAGGCTTCCAGTGCCTCGCGCTCGGCATCCGTCGGTGCGCGATAGGCTTTGGTTGGCGCGACGAAATCCTCGTAATACTTCACCGCAAAGCCCGCGGCGGCATCCATGTCGGGGTTGGTCTCGGGGCTGGCGTCGGGCGCATAGCGCTGGATGAACCCCCAAAGCGTTTCCTTGTCATGGGCGTGACTGACCGACGCGAGGTTGAGCAGCATCGAGAAGGGCACAACCATATGGCTCTCGGGCACATCGCCGCCATGGATATGCCAGACCGGGTTGTTCACCTGCGCCTTGGCATCCTGCGTGGGGAAGGCGCGCAATTGCTGATGATACTCGTCCACCGCCTTCGGGATCACGTCAAAATGCATCCGCTTGGCGGTTTTCGGCTTTTGATACATGAAATAGCTGAGGCTTTCGGTCGCCGCATAGGTCAGCCATTCGTCGATGCTCACCCCGTTGCCGGAGGATTTTGAGATCTTCTGCCCGTTCTCGTCGAGGAAAAGCTCATAGGTGAAATGCTCGGGCGGGCGGTGGCCCAGCACCCGGCAGATACCGTCATAGATCGGCGTGTTGGTCGAGTGGTCCTTGCCATACATCTCGAAATCCACACCCAGCGCCGCCCAGCGGGCGCCGAAGTCGGGCTTCCATTGCAGTTTCACATGGCCGCCGGTCACGGGCACGGTCCACTCCTTGCCATCCTCGTCGTCAAAGGTGATCGTGCCGTCCTTGGCGTTCACCTCTTTCATCGGCACATACAGAACCCGGCCCGTTTCGGGATGCATCGGCAGGAAGATCGAATAGGTCTGCTGACGCTCCTCCCGCAGGGATTTCAGCATGATCTTCATGATATCGTCATAGCGCTCGGCTGCGCGCAGAAGCACGTCGTCGAACTGACCCGACGCATAGAACTCTGTGGCCGAGATGAACTCATATTCAAAGCCGAACGTATCGAGGAACCGGCGCAGCATCGCATTGTTGTGATGCCCGAAGCTTTCGAACTCCTCGAACGGGTCCGGCACCGAGGTGAGCGGCAGTTGCAGATAGGGCTTGAGTGCCTCTGGGTTGGGGACGTTGCCGGGCACCTTGCGCATCCCGTCAAGATCGTCCGAGAAACAGATCAGCTTGGTCGGGATGTCACTGATCAGCTCGAACGCGCGCTTGATCATCGTGGTGCGCGCCACCTCGCCGAATGTGCCGATATGCGGCAGGCCGGAGGGGCCATAGCCCGTCTCGAACAGCACGTAACCTTTCTCGGGCGGCGCTTTTTCGAACCGTTTGAGCACGCGGCGCGCCTCTTCAAAAGGCCAGGCTTTCGAGGTCAGGGCTGCGTCGCGAATATCGGACATCGGGAGGTCTCCGGGTTGCGCCCCGGCATTTGTCGCGCAGGGCTTCCGCTTCCTATTGCTCACGGGGGGCGCAGTCAATATTCTGCACCGCAACACGGCTTACCAAAAGGACGCAGCATGACCGATCAGCAGCCCCACCCGCTCAGCCCGCAGGATTGCCTGGTGGCCGTGATGATCGCCGTGTCAGCCTCGGATGAGAACATTCGCACGGCCGAACTGGTCAAGATCGAGGTTGCGGTGAACAATCTGCCGATTTTCGCAGATTATGACGTGGACCGGATGAATATGGCTGCCCAGACAGTGTTTGATCTTTTCGCGGTCGAAGACGGGCTTGATGCGCTCTTTGGCCTCATTCGGGACAATCTGCCAGAGCATCTCTACGAAACGGCTTACGCTCTGGCATGCGACGTTGCCGCCGCCGATGGCACTCTGCAAGAAACAGAACTGCGCCTGCTGGAAGAAATCCGTTACGAGTTGAACATCGATCGTCTGCATGCCGCGGCCATCGAACGTGGCGCTCGCGCACGGCACATCGCCGGATGACCCGGCGTCTCCTGGCAGTTTTGACCCTGCTCGCGTCAGCGGGACATGGCCAGGCCGGGGAGGTGAATGTCCAGATTGATCTTTCAGATCAGCAGATGGTGGTCCAGGTCGACAGTGTCAAAAGCTATGTCTGGCCGGTCTCGACCGCCCGCCCGGGCAAGTGCACACCGGTGGGCACCTACAAGGTGCAGTCGATGAAACGGATGCATTATTCGACGCTCTACAACAACGCGCCGATGCCCTGGTCGATCTTCTTCCATGGCAATTACGCCATTCATGGCACCACGCAGACCGATCAGCTTGGCAGCCCTGCCTCGGCGGGGTGTGTGCGTTTGCACCCCGAAAACGCGGAAACCCTTTTCAATCTGGTTCTTGAAAACGGGCGTGACCTTACGGTTATTGAGATAGCCGAATAACCGGGCTGCTATCACCGGATACCGCGGCGGCGCAATTTCCTAGTTTCCATCCGCTGAGAATCCCTTACAAATTGGAGCCGCAGAAAAAGGGGAGGGCGGTGATATGCGCTGCGTTTTCGTCAATATCAGATGCAAGCCGGGCACGTCCTACAAGGTGGCCGAGGAAATCGCGCTGCGGGAGATTCACTCCGAGCTTTATTCGGTCTCCGGCCCTTTCGATCTTTTGCTAAAGCTTTACATTCCTGCCGATGCAGATGTGGGTCATTTCATCAATGAGAACGTGGCCACGATCGATGGGATAGAACGAACCGAGACGACGCTGACTTTCAAAGCTTTCTGAGGCCAGCCAAAACGACAAAAACCTAGGGAGATGACGATGAAACTGAAAACATGGATTGCGGCCGCAGGCCTTGCCGGGATGGCCAGCATGGGGCTGGCCGACGGGCATGGTGGAATGGTCAAGGTGGGCATGATCACCACGCTGTCGGGCGGTGGCGCGGGCCTTGGCATCGACGTGCGCGACGGATTCCTACTGGCGGCCAAGATGGCGGGCAATGATCACCTGGAGATCGTCGTCGAAGATGACCAGCGCAAGCCGGACATCGCGGTGCAACTGGCCGACAAGATGATCCAGTCGGAAAAGGTGGATGTGCTGACCGGTATCATCTGGTCCAACCTGGCGATGGCGGTGGTGCCTGCCGCGACGGCTCAGGGCAAGATCTATCTCAGCCCCAATGCCGGGCCGTCGGCGCTGGCGGGCAAGGGCTGTCACCCGAATTACTTCAATGTCGCCTGGCAGAATGACAACCTGCATGAGGCCGCCGGTGGCTATGCCAATGATGCGGGCTTCAAGAACAGCTTCATCCTCGCACCGAACTACCCGGCCGGTCAGGATGCGCTTACCGGTTACAAACGCACCTATCAGGGCGAGCTGGCCGGTGAGATCTTCACCAAGCTCGGTCAGACCGACTATGCCGCCGAGATCGCGCAGATCCGTGCCTCGGGCGCAGACAGCGTGTTCTTCTTCCTGCCGGGCGGTATGGGCATTTCATTCCTCAAACAATATGCCGATAGCGGTCTGGACCTGCCGGTGGTTGGCCCCGCCTTCAGCTTCGATCAGGGCATCCTGCAAGCGGTGGGTGATGCCGCGATGGGCGTGAAAAACACCAGCCAGTGGAACAAGGACATCGACAATGCGGCCAACAAGGCCTTTGTCGAGGCGTTCCAGGCCGAGTATGGCCGCCTGCCGTCGCTTTATGCCTCTCAGGGTTATGACACGGCCAACCTGCTGCTGAGCGCCATGGCCAAGGCCGACATCAAGGATCAGGACGCCTTCCTTGCCGCTCTGAAAGAAGCGGATTTCGAAAGCGTCCGTGGTGATTTCGCCTTCGCGGCCAATAACCACCCGATTCAGGACATCTATGTGCGCGAAGTGATCAAGGAAGGTGACGTCTTCACCAACAAGATCATCGGCACAGCACTGGAGGACCACTCCAACGTTTATGTCGACGAGTGCAAGATGTAAGCAACGCGTAGCGAAAGCTCTGCCCGTCCCGGACCTGATCCGGGACCTCCATCACGATCAAGAGGTCCCGGGTCACGCCCGGGACGGGTGTTTTCAAGGCCAGCCAAATGACCTTTATCCTCTTTATCGAGCAGCTTCTGAACGGGCTTCAGTTCGGTGTCATGCTGTTTCTGATGGCCGCCGGGCTGACGCTGGTCTTTGGCGTGATGGGGTTGATCAACCTCGCGCACGGCTCCCTCTATATGGTGGGTGCTTTTGCGGCGGCGGCGGTGGCGGGCTGGTCAGGCTCCTTCCTTCTGGGGCTTGCCGCGGCGCTCGCAGCAGCGGCGGCCGCAGGCGCTCTGGTCGAGATGCTCGTCATCCGGCGGCTCTATGACCGCGACCATCTCGATCAGGTGCTTGCCACTTTCGCGCTGATCCTGATCTTTTCCGAGGGCACCCGCTATATCTTCGGGTCCTTCCCGCTCTTTCTCGATATTCCCGACGCCCTGTCGGGCCCGGTGATCCTTCCTGGCGGGATCGCCTACCCGGCTTACCGTCTCGCGATTATCGTCACCGGCCTTGTCATCGCGGCGGGGCTTTTCCTGCTGATTGCGCGCACGCGGCTGGGGGTGCGCATCCGCGCAGGAGAGGCCGACCGCGAGATGATCGCGGCCCTGGGCGTGGATATCTCCAGGCTCTACACCATCGTTTTTGCCCTCGGCGCGGCGCTGGCAGGCCTTGCGGGCGCGCTTGTGGGTGCGATCCAGTCCGTGCAGGTCGGAATGGGCGAGCCTGTGCTGATCCTTGCCTTCGTGGTGATCGTCATCGGTGGGATCGGTTCGATCAAGGGCGCGCTAATCGGGTCTGTCCTCGTCGGGCTCACCGATACGATGGGCAAGCTCCTTTTGCCTGCGCTGTTCGGCCTGTTCATGGACAACTCTTCTGCCCAGGCCACGGGCTCGGCCATTGCGTCGATGCTGATCTACATCCTGATGGCGCTGGTGCTGATCTGGCGGCCACAGGGCCTGTTCGGAGCACGCGCATGAATCGCGAAGGCCTGATCAACGCAGCTCTCTTTCTGGGCCTGCTCGCCGTGCCGCTCTGGGCCTATGCGGCCGATGAGCCGTTTACCATCACGCTCGCGACCAAGGTCGCCATCCTCGCCCTGGCGGGGGTTGGCCTGAATATCGCGCTGGGCCTGGGCGGGCTGGTCAGCCTTGGCCATGCCGCGTTTTTCGGGCTGGGCGGCTACGCGATGGGCGTTCTTGCCAGCCATGCACAGGATTACTCCGCCCTCATGGAGTGGCCGTTTGTGATCGAGGGCACGAAGTCCATGCCGGTCATCTGGCTTGTGGCGGTCCTCGTTTCGGCGCTCGCGGCGCTTGCCATCGGCGCGCTCTCGCTGCGCACATCGGGGGTGTATTTCATCATGATCACCCTCGCGTTCGGGCAGATGTTCTATTACCTCTCGATCAGCTGGCCCGCCTATGGTGGTGAGGATGGTCTGTCGATCTATGTTCGCAATGGCTTTCCGGGGCTCAACACGCTCGATCCGATCCAGTTCTTCGGCATCTGCTTTGCCCTGCTGGCGCTGGCGCTCTGGCTCAATGCGCGCCTGGCGCGCTCGCCTTTCGGGCTGGCGCTCAACGCGGCGCGACAGGTCCCCATGCGGGTTGAAACCGTGGGGCTCAGCCCGTTTCGGCTGCGCCTGATCGCCTTTACCATTTCCGGGGCTATCACCGGGCTTGCGGGCGCGCTTTTTGCCGATCTCAACCGTTTTGTCAGCCCCACAATGTTCAGCTGGCACACCAGTGGCGAGATCATGATCTTCATCATCCTTGGAGGGGTCGGGCGGCTTTACGGCCCGGTGGCGGGTGCCGCGCTCTATATCACGCTGGAGCATGTCCTTGGGGGGCTGAGCGAGTTCTGGCATGTCTACCTTGGCCTGCTGCTGTTGCTCGTCGTTCTCTTTGCACGCGGCGGGTTGATCGGGCTTCTGGCCGGACGGAAGGTGGCGCATGACTGAATCGGTTCTCAGCACGTTTGGCATCACCAAGCGCTTTGGCGCCGTGACGGCGTGCGACGGTGTGACGCTCGATCTGCGGCCGGGCGAAATCCATGCGATCATCGGCCCCAATGGCGCGGGGAAATCCACGCTGATCGCGCAGATCTGCGGCGGGCTCCGGCCGGATGAAGGACGGGTTTCGTTTCTCGGACAGGACGTCACCGCGCTCAGTACCCGCAAACGTGCACAGATGGGCCTTGGCCGCACGTTCCAGATCTCGGCTTTGGCGATGGAAGATACGGTTCTGCAAAATGCCGTTCTGGGCGCATTGGGGGCCCGGGGCGGGGCGCTGGGCCTGTTGCGCCCGGTGCTGGGTGATGCGGACCTGCGCGCGCGTGCCCTGCATGCCCTGGAACGCGCGGGCCTTGCCGATCAGGCGCGCACCCGCACCGCAGAGCTGTCTCACGGGCAGCGGCGTCAGCTGGAAGTGGCCGTCGCCCTGACGCTGGAGCCCCGTGCTTTCGTTATGGATGAACCGATGGCGGGCATGGGCAGCGAAGGGTCGGCGCAGCTGACGCAGTTTCTGTCGGACCTGCGCGCCGAGGCTCCGATCCTGCTGGTCGAGCATGATATGGATGCCGTCTTTGCCCTTGCGGACCGGCTGAGCGTGCTGGTCTACGGCAAGATCATCGCGACCGGGACGGTGGATGAAATCCGCCGCAACCCGGAGGTGCAGACCGCCTATCTGGGAGAACAGGCATGAGCCTTCTGGAGGTGGAGAATCTCGCCGTTCGCTATGGGGCAAGCCAGGCGCTGTTCGACGTCTCTCTGACGCTGGGCGAGGGCGAAGTGCTGGCCCTTCTGGGGCGCAATGGCATGGGCAAGACCACGACCATCAAGGCGATCTGCCGCATGTTGCCTCTGGCGGGCGGCTCGGTCCGCTTTGCCGGGCAGGAGATGTCGCGCCTGCCGTCGCATCGCGCGGCGCGGCTTGGTGTGGGGCTGGTGCCCGAAGGACGACGTTGTTTTCCCAATCTCACGGTGTTGGAAAACCTCACCGCCGCCGCCCGCCCTGGGCATTGGGACGCAGCGCGCGTTGGCGCACTTTTCCCACGGCTGACGGAACGGGCGGACCAGATGGCGGCAACCCTTTCGGGAGGAGAGCAGCAGATGCTGGCGATTGCCCGCGCGCTCATGACCAACCCTCGGCTTCTGATCCTCGATGAAGCGACAGAAGGTCTTGCCCCCATCGTCCGTCAGGAGATCTGGGCGGCTATCGGCACCCTGAAGGAGCAAACCGGCCTGTCGATCCTGCTTGTCGACAAATCGCTTTCCGAATTGAAGCGCCTTGCAGACAGGGCCGTGATCCTGCAACGCGGCGCAAGCGTCTGGTCGGGCGCGTTCGCCGCGCTCGATCACACGACATCCGCGCGCTATATCGGCGTTTGATCCGGGGCTGACATATCGGGGAAAATTGGTTGCGGGGGTAGGATTTGAACCTACGACCTTCAGGTTATGAGCCTGACGAGCTACCGGGCTGCTCCACCCCGCGCCAATTCAGGTGGCCTATGTAGAGGCGGGGAAATGAGTCTGCAATGCCAAAAGCACAGATTTTTGGCAAAAAATTTCTTCCGCTTGATATTGCGGGTCACTCCCACCAGGGGCCGTGATGTTTGCCCTCTTCGCCCAGCCGCTCAAAGCCGTGATGACCGAAGAAATCTCGCTGCGCCTGGATGATATTGGCGGTGCCAAAGCCCTGACGCATCGTGTCATACCAAGACAGCGCTGCACCGAGCGCAGGCACCGCATGGCCTCCGGTGACCGCAGCAGCGACAACCTCGCGCAGCGCCGGGATGCAAGCTGCGAGCCTTTGGGCGAAATGTTCTGACAGGATAAGCTGACCGGCGGGCAGATCACCACGGAACGCTGCGGATATGTCGTCAAGCATCGCTGACCGGATGATACATCCCGCGCGCCAGATCTCGGCGATACGCGCGTAGTCGAGCGGCCAGTCATACTCATCCGCCGCGGCTTCAAGCAGTCGAAAGCCCTGCGCATAACCCAGGATGCGGGCCGCGGTGAAGGCGTCAGCCATAGTGCCCGAGCCCAATGCAATGCCGCCGCGCGCACCGCCAAGGATGGCTTCGGCCACCTGACGCGTGTCCTTCTCCGAGGACCAGCTGCGCGCGCCCACGGCGGCCTCGATCAAGTTGGCCGACTGTCCGAGGCGCACCGCTTCTACGACCGTCCAGCGCCCAGTGCCCTTCTGACCTGCGGCATCCTTGATCACATCGACCATCGGATGCCCTGTTTTCGGGTCGTCATATTGCAGCGCCTTGCCCGTGATCTCGATCAGGTAGGATTTCAGCGGTCCGCGGTCCCATTCGGAAAACATCTGGCCGATTTCCTGTGGCGTCCAGGCCGCGCCATTGCGCAACAGGCCATAAATCTCTGCAATCACCTGCATCTCGGCATATTCGATGCCGTTATGCACGGTTTTGACGAAATGCCCCGCCCCGTCCGGGCCAAGGTGATCGACACAGGGATCGCCCTCGAAGGTCGCGGCAATGGCGCGCAGGATCGGGCCGAGCTGCGCCCAGCTATGCGACGTTCCTCCTACCATCATCGACGGTCCATGCCGCGCGCCCGCCTCGCCGCCCGAGACCCCCATGCCGACAAAATGCAGGTCCCGTTCGGCAAGGGCGGCGGCGCGGCGGCGGGTGTCATGAAAATTGGCGTTGCCGCCGTCAATGATCGTGTCGCCCGGCTCAAGCAGGGGGGTGACGGCGTCGATCATCATGTCCATCGGCTTGCCCGAGGGGATCATGAAGAGGATCACACGGGGGGTCGTCAGCCCCTGCACGAATGCCTCCAGTTCATCATGAGGGTGCAGCTTCGCGGCCAGATCACCCGCTTCGGCCATGAAGGGCGCAATCCACTCCGTCTCGCGGTTGGTAACGGCGACGTCAAACCCGTGCTCGGCCATGTTCAGTGCCAATGCGCTGCCCATCGTGCCAAGCCCGTACACGCCGATCTGTGCTGTGCTCATCCGCTGCCCCTGCTGGCTCCGTCAAAGCTGTAGCCTAGCGGATCACCGGGCAGGTGCAAGCGCGTGGAGTGCCGCCCTCAGACAGTGGCCCCCTTGCGGCGTATGGCGCAGCCGAGGCACCCTGCGGCAACCCCCACGAGGATCGAGATGACAAGCTCGACCGTGGTCACGTTGGCGAAGGACATATCTGCAAAGACCAGCGTTTCCACAACGCCGACAAGCCCGCCGATCAGCGCGGCCAGCCAGAGCTGCCGCGTCATCATGCCGAAGGCGAGCCCGAGGATGCCCGGCAGGCTCAGGATATTTCCGCCGATGGTTCCGAGTAGTTCAAGCATGGCTCTTCCTCGCCTCTATTGGCTGTTGTTGTCCAGGTAGGACTGGATGTCATTGCCCGGAAGGCTTGCGGCGTCGAGATCCTTGCCCCGCTCTGCGTCATAGGCTTCCAGGATCTTGTTGTATTCCTCCTGATAGCCCTCAGGAAGTTTATGGGCGATGCCCTGATGGCAGTCGATGCAGGTCATGCCCTCATCCAGCGCGCGCTGGTGCTCATTCGCGGCGCGATCTTCCTGAAGCGTGAAGTCCATATATTCGAAACTGTGGCAGTTGCGGCATTCGCGGCTGTCGGATTTTTTCATCTTCGTCCAGACGATTGAGGCCATATGCAACCTGCGGTCCTCATATTTCTCGCGGGTCGAGATGCTGCCGATGGCTTCGTGATACACGTCTTTCACGGCCATGATCTTGGCCTTGACCTTGTGATCCCACTCTTTTGGTACGTGACAGTCGGCGCAGACGGCCCGCACCCCGGAATCATTGTTGTAGTGGACGGTCTCGCGGTACTCGCCCAGATTGGTCTCCATCGTGTGGCACGAGACACAGAATTCTTCGGAGTTGGTCATTTCCAGCGTCCAGTGGAAGCCACCCCAGAACAGGATCCCGGCGAGAAAGCCCGTAATCAGGGTGAAGCCAACGCTCAGCGCGGCCACAGGGCCCCAGAACCAGTCCCAGAGGCGGCGAAGTCGGCCACGGTTTTCAGGCGAATCGGCCATGTCATATGCTCCTTGCTTGGGCTTGGGTCAGCGGGAAACGGAAGGCTCAAAGAGGTTCTCAACCAGCGCGGGCGCATCCGCCTGCGGCACGTGACATTGATTGCAGAAGTACCGCGTCCCGGCGATGTGATCGAGTTCGTTGCCTTCCCGGTCGAGATAATGGGTCATCGACAGGGTGGGGGCGTTGCGCTCTCCGGCCTTGGTCCAGTCATGACAGGCCAGGCATTGGTTGGTACGCAGGTCAATCTGGTACTGGTCGATCGAATGCGGGATCAGCGGCGGCTGCTGGCGATAGTTACGCTGCATCCGGTCGTCGATCGTGTCATGGATCTTGTCGACGGCCACAGGCTCGCTCACCTCTGCGCCCCGCAGGGTGCTCAGACCGGCGGATTGCGCCCATGCGAGAGAGCCGCAGACGAGAGCGGATGCGGCGATTGCCAATCCCAACTTGATTTTATGTGTCATCGAATGACCTCCTTTTGCGCGCTCATGCGGTTTGGGGATCCGGCGCTGGTGTGTGGTGATCGGATGGCTCGGCGAGTGTGTCGTCGAACCGGTGAGTGAAAGAGAAAACATTCTCGCTGCACACATCGATGCAGCGGCCGCAATTGGTGCAATCCGGCGCAAGGATCAGCGGTGTGTCACCATCTTTGCCCTTCAGGGCCGGGCTGATCACATGCATTTCCGGGCAGACGGCATAGCAATCCATGCAGTCGTCGCAGGCGGCGCGGGCCTTGGCGCTGACCCGGACCACGCTTTTGCTGCCAACGAGGCCATAGAAGGCCCCGACAGGGCACAGATGCCCGCACCATCCGTGGCGCGCCATCAGTGTATCAAACAGGAAAATCGCCAGCACCATGGCCCAGGTGAACCCCATGCCAAACAGAATACCCCGATGCAGCATCGTCACCGGGTTGACCACCTCCCAGGCGATGGTCCCGGTGATCGCCGAGACGATCAGCGCTGCCGCCAGCACCCAGAGCCGCGTACTGCGCTTGGGTTGCCAGCCTTTGGGCAGGTTCAGGCGGCGGTGCAGCCAGTTGGCCGCATCCGTGACCGGGTTGATCGGGCAGACCCAGGAGCAATAGGTGCGCCCTCCCAGCAGCGCATAGGCCGCCACCACGATCAGCGCGCCGATGATTGCCGTCATCTCGGGCCAGTGACCCGCGACGAGGCTTTGCAGAAACACCAGCGGATCGGTCAGCGGCAAGGTGCCCAGGGTCAGCGACCCCGCAAGCGTTCCTTCGACGATCCAGAGGCCGAACCATGGACCTGCCACGAACAAGGCGAGAAAACCGAGCTGGCTCGCCCGGCGCAGCAGCAAAAAGCGATGCGCGCCGATCCAGCCCTTGCGAGCGATGGCCTCCTGGCCGACGAGGAGCGCTTCTTTGCTCATTGGCTCACCTCCGGCAGTTTGAAGCTCGGCTCAAAGCCGCCGGGCGCGGCGAGGTTGTCAGTGCCCGGGCCGGGCAAGCGGTCAGGCAGGTCAATAAGCCCATCCACCAGCGGCGCACCGCGGGCGTCTTTTTCTTCCCAGCCTTTGCGGTAATGCTCGGCCGCCTCGGCACGGGCGAGCCGCTGCGGCAAGACCTTGATCGCCGCCTCGGGCAGCACACAGCTTTTCTCGCACATCCCGCAGCCGGTGCAGCGGTCCGCATGCACCACCGGCAAAAAGATCGCGTGATGCCCGGAGCGTTCGTTATGCGACAGCTCCAGTGTAATCGCTTCGTCGATCACCGGGCAGACACGGTAACACACATCGCACCGCAGCCCGAGCACATTCAGGCAGTTTTCCTGATCCACCAGAACCGCGATGCCCATCTTGGCATCGTCGATATTGTCGAGCGCGGGGTCGAGCGCCCCGGTGGGGCAGGCGGCAACGCAGGGGATATCATCACACATCTCGCAGGGCACATCCCGTGCGGTGAAATAAGGCGTGCCGGTGGCCGGGCCATCCTCGCCCAGTTCGGCCAGCACCAGCGTGTCATAGGGGCAGTCGCGCACGCACAGCCCGCAGCGGATGCAAGCGGCGAGGAAATCCTCCTCGGGCAAGGCGCCGGGTGGGCGCAGCGCCTCGGCGGGCAGCGCCCGCGCATCCTGCACAAGATAGGCCAGCCCCGTCCCCGCGAGCGCGCAGCCGCCGACCGCGCGCGCGGTATCCGTCAGGAACCGGCGGCGGGCGGCAGAGCTGGGTGCATTGGGCTTGGACATAGCGGCCTCTTTGGTCCGATCAGGCGCGCGTCACCTTGCAGGCGCATTTCTTGAAGTCGGTCTCCTTCGAGATCGGGCAGGTGGCATCGAGCGTCAGCTTGTTGGTCAGCTGCCCCTCGTCGAACCACGGCATATAGACGAGGCCCTTCGGCACCTTGTTGCGTCCGCGCGTCTCGACCCGGGTAAAGATCTCGCCACGGCGCGTGGTCACGGCGATCTCCTGGCCCCGGCGCAACCCGCGCTCCTTCGCATCCTCGGGGTGCATGTAGAGTACGGCAGACGGATAGGCGCGGTGCAGTTCTGGCACACGGCGCGTCATCGAGCCCGAATGCCAATGCTCCAGCACACGCCCGGTGCAGAACCACAGGTCATATTCGTCATCCGGCACCTCGGCGGCAGGCTCGTAGGGGGCAAAGATGATATTCGCCTTGCCATCCTTCTTGCCATAGAACTTCACGCCCGCGCCTTCGGGCACATACGGGTCGTAGCCTTCGCGGAAGCGATAGAGCGTTTCCTTGCCGTCCACCACTGGCCAGCGCAGCCCGCGCGCGTTGTGATAAACGTCAAACTCCGCCAGGTCATGCGCATGGCCCCGGCCAAAGTCGGCATATTCCTCAAACAGGCCCTTCTGCACGTAATAGCCAAAATGCTCGGATTCGTCGTTGTCAAAGCCCTCGGCGGTGTCCGACAACGGGTACTTGTCCACCACGCCATTGGTAAAGAGCACCTCATAGAGCGTCTTGCCCGCAAGCTCCGGCTTCTTGGCGATCAACTCCTCGCCCCAGGCTTCTTCGACAGTGAAGCGCTTGGAGAACTCCATGACCTGCCACACGTCCGAGCGCGCTTCGCCCGGCGCTTTCACCTGCTGGCGCCAGAACTGTGTGCGCCGCTCGGCATTGCCATAGGCGCCTTCCTTCTCGACCCACATAGCGGTGGGCAGGATCAGGTCTGCCGAGATGGCGGTGACGGTCGGATAGGGGTCCGACACGGTGATGAAGTTGTCGGGGTTGCGATAGCCGGGCAGGCCCTCTTCGTTCATGTTGGGCGCGGCCTGCATGTTGTTGGTGCATTGCACCCAATAGGCATTCAGATCGCCATCTTTCAGCTTGCGGTGTTGCAGCACGGCGTGAAAGCCCGGCTTGCCTGGGATCGTGCCTTCGGGGATGTTCCAGGCGGTCTCGCAAATCTTGCGGTGCTCCTCGTTCATCACCACCATGTCGGCGGGCAGGCGGTGGGCGAAGGTGCCGACCTCGCGTGCGGTGCCACATGCCGAGGGCTGCCCGGTCAGCGAGAAGGGCGAGTTGCCCGGCTCGGCAATTTTGCCCGTCAGCAGGTGCACGTTGTACATCAGCGAGTTGACCCAAGAGCCGCGTGTGTGCTGGTTGAAGCCCATGGTCCAGAGGCTCATCACCTTGCGGTTCGGATCGGCATATTGCTTGGCCAGCCGCTCCAGCTGCTCGGCCGGGACGCCGGACAGCTCCGACACCTTCTCGAGCGTGTATTCGCTGACCGCTTCGGCATATTCCTCGAACGTGATCGGCGTCAGCTTGCCATGCTTGCCATCATGGGCCGGGTTGGCGGCTGCTTGCTCCAGCGGATTGTTGGGGCGCAGGCCATAGCCGATATCGGTGGCGGTTTTGGTGATGTTGACGTGGTTCTTGACGAACTCCTCGTTCACAGCACCGTTCTGGATGATGTAATTGGCAATGTAGTTGAGGATCGCGAGGTCGGTTTGCGGGGCAAAGATCATGCCGTTATCCGCCAGCTCAAACGACCGGTGCGTAAAGGTCGAGAGCACATGCACCTCGCAACCGGGTTTGGTCAGACGCGTGTCGGTCAGGCGCGACCACAGGATCGGGTGCATTTCGGCCATGTTGGAGCCCCAGAGCACGAAGGTGTCCGCGTGCTCAAGATCGTCATAGCAGCCCATCGGCTCATCGATGCCGAAGGTCCGGATAAAGGCGGCCACTGCGGAGGCCATGCAATGCCGGGCGTTGGGGTCGATATTGTTTGACCGCAGCCCCGCCTTCATGAACTTGGCGGCGGCATAGCCTTCCCACACGGTCCACTGGCCCGAGCCGAACATACCCACCGAAGTCGGTCCTTTCTTGGCCATGGCCTCTTTCCACTTGGCGGCCATCACGTCGAAGGCTTCGTCCCACGAGACTTCCTCGAACTCGCCGTTCTTGTCGTAGACGCCATTCGATTTGCGCAGGAGCGGCTTGGTCAGGCGGTCTTCGCCATACATGATCTTGGACAGGAAATAGCCCTTGATGCAGTTGAGCCCGCGGTTGACCGGCGCATCCGGGTCGCCCTGCGTGGCCACGACGCGGCCGTCCTTGGTGCCCACAAGAACCGAGCAGCCTGTTCCGCAGAAACGGCAGGCAGCCTTGTCCCAGCGGATGCCCTGAACCTGTGCCGTGGCGGCGGTGGGGGTGGCCATGGGGATGCCAGCAGCGGCGGCGGTGGTGGCGGCGGCGGTGGCCTTGAGGAAAGTGCGGCGCGATTCAGATACGGTCATGGGTCAGGCCTCTGGCTGTTTGCGGGTGTTGGGGGATGGGGCGCACCGGGTCATCGGCGCGCTCCTCGAAATGATGGAAGCTCAGCGTGATCGAGAGCATGCCCGGCAGCTTGTGCAGGGCGACAATGGTCTCGGAGGCAAATTTCTCCTCCGTGTCCTCGACGACGATGACAAACCGGCCATCTTCGCTCTCGGCGTGGATTTCAACGCCCGGCGTGGTCTCCATCGCCGCGCGGGCGACAGCCTCCTGTCCGGGGGCGATGTGGATCAGACATCCGCAGATGTTCATGCGACGGGCTCCTTTGCAGGTTGCTCTTCGGGGGAAACGGTGATGGTGCCGACAGGGCAGGCCGCGACGCAGGCGCCACAGCCGGTGCAGGCCGCGGCATCGACATTGATCGCGCCCACAGGCCCGGCGCGCAGATCGAAGCGGAGCGCTTCGGTCTCACAGAAATCGCTGCAAGCGCGGCAGGAAACCCCTTGGGTCAAAAGGCACGCGCTGCCGATTTCAGCGGTCAGCGTCCAGGGCATCTCGGTGATGTCAAAGAAGACGTCTTCGCCACAGGCGTTGGCGCAATCGGCGCAGAACGTGCATTCACCGCGGGTGAAATCCAGGCCGGGCGTGCCTGCGGGACCGGGAATGAGGATGGCTTCGGGGCAGGCGCGGATGCAATCGCCGCAGGAGGTGCAGCTTTCGCGCACACGGGCTTCGGTTGTCCAAGGCGGGCGCTGCACATGCCTCTTGCGGGAAAGAAAACCGCGGCGCCCGAGGGAAGCTGAGAGAAGCGGCGCCTGGGTCATGACCGCGCCTTTCGCACACAGAACGATCGCGCGCGCATAATGGGATCATGAGTTGCGCCTTCAGAGATGATTGAGCGAATCATCTTTGCTGGGTCCTCCTACCTCGCTGTTCCGAGGCTAGGACTCTGATCCGTTAGAAACCTTGACCTAAGTCAACAAAACGCGATTCCACCGCCAAAGCTTCGCGGTGGGGTGGAATCGTTTTTGTTTACAGAGGGTTGCGCGCAGATTGGCAGGCGTGACGTTTGCGCGCAGGCCGTTCGGGATCAGACGCCGAGGCACCAGCGCATGATCGCCTTTTGCGCATGCAGGCGGTTCTCGGCCTCGTCGAAGATCACCGAATGCGGCCCGTCCATCACCGCACTTGTGGCCTCATCCTCGCGATGCGCGGGCAGGCAATGCATGAACAGCGCGTCCGGCTTGGCATGCGACATCAGCTCTTCGTTCACCTGATAGGGGCGCAGCATGTTGTGACGCCGTTCCTTGGTGGACTGGCTGTCATGCATGGAAACCCAGGTGTCGGTGACGACAAGGTCAGCTCCTTCCACCGCCTTGACCGGATCACGCTCGATGGTCACGCGGCTTCCGGCCTTGCGCGCCAGCCCCATGAACTCATCCTCGGGATCAAGCTGCGTTGGGCCGGTAAAGGTGAAATCGAAGCCGAACTGCCCTGCGGCGTGCAGGAAAGAGGCGCACACATTGTTGCCGTCCCCCGACCAGACAACCTTCTTGCCCTTGATCGGTCCGCGATGCTCCTCATAAGTCATCACATCGGCCATGATCTGACAGGGGTGGGTGCGGTCAGTGAGGCCGTTGATCACCGGCACATCGGCATATTCGGCCATTTCCAGAAGCACGCTTTCGTCAAAGGTGCGGATCATGATCAGGTCGACATAGCGGCTCATCACGCGGGCGGTATCGGCGATCGTCTCACCATGGCCGAGCTGCATGTCCGCGCCCGAAAGCAGCATCGTCTCCCCGCCCATCTGGCGCACGCCCACGTCAAAGCTGACGCGCGTACGGGTCGACGGTTTCTCGAAGATCAGCGCAACCATGCGGCCTTTGAGCGGCTGCTCATCATCCGCTGCACCCCGGCTGCGCCCGTCGCGTGCGGATTTCATCGCGCGGGCCGTGTCGATGATGCTCCGCAGGTCGGCAGGGTCGGTTTTGTGTATGTCGAGGAAATGCGTCATGGTGTTTGCTTTCTGGCGGGCGTCGGGTTGTGAGTATTTGGGGAACAATGAAAGATCATGCGGCGCTGACCTGTCGGGCGGCGGTATCGAGGCGTTTGAGCGCCTCGGCCACCTCTTCCTCGCTGATCGTGAGCGGCGGCAGCAGACGCAGCACGTTGTCGGCCGCAGGCACGGTGATAAGCAGGGCGTCATAGGCCGCGGTCAGCACGTCGGTATTCGGAGCCTTGCATTTCAAGCCCAGCATCAGTCCGGTGCCGCGCACGCTGTCGAAGACCTCGGGGTGACTGGCAACAAGTCCTTCCAACCCTTGCCGCAGAAGCCCGGCCGTGCGGTTCACCTGCGCAAGGAACGCAGGGTCGGCCACGTGATCCATCACAGCACAACCCACGGCACAGCCCAGAGGGTTGCCGCCATAGGTGGAGCCGTGGGTGCCGGCCGTCATGCCCGAGGCGGCGTGTTCGGTGGCCAGCACCGCGCCAAGCGGGAAGCCCCCGCCGATGCCCTTGGCCACCATCATGATATCGGGCTCGATCCCGGCCCATTCATGCGCAAAGAGGCGGCCGGTGCGGCCCATGCCGCATTGCACCTCGTCGAGGATCAGCAACAGGCCATGTTCGTCACACAGATCGCGCAGGCCTTTCAGGCACTGGTCGGGCAGGGGGCGGATGCCGCCTTCGCCCTGCACCGGTTCGATCAGGATCGCGGCGGTTTTGTCGGTGATGGCGGCGGTGAGTGCGTCATGATCGTTCCACGGCAGATGCACGAAACCGGGCAGGAGCGGGCCAAAGCCCTTGGTCATCTTTTCCGATCCAGCCGCGGAAATCCCCGCCGAGGAGCGGCCATGGAAAGACCCCTCGAACGTGATGATCTCCACCCGCTCCGGCTGACCCGCCTCGAAAAAATGCTTGCGGGTCATCTT
This sequence comes from Roseovarius faecimaris, assembly GCF_009762325.1. Lineage (NCBI taxonomy): Bacteria > Pseudomonadati > Pseudomonadota > Alphaproteobacteria > Rhodobacterales > Roseobacteraceae > Roseovarius > Roseovarius faecimaris. The sequence goes on from NZ_CP034348.1 coordinate 217,888, forward strand.
CACCGCCAGCTCACAGCTTTCGGTGCCGGAATTGGTGAAGAAGACCGTATCGGCAAATGTCGCCTCAACCAGTTTGTCCGCGAGCGCCTGCTGTTGCGGGATGTGATAGAGGTTTGACGTGTGCCACAGCGCCTGGGCCTGGTCGGTCAGCGCCTTCACCAGCGCCGGGTGCGCATGGCCGAGCGCGTTCACCGCGATACCGGCGCCAAGGTCGAGGAAACGTCGCCCATCGGCCTCGATCAGCCAGGAGCCTTCGCCCTTGACAAATGTCAGGGGCGCGCGCGCATAGGTGGGCAAGACAGACGGGATCATGTCGCTCTTCCTTCTGGTCAGAAGCCTTGTGAGTGCCGCAAGGGCAGGCAGGTGTCAATGAGAGAGGGGGCGGTGCCGTGGCACCAGGGATCAAAAGCGGGACGTCAGGCGCTGAGGCGTCGGCGTCGGGGGCAGGGATATGCGTGCGTTTTGATCATGAGTGACCTGTTAACGGGGATTTCCCTGAAACGAAAGAGGTAATCTCGCGGCGATACGCCTACTCCGCGGGTTCAGGCTCGGGTGTCCTTGCGACCGTCGCAGGGCCGACCTTCAGCCGGGCCTGACCCAGACGGGGATGCAGGCGCGTCGCCAGCCAGCCGGTAAGCAGCAAGGCTACCCCGCCCGCAGCAAAGATCGCGCTCAGGGGCGCGACCAGCAGCACCAGCCAGGCAAGACCCGGCGTGGCGATGCCCGACACGTCGCGAAAGCTGGAATAGATTGCGGACATTTCGGTGCGTTCGGACGGCTTGACCGCCAGCAGGAACGGCAGGCCCGCCGAGATGTCGAGAAGGATCAGGTAGAACGACCCGACAAAAAGCAGCAAAACCGCCACCCACGGGGTGCCCGCAAACACCGTGGCGGCACAAAATGACAGCCCGCCCAGCACAAAACCCAGCCTGACCGCGTAGCGTACCGATCGCCGCTGCATCCAGCGCAGCATCAGCGGCGTGACCAGCAGCATCCCGTTGGAGACGGACAGGGCGATCCCGCCAAGGGTCTCTCCCAGGCCGCTTTTGACCGCGAAGATCGGCAGATAGACAACATAGACCCACCACCCGCAACTGCGGATGACCGCAAAGATCCAGCCGGCAACCAGACGCGGCTGGGCAAAGAACCGGGGAAGATAGGACAGCGGGTTGACCGGGGGGGTTCTGCTTCTGGTGATCAGCTTGCCGTTGCCCAGGCGCATCCACAGGAACACGCCCAGCATGGCCGTAGCCGCGGCTGCCGAGATCAGGAATGGCAGCGGCCGCCAGATGCCCAGCAGGAACACCCCCAGCACCGGGCCAACCGTCCAGCCAAGCGCCCCGTAGAACATGCGCGACGTTTCGCAGCGTCCTAGCTCGCTGCGCGCGATATAGTCCAGCACATAGGCGTTGAAACACACAAACAGCATTACCGTCGCCACGGTGATGGCGGTCAGCGCCGGGACGATCAGCGTGCTTTGCGTGGCGGCTGTAATCGCCCCGCCCGCGAAGAGCAGCGTACCGGTGATGTAGATGTGCCTGCGTGCGATGAAACGCGCCGCGAACGGCACCATCAGCCCGGCGGCGAGCGACAAAAGCCCGATCAGGAAATAGGTGCGGGAAACCGCCACAGCATCGCCAAGGGTGCGGTACATCTCGATCGGAAAGACCGAGACGAGGATGCCGCGGGCAATCGCCTCGGTTCCCGACAGGCTCGCGAAGCCCCGGACGCTCGGGGTCGGAGCGTGGCGCAGCCATTCTGGGATACGGCGTTCGTGCATGGGTCATCCGGAAACATCAGACCCCGAACGTACCCCGCCCGGATCACGCCGACTCTCCCGGAAACGACCCAAGGTCGCTTTTGACTCATGGAGCGGCATTTGGATGCGAACACGTCTTGTGTTTGCAGGCGGTGTCGCTAGGTTCGGCGGGCAATTCAGAGGATCAGACCCCCATGACACGCCCCACGAACCGCGCTCTGTCTCCAGCGACCAGACTGGCCCAGGCTCTGCGCTTTGTGGACGAGGCGAGCGGCGCGATCATCCCGGCCATTCATCCGTCGGCGACCTATGCGCGCGACGCGGATCACAACCTGCGCACAGGGCTGATCTATCGCCGCGACGGCAACCCGACGACCGAACTGGCCGAGCGTATCATCTGCGACATGGAAGGCGCGGCCGAGACGATGCTGTTTTCGACGGGTATGTCCGCCGCGCTAGCCGTGATCGAACATCTTCCGGCCGGGGCGCATGTCGTGGTGCCCGATGTCATGTATTATGGGGTACTTGGCCAGTTTCAGACCTATGAGGCCAAGGGCCGCCTGGACGTGAGCTATTACAGCGCTGGCGATCTGTCTGACATGCGCGCGCTTATGCGCCATGGCGAGACCGCGCTGGTCTGGGCCGAGACACCCAACAACCCGAATTGGGACGTGACAGACATTCCGGCCGCCGCCGAGATCGCCCATGCCGTAGGCGCCAGGCTGGTGACGGATTGCACCGCGACGCCACCCCCGTTCGTGCGGGCGCTCAATCTGGGCGCGGATATCTCCTTTCATTCGGCGACGAAATATCTCAACGGGCATTCGGATATCACCGGCGGCGTGCTTTCGGTCAGGGAAACAGGCGCGCATTGGGACGAGCTTCTCAAGGTGCGCAACAGTCAGGGCACCGTCCTCAATACCTGGGATGCGTATATGCTGATCCGGGGCATGCGCACGCTGATGCTGCGCTATGAACGCTGCACCGAGAACGCGCTTGCCGTGGCGCGGCATCTGGAGGGGCATCCGGGGGTTGAAAAGGTGATGTATCCCGGCCTGCCGTCGCATCCCGACCACGAGATCGCCAAACGTCAGACCGGCGGGGCCTATGGCGGGATGTTGTCGATCCTTGTGAAAGGCAACGAGCAAACGGCGATCGACGTGGTCCGCGCCTGCGAGGTGTTCTATCCGGCCACCTCCCTGGGTGGTGTGGAGAGCCTGATCGAGCATCGCAAGACCGTCTCGGGCGACGGCTTTCCGGTGCATCCCTGCCTCCTGCGGCTCAGCATCGGGATCGAGGATGCAGGCGATCTGATCGCCGATCTGGATCAGGCGCTGGAGCGTGCCGGGGCAGGGTGAACCGGCCCCTCTCCTGACCCGCGCGCGGCGGCCTGACTTGCCCAATCGGATTTGACCAGCGCTCGGATTCTGCGCAGGACCGGCCATCCCGACCGACGACGCGTATTTGGCGAGGATGGGGGCGTTGATCCGCAGTGGCCCGCCTGGACAAACCGCCAGTCTCAGTCCTCTCGCTTGATCGAGCCCACTTTGCTGTATTACGTTGGGTAAACCGTATCAGCCGCATTGTCCGGAGGCCCCATGACACCTGATCCGCAGACCAGCCGCCAGATTGCACAAGCGCATTGCGACGCCTGGAGCAGCCGCAACCCGCAAGCGGTTGCCGACCGGTACGCAAAGGATGCGACCATGAGCATGAACCATGGCGAACCGATGACCAGCCAGGCCGAAATCGCGGACATGGCCGCTGGCTTCATGGCCGACTTTCCCGATCTGGTCCTGACCCTCGATACCGTTTTGGTCGCAGATCGCCACATGGTCTATGCCTGGACCTTCGAAGGCCACCACACGGAGACGGGCAATCATGTGAAGTTCTCCGGGTGGGAAGAATGGGACCTGGACGAGAATCTCAAGGTCACCAAGTCACTGGGCTGGTATGACGGCGCCGATTACGAACGCCAAGTCACAGGCGAATGACACTTACCTCCAGAGGGCCGCGGCCCGTGCGCGCCATCGTTTACGGGGTCGGGGAGATGGGGTCGATCGTCACCCGTCTTCTTGTGGAGCGCGGTGTCGAGATCGCCGGCGCCATCGGACGCAGCACAACGAAGGTCGGTCGGGATCTGGGTGAGGTGGCGGGCCTTGGACGACGGCTTGGCATTCCGGTCGAAGCCGATGCCGCGGCGGTTCTTGGCCGTGGCGCGGATATCGCGATCGTCTGTGTCGGCAGCTATCTTGAGACGATGTTCCCGCATTTCGCAGCCTGCCTTGAGAACGGAATTAATGTTGTCACCATCGAGGAAGAAACAGTCTTCCCCTGGACAAGCGCGCCGGCGAGGGCACAGTAACTCGACGCGCTCGCCAGGGCCAATGGCGTCACGCTCGCCGCGTCTGGCGCGCAGGACGTGTTCTGGCTGAATCAGATCACCACCCTGCTGGGCGCAGCACATCGCATCGAACGTGTCGAGGGCCACAGCGTCTGGAATGTCGATGACTACGGTCCCGAGGTGGCACGGCATCTGTGCATCGGCATGCCACGCGCGGATTTCGAACGGCATGTAGCTGAAAACGGTTGGCCTGAATTCGTGGCGCGCCAGACACTTGAAGCGATGATTGCTCGTTTGGGCCTGTCTGTTGACCGGATCAGTTCGAGTGTGACGCCACTCGTCGCCGATGTTGCCGTCGATTGTCGGGCGCTCAAGACCCGGGTCGCCGTCGGCAGCCTGATCGGCACCGTCGATACAACGACAGTCACCACCAGCGAAGGCCCAAGTTTCGAGTTCAGGATGGAGGGCCGGATTCACCGGAACGGCGAAACGGACAGCAACACCTGGCGTATTGTTGGCGAGCCCGATCTGCACTTGCGTAATGACAATGTTCCGACGCGATTTATCACCTGTTCGACAATGGTGAACCGGATTGTCGATGTTATACAGGCGCCTCCTGGCTTGATCTCGCTGGACAAGCTGAACGCCCCGTCTTTCCGCCATACAATCGCAGTCTGACCTGGCCGCGCCGCCCGTTCCACAGGCCGTTTGTCCTTTACGGACCGGCCAGATGACGTAACGGCCCGCTTGCGCCCTGCTTCTCCAATTTGTCAAACTGCCGCGCATGAGGACGCCGCCATGCCCCTGAGTATCCTTTTGCCCATGGTGATCTTCGGCATTGCCGGGATCGCCCTTCTGTTGCATCTGCTGGGCCTGTCGCGCCCGGCCGTTCTGGGCAGTGTGGCAGAGGCCCGGGCCGCCTGGCTCCGGGAATTCCCTGAGGATTGGCCGACCCGCATTCTGCTCAGCCATGACAATCACGCCGCCCTGATCGACACCCCGCAGGGCCACGGTATTGTCTGGCCGATGGGCGCGGACACCACGGCGCGCTATCTGAAAGGGGCCGGGATCACCCGCACCGGGACCGGGCTGCGGATTGATCTGCCTGACTATACCGCGCCGCATATCCTGCTGCAGCTCGATGCTGAAGAACTGAACCAGTGGCCCGGCCTGATGGAGACCAGCGCATGACCGATATGCTGACTTATCCGGATGTCACGCAGCTTGCCGTGCCCTTCTTCATCGCGGCGATCCTGATCGAGCTGACCTGGATCATCATCAAGGGCAAAGGCGGGCGATACGAGACGCGCGATGCCGTGACCTCTCTCATCATGGGGGCGGGCAATGTGGCCTCCACGATCCTGCTTGGCTTCATTGCCTACGGCTTCTTCATGCTGCTGTGGCGAATCACGCCGCTTGATCTGGGCACGTCGGTTTGGGTGATCCTGCTCTGTTTCGTGCTCGATGACCTGCGGTATTACTGGGTGCATCGCTTCGGGCACCGCATCCGCTGGGTCTGGGCCTCTCATGTGAACCACCATTCCTCACAGCATTACAACCTGACCACGGCGCTTCGGCAGACCTGGACCGGTACGTTCACCTTCATGATGATCATCCGCGCGCCGCTGATCCTTCTGGGGTTTCACCCGGCCATGGTGCTGTTCTGCGGCGGGCTGAACCTGATCTATCAGTTCTGGATCCATACCGAAGCCATTGGCCGTATGCCGCGCTGGTTCGAGGCAGTGATGAACACGCCCTCGCACCACCGGGTGCATCACGGCCGCAATGCGCGCTACCTCGATGCCAATTACGCGGGCGTTTTCATCATCTGGGACAAGATGTTCGGCACCTTCGTGCCCGAGCTTGAGCGCGAGAAGGTGGAATATGGCCTTGTGCGCAATCTCGGCACGTTCAATCCCATCCGGGTGGCATTTCACGAATGGGTCGGGATCTGGCGCGATGTCACGCAGCCGGGGCTGAGCTGGCGCGACCGGCTGAATTATTGCATCCAGCCGCCGGGCTGGAGCCATGACGGCAGCCGCGACACCTCGGAGACGATCAAGCGCAAGCATCTTGCCGCCCACCCCGAAGAGGCCGGGACGCCGGGCTTCAAGGTCTGATAACGTATCGCTCCCTTCAGGGAGGTGCGTGAAATCACGCACCCTACGGCGGATCCTGCGTGTGTTTCCTCTGGACAGCCCGGGCGCTGAGTGGCATTGATTTGATCAAATTCCCGACATTCCGGAGACCTGTCCCATGAAAGACGACAATTTTCTGCGTGAAATGAATGCCCGCCACCTGTGGCACCCGATGGGGCACCCCGGTGAAGCCCAGGTAAACGCCCCCAAGATCATCAAAAGCGCCGAAGGCGTCGGCATCACAGATATCGACGGACATCGGGTGATCGACGCCGTGGGCGGGCTTTGGTGCGTGAACCTGGGCTATTCCAACGATGTGGTGAAACAGGCCATCTCGGATCAACTGTTTCAGCTGCCCTATTATTCCTCCTTCGCCGGAACGACGAACCCGCCCGCCATCGAGGCGTCTTATGCGGTGCAGGACTTCTTTGCCGAAGACGGGATGACCCGGGTCTTCTTTACTTCCGGCGGCTCGGACGCGGTCGATACCGCCCTGCGCATGGCCCGGCAATATCACCGCCTTCGCGGCGAGCCGACACGCACCAAGTTCATCAGCCTCAAGAAGGGCTATCACGGTACCCATTGGGGCGGTGCGTCGGTGAATGGCAACAACCGGTTCCGCATTACTTATGAGCCGCTGTTGCCCGGCTGCTACCACTTGCCCAGCCCCTACACCTATCGCAACCCGTTCCATGAGACGGACCCGGCCAAGCTGGCGCAGAATATCGCGGCAGCGTTCGAGGATGAGATCGCCTTCCAGGATCCGTCCACCATCGCCGCCTTTATCATGGAGCCGATCCAGGGCGCGGGCGGCGTGATCGTGCCTGATCCGAGCTTCATGAAACTGATGCGCGAGGTTTGCGACCGGCATGGTATCCTGATGATCTCGGACGAGGTGATCTGTGGCTTTGGCCGTACCGGCGACTGGACCGGCGCGCGGCATTGGGGGGTGAAGCCCGACATGATGACCATCGCCAAGGGCATCACTTCGGGGTATTTCCCGGTGGGCGGCGTGCTGGTGGGCGACAAGGTGGCCGATGTGTTCGAGAACGCCCCTGCCGCCGATGGCGCCATCTGGACCGGCTACACGTATTCTGCACATCCCGTGGGCGCGGCGGGTGTGGTGGCCTGCCTGAGCGAGACACTGCGCCTGGATACCAAGACCAACGCCGCGGCGCGTGGAACGCAGCTTTATGAGGGCGTGTGCAAACTGGCCGAGAAATACGACATCATCGGTGATGTGCGCGGCGGGCATGGGCTGATGACCGGGATCGAGCTGGTCTCGGACCGCGCCGCCAAGACGCCGATGGACAATGACACGATGAAGCGCATCCACCAGGCGACCTATGAGGCGGGTACGATGGTCCGGCTTGGCGCGCATAACATCCTGATGTCGCCGCCGCTGGTGATCTCCGAGGCTGAGGTGGATCAGATCATCGCCTCGCTGGACGCAGGTTTCGCCGCTGCGTGACGCTCTTCGGGCCCTGACGCGCCCGCTTCGCGAAGCCGCCTGTCAGGGCGGATGAGCGGCTGCAATGAAAAAAGGGCCGGTGAGACACCGGCCCTTTCGCGTTTTTACAAAGGCATCAGTGGAACTTCTTGATTTCCCCTGATTTCAGCCGCGAAAGATAGCTGTCCAGCTCGCGCTTGACGATCGGCATCAGGAAGTAGAGCCCGATGATGTTGACCACCGCCATCGCAAAGATCGCCGCATCCGAGAAGTCGATCACCGGGCCCAGGTTGGCCGCCGCGCCGATCACCACGAAGATGCAGAAGATCACCTTGAACACGAGCTCCTTGGTCTTGCCCTCGCCGAAAAGGTAGGTCCACGCCTTCAACCCGTAATAGGACCAGCTGATCATCGTGGAGAAGGCAAACAGGATCACCGCCAGAGCCAGCACATAGGGGAACCAGCTGATCGCGCTGCCAAAGGCCGCCGAGGTCAGGCTGACGCCCGAATTGCCATCCACCGTCGCAATCGCGCTCCCGGCTTCGTTGAGCATGTAGAGACCGGTTTGCTCGTCGATCAGAAGCTGCTGGGTAATGATGATCACCAGCGCGGTCATCGTACAGATCACCACCGTGTCGATGAACGGCTCCAGAAGCGACACAAAGCCTTCGGTGATCGGCTCTTTCGTGCGTACCGCCGAGTGGGCGATGGCGGCAGAACCCACGCCCGCCTCGTTCGAGAAGGCCGCCCGCTTGAAGCCCTGGATCAGCGCGCCGACCATGCCCCCGGCCACACCGAGACCGGTAAAGGCGCCCTCAAAGATCTGGCCGAAGGCCCAGCTGATCTTGTCGACATTCATCAGAATGATGATCAGGGCCGCGGCCACATACATGATGCCCATAAAGGGCACGACCTTCTCCGTCACCTTGGCGATGGACTTGAGCCCCCCCACGATCACGGCAAAAACGACAGCCGCAAAGATGATGCCGGTGATCCAGCCCGGATACTCGCCGACAATTCCCGAAATCTGCTGATGCGCCTGGTTGGCCTGGAACATGTTGCCCCCGCCCAACGCGCCGAGGATACAGAAGATCGAAAACAGGATCGCCAGGATCCGCCCGCCCGGCAGGCCGCGCTCGGCAAAGCCCTTGGTCAGGTAATACATCGGACCACCCGAAACCGTGCCGTCCTCGTATTCATTGCGATACTTCACGCCCAGCGTACATTCGGTGAACTTGGAGGCCATGCCCATCAGACCCGCCAGGATCATCCAGAAGGTCGCGCCCGGTCCGCCAATGCCAACGGCCACCGCCACACCGGCGATGTTGCCCAGGCCCACCGTTCCGGAAAGGGCCGTGGCCAGCGCCTGGAAGTGGCTGACTTCCCCGGCGTCATTGGGATCCGAATAATCGCCCTTGACCAGCGAGATCGAGTGCGGGAACGCCCGGAACTGGATGAAGGCGAAGTAGAGAGTGAAGACCGTCGCCGCGATCACCAGCCAGGCCACGATCCACGGGAAAGACGTCCCGGGAAAGGGGCTGAAGATGAAGCTGACGAACCAGCCTGTCGAACTGGCGAACAACTGGTTGACCTTCTCGTCGACCGATTGCGCCAGAGCGGGAGCTGCAAGCAGGCTCAGTACGCCTGCGGAGGCCGCCGCATGTGTGAGTTTGCGGAACATATGATGACTATCCCTGTTCTGTTTTTCGTTATGTTAAGGAACAACGGTGCAAGGCACCGGCGCGCATTGCACAAGGGCACTGGCAACCGTGCCGAAGACCCTCGCGCTCAGAGACGATTCGCCGTCGCGCCCGACAAAGATCTGAGATCCGCCGCATTCTTCGGTGATGTCGCAGAGCACATCGGCGATCTTGCCGTATCTGATCGCGGTTTCGATCTCGACGCCCTTGCCCGAGACAGCCGCTACAACTGGCTTCATCAGCGCGGTTTCGGCTCGCTCCAACTCTTCCTTGCGGCGCTTGTGCCGTTCCTCCAGCTCGGTCGGCGTGAGAAACGAGTAAGGCGACCATTCGAGCACATGGGCAATCATGATTGACCCGCCCTGCGCGGCGGCCCGCTCGATCGCGAAATCGAGCGCACGGCGCGCGCCATCGCTGCCGTCATACCCGACGACGAATTTTCCGGACATGTTTATCCTCCCTTTGGGTTCAGCGCGTTTCAGCGCCCTGCAATCATACCTCAGGTTGCGAAGCAAAAGATTCTTAACTTTGTTGATGTTCGGAAATTTTTCGGAAATACTTGGGTTATAGCCGACATTAACAGGAAAATTTACAATGGATCGAATTGATCAAAAAATTCTTTCTATCCTCCAGCGGGATGGCCAAACGTCGATGTCGCGACTTTCCGAGATGGTGGGCCTGTCGCTGTCGGCCTGCCACCGGCGGGTAAAGATCCTCGAAAACGATGGCTTGATCTCGCACTATGCTGCCCGGCTCAACCGGCGCGCCCTGGGGCTGGAGGTGCAGGTGTTCATCGAGGTCAAACTGATGTCGCAGCGCCGCCATGACATCGAGGCGTTCGAAGCGGCGATCGCACAGATGGACGATGTGCTTGAATGCCACCTGATTTCAGGCGAGTTTGACTATCTGATCCGCGTCGCCGCGCGCAACACGAGCGATTACGAAGCGCTCTATCGCAACCGGCTCTCTGATATTCCTTCCGTGGCGCAGATGAAAACCCTGCTCAGCCTGTCCACCGTGAAGGAGTTCAAGGGCTATAATCTCGAGACGCTGGCCTGATGCCGACGCTCTGCGCATTTGGTTCGAGGGGTCGGAACGCCCTCAGCCGAACCCTTTCCAGAAGTCCTGCATTTTCTGGGCCATTTCATCCCATGCCTTGTCCGCGCGGTCCTTCATCTCGGCCCATTGTGCCATCTGCGCCTTGCGGGCTTCTTCGAATTTCTTTTCCATCTCGTCGCGCTGCTTGCGCATGGTCTCGATCTGTTCGGCGAACTTCTCCTGGCCTTCGGCCTGCATCTCTCGGGCCTTGGCGGTCATCTCATCGAAATTCGCTTTCCATTCGTCCATCTGCGCCTTGAATTGCGCCTCCCAGTCGATCTTGTCACCCATGGCACTCTCCCATTTTCAAGCGGTCTGAAGCTCAAGCCTATCACAATCGCCGGATTTTGCACCTTGCGAAAGATCAGGCCGCTCCCCAGCCGCCGCCTCCGGGTGTGAACATGCCAAACACGGCGCCTATGGGCAGGTCGATCTCGTCATTGCCTGCCATGTCGCGGCGGGTGCCGTCGGGCAGCTCGGCCCAGTTGACCCCTGTCGCCCCCGGCGCGCCCCCCTGCACGCCGAAGGGCGGGATGATCCGGTGAGAGCACAGCGTCGTGACGGTGACCGGGGCCAGGAACCGCATCCGCCGGTGTACCCCATGCCCGCCGCGCCAGCGCCCCGCGCCGCCTGAGCCCGCACGAATCCCAAACTCCTCCAGCCGCACCGGAAAGCGTTTTTCCAGGATCTCGGGGTCGGTCATGCGGGTGTTGGTCATGTGGCTCTGAATGGCGTCACACCCATCAAAGCCGGGCCCCGCGCCCGTGCCGCCCGCGATCGTCTCGTAATTCTGGAAATCGTCATTGCCCCAGACAAAATTGTTCATCGTGGCCTGCGATCCGGCAATCACTCCCAACGCGCCATAAAGGGCGTTGCAGGTGGCCTGACTCACCTCCGTATTCCCGGCAATAACCGCCGCCGGATAGACCGGGCGCAGCATCGAGCCTTCCGGCACAACGATCTTGAGCGGCTTCAGGCACCCCTGGTTGAGCGGGATATCCGCCCCCACCATGGTCCGGAACACATAAAGCACCACCGCGTCGCAGATCGAGCGCGGTGCATTGTAATTGCCCTTGTTCTGCGGCGAGGTGCCCGTGAAATCAATCGTGGCCGAGCGGTCAGCATGATCCACGCTCACCTTCACCTCGATCGTGCTGCCGATATCCATCGGATAGCTGAACTGCCCGTCGCGCAGCCGGTCGATGACGCGGCGCACACTCTCTTCGGCATTGTCCTGCACATGGCCCATATAGGCGCGCACCACGTCGATACCGTAGGCCTCCACCACCTTCAGAAGCTCCTGCCGCCCGGTCTCGTTCGCGGCGACCTGCGCCTTCAGATCGGCCATGTTCTGCGCGATGTTGCGGCACGGGTAGCGACAGGACCCAAGCACCTCTTCGGCCATCCGTTCCAGCAGAACGCCCTGATCCACCAGCTTGACGTTGTCGATCAGCACGCCTTCCTCGTCGATATGTGTGCTGTCAGGCGGGGCGCTGCCCGGGGTGCGCCCGCCAATATCGGCATGGTGCCCGCGCGAGCCCAGCCAGAAGGCGGGGGTATCGCCCACAAAGACCGGCGTGATCACCGTCACATCGGGCAGGTGCGTGCCGCCGTTATAGGGCGAGTTGAGCATATAGGCGTCGCCGGGCTGCACATCCGGGTTAAGCCGCATGATGGTTTTGACGCTGTCGGACATCGACCCCAGATGCACCGGCACATGCGGGGCATTCGCCACCAGATCGCCCTGATCGTCGAATATGGCGCAGGAAAAATCGAGCCGCTCCTTGATGTTCACCGACCAGGAGGTGTTGGCCAGCGTCGCCCCCATCTGGTCGGCCACCGACATGAAGAGATTGTTGAACACTTCCAGAAGCACCGGGTCAGCTTTGGTGCCCGCCGCCTGCGCGCGCGCCTTGGCCTCCAGCCGCTCCAGCAGCAGATTGCCCATCGCGTCGATCCGCGCGGCCCAGCCCGGCTCGATCACGTTGGTGCCGGTGGCCTCGGTGATCACCGCCGGGCCGGTGACCTGTTGCGCCGGATCGAGCGCATCACGTTCATAAAGCGGCACATCGCGCCAGCCGTCCTCGACATGCATGGGGATATGCGCCTTGGGGGTTCCGTCCCCACCCGGCAGCGCGGCGGCCGGGGCCTGCCCGGTCTGTCCCACCGCTTCCACGCTGAGCATCTCGAACCACACCGCGCGCTCGGGGCTGTGAAAGCCAAAGCGTTGCTGATGCGCCGCCTCAAAGGCGCGAAGCATCTCTTCCTGGGTGCCGAACGGCACCTCCAGCGCCTGATGCGACCCGTCATAGCGCAGATGCGCGCGCGGCAGGGGGGTGATATCGGCGATGCCCTGACTTTCCACCTCTGCCCGCGCCTCGGCAGTGATCTTCTCCAGGGCGGCTTGAGCACCCGCCACGTCCTGCAAAGGCGCGTCATGCTGCACCTCGCGCAGCGCCCGCACCTCCGCGAGGCCCATGCCATAGGCGCTGAGAACCCCGGCATGCGGGTGAATGAGCACCCGCGTCATGCCCAGCGTATCGGCGATCAGACAGGCATGTTGCCCGCCCGCCCCGCCAAAGCATTGCAGCGTATAGCGGGTCACGTCATGCCCGCGCTGAACCGAGATTTTCTTGATCGCATTGGCCATGTTGTCCACGGCAATCCGCAGGAAACCTTCGGCCATTTCCTCGGGGCTGCGGCGCGCCTCGCCGGTCTCTTGCGTGACCGTCTCGGCAAGGGCCGAGAATTTCGCACGGACCACCTCGGCATCAAGCGGCTCATTCCCGTCGGGGCCAAAGACATGCGGGAAATGCGCGGGGTTCAGCTTGCCCAGCATCACGTTGCAATCGGTCACCGTCAGCGGTCCGCCCCGGCGATAGCAGGCCGGACCCGGATCGGCGCCGGCACTTTCGGGGCCGACCTGAAAGCGGCCATCCTCGAATTTGCAGATCGACCCGCCGCCCGCGGCCACGGTATGAATATCCATCATCGGTGCGCGCATCCGCACGCCCGCGACCTCAGTCTCGAAGCTGCGTTCGTAATCGCCCGCGTAATGGCTCACATCCGTGCTGGTGCCGCCCATGTCAAACCCGATCAACCGGTCATGCCCTGCCGCCTCGCCGGTCTTGACCATACCGACGATCCCGCCCGCCGGGCCGGAAAGGATCGCATCCTTGCCCTGGAAAAGCTGCGCATCGGTCAGACCGCCGGAGGATTGCATGAACAAGAGCGCCTCGCAGGCGCGGCCAAGGTCCAAGGCACCGGCCACCTGATCCACATAGCGCCGCAGGATGGGCGAGAGATAGGCATCGACCACCGTGGTGTCGCCCCTTCCCACCAGCTTGGCGAGGCGCGAGACCTCGGCGGAGGTCGAGACCTGGGTAAACCCGATCTCACGGGCGAGGGCCGCCACTTGGCTCTCATGCACCGGGTTGAGGTAAGCATGCAGGCCCGCGATGGCCACCGCCCGGATGCCGGTGTCGTAGGCTGCCTGCAACCGCTCCCGCGCGGCCCCCTGATCAAGGGGGACAAGCACCTCGCCTTCGGCATCCAGACGCTCGATCATCTCGGCCACGTCCTCGTAGAGCAGGTCGGGCCGCCTGATCTCCAGATCAAACAGGCGCGGGCGGGTCTGATAACCGATCTCCAGCAGATCGCGAAACCCTTGGGTGATCATCAGCAAGACGCGCTCGCCCTTGCGCTCCAGCAGGGCGTTGGTGGCCACGGTGGTGCCCATCTTGACCGCGCGAATGACCCCGTCGGCAAAATCGCCATCCTCTCCCATCAGATCGCGAATGCCCTGAACGGCGGCATCGGCATAGCGTTCCGGGTTCTCCGATAACAACTTTTGAGTCAGGACCTCACCGCCCGGCGTCAGCCCCACGATATCGGTGAAAGTACCGCCCCGGTCGATCCAGAATTCCCACGCGCCGCTCATATGCCTTGCTCCTTTGTCTTGCGTCGCCACGTTTGGTGCTATGGTGCGGAAAGTCAACGATAGGGACATTGAAATTGTCCGCCTTATTCGCTCATATGCACCTGTCACAACCCCAAGGATGCACCCATGGACCTGCGCCCGCTTTCCCCTGATTTTGCCGTCTCGCCCCAGATCATGCCCGAGGATGTCGCCGCGATTGCCGAGGCCGGTTTCAAATCCATCATGTGCAACCGCCCCGATGGCGAGGAATGGGGTCAGCCTGATGTCGCCGCGATCTCGGAGGCGGCTGAAAAAGCCGGGCTCGAACTGCGCTGGGTGCCGATCATCTCGGGCATGGTCGGGCGTGATGAGGTGCAGGCTTTCGACGCTGCCATGCAGGAGTTGCCCGCACCTGTCCTGGCCTATTGCCGGACCGGGACGCGCTGCACGATGATGTGGACGATCGTGCAACACGGGCGGATGCCGGACGCGGATATTCTCAAGGCCACGTCCGGGGCAGGCTATGACATGGCCGGGCTTCTGGGCCAGCTCTCGCAGCAAGGATGACCGACTGGGTCGCGCTGGGCCGGGAGGCGGGCGCCTTTCTGGGCTATCTCGTTCGTGACGGGGCCGTTGACGGACCCGCCCGCGCAGCTTCGGAGGCCGAGGTGCTGCGCGCCTTAGGGGCAGAGGGTGCGCCCCTGCGCCGGATCGGAGAGGGGACAGCCACGCGCCTGCCCGCCCGGATTATCCCCCAAACCGCAGGCGACCTGTCCGTGTTGGAGCAGGAGACCCCGCCGGATGTGATCAGCGCCTGGGTGCGGCTCTGGGTGATCGGCCTGCGGGCCGAACGACCCAACTGGGACGGGGTGATCTGCGCGTTTCAGGGCGATGTGGTGCACTGGCTGCACGTCTCTGCGGATGAGATTGTCAGCTCGCAAAGCAGCCTGACGCCGCGCTTGGCGACAGCGTTGGACGTGTCCGGGGCCGCGCCGGACCCCGAGGCGGTCGCGGAGGGCCTGAGCCGTCCCGAGCGGCTGGCACAATGGATGCGCACGGCAGAGGTTACAGGCCGGGCGGACTGCGCGCTTGGCGCGCTGATCGGCGCCGAGCTGGCGGCGATGCGGGCCTATTGGCTCGGGCAGCAGGTGATGGTGATCGGCGACAGCCCCTTGGTGCCGGGTTATGCCGCCGCATTGCAGGTGCAAGGCGTGCCCTGTGAGCGTTCAGCCCCGGCGCAATGGATAACGCCCGGCTTGCTGGCACTCGCGGCGGTCGGGTGAAGCCCCGCTCTACAGGGTTTCGAAATGAATGACGAACCGCGCCCCGTGGTCGGACGGGGCCAGTGTGATGTCGCCCCCCGCGGCCTCAAGCATGGTGCGCACGATAGCCAGACCCATCCCCGTGCCGTCGGCGCTGCGCCGGGTGGTAAAGAACGGATCGAACACCCGGGCCTGATTGCCGGGGGCGATACCCGAACCGTTGTCGCTGACCGTAAGCGTCGCTCCCTCAGCCTGCAGATGCATGAGGTCCGCGCCATGCGCCGCCGCATTGCCCGCCAGATGCCCCAGCACCGCATCCAGCGCCTCGGCGTCAATCGGCAGGCTGGCCTCGCCCTCGAGCTCCACCGCCAGGCCCGGCGGACGCTCCAGCCGGGCCACCGCGTCTGAAACCCGCACCGGCCCGCGCCCCACCGGCTCGCGCGCCACCGCCAGGCGGCGCAGCGCATCGAGCAACTCCTGCAGGCGGCGCGAGCTGTGCTGGATCGTGGCCACCAGCGCCTCTCGGTCGGCCTCGTCGGCATCCTCCAACAGCTCGGCTGCGCCGATCAGGCTGGTCAGGGGTGATTTCAGCTCGTGGGTGACGTGATTGGTATAGGCGCGCAGCCCTGCCTCGCGGTCCTGCAGCGTCGTCTCCATCTCCAGCATGGCCTGGCCCAGGGCCGAGATCTCCGGTGTGCCGAAATGCGGCGGCAAGGGGGTGTCGTCGCGCCCGTCGCGCACCGCTTCGGCATGGGCGGTGAGCGCGTAAACCGGGCGCAGCACCAGCCGCCACAGCAAAAACCCCAGGATCAGGGTGGAGATCAGGGCGACCACGAAGAACAGCAATGTCGTCTCGCCCCAGCCAAGGATGAACCCGGCCAGCTTGAAATAGCCGATCCCGATCATCGGCAGCGTCAGGAACGCCGCCAGCGTCCCGCCAATGACCAGGGCCAGAGGCGGGCGCCATTTCTGCCTTATCCGGGGGCGCATGAACCCATCCTGATGCCAACGCCATGCACCGTCTCGATCGCCGCCTCGCACCCCGCATCGGCAAGCTTTGACCGCAGGTTGCGAAGGTGACTGTCCAGCGTGCGTTCTGAGACATGGATATGCGGGCCATAGACCGCATCGGTCAGTTGCGCCTTGGTGGCGACATGCTCCGGATGGCGCATCAGATGTTCCAGAAGCGCCATCTCGCGCCCCGTCAGGGTGATGCTGGTGCTGTCAAAGCTGCACAGATGCCGCGCCGGATCGAGCCTGAGCGCCCCGTGGCTCATCACCGGCCCATTGCCTGCGCCGCCACGCCCTTCGCTCCGCTTCAGGATGGCGCGGATGCGGGCGATCAGTTCGCGCGGCGAGAAGGGCTTGGTCACGTAATCGTCGCCGCCCAGCTCGAAGCCGAGAATGCGGTCGATCTCTTCGTCCCGCGCGGTCAGGAAAAGCACCGGCGTGTCGTTACCCTCGCCCCGCAGGCGGCGGCAGAGCTCCAGCCCGTCCATCTCGGGCATCCCGATATCGAGCACGATCAGGTCTGCCCGGCCGTTTCGCGCCTTGGCCAGCCCCTCGGCCCCGTCGCCCGCCTCGGCCACCGCATGCCCGGCTTTCTTCAGCGCGATGCGCAGCACATCGCGGATCTGCGGATCATCGTCGATGATCAGGATATCGGCCATCTCACAGCTCCGCCTTTGCCGCGCTCATCTCGCCAAGGCTACGCAGAACGCGCCAGTCGCGAAAGCCCCATTCGCGCCAGTCGGTGATCAGCGGCGCACGCGGTGTGAGGGAATTGTCGCAAAGTTCCGGCGCATGACGGCGGATCTCGGGCAGGGCCGCCGGACCAAGCTGGCAGATATAGATCGGGTCTCGGGGAACGTCATGGGTAAGGTTGTAACGGGCGATGGCCTGGTCGAAGCTCGCGAACATGGCCAGATAGAGCGTCACAAGCCCAAGCACCGCGCAGCGCGTCAGAAGCCATGCGGCAGAGTGATGCTGCCGCACCTGCCAGAAGGTGAGGCACAGGCCCAGGGCAACCACGCCCATCCAGATCCCCGCCGACAGACGCAGACGCGTGAGGCCATAGACCTCGACATAAAGGTCAAGCCGCATCATCGACGACACGACCAGAAGCACCGTTTGCAGGATCCACACCATCAGCGCCGCGCGCAAGGCGGTGTCGGTGCCGGTGAAGGGCCGTGCGGCAAGGGCAAAAGCCCCGGCCAGCAGCGCCGTGATCAGCAGCGGATAAGCCCCGCGATGGGCATAGGTGGCATAGCTCATGCCATCGGGCAAAGCGGCCCCGCCCCAGAGATAGACGGCATCAAGCCCGCTCTACACCGCAAAGAGCGCATTGAACAGGATCAACGAACGCCGCACCGCGTCGGGGTTGAAGATGCCGGGCAGGCGACGGGGGCCATAGACCTCTCGGCGTGCGGCAGGGGTGAGCCGCTGGCGCAGCGCAGGCAGCCGCAGGAAGGGCGCAAGGCAAAGCGCCGCGCCGACCCAGAAACCGACACGTCCGGCATCCGGCAGGCGCAGCTCCCGGGCGTGGTCCAGCCAGTGCCGGGCGATCGGATTCGCCTCGATCAGCAGGCTCATGAACACGACCCCCGCGCCCAGGGGCAAGGCCCAGCCGAGAACCAGCTTGTCCAGCCGGTTGGGCAGCGTGCCGCCGCTGGGCATTGTCCGGGTGAGGGCGCGGGCCGTATCAGCGAGCGCCGAGAACGGGCCATAGGCGGCGAGGCGCAGCGCCCCAAGGACGGCCATGCGCAGACCTTGCCAGCCGCCCATGGCGATCCATGCCCCACCGGTCAATAGCCCGGCCAGCCAGAACAGGACGGACAGCACCTGTGCCTGCTCCAGCACGGGCAGACCAAGCACAACCCCGAGTATCACACCGCCCCAGCCGCGCCCCTCCGCCATGACAAGCGCGGCCAGCAGCACCACGGCGCCGAATACAAAAAGCGACAGGCCCGGTGCCACCCCCCACAAAAGCGCATCGGCCAGCGCCACAAGCGCCAGAAGCAGCAGCGGCCGCTCCATTCGCGCGCGGTTGCCAGGGGCGTCCTTGCCCGGCGGGGCAGGCGGGCGTTTGACCGGGCCATCCATCCACCATCCATCCTGCTGGATCGAAATGGGCACGCCACGTACGAGAAAGGTTTTCATGGATCTGCTCCTTCACTGTTCCTTGTCCTCGGACACAGCGATAGATCCCTCAGGTGCAGCACCACCTGAGCCTTTCAGCAGTTTTTGTGCAGATCGCTCTTTTCCGCCCCGCCCGGCCCGAGCCTGTCTTGGAAAAGGCCGGTCAGGAGGTGCCGGATCGCGCCGAAAGCCGACAGGTCAGAGACGCGCGCCCACGCGCAACCCTTCCAGCACCGCCTCTTCCACCGTGCGCGGGCTGAGTGCATCGCCAATCATGTGCACTTCTCCCGGCCAATTGGCCACAGCCTGCGCAAGCACCGTTTCCGACCGGTGGCCCAGGGCGGCAACGGTTGTGTCCACACCGTCGAACACCACCGGCTCGCCACTCAGCGTATGCTGGAAATAGGCGCTGTCTTCATCCACCCCGTAAAGCCGCGTGTAGGGGGTGATCTCCACCCCCAGCCGGTGCAGCTCGCCCAGCCAGGCATCCCGCGCATATTGCGGAATGCTCTGGCCCGCCGTCATCCCGTTCACCGCCAGCCGCACATGACAACCATCGCGCGCCAACTTCTCGGCGATCCCCAGCCCGATCCAGTCACAGCGCCAGTCGGCGATCACCACGCGTGAGCCGACATTGGCCGTGCCCTGCAGCACGGCCCAGGGCTCGACCACATGCGCCTCCTCCGCACCTTCGATAGCCGGCATATAAGGCGTGGCCCCGGTGGCGAGGATCAGCGCGTCAGGCGCTTCGCTGTCAATCACCTCGCGCGTCACCACCGCGTTGAGCCTGATGCGCACCCCCGCCTGTTCCGCCTCGCGTGTCAGGTTCGGCGTCACCCCGCCAAACTCCGCCCGCCCGGGCAGCATTTGCGCCAGGTTGACCTGTCCGCCCAGCGTGGCATGCGCCTCGTAAAGCGTGACCTCATGCCCGCGCGCCGCCGCCACTGCTGCGGCCTTCAGCCCGGCAGGCCCGCCACCCACGACCATCACCCGGCGCGGCGTCTCGGTTTTTGGCAAATCCCCGAACTCCAGCTCCCGGCCCGTCTCCGGGTGCTGAATGCAGGAGATCGGCACGCCGTTCAGCATGTGACCGATACAGGCCTGATTGCAGGCGACACAGGCGCGGATATCGTCAAGCCGCCCCTCGCGGGCCTTCTGCGGCATCAGCGGGTCGGCAATCATCGCCCGGGTCATGCCGCACATATCGGCCTGCCCGCTGCTCAGCACGCTTTCGGCAATCTGCGGCTGGTTGATCCGCCCCGCGACGAAAACAGGCAGATCGACCTGCGCCCGGATCGCAGCGGCCAGCGGCGCGGTATAGGCGGCCCCATAAGCCATCGGCGGCACGATATGGGTGGAGCCCGCAAGGCTCGATGATGTCCCGGCGGTCACGTTGAGATAATCCAGCACACCGAGAGACGCCAACGCCCTGGCGATCTCGACCATCTCCGCGCCTTCCAGCCCGTCATGCCCCTTCTCGTCGCCGGACAGGCGAATGCCAAGGATCATCTTGTCACCGATACGCTCGCGCACCGCCGCCAGACTCTCGGCCACGAACCGCAGGCGATTGTCGAAACTGCCGCCATACGCATCCGTCCGGTGATTGAGGCGCGGGTTCAGGAACTGGCTCAGCAAATACCCGTGCGAGGCCACCACCTCGACCCCATCCAACCCCGCCTTGCGCAGCCGCGCCGCCGCATCGCCAAAGCCTGCGATGATGTCCTGCACCATGCTGACCGGCATCTCGCGCGGCATAACATGGAAGCGCTCATTGGGGATGGCCGAGGGCGCATGCGCCACGGCATGGGTGCCATCGGCGGCCATCGGCATTTCACGGCCCGGATGGGTGAGTTGACCAAAGACCATGGCGCCATGCGGCTGGCACGCTTCGGCAATGCGCCGGTACCCCGGGATGCAGGCATCGTCATAGGCGCGGATCGCCGGGCGGCCACTATCGCCCGAGGCATGCGCCCGCGCCGCCTCGATAATGATCAGCGCTGCCCCTCCCTTGGCCCGGGCCTCGTGATAGGCCACCATCCGGTCCGTCGGCACACCGTCCTGCAGCATCACCGTCATATGACCTGTGGAAAAGATGCGGTTGCGAAATGTACGCCCGCGTATGGTCAGCGGTGACAGAAGCGTGGGCAGTGTCATTCGGTCCCCTCGGCAGAAGCCTCGTCCCGGGCCTTTTGCAACGCCTCCCGCTGGCGCGCCTTGCTGGCGGCACGCGCGTCGCAGGTGGTGCACTCATAGTCCTCTGCCAGGTCCGGCGCGGGTGGAAGCGTCTCGCGGCGCAGCATGATCGCGGCATAGCCACCTCCCGCCAGCACCGCGAGGCCCACCGCCAGAACGAGCCGCCGCGCGGTCATGCCGTTCCGGTCTCCAGATAATGCTGCATCGGCGCGGTGCTGTTGGCCTCGCCCTTCAGTTCCGCCTCGATAAAGGCAATCGCCGCGTGCTCATGGTCTGTCAGGATTTTCAGGACCGGCACGTCCTCTGCCGGGGCCATAGCCTCCAGCGCCTCGAACTCGTCGATATATCCCGGAAACTCCACCTGCCATTTGCGAAGGAAGTGCAGGAAATCACCGGGACTGTCGGCGGCCATCTTGCGCCCCGACGCGGCCAGCGCCTCGCGAGAGGCAGGGGCCAGATCGTATTTCTGCAAGAGCGGCTCCACCGCGGCGGCGGCATAGGTCTCTACCTCGGCGACCATCTCCATCTTGCGCCGCTCCTCCGGGTCGCTCAGCCGCTCGGCAATGGCATAGAAATACGCCTCGCCCTCGACCTCCTCCTCGTAATAGCGCGTCAGCGTATCGAGGTATTCCTTGGTTGGCGTGCTCATGTCATTCCTCCCTCAAATGCGCGCCCTCGGGCGTCTCGCCTACATCGACGCGGTCATGTTTCAGCGGCTCGTCCGGATCCGGCGCATTGTCCAACTCGCGGGCATAGCGGTGGCCGGCATAGGTGGCCGCCGCGACAATCGCCGGGGCCTCGCAATCGCCGATCCGTTTCAGCGTAAAGGGCAGGCGGTCGGCATCCCCTTCAACGCTGGTCATCAGATCCTGATAAAGCGCATCCACCGGCGCGCGCGCGGTGACCATCACAACCGCAGCGACATCCAGCGTGGTGTTCTCACCGGAAAACACATCGGCCAGGGTCGCGGTCTTGCCGTCGAACAAGGTCAGCTCTTGTGCCAGCGCAAAGCGCACCCCCATCCCCGCCAGATGGCGGCGCACCCTCCAGCGTTCCGAGGTTTTGCCCGCCCATTCCGACACGCTCTCCGACGGGCTTGCCAGCGTGACCGCGTTGCCATTGGCCACCAGCGCCTCGGCGATCACGCCGCCCATGTAATAGCCATCCTCGTCATAGACGAGCACATCGCCCTCGGGCATCCGGCCCGCCATGATATCGTCGGGCGTGAGGATCAGCGGCTCGCTGCCCGGTGCGGCAATATCGACATAGACTTCGCCATTATAGCGGTCCCGCCGCCAGCGTGCCCCGGTGGCGATGGCCACATGATCGGCCCCCACCTCCATCACCTCCTCCACGCCCATCCGGCTATCGAGAAAGACCTCCACATTCACCATTTCCTGAAGCTGCTGGAGCCGGTAATCGCGCACGCGGGCATATTCAGACATCCCCGGAAGGGCGCTCTCGCGGCTCACCCGCCCGCCCAGTTCGGTCGTGGCTTCGGCCAGCATCACCCGATAGCCGCGTTGCCCCAGTGCCCGTGCCGCCTCCAGACCCGCAGGCCCTGCGCCGACGATCAGCACCGAACTGTCGCTGCCCGCCGGCTCGATCCGCTCCGGGTGCCAGCCCTTGCGCCATTCCTCGCCCATGGTCGGGTTCTGCGTGCAGCGGATCGGCGTGCCGGTGCTGTCTCCCGAATAGCAGATGTTGCAACCGATACATTCGCGGATCGCGCTCAGGTCACCTTCTTCGATCTTCTTCGGCAGGAACGGATCGGCAATCGACGGGCGCGCCGCTCCGATGAAATCCACCACCCCGCGCCGGATCTGGCTCACCATCGCATCGGGCGAGGTAAAGCGGCCTACCGTCACCACCGGCTTGGTCGTCATGGACTTCACGAAATCCATGTAGGGCTCCAATGACCCCTCTTTGATAAAGCGCGACACGCCCATCTCAAGGCTGTAATCGGCGATGTTGATATCCCACAGGTCAGGCAGTTCGGCCATCATCTCGAACATCTCGCGCCGCTCGCCGTGGATCGGCTGGCCATCCTTGCCCACCTGTTCATCCGCCGCCCAGCGGACTGCGACGGCACAGCGGTCGCCCACCGCCTCCTTGGTGTCCTCGATCAACTCCCGGATCAGCCTTGTGCGGTTCTCCAGGCGTCCGCCATACTCATCGCCCCGCGTGTTGATCCTCGGGTTCAGGAAGTTCGACAGAAGGTAGGTATGCGTGCAGTAGACATAAACGATGTCAAACCCCGCGTCGCGCGCTCTGAGCGCCGCGTTGCGGTGCCAGCGGCGCAGGTTGCGGATGTCCGTGCGGTCCATCGCGCGGGTCTGGAACGGGTGGCCCACCGCATTCGGAACCGATTGCAGGTCCATCGACACCTCGCGTGTCATCAGGTTGGCGGTTCGGTGACCGCCATACCACAGCTCTGCCCCCGCCAGCGCGCCATGCTCATGCACCGCATCGGTCATCAGCCGGTGGGCGCGAATATCGCTGTCATTCCAAAGCGCGGCCGAGGGTGTCGGCAGATCGTCCGAGCTGGGGTGGATCGAGTTATATTCGGTACACACCACCCCCCATCCGCCTTCGGCCTTGACCCGGCGCATCTCGGCCAGGGTGCGCGGGCGCAGATGGCCCATGCCGGTGCAATGCGGCACTTGGTAGAACCGGTTTTTCGCTGTGACCGGGCCGATCTGCATCGGTTCAAAGAGGATATCGTATCGCGGATCGCGGTCGTGGGTATCGCGGGGCATCTCAGGCACCTCTCGGGAAATCGTCGGACAGCTCGGAAATTTCACGCAGGAAGGGCACGCCATCGCTGGCAGGCGCACCCAGCTCCCGCGCGGCAAGGTGGCCCGCATAAACCGCCGCCGCGATCGTGCCTGGGACAAGGCAATCACCGACCCTGCTGAGTGACGGCAGCCGCGCTTCCCGCAGCACGTCATAGAGATCATCCACCGGCTGCCGCATGGTCACGAGCAAGGCAGAGCCGCAGTCGAGTTCGCGCTCGGCCCCGGTATAGCCACAGGCCACCACCGCTTTGTCGCGGCTGACCTGCTCAACGGTGTGCGAGGTCATCACCCGCACGCCCATTTCCATCAGACGCGCCTGAATCACATGCTGTTCCAAAGTGTTATGCGTCCAGGCCGACACCTCGGCGGCGGGCGTGACCAGCGTCACCTCCACCCCTGCGCCGCGCAGCTTTTCGGCCATCAGCCCGCCCATGTAGTAATGATCGTCGTCAAAGATCACCACCGGGCCATCGACCTCGACACCGGCAAATACATCGTCAGGTGTAAGGATCGTAGCCCCATCCTCGATACGCATGCCCTGCGGGTGCGCCCGGCCGATCCCGTCGCGGTCCCAGAGCGAGCCGGTGGCCAGGATCACGTGATCGGCACCGAACTCGGCAATCGCCTGCGCGTCCATAGGACTGTTGGTATAGGCGTTCACATTGGCCATCTGGCTGATCATGTAGGTCCGGTGATCCACCACGCGGCCCCATTCCGCCAGCCCGGGCAGGCGCCGTTCATGCACCAGCCTGCCGCCCATCTCCTCACCCGCCTCGGCCAGCGTGACGCCATAGCCCCGCTGTCCCAGCGCCCGCGCCGCCTCCAGCCCCGCAGGCCCTGCGCCCACGATCAGCACGGTATCGTCGGCATGTTTGCGGGGCATCCGGTCCGGGTGCCAGCCGCGCCGCCATTCCTCGCCCATGGTGGGGTTCTGGGTGCAGCGCATCGGTGTGAAACTGTGATCCCCCGAGACGCAGATATTGCAGCCGATACATTCGCGGATTTCCTCGATCCGCCCCTCTTCGATCTTCTTGGGCAGGAACGGATCGGCAATCGACGGCCGCGCCGCGCCGATGAAATCCAGTTGCCCGCCCTTGACCAACGAGACCATCGCATCGGGCGAGGTATAGCGGCCCACCCCCACCACGGGCTTGGTGGTCACGGATTTGACGAAAGACACATAGTCGTCCTGATACCCCGACGCCTTGAACCGCGAGGTGGCGCTGTCATGCTCCCAGCCCGAGATGTTCACATCCCACAGATCCGGTTCCTCCGCGACCATCTCGATCAGCTCTCGCCCTTCTCCGTCAGAGGTAAAACCCACATCCCCCAACAGCTCATCCACCGCAAAGCGCACGGCCACCGCCATCGTATCGCCCACCGCGTCCTTGGTATCTGCCAGGATCTCGCGGAACAGGCGCGAGCGGTTTTCAAGCGAGCCGCCATATTCATCCGACCGCCGGTTCCTGTAAGGCGACAGGAAATGCGACATCGTACTGAGCTGGTGCCCGATATAGACATAGACAAGGTCATAGCCCGCGCGTTTCGCCCGCAACGCGGCGTCGCGGTGCCAGCGGCGCAGGTTGCGTATATCCTCGCGGTCCATCGCTCGGGCCTGGATCGGGTCGCATGCGGCGATCGGTATGGCCGACGGCGCCATCACCGGCATCCGGGAGAACTTGTTGGCGGCCATCATCCCGGCATGGTTCAGCTCGATCCCCGCCAGACTGCCGAACTCGTGAATGCCGTCACACATGCGCGCATGAATGGGAATGTCGCGGTCATCCCAAAGCCGCCCCCCGGACCAGGGCGAATGATCGGCGGAGGGGTGGATTTCCACCTCTTCGGTACAGACCACAGCCCAGCCGCCCTCGGCCTTGGTGCGGCGCATCGCGGCCATGGATGACGGATAAACCCGCCCCATCCCGTTGCAATGCGGCACTTGATAAAACCGGTTGCGCGCCGTCACCGGGCCGATCTTCACCGGCTCGAAAAGTACATCATATCGTGGGTCTCGGGTCATGGGTCAGTCCTTCGCCAGTTCCGGCAATTCGCGGCGGAACGGCACGCCTTGCGCGGGCGGCTCTCCCAGCTCGCGCGCATAGCGGTGGCCCGCATAAACCGCCATCGCAATGGTGCCGGGGGCCAGACAATCGCCGATCCGCATCAGCGAGGCGGGCGCGTCTTCGCGCGCGATGAGCGCCTGATACAGCTCGTCCTGCGCCTCGCGCATGGTCACCGGGATCACCGTGCCAGCGGCCAGATCACGCTGCGCCCCGGTATAGATGCAGGACAGCGTCACATGATCCGCCCCGATCCTGGTGAGCGTGTGCAGCGGGATGATCTGCACGCCCAGCTCCATCAGCCGCGCCTGGATGAACCCCTGCTCCATCGTGTTATGCGTCCAGTGCGACACATCCGAGGCCGGTGTCACATAGCTCACCTCATGCCCCGCCACGCGCAGTTTTTCCGCCAGGGCGCCGGCCATGTAATAATGCTCATCGTCAAAGATCACGACTGGCCCCTCGGGGGCAGCCCCCGCCATGATCTCATCTGGCGACATCACCCGCGCGCCTGCCTCCGCCGGGATCGGATAGCCGTGACTGCGCCCGATGCCGGACGTCGCCCATTTGGCACCAGTGGCCAGCACCACATGGTCAGCCCCGAATTCCAGCACCTGATCGGCGGTCAGCCTGCTGTCCAGATACACCCCGACATTGGCCATCTGGCTGATCTGATACTCCCGGTAATCCGCCACCCGCCGCCAGGCCGACAGCCCCGGAAGCTGGCTTTCCACCGCCACACGCCCGCCAACGGTGTTGCCGCCCTCGGCCAGCGTCACCTCATACCCCCGCTGCCCCAGCGCCCGCGCGGCCTCCAGTCCGGCCGGGCCTGCGCCCACGATCAACACGCTCTCTTCCGCATGGCGCGGCGCGATGCGCTCCGGGTGCCAGCCCTTGCGCCATTCCTCGCCCATCGTCGGGTTCTGCGTGCAGCGCAGCGGCACGTGGATGAAATCCGCCGTCACGCAGATATTGCAACCGATACATTCGCGAATGTCCTCGATCCGCCCTTCCTCCACCTTCTTCGGCAGGAACGGGTCGGCGATCGATGGCCGTGCCGCGCCAATGAGGTCGAGCTTGCCCGACTTGATCAGCGACACCATCGTGTCGGGCGAGGTGAAGCGGCCCACGCCCACCACGGGCTTGGTCGTCACGGATTTCACGAAAGAGGTATAATCGGTCTGGAAACTCTCCTCGGAAAACCGTGACGGCTTGCTGTCCTCTTCCCAGGTCGAGACATTGACATCCCACAGGTCGGGGATCTCGGCCAGCATCTCGATGATGTCGCGCCCCTCCGCCTCGCAGGAAATCCCGTCAGAGCCCATCAGTTCATCCACCGCCAGCCGGACGGCCACGCAACAGGTATCGCCGATGGCATCCTTGGTGTCCTCCAGGCATTCGCGCAAAAGGCGCACGCGGTTTTCCAGTGACCCGCCATATTCGTCCATCCGGTCATTGCGCCTGCGTGACAGGAAATGCATGAGCGTCGTCATGTCATGCCCGGCATAGAGATAGACCACGTCAAACCCCGCCGCCTTCGACCGTCGCGCCGCGTCGACATGCATTTTCCGGAACGCCCTGATATCGGCCTTGTCCATGGCGCGGGCCTGGATCGGCTCGGGCATGTCCACGGGCCGCGCGCTCGGCCCCATCGGCACTTCGCGGCTGTAGTTATTGGCCGCCCCCATGCCCAGATGCGCCGGTTCTATCCCCGCCAGCGCGCCATGCGCATGCACTTTCTCGACCATCTTCGCGAGGATCGGAATATCGGCATCGTCCCAGAGCCGCCCCTCGATATATCCCGCCAGCTCCGATGTGTGGCTGATCTCCACCTCCTCGGTACAGACCACACCCCAGCCGCCCTCGGCCTTTACGCCGCGCATCTCGGCCATCGACGAGGGATAGGCATAGCCCATCCCATTGCAATGCGGCACTTGATAGAACCGGTTGGGCGCCGTCACAGGCCCCAGCTTCACCGGCTCGAACAGGATGTCGTAACGCGGGTCTCTTGGCATGGATCAGCCTTTGCAGGATTGGTCTGTCGGTGAAGGGAAATGCTTCGGGAAAGTGGCGGCGAAATACTCCCGCAGCCGCGCCTTGGCATGTTCGCGGGTGAAGTCCTTGGGGTAGATCAGGATATTCAGGCAAAAGCCGTCATAAAGCCCTTCCAGCGTCTCGGCGACATGTTCGGCATCCACATTCGCGTAACCGCCTTCGGCAATGATCTGCTCGCACAGATCGCGCGAGATTTCCCAGCGCTCTTCGTCGATCTCCGACATGATCTTGCGATAGGAAGCGCGATACCCCGCCTCGCCATAAAAGCCGAACCAGACCGCCAGCTTCTTGCGGTTGCAGATGCTGGGATGAAAATGCGCGTCGCCAATGGCCATCAGCTTGGCCTCGGGGGTCAGGTCTGCATTCGCCGCCGACTTCTGCCAGTGATCGCGATGCTCCCGCGCAAGATAGCGCAGGGTTTCCTCGAACAGGTTTTCCTTGTTCTGGAAGTGAAAGTTCACGATGCCCAGCGACAGACCGGCAAAGCCGGTGACCGTGGTCATGGTGGTGCCCGAAATGCCGTGCTTGGCGATCGACGTGATGGTCGCCTCGATCAGCTGCTGACGCCGCACCTCTTTTGATGCGGTGCGCCCGACAGTCCTGTTCGTCTTTGCGGCCTTGGCCGTCACTTCGGTCATATTCCGGTGCCTTCTTTCCGGTTTGGCGTTAGATGAACGCTCCGCGCCGCTCAGGTATCGGCGAGCAGAACCATGGCGTCGTTATTCCAGCTCAGCCAGACGGGCCGCGCGCTCTCGGCATTGATCCCGTCCACACGCTCGCGGTTCTGTGCCGAAACGGCGACGGGCTTGTCCTGGCCGGGGATCGAGACATAGAAATGGCTCCGTTCGCCCAGATAGGCCGCGTTTTCCAGCGTGCCCTGGATGGCGTTTTCGGCCCCCTCGGGCCTGTCATCGCTCAGCCGCAGTTTCTCGGGGCGAATGGCCACCTGCACCTGCGCCGCATTGGCAAAATCCTGCCCCCGCGTCAGGGCCGTCACCTCGCCCAGCCCGCTGGCCTTGACCGGCACATGCTGCGCCCCCGAGGTGGCGGCCGTCACCGTGGCATCGAAGAAATTCATCGTCCCGATGAATGACGCAACCTGGCGGCTCTGCGGCAACTCATAGAGCCCCGTCGGCGTATCAAGCTGAAGCACCTTGCCGCCCGACATCACCGCGATCCGGTCCGAGAGCGTCAGCGCCTCCTCCTGGTCATGGGTCACGAACACGAAGGTGATCCCCACCGTCCGCTGCAACGCGCGCAGCTCAAGCTGCATCTGTTCGCGCAGCTGCTTGTCAAGCGCGCCAAGCGGCTCGTCCAGAAGCAGCACCTTGGGCCGCAGGATCAGCGCACGCGCCAGCGCGATCCGCTGCCGCTGCCCGCCCGACAGCTCATTGGCCTTGCGGTCGCCGTAATCCGGCAGCTTGATGAGCTCCAGCATCTCGTCGACCATCTCATAGCGCTTGGCCTTGCTGAGCTTCTGCTTGCGCAGCCCATAGGCGATGTTGTCGCGCACGTTCAGATGCGGAAAAATCGCGTAGCTCTGGAAAACCATGTTGACCGGGCGCTGGTGCGGCGGCACCTCCGACATGGCCTGCCCGTCGATATAGATCTCGCCGTTTGTCGGGTTCTCGAACCCCGCCAGCATCCGCAGAAGCGTTGTCTTGCCGCAGCCCGACGACCCCAGCAGCGAGAAGAACTCGGCATGGCCGATATCCACGCTCACATTGTCGACGGCCTGGAATTTGCCGAAATACTTGTCGACATTCTGGATGGAAATGAAGGCGTCACCACTCATATTCAGCGCTCCCCTTTGACGCCGCCAAAGGCCGCGTCGCGATTGATCCATTGCCCGACGAAAACGATGATGAACGAGGCGACGATAATCATCGAAGACAGCGCCAGCACCGACGGGAACTCCTGCGGGAACCGCAGTTGACCCCAGATATACATGGGCAAGGTCGGGTCTGTTCCGGTCAGGAAAAAGGCCATGATGAACTCATCGAACGAAACCGTGAAAGTCAGAAGCAGGCTCGCCAGGATACCGGGAAAGACGATCGGGAAGGTCACCCGCCAGAAGGTCCACCACCCGTTCTCGCCCAGATCAGCCGAGGCCTCTTCCACCGATTGATCAAACCCCTCGAAGCGCGGCAGCAGCGTCGCGATGGAGAAAGGCAGACAGATGATGATATGGCCAACCGTCACCGTGTAGAGCGACAGCGGCACGCCCATCTGGCTGAACAGCACCAGAAGCGCCACGCCAAAGATAATCCCCGGCACCACCAGCGGCAGCATGATGAAGCCCACCAGCGGCCCCTTGCCGGGGATGCGGTAGCGGGTGATCGCCTTGGCGGCGAAAATGCCCAGCGTGGTCGAGAAGACCGCAGTTGCAATCCCCACCTTGACCGAATTCATCAGTGCGGCCCAGACGGGCTCCCGCGACATCAGCTCTCCGTACCATTTCAGCGTGAAGCCCTCGATCGGGAACTTCACGTAGATCGAGTCGTTGAAACTGAAGAGCGGCAGGAACAGCACCGGCACGTAAAGGAAGATCAGGAAGAAGATCGCATAGATCTGTAACGGCCGGTTCGGGCGGTTGATATACGAGACGTCTTTGCTCATGTCAGTCGATCCTTCACCAGCTTGGTGAGCACAAGGAAGACCAGCGCAATCGCCGCGATGGTCAGCATCAGGATGATCGCCAGCGTCGCCCCCATCGGCCAGTTGTTGACCGGGCCGAATTGCAGCTGGATGAGGTTCCCGATCATCAGCCCATCCGGCCCGCCCAGCAGCGCCGGCGTGATATAGTCACCCGTGGTGGGGATGAAGATCAGCAGGCAGGCCGAGATGATCCCGGGCATCGACAGCGGCAGGGTGATGCGCAGGAACCGCGCCACCGGCCCGTCGCCAAGGTCTGTCGCGGCCTCAAGCAGCGATTTGTCGATTTTCTCAAGCGACACATACATCGGCAGGATCGCAAAGGCCGCCCAGGCATGCGCCAGCGTGATGATCACGGCATCGGTTGAATAGAGCAGAAACTCCAGCGGCGCCTCGATCAGCCCCAGCCCCATCAGCGCCGAGTTGATCACGCCCTCATAGCCCAGCACCACTTTCCACGCGAAAACCCGCAGCAGGTAGCTGGTCCAGAAGGGCAGGGTCATCAGAACGATCCACATCATCTTGTTGCGATGCACATGGAAGGCGACGTAGTAGGCCATCGGATAGGACAGCACCACCGTGGCCACCGTGGCCCATCCCGAAACCATCAGTGACCGCGACAGCAGCGCGCCATAAAGGGGCTGTTCGGCAGCGGTCTGGTAATTGTTGAGCGTCAGCGATGTGTCAAAGCCAAAGCCGACAGCGGTCCAGAGGCTGATTGTGATCAGAATTCCGAAAGGGATGATGATCCCGATGATCAGAACGAACAGCGTGGGAGACAGAAGGCTAAAACCCTTGAGCGTGTCGCTTTGATTGAAACGCGCCTTCCAGCTGCGCTTGGTCTGCGTTCGGTCCTCGCCCGGCGGGGCGTCGTTTGCGGTTGCGTCTGCCATGGCGGTCCGTCCCTCTCGTCACACACGCCGCACCTGCCCGCTCCTTCGAACGGGGCCGGGTCAGGCGGCTCGGATAAGCTGAAAAAGGCAGCCGCGCGGAGCGGCTGCCTCTGGGTCGTCGGGGATCAGAACCCGGCCTTGATCTGTTCGAACAGGGCGTTCATCTTCGATTCCCACTCCTGCGTCTGCGGCTTCTGGAAGTGGCCGGACCCGAGGATATCCGTCGGGTTCTTGCTGAGCCCGAGACCGACGAGGGTCTCCTCGTCGAAATGGTCGAAGGTGTTTTTGTTTGAGTGGCCATAGCCATAGTCGTTGACCATGAACTTGCCCGATTCCACGCTCAGAAGGCTGTCGATCACGTCATAGGCGCGGTCGACATTGGGCGCGTCCTTGTGGATCATCAGGCCGCAGACCCAGGTCAGCGCGCCCTCCTTCGGGTTGGCAAACTTCACCGGCACGCCTTCCGCCGCCAGCGTCACGGCCGACGAGTTCCAGGTCATCGCCGCGACCAGCTCGCCCGAGGCCAGCGCCTGCTCAAGCGAGGTCGTGTCATCGGTATAAACCCGGATATGCGGGCGCTGGGCGCGCATGATTTCGGCGATCTTCTCGAAGGCTTCGTCGCTGTCGATATTGTCAAAGCTGATACCGGCCTTGATCGCCCCGACCCACCAGGCATCCGCCCCGGCGCCAAGGCTGCCCAGACGGCCCGAATAGCGCTCGTCCCACAGCATGTCCCAGCTTTCCTCGCCATCCAGCTCGACAAGGTCGGTCCGGTAGGTGATCGAGGTCGAGCCCCAGTCAAACGGCACCATCCAGAGGTTGTCGCCATCCTGGTTGCCCTCAAGCTGCGTCAGCTCGGGGATGATGTCGGCGCCATGCGCCAGGCGCGACACGTCAACCGACTGGAACAGGCCGGTGGCCGCCCAACGCGGCACCGCCTGGTTACAAGGGTGCGAGACATCCACGACGAACCCGCCGCGCATCTTGGTCAGCGCCTCTTCGGAGGCCCCGAAAATCGCGAAATTCGGCAATGCGCCGTTCTTTGTCTGATACTCCCCGAACAGCTCGGGAATATCATAACCGCCCCAGGTAAAATACGTGGCCTGGTCCCCGTCCGAGGCGTGCGCCATCTTGCTCAGAGGCACCGTGGCCATACCCACGCCCGCCGCCATCAGCGACCGCGTAAACGCACGGCGGCTCATCTTGCCTTCTTTCACCGCACCCAATTGGTCGAGTACATCCATGTTTTCGTCTCCCTGTGTCTGGCCGACAATCCGGCCTCCTGTTGAGCGCATCCTTTCCGGATTGCGCAAATTTTTATGGCCCTCTCCGGGGCCGATTATGTCACCTCATCCCCTCGCCTTTCGGCGGATTTATGAGCATTCACTGAATGAGTATTCAATGAATGGGTTGATTTCGCCCGCGTGTCAAGAAGACTGTGAACAAGAATCACCTGACAAATGACAGCACTGCTTTCTTCATCTTGGAAAGAA
This sequence comes from Roseovarius faecimaris, assembly GCF_009762325.1. Taxonomy (NCBI): domain Bacteria; kingdom Pseudomonadati; phylum Pseudomonadota; class Alphaproteobacteria; order Rhodobacterales; family Roseobacteraceae; genus Roseovarius; species Roseovarius faecimaris. The sequence goes on from NZ_CP034348.1 coordinate 250,846, forward strand.
AAAAGATGCCCCACACGCTATCCGGGAATCTGCCGCGCCGCACATTTTTCAGGGGTCTTGCGGCCCTGACCCTGCTCAGTTCTGCTGCGCGGGCCTTGCCAAGCGCGCCGGACGTGGTCGTTGTCGGTGCCGGGATCGCCGGGCTTCAGGCCGCCCACACCTTGCAGGCGGCGGGCCATTCCGTGGCGCTGGTCGAGGCGGCGGGCCGCATCGGCGGGCGCGCCTATACCGAGAGCGACACCTTTGGCGTCCCCTTTGACCACGGCTGTAGCTGGATCAACGCGGGCCATGTCAATCCGTTCACCGCCATTGCCAGGCGCGACGGCTTCACCCTGCTCGATCACAGCTCGGCCAACAGCTCCTATTTCGTCGATGACGCAGCTGCAGATGCCGAGCAGCGCCGGGCCTATGATGCCGCCTGGGGCGCTGTCGAACAGGCGCTGACGGCGGCGGGCCAGGCAGGGCTTGATGTTCCGGCGTCAACGGTCATGCCGCAGGGCAACCCCGATATCGGCGTCGCGCAAAGCTGGACCGGGCCGATGGACTGGGGGGTCGATTTCGATGACCTCTCGACGCAGGACTGGTGGACCTCCGAAGGCGGCGATCCGAGTTTTCTGGTGAAGGAGGGGCTGGGTGCCGTTGTGGCGCATCACTTCCGCGACATCCCCGTTGCGCTCAACACGCCGGTCACCGCCATCGACTGGAGCGGGCAGGGGGTGTCCGTGACCACGCCGCAAGGCACGATCAACGCCCGAGCCTGCATCGTGACCGTCTCCACGGGCGTGCTGAACGCAGGCGGGATCCGCTTCACACCAGAGCTGCCCGCCGAAACAGGTCAGGCCATCGCCGATCTGCCGATGGGTCTGCTGGCCAAGATCACCCTTCTGTTCGACGGCACGCGGCTGGGCTTCGCGCCCAATGCCTGGCTTGATTACCGGGTGCCGCGCGAGATGGCGACACCGGCCTGTTTCTTCCTCACCTGGCCGTTCGGTTTCAACTACATGGTCGGCTTTGTCGGCGGACGTTTCGGCTGGGAGCTTTCGGCAGCAGGGGAGGCGGCGGCGATCGACTTCGCCCTCGGAGAGCTGGAGCGTATGGTCGGCTCGGACGCGCGCAAGCACTTCGTCAAGGGCCACCTGACCCCCTGGGCCAGCAACCCCCACACCCTTGGGGCCTATGCCGCGGCGCGCCCGGGCCGGTACGGCGCGCGCGAGGTTCTGGCGCGCCCGCTGGCTGAAAAACTCTGGTTCGCCGGAGAGGCGACGGGCATGCCCTACGTGGCGCTCTGCAACGGCGCCTATCAGGCGGGCGAGGCGGCGGCCAGGGCGCTCTCCGCGTCAGCCGCCCTGCGCTGATCCGGGCTGCGGGTTGAGCAGTTCTGCCAGACCCGGATGCGGAAACTGCCGCGGCAGGGTAACCGCATAAAACGGCTCGACAATGCCCAGCTCGAACGGCGCGGTGGCCACCCGTCCGCTGGCGATCTCATCGGCCAGAACAACCGACGGCGCCACCGCCACACCTGCCCCCTCGCGGGTCAGCAGGCGAACCATGGCCATATCGTCCACATCGGCGGCGATCCGCGGGCTCAGCCCCAGCCGCGTGACCAGTTCCTCGAACCCCGCCCGCACGGTGCTTTCCGTCGGCAGGATCAGCGGCTCTTCGCGCAACAGCGCCTCCAGACTGTCGTGGCGCATCCGCTCCGGAACGCCATGCAACTGCACCTCCTGCTGGGCCATGCGCTGCGCGGCAAAGGCCGTGCCGGACCGGGCGGGAGGGATTTCGGTGCTCAGCACCACGTCAAGCTCCATCTCTTCGAGATCCTGCAACAGGCGCGCATTGCCGCCCGACTTCAGGATCAGCGGATAGGTGCCCGCCGCCAGAAGGGGCTGCAGAAATCCAAGCTGAAAGTTACGTGACAGGGTCGAAAGCGCGCCCACGCGCATCGGCGGGCGCGCGGTGCCCGCCTGTTCCAGCGTCGCCAGAAGCTCCTGGCCCGCACCAAAGATCCGGTCCGCATGGGCCAGTGCAATCCGCCCGGCTTCGGTCAGTTGCAGGCGCCGCCCCACCCGGTCGAACAGCGCATGGCCCAGCCGCTCTTCAAGCTGTTTGATCTGAATCGACAAGGCGGACTGCGACAGGTTCAGCCGTTCCGCCGCCTGGCCCAGATGCCCCTGATGGGCCACCTCACGAAAATACCGCAGATGATGATAGTTCAGCCGGTCCATATTTCTATTATATAGAACAAAACGGCCACATAAATATATTTTTATTTATCTATAGGCTGGCATAGCACAGGGCAACCCAGATTTGAGGAGCCTGTCTCATGGACATCGTCATGACCATCGCCACCACCGTCGTGGAACAGCTGCAAAAGCCAACCCTGGCGTTTCTTATCGCCGGGATGTTGCTGGCGTCGCTCGGCAGCAAATTCGAAGTGCCCGAACCGGTCTACAAGTTCATCGTCATCCTGCTTCTGCTCAAGGTTGGCATGGGGGCGGGGATCTCGGTGCGCGAAGCGGACCTGATGTCGCTGCTGGTGCCGGCCCTCGGTGCGGGCGTGGTGGGCATCCTGATTGTCCTGATCGGCAGCCGGACCCTGGTGCGCCTGCGGGGGGTCTCCGAGCTGGACGGGCTGGCAACTGTCGGGCTTTTCGGGGCGGTCTCTGCCTCGACACTGGCGGCGGGCATGGCGGTGCTCGATGATCAGCAGCTCTATTACGAAGGCTTCATCGGTGCGCTTTATCCCTTCATGGACATTGCCGCCCTTGTCACGGCCATCGTTCTGGCCAAGCTGGCGCAGGCGCGCAAGGCCACGGCCATCCAGAGTGTTGGCGGCACAGGCGGCGCTGCGCTCGCCGGGGGGCCTGCGGGCGGCGTCGGCGGCAGCGCCCCGATCGGCGGCATGGACAAGGGCCTGCTTGGCGGCATCCTCACCGATACATTCCGCAGCCCGGCCATTTCGGCACTGGTGATCGGCCTTGCGCTGGGCATGTTCTCGCAACCTGACAGTGTCTACAAAAGCTTCTACGAGCCTCTGTTCCGGGGTCTGCTTTCGGTGCTCATGCTCATCATGGGGATGGAAGCCTGGTCACGCCTGTCGGAGCTGCGCAAGGTGGCCCACGCCTATGTGCTCTATGCCCTGACAGCCCCGCTGGTGCATGGCCTTCTGGGCTTTGGTGCCGGGCTTGTCGCCCACCATTTCACCGGGTTCTCCGCGGGCGGCGTGGTGCTTTTGTCGATCATGGCGGCGTCCAGTTCGGATATCTCCGGCCCGCCCACCATGCGCGGCGCTTTGCCCGAGGCCAACAGCTCGGCCTATGTGGGCGCGTCCACCGGGCTTGGCACGCCGGTCGCCATCCTCAGTATCCCGGTCTGGATCGCGCTGGCGGAGATGGTGATCGGGTTCTGAGCGGACAATGTCACGGACATGGGGCAGGGGCGGTCTTCGGGCGGCCCCTGTCGTGTTTTGGCAGGAACCGGCGCCCGCCTGTCGCAATCCGTCTGGACAGGCCCGCACCCCGCTCCTAGCGTCGCGCCATGACCCGCGACCGTACCCTCCTTGGCATCCTCTGCATGATCGGCTTTGCCACCATCGCCCCGGTGATGGATGCCTTCGCCAAGGCCACGCCCGCCTATATCCCGGTGATGCAGATCCTGGCCTTCCGCTTCGGCATTCAGGCGCTGGCCCTGCTGCCCATGGCGGCGGGGATGCGGCTCATGCACCGCCCCGCGGCGCGTGAATGCGGCCTGCACCTCGTGCGCGCGCTGCTCATCGTGGTGGCCACCGGGCTTTTCTTTGCCGCGATCCGCTTCATGCCCATCGCCAATGCGCTGGCGATCTTCTTTGTCGCGCCGTTCATCATCACCCTGCTCGGCGGGGTGCTTCTGGGCGAAGAGGTGGGCCCGCGCCGCCTTGTCGCCTGCGCCATCGGCTTCGCCGGGGCGCTGCTGGTGATCCAGCCCAGCTTCGAAGACCTCGGGCTCGTCGCGCTCTTTCCACTTGGCACTGCGCTCTGCTTTGCCTTCTACATGATCATGACCCGCCGCATGGCGACACGCATTCACCCGATTGCGCTGCAAGGGTACACGGCCTTCGCCGCCTGCCTGATCATCCTGCCGCTCCTGACCGCCTTCAACGGCACCGGCAACGCGCTTCTCGATCCGGCAATGCCGCACGGCCTCGCGGTCTGGACCCTGCTTGGCGTCGGCATAGTCTCGACCATCTCGCATCTGTTCATCAGCTTCGCGCTTCGGCTGGCGCCGGCCGCCACCATCGCGCCGCTGCAATACCTTGAGATCGTGGCGGCCACTGTCCTGGGCTATACCGTCTTCGGGGATTTCCCCGATGCGCTCACCTGGCTTGGCATCGCGGTCATCGTCGGCTCGGGGCTCTATGTTTTCATGCGCGAGCGGGCGCTACAGAAGCGCACCATACCGCCCACTTCGGCGGTCTGATCAGGGCCAATGCGCCGTTGTCCGGCGCAGCGCCTCGACCACCGGTTCCAATGTATGTTCCGGCAGGATCACCAGCATTTTCGGCGCGGTCACGCTCAGTTGCACAGGCCCGCGCGCACGGTTCGACGTGCCGACCCGCCCGTCAGGCGCAAAATTCAGCCCGCCGATCTCCCATTCCAGCCCGTCGGAAACCCCTTCGACCGCCCCCATCGGAAACAGCGAAACGGTCGTGCCCGCCTCCAGCGGCAGCAAGCAGCCGGGAGGGGCCAGAAACACCAGTTCCTCGCGCCCCAGCAAGAGACAGCGCTGCGCCGGGTGGCGCACCAGGGTGTTGTAACAGGCAAGCTGATGATCCAGCCGGTCGCCCGAAAAGCCGATCCCGATCACAAGCGGCGCGCTGACATTGCGCAGGCATTTGTCAAAATCAGTGCTGTCCTGCTCGTCGATCCGGTGCAGGCTCGCCTCTGGCAACGCCGCACAGCTTGCTTCACTGATCGAGTCGAAATCGCCGATCACAGCCTCGGGCCTCAGCCCATGCGCCAGCGCCGCATCCGCCCCCCCATCGGCGGCTACGACATACGGGGCCAGCGCCAGCGCCCGCCGGGCCATATCTTGGTCAAAGGTCGCCCCGCCGATGAGCGTGACTGTTTCCTCTGTGTTAACAATCAAGCGATTTCTCCATGATTATTGGCAATTTGGCAAAGAGAGCCTTATTTTAACCACGAAATGATACGCTAAAATTCTCAGAATCGGGCCGCTTTCGACGCGTCCAGCATGGTAAACAAGGCTTTGCGGGCAAAGCTAAAGCGAGCATTGGAATGATTAACAACAGCAAAATCCTCACAGTCTCTTATGGGACGTTTTCGTGCACTCTGGAAGGGTTTGACGACAGTTTCGGCACGATGAAGGCTATTGCGGAGTATTTCCGTGATCTGGCTGCGGATGACCGGTATTTCGGCGCGGAACCACCGACGCCCGATGCCGAGATGCTGGCCCGGATCGCCGAGCGCGAGATCGCGCGCCGTGTGCAGGCCCATGAGGATGGCGGCAAGATCGTGCTGCGCGCCTCAGAGCCGACCGCTCCGGCCGCGCTTCAGGCGGACCCGGTTGAGCAGGCTCCGCAGGCCGAAGCGCCCGCGCCCGCGCCCGCGGCTCCTGCAGAGGCTCCGCGCTTTACCGCCCCGATGCCCGCGCCGGGCGCTCCCATTGCTGAGCCCGTTGCAGAGCAGCCGGCCCCCGCCGCGGCGCAACCATTCGCCCCCGCGGATCAGCCCACCGAACAGACCGCCGAACAGACCCAGGCGGAAGATGCGGCGGAAGAAGCTGTGTCCGACGCGGATTTCACCGCCAATATCGCCGCGCTCACCGCCAAAGACGAGGCCGAGGCAACCGATGCGCAGGCCGAGGTGGACGTCGAAGATGCGCAGAGCGAACCGGAAGAGGCCGAAACGCCCGAGGCCGAAGTCGCAGACGCCGAGGAACCGACCGACGAGATCTACACCGAGATGGCCGAGGCGGATATGCCCGCAGCGGACTCCCTTGCTGATGAGGCCGGGGACGACGCGTCTGACATGCCTGCCGCACTGGCCGAAGACATGCCGGAAACGGCCGCTGAACCCATCATGCCCGAACCTGTTCAGGCGTTTGAAAAGACAGAAGAAATTACCCATCCAGATCCCGACAGCGTCGCCGCGAAACTGCGTCGTATCCGCTCTGTCGTGGCCCAGTCCGAGCAGGGCTATGGTGACACCGAGTATACCGAGGACGAGCATGCGCAGGACTTCCTGGACGACACTGCTGCGGATCTCGATGCCGCCCTTGCCGTCGATGACGCCGCCGAGCTGAGCGCCGCAAGCGCCGAGGAAGAGGCAGCGGCACGGGACGCAGCCGAAGCCGAGGCCGCAAAGGCCATGTTCGCCAACATCGCCGCTCAGGCTGAGGCTGAGGCGGAGGCCGAGGCGGAGCTTGAAGCAGAGGTTGAAGCGGAGCTTGAAACAGAGGTCGAAGCGGAGGTTGAAGCCGAGCTTGAGCCCGAGGCGGAGCCTGCTGCCCCCGAAACCCTCATCGAAGAGGCCGAAGAGGACAGCACCGTCGAGGACACGCTTGCGCAGCTTCTGGCCGACGCCATGCCCGAGGACACCGACGAAGAGGGTGACGAGGACACGGCCGAAGCCGAGGACGACATCGACAACGTGGCCGAGCGTCCGCTGGATGCACGCGTCGTCAAGATGAAGCGCAGCGTGCTCGAAGAGGCTATGGCCTCCGGCGAGCTGGCCGAGGAAGAGACCGCCGCAACAGAGACCGGCGAAGATACCGTCAACCTGTTCACCGACGAAGCCGGGGACGATATCGAAAACGCGCTTTCGCCCGAAGAAGAAGCGGAACTTCAGCGTGAGCTTGCACAGGTCGAAGCCGATTTCGCCTCGGATGCCGACATGCAGGACGAGGACGACCTTGCCGCCGAAACCGAGGATCAGCCCGAGGCGGCGGCCGAGCTGGATGATGACGATGACGACATGCTCGACGTCGCCGAAGACGACCTGCAAGAGGCGCTTGACGATGCCTCGACCACCGCGGCACGCGGCGTTGACCGGCTTCAGGCGGTTGAAAAGACGTCGGATGTCTCGCGTATCTTTGAGCAGGCGGACAGCCAGCTCGACGCGCCCGATTCAAGCGCGCGCCGCACGGCGATCCAGCACCTGCGTGCCGCCGTTGCCGCAACCCGCGCCGATCAGAATGCCGGCGTGGATATCTCGAACGACAAGGATGACAGCGCCTATCGCTCTGATCTGGCCGACATGGTGCGCCCACGCCGCCCCAGCGCCAGCGGCAGCCATCGGTCCGAACGGCCGGGCATGGAGCGTCCGGCACCGCTGAAACTGGTCGCCGAACAACGGATCGACACGCCGCGCGATCCCGTGCAGCCGCGTCGCATCCGCACCTCGGACATCGCCGAGGAAGCGATGGAGGCCGTTGGCGACGGTGCCGGTGGATTTGCCGAGTTCGCCGAGGAAATGGGCGCAGGTTCGCTGCCCGAACTGCTCGAAGCCGCCGCCGCCTATATGGCCGATGTGGAAGGCCGCCCGCAGTTCTCGCGTCCGATGCTCATGGGCAAGCTCAAAGAGGTCGAAGGCGAAAGCTTCTCGCGCGAAGACGGGCTGCGGTCCTTCGGCCAATTGCTGCGCCAGGGCAAGCTGCAAAAGCTGCAGGGCGGGCGCTTCGCCGTCACGGACGAGACGGAATTCCGCGCCGAGACCCGCAACGCGGGCTGATCGCCGGACACACCTGATTGAAAGACGCCGGTCCCTCGGGGCCGGCGTTTTTTATGGCTCAGTTCGGCCGCAGCCCACCATAGCTGTGCAGCCGCACCTGCTCGGGCGCTTCGCGGTACTTCTTCACGAACCACTTTTTCATCAGGGTCACGTTGGAAAACCCGCAAGCCACCGAAATCTCGTTCATCGGCATCGAGGTCTGCGCCATGAGGTTGCGCGCCCGGTCCAGCCGCAGATCGCGGTAGACCTTCAGCGGCGTCTGCCGCAGCAACTCGCGAAACCCGCGTTCCAGCTTGCGCGGGGACACATCCAGAAGCCCCGCGATCTGCCCCACGGTCAGCGTATCCTCCAGGTGCTCCAGCATGAGCGTCAGCGCCTCGCCGATCACCGGATCGCCCTGCGCCATGCGGGTATAGCGCCAGTGTTCTCCGGCCATGTTCGGGCTTGCCTGCGCATCCGTCAGGCCCAGGTATTTCGACAGGGCGGCGCGGGTGAACTCTCCGTCGCGCGCGCCGATCAGCTCCACCATCATCCGGATCGCCGCTGTCGGGCTGATCGCCGAGCTGAGCGATTTGTGATGACAGGTCGCGGCCTCCACCATGTCGAGGCCGGGCGCCGTTTCCATCACGCCGGGCTGAAAATTGGGATGCACCGACAGTTGCTTTGCGCCCAGCACCCCCGCGCCCAGCGGCACGAACACCGCCGAGCCCACCACGCAGAGCCGCGCGGCATTGCGGATCGAGCCTCGCAACGCGCTCAGCCGGTCAGAGGCGGGCCGCCAGGGCATTTCAGTTCCGCCGATCAGCACCAGGGTCTGTTCCGGGCTGCACGCAGGCCCGTCCAGTGAATCGAGCGCCACCTCGCCCTGCAGATGCTCCCAGCGATAAACCTCTTCGCCAAGCAGCCGGTTGGCCGAACGCAGGACATCGATACAGGCTTCGGCGGCAAAACCGACCCGCTCATCCTGGCTGAGAAACACGAAATCCGAGGACAGGCTACGCTGATTTTGCAGCGGGGCCACGAATGTGGGGCGTGTTGGCTCTAGGTTTTCAAGATACATGTCTGATCTTCCTTTCCCTGGCTCTCACGGGTCCCTGGTCCGCTCGAAGTTTCCGGTTAGCTCGCGTTTTTAATTGATGTTTCAATGGCATGCAGGAATGTCCCCGCTGAGGAACTGGCCGATAGCAGCAGCCAGCCTTCCGCCCCGGTGCGGATGATCACCACGCCCAGATGCTCCATCACCGTGCGCTGTGCTGCATCCACGGCAAAGGCGGCATCATGCAGATCAAGCGGGCAAATCCGCTCCAGCGCACGCACGGCCCCGGGGCCGTTCAGCTCCAGCGCGCACCACACATCGGTCTGATCGGTGGTATAGGCCGCGCCTTTCAGCCGCTCGGCCACCACGCGCTCGGCATCCGGCGTCGCATGGGTGAACATCACCATCGCCAGATCCGGCGAAAGCCGCATCAGCCGCGCACCGTCCTTGGCTTTGGCCGACATGCCCACCTCGGGCAGCGCCACGCCATAGGCCGCTTTCACCGCCTTCCCGGCCGCCGCTTCGCCGCCCAGCGGCAAGGCGATGGACACCAGCGCCACATCGGCGGGCGCTGAGAGGCGCATGTCGCCATAGTCATGATCCACGCCCGCAAGGGGCGGCTCGGCTGTCAATCTAAACTCAGGCACGAAGACGCTCCCCCTCTGGGTCAATGAAATGGGCCGAGCAGATTTCCACCTCCATCTCGGTCCCGTGCACGGGGCTGACCGCGCGCACGATCTCGCCCATGCGCGTATCACCCGCCTTGATGAAACCAAGCCCGATGGAATGGCCCAGGATCGGCGAATAGGCGACCGAGGTCATCCAACCCTGATCATTGGCCATCGTGGCCTCGGCATTGCGGTTGATAAAGTGCGATCCGGCAATCAGCTTCACCGATTTGTCCACCGGCTTGAAGCCCACCAGCTTGATCGCATCCTCGCGCAGCATCTCGGGCCGCTGGCTCAGGACATTGCCGATGCATTCCTTCTTCTGGCTGACCATCCGGCCCATGCCAAGGTTATACGCCGAGGTCTGACCGTTCAGCTCATTGCCCGCGGCATGGCCCTTTTCGATGCGCATCACACCCAGGGCTTCGGTTCCATACGGCACCGCATCGTATTCGGCACCGGCCTCCATCAGCACACCCATCATCGCATTGCCATAGCGCGCAGGCACGGCGATCTCATAGGCCAGCTCGCCGGAGAAGCTGATCCGGAACAGCCGCGCGGGCATCCCGCCACACACCGTTACTTCGCCGCAGGCCATGAAGGGGAACGCCTCGTTGCTCAGGTCGTGCTCTGCGTCCACCACCTTGCGCAGCAGGTTCCGCGCATTGGGGCCTGCCACGGCAAACTGCGCCCAGCCATCGGTGGTCGAGATCAGGTGCACATCCATGTTCGGCCACAGGCATTGCCGCGCAAATTCCAGCCGCCGGAACACAAGCACCGCGTTGGCGGTCGTGGTGGTCATCACGTAATGGTTCTCGCCCATCCGCGCGGTGGTGCCATCGTCATAGCAAATGCCATCCTCGCGCAGCATGATCCCGTACCGCACCTTGCCCACGTCGAGCTTGGCAAACCCATTGGCATAGACCTTGTTGAGGAAGGCGGCGGCATCCTTGCCCTGAATGTCGATCTTGCCCAGCGTGGTCACGTCGCAAATCCCGACCGACCCGCGGGTCATCTCCACCTCGCGGTCAACGCTGTCGCGCCAGCCCTTTTCGCCCTCCCGCGCATACCATTGCGCCCTCAGCCAGTTGCCAACCTCTACAAAGGTCGCACCATTGGCCTCGGCCCACTTATGCGAGGGCGTGAGGCGATAGGGACGGAAATCCTTGCCACGCGCCCGGCCTCCCAGCGCGCCCATCGGCACAGGTGTGTAGGGCGGGCGGAAGATCGTCGTGCCCACTTCGGGGATGGTCTTGCCAGCTTCCTCGGCCAGAATGGCCAGCCCCGAGATGTTCGAGGTCTTGCCCTGATCGGTGGCCATACCCATCGTCGTGTAGCGCTTGAGCAGCTCGACGGACCGGAACCCTTCGGTATTGGCCAGCTTCACATCCTTCACGGTCACATCGTTTTGCAGATCGACCCAGGCGCGTTTCTTGCTGGCCTTCACATGCCAGAAGGCGGCGCAGTCGCGCGGCTCGTCCTCGGCCTCAGGCAGATCTGCCTTGGCCGGGGTGATCCCGATCGCCTCCAGCTGCGCGCTGGCCTGCGCCTGACCCTCGGCCAAAGCGGCGGCGAGCGTCATGGAGCCATTGGCGGCGCCCGCCACGGCCATGCCCACCGGCAGCGTGCCGCCGGGCACAAAGGCACAGAGGTCATCGCGCCATTCCGGCCGCCCGCGCTGGTGACAGGTCAGGTGCACATTGGGGTTCCACCCGCCCGAAACAGCAAGGCAATCACAGGGGATAACCTGCCCATCGGTCAGCGCAACGGACTTCAGCCCCTTGCGCCCCACCGTGTCCATCACCGCAGCGTTCCGGATATGCCGTGCGCCGGGCACGTCACAGACCGCCGCCTTGTCACGGCTGTCGATAATGGCCACCACATGCACGCCCTTGGCGGCCAGGTCCTGCGCCGTGCGCCAGCCATCGTCGTTGTTGGTGAACACAGCCACTTCGCGCCCCGGTGTGGCGCCGAAACGGTTGACATAGGCGCGCACGGCCGATGCCATCATCACGCCAGGCCGGTCATTATTGCCAAAGGCGATGGGTCGCTCGGTGGCCCCGCCCGCCAGCACGGCGCGCTTGGAATAGATCCGCCACAGGATCTGCCTGGGCTTGCCGTCGGAACTGGCCAGATGATCGGTGCAGCGCTCCAGCGCGCCATAAATACCGTGGTCATATGCGCCATAGACGGTGGTGCGGGTCATCAGCCGCACATTGTCCATCGCAGACAGCTCCGCCACAGTCTGCGTCGCCCAATCGGCCCCGCTCTGGCCGGACACCTCCAGCGTTTCGGCATTCAGCCGTCCGCCGGGGCGGAAATCCTCATCCGCCAGGATCACCCGCGCGCCCGACCGCGCCGCCTGCACTGCCGCGCTCAGCCCCGCAGGCCCGGCCCCGATCACCAACAGATCGCAATGCAGGAAGCCCTTGTCATAGATATCCGGGTCTTCCTTCATGCTCAGCCGCCCAAGGCCCGCAGAAGAGCGAATGATCGGCTCGTAAACGCTTTCCCAGAACTTCCGCGGCCACATGAAGGTCTTGTAATAGAACCCGGCACTCAGGAAGGGCGACAGGAAATCGGTCACCGCCATCAGGTCATATTCCAGCGGCCCGCGATGGTTCTGGCTGGTGGCGCGCAGCCCGTCGAAAAGCTCGGTCACCGTGGCGCGCGTGTTCGGCTCCTGATGGGCACCGGTGCGCAGCTGCACCAGAGCGTTGGGCTCTTCGCTGCCTGCGGTGAAGATGCCGCGCGGGCGGTGATACTTGAACGACCGGCCCACCAGCTTCACGCCATTGGCGATGAGTGCCGAGGCCAGGGTGTCGCCCGGATGCGCTTTCATCCATTTGTCGTTGAAGGAAAAGCTGATCTCTTCGCTGCGGTCGATCTGACCGCCGTCGATACGGTGTGACTGGCTCATTTGTCGCGCCCCCGGGAGCGGGCCACGTCGCGGGCCATCTCCACCTTCGAGATTTCATGGGTAAGCGTGTTGCGGGTGATCACCAGCCAGGACCGGTCGCCCTGCTCGTGATACCACAGCTCCTGATGTTCGCCTGCGGGGTTGTCGCGCAGATAGCCATATTCGACGAATTGCGCCATCGCATCCTCGGCCTGCCAATCGGGCCGGTCCATCATGCAGGCATCGCCCAGATACACGAACTCGGCGGCATCGCGGGGGCCAAGAAGCGGGTGATTGATAATCATGTCTCGATCCTCCTCAATGCAGGTTGGGCTGGTTGCCCTGACCTTTTTCGTCGATCAGGTTGCCGGTCATGAACCGGTCCAGCCGCATTTGCGCGGCGACCGGGTGTGGCTCGTCCTTGGCCAGCAGATGCGCATAGCAATACCCGCTTGCCGGCGTCGCCTTGAAGCCGCCATAGCACCAGCCGCCATTGAAATAGAGGCCCTCGATATGGGTCTTGTCGATGAAGGGCGTGCCGTCCATCGACATGTCCATCACCCCGCCCCAGCTGCGCAGCAGACGCGCGCGGCCGATCATCGGCATGATCGCCATACCGCCCTCGGCCACATCCTCGACCACCGGCAGGTTGCCGCGCTGGGCATAGGTGTTGTACCCGTCGATATCGCCACCAAACACAAGCCCGCCCTTATCGGACTGGCTCACATAAAAATGGCCCGCGCCAAAGGTTATCACCCCAGGGAGAACAGGTTTTAACCCTTCGCTGACGAAGGCCTGAAGAACATGAGATTCAATCGGCAGGCGCATCCCTGCGAGGGCGGCCACCCGGCCGGACGAGCCGGCCACGCACATCGCCACCTTGCGCGCACGAATCGCGCCGCGCGTGGTCTGAACGCCCCGGCAGACACCGTTCTCGATGTCGATCCCGGTGACTTCGCAATTCTGGATGATGTCCACGCCCCGGCTGTCGGCCCCGCGCGCATAGCCCCAGGCCACCGCGTCATGCCGCGCCGTGCCGCCGCGCCGCTGATAAAGGCCCCCCTTGATCGGGAACCGCGCATTGTCGAAGTTGAGGAACGGCAGCTCGCGCCGCAGCTGTGCTTCATCGGCCAGCTCGGCATCCGCCCCGCTGAGGAACATCGCATTGCCGCGCCGCACGAAGGCGTCCCGCTGCGCGTCGGAATGAAACAGGTTCAGGATCGAGCGCTGTGAGACCATCGAGTTATAGTTCGTGTCCTGCTCCAGGTTTTCCCAAAGCTTCATCGACATCTCATAGAAGGGCTGGTTGCCGGGCAGCAGATAGTTCGACCGGATGATCGTCGTGTTCCGTCCGATATTGCCTGAGCCAAGCCAGCCTTTCTCCAGCACCGCCACGTTGCGCATGCCGAACTCTTTGGAGAGGTAATAGGCCGTCGACAGCCCATGCCCACCGCCGCCGATGATAATGATATCATATTCCGGCTTCGGATCCGGCTCGCGCCAGGCGGCTTTCCACCCCTTGTTGCCGGTCAGGCCTTCCTTGAATATCCTGAATGCCGAATAACGCATGTAGCTCAGTCCCCGCAGATGGTGTTCCCGAACCATTGCTGGACAAATGCGAATCGACTTCCTCAAAATAGTCGGTTAGATGTCTGTTATGGACACGATTGGTACAAATCCAGCCGAACGCCGTATCGGCATCCTCGTGATCCCCGGATTCGCGGTCATGTCCTACGCCTCGCTGGTCGAGCCGATGCGCGCGGCCAACCTTCTGGGGCGGCGCAGCCTCTACCGGATGATCAATATCGGACTGACGGGCGAGCCCATTCCAAGCTCCGGCGCTGCGGTGGTGATGCCCCAGGCGCAGGTGGGTGATGACCTGCGCCTTGATACGCTTTTTGTCGTCGCGGGCGGTGACCCGACAGGCTTCAGCGACAAACGCACCTTCGCCTGGCTTTCCCGCCAGGCCCGCGCAGGCGTACAGATCGGCGGGGTGTCGGGCGGGCCGATCATCCTCGCCAATGCCGGGCTGATGAGCGGGCGGCGCATGACCGTGCACTGGGAACACGCCGAGGCGCTGGCCGAAATCTCGCCGCATCTTCTGATCGAGCGGACGCTCTTTGTGATCGACCGTGACCGCGTGACGTGCGCGGGCGGCACTGCGCCCATGGACCTGATGCACGCGCTCATCTCACAGCATCACGGCGTGCCCTTCGCGCGGCTTGTCTCCGACTGGTTCATGCATACCGAAATCCGCCCTTCAGCGGGGCCGCAGCGCGGCGGGCTCGTGGCCCGCGTGGGCAGCACCAACGCCGCCATTCTCGATGCCGTCCGCGCGATGGAGGCGCATGTGGCCGAACCGCTCGCGCTGACCGATCTTGCCCAGATCGCGGGCCTCTCCCCGCGTCAGCTCAACCGGCTCTTCACCGAAAAACTGGGCCGCTCGACAATGCGCTATTACCGCGACCTGCGGTTGGAGGCGGCACAGAACCTCCTGGCCAATTCACCCCTGTCCCTGACCGAGATCGCGATGGCCACCGGCTTCGCCTCGCCGTCGCATTTCTCCCGCGTCTATGCCGAAAGCTATGGCAAACCGCCTTCTGTCGGCCGCTGAAATGCCTGCCCTGGACCTGATCCGGGGCCGCCTGCTCATTCAGCTTGCGCGTTGAACACAAACAGGGCTTCGCCGTTGATCTTGTACTCGTTGATCAGCGTCCTGGCCGTCTCCGAGGTCAGCCACCCCTCCAGTGTCTTTGCCGCCTCGGCCTTTACATGCCCGTGTTTCTCGGGGTTCACGGGGATATAGGCATATTGATTGAACAGCACCGGATCGCCCGCGAACAGCAGCGCCAACTCGCCCTTGTTCCCGAAATTGAGCCAGCTCGCCCGGTCCGACATGATATAGGCATTCAGGCCCGACGCCGTGTTCAGGCTCGCCCCCATCCCGGCACCGACGGCGTTATACCACGCCCCGAAACTCTCGGGATCCAGATCAGCCGCCGCCCAGAGCGACAGCTCTTTCTTGTGGGTTCCGCTATCGTCCCCACGGCTCACAAAGGGCACCTCAGTCCCGGCAATCCTGCGCAGGGCATCCGCCGCGCTTTCAGCCCCGGCAATCCCGGCGCCATCCGCCATGGGCCCGATGAAAACGAAATCGTTATACATGATCTCGCGCCGATGCGTGCCATGCCTGGCCTCGACAAAGGCCATCTCGGCCGCCTTGGAATGCACCAGGATCGCATCGACATCGCCCGCCTCGCCCAGCCGCAGCGCCTGACCCGTGCCCACCACCAGCAATTGCACCTCTAGCCCCGTCTCTTCAAGGATCGCAGGCAGCAGAACATCCGACAGTCCGGAATTGTGGAAGCTTGTCGTCACCGCCATCTTCATGGTTTCGGCCTGCGCGGAAACGGCCCAGATCACCGCTGACAGGATTGCAAAAAGGCGTTTCATTCCAAGATGTCTCCCTCAAGAAAGGCTCTGGCTTCTGGCGTGCTGGGATTGGCAAAGAAATCCTCTGCCGGCGCGGTCGCATTTACAGCGCCACCCAAGAGGAAAACCACATCGCTTGCAAGCCGTTTCGCCTGTCCGATGTTGTGGGTCGTCATGATGATCCGCGTCCCGTCCGCCTGCGCCTGCTGCAAAAGCGTCTCGAACTCCCGGGTGGACCGCCCGTCGAGATTGGCACAAGGCTCATCCAGAAAGACAACACTCGGGTGCCGGATCAGCGCGCGCCCCAGTGCCAGCTTCTGTTTTTCGCCGCCCGACAGGCGCGGGGCAGGGCGCTCCAGCGCATCGCCCAGCCCGATCCGGCCCGCCCATTTCTCGACGCGCCGCGCGATCTCGGCCTTGCCCACCCCGCTCAGGCGCAGCGGATAGGCCAGGTTCTCGGCCACCGTCCGGCGCAGCATGATCGGCGTCTGAAACACATAGGCCTGGCTCTGGCGTGCCTCCTCCTCGGGCAGGGACCAGTGCAGACGCCCGCCGCTCAGCCGCTCCACCCCGTGCAGCACCTTCAACAGCGTCGTCTTGCCCGCGCCATTGGGGCCAAGCACCATGGTCACACCGGCCACCCCCAGCTCCAGGCTGACCGGCCCCAGAATCACCTTGCCGCGCCGCTTCACCAGCCCGTCGGTCAGGGTCATGCTCATCGGCCGGATCACCAGCGCCCCTCCCTTTCGGTGCGCGACAGCGCGTGAATGCCAAAGTTCACCGCCACCGCCAGCGCGATCAGCAAAAAGCCCAGCCCCAGTGCCAGCGCGAAATCGCCCTTGCCGGTCTCAAGCGCGATGGCCGTGGTCAGCACCCGCGTGGCATGGTCGATATTACCCCCCACGATCATGATCGCGCCGACCTCGCCAATTGCCCGGCCAAAGCCTGCAAGGGCGGCGGTCAGCAGTGTACGCCGCCCATCCCAGATCAGCGTCGCCACCCTCTGCCGCTTGGTGGTGTTAAGCGAGATCAGCAGGTCATGATATTCTGCCCAAAGCTCGCGCATCGCCTGATGGGTGATCGAGGCAATCAGCGGCGTGATGATGATCACCTGCGCGATGATCATCGCCGTCGGCGTGAACAAGAGGCCAAAAACACCAAACGGCCCCGACCGGCTGAGCAGCAGATAAACGATCAGCCCGACCACCACCGGCGGCAGCCCCATCAGCGCGTTGAGCACCGCAATCGTCGCGCGCCGGTGCTTAAAGCGCCGCACCGCCAGCCAGGTGCCGAAGGGCAGGGCGATGCAGGACGCGATCACCAGCGCCGTCAGGCTCACCTGCAATGACCGCAGCGTGATTTCCACCAGATCCCTGTCCAGCGTCACGATCAGCCAAAAGGCTTGGGTAAGGCCGGCCCAGATCTCATTCATCGCGATGCTATCCTTGCCGGCAGGGGGCGTTTAGTCGAGACGCACCGAAGACGGGCTCGACGTGCGGTCCTGCGACGAGAAGCCCATATTGTCGAGAATGACGTTCGATCCCACCGCGATCACGGCAATGGCCACAAAGGCGCTCAGCATGGCTTTCATGTCTTACTCTCCCCCCGGGGCCGTGGCCTGTCGCAGATAGGCGATCAGGTCCTCCCGGTCCTTTGATTTCACGATACGCTGCATTGGCATCTTCGTGCCAGGTATATAATGGTCCGGACCCTCGTCGAACAAGGCATCAATCGTCTCCTCGTTCCAGATGATCTCGGACCCTTCCAGAATATCCGAATAGGTATAATCCGCCACCGTCCCCGCGCGGCGGCCAAAAAGCTTGTGCAGGCTTGGCCCCGCCTTGCGCGCGCTGCCCTCGGTCAGCGTGTGACAGATCGAGCATTTGCGCTTGAACTGCCGCTCGCCATTCGGAAGCTCCTCGGGGTTTTCCAGGAAGCTGCGCGTCTCGGCGGACATCTGACCGTGCTCGTCCATCGTCTCCACCGGCCAGGAATAGAGAATATCCTCGATCCCGCCCGCATGGATGTTCTGCCCATCCGGCGAAAAGGCCAGCGCCCAGATCGGGCCGTTGCGCGCGGCGCGAAAGTCGCGGGTGATGCGGCGCGCTTCGGTGTCGATCACCATGATATAGCCCTGCCCGTCACCGGCCGCCAATTGCGCGGTGCCGGGGTGGTAATCCATCGACAGGATCGGGCGGCGCTCCAGCGTGAAATCGGCGATCTGCTCGCCCGAGGCAATGTCGATCATCCGCGTGCCGCCATCGACGGCGCCATAGGCGATCCAGCCCTCCGCCTCGTTCAGACTCAGCGTGTTGACCCCGAATCCGTGCTTCACCAGCCGCCGCTTTTCCTGCCCGGTGGCCACATCCCAGATGCGGATCGTCCCATCCACCGAGGCCGAGTAAAGCAGGCTGGCGTCGGCGCTGAACACCACATCGTTCACGCCCTTCTCATGCCCGCGCAAAAACACAGGCTCACCGCCCGCCAGAGGCCAGAGCCCGACCGTCGCATCCCAGCTCGCCGAGGCGAGCCATGCGCCATCCGCCGACATATCCAGCGCCGTGATCTTGGCGGTATGCGCGCCGATCTCGCGGGCCGCGCCGGTGGCGGCCTCCCAGCCCCAGAGCGTGAAATCATCGCCGCCGGCAAACACCGCCCCGTTGCCGGGGATCAGCACCGTGTTGACGGCCGCGCGATTACCCTCAAGCCAGCGCGGCACCGCGCCCTCCCACAGCCCGACCGAATTGTCGAAACTCGCCGTGGCGATCTGGCCCGTGGGGGACACGGCAATATCCATGATCGGCCCGCCATGGCCCTTCAGGGTAAAGAACTCCTGCGCGGGCGCGGGCCCGGCCAGCGCCAGGGCTATCGCAAGCGCCGTGCGCATCTATTCGGCAGGGGTGGCCCCGTCGGGCGCCGTGCCCTTGGCCTTGTCATCGCGCGCCGCCATCGCCTCCTCGGCCCAGATCGAATGGTGCTCGCGGGCCCATTGTTCCTCGACCTCGCCGGTGCCCATGGCATCAAAGGCCCCCTCCATGCCGATCGAGCCGATATAGATATGCGCCAGAATGATCACCATCAGCGCAAAGCTGACAATCGCGTGCCACGCCTGGGCAAGCTGCATCTCCTCATGCGGGGCAAGCACCGTGTTCAGTTCGCCCAGCCCCAGCAGGGCCGAGATGCCAAAGGCGTTCATCTTCTCGAAAGTTCCGGCGAACAGATTGATCTCGAACGGGAAGAGCAGGGCAAGACCGGTCAGCGAGATCGACCCGCCCAGCACGATGCAGGACCAGAAAATCAGCTTTTGCCCGGCGTTGAATTTCTTCGCGGGCGGGTGCGCGTCGGTGAAGATCCCGCCGCCCTTCAGCGCCCAGTTGATATCGGTTCGGTCGGGCAGGTTGTGGATCACCCACATCACGAAGATCATGATCAGCCCCAGGATAAAGGCCCAGGCCACGTTGTTATGCACCCATTTCGAGGCCACCGCGATGGTCGAAAAGGCGTCGTGACCGAAGGCCGGGATCAGCACCTTGCGCCCAAAGAGCGAAATCAGCCCGGTGATGCCAAGCACGATGAACGAGCCCGCCAGAAGCCAGTGCCCGAACCGCTCGACCGACTTGAACCGCGTAACCGTCCGCCCGGTCTTTTCACCGCCGATCCTGATCTTGCCTCGGATCACATAGAACAGCAGCAGCGCCAGAAGTGTGCCCAGCATCGCATAACCGCCATAGGTGGCCAGCGGCCCTTCGCGGAACTGCAGCCACTTCATGCCGCCATCCTGCACCAGAACCGTCGCCGCCGGGCCGCGCACCTGGCTGGTGATATCGGCACTGTCAAAGCGGATGCCGCGCCACAGATCCGGGTCCGACGCGCCGCCCAGCGTGCCAAGCTGCTCGGTCATGGCGGCGGCACTGTCCGGATCGCCCGTTACCGAGCTGCGAAAGGAATTATCCACCTTCTCGCCGCGCTGGCGGGCCATGATGTCCTCCAGCGTCTGCGCGCCGCCAGTGGCCGACCGGTCCGGCGCGGCAGCGCCATCGGCGGCCTCCTGCGCCAGGGCAGGGGTCATCAGGAACACGGTGAGCAGCAGGGCGATCAGGGCGCGAAACATGTCATGTCCTCGAAGTTGTCAATCAGGTCGATGTGTCGGTCAGGTCGAACGGTTTGCATCTAACCTCGGCAAGATTAGGTGAAAAACGTTCTGCCATCAAACGGTTGAGCGGAACGGCCCGAAAAGGGTTTTTGAAAAAGGGCGACCCTGCCAGAGCCGCCCTCTTCCGTGTCCGTCAGCAGGGCGTATCAGCCGCCCTTCTGGTCATAGGCCGTGCCCCAGCCCCAGGCGCCGGAGCCGAAGCCACGGGCCACCACGCGCTCGCGGTAGATGCCCGAGACGACGTCGCCGTCACCCGCCAGCAGCGCCTTGGTGGCACACATCTCGGCGCAGATGGGCAGCTTGCCCTCGGCGATCCGGTTGCGGCCATATTTGGCGAACTCGGCGGTGGAGTGGTTCTCTTCCGGGCCACCGGCGCAGAAGGTGCACTTGTCCATCTTGCCGCGCGATCCGAAATTGCCGGCCTGCGGGAATTGCGGCGCACCGAACGGGCACGCATAGAAGCAATACCCGCACCCGATGCACAGGTCTTTGGAGTGCAGGACGACGCCTTCTTCGTTCTGATAGAAGCAGTCGACCGGGCACACCGCCATGCAGGGCGCGTCCGAACAGTGCATGCACGCGACCGAGATCGACCGCTCCCCCGGCTTGCCGTCATTGATGGTGACGACCTTCCGGCGGTTGATGCCCCAGGGCACCTCATGCTCGTTCTTACAGGCCGTGACGCAGGCATTGCATTCAATGCAGCGTTCGGCGTCTACGAGAAACTTTGCTCTTGCAGCCATGTTTACGTTCTCCTCACGCTGTCCAGATTTTGCAGAGAGTGGCTTTCGTCTCCTGCATCTGGGTCACTGAATCATAGCCATAGGTCTGTGCCGTGTTGGTACTTTCACCCAGCACATAGGGGTCGGCGCCATCGGGATACTTGCTCCTCTGGTCCTCGCCCTGGAAATGGCCGCCGAAGTGGAACGGCATGAAGGCCACGCCTTCGCCGACCCGTTCGGTCACCATGGCCATCACCTTGACCTTGCCGCCTTCGGGGCCTTCCACCCAGACCTGCGCGCCGTCCCGGATGCCAAGGTTGTTGGCGTCGCGGGTGTTGATCTCGACGAACATGTCCTGTTGCAGCTCTGCGAGCCACGGGTTCGAGCGGGTCTCGTCCCCGCCGCCCTCATACTCCACCAGACGCCCCGAGGTCAGGATGATCGGGTAATCCTTCGAGAAGTCCTGCTTCTGGATCGAGGCATACATGGTCGGAAGGCGATAGAACTTCCGGTCCTCGTATGTCGGGTAATCCTCCACAAGATCGCGGCGGTTGGTATAGAGCGGCTCGCGATGGATCGGCACCGGATCCGGGAAGGTCCAGACCACGGCGCGGGCCTTGGCGTTGCCGAAGGGCGCGCATTCATGCGCGATGGCCACCCGCTGTATGCCGCCCGAAAGGTCGGTCTTCCAGTTGGTCTTTTCGCCCGCCACCGCGTCGATCGCGGCGCGCTCCTCGTCGGTCAGCTCGCTGTCCCAACCGAGGTCCATCAGCATCTGCATGGTGAACTCAGGGTAGCCATCCTGAATGTCCGACCCGGCCGAATAGACCCCTTCGGCCAGCAGGTTGTCGCCGTCCCGTTCAACGCCGAAACGCGCACGGAAGGTCAGACCGCCCTCCGAGACAGGCTTGGACATGTCATAGAGGTTCGGCGTGCCCGGATGCTTCATCTCCGGCGTGCCCCAGCAGGGCCACGGCATCCCGTAATAGTCGCCATCCGCGGGGCCGCCATTGGCGCGCAGCGTCGTTTTGTCAAACGTGTGCTGGTTGGCCATGTGCAGCTTGATCCGCTCCGGGCTCTGGCCGGTATAGCCCACCGTCCACATGCCGCGGTTGAACTCGCGGGTGATGCTTTCGACCACGGGCGTTTCTTCGTCTTCCATCTCGATATTGCGGAAGAGACGATCGGCCCAGCCGAACTTGTTGGCGAACTTGGCCATGATGACCTCATCGGGCTTGCTCTCAAAGAGCGGCTCGATGATGCGGTCGCGCCACTGGATCGACCGGTTCGACGCCGTGACAGAACCACGGGTTTCGAACTGCGTACAGGCGGGCAGCAGGTAAACGCCATCCGTCCGGTCATGCAGCACCGCCGACACGGTCGGGAACGGATCGACCACGACGAGCATGTCGAGCTTCTCCATCGCCGTCTTCATTTCGGTCATCCGGGTCTGCGAGTTGGGCGCGTGGCCCCAGAGCACCATGGCCCGAACATTGTTGGGCTGATCCATGTTCCCGGCATCTTCCAGGATACCGTCGATCCAGCGCGACACGGGGATACCCGTCAGGTTCTGGAGCGACTTGTCCTTGCCCTCTGCGTCCTTGATCATGTCGAACTGACCGGCAAGCCAGTCACCATCTTCCCCCCAGACGCGGGCCCAATGCGCCCAGGCGCCTTTCGACAGGCCGTAATAGCCGGGCAGGGTGTGGCTCAGAACACCGAGGTCCGTGGCGCCCTGCACGTTGTCATGGCCGCGGAAGATGTTGGTGCCGCCGCCCGACGTGCCCATGTTGCCAAGGGCCAGCTGCAGCACACAATACGCACGGGTGTTGTTGTTTCCGCTGGTATGCTGCGTGCCACCCATGCACCAGATCACGGTGCCGGGGCGGTTATTCGCCAGCGTCCGCGCCACGCGGCGCAGCTGCGAACCGGGGGTGCCGGTCACACGCTCGACTTCCTCAGGGTTCCACTTGGCCACTTCGGTCTTGATCTGGTCCATGCCCCACACGCGGGTGCGGATGAATTCCTGATCTTCCCAGCCATTCTCGAAGATGTGCCACAGGATGCCCCAGATCAGCGCCACATCGGTGCCGGGGCGGAATCGGACATATTCATCGGCATGTGCCGCGGTACGCGTGAAGCGCGGGTCGCACACGATCAGCGGCGCGTTGTTCTGCTCTTTCGCTTTCAGAACATGCAGCAGCGAGACGGGGTGCGCCTCCGCCGGGTTGCCGCCGATGATGAAGATGGCCTTGGAATTGTGGATGTCATTGTACGAGTTGGTCATCGCACCATAGCCCCAGGTGTTGGCAACGCCGGCCACCGTGGTGGAGTGACAGATCCGGGCCTGGTGATCCACGTTGTTCGTGCCCCAGTAGGCGGCGAACTTGCGGAACAGATAGGCCTGCTCGTTATTGTGCTTCGCCGAGCCCAGCCAATAGACGCTGTCCGGCCCGCTTTCCTCGCGGATTTTCATCATGCCGTCGCCGATCTCGTCGATCGCCTGCTCCCAGCTGATGCGCTTCCACTCACCACCCTCTTTCTTCATCGGGTACTTGAGCCGGCGCTCGCCATGGGCGTGCTCGCGGACGGCGGCCCCTTTGGCGCAGTGGGCGCCCAGGTTGAACGGGCTGTCCCAGCCCGGCTCCTGGCCTGTCCAGACGCCATTGCTGACTTCGGCGATGACTGTGCAGCCAACCGAGCAGTGCGTACAGACGGATTTGACCAGATCAACCGCGCCGCTCGCGGCGGTTGCGGCATTGGCCTGGGTGACAGAGCCGCCCGTGGCCGAAATGGCAGCCAGGCCACCAATGGCCAGGCCCGAGCCGCGCAGAAACGCGCGGCGGTCGACGGATTTTTCCGCCACATCAGACAGGATACCGGTCCGCTGGGGGCGTCGCGCAACCCCATTGGTCTTTTTCCTAAGCATGTTCGTTCTCCCTTGCTGCCTCCAAAAAGGTGGCTGGGTGTTTCAATGACCTCGGCGCAGTCGGGCGTCTCGCAACCAGTCGCGCCAGGCGTCGGGATGACCGGGCCCTAGAAGCGGGCGCTGTCGAGATAAGCGCGGGTATGCGCGGTGTCCTGCATCTTGTCCGATGACAGGTCGACGGGGCTTGCCTCCGCCGTATCGCTGCTTGCGGCCAGGGCCACGGCAGCCACCGGCGCGGTCGTTCCGGCCAGTTTCAGGAAATCGCGGCGGCTCGCACCTTCGCTTTTTTCACTCATGGGATGTCTCCCTCCTCCTATTGTGGCGGGCATCCCCGCCGGTGATGTGCGGCAGCTACCCCGCAGTCAGTCTGAACGCTTCGCGCTCAATCTCCATAAACGCCTTGCCCACGCTGCCGAGCGAGGCATAGAGGACCGAATTCTTCGCGCCTTCGAGGTCGCTGAAAAAGTGGCCCGCCCAGGGGGCGATATGTTTGTTGAAAAACAGTTTCTGATCGTCCAGCGGCGCAGGCTTGCCAAACCGGCCCACGATCATCCCGCCCATCATTTCCATGAGCGAGGCGATGTTGTCCTCGGGCTCGAACACATTCGCGGCCCGGGTGATGCCCCGCGCCGCCATATCCGTCCGCAGCACCGCCAGCGGCTTTTCGTTCAGGAACCCGGTCAGGTAATAGCTCGCATAAGGCAGAAGCTCTCCCCGGCCCAGCCCGATAAAGAGCGCGTTGAACTCGCTCTCCACCTTCTTCGGCTTCGTCACCCGGGCCACCCGCGACAACGCGCCGATGGCCTGGCCCAGGTCGCTCTCGTCTCCGCTCAGCCCGGCGCATTGATCCAGCAATAGCTGATCCGGCGGCGCCGACAGCATCAGCCCAAGGAAATTGTAAAGATCGGCGCGCAGCCGGTCTTCCTGTGCGATCTGGATGTCTTCAGCAGCGCTCACGCGGTCTCCTCGGTTCTGAACTTCATGCGGCGCGGGCGCGCAAACTCGACGCCCTCTGCGCTCGTTTCTTCTGTCTCGATGTCACTTTCCGTTCCGGGGGTGGCGGTCTCGGCCTCTGCCTCTGCCTCATCGGCCATCGCCAGGGCAGGGGTCTCGTCCTCCGTCTCCTCCAGCGGGGCGGCTTCGGCGATGCGGGCCTTTTCTTCGGCCTGCCGTGCCATCTCCTCAACATGTTTGAGCATGCCCTTGCCCACCTGATAGGCGGTCTGCATGTTCTCGATCACGTTGGCCCCGTCGGTAAAATCCTCACCGTAATCGACCAGGCTGTCGACATTGGCCAGCACCGGGTTCGACCGCCACAGCACGCGCAGCGCCCGGCGGCGGATGCGGTCCGGCACGGCCTTGGCCATGAACCGGCTGAAATCGTCGCCCGCGCTCAGGCTCTCGGGGTCGGGCAGATCAAGTTCGGCCAGAATCTCCTCGTCGGTCTTTTCCTCCAGCCGCGCCTGTTCCTCGGCCAGTGCGCGCGCCTCCAGCGCGGCCTTCTCGGCCTGCTCCTCGGCGGCCACCGCGGCCCGGCGCCGCGACCAGAGAGTACCCGCGCCGCTCAATGCACCTGCTCCCGGCGGCTCGGCGCGCGATAGACATCGGCCACCTGCCGGATCCGCGCGTCACCGATCCCGTCTTCCTTCAGGTCGATCCGCTTCTTGTCGCGCTTGCGTTTGACAAACACCTCTTCCTCGTGATGCGCCTCGGCAAAGTCGCGCACCCAGGCGATCAGCCCCTCGGGCATCGGCACCTTTTCGACCTGCTCTTCGCCGGTGTCGGCGTAATCCTGCGCCTCAAAAGGCGAGGCGGTGACCAGCGTGATATCCAGCGGCGCATCGCCCTCCTCGGCGTCGCGCATCACCACGTAGATCGCGGGTACCTCTGCGGACAGCCCCTGAAGATAGGCTTCGGTATCTGTGCGATACAGCTCCAGCGTCAGCGTCGCGGCGTGGTATTCCACCGCATCGCCCTCGCGGCGCAATTCTTTCCAGCTGGCCTCGCCCGCACCGGGCAGAACCGCCACCGCTTTCCACACGTGGCGCGCCCAACGGGTGACCCCCGGCATACGCCGGATCACAACGCCGAGCGGCATCGAGATGGAACGTGTCGCGGTCGTGGTCAAGACATCCCCAGGCAAAGATTACTCATCCGCTCATATTTCTGCCCCAGGCAGGGTCTTTCTCAAAGTGTTTTTTGCCACTTCGGCGATCACAAATTTGCCCTTCTGCGGTGCGGCGAAACTGACTAAAAAAGTCGGATTTTCCGCAGGTCAATATACATTGGCATACCAAGAGGATCGGGCGCAGGTGGACTTTGCTGGCGCAGCATGCCGTCGCCGCAGTTGCACCCTTGCCCGGGCCGCCAAAACGGGTTTACGAGCTACGTTTTTGTTGCATAGCGTCGCAAAAACGCCATGTCAGGTCGCAGAGATTCGGCGTGGCGCAGGGAGAATGAGATGACCAAGAAACTGGTTTTGTGCGACTGCCTCGGCAGTCAGTCGCTCAATGCACAGACGCTTTCGCAGAGCACCGGGATGACCTGCTCGCGCCTCTATTCGGGCCTGTGCATGCACGAGATCGACAGTGCCGCGAAAGAGCTTGCAAGCGGCGATGTGATCGTCGCCTGTCAGCAGGAGCGTGCGCGCTTCGAGGAACTTGCCGAAGAGATCGGCGCCGACATGCCGGGCTTTGTCGATCTGCGTGACCGCGCAGGCTGGGGCGAAGGCGACACAACGCCCAAAATGGCAGCGCTGGCCGCCGAGGCCGCCCTGCCCATGCCGCTGGAGAAATCGGTCGATGTCCTGTCCGAGGGCACCTGCCTCATTCTGGGCGGGCAGGAGGCCTTGCAGGCGGCCTCAGATCTGGCCGAGGTGCTGGCCGTCACAGTGCTCATGCCCGACGCCGAAAACCTGCCCGTGGATCGCCGGTTTGACGTGGTTGTCGGCCGGTTGCGCCAGGCCCGTGGCAGCCTGGGCGATTTCGAGGTGAAATTCGATACCCTGCAAGAGGTGATCCCCGGCGGCCGCGGTGATTTTTCCCTTACAGATCCGAAAGATGGCGCAATATCAGGCTGTGACATCATCCTTGATCTGACAGGCGGCACACCGCTCTTTCCGGCCCCGGAAAAGCGCGAGGGATACCTGCGCGCGGACCCCTCTCGCGCGCCCTCCGTGGCCCGCGTGGTGTTTGACGCGGCACAGCTCATCGGCACGTTCGAAAAGCCGCTTTATGTCCGGCTGGAGCCCTCTCTCTGCGCCCATTCCCGGGCCGAGAAACCCGCCTGCTCGCGCTGTCTCAACCTGTGTCCCACCGGGGCGATCACCTCCGCCGGAGACCATGTCTCGGTGGACCCGATGATCTGCGCGGGCTGCGGTGCCTGTTCGGCGGTCTGCCCCTCCGGTGCGATCAGCTATGACGCGCCGCCGGTCGATACGATTTTCCGCCGTCTCGACACGCTCGCCGGCACCTACCGCAAGGCGGGCGGAACCGCGCCGCGCCTTCTGGTGCATGACGCCCCGCACGGGCAAGAGATGATCTCTCTTCTGGCCCGTTTCGGGGCGGGTCTGCCCGCCGATGTGATCCCGCTCGAAGTCGCGGCTCTTGCAGGCTTCGGCCATGCCGAGATGCTGGCGGCGCTGGCCACGGGCTTTGCCGATGTCAGCATCCTGCTCTCGCCCGGGACCGAACGCGATGTGGTCGAGGCGCAGGCGGCGCTGACCCATGCCGTGGCCGGGGCCGCGTCGGTGACGCTTCTGGACATGGCCGATCCGGACGCTCTGGGCGCCGCGCTGCGTCAGGACGCGCCCCAGCCGCCCGCCCATGACCCGATCCTGCCCATCGGCACCCGCCGCCAGGTCGCGCGTCTTTCCGCCCGGACGCTGGCGCCCGCGGCCGAGGTGATCGACCTGCCCGAGGGCGCCCCCTATGGTGCGGTGCTCGTCGATACCGATGCCTGTACGCTCTGCCTGAGCTGCGTGTCGCTCTGCCCCTCCGGAGCGCTGGGCGAGAACGAGGACATGCCGCAGCTGCGCTTTCAGGAGGACGCCTGCCTGCAATGCGGGCTCTGCGCCAATATCTGCCCGGAAAAGGCCATCACCCTGAAGCCGCAACTCAACCTTACCGATGCGGCGCTCAGCCAGGTCGTGCTGCACGAGGAAGAGCCCTTTGCCTGTATCGAATGCGGCGCGCTGTTCGGGGTGAAATCCACCATTGAGCGGATCACCGAGAAGCTTGCGGGCCAGCATTGGATGTTCGACAAGCCCGACGCGGTGAAGATGATCCAGATGTGCGAGAACTGCCGCATCCAGGCGCAGTTTCATTCCACGGATAACCCGTTCCAGGGGGGCGAGCGGCCCGCGGTACGCACGACGGCGGATTACCTGTCAAAACGCAAGGATCACTGAGCGCGCCCAATTTCTGATACAGAAATTGGTCAAGAAAATGTGCATTTTCTTGCGGCTCAGGTGTCGGGCTGGCGCGCATCCTCCGCGGCCCAGTCATCGATCCATCCTGCGCCAAGTGCCTCGATCAGCGGCTGCAGCTCCGCCTCATAGCGCCGCCATTTGCCCATTGCCCCGGCCGATATCGGCGCGCGGGCCTGGGTCAGCGAGGCGGTTCCGATTGCCCCGTCCCGTGCTTCGGGATGCAGGCAATTAACCTCCCAGCCAAGGCCCAGATGGCCAAGCATCGCCCGCACCTGCGCTTCGGGTTCCGTGACCAGCGCCGCGTAGGATTGCCGCCGAAACGCCGCCCCCAGCCGCGCCTCGTACAGCACCGCGGCCCGTGCGGCGCAGCGGGTCATATGGCCAATGCTTTCCAACGTCCTGGAAAACGGATGCGCTGCGTGAAAATTGGTCACGAAATTCGACAGGCCCACATCCAGCGGATGCCGCGACAGCATGACAAACCGCGCCCCCGGCAGGATGCGCGAGGCAAAGCCCAGCTGAAAGAGGTTGAGCGGTGTCTTGTCCAAGATCACACCCGGAAGACCATCCGGAAAACATGCCGCGCAGCGCTCAAGATAGCGCGCGCCCAGCCGGGCGGCCTGCGCATCATCGGTGCGCGCGACCCAATCCCATGCCCCGGCCCCGCCCAGCGTCGCGCGGTGCTCAGCCAGCACATCGCCTAGGGCGCTGCTTTCCCCGATGCTCCCGGTTTCGGGGTGGCGCAGCAGGATGCTCTCGACCAGTGTCGTTCCCGACCGCGGCATCCCGCAGACAAAGACAACGCGCGGCGCATCCTCCGCCGTGCCGCAGGGGGCAAAACCATCGCCCGGCACCTGACTGAGCCCGCTGACCAGCGCCTCGACCGCGTCCCGGTCGTAGCGTCCGGGCGACAGGGCCTTGGCCCGTGCGAAATTGTGAAACGTCGCGCGCGTCTGGCCCGCGGCCTCCTCGATCCGGCCCAGGGCGTTATAGGCGGTGGCCCGCGCGCCGCGCTCCGCCTTGCGGTCCCGTGCGATCTGGCGCAGGCGTTTTACCCGCGCGCTGCCCCGGTCAAACGGCGCAATACGGTTGAGTGCGGCCAGCGCGTTCACCTCGCGCGGGGCCAGCGTCAGAACCTCCTCGAACGCGGCCTTTGCCTTGGGCATATCGCCAAGCGACAGC
Organism: Roseovarius faecimaris; assembly: GCF_009762325.1. NCBI lineage: Bacteria > Pseudomonadati > Pseudomonadota > Alphaproteobacteria > Rhodobacterales > Roseobacteraceae > Roseovarius > Roseovarius faecimaris. The sequence continues at coordinate 280,023 of NZ_CP034348.1, forward strand.
GCCATCGCCCAAGCTTGCCCCAGGCCGCCGCGTCGCGCCCCAGATCCCGCGCCACGATCTCGGTCAGGTGCAGCGCGGTGCGGTGATCGCCCAGATGCCAGTAACAGCCCGCCATGTCATCGAGAAGCCCCGCCTCCTCCGGCATCACCTTGACCAGTTGCACAAGCTGGGCCAGCGCATCCTTGTAGGCCCCGCGCGCCATCTGCCCCCGGACAGCCCCGCGCAGCGCCGCATATCCCGTGACCTGCGCTTTCTCAAAGCGGGGTTTTGTCCCCATGCGTCCGTCACCTCATGCCGTTTGTCCGGCCTTGAGTTACGCATGTATTCCTGAAGAACTCGCTAAGCTCACTCGGTCTGAAACGCCCCGCCCGCATCGACCATGCCGCCCAGGTCCGCCGGGGCGATGGCGCTGACAAAGGCGGTGATCGCCTGCAACTCGTCAAGCGTCACTTCGATCGGCGCGATCGGCGACGGCAGGTTCTCCGGAAACGGGTCGGTCACTCCGGGGATCTGGGTGAAGGCCGGGTGCGGCTTCAACAGATAGAACCCCTCGAACCGCGCCAGCCAGTCGGGGAAGGTCCGCATCAGGGCAAAACTGGGGGTCGAGCCGATGGCGCTCATCCGGTTCTTCTCGCCCACCACATGACACCGCCCGCATTGCCGCAGGCTCACCTCCTCGCCCAGCACCGCATCGCCGGTCAGCACCACCTCCGTGACCACCTCCTCCACCGCGACATCCGCCGAGAACAGCGCCACGCCTTCGGGGGCAAAGCCCTCCACCGTGCGCTTGCCCACATCCGAGGTCAGCCAGTCCGCAAAGGTCTGCGCATCCGCATCCTCTCCATGACTGAGATGCCAGATCACCTCGCCTTGCCGGAACACCGCCATCCCTTGCGTGCCCAGCGTCGCCTCCGCCGCGTCCTCGGCAAGGGTGATCCGGATTCCGGTCTTGAGCGAGAAACGCGGCAGAATGTGCTTGAGCAGACCGGTCTCGACCAGCGCCTCAGGCACGGCCAGAGTCAGCGCCTTGTCCTGTGCGGTGGCGATCCCCGGCAGGGCAAAGACCAGCATCGCCGCGATGACCTTCAGTTTTCTCCACATTTTCATCGCCGCCCTCGCCTTGCTCAGGTTGCATTGGAGCGTAAGGGCGCTAAGGTCCGGGCGTCAACGATGAATGACAACCAACAGGGAGCCGACCATGAGCGACGATTTCAACATGTCGATGCGTAAATTTCTCAAGCAGGTGGGCGTGACCTCGCAGCAGGCCATCGAAGAGGCCCTGCGCGATGCGGGCGATACCTCCGGCAAGACCTATCAGGCGAAAGTCGTCCTGACGGTGGACGGGCTCGATCTTGAGCATACCGTCACCGGCACGCTGAGCGGGTCGTAAATGGCGCTCTCTCGGGAGGAGGTGCTGGCCTGCCTGAAGGAGGTCAAAGACCCTTCGGGCACGGATATGGTAAGCGCCGGTCTGGTCCGCGCGCTCAATGTCGAGGGCGCGGCGGTGCGCTTCGTGATGGAGGTGGCCCGGCCCGAGCCCTACATGGCCGTCAAGGACGAGGCCGAAGCCAAGCTCAGGGCGCTGGGGGCGGAAACCGTCGCCATTGTCATGACCGCCCATTCCGACAAGGCCCCGCCGGATCTCAAGCCACAGAAAAAGGCCGAACCGAAGGGCCCCGAGAAGATCCCCGGCGTCGACCGCATCATCGCCATCGCGTCGGGCAAGGGCGGGGTGGGCAAATCCACCGTCTCGGCCAATCTCGCCTGCGCTCTGGCCGCCGAAGGCCGCCGCGTGGGCCTTCTGGATGCCGATGTCTATGGCCCCTCGCAGCCGCGCATGCTGGGCGTCTCGGGCCGCCCGCAAAGCCCCGATGGCAAGATCATCCTGCCGCTCCGGAACTACGGCGTCACGATGATGTCGATCGGGCTGATGACAAACGACGATCAGGCCGTTGTCTGGCGCGGGCCGATGCTGATGGGCGCGTTGCAACAGATGATGATGCAGGTGCAATGGGGGGCTCTGGACGTGCTGCTTGTGGACCTGCCGCCCGGCACCGGCGATGTGCAGATGACGCTGGCGCAAAAGGCCGAGGTCACCGGGGCGATCATCGTCTCCACCCCCCAGGACGTGGCCCTTCTGGACGCGCGCAAGGGGATCGACATGTTCAAGCAACTGGGTACGCCCATTGTCGGCATGATCGAGAACATGAGCACGCATATCTGCTCGGCCTGCGGCCATGAGGAGCACGTCTTCGGCCATGGCGGCGTGGCAGCAGAGGCCGAAAAGCTGGGCGTCCCGCTTCTGGCCGAGATCCCGCTGCATCTCGATATCCGCCTCGCGGCCGATGGGGGCGCGCCGATTGTCGTGTCCAAACCCGACAGCGCCCAGGCGCAGGGTTTCCGGCAGGTGGCGCGCAAGCTGATCGAGGCAGGCAAGGCATGAGCGACCCCAGCTTCCCGCCGCTTTTCTCCGGCCAGCCCGTCGAAGGGGCGATCGACCCCTTTGACAAAGCGCTGGCCGAGGCCGCCCGCGGCTGCGAAGCGGGGCTCGTGGTCTACAATCTCGGGGCCAATAGCTTGCGCGCGGCCATCGTCTTTGCGCCCGAGCAACCGCTCGAAGACGCCATCATCGTCCTGCCGGTCTGTGCCGTGGGGTTCCAGAACGCGCTGGGTGCGCTGGCCCCGCCCGAAGTGGCGGTGCATCTGGAATGGTCCGGCGGCCTGCGTGTCAACGGCGCGTCTTGCGGGCGCCTGCGCGTGGCGGCGTCGGACAGGGATCCAAAGGCCGAACCGAACTGGATCGTGATCGGCCTCGACCTGCCGCTCTGGCCCGAAAACGACGACCCGGGCAGCACGCCTGATGTCACCTCGCTCTATGCCGAGGGCTGCTCGGAGGTCGAACCGGCCCGCCTGCTGGAGGCCTGGGTCAAGCACACGCTCGTGGGCCTCAACCGCTGGAGCGACGACGGCGTCGCCCCGCTGCACCGCGAATGGCGCGGCCTCGCGCATGACATGGGCGAGACGGTGGAGGTGGCAGGCCACAAGGGCATCTTCATGGGCGTCGATGAACGCTTCGGCATGCTCCTGCGCGATGACGACACCACCCATCTGATCCCGCTCACATATCTTCTGGAGGACGGCTGAGCCATGAAACTCGCCCGCGCGATCCATTTCGACGAAAGCGACATGAACGTCTATCACTCGCCCGCCCGCACCGGCGAATGGTGCATTTCCGGCGGGTTCGAGTTTTCCGACTGGACCGAGGACGACCTCGTCGGCAAGGCGCGGCAGGCTTTCTCAAACGGCTGGCTCGGGGTGGAAACCTTCGGGCGCACCACCTTTGTCGCCGTGACACAGATCGAACCGTCCGAGCTGGAAACGCTGACCGACATGCTCGCCCGGCATTTCGTTACCCTCTATGGCGCGCCCTCGATAGAGGCCGCCCGTCCCGTTGCCGCCGAGGAGCTGCGCCATATGGCCGAGCTCTGCGACGAGCACGACCCCAACACCGTGATGACCGTCGCCCGCGAGCTGACCGACGCGGGCGTGCGCGAAGCCTACCGCCTGATCGAACAGCGCGAGGCAGGGCTTGAACAATTCGCCATTCACGGCTCACTCGACGACTGAGCCGCCCCTGAAGGAGACCCCCGCATGCATATCCTTGTGTTGCAACATGAACGTGTCGAACATCCCGCCGTGTTCCGGCAGTTTCTGGCCGAAGACGGCCACAGCTACGACGCCATCGAACTTGACGAAGGCGAAGCGCTGCCCGACAGCATGGACGGCTATGACGCGCTCTGGGTCATGGGCGGGCCGATGGATACCTGGCAGGAGGACATCCATCCCTGGCTGAAGGATGAAAAAGAGTTCATCCGCTCGGCGGTCGCGGAACAGGGCGTGCCCTATCTGGGCTTCTGCCTGGGCCATCAGCTTCTGGCCGAGGCGCTGGGCGGCTCGGTCGGCCCGTCCGAGACGCCCGAGATCGGCGTGCTGGAGGTGCAACTGACCGAGGCAGGGGCTGCGGGCGTGTTCTTCGACGGGCTGCCGGAACGGTTCGAATGCCTGCAATGGCATTCTGCAGAGGTGAAAACCCTGCCCGAGGGCGCCGAGATTCTGGCCACCTCACCCGATTGCGCCGTGCAGGCGATGCGCTGGCAGACCCGCGCCTATTCCATGCAGTTCCATATCGAGATCGAGGCCGACACGGTGCACGCCTGGAACAACATACCGGAATACGCGGGCGCTCTGGACAAGGCCATCGGGGCTGACAAGGTCGCCGCACTCGACGCGGCCTGTGCCGCGCGCATGAAGACGTTCAACGATATGGCCGAACGGCTCTATATCAACTGGCTTCAGGCAACATCGCGCAGGTGAAAAGATTATTCGTACGAATAATCTTAGTATAAGAAAATTCGTACGAATTTTCTCAGGTCTCCGACGCACGGGTCAGCGACAGACGCGCCGTTTCCAGGTGTTCCTTCATGATATTCGCGGCCCGCTCCGGCTCGCGGGTGCGGATCGCGTTCAGGATCTGGCGGTGCTGGGCATTATAGGTGTTGATGGTCTGCTCATCGAGCGTCAGGTGCCGCATTCGGGTCCAGTCATCCTGGCCGCGCACATCTCCGATCCGGTCGATGATCCAGATCAAGAGCCCGTTGCGCGTGGAGTTGACCAGGGCATGATGAAAGGCCGTATCGGCCTCGGAAAACCCCATCGGGTCTTCCACGCTCGCTTCCATCCGCGTGCACAGCTCTTCCATCACGTCAAAATCGGTGCGCCGCCCGTGCAGCACCGCCAGCCGACAGATATGCGGCTCCAGCGCAAAGCGCGTGTCCATCAGCTCCAGCGGCGTCGCATTCTCGATCGCCGATGACGGCGGGGTCTCGGGCTTGTGCGCCACATAGGTGCCGCTGCCCGGGCGAATGTCCACATACCCCTCTTCCGCCAGCCGGTTCAGCGCCTTGCGCACCGTCCCCCTTGCCGCGCCATAGGATTCGGCCAGAAGCCGCTCCGGTGGCAGGCGATCATGCAACTGCATGTTCCCCTTGGAAATTTCCCGCCGGATCAGCGCGGCGATGTCAGCGGCCCCCAGTTTGGGGTCAGTGTCAGGCATGCCGCGCTCCCTTCGAATGTGGACCAAATATAAACCAATAATGCGCTAACGCAGAAATTTTCAAGCACATTGGATCAAAAGCGGTTGACTTTTGGCGCGTCTCCGGGAAATCCTTTCCCCAACGACACCCACCCAGCATGAAGATTCGGTCTTTCATGCGTGATACGGCAGGAAAACACGTCGAAATGCTGCAAGCTGATCCCAGAAACCATCCAGTCATGATGTCAGGTATACAACCTGACCATGCATCTGGAAAGGTTTGGTTCAGCTTTTCTAGACCAATTCTGACCAACCCGTGCAGCACCCTGCACGCCTCGTTTCCCCCCGACCCGGCGAAGTTGCTCCTCGCCACCCCGGGGCAATACCGCATGCGGAGCATTTAATCTCAACAGCCGCGAAGGGGCTTAAGACCCTAGACGGCAAAACGATCAGGGAGAGTAAAATTGGCTACAGATCTTGAGAAGTTTGTCGAAGCGCCGGGACGCGCCGAGAAGATCAAGCAGGTCCGCGAGATGATCGATGCGAAAGGCATCGAATATCTCTACCTGCAATTCGTCTCGGTCACCGGCAAGATCATGGGCAAGGGCATCCCGGCGGATCACTGGGAAAGCGTCGCGATGAAGGGCTTCCAGCTCGTTTATGGCGCGACCGTTAACCTCTTTACCGACCGCGCCGGCAACTACCTGGGCTACGGCCCCGAGGCCGCCGAGCTGGTCGGCATCCCCGAGCCCGAGACCTTCATGCAGCTGCCCTGGGCACCGCAGATCGGCCGCTTCTACTGCACGCTCTTCCGCAACCGCGAGGAAAAGGAAAATCCGGGTGGCTACCTGACGTCCGATTGCCGCGGCAACCTGCGCCGCATGCACGAGGATTTCAAAGCCAAGCACGGCCGCTCCCTGCGCATCGGCACCGAGCCAGAGATGATGTGGCTCAAGTTCGACGAGAACGGCAAGCCGAAAGACGGCTATTCCAAACCGTACTGCTACCATATCGACCAGTTCGAATCGCTGCGTCCGGTCTCCATGCAGGTGATCAAATACGCCCGCATGATGGGCCTCGACATGATCCAGGGCGACCACGAGGATGCGCCCGGCCAGCTTGAGCTGAACTGGATGTTCGATGACGTGCTGCGCAATGCCGACCGTCTGACCACCTACCGTCAGATCTGTGCCCAGGTGGCGCGTGAAAACGGCATTTTCGCCTGCTTCATGACCAAGCCCTTCATGGGTGTGTCGGCCTCGGGCTGCCACCACAACATGTCGCTCTGGCGTGGGGGTGAGGATCAGTTCGTCAAATGCGGCAACAACCCCGATGACCTGCCCGGCATGCGCGAGAACTACATGTATGTCAAAGGCGGCGAGAACACCTTCATGCCCGACGATGACGATCCGCAAATGCCCGGCAAGGAAGGGCTCGAGGCGATCGGCGGCGTGGTTCACCACCTCCAGGCGCTCACCGCCGTGGGCTGCTCGACGGTCAACTCCTACCGCCGCCTGTGGGATACGGGCTTCTGGGCACCGGTCTTTGCCGACTGGGGCTTCCAGAACCGCACCACCGGTCTGCGCGTCTCGGCTCCGGGCCGGTTCGAATACCGCTCGGTGGACAGCATGGTGAACCCCTACCTGATGGGCACCACCCTGCTGGCGGCCATGGATGACGGCATCGACAACCAGCTCGATCCGGGCGAACCCGAAGAGCGCAACATCTACGAGGCCATCAAGGCCGGCAAGCAGGTCAAGAAACTGCCGATGTCCCTGGGCGAGGCGCTCGAATTCCTGGAAAACAGCGAAGTCGTGCAACGCGGCATGCCGGGCGAGATGTACCGCCTGTTCCACGAGTACAAATACGACGAGTACGCGCGGTTCATGTCCACCGTCACCGATTGGGACAACGACACCTACATGGAATGTCTGCCCTGAGGCATTCCGTTCCCTGGCGGCGGGTGTCTCTTCCACCCGCCGCCGATTTGAAAATGAACAACTGAACCTGAAACCCTGAAGGAGGCGCTTTCGACATGTGCGGAATTGCTGGATTGATTCACAAGGGCAAGAGCTCATCGGTCGGGTCTGAAATGACCGCGATGCTGCAGGCGCTCAAACACCGGGGGCCGGACAGCACGGGTTATGCTGTCTATGGCACCCCCACCGAAGGCGACTATATCATGCGCCTTAAAGTGGCCGAAGCCGAGGACATGGAAAAGGGCCGCGGCATTCACCAGGTCATCAAGGACCGGATCGCCGCGGTCGAGGAAATCCTCGCCGAGCATGGCGCCAAGATCAAATCGAAGGACGCGCCCCGCGAATATTCGCTGCGCTACGTGATCACCCATTCCGGTGACACCGGCGAGATGGCCGCGCATATCGAGGAAACCGAAGGCGTTGAGATCCTCTCGATGGGCAACGGCCTTGAGCTGATCAAGGACCTGGGCGACGCCTCCGTGGTGTCCGCCGCTTACGGGCTGAACGACTTCCAGGGCACGCACGCCATCGGCCACACCCGCATGGCGACCGAATCGGACGTCGACATCAAGTCGGCCCACCCCTACTGGGCCTTCCCCTATAACGACGTCAGCGTCGTGCATAACGGCCAGATCACCAACTACTGGATCATGCGCCGCGAGATGGAGCGCAAGGGCCACCGGTTCATGTCGAACTGTGACTCCGAGCTTCTGGCGGTCTACACCGCGCATAACCTCGCCAATGGCGTCAGCCTTGAGGAAAGCCTGCGCCGCTCCATTCAGGAGATCGACGGGGTGTTCACCTATCTGGTGGCCACCAAGGATCAGCTCGGCATGGCCAAGGACACGATGGCCGCCAAGCCACTCGTGCTCTACGAAAGCGACGACCTGATCGCCATGGCCTCCGAAGAGGTGGCGATCCGCGCGATCCTTCCCCAGGAAATCGACACATATGACCCTTACGACGAGGAGGTCCGGGTATGGCAAGCCTGAGCGACGCAGAACTCAATGCAATGACCCAGGAAGAGCGCGCCAAAGCGCTCGGAATGACAACCGAACAGCTCACCGGCAAGTCACTCTATATCGAGTTTGATGAAGATGCCGAAGATCGGTTCACCTACCCCTGGGCCCCCGATGTCGATTTCAACAAACGGACCGAAATCGACACCGACAACATGACCACCACCGAGGTGAACTCGAAGATCCGCGACCTGATGGCCGAGGGTTATGGCACCATCGTGCTCAAGAACCCGCGCGGCAAGCACTCGCTTGGCGTCGGCATCCTGAGCCGCCTGAACCTGATCATCGAAGGCTCCACCGGATATTTCGGTGTCGGCCTGATCGACGGGCCGAACGTGCGCATCAACGGCCGCGTCGGCTGGTCCTGTGCCGAGAACATGATGTCGGGCACCGTGGTGGTCGAGAAAAACGCAGGCTCCACCTTCGGGGCGGCCATGCGTGGCGGCGACCTGGTCTGCAAGGGCTCGGTCGGCTCGCGCACAGGCATCGACCAGAAGGGCGGCACGATCATCGTCGGCGGTGACGTGGGCGCGCTCACGGGCTTCATGATGCAGCGGGGCCGGATGGTCATCTGCGGCAACGCGGGCAAGAACCTGGGCGACTCGATGTATGACGGCACGATCTATGTCGGCGGCGAAATCAAATCCTTCGGGGTGGATGCCGTGACCGCCGAGCTTACCGATCTCGACAAGGCCTGGCTGACGCGCAAGCTGACGCAATACGGCCTGATGCCGGAAAAAGGTGTGGATCACTTCACCAAGGTCGTCGCGGGCAAACAGCTCTGGAACTACGACAACCTCGAGCCGAACGAGAAGAAACTCATCCTGTAAGGTGCGTGCAAGCACACACCCTACCCATACATCGTAGGGTGCGTGATTTCACGCACCTCCCGACGAAAGGAAAACACCATGGCTGACGGAGATCTGCCCAAAAAACCCGCCCTGGCGCGCGATGTGAACCGCATCGGCGACAGTTTCATCTTCCCGCCGCGTGTGATGGACGACATCCACATCAAATCCGAGCTTGGCCGCTACCGGATGCGGGGCTTCTCGCTGTTCAAGAAAATCCCGCACTGGGATGACCTGACCTTCCTGCCCGGCACGCTGACGCGTTTCGTCATCGAAGGCTACCGCGAGAAATGCGAAACCAAGACGGTGATCGGCCCCCGCGCCAAGAAGCCGCTTGAGCTCGATATCCCGGTCTATATCACCGGCATGAGCTTCGGCGCTCTCTCGTATGAGGCCAAGACGGCGCTCGCGCGTGGCGCCACCATGGCCGGAACCGCCACCTGCTCCGGCGAAGGCGGGATGATCCCGGACGAGCGCCGCTACAGCTCGAAATGGTTCTACCAGTGCATTCAGTCGCGCTATGGCTTCAACCCGAACCACCTGGTTCTGGCGGATGGCTGCGAATTCTTCATCGGCCAGGGCTGTAAAGTGGGCCTCGGCGGTCACCTGATGGGTCAGAAAGTGACCGACCAGGTTGCCGAGATGCGCTCGCTTCCCGCCGGCATCGACCAGCGCTCGCCTGCCCGTCACCCCGACTGGCTCGGCCCGGACGACCTCGCCCTGAAGATCGAGGAAATCCGCGAAGCGACCGACTGGCAGATCCCGATCCAGCTCAAGCTGGGCGCGTCCCGCGTCTATGATGACGTCCGCATGGCCGTGAAATGCGACCCGGACAGCATCTATATCGACGGTATGGAAGGCGGCACAGGCGCCGGTCCGCACCTTGCCACCGAAGACACCGGTGTGCCGGGCATGGCCGCGATCCGTCAGGCCCGCAAGGCCATCGACGATCTGGGCAAGCGCGGCGAGATCACGCTGGTCTACGCGGGTGGTATCCGCAACGGGGCCGACGTGGCCAAGGCGATTGCCCTGGGCGCAGATGCCATCGCGATCGGCCACTCGGCCATGATGGCGCTGAACTGCAACAAGGACATCCCCGAGGCCAACTATCCCGAGGAAATCGGGGCCGAGCCGGGCTATTGCTACCACTGCCACACCGGGCGCTGCCCCGTGGGCGTGGCCACGCAGGACCCCAAGCTGCGCGAGCGGCTTGACCCGGATGCGGCGGCGGAACGTGTGTACAACTTCCTGCACACGCTCACCATCGAAGCGCAGCTTTTCGCGCGGGCCTGTGGTAAGACCTACCTGCACAGCCTGGAGCCCGAAGACCTCGCGGCTCTGACGATGGAAGCCTCGGCCATGGCGGGTGTTCCCCTTGCGGGCACCAACCACACCGTTGGCGTCGAAGACTATCACCACCTGTGATGGTGCGTGCAAGCACGCACCCTACGGCAAGATGTAGGGTGCGTGATCTCACGCACCTCCCGAAAGGAGAAAACAAATGGCTGGAACACAGTATCGCGGCTCCGAGATCAAGGACGTCAACCAGTTCCTGAATGACGCCGACGGCCTCGAATCCGAACGTGAAAAAGAAATCGGTCAGCATATCGGCTACCGCTACGACGTGAACCTGGTGCCGGATTACGACCGCCTCACCCCCTTCCTGGCGAAATACATGGAAGTGATGGGCTGGGACGATCTCAACTGGCTCGAAGATGTCCATATGGGCTATGAGGAAGGCGCCGCCGCCGTCTTCGACCGGAACAACAACGGTTGGGTGCGGGTGCCTGAATCGGTCGAACTGCCGGACAACCAGCAGGATCGCGACATGATCGCGCGGGAGTTTCTGATCAAGTTTCAGATGTCCGACCGTCACCCGCTGGTCTCGCTGCGCAAGGCCTATATGAAGTTCGGCCGCTAAGGCCGCATGACACATGCCGCGCCCGCTTGATATCGCCTGCCTTCAGACCCGGCCCATGCCCGACATGGGTTCGGCTCTGGACGAGGCCCTGCCGCTGGCCCGCTCAGCGGTGCAGGCGGGCGCGGATATCCTCTTTCTGCCCGAATATTGCGGCGGGCTGAAAACCGAAGGAGCGGCGGTCACGCCCCCCTCCGCCCCGCAATCCGATCACCTCTTTCTTCAGGAGTTCCAGAGCTTCGCCCGTGAAAAACGGGTCTGGGTCAATCTTGGCTCCATCGCCGTGGATGCCCCCGACGGGCGGGTGATCAACCGCGGCGTGATGATCGACGATCAGGGCGCCATCCGCGGCACCTATGACAAGATCAACATGTTCGACATCCAGCTTTCGGACACCGAAGTGTATCGCGAAAGCGCCTATGTCAGCCCGGGCCACCGGGCGGTGATCCACGACACACCCTTCGCCCGGATCGGCCACACGATCTGTTACGACCTGCGCTTTCCGGATCTGTTCCGCGCGCTGGCCCAGGCGGGGGCCGAGATCATCATCTGCCCCGCCGCCTTCACCAGGAAAACCGGCGAGGCGCATTGGCATGTGCTCAACCGCGCGCGCGCCATCGAAAACACCTGCTTTGTCATCTCCCCCTGCGCAATCGGCCCCGTGCCCGGCGGCGGCGAAAGCTATGGCCATTCGCTCGTGGTCAGCCCCTGGGGCGACGTGATCAGCGATGGCGGAACGCTCCCGGGCGTGGTACAGGCCCGGATCGACCTCGATATGGTCGCCGAGACCGCCGCGCGCATCCCGAGCCTCAGCCATGACCGCGCGTTCTCGCTGGCCAGTGACACGGACAGGAGCGTTGCATGAGTTCTATCGCCACCCAACTCGGCCAGAGCTATTCTGACCACCCCTTGCGACTGACCTTCCTCAAGTGGCAATGCCGGGTGCGACAGCTCAACATGCGCGAGGCCGATGGCCGTCCCGATGACGCGATCATGCCCGCCGTCCATCTCGACGGCGCGGATGAGCCTCTGGGCCATATCATAACGGTCATGAACAAATCTCCCGGTTATTCGGTGACGCCAGAGCTGGAGCATATGGCGCGGAAAACCCATGACCCGGCGCAGCGCCGCGACGCCGCGCTCAAGTTCCTTTCGGCTTCCTACTATCAGAAGGCCGCCGAGTTTTCGGATATACTGACCGCCACCTTCCCCCCTGGCTCAGACGGGGCGGCCACGATCCGGCGCGCCAAGAGCTGCCGGCTCGTGTTCGAGGCCTATGCCCAGCGGTTCGATCTCTCCTGCAAGGTCTGGAAACTGGCGCAGCATAACCTGCTCTACCAGGCCACGATGGCCCATAACCGGCTCTTCAACCCCGCCTTGCCCCCCGACACGATCGTGCTCGGGTTTGAACCGGACTGGAGCGCCAGCAGCAGCGACGCGCCGCGCTAGGGACAGCCGCGCCCAGATTTTTCGTACGAAAAATCTCAATCCAAGAAAATTCGTACGAATTTTCTTGGCGTCCCCATGTGTCTGATGCTGGCATTGCAAACACATTTCGGCTAACATCGAAGCATGAAAGATGGCCCCGATATATCCCGTGTCGCGTCGCTGATCGGCGATCCCGCGCGCGCCAACATTCTGTCCGCGCTCACCAGCGGCAAGGCCCTGACAGCCACCGAACTTGCGCAAGAGGCCGGGGTCACGGTTCAGACCGCCTCGTCGCATCTGGCCAAACTGGCCGAGGGCGGGCTGATCACGCCGCGGAAATCCGGGCGGCACAAGTATTTCTCGCTTGCCTCCGAAGAGGTGGCTCATGTGCTCGAAGCGCTCATGGGGCTCGCCGCCGGGGCAGGGCATCTGCGCCGCCGCCCCGGTCCCCGTGACCCGGCGCTGCGTCAGGCGCGGGTCTGCTACAACCATCTTGCCGGAGATCTCGGCGTACAGCTTTATGACAGCATGCGCGCGCGCGGTTTTCTCGCCTCTGCCGATGACGTGCTGACACTCACCGGCCCTGGCGCACAGTTCGTCACCTCTCTGGGCCTCGACATTGCATCGCTGCCATCGCCGCGCAGCCCGATGTGCCGACCCTGCCTCGACTGGTCCGAACGCCGCACGCATCTGGCGGGTCGTCTCGGACGTGGTCTCTTCGCCCATATGGTCGGGCTTGGGTGGATGACGCGCGAAAAGAACAGCCGCGTGGTGGTGCTGTCCGATTCCGGCCGTGCGGCTTTTCACGCGGCGTTTCCGGTGTCTTGAACATCGCTGAAATCGGCAGGGTCGGTTAATTTTTGACCAAACGGTCGGGATTGTACAATTCACCGGGGTGTTTTGTATAAACTGTACAAAATTCGGGTTCCCGACGCTCAGGCCAGATTGCACAGCCAATAGGTCCAGTCTACGATCCGCCGCATGGCGATTTCGGTTGAAACCTTCTTTCTAGATCCCAACGCGCAGGGCACGTTGCAATCGAAGATTCAGCAGATGATCGCGCAGGGGATACTGTCGGGGCGTTTCTCCAAAGGCGAGAAACTGCCCAGCTCACGCAGACTGGCGCGGCATCTGGGTGTCAGCCGGATCACCGTGACCCTGGCCTATACCGAACTTCTGGCCAATGATTACCTCGAAGCGAGAGACCGATCGGGCTACTATGTCTCTGAAAACGCTCCGGAACCTCCGCAGTTTGCCCCGCAACCTCCGGGCCAGGACATGGTGGATTGGTCGCGCGCGATCGGTCGTCGTTTCACCGGTGGGGCCACACCCGAGAAGCCGCAGAACTGGAGCAGCTACCGCTATCCGTTCATCTATGGGCAGGTCGATGCGTCGCTCTTTGATCATGCCAACTGGCGGCTCTGCGCGCTGCAGGCGCTGGGTCAGAAGGACTTTCAGGCGCTGACCACGGATTACTACGATCAGGATGACCCCAAACTGATCGAGTTTATTGCACGTCACACCCTGCCGCGTCGCGGGATTCTGGCGCAACCTGATGAAATCCTTATCACAATGGGCGCTCAGAACGCGCTTTGGCTGACCGCGCAGGTGCTCCTCACCCAACGCCGGATGGCCGTGGCCGAAGACCCTTGCTATCCTGCCCTGCGCGATATTCTGACCCAGACGCGCTGTCATCTGACCGCTGTTTCGGTGGATGGCGACGGGCTCCCGCCCGAGGCCCTCCCGGACCATGCCGATGTGATCTTTACCACACCCAGCCATCAATGCCCGACCAATGCCACCATGCCCCTGACCCGGCGCAAGGCCTTGTTGAAAAAGGCGCGGGACATGGACGCCTTGATTGTCGAGGATGATTATGAATTCGAAATTTCCTTCCTCGGCGCGCCCTCACCCGCACTCAAATCGCTCGATACCGACGGCCGGGTGATCTATGTCGGCAGTTTCTCCAAGTCGATTTTTCCAGGCCTGCGCCTTGGCTACCTTGTTGGTTCAAAACAGTTTATTCGCGAAGCACGGGCCTTGCGCGCGTCCGTGCTCAGGCACCCGCCCGGCCATATCCAGCGCACGGCGTCCTATTTTCTCAGCCTCGGGCATTACGACAGCCTCATTCGCCGGATGGGCCAGGTGTTTGCCCGCCGCCGCGCCGTGATGGAAGAGGCGCTGGCGGCGAGCGGGCTCAGCGTGGCCGGGCGCGGCGTTTTCGGCGGCAGTTCGATCTGGATGCGTGCGCCCGAAGGGGTGGATATGCAACTGGCCGCCGCAAAGCTGCGTGACCGGGGTGTGCTGATCGAGCCGGGCGCCGCCTTCTTCCACCGGGATGATCCGCCACGCAATTTCTACCGTCTCGCCTATTCCTCGATCTCCTCGGACCGCATCGCCGCTGGTGTGGAACTGATCGCTAACACATTGAAAGAATGTGAGTAAATCTGGGATGATTCCAGATTGCAGCGACGGACGATCTGGCCTTATTTTTCGCTCAATCTGGCCCTAGTGAGCCACACGGGGTTGCCATAGGTTCCCGGCAATCAGGCCGAGGATTCTCCGGCCGTCAGCGCTGAGGGAGACCCGACCGATGAAAATGACCACCGAAGAAGCCTTTGTGAAAACTCTGCAACGCCACGGCATCGAACATGCCTTCGGCATTATCGGTTCGGCCTTCATGCCGATTTCCGACATTTTCCCCAAGGCCGGCATCACCTTCTGGGACTGCGCCCATGAGGGGTCCGGCGGGATGATGGCCGACGGATACACCCGTGCGACCGGCAAGATGTCGATGATGATCGCCCAGAATGGACCGGGGATCGCCAACTTTGTAACTGCCGTGAAAACCGCTTACTGGAACCACACCCCGCTTCTGCTGGTCACTCCGCAGGCGGCCAACAAAACAATGGGGCAGGGGGGTTTTCAGGAAATCGAGCAGATGAACATGTTTGCCGATTGCGTGGCCTACCAGGAAGAGGTGCGCGACCCGACCCGTGTGGCCGAAGTGCTGAACCGGGTGATCCTGAACGCCAAGCGCGCCTGCGCGCCTGCACAGATCAACATGCCCCGCGATTTCTGGACCCAGGTTGTTGATATCGACCTGCCCGAAGTGGTCGAGTTCGAACGCCCCAGCGGCGGCGAGACGGCCCTGGACGAGGCGGCCAAGCTCTTGTCCGAGGCCAAATTCCCGGTGATCCTGAACGGCGCCGGTGTCGTGCTGGGCAATGCCATCGAGGATTCGCGTATCCTGGCCGAGCGGCTCGATGCCCCGGTTTGCGTGGGCTATCAGCACAATGACGCCTTCCCCGGATCGCACCCTCTGTTTGCGGGGCCGCTGGGCTACAATGGCTCCAAGGCAGGGATGCAGCTTATCGCGCAGGCCGATGTGGTGCTGTGCCTTGGCACCCGGCTCAACCCGTTCTCGACCTTGCCCGGCTACGGCATCGACTATTGGCCGAAAGAGGCCAAGATCATCCAGGTCGATATCAACCCCGATCGGATCGGCCTGACCAAGAAGGTGAGCGTAGGCATCATCGGCGATGCCAAGAAAGTGGCCAATTCGCTGCTGGAGCGGCTGTCGGACGACGCGGGCGATGCAGGCCGTGAAGAGCGCAAGGCCCTGATTGCCAAGACAAAATCCGCCTGGGCGCAGGAGCTCACCTCGATGGATCACGAAGAGGATGATCCTGGCACCACCTGGAACGAGCGCGCCCGTGCGGCCAAGCCCGACTGGCTGAGCCCGCGCAAGGCGTGGCGGGCGATTCAGGCGGCCTTGCCGAAAGAGGCGATCATCAGCTCCGACATCGGCAACAACTGCGCAATCGGCAACGCGTACCCGTCCTTCGAAGCAGGTCGGAAATACCTCGCCCCCGGCCTGTTCGGTCCTTGCGGCTATGGTCTGCCGTCGGTTGTGGGTGCCAAGATCGGCTGCCCGGATGTTCCGGTTGTGGGCTTCTCGGGTGACGGCGCCTTTGGCATTGCCGTGACCGAACTGACCGCCATTGGCCGTCCCGAATGGCCCGCGATCACGCAGATCGTGTTCCGCAACTATCAGTGGGGTGCGGAAAAGCGCAACTCGACCCTGTGGTATGACGACAACTTCGTCGGTACCGAGCTTGACGATCAGGTGTCCTATGCAGGCATCGCCAAGGCTTGCGGGCTGCAAGGCGTGGTGGCGCGCACCTCCGAAGAGCTGACCGAGGCGCTGAACCAGGCGATCAAGGATCAGATGGAGCATGGCAAAACCACGCTCATCGAAGCCATGATCAACCAGGAACTGGGCGAGCCCTTCCGCCGCGACGCCATGAAGAAACCGGTCGAAGTGGCCGGTATCTCGGCAGAGGATATGCGCCCGCAACAGGTCGTCTGATCTGAAGTGACCCGCCCCCGCGCATATGGGGGCGGGTCGCCGTGCTCTTGCCAAATCACCATGCAGATGATGGAACTGCAGCTATGATTGAAAGAGCACCATTTCCCTTCCTGGCCGAGACAAAGGCCGATGTTCCCCAAAACCTGCTGACCCTTGCGCGGGGTCTGCCCGTTCCGCGCGTGGCACTTGTAAACGCCGGAAGCCCCTTGCCGCTCAGAGGCCTGCGCGAGGCGACCGAAGCCGGGCTGGCCGAGCCGATCCTGATCGGGGATGAGGTCAAGATCCGCGCTGCCGCAGAGGAGATCGGCTGGGATATCGGCGGGCTCAGGCTGGTCCATGCGCCGCATGCCGCCGCTTCGGTTGAAGCCGCCCGGATGGGGCGCGAAGGCGAGGCGGACAGTATCATGAAAGGCCAGGTGCATACCTCGACCTTCCTCAAGGGGTTGTTGCCCAGTGCCGCCGGGCTGCGCGACAAAGGTGTGCGCTGTGGCCATGTGTTTCATATCACGGCCCCCGGTTCGGAACGGCCCCTGCTGCTGACCGATGGCGCGCTGAATGTCGACCCGACGATCGAGACGCGTCAGGCGTGTTTGACCCATGCGGTCGGGCTGGCGCAGCGGCTGGGAGTGGCGCGGCCCAAGGCGGCGATCCTGTCGGCGAATGAAGACCCTATTCCTTCGCTGAAAAACTCCATGGAAGCCGCCGAAATCGCCGCTTGGGCCAAGACCGCCCTGCCGCAGGCCGAAGTCGCCGGGCCGATGGCGCTCGACCTGATCTTCTCGAAGGCCGCGGCGGCGGTGAAGAACTATGACAGCCCCGTCGCGGGCGATGCCGATGTCATGCTCGTGCCCAACATCACCACGGGCAATGCGCTCTTTAAGCTGATGATGCTTGGCATGGGGTGCTGCTGCGCCGGGATTGTGCTGGGGGCGAAAGTGCCGATCCTGCTAACCTCGCGCTCTCAGGCCGCACCTGCGCGCATCGCGTCGGCCGCGCTTGGAGTGGTGGCCTGCGGAGAGCCTGCATGATCCTTGTCATCAATGCCGGGTCGTCCTCGATCAAGTTCGCCGTTTTCGATGCACAGCTGGTCGAGCAGATCGACGGGATGGCCGAAGGGATCGGCTCCTCCCCCCGGCTGAAGATCGCCGGACAGGCTCAGTCGGCGGCGTTTGCCGACCATGACGGCGCGTTGCGGGCCATTCTGGACGCCCTGGCCGAACAGGGCTGGCCGCTGGAGCGCTTCGACGCGGCGGCGCACCGGGTGGTGCATGGCGGGGTGGAGATATCGCGCCCCGTTGCGGTGACGCCCGAGGTGATCGAAGTAATCGAGGCCTGCGCCGAGCTTGCGCCCTTGCACAACCCCAACAACCTGGCGGGTATTCAGACGCTGCAACGGCTCGCGCCCGATCTGCCGCAATTCGCCAGCTTCGACACGGCGTTTCACGGCACCAACCCGGAGGTGGCGCAGCGCTATGCGATCCCAGAGGTGCCCGAGACCCGCGGTATCCGGCGCTATGGGTTTCACGGGCAAAGCTATGCCTGGATCGTGCGGCACCTGCCACAGATGACAGACGCCGCGCTGCCTGCACGGCTTCTGGCCTTTCACCTGGGCAATGGCGCATCGATCTGCGCCATACGGGACGGCGTGTCGGTGGCCACGTCCATGGGCTATTCGCCCACCGAAGGACTGACCATGGGAACCCGATCGGGCACGATAGACCCCAAGGCGGTGATCGATCTGGTGGATCGGTTTGGAGAAACCAAGAGGGCCTTTGGATTTCTCAATGATGAAAGCGGGCTGAAAGGGCTGTCGGGCGGCATTTCCGACATGCGCGCTTTGCTGGCCAGCGACGCGCCCGAGGCGGCGTTTGCCGTAGAGCATTTCTGCTATTGGGCGCGGCGACACGCAGGTTCGCTGATTGCTGCGATGGAGGGATGCGACGGGGTCGTTTTTACGGGCGGGATTGGTGAGAATGCAGCACAGGTGCGCGCGCGGATTCTGAGCGGGCTGACCTGGCTGGGCCTTGCGCTTGACCACGAAGCCAACGCTCGGAACGCGCCGCGGCTCCATGCAACCGGCTCGGCGGTGCGGGTCTGGATCGTCAAAGCCGAAGAGGAACGCATGATCGCCGCGGATGCCCTGTCCCTGCTGGGCGCAGCGGCCAAGAAAATGTGACATTTTCTTGTAATTTTCTGTGTCAGAAAATTGGGCCGGTGCGCCCGTTCAGCCGCCGCGCACCGTATCAATCATAAGCTGCACATTGTCCGGGTCCGCATCCGGCGTGATCCCGTGCCCCAGATTAAAGATATGCGGCCCGCCCGAGAAGGCGTCAACGATGGCGCGGGTTTCGCGCACCAGAGCATCCCCGCCCGTCACCATATGCGACGAGGCCAGATTGCCCTGCACACAGCCATCGACCTGCACGTGCTTGGCGGCCCATTCGGGGCTGACCGAATTGTCCAGTGCGATACAATCCGCCCCGGTTGCCTTGGCAAACCCGACATATTTCTCGCCGCCTTCGCGCGGGAAGGCGATGACGGGGATGCCGGGATGTCTGGCCTTGAGGGCCGTGATGATCTCGCGCGCGGGGTCCAGCGCGTAGCGATCAAAGTCCTCGCCCTTGAGCGAACCGGCCCAGCTGTCAAAGAGCTTCACGCATTCCGCCCCTGCGTCGATCTGCACTGAGAGATACTCGATCGTCGCCGCCGTGATCCGGGTCATGAGCGCCTCGAACACCTCCCTGTGTTGATCCTTGAGCGCATGGGCCGGGCCCTGGTCGGGCGTCCCGCGCCCGGCGATCATGTAGGTGGCCACGGTCCAGGGCGCACCGGCAAAACCGATCAGAGTGGTCTCGGCGGGCAGTGCACCGGCAAGGTTTCGCACGGTCTGATAGATGGGGTTCAAGGTCTCGTGAATGTCATCGGTCGGTTTGAGCGCCTCGACCCCCGCCATGTCGGTGATCGTGCTCAGCCGGGGGCCTTCGCCGGTCACGAACCACAGATCGGCGCCAAGCGCCTGCGGCACAAGCAGAATATCGGCAAAGAGGATTGCCGCGTCAAAACCATAGCGGCGGATCGGCTGGAGCGTCACCTCGGTGGCGAGGTCACTGTTGTAGCACAAGGACAGGAAATCCCCCGCCTCGGCCCGCGTGGCGCGGTACTCGGGCAGGTAGCGCCCGGCCTGGCGCATCATCCAGATCGGCGGAACATCCTGTGTCTCGCCTGCCAGTGCTCTCAGGATCGTCTTTTGCCCGGTCATGTCATCCTCCGTTTACACGTGTGGTGTCGCCCTTCGCACGGGATGTCAAGCACAGCACGGCTTGCCTTGCGCAATTCACCGATTTAGACGGTAATCATGACAGTTGATCTTCCCTCTCCCGACGCCCCGCTCAAGCTTGGCACACGCGGCTCGCCTCTGGCGCTGGCGCAAGCCCATGAAACCCGTGACCGGCTCATGCGTGCCCATGATCTGCCCGATGAGGCGTTCGAGATCGTAGTGATCAAGACGACCGGCGACAACCGGTCGCTGATCGATACCGATACGCCGCTGAAAGAACTGGGCGGCAAGGGGCTTTTTACCCGCGAGATCGAGCAGGCGCTGCTGGAGGGCGGGATCGACATCGCGATCCATTCGATGAAGGACATGCCGGTGTTGCAGCCCGAGGGGCTGCTGCTCGATTGCTACCTGCCGCGTGAGGATGTGCGCGATGCGTTTGTTTCACCCGGGGCGGCCACGCTGAAGGCGCTGCCCGCAGGCAGCCTGGTCGGCACCTCGTCGCTGCGTCGGCGCGCGCAGGTGATGGCGGCCTATCCGCATCTGAAAGTGGTGGAGTTTCGCGGCAATGTGCAGACCCGGTTGAAGAAGCTCGAAGACGGCGTTGCGGCCTGCACGTTCTTGGCCATGGCCGGGCTGAACCGTCTGGGCTGTGCGGATGTGGCCCGCGCGGCGATTGCCCCCGAAGAGATGCTGCCAGCCGTGGCGCAGGGCGCCATCGGGATTGAACGGCGCGCAGATGACACGCGCGTGGCGGCACTGCTGGAGCCGCTGCATGACAGGCCGACCGGTGAGAGACTGGCGGCAGAACGGGCGTTTCTGGCCGCCCTCGACGGCTCTTGCGAGACGCCCATCGCCGGGCTTGCGGAGCTGGATGGGGGCACGCTCCGGCTGCGCGGAGAAATCCTTCGCCCCGATGGCAGCGAAGTGCTGCGCGATGACCGGACCGCACCGGTGGAGGATGGGGCGGAGCTGGGTCGGGCGATGGCGGCAGACTTGCTCGCGCAGGCCGGTCCCGGTTTCTTCGACTGGCGGGGCTGAGCGCCTGAGAAAATTCGTACGAATTTTCTTGCGCCCGGCGATCAGGTTTCGGGAAGCAGTTTTCCCGGGTTCAGGATTCCCCTTGGATCGAGCGCGGTCTTGATTGCCCGCATGGCGGCGATTGCCTCGGGGGATTTGCGCCGCGCCATCGAGGATTTCTTCATCAGCCCGATCCCATGCTCAGCGGAAAAGCTGCCGCCGAGAGCCATGGCCGTGTCCTCTACCGCTTCATAGATTGCCGAATGCACCGCTGGATCGTCGGTGCTGGGCCAACCGTTGAAATGCAGGTTGCCGTCCCCCAGATGCGCGACCGACAGGATGGTGATATCGGGGTCGAGTGCGCGGGCGCGGGCATCGAGCGTGTCCACGAGTGTTTGCATCTTGTCGAGCGGTACCGCGATGTCATGGTCGATCGACGGCGTATGCAGACGGGCGACCTCGGCGACCGCCTCGCGCCGGGCCCACATCTCAGCCCGCTGCGCTTCGTTCTGGGCGACAACCGCGTCACGCACCAGACCGGCCTCGAACATCTCGGCCAGGATCGTCTCAAGCTGTGCGACCACGGGGATGGTGCCATCGGGCAGCGGGGTGGCATCGCGCGCGGCAATAGCCCCGATCTCGACCATGATATTGATGTCATGCGCCTCATCGAACGGCGCGCGCGCCTCGGGAAACCGCTTCATATGCGCCTTGATATAGGTGCCGGGCATGTATTCGAACGCCTCCACGGCGCGCCCGGTTTCCGCCTGCAGGCGGTTCAGAAGCACCAGCGCCTGATCGATCGAAGGCGCGGCGACCATGGCCGTGGCATAGGCCAGCGGCTTCGGTGCAAGCTTGAGCACGGCGGCGGTGATCACCCCCAGCGTGCCCTCGGCCCCGATCATCAGGTGGCGCAGGTCATAGCCCGAGTTGTCCTTGTGCAGCTCGCTCATCAGGTCCATCACCTCGCCGGTCGGCAGGACCACTTCCAGCCCGAGACACAGATCGCGTGTACTGCCATAGCGGACCACGTTGGAGCCGCCCGCATTGGTGCTGAGCGCCCCGCCGATCCGCGCGGAGCCGCGCGCGCCAAAGGTGAGCGGGAAGATCAGCCCATGTGCCTCGGCAGCGGCGTGAATGTCCGACAGGATCGCACCGGCCTCGACAATGGCGACGCGCGCCTCGGGGCGGATCTCACGGATGGCTGACATCCGCTCCAGCGACAGCATGATGGCCCCGTCGCCCGAGGTGGCCCCGGTCAGCCCGGTATTGCCGCTGATCGGCACCACCGGGGTTCCGGTCTCGTTGGCCCACTTGAGAGTGGCGGCCACCTGCGCGGTGTCACGCGGTTTGACCACCGCCAGCGGGGTCCAGTGATAGGCGTCCATCCAGTCGCGCGAATAGGGCGACATGTCCGGCCCGGTCAGAACCTGCTCGGCGCCAAGGCGCGCGATGAGAAGAGAGACGATATCAGTCATGGACGCCAGTCTGGGGCAGTTTGTGGGCCGCTTCAAGCGGGCCGATGTGCCCGAGGATATTTAATCAATGCACCCCATCGGACACGCTGGTGCTCAGAAAGTCCCGAAGGGTTTTGGCGGCAGGGCTTTCGGCGCGTGCCTTTGACCAGGCGATGCCGACATCCATTGTGGGGACGTCCACCTCCAACCCGCGTGTTTCAAGGCGCTGACCCTCGAGCGACCAGGGCCGATACACCATGTCCGACAGGATGGTGACCCCCATTCCGGCCGCGACCATGGAGCGGATCGCCTCGATCGACGCGGTGCGAAAACTGATATTTGGCTTGAGCCCGTGGCGTGTCCAGTAAGAGCCGGCGGTTTGCGCGGCCTCGTCGACGGTGAGCATGATATAGGGCTCTCGCGCGACATCAGCGAGCGAAACCGACGGCGCCGACAGCAGACCGTGCCCGGGCGGCAGCCAGAGCCTGCGCCGCGACCGAAACAGGGTCTCGTAAGCGATGTCTTTCTTGTTGCGCAGGTTCGAGACCAGAATCACGGCCATATCCAGATCGCCCTCGACCAGGCGATGCTCGATCGCGTTGCGCGGCAGTTCGACCAATTCGATCTCGATCTGCGGATAACTGCGTAAAAAACGGGCATGGTGGCGCGGCATGAAATACCCCGCCACCGTGTAGGTCAGCCCGACCTTGAGCCGCCCTTCCGCCCCGGACTCCACCCGCAGGGGCGATTGTGTCGCCTCGTTCACGGCGGCGATGATGTTGCGCGCATGACTGAGAAAGCGCGCACCCTCGGCGGTCAGGTACACCCCCTTGGCGACACGAGAAAATAGTTTGACACCAAGGGTTTCCTCCAATTGCTTGATCGCTGTGGTGACGGCGGATTGCGAGATATTCAGCTCTTTCGCGGCTAGGGAAACCTGCCCGAAATCCGCCGCGGCGATAAAGTATCGCGCTTGCCTGACCGAAATTGACATGACCGGAGCCTCCGAAGGAATACCGTCATCATTATCAATTTTTCAGATATTAAGAAAACATATTTTTAATTTGAAATACACACGGCCGTTGTCATTCTGTCTCATCACAAGCGCCGATCGGACGCGGCGCATACGCAGGACAGGGGGAGCACATGGCACTGCCGGTTACGCTGAATTGCGACATGGGCGAGGCGTTCGGCCTCTACAAGATGGGCGATGACGAAGCGCTTATGCCCCTGATCAACGTGGCCAATGTGGCCTGTGGCTTTCACGCCTCGGACTTCAATCACATGCGGACGACGGTACAGCTCGCTCGCCGTCACGGGGTCCGGGTCGGGGCGCATCCCTCGCTGCCTGACCTTCAGGGGTTTGGCCGCCGCGAGATGGCAATGACCCGCGAGGAAATGGCCAATTGCGTGATCTACCAGATCGGCGCGCTCAAGGGGTTTCTGGATGCGGATGGCATGACGCTGAGCCATATCAAACCGCACGGCACGCTTTATGGCATGGCCGGGCGGCTGGAGCATATCGCGCATGCCATCTGCGATGCGGCGGACGTGTTCGAAGTGCCGATCATGGGCATGGCGGGCACGCTGCATGAAGAGATCTATACCGCGCGCGGGCATCGCTTCATCGCCGAGTTCTATGCGGATCTGGATTACAATGACGAGGGCGGGCTGATCATCACCCGCGAGCATGACGCCAAGGATGCGGCCGAAGCAGGCGCACGCTGTTTGCGGGCCATCACCGACGGCAAGGTGCAGAGCGTGGGCGGCGTGGACCTGCCGACCAAGGCCGAAACGATCTGCGTGCATTCCGACACCCCGAACGCCGTCGAGATCGCCAGCGCCGTGCGCGCGGCCATCGCCGACCATATCGAACAGAAAGAGGAGAGCTGAGCCATGGCTACCGAAGAGATCAAATCGCCCCTGCCCGGGGTTTTCTATCGCCGCCCCTCGCCGGACGATCCGCCGTACAAAGACGTCGGGGACAGCGTCGCCCCAGGCGATGTGATCGGGCTGATCGAGGTGATGAAAAGCTTTCACGAGGTCAAGGCCGACAAGGCGGGCAAGATCACGCGCTTCGTGCTGGAAAACGAAGATGCGGTGATGGCCGGTCAGACGCTTGCCGAGATCGAGGTCTGAGGGGGCGCTTATGCCGATCCGGTCGCTCTTCATAGCCAACCGAGGCGAGATCGCCGTGCGCATCATCCGCGCGGCGCGCGAGCTGGGGATCGAGACGATCCAGGCGTATTCGGACGCCGACGAAAGCTCGCTGGCCGTGCAGATCGCGGACCGCGCTGTGAATGTCGGCCCGCCGCATGCGACGAAATCCTATCTCAGGGTGGACGGTATGGTGCAGGCGGCCAGGGACGCGGGCGCGGATGCGGTGCATCCCGGCTATGGGTTTTTGGCCGAGAATGCGGAGTTTGCCGACGCCGTTGTGGCCGCGGGAATGACATTTGTCGGGCCCGACGGCGATATGATCCGCATGATGGGCGACAAGGTCAGCGCCCGGCAGGCGGCCATTCGGGCGGGCGTGCCGGTGGTGCCCGGCAGCGAAGGGCGGATTGACGACCCCGACGCGGCGCGCGCGCTGGCCGAGGAGATCGGGTTTCCGGTGATGATCAAGGCCGCGGCGGGCGGTGGCGGGCGCGGTATTCGCATCGCCGACGACATGGCTGCGT
The DNA here is from genome assembly GCF_009762325.1 of Roseovarius faecimaris. Lineage (NCBI taxonomy): Bacteria > Pseudomonadati > Pseudomonadota > Alphaproteobacteria > Rhodobacterales > Roseobacteraceae > Roseovarius > Roseovarius faecimaris. The sequence goes on from NZ_CP034348.1 coordinate 305,111, forward strand.
TCGAGGCCGAACTGCCCAAGGCGCGGGCCGAGGCCGAGGCGGCCTTTGGCGATGGCGGGCTCTATATCGAGAAGGTCATCGGGCAGGCACGGCATATCGAGGTGCAGGTGCTGGGCGACGGCGAAAATGTCGTGCATTGCTATGAACGCGAATGCTCCTTGCAGCGGCGGCGGCAGAAGGTGTGGGAAGAGGCGCCGGCGGCCTGTCTGAACGATGCCGTGCGCGCCAAGCTGTGCGACAGCGCCGTGGCGCTCGCCAAGGCGGTCAACTATCAGGGCGCGGGCACGGTTGAATATCTCTATGACGATGCGACCGAGGAATTCTATTTCATCGAGATGAACACCCGCATCCAGGTCGAGCATCCCTGCTCGGAATGGATCACGGGGCTTGATCTTGTGGCCGAAATGATCCGCATCGCGGGCGGCGGCAAGCTGCGCCATGCGCAATCCGATATCGAAGCGCGCGGTCATGCCATTGAGGTGCGGCTCAATGCCGAGGATCCGGCGAATAACTTCATGCCCTTCCCGGGCCTTGTGGGTGACTTGCGCCTGCCCGGCGGGCCGGGCGTGCGGTTCGATTCAATGCTCTATTCGGGCTACGCGATCCCGCCGTTCTACGACTCGCTGCTGGGCAAGCTCATTGTCTGGGCCGAGACCCGCGACGAGGCGATCACGAGGCTCGATTCCGCTCTGAGCGAGCTGACCATCGAGGGCGTCAAGACGACCGCCCCGCTCTTTCGTGCGCTGGCGGCCGACGCCACCGTCCGCGAGGGAGACTTTCACACGAAATGGCTTGAGGGCTGGCTGACAGACAATGCCGCCCGGCTGACCTGACCGATAGGAGAGGCACACCATGAAGACAAGATATTCATTTGGCGGGGACGAGCACATCTTCGTCGAAGTGGACGAGGAAATGTCGCTCGACGCGTTTTTCAAAAGCCTGTCGATGACCAATGCCGTGCGCGAGAGCCAGATCAGGGGCGTGACCGAGGTCTGCCCGGCGAACGCGTCGTTTCAGGTGAAGTTTGACCCGGATGTGATCCATCCCGACGATATGCTGAAGGAAATCCAGTCGCTTGAGGCGGCCGCGGAAAAGGCGGATTCGGTGATCAAGACGCGGATCGTGGAAATCCCCGTCTATTATCAGGACCCGTGGACCCATGAGACGCTGATGCGCTTCCGCGAGAGGCACCAGGACCCCAACAGCACGGATATCGAATATGCCGCGTCGATCAACGGATATGGCAGCGTCGATGATTTCATCAAGGCGCATTCCGGCTCGCCGTGGTTCGTCTCGATGGTGGGCTTTGTGGCGGGTCTGCCCTTCCTCTATCAGATGGTGGACCGGCCCCGGCAGATCGAGGTGCCCAAATACCTGCGCCCGCGCACGGATACGCCCAAGCTGACCGTGGGCTATGGCGGGTGTTTCTCCTGCATCTATTCGGTGCGTGGCGCGGGGGGCTATCAGATGTTCGGCGTGACGCCGATGCCGATCTACGACCCGCAGCAGGAGATCAGCTATCTGCGCGAGTTCATGTGCTTCTTCAACCCGGGCGATATCGTCAAATGGAAGCCGATCAACCGCGATGAATATGACGCGGCGGTTGAGGACGTGGATGCGGGCCGCTTCATGCCGCGCATGGCGGATGTGACCTTCGATCTTGAGAAATTCAACGCGGACAATGACGGCTATAACGCCAAGCTGGAGGAGGCACTCAATGGGCATTAAGGTACATAATCCCGGGCTGGCCACCACGATTCAGGATTTGGGGCGTCCCGGTTATTTTCACCTCGGCATTCCGATCTCGGGCGCGATGGACCGCTTTGCGATGCGCGCCGCCAACATGCTCGTGGGCAATGATGAAGGTGCTGCCGGGCTTGAGGCGGTGTTCATGGGGCCGGAGCTGGAGTTCACGTCGGACGCGACCGTGGCCGTGACCGGGGCCGATATTCCGATCAAGCTGGATGGCGAGGAACAGCCTGGCTGGTCGTCGATTGCGGTCAAGGCCGGGCAGGTTCTGAGCTTTGATTTCTTGCGGGCAGGCGCGCGGGCCTATATCGCCGTCTCGGGCGGGATCACGGTGCCGGAATATCTCGGCAGCCGCTCGACCTATGCCATCGGGGCGCTGGGCGGCTTCGAAGGCCGGGCAATTGCGGCGGGCGATGAGCTGCCCACGGGCGACGATGCCGGGCCGGGCGGCGGCCGCACGGTGCCGGTGGAGTTACGGCGCGGCCCGGGCAACCCGGCAGAGCTGCGGGTGCTTCCGGGGCTTTACTGGCACCGGATCACGGAGACCGCCCAAAAGAACTTCTTTGATGATGAATGGAAGGTCGCCCCCGAGGCAGACCGCATGGGTTATCGGTTCCGCGGCGGACGGCATCTGGATTTTGTCGAGCGGGAACAACCGTTTGGCGCAGGATCGGACCCGTCGAACATCGTCGATGGCTGCTATTCCTACGGCTCTATTCAGGTGCCGGGCGGGACCGAGCCCATTGTGCTGCACCGCGATGCGGTGTCGGGCGGCGGGTACTTCATGCTCGGCACGGTGATCTCGGCCGATATGGACCTCATCGGGCAGTTGCAGCCCAACACGCCGTCCAAATTTGTGCGGGTGGATATGGACACGGCCCTGCAGGCGCGGCGCGACAGGCATGGCCTGCTCGACAAGCTGCGCGCGGCGCTGGACTGAACAAAGGGAGAGATAACATGACGACACTTGCAAACACGGCGATCCCGGGGCTGAACACCTCCCTCGCGCGCCAGGCGATCACGGTCCTGCTCGGCGCTGCGCTCCTGACCATCTCGGCCAAGGTTCAGGTGCCGTTCTGGCCCGTGCCGATGACCTTGCAGACGCTGGCCGTCCTGCTGATCGGGGCCGCCCTCGGCTGGCGTCTGGCCGGGGCCACAGTCCTGACATACCTGGCGCAGGGGGCCATGGGCCTGCCCGTTTTCGCCTCCGGTGCGGGTCTGGCCTATATGGCCGGGCCGACAGGCGGGTATCTGGCGGGGTTCCTGCTGGGCGCGGTTGCCGTGGGCTGGCTCTGTGAGAGGGGCATGGGCCGGAGTGTTGGTACGACCCTCATCGCCTTTGGTGCAGGTCTTGGCCTCATCTACGGGCTGGGCGTGCTGTGGCTGACCGCTTTCATGGGGCTGGGCAAGGCGATCGCGGTGGGTGTGACGCCCTTCCTGCCCGCTGAAGCGCTCAAACTGGCGCTGGCCTGTATCCTGCTGCCTGCCGCCTGGAAACTGGTGAAACGCCTCTAGCCCCTGGTCCGGGCCTGCTGGCGGAAGTCCTTGGGGGAGACACCGACATGCCTGCGAAACGCACGCGAGAACTGCGTCTGGTCGGAGAACCCGTGAGCATAGGCGATCTCGGCGATGGTGCGCTGGTTGGCGGGGTCTTTCAGGGCTTGCTGGCAGGCCGAGATGCGCTGATCCCTGATCCACTGGCTGACGGTCTGGTTGGTGTCGCGAAAAATCTCGTGCATGTACCGCACGGAAATACCGCAGGCCGCCGCGATCTGTTCCGGCGCAAGGTCGGGATCCGACAGGCGCGCGCGGATGGCTTGTTCGATCCGCGTCAGATGCGCCACCCGCACCGCCGAGCGACCAGAGGTGAGCGTGCGCGCGTCGTTTTCCACCGCGAGCACCAGAAGATCGATCAACTGACTGCCGACGGTGGCGCGCGCCTCTTCGTTCAGGCTTTCCACCCGCGAGGGGATATGCGCCAGCATATCGGCAAAAAGCCCGCCCGCCCCGTTGCCTGCATCAAACTGCATCGAGCAGAAGCGGCCCGGTGCGCGCAGCCGCCCGCCCAGAACCTTGTCGGAAACCTTGAGCACCCAGAGGCTATTTTCCTCTGCGTGGGAAAATTCATAGGGCTCATGGCTGCGTTCCAGAATGAAACCGCCCGGGTTACAGGTCACATCCTTACCGCTCTGGGAAAAGAACACCTCGGATCGGGCGGGAACGGTAATCAGATACTCCTCGTCCTGCGCGGCCCGCATGTGCTTGGGCAGGCGCCGGTAGCTCAGCGGTTTGGACACCAGCCGCGACAGCGACAGCGCGCCGAGGGTCCAGCTTTTCAGCTCGCCTTCGAAGCGCTCGGAATCCTTGAAGCTGAGATCCAGCGGGAAGTAGGTATTCGCAATCGTCTCGTGCCAGTGCCGCGAGCGGCTGGCGGGTGTGATGCCCTTGGTGGTGACGATACGATCCATCTTTCTCCCTTTGCACCGAGCCTAGGGCAGGGCGCGCGCTCTGGCAAATGTAACCGTCCCCTATGCGCTGAGCGTCAAGTTTTTGCGCGCTCGGTGCCAAGACCGCCTGGCAGGATGCCTTCTAAGCTCGTCCGATCAACGATGCGCCACGGCGTGCGAATGGGAGGAATGCATTCATGACGGCCAAGTCAAAGAAGAAGCCCGTAAAGTCAAAGAAGAAGGTCAAGGTGGACCCGATCACCCTGTCGGTGGTGCGCGGGGTGCTGGAGACAACGCAGCGGGAGATGACGCTGTCGCTGGAGAAAACCGCGCGGTCGAGCGTGTTCAATCTCGCGCATGACTATTCCACGTCACTGTTCAATCACACGCCCGAGATGATCCTGCAGGGGCAGGACATCCCCATTCACCTCGGCTCTCTGATCCCGGCCATGAAGGCGACGGCGGCCTATTTCGGGGATGACGTGCATGAGGGCGATCTGATCCTGCAGAACGACCCGACCTATGGCGGCGGGCACTCGATCGACACCTGCATGTACAAGCCCGTGTTCTGGGAAGGCGAGCTGGTCTTCTGGACCGTGTGCAAAGGCCACCTGACGGATATCGGCGGGCCGGTGCCTGCGGGCTATAACCCCGACGCCAAAGAGATTTACGCCGAGGGTCTGCGTATCCCGCCGATCAAGATCTGGGACAAGGGTGTGCCGCGCAAGGACATCCTGAACATGCTTCTGACAAACATGCGCGCGCGACGCGATCAGGAAGGCGATTTCAACGCCCTGATCGGGGCCTGCCAGGTGGGCGAGCGCAACCTGCTGGCGCTGATCGAGAAATACGGGTTGGAACAGGTGCAGGCCTGTATCGACGAGCTTCTGGACATGGCCGAGAAGCAGATGCGCAGCCTGATCAAATCCGTGCCCAACGGCACCTATGAAGGCACCGCCGTGCTGGAGGATGCGGGCCACGGGTTTGGCGATATGGACATCAACGCCAAGGTCACGATCAAGGGCGACAATTGTCATATCGAGATTAATTCGCCGCCGCAGGTGCCCTATTTCATCAACTCCTACGAGGGCAATTCCTATTCGGGCGTGTACCTGGGCCTGATGATGTTCGCGCAGCTTCCGCCGCCTTATAACGAGGGGCTGTATCGCTGTGTGACGGTGGATATGGGGCCGCATGGCACGCTGTGTAATGCCAAGGAACCCGCCCCGCATATGAACTGTACCACCACGCCGATGGAAACACTCACGGACGCCGTTCGGCTGGCCTTCGAACAGGCGGTGCCCTCGAAAGTGGCCGCCTCCTGGGGCCATGCCAACGGGCTGAACATCGCCGGGTGGGACAAGCGCCATGACGAGGAATACGTGACCATGGTGCTGGCCACGATCATTTCGGGCGCGGGTGCCACGCCGCAACAGGATGGCTGGCATGCCTGCGGGCCGGAATGCTGCTTTGGCGCGCTGACCTCGGGTGATGTTGAGCTGCTGGAATATTCCTATCCGATCATCATCCACAATTATTCGCTGATGACCGACAGTGGCGGTGCCGGCAAGTATCGTGGCGGGTCGGGCACGGCCTGGAAGGTCGAGCCGATGAACGATGACATGACCTTCATCATGTTCGGCGAGGGCCGCCGCATTCCGGCCATGGGGGCGGCAGGCGCGGAAAGCACCATGATCCCGCCCAAAGTCGGCAGCATGGACATTTACCGCGATGGCGAGGTCAAGACGCTGCGCGACAACGTCATTGACGTGATCAAGCCCGGTGAATGGGTGATGAACCGCAACCCCGGCGGGGGCGGCTATGGGAACCCGATGGAACGCGCCATCGACAAGGTGGTGTGGGACGTCAAGAACAACCTGGTGTCAATCAAGGGAGCAAAGGAGGATTACGGCGTCGTCTTCAAGGATGAAGAGACATTGGAGGTGGACATGAAGGCCACGGAGAAGCTGCGCAAGAAGAGCGCGGCCTGAGGCTCATGATCCAAACGCAATCCAACATATTCATCCGAGAAAGAGAGATAACCCATGCGTACTGAATACAGACTTGGCATCGACGCCGGCGGCACCTTCACCGATTTCGTTCTGGCCGACAAATCCGGCAAGGTGAAACTCTACAAGGCGCTCAGCACCCCAGCTGACCCGACACTGGCGATCAAGAACGGCCTGGCGCTGATGTCCGAAGATACCGGCATGAGCGCAGAAGAGATCGTTTCGAAATGTGACCTCTGCATCAACGGCACCACGGTGGGCCTGAACGCGCTTATCCAGCACAAGGGCGGCAAGACCGGCCTGATCTGCACCAAGGGCCATGAGGACAGTATCGAGATCCGTCTTGGCCACAAGGAAGACGGCTATCGTTATGACCCGGAATATCCGCCCGCGGTCATGCTGGTGCCGCGCTATCTGCGCTGCGGCGTGGACGAGCGGGTGCTGTCAAATGGCGATGTGCGCACGCCAATGAACGAGGACGACGTGCGCGCGGCCTGCGAGCTGTTCCTGAAGGAGGGTGTCGAGACCGTGGCGATCAGCTTTGTCTGGTCGGTGCTGGAGCCCTCGCACGAGCGCCGCGCGGCCGAGATCGTGCGGGAAATGATGCCCGATGCGATCCTGACCGTGGGGTCCGAACTGTACCCGCAGGTGCGCGAATATACCCGCACCTCGACGGCGGTGACGAACGCCTATCTGGCCCCGATCATGAAGAAATACGTGGATGCGGTGGATGCCTATTTCCGCAAGCTGGGCGCGCGTTATCCGGTGCGTTACTTCCAGTCCAATGGCGGGCTGGCCATCGGTCAGGCGATGACGGACCGGTCGGTCTATGCGATCAACTCCGGGCCTGCCTCGGCCCCGACAGCGGGTCTGGCCGTGGCCGCGCCTTTCAAGGAAAAGAACGTGATCACCTGCGATATGGGGGGTACGTCCTTTGACATCACGCTGACCAAGGGCGGGGTGACCAACCTCAACAAGAATATCGACTTTCTGCGCTATCGGATCGGTGTGCCGATGATCCAGGTGGAAACCCTGGGCGCGGGTGGCGGCTCGATCGGCTGGATTGACGAGATGGGCCTGTTGCAGATGGGCCCGCAATCGGCCGGCGCCGATCCGGGGCCTGCCTGTTACGATCAGGGTGGCGAACATCCCACCGTGTCGGACGCAAACCTGGTGCTGGGCTATCTCAACCCGGACGGGTTGGTGGGGGGTCGCCTGCCGCTTGATGCCAAGAAGGCGCGCCAGGCGATCAAGACACATGTCGCCGACCCGCTGGGCATCTCGCCCGAAAAGGCCGCCTATGGCATGTACACAATCGTCAACAACAACATGGTCAACGGCATTCGCCGCGTGTCGGTGGAACGTGGCTATGACCCGCGCGACTTCGTGCTTGTCGGGGCAGGCGGGGCCACGGCGGCGCATATCACTGCCATCGCCGAGGAGATGGGGATCGGGACGATCATCCTGCCCAAGCTGGCCTCGGGGCTCTGCGCCTATGGTCAGATCATCTCGGACGTGAAGTACAACTACATGGCCACCGCGCCGCTGAGGCTCGACAATGCCAAGGCCTATGCCCAGATCAACAAACTCTACAAGCAGATCGAGAAACAGGGCCGCGACCATCTGAAAAAGGACGGGTTCAAGGCCGGGCAGATCCGCGCCGAACGCTCCATCGAGATGCGCTATGTGGGCCAGGTGCACGAATGCACGGTCGAGATTGGCAATTTCGAGATCAACTCGAAAACCGTCGATCAGGTGATCGAAGCCTTCCACGCCCGTCACGAGCAGCTCTACACCTATTCGGAGCGTCACAACACGATCGAAGTGGTGAATATCGAAAGCACGCTCTACGGCGCGGTGGATAAGCCCAAACAGGCCAAGATCGGCAAGGGGGCCTCGCCCGACAAGGCGATGAAAGGCCACCGCAAAGCGATCTTTGACGCCTCGGGCAAGGCCGGGAAAACACCGGTCTACGATGGCGGAATGCTGGGCGCCGGGGCCACGATCAAGGGGCCTGCCGTGATCGAGGAAGAGACCACAACCATCGTCGTGATCCCCGGCTGGAGCGCCAAGCTCGATGCCAGCGGGTCTTACGTGATCACCAGAAAGAAGCGCTGAGGAGGGGCCATGTCACATCTTTTGCAGGCACAGAATGTCTCGGTCTCGTTTGACGGGCTGCATGCGCTGTCAAACGTCAACCTTGATATTCCGCCTGCGAAAGTGTCGGGGCTGATCGGGCCCAATGGCGCGGGCAAGACGACGCTGGTCAATGTGCTGACCGGGTTTCAGGCGCCGACACAAGGAACGGTCCGTCATGACGGGCAGGATGTGTCGGGCATGCCCGCGCACAAGCTGCGCCGCCTTGGTGTGGCGCGGACGTTCCAGGGCGGGCGGCTGTTCAAGGAGCTCAGCGTTCTCGACAATCTGGAAGTGACGGGCGTGGGTCTTGGCCTCAGCCGCCGGGCCGCGGCGGCGCGGGCGGTGGAAATGCTCGACTGGGTCGGGATCACGCCACTGATGCAGCTTACGGCCGGGTCGCTTCCCTACACCGACGAGCGACGCGTCGGCATTGCCCGCGCGCTGATGCTGGAGCCGAAGTTCCTGCTGCTGGATGAACCGGCGGCCGGCATGTCGGCGCATGAGGCGGATGAGCTTTCCGAGCTGATCGGGCGGATCGTGGCCGAGATCGGCTGTGGCGTCCTGCTGATCGAGCACAATATCGGGCTGGTGTTGAAAACCTGCGCACATATCCATGTGCTCGATTCAGGCGAGATGATCGACGAGGGCGACCCCGCGCATATCAAATCCAGCGAGAAGGTGCTGCACGCCTATATGGGCACGCAGGCCGATATCGAAGGCGATGTGGAGGCGGCGCTATGAGCCTGCTCAACGTTGACAATATCACCGTGCGCTATGGCCGCCTGACGGCGTTGCGCAATTTCAGCCTGAGCATGGAGCAGGGCGAGACGCTGTTTGTTACCGGACCAAACGGCGCGGGCAAATCAACCCTGCTCAAGGCGATTGCGGGCGTTGTGGCTCCGGCGGAGGGCCGTATCGGCTTTCAGGGGCAGAAGGTGGACGGCAACCCACCGGAAAACATCGCGCGGCTAGGCCTGTCGATGGTGCCCGAAGGACGGCATGTTTTTGGCGCGCTCAGCATTGAGGAAAACCTGATCCTCGGGGCCGGTATGCGCAAGAACCCCGCCCAGGCCAAAAAGACGCTGGCAGAGGTCTATGAGATGTTCCCGGTGCTGGCCGAGCGCAAGGACAGTCATGCGGGCGTGCTTTCGGGCGGGCAGCAGCAGATGCTGGTGATCGGCCGTGCGCTGATGACCGAGCCGCAACTGGTGGCGATTGACGAGCCGTCGCTGGGCCTTGCCCCAAAGATCATTGACCAGGTGTACGAGACCCTCACGCGGCTGCGTGACGAGCGGGGGCTGAGCCTGCTGATTGTCGAGCAATCCACCACCCGCGCCGTCATGGCAGGCGGACGCATGGTGATGCTGCGCTCGGGCGAGAAGGTGCTGGAAGGCGATGCGCGTGAGTTGTCGAAGGGCGACGCGCTCAACGCCGCCTATTTCGGATTTGAGGAGCATTGAGACGATGACAGCGACCCTTCAAATCCTCTTCGATGCGCTCAGCGTGGGGAGCATCTATGCCCTCGGCGCACTGGGCATCGCGCTGATCTTTGGCGTGATGCGCCTCGTCAACTTTGCCCATGGCGACTACATCGCGTTTTGCGTTTTCGTCATGCTCTGGCCTTCGCTGGATGTGGTCAGCATCGTCTTTCTGGGCAAACTGCCGTGGTATCTCCTGATCCCGGTGATCCTCGCCGTAGGGGCGGGCCTCTCGATCCTGTCCGAGATTCTTGTGTTCCGGCGGCTGAGAAATGCCAATCCGGCGACGATGATGATCGCGTCCTTCGCCTTGGGTTTTGTGATCCATCACGTCCTGCTGATGTTCTATTCCAGCCGTCCCAAAGCCATCAACCTGTGGTCCAACCTGTCGCTGCCGGTCGAGATCGCGGGCGCGCGCATTCCGCTTTTGCAGGTGATCACCATCATCATGACGATCGTGATCCTGCTGGCGCTGGTGGCCTTCCTGCGGCGCACGCAGTTCGGTGTTGAGATGCGCGCGGCGGCAGAAGATTTCACCATGGCCCGTATCCTGGGGGTCAAGGCGAACCGGGTGATCCTGGCGGCGTTCGGCGTATCCGGTGCGCTGGCGGGATGTATCGCGCTGATCCTCGCCACGCAGACCGGGGTCGCGGATATCAACATGGGTCTTCCGGTGATGCTGGTGGCGTTCGTGGCCACGGTCATTGGCGGGCTGGGGAGCCTGCATGGCGCGGTGATCGCCGGATTCCTGATTGGCGGCGTGTCGGTTCTGTTGCAGGTCTTCCTGCCGCTTGAAGCGCGGCCTTTCCGCGATGCGTTCGTCTATTCGGCGGTTATTGCCAGCCTGCTCTGGCGGCCGCAGGGCCTGTTTGCGCCCAAATCCTCGAAGGAGCGGGTGTGATGAGCCAGACCAAACACCCCTCCGTTCTGGCCCAGACCTTCCCGACGCCGGTAATCCTGATCGGTCTTCTGCTGGTCATTGCCGGGCTGACCTCGGGTTTCGGCTCCAACATCTTCGGCCGCACGATCACCGAGATGTTCATATCGGTGACGCTGGTGGTGGGCATGTTCACCTTCATCGGCAATTCCGGCGTGATCAGCTTTGGGCATGCGGGGTTCATGTGTATCGGGGCCTATGCCTCGGCCTGGCTGACGATCCCGCCGATGATGAAGAAAGTGCTGTTGCCCGGCCTCACGCCGATGCTGGCCAATGCGGAGTTCGCGCTGATCCTTTCACTGATCGTTTCGGCCCTTTTTGCCGGGCTGATCGCCTTTGTGGTCGGGGCGATCCTGATGCGTCTTTCGGGGATTGCGGCATCGATTGCCACCTTTGCCATGCTGGCCGTGATCAACACGATCTATGCCAACTGGGGGCCTGTGACCGGCGGGACAAGCTCGGTCGTGGGCATCCCGGCGAAGACGGGTGTCTGGCTGTCTTTCGGCGGAGCCACGGCAGCGATTGTCCTGGCATATCTCTATGGCATCTCGCGCTCGGGCCTGGCCTTGCGCGCTGGGCGTGACGAACACGTGGCCGCCGCGGCTTCGGGCGTGAATATCTACCGTGAGCGGCTGATCGCTTTCACGCTTTCCGGAGTGATCTGCGGGATGGCCGGTGTGCTTTATGCGCATTTCCTCGGCGTGGTGAACCCGGATGCCTTCTATCTGGGTGTGACGTTCATTTCGCTGTCGATGCTGGTGGTGGGCGGCATGAGCTCATTGTCGGGGGCGGTGATCGGCGTGGTGCTCATCTCTACCATCATCCAGCTCCTGCGCTGGGGGGAAAAAGGCATATCCGTTGGCGAAGGCACCATCTCTCTGCCCAACGGCATTCAGGAGATCGTCATCGGTATCGTGATGATCGTCATTTTGATGTTCCGCCCATCGGGCCTGATCGGCGCGCGAGAGTTGACGTGGCGCAGAAGCAGGCCTTCGACGGGCCGATCCACCGGCGGGGTGCCAGACCAGACCTGACCCCGCCAAAACGCAACCAAGACCAACAACAAACGATAACTCGGAGGTACCTTATGAAACTCACATCCACATTCACAAGCCTGGCGCTTGGCGCAGGGCTGGCGCTGACCAGCGCCCCGGCCCTGGCGGACGATCATGAGATCGTCATCGGTATGGCCACGGCGCAATCGGGCTGGATGCAGGCCTATGACAAGCCCGCCCGCGAGGCGGCTCTGATCCGCATTCAGGAAATCAACGATGCGGGCGGCCTGATGGGCAAGCAGATCCGCGTGGTTGAGGCCGACACCAAGACAGACCGCGCCGAAGGGGCCAAGGCCGGGCTTGAGGTGCTCGATGGCGGGGCCGAGATGGTCGTCGTCTCCTGCGACTATGACTTTGGGGCGCCGGCCGCTCTGGCGGCACAGGCGGCGGGCAAGATCTCGTTCTTCCTGTGCGCGGAATCGATCAAGGCGGGCATTCCCGGCGTGGGGCCTGACAGCTTCTCGGCCTCGGTTCTTGCCGCGGTGCAGGGCGCCACGATGGCCGAATGGGCCTATAACAAGAAAGAGGCGCGCAGCTTCTACGTGCTGCTCGACACCTGGATCGAGTACAACAAAGGGATCTGCGACGGGTTCGACTGGATGGCACCGCGCCTTGACGGGGCCGAAGTGGTCGGGCGCGACAGCTTTGTGAACGACGATGCCTCGGTCGCGGCACAGATCACGCGGATCAAATCGCTTCCCGAAGAGCCCGATGCGATCATGCTGTGTTCGGTGATGCCGGGCGCGCCCTCGGTGATCAAACAGATCCGTGCGGCGGGGATCAACTCGATGATCCTCAACGGCTCGGGGGTCGACGGCAGCTACTGGCTGGATTCCGTGCCCGGCCTGTCCAACTTCTACGTTCCGGTGCAGGGCTCGGTGCATGGCGATGACCCCGATCCGGCGGTCGAGGCGTTCAACGTCAAATACGAGGAAATGTTCGGCGCGCGTCCGGCCACGCAATACACCTATCCCGGTTACGTTCTGATCGACGTGTGGGCCAAGGCTGTGGAACGTGCAGGCACCACCGAAACCAAGGCCGTGGTGGCCGAGCTTGAGAAGATGGACAACGAGCCCACGCTCTTTGGCCCGCGCACCTTTACCTCGGACCTGCACCATCAGAACTCGGCGCGCTATCACATTGTCGAAGTGAACGATGGCACACCCGCCGTGGTCGACAGCTGGACCATCAGCGAGCCGGTGCCGATGGAGGCGCTGCTGAAGTAAGTCAGCGCTGAGTGAAAAACGAAACAGCCGCCGGGAGACTGGCGGCTGTTTTTCTGTTTCCGCACCCCGGGTCAGGTCCCGGAGGGGCGGTCAGTTATCCAGTGAGCTGATCTGGTGCCGGGCCTGATCGAGCCATTCGGGGCTGATTTCAACCCCCCAGCCGGGTGCGTCGGCCACGGTCGCCTTGCCATCGGTGATCACATAAGGGTCATGGGTGAACAGCCCTTGTTGCCAAGGGTAGTAGTCCAGGCCCTCAATGGAAAACTCCAGATACTTGCCCGCATTGGGAATGGCGCGCAGAAGGTGCATGGTAAAAAGCGTGACCAGCGACAGGTTCGCGGCGTGGGGCGTGATCGGCAGGCCCGACGGCTCGGCCATCTTGCAAACGCGTAGTGTCCGGCTGATCCCGCCAAGATAGAGCACATCGGGTTGCAGCACATCGACGATACGCCCCTCGATCATGCCGCGCCAGTTGGCCATCATGCAATCCTGCTCGCCGCCGGTCACGTCGATGTCGAGCGCATCGGTGACCTGCTTGGTCTGTTCGAACTCCCAGTAGGGGCAGGGTTCCTCGTAATGCGAGATGCCATTGTCCTGCAGCATCCGGCCCACCTCGATCGCCTTGGGCGGCGAGTAGCAGGAATTGGCATCGACCAGCAGCGCCATCTCATCCTCCATCGCCGCGCGCATGGTGGGCACGATTTCTTCGGTGCGGCCGGGCCATTCATCCTGATCGCGGCCCACCTCGGCCCCGATGCGGAACTTGAACGCATCAAAGCCGAGCTCCTGCCGCAACCGCTTGAGCCGCTCGGCCTCGTCTTTCGGCGTGATGTCGCGCTTCATCGAAGAGCCATAGGCGCGGACTTGTCCCGGACTGCCGCCGATGAGCGAGCAGACCGGCTTGCCCTCGCGCCTGCCGATAAGATCCCACAAGGCCGTGTCCAACCCGCCCATCGCCCGGCGCAGGTAAGAGCCGGGGAACTTGTGTTCGCGGTCGCGGACAAGATCGGTGATGGCGTCAATATCGTCTGTGTCCATCCCGAGCGCATAAGGCGCCACCTGCCGGTGCAGCACCTGGGCGGTGATATCGGCATAATAAGGTGCCACCTGCCCCCAGCCCTGCCTGCCATCTTCGGCGGTCACACGGGTAAAGCAGATATACTCGGTGGTGAAGGTTTCGATTGCTGTGATTTTCATGGCACCGTTCCGGACGTTGATCCGGCGTTGACGATAGAGGTGAATTGGTCGCACATTAATATCCATTGTGGCAGCAGTGCTAGACCAATTTTGGAGGTGCCGTGAAACGCAAAGCGGGGATATTACTGTCTTCGATCCATTTGGATCGGACGGCGAACAAAGGTATCGGCGTGCAGCTATACATGGCGTTGCGCGATGTGTTGCTGTCCGGGGCGCTCAAGCCCGGTGACCGGCTTCCGGCAAGCCGAACCCTGGCCAAGGAGGCGGGCGTTTCGCGCACCACGGTGATTGATGCGGTGGATCGGCTGGTCTCCGAAGGGATGCTGGTGTCGCGGGTCGGGGCCGGAACATTCGTGAGCGAAACCCTTGAAAGCCAGCGCCCGGCTCCGGTGCAGTTCGGACAGCCCACCGCACCCAGAAAAAGGCCGCGGCTGGCCTATTCCATCACGCAATCGGCGGAAAACTACGCGCCGCGGGCCTGGCTGCCGCATAATTCCCGGGCGTTTGTCACGGCCTTGCCGGCGCTCGATGCGTTTCCGCAGGCGCAATGGGCCCGCTTGATGGCGCGGCATTTGCGCGGTGATCGGGATTCGGTGATGGGTTATGGCCAACCGCAGGGGTTGCAGGCTCTGCGCAGCGCAATTGCGTCCCATCTGGGAACGGCGCGCGGGATCAATTGCCATGCCGATCAGGTCTTCGTGACTTCGGGCGCGCAACATGCCTTTGCGCTGATCGGGCAGATGTTCGTCAATGCGGGCGATCAGGTCTGGCACGAAAACCCAGGCGCCAAGGGCGCGCGCAACGCATTGGTGGCGACCGGCGCGCAGCTTGTCCCGATCTCGATTGATGAGAACGGTCTTAACGTCGCAGAAGGGCTTGAAAAAGCACCGCATTTCAGGCTGGCCTTTGCCACGCCTTCACATCAGCAACCCTTGGGGGTGGTGATGTCTCTGGCCCGGCGCTTTGATCTTCTGAAGGCGGCGGTGGATGCGCAGGCGCTGGTTGTCGAAGATGACTATGACGGCGAATTTCATTTCGGAACGCGGCCCCAGCCCACGTTGAAAAGCATCGATACACATGGCCGGGTGCTTTATGTCGGCACCTTCTCCAAAACGCTGTTCCCGTCGCTACGCCTGGGCTTCATCGTCGTCCCCGAGCGCATGATCGAAGTGTTTGACGAGGTCTTCGCCTCCTGGGTGTCAGGGCCGGCGACAGTTACCCAGGCGGTCGTTGCCGACTTCATGCAGGAGGGGCATTTCGCAACCCATATCCGGATGATGCGCCGGTTGTACAAGGCGCGCTATGAGGCGTTGATCGAAGCAAGCGCGGCCCTTCCAGACACAATCCGGATACAGCCGGCCGACAGCGGTTTTCACACCGTCGCCTATGTCGATCCCGCGGTGGATGTTCAGGACCTGGTAGCACAGGCCAGCACCCAACGGATCACGCTGACCTCCTTTGATGGATATTGCCTGGCTCCGATCGACAAGAAGGGCGTTGTTTTCGGTTTCGGGTCGGTGCAGCCTGACGATATCCGATCCGGACTCGCAAAGATCGCCGCCTTGCCCGCGTTGCAGGTTTAGGTCAGGGAAAATTGGACTGCCAAAAAAAACACAATGGATATGAGTTGCAGTCCAATATACTCCTAGTTTGATGGCTCGTATTCATGCGCGTTTGACGGGGAGGCGCAAAGAGGATTCGGATGAATAGCCCTGCGTTTCAAGATATTCTCCAGCATTCCTACTGGTTGGACGAGCTTGTTCCGGCGGCGTCGTCCGCCGCGCCTTTGCCTGACCGGGTTGACGTCCTGATCATCGGATCGGGCTACACCGGGTTGAACGCGGCGATCGAGACGGCACGCGGCGGGCGCTCCACGCTGGTGATTGATGCGGGCGATCCCGGTTATGGATGCAGCACGCGCAATGGCGGGCAGATCAGCCCGTCGATCAAGCCTTCCCTGGCGGCGCTGACACGGAAATACGGAGAAGACCGCGCCCGCGCGATCCGGGGCGAGGGGACGACCTCGCTCTACTGGATCGAGGAGCGGGTAAAGGCCGAAGGGATCGAGTGCGATTTCCGCCGTAACGGGCGCTATCACGCCGCGCATACGCCGCAGCATTATGAGGCCCTCGCGCGGGAGTTGGAGACATTACGCAAAACCGAAGGGGTCGCCTGTCATATGGTGCCCAGATCGGAGCAGCGCAGCGAGATGGGCTCGGACGTGTATTTTGGCGGGGCGGTTTATGAAGAGCATGCCTCGGTTCATCCGGCGAAGTTTCACCGTGGCCTTTTGCGCGTGGCGCAGGAGGCGGGGGCAGAGGTTCAGGGGCAGACAGCCGCCACCGCGATCGAGCGCAATTCCAGCGGTTTCAAGGTGCGCACGGCGCGGGGAGTGGTATCCGCGCGCGATGTGATCGTGGCGACCAATGGGTATACCACCGGGCTGACCCCCTGGATGCAACGCCGTGTCATCCCGATTGCCAGCAACATCATCGCGACCGAGGACCTGCCAGAGGAACTGGTCGACAAGCTGATGCCGCGCGACAGGGTCTATAGTGACAGCTGCAAGGTGGTCTATTACTTCCGGGCCTCGCCCGACCGGCGGCGGATCGTCTTTGGCGGACGTGTGGCGGCGCGTGAGATCGCTTTGCCCGATGGCGCGGCGCGGCTCTACGAAAAGATGTGCCAGACCTTTCCCGATCTGCGTGCCTATGGCCTGACGCATACCTGGTCCGGCACGGTGGCATATACCTTTGACGAACTGGCGCATACCGGGGTTCATGACGGGGTGCATTATGCAATGGGCTATTGCGGCTCGGGTGTGGCGATGGCCAGCTATCTGGGGATGCGAACGGGTCAGAAAGTGCTTGGCCTTGCCGAAGGGCAAACCGCCTTTGACCGGCTCACCCATCCGACACGTCCGCTTTATACCGGCAAGCCCTGGTTCCTGCCTGCGGCGATTGCCTGGTACCGATGGAAAGACATGAAGCAGCACGAACGCGCCCTGGCTTCGGCCTGACTGGCGCATCAGCGGGGCGATGCCGACACGCCCTGCGGCAAACCAATGTTCGGCAATTTGAGGACCGTCCATAAAGGGCGGCGGAACCAACTAAGGGAGAAAATAGATGAAAAGAACATCATTTCTGACACTGGGCGCGGCGCTTCTGGCGACCTCGGCCCTGGCGATGGACAAGACAGTGACCATTGCCTCATGGGGCGGATCCTATCAGGAGGCACAATCCAAAGCCCTGTTTGAACCGGCGGCGGCCAACACCGGCATCGAGGTCAAGCAGGAGACCTATGGCGGCATGTCCGATGTGCGCCTGCAGGTCAGTTCGGGTCAGGTGACGCTTGATATCGTGGCGTCGGGCTCCGGCTCTGCGGCACGCGCGGCGGCGGAGGGCCTTCTGGAGAAGCTCGACTATAGCGTGATCGACGTGTCGACCTTCTATGACGGGCTCTATACCGATTACTGTGTTGGCGGCGACGTGTTCTCGACCGTGTTTGCCTACAACACCGAAACCTATGGCGAGGATGGGCCGAAAACCTGGGCCGATTTCTTCGACACCGAGAAATTCCCCGGCACCCGCGCTTATCGCGGCAAGGTTGCCGGCGCGCTGGAGCCTGCGCTCATGGCCGACGGGGTGCCGCCCGAGCAGGTCTATGAGGTTCTCGGCAGTGAAGAAGGCATTGAGCGCGCGATCAACAAGATCCGCGAGCTGAAGCCGAGCATCTCGGTCTTCTGGACCTCCGGCGCGCAGCATGCGCAGCTGATGAAGGACGGTGAGGTGGATATGTCGACCGGCTGGAATGGCCGTTTTGACAACGCGGCCAAGGATGGTGCGCAACTGAGCTATGGCTATGACGGGGCGCTTTTGGACTATGACTGCTTCGCCGTTCCGAAAGGCGCGCCGAACAAGGATGTCGCGATGGAATTCCTGAACGAGATTTCCAAGCCCGAGTATCAGGACGATCTGCCCAAGTGGATCACCTATGGCCCGACCAACCGTGCGGCCTATGAAACCGGTGAAATCACGGCCGAAGTCGCGGCATCCCTGCCGTCCTCGCCCGAGAACGCCGCCAAGCAGCTGCCCGTCTCGCTGGAATGGTATGCCGAATGGGAAACCATTGCCGCCGAGATGTATCAAGAGATGCTGACCGAGTGATCGGCATTATAACCTGACCTTGTTGCGGGCCGCCCGATTGTGGCCCGCAGCCCAGAATACCAAGGATTTTGATGTGAGCGATCAGGCCAAGGGCGCACTGCCGATCACCGTGCGCAACGTGACCAAGACTTATGGGCCCGTCTTTGCCCTCGACGACGTTTCGCTGGAGGTGCAAAGCGGAGAGTTTCTGACCCTGCTCGGACCTTCGGGGTCGGGCAAGACGACGCTCCTCATGGTGCTCGCAGGCTTCACGCGCCCCGACCGGGGCAGTCTGAAGTTCGGCGATGAAGAGGTGATCCGCACCCCGCCGCATCTGCGCAATGTGGGAATGACATTTCAGAGCTATGCGCTGTTCCCGCATATGACCGTGGCGGGCAATGTGGGGTATCCGCTCAAGCTGAGGGGGGTGCCCAAACCCGAGATGGCCCGGCGGATCGAGCAGGCGTTGGAGATCGTGCAACTGGGCGGTTTCGGTGACCGGCGGATCGATCAGCTTTCGGGCGGACAGAAACAGCGCGTGGCGCTGGCGCGCTCCATCGTGTTCGAGCCGCGGATCCTGCTGATGGACGAGCCGCTTTCGGCGCTCGACAAGAAGCTGCGTGACCAGATGCAGATCGAGCTGCGGCATATGCATGAACAGTTGGGTATGACGACGGTCTATGTGACGCATGACCAGCGCGAGGCGCTCACCATGTCCGACAGGATCGCGGTGGTGAACCACGGCCGGATCATGCAGCTGGCCACCCCCCGCGACCTTTATGAGCGCCCGGCAAACCGTTTTGTCGCGGATTTCATCGGGGAAAGCACCTTCCTTCCCGTGACGCGTCAGGGTGGGGCTGTGCATCTGGGGGATATGCCGCTGAAGACGGAGAACCCGGTGCCCGATGCCGCCGAATTGCTGCTTATGGTGCGGCCGGAACGTATTCAACTGCTGACCGGGGCACCGTCTGACGACATGAACGTGCTGACCGGAACGGCGACCGAGGTGGTCTATCAGGGCGACAGTTTCGTGCTTTATGCACGCCTGCCCAGCGGGGATCAGATTGCCCTGCGCGGCGCGGTGCGCTCGGGCACGGTGCAGGCTCTTCCGGCGGTCGGCGATGAGGTGACGCTGGGCCTTGCGGCCTCTGACACGGTGGTAATCGACGGGGCGGCGGCCTGAGATGGCCGCGACCGACATGAACGCCGCCGGGCTGCGCCGGGACGAACGGCTGGAAAGGCTTAAGCTCTTCGGCCTCAGCTCGCCCGCGCTGATCCTCGTCCTGATTATCCTGGTGCTTCCGGTGGGTTGGCTGTTCTATGTCAGCTTTGTCGGCGCGAATGGCGAATTCAGCCTTGAGAATTACGAGCGCATGATCAAGCGGAAGTCCTACATCCGCATTTTCATGACCACCTTTCAGGTGAGCCTTCTGACCACGGCGCTTTGCATCCTGATCGGCTATCCCCTGGCCTATTTCCTGTCGCAACTGCCGCGACGCCTGGCCAACTTGTGCCTGATCACCGTGCTTTTGCCGTTCTGGACCTCGCTTCTGGTACGGACCTATTCCTGGCTGGTGCTGCTGCAAAAGCGCGGGCTGGTCAATGAATGGGCGATTGGCATGGGGCTTTGGGACGAGCCGATCAAGATCGTGCACAACATGACCGGTACGCTCATCGGAATGGTGCATATCATGCTGCCTTTCCTGATTTTGCCGGTCTATGGCGCGATGCGCGCGATCAACCAGGACTATATGAAGGCCGCGGCCAATCTGGGCGCCAGCCCCCGGCGGGCCTTCTGGAATGTATTCTTCCCGCTCAGCACGCCGGGGCTTTTTGCCGGGTCGCTGATGGTGTTCATCCTGTGCCTCGGGTTCTTTGTCACGCCGGCCGTGTTGGGCGGTGGCAAGGTGATCATGGTGTCGATGAAGATCGTGTCGAATATCGAGCTTTTCGTGAACTGGGGGGCGGCGAGCGCGCTGGGCGTGGTGCTTCTGGTGGCGACGATGGTGATCCTCTGGGTGGCCTCGAAGTTTCTCAGGCTTGAGCAGATCACGAGCGGAGGAGGGCACTGATGTTGCGCTGGTTCCGGTCCCCCGCCACCGAGACGCAGGTCACCCATGGTCAGCGGCTCTGGCTTTATGTCTTTGCCGTGATCACCATGATCCTGCTGGTGTTGCCGACGCTGATCGTGATCCCGATGTCCTTCTCGGAAAGCCAGTATCTTGAGTTTCCGCCCGAGACATGGTCGACCCGCTGGTATCAGCATTACTTCAATTCGTCCGAATGGATGCTGGCGACGAAAACATCCTTCAAGGCGGCTTTCCTGACCATGCTGGTGGCCACACCGATCGGGGTGCTTGCGGCCTATGGGCTGCATGCGTCCAACGTGCGTTTCATCAGGGTGGCCTTTGTCCTTCTGATCACGCCGATGATGGTGCCCGTGGTGCTTGTGGCGATCGGGGCGTTTTACGCCTATGTGAAGCTGCAGATCCTTTACACGATGACCGGTCTCGTGCTCGCTCATACGGTTCTGGCGCTGCCGCTGGTCGTGATCGTTACAGGCTCTGCGCTGAAGAGTTTTGACATGAGCCAGGAGGCGGCGGCGCGCAGCCTCGGCGCGCCAAGGTGGAAGGCGTTTCTGACCGTGACCCTGCCGCAGATCCGCTTTGCGGTGATTACCTCGGCCTTGCTGGCCTTTCTCACCTCCTTCGACGAAGTGATCGTGGCCATGTTCGTCTCGGGCGGGGACAACCCGACCCTCACGCGCAACATGTTCAACGCGCTGCGCGATCAGATCGACCCGACGATTGCCTCCATCTCTACCATCATGATCGCAGTGACAACGTTGATGATGGTGCTGGCGCAGATTTTCGGACGTGATAAAAACGCCGAAAAATAGGAGAGCGCGCGATGTTCGAGGCGCGGATGGCGCGGCTGCGCGAAAATCTGGCGGATGCCGGGATCGACGTTGCCCTGATCACCGATGATGACAATGTCTATTACCTGACCGGGTATTACGACTATCTGCATATGGAATTTGGCCGACCCACGATCCTTGTGGTTCCGCGGGACGGGCCGACGCTTCTGATCACGCCGACGATTGACCTCAACTCCGCCGAGGCCCATGCGCGGGTGGACCGGATCGCCGCCTGGAATGACGGTATGGGGGCGGAATGGCGCGCGGAACTGCCAGGGGTGGTTGACGCCTCTTCAGTCATAGGTATCGAACCCGATCACATGCCGCCTCTGGTGCGTCGCTATGTGGACGATCTTGTGCCGCGCGAGGCGATCCGGACAGTCACGCCGATCCTGACGGATATGCGCATGATCAAATCAGCCGAGGAATTGCAGCTGGCGCGCCATGCGGGCCAGGTGGCTACCGCAATGATGCAGGCCGGGCGCGAGGCGATCGGCGATGGCGTGCCGGAATATGAGGTGGCGCTGGCCACGTCTCAGGCCGGGACACGTAAGGCGGCCGCGCTTTTGAATGCACATTACGCGCCGGGGGATATGTCTCCCAATATGCATTTCCTTCAGATCATGGCCTCGGGTGAGGCGATCACCCGCACGCATCACCGCGCCAGCACACGGGTGATGCGGCAGGGCGAGCCGGTGTTTCTGTGTTTCTGCGGAATGACCAATTTCCACCGTTTCAAGCTGGGCTTCGACCGAACGTTCTGGATCGGAGAGCCGGATTCTGCGCAGGTGGCGGTCTACGAGGTCGCTGTGGAAAGTCAGAAAGCCGCGCTTAAGGCGCTGCGCCCCGGCGTGACCGCCGAAAGCGTGCATGCGGCCTATGCCGAGGTGATCCAGGGCGCGGGCTATGAATATCCGTTTCGATGCGGCCGCGCGACGGGCTTCAGTTTTCTGGAGTCGCCGCAGCTCGTGACCGGGGACAGCACGGTTCTGCGGCCCGGGATGGTGCTGGCCGTCGATGGTTCGGTGAGTACACAGAGTTTCCGGGCTCAGGTCGGGGACAGTTTCATTCTGACCGAAGACGGATATGAGCAGATCACGCATCACGGCAAAACACTTGACGAGGTGGTTCTTTAGCGGCCTGCGGACGGCAGCCGAGATTTTTCGTACGAAAAATCTTCACTCAGAAAATTCGTACGAATTTTCTAGCTACCCGCCGTGCCCTTGAAATTTGGCAAGCGGCATATCCTATGCTGATTGAATGCGCGAAAGGCCGGATAAGTGCAGACAGTTTGAATTGTGTTGCTCGTGCGGGCCGCGCTGAGAAGGCGCTCGTCTCCCTGGCGACCGGAGCGATGGCGCTGAGTTCGGTTTTCGCCGCCACCAACGCGCTGCTCATCGGGCCCTCACGTGCCCGCCTCGCGAGGCCGCCTGTCAGGGCGGATGAGCGGTCAGAGTTCCCGCCCCGCCTTGCGCTCTCCCCAAAGCAAGGTCGCACTCGCCCCAAGCCAGGTCAGTGGCCTGGGTGGCAACCGCCGGGGGGCGTCCTGCGCCATCACCTCATCGAGTAACTCGGAGGGTATCCCGGAGGCCAGCTCGGCCATCAACTTGCCGTGCAGCGTGCCCTTGGCCGTACCCAGACCATTCTGACAACAGGCCGAATACAGCCCCTCATCCAGTTCTCCCAGGGCAGGCACATTATTCCAGCTCAGGCAGAGGCGCCCGCCCCAGCGATACTCCATGCCCACACCGCGCAGCATCGGGAAACGCGCGGCAAAGGCGCGGTCATGATCGCGGCCCACCGTGGCGATGCGCGCCTTGCTCACCTCCATCGACGGGTCGCATGTAAACCTGTTTCGGATGATGATCCGGTCTCCGCCCGTGCCGCTGATCCGCCGAACCGTCGTGCCCATCGGGTCTGCGGGGGTCACGCCCCAGATGCTTTGCCCGCCCAGCCGCGCACATTCCTCTGCGCTCAGGGCCCTGGTCATCGACGCGTAGGTGAAGACATGCAGCAGCTGGCCCATGAGTCGGCCAAAGCTGTTGAGGTGGCCGTTGACCGCGAGGATCACAGCGGGCGCGCTCACCGATCCTTTGGGTGTATGGGCTTGCCACGTGCCATTGCGTTCAAGTCGCTGCACGGGGGAATTTTCATAGAGCATCACCCGGTTGGAGGACAGCCCCTCCGCCACCCCGCGCACGAACATTGCCGGGTGGATTATCGCCGTGCCCGGTGTGTAGAGCCCGCTTTGATAATACTCCGTCCCGGTCATTTCGCGCATGTCTTCAGCGTCCAGCATCTGATGCGCCTCTCCCAAGGCGCTCAGGTGTCGGGCATAGTCGAGATTGTGCCGTTGGCCCACCTCGCCTGCCGCCGCATTGGTCTTGCCCGACAAAGCGAAGGCTTCACCGCTCAGCCCATATTCGGCGGCCATATCGGCGGCAAAGGCAATGGCCGCGCGGTTTGCGCGGGTCTGGGCCTTGTCCGCCTCGATCGCGCCGCCGTAATCGTTCGAGGCCAGATCATGCGGCAGATCGATCATGAAACCGGAATTGCGTCCCGCCGGTCCCTCTCCGACGCGGGTGGCATCAAGACACACGATCCGGTCGCGCGGGTGCAGTTGGGCCAGCCGCCGCGTCGCCGCCAGCCCGGCAAACCCAGCGCCGATGACGAGCCAGTCGGCGGTGATATTCTCTTCCAGCGCCTGCGCGGGCGGGGCAGGCGGCAGGATTGCGTTCCACCCGGTCACGCCGGGGTCTCGGGGCAGGCGGGTGACTTTCATGGCAGGCTGAGCTGGGCCATGCGCCCGCCGTCGATGGTATAAATCTGACCTGTCACAAAGCTTGCGTCATCGGAGGCGAGCCAGCAGATGAACCGGGCCACTTCCTCGGGCGCGCCGGTGCGGCGGACCGGGTGAATGCGCCCGATTTCTGCGCGAAAGCGGTCCGGGTCGCCAAGGCTTTCGATAAACGCCACATTCAACGGTGTATCGATCCAGCCCGGCGCCACGGCATTACAGCGTACGCCCTCCGGCCCGTGATCCACCGCGACGGCACGCGTGAGGCCATGCAGACCGGCTTTGGAGGCGCAATACGCCGGGTGCCGCGGGTTCGAGCCCAGCCCCTCGATAGACCCGACATTGACGATGGACCCACCGCCCTTGCGGAGCAACGGCATGGCTTCGCGGATCAGCAGGAAGGGCGCGGTAAGATTGACCTGCAACTGGGTGTACCAGTCGTCGAGCGATGTTTCCTCGACCGTGCCCTCGCGCATCACACCGGCATTGTTGATCAGGATATCGAGCTGCCCGGCCCGCTCTGCGATCTCGGCCAGCACCGCCTCGGGGGCGGCAGGATCGCTGAAATCGGCGATGATAGGCTCATGTTCCGAGGCTCCGCGCTGCGCCGTAAAGACCCGAGCGCCGCCGTCTGCCAGCATTGCCGCGGTGGCCTGTCCCATGCCCGAAGACGCGCCTGTCACCAGCGCCACCTTTCCCGCGAACCGGCTCATATCACGGGTTTCCCGCCATTCACCTCAACGAGCGCGCCGCACATATAGCGCGCCGCATCCGAAGCCAGAAAGAGGATCACATCCGCGATCTCCTCCGGCTCGGCAATATGACCCAGAGGCACAGAGGCGTTGAGCTCTTCAATCGCGCGGTCCGGATCGAAGCCGCGCTTTTCGAACCCCGAGCGCAGCATGGGCGTGTTGACTTCGTTCGGGCAAACCGCATTCACCCGGATGCCCTGATGTGCGTGATCCCGGCCAAGGCATTGGGTGAGCGACGCCAGCGCGGCTTTGGACATCACATAGAGCGGATGGTTCGGACCCGGCCGCACCCCCCAGCAGGAGGAGGTGTTGACAATCGCGCCGCCTCCCGTCTCGGCCATCAGCGGGATTGCGGCCCGGCAAAGGCGAAAGGGCGCTTCAACATTCACACCCATCGTGAGGGCATAATCTGCGTCTGAGGTCTCGGTGATATCGCCCCGCGTAATCACGCCCGCATTGTTGCACAGGATATCGAGCCCGCCGAGCGCCTCAGCCGCGCGTCCGGGCAGCCCGTCGCAAAAAGACCCATCGAGCAGATCGCCATCCAGATGCGCCTCTGCCGCCACTGAACTGCTGTCGCGGTCAGTCACGGCCACATGTGCCCCTTCGGCGCGGAGCATGGCCACCACGGCCTGTCCGATGCCGCCCGCTGCGCCCGTCACAAGCGCGCGTTTGCCGTCAAATCTCATGATCCACCTCATATCTGATCGGCAGCCGGATCGCCCCGGTGTTGCCACTATCGGGCAGCCATTCGGGCACACCGTCATACTCGATCGTCCTGAAGGACCGGCGCAGCGCCGCGAGCGCACTGGCAATGTCTGTTCGGGCAACGAAATGGCCGATGCAATGATGAGCGCCGCCACCAAAGCTGAAATGCTTCTTGCGTTTGGCGTTGATATCAAAGCTGGGATTTCCGCAGATCGCCGGGTCGCGCGCGGAGGCATGCATCAGCAAATGCACCAC
This sequence comes from Roseovarius faecimaris, assembly GCF_009762325.1. Classification (NCBI taxonomy): domain Bacteria; kingdom Pseudomonadati; phylum Pseudomonadota; class Alphaproteobacteria; order Rhodobacterales; family Roseobacteraceae; genus Roseovarius; species Roseovarius faecimaris. The sequence continues at coordinate 330,922 of NZ_CP034348.1, forward strand.
GGTGCCCCTGGGAATGATCAGGCCATCCATCTCCACGTCATCGGTCGCCTCGCGGGTGGCCCAGGTCGTTGTCGGTCGGGCGCGCAGGAATTCCTCGATGGCGGGTGCGATCAGGTTGTCGTCCGCGCGCAGCGCCGCCCACTGATCGGGGTGCTCAATGAAAAGGGACAAACCCAGACCCAGAAGCGCCTTTGTCGTATCCACCCCGCCGAAGATCGAAATGACAATCGTATTGCGCAGCTCGTCTTCGGTGCAATCGCCGTTGGCGTCGAAATTGGCCACCATGCGCGCCACATAGCTTGTGTCGTCCTGTCCTTTGCGAACGCGCTCCACCAGTTGCCCGGCGAGTTCGAACAGCCGTTCGCAGGCTGCATTGAACCGGGCTTCGTACGCTTTGGCGCCCACGCCCATGGCGAGGCCGAGGTCCGAGGCGTTCTCAGCCACGATACGCCAGTCGCAGCGGTCCATGCCGAGCAGGGTGGCGATGGCCTGACCGGCGAAGGGCATGCCGAACTCCGAGGCAAACTCACAGCGGGTCTTGCCGCGCAGCCCGGCGCAGAGGTCTTCGGCGATGTCGTCGAAAGCGGGCTTGAGCGACAGCACGAAGTCCTCGCTCAGAGCGGGCACCGCCAAGGCGCGCAGCCGTTTATGTGCTTGCCCTTCCTGTCCAATCACAGAGGCGCGCCAGAAATCTGCGAACGGGCCGTCAATCCCCACTGTATCCGGCCAGTTATGACTGCCTTGCCGAAAGCGCCGGTCGCGCAGGATGCGGCCGACCTGCGTATAGCGCGTGACGGCAAGGCCGAAGGGCGTACGTGCGCACCAATGCGCCTCGCGCGCGGCAATCACTTCGGGGCCGCGCGTTGAGAACTGCGGGTCGGCAAAATCAAGATAGGGCAGGGGATCGTTTGTCATTTTACCCTCCAAAAGATGCAACAGGTGTACCGAACTGCTCGGGGTCGATCATGAGGCCCAGGCCCGGCCCATCGGGGAGGGCGATGTGGCCCGCCTCGACGATAACACCGCCCTTTGCGCAGTAATGCCCGTCGATATAGGGCGCGGCAATCCAGACACCGTCCAGCAGGTGTGGGCTGACGGTGGCCCCGACATGCGTGCAGGCGGCGGCGATGATATCTCCGCCCCAGCTGTCATCGCAGGTATGGGGCAGGGCGCGGGCGGCGCAGATATCGCGCAGCGTGGTCATGGGGTGCAGGCCGCCAATCCGCGTCAGCTTCATGCCGAAGCCGTCGACCAGGTTGTCGCCAACCACATCCAGCACGGTGGCGAGATCGGCGGCGCTTTCATCCATATAGAGCGGATGGTGCAGTTTAGGTCGAAGCTGCTTGAGGTCCGCGATGCGCGGGCAGGGCTGTTCGATGATCAGGGGGAGATCGCGGCACGCCTCGCTGAGCCTGATGGCATCGCGCAGGGTCAGCCCCCGGTTGGCATCGACGACGAGCGGCACCCGGCCGCGCGTGACCTCCCAGACCTTGCGGATTGTTTCAATATCGGTCTCCACCGCACGCCCGCCGATCTTGAGCTGGAGCCTTGGGTAGCCCTCGGCCAGTCTCTCACCCGCGCGCCGCGCGGTCTTGTCAGGGCTGGAAAGCCCGAGCGCGTAGTAGGAGGGCAGCCGGGTTCGCGCCACGCCGCCCAGAAGCTGAGCCACAGAGAGGCCAAGCGCCTTGCCGATGAGATCATGCGCGGCAATGTCCACCGCCGCTTTGGCATAGCTATGCCCTGCCAGACGCGCATCCATCGCCCGGTGCAGCGTAAGCGGGGCCAGGTCCACCCCGATCATCCCGTCGCCCATTGCCTCAAGTGCCGCGCGCGCCCCGCGCCCATGCGCCTCGGCATAGGTCGGACCAAGCGGGCAGGTCTCGCCCCAGCCCTCGTGGCCGTCCTCCGAGATCAGCCGCACGAGGGTGCTGTCGAGTGCGCGCACCTCTTGATTGGCCATCGTATAGGGGCCGTCTTTTACCGGCAGTTCATGCTGGTAGATATGCAGCTCCTTGAGGCGCATCAGAGCTCCTGATTGAGCGCGTCGGCGGCCGGGATCTCGCGCTCGCGCCGCGCGATATAGTCGAGCAGGGCCTCGTTGACGCCCGCGTCGAGCTTTGGTTCCTCGTAAGCGTCCAGCAGGTTTCGCGTGTACGTCAGGGCCCGCTCATTGACCTCGATGCCGCCCTCCGCCTGCCATTGCTCGATCGAGTTGTTGTCAAACAGCTCGGGCATGAAAAACGCGCGCTGGAAATTCTCCAGCGTATGCGGGTGGCCAAGGTAATGCCCGCCCGGGCCAATATCGGCCACAGCCGCCAATGCCTCGTCAAAATCATCCCAGCGGATACCTTCGGCCATGCGGTAAGCCATCGCGCATTGCTCCGCATCGACGACGAACTTGGCCATGGAACAATGCATGCCCGCCTCGTTCCATCCCGCCGAATGCCACATGTAGTTGGTCCCGGCCATTTGCAGAGCCATCAGGGTTGTGGCGCTCTCATAACCCGCCTGTGCGTCAAAGGTCTTGGCCCCGCCCAGCGTGTTGGAGGACCGCCACGGCACACGGTAGAATCGCGCCATTTGCCCGATCATCAGGTTCATGAGGGAGATTTCAGGCGTCCCCGCCATCGGGGCGCCGGATTTCATGCTCACGGTGCTCAAATAGTGGCCGTAAATCGCAGGACAGCCCTTGCGCACCACCTGCGTGTAGGCCAGCGCGCTGAGCGCCTCGGCATTGAGCTGCGCCACGGTGGGCGCGACGGAGGCGGGCGTATTGGCCCCGCCCAGCACGAAGGGCGAGCAGAGCACAGGCTGATTGCGCTTGTTGAAGGCGCGCATGGCCCCCAGCATGGTTTCGTCCCAGACGAGCGGTGAATTGCCATTGCAATTGCCGGTGCAGACGGGGTGATCCTCCAGAAACGCCTCGCCGAACAGAATGGCGCACATCTCCATCACGTCCTCGGCGTTCTTGGGCGAGGTGGTCATGCCCATGAAGGTCTTGTCGGAATGCTTCATCGACGAATAAGTGATGCGCAGGTGCCGCTGGCTGATCGGGTGATCATAAGGTTCCACGATATGATGCGCCGAGCTGTGCATCGCCGGGAGCATATGGCTCAGCTTGTGGAAATTCGCGAGGTCGGCGAGCGTCGGGTTGCGGCGCACGTCGTCAAGATCGCGCAGATAGGGCGCGCCGGTCATCGGCACAAAGATCGCGTGATTCCGGCCGAAGGGCAGGTTATTGGCCGGGTTCCGGGCGTGATAGGTGAAGGTTTCGGGGATGGTCTTGATCAGCTCGCGCACCAGCCCCCGGTCCAGGTGCACCCGGTCCCCATCCCGCACATCCGCCCCGGCGCGTTTCCAGTCAGCGATGGCGATGTCGTCGCGGAAGACCACGCCGACATTTTCCAGAATATCCATCGATGCGGCGTCAATCCGCTCGATCTCCTCCTGGCTCATCGGCTCGGTCAGCGGAAGGCCCCGCTTGAGTGCCGGTAGCATGGTGAAATCCCGCGTTTGCCTTGCCTGTTTGCGTGCTCCGCGCCCCCGGCGCATGGTCCCTACGGCGTCTACACTCATATTCATCGTCCCAAGATGCGAGAGAGAATGCCACGCTTGGGCAGGCTCTCCTTGATAAACCCTTCAAACCCGAGCGGCACGGTTTGCACGATCATGCCGGTGGGGTCGTCTCCGTTTTCGGTCACCTGCGCGATGACCGAGGCCGTGGCACTTTGCTGCGCTAGATCGCGCAGCATCTCGCCTGCAATGAGGTCCAGCTTGCGCGCCTGTTTGAACGCGGCGAACTGGCTGGTCTTGGTCAGGCGCTGATCCCTGAAATGCCCGTCGGGGCTGGTGACCAGCACCTTCACACCGGTGGGGCCGTTCTGATCAAGCTGCACCTTGCAGGCCATTTCCGAGACCATATCGAGCAGCAGAAGCTGCCTAGGGTCGCGCGTCATCGGCGCGGCGCGGGATAAGGTCGCCTTGGCCGCGATCTGCACCTCTTGCGGCGTATAGGATATCTGAAAGTAGTTACCCCAATCAGCGTTCACCCCACATCATCCCCGTCTTTCGGATCGCTCAGGTCGATCCAGATGGTCTTGAGCTGGGTGAACTGGTCATGGGCGTGGATGGAATTGTCGCGCCCGCCAAAGCCCGACTGTTTGTAGCCCCCGAATGGCGTGGAGATATCGCCCTCGCCATAGCAGTTCACCGTGACCGTGCCCGCTTTGATCTCGCGCGCGGCGCGGATGGCGGTGCGTACGTTGGCGGTGAAGACCGCCGCGGCAAGGCCGTAGCTTGTGTCATTGGCGAGCTGGATGGCTTCCTCGGTCGAGGCCACTTCAATCACGCTCAGGACCGGGCCGAAGATCTCTTCGCGCGCCCGCTTATCGGAGGCTTTGACCTCATAGACGGTCGGCTCCACGAAATTACCCTTGGCTTTGCCGCCCGCCAGCGCCTTGCCCTTGAGATAGCCCGTTACCTTCTTGCAGTGATCGGCATCCACCAGCGCGCCCAGGTGATTGGCGGGGTCCAGCGGGTCGCCCGTCTTCCAGTCGCGCAGACGGGCCAGAACCCGCTCCATCAGCGGCGCCTTGACAGCCTTGTGCACGATCAGCCGCGAGGAGGCGGAGCAGTTCTCGCCCATGTTCCAGAAGGCGGCGTTGACCACATGTTCGGCCACGTGATCCAGGTTCTCGGCATCCTCCAGCACCACCGCCGGGTTCTTGCCGCCACATTCCAACGTGACCTCTTTCATGTTGCTGTCCGCCGCATAGCGCAGGAAGCGTTTGCCGGTCTCGGTGGAGCCGGTAAAGCTGACCATGTCCACGCCCATATGCAGGCCCAGCGGTTCGCCCACGCTTGGCCCGTCACCGGGCAGCACCTGCAACACCCCGCGCGGCACACCGGCCATATGAGCCACCTCGGCCAGGCGCAGCGCCGTGAGCGAGGTTTGCTCCGCCGGTTTGACGATCACCGAATTGCCTGCCGCCAGCGCCGGGCCGATCTTCCACGCCATCATCAGCAGGGGGAAGTTCCACGGCAGCACGGCGGCGACCACGCCGAGAGGTTCCCTCACGATCATCGAGAGTGCATCATCGCCAGCGGGCGCTGTCTGGTCATAAATCTTGTCGATCAGCTCGGCATGCCACTTGATCGTGTGGATCGTCTCGGGGATGTCGATCAACTGGCAATCGCGCACCGGCTTGCCACTATCAAGGCTCTCCATCACCGCGAACTCGTGCTTGCGGCGCGTGATCAGCTTGCACAGGCGGATAAGCACGTCCTTGCGTTCGGACGGGTGCGCGCGGGACCACTCGCCCCGGTCGAACGCCTCGCGCGCTTTTTGGACGGCAAAATCCACATCCGCCGCCGCTGCTGTGCTGATCTTTGTGATCACCTTCCCGGTCGCCGGGTTCACTGTTTCCATCATCGGGCCCGCGCCCTTGCGGAACTTGCCATCGACAAAGGGTGTCTTGGGAAGGTCCAGATCGGCGGCAATGGCCTTGTATTCATCATGTGTCAGCAGATCGCTCATTTACCCTCTCCTTCGATGGCGGCGATGGCGGTATCCAGCGTGCGGATCACCTCTTCGAGCGCGCGCTTGTCGTCCTTGTTCAGCGGGTGCAGGGGCCTGAGCGGCGGGCCCGCATTGATCCCGCGCAGGGTCAGCCCGTGCTTGATGCATTGGATGAACTTGCCGCCCTGTTCGAGCACCCGCATCAGCGGCATCATCGCGCTCATGATGGCGCGACCCTTGGTGAAATCGCCCTCCAGCACGCAGGCACGGTAAAGCGCCACATGCGCCTGAGGGGCGAAATTGGACCCGGCACAAACCCAGCCGCGTGCGCCCCAGGCGAAAAACTCCAGCGCCTGATCGTCCATGCCGCACAGCAGGCCCAGATGAGGATAATCACGCGCAATCATGTGCAGGCGGTTGATGTCGCCCGAGCTTTCCTTGATCCCGCAGAAATTGGGTGAGCGGCCGAGGCGGTCCAGCGTGTCCTCGTCCATGTTTACACCCATCCGGCCGGGATAGTTGTAGAGCATCACGGGCATATCCACCGCACGATCGATGGCCAGCGCGTGCAGGGCGATCTCGCGGCCCGTGGGCACGGAATAGGGCGGGGTGGCCACGAGGATGGCATCGGCACCGACCTCCTTGGCCATTCTGGCATATGCGATGCTGTCCTCGGTGCGCAGCGCCCCGGTGCCCACGCAATATGGCACACGCCCCTTGATCAGATCCTTGATCCGTCGCGCGAGGAAGGCGCGGGTTTCAAAATCCTGCGCATAATATTCGCCCGTGGTCCCGGCGCTGATGATGCCATGCACACCGCCCTCGATGAGATGCTCCACCGTCTCGGCCAAAGCCTCTTCGTTGACGCTGAAATCCTCGTGCACGGGCGTGACGATGGGCGTCCATATGCCTTCAAATTGCATCGGTTCTGTCCTTCGGTATGGCGATCTCGATCGGCAGCGGATCGGGGCGCACGAAGCGCTCCAACCGGTCGCGAGAGAGATTCCAGTGGTCGATTGTCAGGCCCACCGCATATTCGGCATCCTGCCGGGCGATGGCGTCGATCATGGCGTCGTGCTGTTCTATCGCGAGGGTCACGCGCCGGGCGTCTTCGTCGGAGGTGGGGCGATAGAAGGTCTGGCTGAGCCGGGTGTGGTCGATCAGCATGCGCATGAGCGCGGTGAGCAGATAGGGATTGTGGGACATGCGCCCGATCTGCTCGTGAAAATGGTGGTTGAGCAGGGCGGCTTTACCGGCGTCCCCGGCCTCGGCAGCCTCGCGAAACTTCGCCTGGGTCCGGCGCAGAGGCGCCAGTTCCGCCTCTCTGCGGTTCTCGGCGGCAAGACGCGCGATATTGGCATAGATCAGCGGGGCGGTCTGAAAGAACATCCGCATGGTGCCGAGGTCCATCGAGGCCACGCGTGTGGCGCGGTTCTGCTCTTGCGTGAGATAGCCCTCACCGGCAAGACGTTGAAAAATCTCACGTATCGGTGTGCGTGACAGGCCGTATTCTTCGCAGAGCGCAGCCTCGTCCAGCTCGGAGCCGGGGACGATTGCCTGTGTCAGGATGCGCATGCGCAGGTCTTCGATACAGCGGGATTTGCGGTCTTTGGACATGAGAAAGGCTGACTCGGTGAATTTATACAATTTGTATACAGCAGGTATACGTGAGTCGGTCAATCGTTTTCTTCGGAAACAAAAAACCCGCCTCCGGGTGGGGAGGCGGGTTTGACAGGGTCGGAAGGTGCGTGAAATCACGCACCCTACGGCTTTAGCCGAACACCTTGGTCAGGGCCTTGTCGGTGGCCGAGACAATCTCGTCGATATCGTCCTTGGTGGCGATGAGCGCCGGGCTGTAGCAGAGCGTGTTGTTGAAGCCGGGGATCGACCGGTTGGTCACGCCGATAATCACGCCTTGCGCCATGCAGTCGGCCACGACCGCCTGTGCCATTTTCTCATCCACCGGTTCCTTGCTGGTGCGGTCGGCCACCAGTTCGGCCCCGAGAAACAGACCCTTGCCGCGCACATCGCCAATCACCGCGTGCTTGTCCTGAAGCGCGCGAAGCTGGTCGATCATGTAGTCGCCCATCTTGGTAGTGTTCTCCAGAAGGCCTTCTTCCTCGATAATGGCGATGTTTTCCAGCGCTGCCGCCGGGCCCGCGGTACAGCCGCCAAAGGTCGAGATATCGCGGAAATAGTTCAGCGGATCGGTGGTGTCGTCACGGAACATCTCGAACACTTTTTCGTTGGTCACGCAGCAGGCAATCGCCGCATAGCCCGAGGCCACGCCTTTCGCCATGGTGACGAAATCGGGCTCCACACCATAGTGCTGATACCCGAACCATTCGGTCCCGGTGCGGCCCACGCCACAGACCACCTCGTCGATATGCAGCAGGATGTCGTACTTGCGGCACAGTTCCTGCACGCGCGGCCAGTAGCCCTCGGGCGCGGGGATGACGCCGCCACCAGCGGTCACCGGCTCAAGGCAGAGTGCGCCCACGGTGTCCGGCCCTTCCGCCTTGATCACCTCTTCGATCGCGTTCACCGCCGCCTCGGCATAGGCCTCGCCGGTCAGGTTCCACTGCGCGCGGTATTCCATACAATGCGGCACCCGGATGAAGCCCGGTGCGAAGGGGCCATATTGCGCGCCACGCTCATCCTGCCCACCGGCGGACATCGTGGCCAGGGTCGAGCCGTGGTAATCGCGGTCGCGGTAGAGGATCTTGTATTTCTTGCCGCCATAGCGCTTGTGCGAAATCTGGCGAACCATCTTGAAGGCTTTCTCATTCGCCTCCGAGCCGGAATTGGTGAAGTAGACGCGGCTCATGCCAGGCATCTTGCTGATCAGCTTTTCCGAGAAGAGCGCGCCGGGGATCGAGCCGGTGGAGCCCGCGAAATAGGGCAGCTGGATCAGCTGGTCGCGCACGGCATTGGCGATCCGTTCGCGGCCATAGCCGACATTGACCGTCCAGACCCCGCCGGAGACGGCATCGAGGTGCTCCTTGCCCTTCTGGTCCCAAACGCGCATGCCGCGGCCCTCGACGATGATCCGCGGGTCGGCCTTCGGGTCTGTGCCGGTCCAGGGGGCGTGCTGGATCAGATGATGCCAGACATGGGCGCGGTCGGCCTCGACCACTTGAGTGATGTCGTTGTTAAGAACCTTGCCGTCCATCGGGTTGCTCCATCAGCTAGCGCCCGCGTCAGAAACGGGCCATGGGGAATCGGGAATGATCAGCACGTATCATCGGGCCAGAGAGAGCGCGTTGATAGGTCCAGTGGCGTTTTATAGGTAAGTCCAGCGCGCCGCGCATCTGGCTTATTGGCCGACCGCGTCAGGCGCGGTCATAGCCTTTCTTCTGGGCCTGGTAGAGCTGCGCATAGAGGCCTTGGCCGCTGAGCAACTGGTCGTGCTTGCCCTGATCGACCAACTGGCCGTCTTCGAGCACGAAGATCCGGTCCGCATCCGAAATCGATGACAGCCGGTGCGCCACAACGATGGTGGTCTTGCCTTTGGTCAGCCGGTCGAGCGCTGTCTTGATCCGCTCCTCGGTGGCCTGGTCGAGCGCGCTGGTGGCCTCGTCCAGCAGCAGGATCGGCGCATCTCGCAGGAAGGCGCGTGCAATGGCGATCCGCTGTTTTTGCCCGCCGGAGAGCTGTGCGCCCTTCGGACCGACACTGGCATCGCCGCGCGCGCGGATCAGATCGGCAATCTCGGCATCCTCCGCCGCGCGCCAGATCTCATCGTCGCTGGCGTCAGGATTGACATACCGGATATTGTCCCAGATTGACGCGTTGAAGATCACGATATCCTGCGCCACCACCGAAAACGCGCCGCGCAGGCTCGCGACCTTGAGCTTGTCGATGGGTTGGCCTCCGATGCTGATCTGTCCGGCCTGCACATCGTAAAGCCGCGACAGCAGCGACAGGATGGTCGTCTTGCCGGACCCGGTGGAGCCGACAATAGCCGAGACCTTGCCACCCTCGAAGGTCATGTTCAGCCCCTCGAACAGCGGTTGCTCCGGGCTGTAGGAGAACGCCACATCCCGCAGGACGATATCACCGCCGGTGTTGAACCGGTCCGCCGCATCCGGGGCGTCGGTGATGCTTGGTGTTTCCTTGTAGAGCCCTCTGATCTTGTCGAGCAGAATGAGATTGGCCTGTAGTCCGCCGAAGAACTGCGCCAGAAGGCGGGCGGGGTCAAAGATCATGACCATACCCAGCAGGAAGGTGATGATACCAGCCCCGTCCACGTCAAACTCGGGGCTGAGCACCATGTAGCCGCCACCGCCGATAACCAGAACATAGACAATGGCCGAGCTGAGATCGATCGACGGCATCGCCAGGGACTGGGTCATCTGCACACGGGTGATCATCTTGCGGATCCGCTCGGTCTCGCGCATCAGCCTCTTGGTCTCGACCGCTTCCTGGCTGGCGATTTTGACGGTACGCATGCCATTCACCGTCTCCTCGATCCCGTTCATGTAATCGGCCTGGGCCTCTTCCACCTCGTTCTGACCGCGTTTCACCCGGTCTGAGATGACGTTCATGATCCAGATAACGAAGGGCAGCACCACCACGGCCGAGGTGAAAAGGATCGGGTTTTTCCAGATCAGGTAGGCCGCAACGATGATGACGGTAATCGCATCGCGGACGGCATTGGCCACGGACAATGCGACAAAGACCCCCAGAAGCTGGGTCTGGGTGACGACCTTGAGGATAATCTCGCCCGATTTCGTGCGCTCGAAATAGGCTAGATCAAGCGACATCAGATGCCCGATGAGGTCGCGGCGCATCTCGTAGATGGCGGAGTTCGAGACCCAGACCGTGACAAGCGGGACAAGATACGACATCGCCCCGCGCACGAAAAAAAGGCCAAAGACGATGGCGCAAACCCAGATAAGGTCACGCATCGAACCGCTCTCGAAGATCACGCGCAGCCCGTTTTCCGTGTTCGACAGGAATTGCTGATAGACCAACCCCTGGATGAGCAGCATGAAAAGCACGAGGACAAGCCAGGGCGCCTTGCTCTTGAGATAGCGCTGCCAGAACCAGCGGATATTGTCGCGGTCCTGCGCGGAATAGAGCGGTCCGCGCTTGGATTTTCTTGCTTTGCTCATCAGGGCCTGCGGCGCTTTCGATCGTTTTGGCTGCTCTTAACGGGTTTGGCAGGCACAGTCATGTGAAAAGCTTTGCTGCGTCGACCCCAGATTTTTCGTACGAAAAATCTCGGCATGAGAAAATTCGTACGAATTTTCTTGGTCGGCGATTTACGACGCGCGTCTGACTGCATCGACCACGCTGCCCAGAACGGAGTCGAGCAAAGCTGGGTCCATCGCTTCGCCCATCACCCGGATCAGCGGTTCTGTCCCTGATTTTCGGATCAAGAGCCGCCCGTTGCTGCCAAGGGCTTCTTCGCCAGCGGAAATCGCGGCCTGTACCTCATCCGTTTCAAGAGGCTCCTTTCCGGGCTGATAGCGCAGGTTGATCAGCTTTTGCGGCACCGGTTCAAAAACCCGCGCCAACTCGCTCGCCTTCTTGCCGGTTTCCACCATCCCGGCCAGAAACTGCAGCGCTGCGATCAGGCCGTCACCGGTTGTGGCATAGTCGGTCATCACGATATGTCCCGATTGCTCGCCGCCCAGCGAATGGCCGCCCTCGCGCATGGCTTCCACCACATAGCGGTCGCCGACCGCAGTGCGCTTGAGTGCGATACCACGCGCCTCCAGATGCCGCTCAAGGCCCAGGTTGGACATCACCGTGGCCACCAGAGTGCCCCCCGCAAGCCGTCCCTCATCGGCCCAGCGGCCTGCGATCAGCCCCATGATCTGATCGCCATCGGCCACATTGCCGCGCTCGTCGATGATCACCACCCGGTCGGCGTCGCCATCCAGGCAGATGCCGATATCAGCGCGGGTCTCCACCACTTTTGCCGCTGCGGTTTCCGGGTGGGTCGAGCCGCAATTCTTGTTGATATTGAATCCGTTGGGATCCACGCCCACCGGGATCACCTCGGCACCGAGTTCCCATAGCACCTCCGGGGCGGTGCGATAGGCGGCGCCGTTGGCACAGTCGATCACGATACGCAGGCCATCCAGCCGACGGCGATAGGGAAAGGTCGTCTTGGCATATTCCACATAGCGGCCTCGGGCATCCTCGATCCGCTTGGCACGGCCGATATTCTCGGGCGCGGCCAGGCTTACGCCGTTACGCATTAGCTCCTCGATCGCCTCTTCGGCCTCATCAGAAAGCTTGAACCCGTCAGGGCCGAAGAACTTGATCCCGTTATCCGTGGCCTGGTTGTGACTGGCCGAGATCATCACCCCTACATCCGCACGCAGAGAATGGGTGAGATAGCCGATCGCCGGTGTCGGGACCGGCCCCAGCAGAAAGACGTTCATCCCCGTCGATGTAAAACCGGCCGTCAGCGCGTTTTCGATCATGTAACCGGACAGTCGCGTGTCCTTGCCGATGACGACGCGATGTTCCTGCTTGTCACGGCGGAAATACCGCCCGGCGGCCGTGGCCAGCTTCAGCGCCAACTCCGCCGTCATCGGCCAGCTATTGGCCTGCCCGCGCACGCCGTCCGTGCCAAAGAGTTTGTCACCCATCGTCTTGCCCTCACACCGTTACACCCGGTTTTGCCCTGCATATCGCCAAGCTTGGGGCCTGTCCAATAGGCCTTTGCGGCAGCCAGGCGTTGACCTGCGGCCCTTAACGGCGCATTACGATAGGCAAAGAGCCAGATAAAAAGAGCAGGCACCATGAAAATTGCGATGATCGGCACCGGGTATGTGGGGCTTGTCTCGGGCGTATGTTTCTCCGATTTCGGGCATGATGTCGTCTGCGTCGACAAGGACCCCGAGAAGATCGCGATGCTGGAACGCGGCAACGTGCCGATCTATGAGCCGGGCCTCGAGGCGCTGATGGTCAAGAATGTAGAGGCCGGGCGTCTGTCCTTCACGCTTGATCTCGCGGCGGCCATCGAGGGTGCCGAGGCGGTCTTTATCGCGGTCGGCACGCCCACACGACGCGGCGATGGTCACGCGGATCTGACATATGTGATGGCCGCTGCGGAAGAGATCGCGCAACTCGCCAAGGATTACCTTGTTATCGTCACCAAATCGACAGTCCCTGTCGGAACCAACCGGCAGGTCAAGCATACGGTGCGAAAGGCGAACCCCGAGCTTGATTTCGATGTGGCCTCGAACCCGGAATTCCTGCGTGAAGGGGCGGCCATCGAGGATTTCATGAAGCCCGACAGGGTGGTCGTCGGCGTGCAGTCCGAACGTGCGGCTGAGGTCATGGCCGATATCTATCGCCCGCTATACCTGCGCGACTTTCCCATCGTGACGACCGATCTGGAAAGCGCGGAGATGATCAAATACGCGGCCAATGCCTTTCTGGCCACGAAGATCACCTTCATCAACGAAATAGCGGCCCTGTGCGAACGAACCGGGGCCAACGTGAAACAGGTGAGCCACGGGATCGGTCTTGACGGGCGCATTGGCAACAAGTTCCTGCATGCGGGTCCGGGATATGGCGGCAGCTGTTTTCCCAAGGATACCAAGGCGCTTGCACGGATCGGGCAGGAGGTGGGCCTGCCGATGCAGATCACCGAGACGGTGATTTCGGTCAATGAGGGTATCAAGCGGCGGATGATCGACAAGCTTCTGGACCTGTGTGACGGAAGCTTCAATGGCAAGACGATCGGCGTGCTTGGTGTGACCTTCAAGCCCAACACGGACGACATGCGAGATGCCCCCGCGCTGACGATTATTCCGGCGCTCTTGGGGGGCGGGGCCAAGGTCCGCGTGACCGATCCGCAGGGCCGCCATGAGGGAGAAGCTCTCTTGCCGGGCGTACATTGGGTCGAGGATGCCTATAAAGCCTCGCATAACGCCGATCTGCTGGTCATCCTGACCGAGTGGAACGAGTTTCGCGCGCTCGATCTGAAGCGGATCGCCCGCAAGATGGCGACGCCGAGGCTGGCGGACCTGCGCAACATCTACTCGGCCAGGGACGCCAAGCGCGCCGGGTTTGTCGCGTATGAGAGCGTGGGCCGCGCCCCGTTTCGCCGTAAGCCAACCGGCAACGCGGACTGACCGCCCGGGCCAAACCACGAGGATCCTTCCATGAACAAACCGAGCTGGCTTGAGGGTGTCATTACCGCTGACAGCATTGCCCGTGTCCTGCGTTATTGCCTGATACCGGCACTTGTCTTCTACCTGATCGCGCTGGCGGTCATGTCCGCATCCGGGTTCAACATGATCGAGATCCTGCGCGATCCGGCGCAGCAGACAGGTCAATCCGCCTTTCTCGGTGCGGTGTCGACCCTTGGCACCTGGCTCTGGCTCTCGGCGGCGGTGTTCTGTCTCTTTCGCGTGGCCTCCGGTGCAGCCCCGCTTGAACCGGACCACCGCAGTTTACTGAAACTCGCGGGCGGGTTTTCCTTCTTTCTCGCGCTTGACGATTTCTTCCTGATCCATGACCGCTATATCACCGAAGGTATCCTGATCCCGGCCTACGCGCTCTTTCTGGCCTATCTGATCAAGCGCTTCTGGGCGCTGATCCGAAAGATGGACGGGCTGGCCTTCCTGAGCGCGGGAACGATGCTCTTTTTCTCGGTGCTGGTCGATGCTGTGCAGGAAATCCTGCCCATCCCCTACGGCGCCAGCCAGGCGCTGGAAGAAGGGTTCAAATTCCTCGGGGCGGCGGCCTGGGCCTTCACCTGCTATCGCCTGGCGGCATGGGGGTTGCAACGCCGCTGAGGCGCGTGACCTGAACCAAGAAGAGGCGTGCCCGGTTACTCGGGCAGGACCTTGATGCGGTCGATCTGCCAGATGCTTCGGGAATAGTAGGTTTCCGACTGGTAGCGCGGATCGGCGTCGAATGGATAAACCAGCCAGAGAGGCCCCTTGTCGCGCGTGCTCATCGCCTGCCCGTCCATCCGGTAGGCGATCAATGCGGCACTGTCCTGTGCCTCCTCCACGGGGATCTCGATCATGTAATCGTTGATGGCGATCAGTTCGAGCGTGCCCGAGGTGATGCCTTCCGCCTCAAGCAGCCGCGCCAGCGCGACACCTTCAAAGACCACTTCGCCATCGGTCCATATGGTCGAGGTGGTGAAACCGGTCTCACCCAGATCGGTCAGATCCCGTAGGCTGAATTGACTGGAGGTTTCGGCGCCGTCAATCAGGTGGCAGATTTTGAGCACAGCCTGATCCTGCGCCCCGGCATGTGCAGCCCCGATGGTCAGGAGCAGGGCAGTCAGAACGACTGCCGGAAATCCAAGAAGGGTGCTCCTGCTCATCACAATGTCCACTGCATCTGTTAAATAGGCCCGATTCCAGTGATGTCACATCGGATCAGGCGCGTCACCTGACCGAAAGTATAGGAAGATGATGCGAAAAGCATGGCTGACAAGCCCCCGTCAGACCCGCAACTGCTGTTCCACCAGCGCCACCCAGAAAGAGGAGCCGGGCACAAGCGTCGCGTCGTTGAAGTCGTAATCGGCAGAGTGCAGCGGTCTTGCATGTGCCCCCGTGGTGCCGTTGCCCATCAGAATGAACGCCCCCGGAACCGCTGCCGCCATATGGGCGAAATCCTCCGAGAACAGCTTGGGCGGGCAGTCGGCATCCACAGCATCGGTGATTTGCCGGGCCGCCTGTTCGACGGCGCGCACCGGGGCCGCGGCGTTGATCGTGGGGTCGAAAATCGTCTCGTAACTGACATGCGCGGTCACGCCATGCGCCTGCGCGATCCCCTCTGCGATTTGCCGCATCCCTGCTTCGATGGCCGTATTCGTCTTTGGTGTGAGCGCGCGGGCATCGCCGCTGAGCGTGGCCTGTCCGGGCAGGACGTTGCGGCGCCCATCGGTGACGAATTCCGTCACCGACACAACGCCGTTCTGCGCCGGGTCGAGCTTGCGCGACACGATGGTTTGCAGCGCGCCCACGAGTTCGGCCCCGACGGTGATCGCATCCACCCCCATATGCGGCAGCGCCGCGTGCCCGCCCTGGCCGGTGACGCGGATCTCGAACAGGCTTTCCGAGGCGGTGATCGGCCCGACACGGGTGGCGAATGCGCCGGCCTCCATCCCGGGCAGGTTATGGATCGCATAGACCTCGTCCATTTCGAACCGTTCGGTCAGCCCATCGTTGAGCATCGCCTGCGCGCCAGTACCGAACTCCTCATCAGGTTGAAAGATGAACTGCACCCGACCGTTGAAATCCCCCTGCTCGGAGAGATATTTGGCAGCACCCAGCAGCATTGTCATATGCCCGTCATGGCCGCAGGCATGCATCTTTCCGGGGTGTTCTGACCGATGGGCAAAACCGTTTGCCTCTGTAATGGGCAGCGCGTCGAGCTCTGCACGCAGGCCGATCGAGCGGGTACCGTTGCCACGCGTCAGAACGCCGACCACCCCGCTGCGCCCCACGCCCTCATGCACCTCCAGGCCAAACTCGCGCAGGCGCTCGGCCACGAAACCGGCGGTTTGCGGCACGTCAAGCTGCAGCTCGGGGCGACGGTGCAGCGCATGTCGCCAGGCCGTCATCTGATCTTTGAGCGGTGCGGTTTTCATATCGACCTCCAGGGTTGGCGCCACTCTTGCCAAGATCGTGCGTCGGTACAAGGCTTAAGGGATATGGTCATTTGCCGGAATACCGGCCTATCCTGCGGCGAAGCTGAGGAGGGGAGCGATGAAAACAGCACTTGTGACCGGGGCCGCGCGCGGGATCGGGCTGGCCACGGCCCGGCAGTTTCTCGAACAGGGTTGGCGTGTGATTCTGCTTGACCGGGACGTCCCCGCGCTGACTGAGGCGGCAAAGGGGCTTGACCATGGGCAACCCTGCATCTGTGATGTGTCCCGGCCCGAAGAGGTGCAGGCGATGCTGGCCGAACATTTCCCCGATGGTACAGAGCTTCATGCGCTGGTGAACAACGCGGGTGTCGCGGATTTCGGCCCGATCGAGGAAACGGATTTCGACCGCTGGCGGCGAGTCATGGAGACCAACCTCGACGGGGTTTTCCTGATGAGTCAGGCCTGCACACCGGCCTTGCGCGCAGGACGGGGGGCGATCGTCAACATCGCGTCGATTTCCGGGCTGCGCGCCAGCACCTTGCGCGTGGCCTACGGCACCTCGAAGGCGGGTGTGATGCATCTGACGCAACAGCAGGCGGTCGAACTTGGCGAATACGGCGTGCGCGCCAATTGCGTCTGCCCCGGTCCGGTGGCGACCAAGCTGGCGATGGCTGTGCACAGCCCTGAGATCATCGCCGCCTATCACGACGCCCTGCCGCTCAACCGCTATGGCACCGAGGATGAGATTGCCGCGATGATCACCTTCCTGTGCTCCGAAAAGGCCAGTTTCGTCACCGGACAGATCATCTCGGTCGATGGTGGCTTCGAGGCCACGGGCATCGGCCTGCCCGCCTTGAGAGAAGAGGCATGAGCGCTCCGCGCGAGATCATCGAGGCCGGAGCCGTTGACCTGCCCGCGCTGATGGCGCTCTATCCGCTGGCCTTTCCCGGAGAGGACCTGACAGGGCTGCTCAGCGCGCTGAACCCCGGCAAGGCACCCGTCCTGTCGCTTCTGGCACAGCAGGACGATCAGGTTATCGGGCATATCCTTTTTACCCGATTTGATCATGGGGGCGGGGCACTTCTGGGGCCTCTGGCCGTGCATCCCGCACAGCAGCGTCGCGGTCTTGGCGCTAAGCTGGTGCGCGATGGTCTTGCGCGGCTCAAGGCAGAGGGCACGCGACAGGTGCTGGTGCTGGGCGATCCGGGATATTACGGCCGCTTCGGCTTTCGCCGCGAAAGCCGGGTTCTGCCGCCCTATCCGCTGCCGCGAGAATGGCAGGATGCCTGGCAGTCACTGGATTTGGCCGCGCCACCGCTGGAACCTGGGCAAATCAGCCTGCCGGATGCCTGGATGCACCCCGACCTGTGGGCGCCGTGATCCCCTTGACCGGAGTGGCCGCTGCGATGGCGGAACCGGGTCAGAGAGGGGTGATCAGAATGGCACGGAAATCATTGACATTGGTCAGCGTCGGCCCCGGCACGACCTGATCGTCAAGGGCCGCAAAGAAGCTGTGCGCGTCATTCTCCGCAAGCGCAGCGGCCGGGTCGATGCCACGGCTTTGAGCTTTACCGAGTGTGCCGGGGCCGATCACCGCGCCGGCCACCTCGGCGGCCCCATCCACGCCATCGGTATCGCAGGCAATGGCATGAATGCCCGCCGCACCATCCAGCGCCAGGGCCAGGGCCAGCGCATATTCGGCATTTGGACCGCCGATGCCGTTGCCGGTGCGGGTCACGGTCAACTCGCCGCCCGAGAGCAACAGCAACGGTGCTGTCAGATCCGCCTGCCGCCTCAGCGCCTCATCAGCATGCGCGCGTGCGACGTCGCGGGCCTCGCCTTCGATCGCATCGCCCAGGATTACCGCCCTGACCCCGGCCTCATCGGCCATCTCCGCGGCGGCCGCGAGTGATTGCGACGGGGCGGCATAAACGACGTTTTCCACCTTGCTCAGACGCAAGTCATCAGGCGGGATCGGGTTACCACCGGCCTCAAGAAAGGCACGAATAGACGGCGCGGGTTCAACCCCCCAGCGCTTGAGCGAGGCCAAGGCACGCGCTGCATCGCCCGGATCGCCCACGGTCGGGCCGCTGGCAATATCGCCCGGATCATCCCCTGGCACATCCGAGATCATCAGCGCCAGCATCCGCGACGGATAGGCCGCCACGGCCAGCTTGCCGCCCTTGACCGCCGAGATCTGTTTACGAATACCGTTGATCTCTCCAATCGGTGCCCCGCTGGCCAGAAGCGCGTTGGTCAGCGCCTGCTTTTCCGCCAGCGTGATATCGGCCGCAGGTGCGCAGAGCAGCGCCGAGCCGCCCCCCGAGATCAGCGCCAGAACAAAATCATCCGGTCCGGTCGTCTCCAGCAGCCGCAACATGCGCTGGGTCGCGACCTGTCCGGCGGCATCGGGGACCGGGTGCGCGGCTTCAACGATCTCGATCCCTTCGCAGGGCCGCGCATAACCGTACCGGGTGATCACCAGCCCTTCGCAGGGGCCATAGGCGGCCTCCACCGCTTCGGCCATCCGTGCCGATGCCTTGCCCGCGCCCACCACCACAAGTCGGCCGTCAGGCTTGGGGGGCAGGGCACCGGCGAGACTGCGCATCGGGTCGGCCACTTCCACAGCGCGATCAAAGAGCGCGCGCAGGAGTTGAGAGGGGTCATGCATGGCGGGGTCTCCGGGCGGTATGCGTCCCTGTTAGCGGGGTTTGGCGCTAACATAGCGCGGAATTGCGACATCTGAGAAGCCGAATGCGAGGCTTGGCGCCCGCATTCCACATCCTTCGGGCAGGGGCGCAACGGCGGCTCAGCTTGACAAACACGCCCGCCCAAGCGACAGACGCGGCCATGATGATGACCGCACTTCAGGTGGCCCTTGGGGGCGCGATCGGGGCTGTGCTGCGCTTTGGCGTCGGCGTGGCGGTGATGCGCTTTGCCTCGCCCGGCTTTCCGGTGGCGATCATCGGTGTGAATATCCTGGGCTCGTTCCTGATGGGGCTTTTCGTTATCTATTCTATCCAGAAAGGTCTGGGCCATCTCAATCCTCTGGTGATGACCGGCCTGCTTGGCGGGTTCACCACCTTCTCCGCGTTCTCGCTGGAGGCGTTTACGCTTTATGATGAGGGCCAGGCCGCGCAGGCCGCGCTATACGTGGTACTGTCGGTTGCAGGCTCTCTGCTGGCGCTGGCGCTTGGCGTCTGGCTGGCCCGGGCGGTGTTTGCATGAGCGGCGTGCAGACCCAGACCGTCAGCGCCGATGACGCGGGTCAAAGGCTCGACCGCTGGCTCCGGCGGCTGTTCCCGCATGTGAGCCAGGGCCGGATCGAGAAGATGTGCCGCAAGGGAGAGCTGCGCGTGGACGGTGGCCGGGTGAAAGCCTCGACCCGGCTGGAAGAGGGCCAGAGCGTGCGCATCCCGCCACTGCCCGACACGGTCGAGGCACGGCCCCGCACGCAGACCCGGATCACCGAGGCCGACGCCCGGATGATGCGCGATGCGATCCTCTACAAGGATGACCATATCATCGCCATCAACAAACCGCCCGGCCTGCCCACACAGGGCGGCTCCAAACAGACGCGGCATGTGGACGGGCTGGCCGAGGCGCTGAGGTTCGACCTCGATGAAAAGCCACGGCTCGTGCACCGGCTCGACAAGGACACGTCGGGCGTGCTGCTGCTGGCCCGCACCCGCAAGATGGCGTCTGCCCTCACTGCTGCCATGCGCCACCGCGAGACGCGCAAGATCTATTGGGCGGTGGTGGCCGGCGTGCCGACACCCTATCTGGGCGAGATCAAGTATGGGCTCGTGAAGGCCCCCGGGCGCGGGGCGAAAGGCGAGGGTGAAAAGATGATCTGCGTTCACCCGCGCGAGGTGGAGAGCACGCCGGGCGCCAAGCGCGCGGTCACGCAATATGCCACGCTCTACCGGGTGGCCAGCCGCGCCGCCTGGGTGGCGATGGAGCCCATTACCGGGCGGACCCATCAGCTTCGCGCGCATATGGCCGAGATCGGCCATCCGATCATCGGGGATGGCAAATATGGTGGCTCGGGACAGGAAAACCTGGGCGATGGCTGGGGCGCGCAGCTGGGGGGCATCATCTCTCACAAGCTGCACCTGCATGCGCGCAGTTTTACCTTTGAGCACCCGGAGACGCGCCGCCCAGTGACCATCACCGCCGATCTGCCACCGCATATGGCACATACGTTCGAGACATTGGGGTGGACGCCGGATCTGGCAGCCGATGACCCCTTCGAGGCGCTGACATGAGCCGCCTGCGCCTTGTGGTGTTCGACGTGGACGGCACACTGGTCGACAGCCAGGGCGATATCCTGTCGGCCATGGGCGAAGCGTTTGAACGTGCCGGTCTCGACGTGCCATCGCGTGACGTGGTGTTGTCCATCGTCGGCCTTTCGCTTGATGTGGCCATCCCCCGCCTGGCCCCCGATGCGGATGCCGCGACACAGGCGCGGATGGTCGACTGGTACAAGGATGCCTATATCCGTCTGCGCGCCGCCGGGGGGGTCGAAGCCTCCTCGCCGCTTTACCCGCATGCGCGCGAGGTGCTGGAGGCCCTGCACCGGCAGCCCGAGATTCTGCTTGGCGTGGCGACGGGCAAATCGCGGCGCGGGCTTGATAAACTGCTCGATGGGCACGGCTTGCGCCCTTTCTTTATGACCCAGCAAGTCAGTGACCATCACCCGTCAAAGCCGCATCCGTCGATGTTGATGGCCGCCCTGTCGGAGACCGGCGTTGATCCCGGTGACGCGGTGATGATCGGCGATACGAGCTTTGATATGGACATGGGCCGGGCGGCGGGCATGGGGGCGATCGGTGTGAGCTGGGGCTATCACGACCGCGCCGCGCTGCGGGCAGCGGACCGGATCGTGGATGACTTTCGTGCCTTGCCCGCAGTGCTCGAAGAGCTTTGGGAGCCTGCGACATGAGTGAATGGAAAGCAAAACGGTTCTGGGACGCGGCCAGCGTGGAAGAGGTCGACGGCGGCTTTACCGTCAGGCTCGATGGCCGTCCGGTCAAGACGCCTGCAAAGGCACCTCTGGTGGTGCCGACACAGGCGCTTGCCGCATGTATCGCCGCCGAATGGGATGCGCAGGAGGGCGAGGTCAATCCCACCAACATGCCCTTCACCCGCTCGGCCAATGCTGCCATCGACAAAGTGACGCAACAGCACGCCGAAGTGGCCGATCTGATCGCTGCTTATGGCGATGCGGATCTCACTTGTTACCGGGCTGATTCGCCCGCTGAACTTGTCGCGCGGCAGGCCCAAGCCTGGGATCCCCTGATCGAATGGATACATCAGCGCCATGGCGTGCGGCTGGTTCCGGTATCGGGGGTCATGCATCAGCCGCAGGACATCCGGGCGCTCGAACGCCTCAGCGCGCAGACACATGCGCTCGATGCCTTCGCGCTCACCGCGTTTCACGACCTTGTCGGCATGTCCGGCTCTTTGGTTATTGGGTTTGCAGCGCTTGAAAATCTGCACCCGGCCGAACATCTCTGGGCACTCAGCCGGATAGACGAGACCTATCAGGAAGAGCTTTGGGGCAAGGATGAAGAGGCCAGCGAGTTGGCGGCCAAGAAACAATCGGACTTTCTTCACGCCAAGGCGTTTTATGATCTTTCGCGCCCGATTTGACTTAAAATAAACGTTTATTACCCTACGTAAACATAGCGCCTCCGCCATCGTTTTTCGTGCGGTTGGGGTTGACCTTTATTGATGAATCTCCACAATCGGGTGCGCACTGGCGGGAAAACCCGCTCAGAGTATCGCTCCGGCTCCTCACTCGGGCCGACACGAACCGCCCTCGATAGGGTGGATAATCAGGAAGAGGTAAAAATGAAAAAAACCGTATTTTTTGGCGCGCTGACCGTCGCCGGCCTGGCGGCTGGTGTCGCTGCTGCGGGGACGCTGGATGACGTCAAGGCTCGTGGCAAGCTGAACTGTGGCGTGACCACTGGCCTGGTCGGCTTTGCCGCACCGGACGCAAACGGTAACTGGGATGGCTTCGACGTCGGCGTCTGCCGCGCCGTTGCAGCCGCTGTTCTGGGTGATCCGCAAGCGGTCGAATTTGTGCCCACCACCGGCAAGACCCGCTTCACCGCACTCGCCTCGGGCGAGATCGACATGCTGGCCCGGAACACCACCTGGACGTTCAGCCGTGACGTTGACCTCAAGTTCGAATTCGTCGGCATCAACTACTATGACGGCCAGGGCTTCATGGTTCCCAAGGATCTGGGTGTGAGCTCGGCCAAGGAACTGGACGGCGCAACCGTCTGCATCCAGACCGGCACCACCACCGAGCTGAACCTCGCGGACTTCTTCCGCGCCAACGGCATCAGCTATGAGCCGGTTCCGATCGAAACCAACGCCGAAGCCCAGCAGCAATACCTGGCTGGTGCCTGTGACGTTTACACCACTGACGCGTCGGGCCTTGCCGCAACGCGCGCTGCCTTCGAAGATCCGGCAGGTCACGTTCTGCTGCCCGAAATCATCTCGAAAGAGCCGCTGGGCCCGCTGGTCCGCCACGGCGACAACGAGTGGGGTGACGTGGTTCGCTGGACCCTGAACGCCCTGATCGCAGCCGAAGAGCTGGGTGTGACCTCGGCCAATATCGGTGAGATGTCGGCTGCCGCTGGCAACAACCCCGAGATCAACCGTCTGATGGGCACCGAAGGCAACCTGGGCGAGATGCTCGGCCTCGATGCTGACTGGGCCGTCAAAGCCATCTCTGCTGGTGGCAACTACGGCGAGATCTTCGAGAAGAACATCGGTGAGAACACTCCGGTCGGTCTGGCCCGTGGCCTGAACGCCCAGTGGACCGATGGCGGCCTGCTCTACGCACCGCCCTTCCGCTAAGACCTAATGCAAGAGGGCGCGGTTTACACCGCGCCCTTTTCGCCTCTACCCATAACTAAAAAAATGCCCACCGCTGTGCCTCCACGGTGCAGAACGGATAAAAACACCGGGCTGTAAAACGGGGATCTCTGATGACAACACTGACCGACCCTCCACAGGAGTCGTTCCGCCTGTCCATGCTGTTGAACGATACGCGCTATCGTTCCTATACTTTCCAATTCATCGCTCTGGTTTGCGTCATCGGCCTTGTGGCCTATCTCGCGTCGAACCTCGTGGCGAACCTCCGGGCGGCAGGCCTGAACATCTCATACGAGTTCCTCGGCGAACCCGCGGGATACGACATCAACCAGCGTTTGATCGAATATGACAGCCAGTCGAGCCATTGGCGCGCCTCGGTCGTGGGCATTCTCAACACGCTTCTCGTGGCCTTCCTGGCCTGTGTTACGGCGACGATCCTCGGCGTCTTTGCCGGGGTGCTGCGGCTCAGCCACAACTGGCTTATCCGCAAACTCATGGCGATCTATGTCGAGGCATTCCGCAACGTGCCGGTGCTGATCTGGATCATCATCATTTTCACGATCATGACGGCGGTGCTGCCGTCGCCGCGGGCGTTCCGGGGCGATG
This sequence comes from Roseovarius faecimaris, assembly GCF_009762325.1. Classification (NCBI taxonomy): domain Bacteria; kingdom Pseudomonadati; phylum Pseudomonadota; class Alphaproteobacteria; order Rhodobacterales; family Roseobacteraceae; genus Roseovarius; species Roseovarius faecimaris. The sequence goes on from NZ_CP034348.1 coordinate 354,522, forward strand.
ATGCCGAAGCATCAATGCTTTTTGACGCCTTCGCCTTTACCAATCGCGGGGTGTACGTACCCAAGCCGATCCTGGACTCGGGTGGCTGGATCGTGGTGATCACCTTCCTTCTGTCGGTCATCGGTGTCTTTGCCTATCGTCGCTACGCGACCAAGCTGCTCTTCGACACTGGTAAGTTGCTGCCAATGGGATGGCCTTCGCTGGCAATCCTTTTTGTACCGTCGCTGCTGATCTTCTTCATTCTGGGCCGCCCGATCGGCCTTGAGTATCCCGAGCTCAAAGGCTTCAACTTCGCCGGTGGTATCAATGTCCGTGGCTCACTGATTGCCCTTTGGTTCGCACTCGCGATCTATACCGGCGCTTTTATCGCCGAGAACGTGCGGGCGGGCATCCAGGCGATCTCAAAAGGTCAGACAGAGGCCGCGGCCTCTCTGGGCCTGCGTCCGGGGCGGATCATGAACCTGGTGATCCTGCCGCAAGCGTTGCGGGTCATCATCCCGCCGCTGATCTCGCAATATCTCAACATCACCAAGAACAGCTCTCTGGCGATTGCAGTTGGGTACATGGACATTACCGGAACCTTGGGGGGCATCACGCTCAACCAGACAGGCCGGGCAATCGAGTGTGTGCTACTCCTGATGGCCTTCTATCTGACCATCTCGTTGGGGATTTCAGCGCTGATGAACGTCTATAACAACTCGATCAAGCTGAAGGAGCGGTAAGATGTCAGATACTCAAACCAACTCCATCGCTTATGTCCGCGACACCATGTTGCCCGAGGCCGAACCTCCGGCGACCGAGCGCGGGCTGATCAAGTGGGGCCGGGAAAACCTCTTTGCCGATGTTCCCAACGCGATCCTGACCATCATCTCCGCGATTGTGATCTACAAACTTCTGGTCGGCCTCATGCCCTGGTTGCTGAATGGCATCTGGAACGCGCCGTCGATCCGCGATTGCCGCGAGATGCTGGACGGGGCGACGGGCGGCTGCTTCGCCGTTCTCACCGAACGCTGGAATCAGCTTCTCTTCGGGTTCAAATACCCGTCCGAGGAATACTGGCGGCCCACACTGGCCTTTGTGCTGCTTTTCCTGGCCGCGGCTCCGGTGATGTTCTTCAAGTATCTGCCGCGTCAGATGCTGGCATTCACCGCCGTTTACCCGTTCCTCGCCTACTATCTCATCTGGGGGGGCACGATCTGGGTGCCGATCTTTGCGGCTCTCGGCTTTGTCGCGGGCTACGTGGCCTGGACCAAACTGGTTAACCGCTCCTTCGCCGCGGGTTTCTTCGGCGCGATTGTCGCAGCCATGGTGGCCTGGTGGATCGGCGGGATGCTGTCGGACGCATTGGCACCCGAGAACCCATTCCTGCCTGCCGTGCCCTCGCGGGACATGGGCGGCTTCATGCTGAACATGATCCTCGGGACGGTCTGTGTGTCGCTGTCGCTGCCGCTGGGCATCGCCCTGGCGCTGGGGCGGCAATCGGACATGCCGATCATCAAGTGGATCTGCGTGATCTTCATCGAGTTCATCCGCGGTGTGCCGCTGATCACGCTGCTCTTTGTTGCCAACGTGGTACTGGCCTACTTCCTGCCGCCGGGCACGACCTTTGACCTGATCCTGCGCGTGATCATCATGATCACCATGTTCTCGGCGGCCTATATCGCCGAGGTGATCCGGGGGGGGCTCGCCGCTCTGCCGCGCGGTCAGTACGAGGCGGCCGATAGCCTGGGGCTCGATTATCCGCAGGCCATGCGGCTGATCATCCTGCCGCAGGCGCTGAAGATCTCGATCCCGGGCATCGTGAACGTGGCCGTGGGCCTGTTCAAGGACACGGTGCTTGTCTCGGTCATTTCCATGTTCGACCTTCTGGGCATGATCCGGGGTCCGATCCTGGCCTCGACCGAATGGAACGGCGTCTACTGGGAGCTGTTCGGTTTTGCCGCCGTGCTCTTCTTCGTCGTCTGCTACGGCATCTCGCAATACTCACAATGGCTGGAGCGCGAGCTTCAGACCGATCATCGTTAAGGAGGCTCAGACATGGCCGAAACAGCAACGCAAATGCAGGTCTCTGACGAGGTCGCCATTCAGATCGAAGGCATGAACAAGTGGTACGGATCGTTCCACGTTCTGCGGGATATCAACCTGACGGTGCAGCGGGGCGAGAGGATCGTCATCGCCGGGCCGTCCGGCTCGGGCAAATCCACGCTGATCCGCTGCATCAACGCTCTGGAAGAGCACCAGCAAGGCAAGATCATCGTCGATGGCACGCTGCTCAGCTCGGACATCAAGAATATCGACACGATCCGGTCCGAGGTCGGCATGGTGTTTCAGCACTTCAACCTTTTCCCGCATCTGACCATTCTGGAAAACTGCACGCTCGCCCCGATCTGGGTCCGCAAGACGCCCAAACGCGAGGCCGAGGAAGTGGCGATGCATTTCCTCGAAAAGGTGAAAATCCCCGAGCAGGCCGATAAATATCCCGGTCAGCTTTCGGGTGGTCAGCAGCAGCGGGTGGCGATCGCGCGCTCGCTTTGCATGCGCCCGCGGATCATGCTCTTTGACGAGCCCACCTCGGCGCTTGACCCGGAGATGATCAAAGAGGTGCTCGACACGATGGTGGAACTGGCCGAAGAAGGCATGACCATGCTTTGCGTGACCCACGAGATGGGTTTTGCCCGTCAGGTGGCAAACCGCGTGATCTTCATGGACCAGGGCCAGATCGTGGAGCAGAACGAACCGGAAGAGTTCTTCAACAATCCGAAGTCGGACCGTACCAAGCTCTTCCTCAGCCAGATTCTGGGTCACTGAGGCATTCTTGCCCCGGGCCTGCTCCGGGGTTGTACCGAAATCGGCGCTCCGCTCTAACCGGCGGGGCGCTTTTTCATAGCCATACCCGCTGTCGTGCCTTCAAGACCTGTACCCGGGTGCGCAGTTCGTCGCTGATCGCACCCTCGCGCGGCGCATCGCGCAGGGTCTCGACCAGGTGGTCCGGCGGCGCAGCGGGGCGCCGGGACCAGCTTAACCCGGCCAGCACCGCGCGGGCCCGCTCGGGCAGGCGGTCCGGGGGCTCTTTGCCGTTCAGCACCGCCCAAACCCCGGCCCACAAACGTCCGACCGTCCAGGGGTTATAGCCCCCGCCGCCAAGCACAAGAACGCGCGGCGACATCTCTTTCAGCCGCGCCACCGCGCGCCAATGGCTGTTGTTGGACAGCTCCAGCCGCGCCAGTGGGTCTTCGGCCACCGCATCTGCCCCGCACTGGATCACGATGGCCTGGGGGCGGGCCCCCTGGACCGCCGGAAGGATCACCTCCTCCAGCGCCAGGGCAAACCCTGCATCCTGCGTCCCGCGCGGCAAAGGCAGGTTGATCGCCTGGCCACCGGCCCGGTCCTCCAACGCGCCGGTAAAGGGCCAGCGGCGCTCTTCATGGGTTGAGATCATCAGCACGCGCGCGTCGCCGTCGAAGGCCGCCGCCACCCCGTCGCAATGATGCGCGTCGATATCGACATAGGCAACGCGGGTCAGCCCCTGCGCCAGAAAGGCCCTGATCGCCAGCACCGGATCGTTGAGATAGCAAAACCCGCCGGCATGATCCGGCATGCCATGATGCGTCCCTCCGCCGGGGTTGAACACGATCCCGCCCTGCGTCAGCAACTCCGTGGCCAGAAGCGAGCCGCCCGCCGCCGTGGCGGGCCTGCGAAACATCTCGGGAAAGATGGGGTTGGACAAGGTCCCGATGTGATGCCGCGCCCGCGCCGCCTCTGTCACGCTGCCGGACCGTTCAGCTTCCTGCAAGGCGGCGATATAGGCCGGGGTATGCCATGCGGTCAGCGCCGACGGTTTGGCGCGGGGCGAGACCCGGAACTGCCCGTCAGGCAGCCAGCCCAGGGCGCGCACCAGGTCTGTCACCACCGGCACGCGCGGGATGCTCAGCGGATGGCGCGCGCCATAGCTGGAGCCGCGATAGATCTCGGAACCAATGAACAGGGGCGCATCCATCCCGCGACAGGGCCGCGCCTCAGCCGGTCAATTCGCGCGGAATGACGAACTCCCGCACGGAACCTGTGCCGGGATCAAGATCGGCCCACCGGTCAATGTCAAACTCGGCAACCAGCGTGGCGCAGGTGGGGTAATCGTAGAAACGGGCATGGTTTGGCGGGGTCTGCACCAGATCATGGGCGAACCCCGCGATACCGGGGTTGTGCCCCAGCATCAGGACGGTCTCTCCGCTTGCCCCTTTCAGCTCGGTCAGCAACCGCGCCTCGCTGGCATGATAGAGCGCATCGGTAAAGATCGCGTCGCAGGCGACCCCGAGCCGGGCAAAGGTTTCCCGCGTGCGCACCGCCGACGAGATCAGCGCCTGATCCGGCAGGATACTCTTGATCCGCAGCCATTCACCCAAAGCCTTGGCCGAGACGCGCCCGCGCCCGTTCAGGGGCCGCTCATGGTCGTCCAGCAGCGGATCGTTCCAGTCGGATTTGGCATGGCGCATCAGGATCAGGGTCTTGATCATAGAAAGGCTTTCATGTGAAAGGCGGATTGTGCCTCGACCCTGCCATAGCTCTGGCTCAGGGGACAAGCACGGCGCACGGCGCAGCCGCGGGACAGGCAGTCATTTCCGTCGCGCAGCAGGTCCGCTTTGCAGGCGGCCACGTCATAGGACGGACCGGAAAGTGCATCGACCGGGCAGGCGCTGCGGCAGGGCTGACCCTCGCAGCTGTCGCAGGGCCGGGGCAGGGTGGGCGGCAGCGCCATCCGGACCTCGAATGCGAGCGCGCCGCGATAGGATACCATCAGCCCCGCGCGGTCATGCACCAGCAACCCCACGGGCGATTGATGCGCGCGTCCGCTATCCCGGGCCCAGCGAATGAAGGGCTGATAGGGCGGCCCGCCAAAGGGAAAGAGCGGGGCCGCGCCCAGAGACTCGGCAAGGGCGGTGATGACCCGCTCGGACCATCTGTCCAAAGGGTCTTCTGCTCCGTCGTTAAATTCAGGCGAGGCGGAAAAGCCTGCCCAGAACCCCGGTTCGTCCGGGCCGAGCAGAACAATGGTTTGGACCGCTTCCGGCAACCCATCCTCAGGCGTGGGGTGCAGCATGCCAAAGATGCTCAGGCCATGTGGGCTGGCCGCCGCGTTGATCCTTTCCGGCGTCATTTGCGCATGAAGGGCAGCCAGAGCGCCCAGCCCAGTCGTGACGGACGGTCGTCCTGCCATTCCAGCCCGATGGTCATCCTGTCATGCCCCCCCTCGGGCTGGGCAATATATGTGCCGAAAAGCCTGTCCCAGATCGACAGGGCAAAGCCATAATTGCTGTCATGCTCGTGGCGGTGAACCGAATGGTGCACGCGGTGCATATCGGGCGTGACCAGCAACCGGCGCAGAACCGCATCAAGCCAGAGCGGCAGGCGGATATTGGCATGGTTGAACATGGCCGTGCCGTTCAGGATGATCTCGAACAGGATGATCCCAAGCGCGGGCGGGCCGAGCAGGTAGACAAGGCCGATCTTGAGGATCATGGACAGCGCAATCTCGACCGGGTGGAAGCGGATGGCCGTGGTCACGTCGATATCGCGGTCGGCATGATGGACGCGGTGGATACGCCACAGCAGCGGAATCTTGTGGGTGATGAGGTGCTGTGCCCAGATCGCGAAGTCGAAGATCAGAACGGTGAGAATGACGGCCCCCCATAATGGAAGATCAAGCGCATTCATCAGGCCCCAGCCTTGCGCCTGGGCATCGATCGCCGCCCCGACAGCAAGCAGAGGAAGAGCCACGGCCATGAGCCGAAGCGTCAGCGTGTCGAGGATCACAATGGCCCAATTGGTCAGCCAGCGGGTCTGGCGCGGCTGGGTGCGGATCCGGCGGGGGGCAAGGGCCTCGATCACCGCAAACAGCGCGAAGAGCCCGAGAAAGACGCCAAGCCTGATGAGCGTTTCGTTTTCCATGACAGGAAGCCTAGCTCAAGAGGCCGCGCGCGCAAGGCGTGATCACGCGCGAATGATCGAGCCCGCGCCGTGATCCGTGAAAAGCTCCAGCAGGCAGGCATTGGGCGCGCGCCCGTCCAGGATCACCGCCGCCCGAACTCCGCCTTCGATGGCGGTCAGGCAGGTCTCGGTCTTGGGGATCATGCCGCCCGCGATGGTGCCATCCTCGGTCATCTGTCGGATCTGGTCGGCGCTGAGTTCGGTCACCACCTCTCCGGCCGCGTTGCGCACACCGTCGATATCCGTGAGCAGCAGAAGCCGGTCGGCCTTGAGCGCCGCCGCGATGGCACCGGCGGCGGTGTCGCCGTTGATGTTGAAGGTCTCGCCATTCTTGCCCGCGCCCAAGGGGGCGATGACCGGGATCGCGTCATCCCGAAAGAGCGTGTGCAGGATGCCGGGGTCCACCTCCGAGGGCGTGCCGACAAGGCCGAGATCGGGGTTGGTCGGTGTGCAGGTGATCAGGTTGGCATCTTTGCCCGACAGGCCCACGGCCTTGCCGCCCTGACCGTTTATGGCTTGAACGATACGCTTGTTGACGCGGCCCGACAGGACCATTTCGACCACTTCCATCGTGGCCTCATCGGTCACGCGCTTGCCATTCACGAACTCGGACTGGATATCGAGCTTGCCGAGCATCTCGTTGATCATCGGACCGCCGCCATGGACCACAACAGGGTTCACGCCCACCTGCCGCAACAGCACCATGTCGCGGGCGAATGTATCCATCGCGGTGTCATCGCCCATGGCGTGGCCGCCGAACTTGATGACGACAATGGCCCCGTCATAGCGTTGCAGGTAGGGCAGCGCCTCGGAGAGCGTGCGGGCGGTGGCGATCCAGTCGCGGTTCATCTTGCGTATCTTCATTGCTGTTCCCTCGGATGGGCGTCACGTAATCCAATTGCGCGCTGACGCGCAAGACCATACCTGACCCCCCTCCTGGCCTCCCCCTCGTGGGGGAGGAAGCGGGACGCGGGCCGACCCCGTCAGATCAGCGCGGCGATGGTGGCCCGCAGGGTGGGGATGCCGTCACCCTTTTCGCTGGAGGTGAGGATCAGCTCGGGAAAGGCCGCGGTGTGGTTTTGCAGGCGTTTGCGGGTCTGGGCCAGGGTCTTTTCAAGCGTGGTGGCGTTGATCTTGTCCGCCTTGGTCAGCACCACCTGGAAGGTCACTGCGGCGCTGTCGAGAAGGCTCATGATCTCTTCGTCCACCGCCTTGATCCCGTGGCGTGCATCGATCAGCACGAAAGCGCGGCGGAGCGTCGGGCGGCCAGAGAGGTATTGTTTCAACAGCCGCTGCCATTTTTCCACCACTGCCACCGGCGCATTGGCAAACCCATAGCCGGGCAGATCGACGAGGTAGCGCTCGTCGCCCAGGGTGAAGAAATTGATCTCTTGCGTGCGACCGGGTGTGTTGGACGCCCGCGCGATGGCCTTGCGGCCGGTCAGAGCGTTGATCAGAGATGACTTGCCCACGTTCGAGCGCCCGGCAAAGCACACTTCAATCCGGTCGGCAGGAGGCAGGCCCGGCATCGCCACGACGCCTTTGAGAAACTCTACCGGTCCGGCGAAGAGCTTGCGCGCGGCCTCTGCCTGCTCCGGTTCGGGCGGCTCGGCAATGGGAAAGGGCAGCTCGATCATAGCAGGGTCACCTCGTCTCCGACCTGGATCCGGCCCGCGCGTGATACGACGGCGTAGATGCCGAAATCCTGGTGGCCGAAATCGGAATTGAGCGTGCCAAGCGTGTCAAGATCTCGTTCACCCGTGGCAGGGTTGGCCGTGGTGGCGAGGCAGCGTTCGATGGGTTCGCAGACTGTCATTTCGGCAGAGCCGATACGCAGGGTGCGATTTTCCCAGCTCAGTTCTTCCCAGGGGGAAAATCCGTCGAAATGGATGTTGCAGCGCCAGCGCAGGGGCGAGATGTCAGTCCCCATCCGGGCCTCAAGATCGGCATGGCTGGCGAGGTTGATCAGGCTTATGGAGGGATAATCAGTATCCGTCATACCGCGTGACGGGACGCGGTGGATCATGGCCGATTGCGCGCGGTTCTCAGGCATGAGCGGGCGCACCCAGTCCAGGAACCGCTCGGTCTCGTGATCCGGATCGAAGGTCAGATCCGGGCGGTCCGGGTGGCTCAGGGTCACTGTGCCCGCGGCCTCGTCGCTCACCGCAGTGATCGCCATCAGTGCAGGCACTTTTGATCCGCGCGAATAGTTCACGCAGGGCGCCCACGCCTTGCCGTCGGTCTGCGCGCCTGCATGGGCGACGGCCCAGCGTCGGTCCCACGGGATCGTCTGCCCTTCGTTCAGCGTGACCGAGGTCACCGCCTCGCGCCCATGGCCCTTGATCGGGTGCCGCCAGAGCGCGCGAACCTCTGCCATCACTTCTTGTCCGGCTTGGCGCCGCGTTTGAAGCCCGACATGATGTTGCCGAACACGTCCGGCTTATAGCCTTGGCTACGCATGATCAGATATTGCTGAATGAAGGTGATCGTGTTGTTCGCGATCCAGTAGAGCACCAGCCCGCTCGCAAAGCTGCCCAGCATGAACATGAACACCCAGGGCATCCAGGCGAGGATCATCTTCTGCGTCGGGTCCGTGGGGGCCGGGTTCAGCTTCTGTTGCAGCCACATCGAGATCCCAAGGACCAGCGGCATGATCCCGATGAACAGCAGATGCAGGATCGAGCCGGTTTCCGGCGCGGCCCAGGGCAGGATACCCCAGAAGTTGAAGATCGATGACGGATCGGGCGCCGAAAGGTCCTTGATCCAGCCGATCCAGGGCGCATGACGCAGCTCCAGCGTGACAAAGATCACCTTGTAGAGCGAGAAGAAGATCGGGATCTGTAAGAGGATCGGCAGACAGCCCGAGGCCGGGTTTACCTTTTCCTTCTTGTAGAGCGCCATCATCTCCTGCTGCATTTTCTGGCGGTCGTCGCCGACACGCTCCTTGATGGCTTCCATTTGCGGCTGCAGCTCTTTCATTTTGGCCATGGAGACGTAGGATTTGTACGCAAGCGGCAGGAGCAGCGCCTTGATCAGCAGTGTCAGACCAATGATGGCCCAGCCCATATTGCCAATGAGCGCGTTGAGCCAATGCAGCACCGCAAAGATCGGCTTCGTCAGGAAGAAGAACCAGCCCCAGTCGATCGAGTCGAGGAAGCGCTCAACGCCCTCTTCGTTCTGGTAGTGGCGGATTGCCTCCCATTCCTTGGCGCCCGCAAACAGGCGGGTGTCGGCGCTGATCGTCTCGCCAGGGGCGACGGTCTGTGTCGGCAGGACAGTTTCCGTCTGATAGATGTTGCGGCGCGGGTCGAATTTCTTGACCGCCTTGAATGCGCTGCCCGGCTCGGGGATCAGCGTGGTCATCCAGTAATGATCGGTGAAGCCGGTCCAGCCATTTTCGGCGACCTGGACCACCTGCGCCTGAGCGCCCTCCCGCGGGTTGAATTCATAGTCGGCGACGTCGTCGTAATCCACCTCGGACAGCTCGCCGTCATGCATGGCGATGAGGCCCTCGTGCAGGATGAAGAAATTCTTCATATCCTGCGGAACCCCGTGACGCGCGAGAATGCCGTACGGGGCAAGAGACACAGGCGCGCCGCCGGTGTTTTCCACTGTCTGCGTGACCGAGAACATGTAGCGGTCATCGACGCTGATCTCGCGGCGGAAGGTGAGGCCCGCGCCATTGTCCCAGGCCAGGGTGACCGGGGTTTCCGGGCTCAGGCTCTTGCCGCTTTCAACCGACCAGATCGTATTCGCACCGGGCACCTGTTCGTGGGTCAGGCCGTTGCCGGGGGCCCAGCCATAGAGCGCGTAATAGGGTGTTTCGCTGCCCACGGGCGACAGCAGCGTGACGATGTCGGAGCCTGGCTCAAGCGTTTCGCGGTAGTTCTTGAGCGACAGTTCGTCGATCCGCCCGCCCTGAAGCGAGATCGTACCTTGCAGGCGCGGGGTGTCGATGGCCACGCGCGGCGCATCGGGGGCGGCGTCCGCCTCGGCGGTTTGCGCGGGGGTTGCCTCTGTCGTGCCGTCGGCGGCGGTGGGTGTCGTGGCCACGGCGGGATCGTTGCTTTCGGCGGTTGCCTCGGTGGCGGACACATCCTGCGGGGTCGGTTCCGGCGGTGGGAACACGACGAACCAGATCAGGATCACGAGGAAGCTGAGCGCTGTCGCAAGAATGAGGTTTTTATTCTGATCGTCCATCGCCGCGTGGCCATTTCCTGTTATCCGCTGTTCCAGCGGTTCAACAGAGTGCGGATCAAAAGGTCAAGGGGGGAAAGGTGCTATTCCTGCGGCGAATGGCGTCTTGCACGCGCGATCAGCCAAATTTCCGCCCGACGATCGGGGGTGTCTTGAGTTTGGTGGCATGGCTGTGGATCCACGCAGCGGTTTTGTCGAACGGCATGGGCCGCCCGATGCCGAAGCCCTGAACATGGCCGCAGCCAAGCTGCGCCAGCATCGTGTGTTCGCCCGCTGTCTCGACACCCTCGGCCAATGTGGCGAGATTGAGCCGCTCCGCCATCAGCAGGATCGCCGAGACCATGCGTTGCTGATCGTGATCCTGGTCCACCTTCATCACGAAGGAGCGGTCGATCTTGATCCGTTGAACCGCGAAGCGGCGAATCGAGGAGATCGAGGCATGACCGGTCCCGAAATCATCCAGGTCAATCACGCAGCCCAGTGCCGACAACCCGTTGATGTTACGCGCCACCGTGTCATCGGGGGAGGTGGCGACGACCGTTTCCAGGATCTCGACCACCAGCCGTTCCGGCGTCAGATCGAACCGGTCCAGTTCCCACTCGACCTTTTCCATCAGCCGCGGATTGCGAAGCTCCGCAGGAGAGAAATTCACCCCCACATGCGGGACATCGATCCCTTGCATATCCCATGAGGTCAGGGCGTTGAGCGCATGATAAAGCACCACTTCGCCCAACCGTTCCATGCGCGCGCTCTGTTCCAGAACAGGCATGAACTCCGCCGGCGAGATAACGCCGCGTTCGGGGTGCATCCAGCGGGCCAGCGCCTCAAATCCGGTAACCTTGCCATCATCCGTCGAGATCTGAGGCTGAAACCAGGGCTGAATCTGCCCGCTTTCCATGGCACGGGTTACTTCGTCACTCTGAATGATCGCACAACTGGCAAGCTCGCGCATGCCGGAGGTATAGCAGCGAATTGCAGAAGGCCCATGGCACCGCGCGTCCTGAAGGGCCAGCCGCGCCGCCCCGGCAAGGGATTTTCCGGAGATATCGACAATCTGGGTGCTGATGCAAAACCCGACGCAGGCCGAGACATAGACTGTGGTGGCATCCAGCGCGATCGGCTCTTCCACCGCGGCCTGCATGCGCACCGCCAGTTGCAGCCCCACATCCAGATCGAGCCGCCGCACCGGAGCCACGGAAACTGCGATGCAGGCGTCGTTCAACATGAACACCGAGTCGCGATTGCGCACGATCGAGCACAGCCGTTCATAGGTCCGTTCCGAAACTCGCTGAGCCGCGTCCCTGCCGAACCGCTCGACAATCGCGTCGTAATCGTCAATCTCGACGAGGATGCAAGCCGCCTTGAGCAGTTTCCCGCGCGCCTGGCGCATGTGTTTGTCAAGTGTTTCATGCAGGATGTCCATCCCGACAAACCCGTCTGTTTCATGCGTGGGCACAATCGCCCGCCGCAGACGACCAGAAAGAGCGAGGCTCAACGGGAGAAGGATCGCACAGGCGACCAGAACCGGTTCGCCCCCTAGCCAGAACCCCGCCAGAATCAATGCCGGAAGAAGGGCATAGATGTGCGGACCGGGAAGATATTGAAGCAAGGGATCCTTTATTTTGCTCGTCAAATGTATCGGCGGCAGACGCATGCTGGATCCTCGAAGTGATGATCTGACCTTAGTTGCGCATTCTCAACGAGCGCTTAACACGCACGTGCCGCGGGCGGAGAATTTGATAAAATTTTATGTTTCCGCGCTTTCTGGCGCTCAGTCGCCGTCCTGTGGCAGATCACGCATCAGCGCTGCGAAATCCTGCAGCTTCGTGTCAAGCAGATGTGTTGGCCGTACATTCATAAGCGCACGGAACATAACTTGCCGCCGTCCGGGCGCGTTTGCCTCCCAGCCATCGAGGATCTGTTTGACCTGCTGGCGTTGCAACCCGTCCTGCGAGCCGCACAAATCGCAGGGAATGATCGGATAGTTCATCGCGCGGGCAAACTTCTCGCAATCGGCCTCGGCCACATGCGCCAGCGGGCGATAGACAAACAGATCGCCCTCTTCGTTGACCAGCTTCGGCGGCATCGTGGCCAGCCGCCCGCCGTGGAACAAGTTCATGAAAAACGTCTCAAGAATATCGTCCCGGTGATGGCCCAGAACCACCGCTGAACAGCCTTCTTCCCGGGCAATCCGGTACAGGTTGCCGCGGCGCAGACGCGAGCACAAAGCGCAATAGGTCCGGCCCTGGGGCACCTTGTCGACCACGATGGAATAGGTGTCCTGATATTCGATCCGGTGCGGCACCTGCATCCGTTCCAGAAACTCCGGCAGCACCGTTGCCGGAAAGCCGGGCTGCCCCTGATCGAGATTGCAGGCCAGAATATCCACCGGCAGCATGCCGCGCCATTTCAGCTCATAAAGCGCGGCCAGAAGCGTATAGCTGTCCTTGCCGCCCGACAGGCAGACCAGCCAACGCGCGTCGCGTTCGACCATGCCATACTGGTCCACGGCCTCGCGGACATTCTTGATGATCCGCTTGCGCAGTTTCTTGAATTCGGTGGTCTTGGGCGCGCCGTGAAACAGCGGGTGGATATCGTCGAGATCGTCAAGCATGTGCAGTGCTCACAGCATATGGCCGGATTTGGCGGCCTTGGTGGCAAGATAGGCCTCGTTATGCGGGTTTTCTCCCACGTGCAACGGCACACGCTCGGCCACGTCGATGCCATGGGCGCGCATCATGTCGATCTTGGCCGGGTTATTGGTCATGAGACGGACCGAGGAAAACCCGAGGCGTCGCAGAATATCCGCGCCGATCCGAAAGTCGCGCTCGTCATCCTCAAACCCCAGCCGGTGATTGGCCTCCACCGTGTCAAACCCCTGGTCCTGCAGCGAGTAGGCTCGCATCTTGTTGGCCAGGCCGATGCCGCGCCCCTCCTGATTGAGATAGAGCAGCACACCCGCGCCTTCCGCCCCCATCTGCGCCAGCGCCCCGCGCAATTGTGGGCCGCAGTCGCATTTGAGCGAGCCCATCAGATCGCCGGTGAAACAGGCCGAATGCAGCCGGGCAAGGACCGGTTTGGCGCGGTCCGGGCGGCCAATCTCGACCGCATAATGCTCCTCGCCGCCATCCTCGGGGCGAAAGACATGCAACCGTCCCGCTTCGGAAACCTGCAGGGGCAGGCGTGCGCTCACGACCGAATGCATCGGGCTGGCCTCGGTCAGTTGCGGGGTTGCTTCGGCTACCTGGATAATGGTCAGCCGTTCGGCTCCGCCAAATGCCTCTCCATCCTCCACCGGCATCAGCACCGCGGCCGGCAGCAGCCGGGCGGATTTGACGAGTTGCAGCGCCAGCCGGGCGAGGTCGGCCGTCCCGTCGCGCGCGGTCATCAGCGGGCCTTTCATCGGCGCGTTCAGATCATCAGCCGGATCGGCCACGCTCAGGATCCAGCCAAGCCCCACGTCATCCGGAATATGCACGCGCGCCAGATCGCCGTCATAGGCACGGGCCTTCAGGGTTTCGGCCCGCCGTGCGGTGATCGCCAGAACGGGCCCGCCGGGCAGGGCGCGCAGGTCGCGCAGCCGCGCGTCGCTCAACGTCTCCGCCGCGACGACAAGCATGGCCTCCGAAGGGCCTTGCAGCACCACGGGCACGCCCATGCGCAAATCGGCACGGGCACGGGCGATCGTTTCGGTGATGTCGGGGGCCAGACTCATATTCGACCTTCACGGGGCAGTGTTCGGCTGATCCTCTACAGGGTTTCTGCAACAAAGTGAAACATTTGGTCGCGGTGCAACACAGGGCCGTGAGAAGACTGTAGCACATCTTGAGAATTGCGTGAGGCGGGACAATCTCCAGTCAAACGCAACCGATGGATGGAACCCAGCCATGGCACAGCTCAAGAAGATTCTTCTGGTCGACGATGATGAAGACCTGCGCGAGGCGCTCAGCGAGCAATTGGTGATGACCGAGGATTTCGACGTGTTCGAGGCCGGCAACGGCGCGGACGCCATGGCGAAGGTCAAGGACGGCATCTATGACCTGGTGATCCTCGATGTGGGTCTGCCCGACACGGATGGTCGCGAGCTTTGCCGACTGATGCGCAAGCAGGGCGTGAAGGCCCCGGTGATGATGCTCACCGGGCATGATGGCGATGCCGATACGATCCTGGGCCTCGATGCCGGCGCCAATGATTATGTCACAAAGCCGTTCAAGTTTCCCGTGCTCCTGGCCCGTATCCGCGCGCAGCTGCGTCAGCACGAACAATCCGAGGACGCGATTTTCCAGCTTGGGCCGTATACGTTCAAACCGGCGATGAAGATGCTCATAACCGAGGATGACAAGAAGATCCGCCTGACCGAGAAGGAAACCAATATCCTCAAGTTCCTCTACCGCTCGACCGATGGCGTCGTGGCGCGTGATGTGCTCTTGCACGAGGTCTGGGGATATAACGCGGGCGTGACCACTCACACGCTGGAAACCCACATTTACCGTCTGCGCCAGAAGATCGAGCCCGAGCCTTCCAATGCGCGCCTTTTGGTCACAGAGAGCGGAGGCTATCGCCTCTTGGCGTAAAGTTTTGACTTAGATCAATGCTGAAAGAGAATCAGTTCTCTAAAAGGTTGATCATACCCGTGCATATGCGGGCAATCATATGCACCTCCCTGTTGGACTGACCCCGGTATCTACCGGGGTCTTTTTTTGCCCGTCTTTGTGCGGGAATGAGCGAATTGCGACATGCGGGTCGCCTTTTGCCAAGACTCGCACCGCTTCGCCGACGACCATGGCGCGTCCGTACCCAACAGCGCGAGTTGCCTTGACCCAGGCCCTGATCCCCAATCACGGCGATGATGCCGGCCACGCCCTGCGCGGCAATATCACCTGTGTCATGGCGGTGTTGTTTTTCGCGGCCGGGTTTCCGGCAGCGGAAATCTTGCTGGAAAATTGGGGGCCGATCTCTCTGATCACGGTGCGCTGTATGCTGGCATGTCTTCTGCTCGTGCCGATCTGGCTCTGGGTGGATGGCTGGCGCAGGGTGGCCCAAGCCCCCTGGCTGCGTGGCCTTGGGATCGGGGCGCTCGGCTTTGGCACCGGTACGATCATTCTGCTGGTGGTCCAGGACTGGACCGATCCGGTCACGGCGGTCCTCGTGGCCGCGACCATGCCGGTAAGCGCGGTGGCGCTTGAAGTCTTGCTCGATGCGCGCAGGCTGACCCGGAACTTCCTGATCGGCTTGGCGCTGGTCCTGCTTGGCGGATTGCTGGCCACAGGGGCCGATCTGCGCCAGGGGCAATATGGCAGCGGCCTTTTGTTCGGACTTCTGGCCTCGATGCTCTTTGCCTGGGGCTCCCGGCAGACGGTCAAGGGCCTGCCCGAGATATCGACCATCGGGCAGACCACGATCACGCTGATCGGTGCGATGATGTTTTGCCTCGCCACCTATGACGTTTTCCTTGTCTTCGGCCTGCCCGGAACACATGCCGCCCCGCTTGACCTTACCGGATGGTCGATGCTGTTCATCTATGCCTGGGGCGCGATGGCAATCAGTCAGATTTTCTGGATCTTCGGTGTCGCGCGGATGGGGGTGGGCATCGCGTCGTTTCATCTGAACGCCGCGCCGTTTTACGTCATGCTGATCCTGGTTGTGATGGGCGGCGCATGGGAGTGGCAGCGCGTGTTCGGCGCGGCCATTCTCGGGCTTGGCGTGATCCTTGCGCAGCGCCGCCGACCTGTCCCGTTGCCGGGCCGATAGCGCAGGAAACCGGTTGCACCTCGCGGGTCCGCATGGGCATGCTCTGCCAAAGCGATTCAAGGAACCCGCCCATGCCCTTCACTCTCGCCACCTGGAACATCAATTCGGTCCGCCTGAGGGCGCCCATCGTGTGCAAGCTCTTGAGCGAGGAGGCCCCCGATGTGCTCTGTCTGCAGGAATGCAAAAGCCCGGTTGATAAAATCCCGGTCGAGGATTTCGCCGCCCTCGGCTATACCCATATGATCGCCCGCGGGCAAAAGGGCTATAACGGCGTCGCTATCCTGTCGCGCCTGCCGATCGAGGAGGTCGGGTCAGAGGATTTCGCCAGCCTCGGCCATGCCCGCCACATCGCCGGGCGGCTGGAGAACGGCACGGTCATTCATAACTTCTATGTGCCCGCTGGTGGCGATGTGCCGGACCGCGAGGTGAACGAGAAATTTGGGCAGAAGCTCGACTACCTGACCGAGATGCGCGACTGGTTCCATTCCGACAAACCCCAGAAATCCATCCTCGTGGGCGATCTCAATATTGCCCCGCGCGAGGATGACGTCTGGTCTCACAAGCAGCTTCTGAAAGTGGTCAGCCACACGCCCATCGAGGTGGAGCATCTGGCTGAGACGCGGGATGCGGGCGGCTGGGTCGATGTCACCCGCGCCGACATCCCCGATGGCCAGCTCTATAGCTGGTGGAGCTACCGCGCCCGTGACTGGGACGCCGCCGACAAGGGCCGCAGGCTCGATCATATCTGGGCCACGCCCGATATCTCGAACGCCGCCCATTCCAGCCGCATCCTGCGTGCCGCGCGCGGATGGGACAAGCCGTCGGACCACGCGCCGGTCTTTGCGACATTCGATCTGTGATGGCATCCCGCAACCCTCTTGCACCCGGTCGCAAATGACCGAAGCCGGGCAGTCCTTTCGCGCCGCCGAGGCCGCCATTGCACAAGCCCTCGCGGATCGGAGTGACACGCTTGACCTCAACGCGCCGGAGTTTCGCGAGCTTGCAGTGCTGCCCCCCTCGATCAGCCAGCTTACCGGGCTTCGCGTGATCGAACTCGACTACACCAAGGTGGCCGATATCTCCGCTTTGCGGCCGCTCACCGGCCTTCGTCATCTATTCCTTGAATGGGTCCCGGTGCGCGATCTTACCCCGCTTTCGGGAATGACCGGCCTGACGCGGCTGACCCTCGGGAACAGTCATGTCGAGGATATTCGCCCGCTGCGTGCCCTCTCTGCGCTGGAGTTGCTCACGCTCAACAACACCGGCGTGTCGGACCTGACGCCGCTCGTCGGGCTGGACCACCTCACCACCCTCAGGATCGAAGAGACCCCCATAGATGATCTGACCCCGCTACTGCGTCTGCCGGGCCTTTGGGACGGGACGGGTGTGCACGGTCTGGGTTTTGCCGGATGCGCGGCGGCGCGGGACACTCCGGAACTGGCCGCGATCGCCTGCATAGAGGACCATGCCGCCCGCGCGGCCGCCTTGCGCAAGTATCTGGAAGCGGCGCAAGGGCAGGATTGACACCAGGAGAAGCGCGCCGCCATTCAGCGCTTCCTCTAGACTTCCCCCGATGCCTCACCCATATAGCGGTGAACACAGTTAAAGGAGCGGTGCCATGCTTGAACTCGGTGGACAAACCCAGGCAGCGGGCGATCTGATCAAGGACGTTTCCGAAGCCGACTTCATGACGGAGGTCGTCGAGGCCTCGCAATCGGTGCCGGTGATCGTGGATTTCTGGGCCCCTTGGTGCGGCCCGTGCAAGACGCTCGGCCCCGCGCTGGAGGCGGCGGTCACCCGTGCCAAGGGTGCCGTGAAGATGGCCAAGGTCAATGTCGATGAAAACCAGATGATCGCGGGCCAGATGCGGGTGCAGTCTATCCCCACGGTCTATGCTTTCTGGCAGGGCCAGCCGATTGACGGCTTTCAGGGCGCGTTGCCGCCTTCGGAAATCGACAACTTCGTGGCCAAGGTCGTCGACGCCGCGGGGGGTGATGCCAGCGGCGGGCTCGATGAGGCGATCGAGGCGGCCGAGCAAATGCTCGACGAAGGTGCGGCGTCCGATGCTGCCCAGACCTTTGCCGCGATCCTGCAGGAGGAGCCTGCGAACGCCAAAGCCTATGGCGGCATGGTCCGCGCCTATATTGCCATGGACGACCTTGAACAGGCCGAAGCGATCCTGAACGGCGCCCCCGCCGAGATCAGTGCAGCCCCTGAACTGGAGGCGGCCCATGCGCAGCTGCAACTCGCCCGCCAGGCGCAGGATGCAGGCCCCGTGGCCGAGCTGCGCGCCGCCGTCGAGGCCGATCCGGACAACCACCAGGCCCGGTTCGATCTGGCTCAGGCGCTTGCCGCCAATGGCCAGAACGAGGAGGCGGTGGGCGAACTGCTGGAGCTTTTCCGGCGCGACCGGGAATGGAATGACGGCGCGGCCAAGACCCAGCTCTTCACCCTGTTCGATGCCCTCAAGCCGAATGATCCCGTGGTCCTGAACGGACGGCGCAAACTCAGCTCGATGATATTTGCCTGACCGGGCAAACAGCCTAGCTTAAGCGTCATGTTCAACCTCGCCGATCTTCCCGATGTGATCCCGGTCTTTCCGTTGCCCGGGGCGCTTTTGCTGCCGCGCTCGCGTCTGCCGCTGCATCTTTTCGAGCCGCGTTATCTGGCCATGTTCGAGGACGTGCTGAAAACCCCGCAGCGCCTGATCGGGATGATCCAGCCCAATACCGTGCCGGGCCGTGACGTGAACGGGTTGCACCTGATCGGCTGTGCCGGCCGCGTGACGCAGTTTTCCGAAACCGAGGATGGCCGCTACATGATCACCCTCTCAGGCGTGTCACGATTCCGCATCATGGAAGAGGTCGACGGCTTCACCCCCTATCGCCGCGCGCAGGTCTCCTGGGGCGGGTTCGAACGCGACCTCGGTCCGGCAGATGAGGATAGGGGCTTTGACCGGCCCGCCTTCTTGAACCTTCTGGGCCGCTACTTCGCGGCCCGGGAGCTTCAAACCGATTGGGACAGCCTCAAAGAAGCCGATGACGAGTTGCTGATCAACTCGCTGTCGATGCTGCTGGGGTTTGAGCCCGAGGACAAACAGGCGCTGCTGGAGGCCCCGTCGCTGACCACGCGCCGCGAGACGCTGGTGACGCTCATCGAGTTTGCGCTGCGTTCGGGCGAAGGCAGTGAAGAGGTGATGCAATGATCGGTGACGCAAAGGGATTTGACCGGCGCATGCTGGAGGCACTGATCTGCCCGGTGACACAGGGCCCTCTTGAATATGATGCCGAGGCGCAGGAATTGATCAGTCGCTCGGCCAATCTCGCATTCCCTATCCGAAACGGCATTCCCGTGATGCTCGTTGACGAGGCGCGCACGCTGGCGTGAGCCGGTCGTACTAGAGCGAAGGTCTGCTCTGCGGACCTTCCAGACATTCGCTGCGGCTGCGCCAAGGTCGGCTCTGGAGGAACGACTGCGTCAAGAGCGGCGGTTGTTGGCTGAAGTGGAGAATGCAACTGCCGGGCGAACGAGATCGTTGTTTTAGCCGTTAAGCCCGCAAATTGAGCTTTGACAGCTTCGGGTGACAGATCGGTCGTCGGGCGGCCCGCAAAATGATCCTACCCATTTCTCCGAGGATGGTGATCAAACCTCACGGTTCTACATCATCTGTTGAGCTGGGTGTCTGCCAGTCTGCGAAGCTCATTTTCTGGCTGGCTTCGACATCCACCAAACGAATTTCCGTTTTCGAAAAAATCAGTTGTTTGTTGATCTTGGGAAAGTGGGCGATGTCGAACCCTGAACTTTCGCCGCCCATCAGATACACAAGGTCGTCGTCGAATGGATTGGTTAGATGATGTGGCGGACCGTACGGCGCGGGGAAAGCCATCATGTCGCCCGGACCGACTTCGATCGTATCTTCTCCGATCTCTGCGCGACCATGACCTGACAGGATGACCAGGAACTCTTCATCCCGCTCATGGCGATGAAATAGAAAGCTTTCTTTGCCAGGAGGCACGCGCGCGACGTAGAGGGCCAGACGCTGCAATCCGAAAATCGGTGCCAGGCGCCTCAGGAAAACGTCCGAAGCGGGATTCAGCGGATGCCGAATGTGCACTTCTTCTAACGATTGGACGGCCGCAGCCGAAAGATGGTTGGCAGTACTGGTCTGCGAGGCCACCGCATTAGCCTCCCTTGACCGACTTCATCGCCCATGCCCGCGCGGTCAATCGCACGGGGCCGCCTTGATCGAGCTTCTCTACAAGGCGTGCCTTCAGGGCTTTACGGTGCTCATCCGAAAGGCTCATGCAGTAGCCGGGCGCCGGGCCCGCACCCAAGGTGAACGGGTGCCAGAACGCTTCGAAATCGGGAAACTCGGTGACGATCTCGATTGGGGCGATTTCGGCATCTGCAAGACCGGCATCCGAACACAATTGGCCCAAACCCTTGGCCGTACAGAAAGGAAACCGCGCACCTTCGTCCAACTCAGACGCCTTTGGATCGAGTGAGGCTGCCGCCTTCCAGAAAGCGTCAATGAACCCTATTCCTCCACCTGGATAATCCCAGACATAGAAAGACAGGATGCCGCCCGGTCTAAGAACACGCTGCATCTCAATAAGGCCTTCACGACGATCGGGAACGAAGTTCAGGACAAGCGCTGACGTGACGATATCGAGGCTTCCATCTTCTACGGGTAGGTTCTGTGCCGTGGCCTGCTTAAAGCTTGCCCGAGTGTCATCGATCGTCTCGCGGGCGTGATTGACAAAGCTCTCGGACGCGTCGGTTGCAAGGATCGAATTCGGCTCATAACCCTGCAATATCGCCGAGGTCAGGGCACCTGTTCCGCAACCGATTTCCAGCCAATCGGCCGACTTTTTCGGTTCAAGCCAGATCAGGAATTCTTTCGCGACCATCCGGCTCCATCGGCCCATATAGTGTTCATAGCTTTGGCCCGCACTCCAAGAGTCGAAATCTGATTGTGTCGGCATCTTAACCCCCCAGAGACAGCGGAACGCGACGTTGAAATCGCAAGCCTTGCATCACTACTATACCACAAAACTGCTTCTAAGTCCGCAACTTGCCCGAAGCCGACCGTTTAGCACTTTTGTCTTACAATCTGAGCATGTTTCTGACGGGCCGCGTATCAAAAACCTTCTTTTTTTTGTAACTCCCGGAAATGCGACCGAAATCAATCAAAAATATTTTGTCACAAACCCTTGGCAAAACTCACTGTGGTTTTGTCATGTTTTTGGCCGCATCCGAGGAGCGGACGTTGGCGTAACGTGCAGCATCTAGTACGTTGGGCTCGACGCAGTCATCCCGACCTCATTGCAGAGCATCGCCTTTAGATAAAACCACCGGACACGGAGGCTGTCCGGCCCGGCGGTCATGGCGTCTTTGGGCGCGCTTACTGAGCCTCGTTCAGCACAGACATGCCGCGCAGAATATCAATGGCATATGCCAGTTGATAATCGTCTTCGCGCAGCTTGGCGGCCTGTTCGGCCTTTTCGCGGTCCTCTTCGATCTGGCGGATCTCATCCTCGCTCAGGCTGTCATTGCCAAGGCTGCCGCGCAGATCGGCTTCTGAACGGTCGAAACGGTTATCAGGCTCGTCACTCTCTTCGGTATTGGCCGGGCGGCGGGGTTGTTCCACAAGGATATCCGGCGATACGCCAAGCGCCTGGATCGACCGGCCCGACGGTGTGTAGTAGCGCGCCGTCGTCAGGCGCATCGCGCCATCCCCGCGCAGCGGCATCACCGTCTGCACCGAGCCTTTGCCGAAGCTTTTCGTCCCCACGACCACCGCGCGGCGGTGATCCTGCAACGCGCCCGCCACGATCTCCGAGGCCGAGGCCGACCCGCCATTGATCAGCACCACCATGGGTTTGCCATTGGCCAGATCGCCGGGTTCGGCATTGAACCGGTCACCATCTTCGGGGTTGCGGCCCCGGGTGCTGACGATCTCGCCTTTTTCAAGGAAGGCATCCGAGACCTTGATCGCCTGCGTGAGCAGCCCGCCCGGGTTGTTGCGCAGGTCGAGCACGATGCCATTGATGGCGTCCATTCCGCCGGCTTCTTCCACCTGCTCTTCGAGCGAGCTGGCAAGGTTGCGATAGGTCTGGTCGTTGAAGGTGGTCACCCGCAGGATCACGGTGTTCTGCTCGGTCCGTGCGCGCACGGCCGTCAGTTTGATCGTGTCGCGGATGATCGAGACGTCAAACGGCTCGCCCTCGCCCTCGCGCACCACGGTGATGACAATCTCGCTGCCCACCGGGCCGCGCATCATGTCCACCGCCTCGTCCAGGGTCAGGCCCAGAACGCTCTCGTTGTCCACATGGGTGATGAAATCCCCGGCTTCGATCCCGGCCTCGTCGGCGGGGGTGCCGTCGATGGGAGAGACAACCTTCACGAAACCCTCTTCCTGGGTGACTTCGATCCCCAGCCCGCCAAATTCGCCGCGGGTCTGCACCCGCATATCAGCGGCGTCATCGGGCGAAAGATAGCTCGAATGCGGATCGAGAGAGGTGAGCATGCCGTTGATCGCGGCTTCGATCAGTTCACCCTCGTCCACCTCTTCCACATACTGGGCGCGGATCCGCTCAAAGATATCGCCGAAAAGGTCGAGCTGTTCGTACACATTCGTCGCCTTGGCCGATTCCTGCGCGAGCAGGGGGGCGGCCACCTGGGTCGAGACAATCAAGCCGGTCAGTGATCCAGCCGCCGCAGCCATCAGGAATTTCTTCATCTCTCAGTCGTCCTTCTCGGTTTGGAACCACGCCTCGGGGTTCACCGGGATATTGTCTTCTCTGACCTCTATATAGAGGGTTTCGGTCTGGGCGGCACCCGTCTCGTTGCTGATTTGCGACAAAATTGCGCCATCCCCCGCGCCATCGCCGCCCATCAGGCCAACCGGGCTCCCGCCTGGCAGAACCTCGCCGATCTTACCATAGACCACGGCAAGCCCCGCGAACACCATCAGAAGTCCCGACTGCGGCTCCAGGATGATCACATTGCCGTAATCCAGAAGCGGCCCCTGATAGCGCACCGTGGCGGCGGCAGGGGTAGTGACAAGCGCGTGCGGACGTGTGGCCATGACGATGCCGGGCCGTGCGATGCCCGCGGCGTCCCGCTCGTCCGCGCGGCGCAGGATACTGCCGCGCACCGGCAGGGGCAGCGTGCCCTTGCGCTCGACCACGCCCGGCAGGCTGCCGGGCGCCTCGTCAATGGCGATCTCGTTCAGGCCGCTGGCAAAACCTTCGAGCGTTTCGGTGGAGGCAATAAGCAACGCGGTCTTTGTCGGATCCTCTGTAAAGCGTCGCGGCAGTTCCGCCCGGTCGGCAATCGCCTGGCTGAGCGCGGTGCGGGCCTGCTGCGCACCGTTCAACCCCTGCTGAAGCTTGTCCGCTGCGGTCTGCTGCAACAGGCGCAGGGTGCTCACTTCCTGAAGCTGTGCGCGCAATCTGGCGGCCTTCTGCTCGAGCGCGGGCGTCACATCCGCCAGGATCATGCCCGAGCGCGCCGTCCCCACCGGTCCTGTCGGATGCAGCAGGAAAACCGGGGCAGGGGCCGACCCGATGCTTTGCAAAACACCCAACAGTCTGGCGATGTCTTCTTCCTGGGCCGCCAGTTCGCGCGCCAGCGTCTCTTCGCGGATCGCGGCGCGGCGCAATCCCTCGCGCACGGCCTGCAACCCGTCTTCATAGGCATGCACGGTCTCGGTCAGTGCCTTGACACGATTACGCGCGCTCTTGGCCTGATCCAGGGCCTGGGCCGCCGCGTTCAGCCGATCTGCCGCCGCGCGCGCCGCTTCGCCCGGATCGCCCTGAGCCAGCGCGAGGCCAGGCAGGCAGAACAGGCAAAGGGCGAGCCATTTCATTGGATCAGGCTCTTGCCGGTCATTTCAGGCGGCTGCTCCAGCCCCATGAGCTGCAAGAGCGTCGGGGCCAGATCCGCCAGGCGTCCGGAGCCAAGCTTTGCCCCTTCCGGTCCGCCAATCAGGATTACCGGCACCGGGTTGGTGGTATGCGCCGTGTGCGGTCCACCGGTTTCAGGGTCGATCATGGTCTCGCAATTGCCGTGATCCGCCGTCACGATCATCGCGCCGCCAACCTCTTCAAGCGCGGCCACGACGCGGCCCAGCCCTTGGTCCACGGCCTCACAGGCCCGCATTGCCGCCTGCAGATCACCGGTATGGCCCACCATGTCGGGGTTGGCATAGTTCACCACGATCAGATCATATTCTTCCCCGATGGCGGCCACGAAATGCGCGGTTACCTCTTCAGCGCTCATCTCGGGCTGCAAATCATAGGTCGCCACCTTGGGCGACGGGGCTACAAAGCGGTCCTCGCCCGGCACAGGCTCTTCCTTGCCGCCATTGAGAAAGAAGGTCACATGCGGGTATTTCTCGGTCTCGGCCAGGTGAAACTGCGTCAGCCCGTGGGCCGAGACCCATTCGGCCAGCGTGTTGCGGATATCGCGCGCCGGAAAGACCGTGTCCATCCATGCGTTATGTTCGCGCGAATATTCCACCATGCCAAGCACCGCCGCCCAGTCCGGGCGGGCGCCCGGGTTGAAGCCTTCGAACTCCGGCTCGGCAATGGCGCGCAGGATTTCGCGCGCACGGTCGGCGCGGAAATTGAGGCAGAACACCCCGTCGCCCGCTGCTGCGCCGACATAATCACCGATCAGTGTGGGCGAGATGAACTCATCGGTTTCCGACCGTGCATAGGCGTTGCGCACCGCGATCTCGGGCGTGTCACAACGCGGGCCGCGTCCCAGGATCATCGTGTCATAGGCTTCGCGGACCCGTTTCCAGCGGTTGTCGCGGTCCATGGCGAAGTAGCGGCCGGACACCGTGCCGATCCGCACGGGCTCCGGCAGACGTTCGGCCAGCACTCCCAGATAGGTCAGCGCACTTTTCGGGGCCACGTCGCGGCCATCGGTCATCGCATGCAGCACGACCGGCACGCCTTCGTCGGTCAACGCCTTCGCGGCGGCAACAATATGGTCGATATGCCCGTGCACCCCGCCATCCGAGATAAGCCCGAGCAAATGCGCCGTTCCACCCGAGGACTTGAGTTTGGCGATGAAACCCTGCAGTGCCATGTTGCTGAAAAAGCTGCCATCCTCGATGGCGAGGTCGATCTGCCCGAGGTCCATCGCCACCACCCGGCCTGCGCCGATATTGGTGTGGCCCACTTCCGAATTGCCCATCTGCCCGGTCGGCAGGCCCACATCCGGGCCATGGGTGATCAGCGTGTTGTTGGGGCAGGTCGCCATCAGCCGGTCAAACACAGGGGTGTCGGCCAATACCGGGGCATTGGCGGTGCTGTCCTCACTGAGGCCCCATCCATCCAGGATGCACAAGACAACGGGTTTGGGCGTGCTCAACTCTTGCTCCTGCCTGCGTTGCAGGGTGTCTATCGTCTAACGCGGCAAGGGTGAAGGCAGGGTAGCGGTAACATTATCGGATTGTTTGCGTCCTATGGTCGCTCAGACCCGGTGATAGGGGCTGCCCGCGAGTATCGACGCCGCGCGATAGAGCTGTTCGGCCAGCATCACCCGCACCAGCATGTGGGGCCAGACCATACGCCCGAAGCTCAGATTGAAATCCGCCCGTGTGCGCAGCTCCTTATCCAGCCCGTCCGCGCCGCCGATGACAAAGGCCAGATCGCCAACGCCATCGTCGCGCCAGCGGCCGATCTGATCGGCAAACTCGGGGGAGCTGAGTGTTTTGCCCCGCTCATCCAGGGCGACCAGCGTGGCCCCATCCGGCACCGCGCGAAGCAAAAGCTCGGCCTCTCCGGCCATGCCTTTGCCTTTCTTGTCCTCCACCTCGCGCAACTCCGCCCAGGTCAGGCCAAGCGGCCTGCCGGTGCGGTCGAAACGGGTCAGGTAATCATCGATCAGCGCGGCTTCGGGCCCGGCGCGCAACCGGCCTACGGCACAGATATGGACACGCATTCAGACGGGTTTGGCGGCGGCTTCGGCCCCCGGTAGCCACATCTTCTCAAGCTGGTAGAATTCGCGCACCTCGGGGCGGAAGATGTGCACGATCACATCGCCCGTATCCAGAAGCACCCAGTCGCCTGCATCCTTGCCTTCGATCTTGGCCTGCACGTTGAGCTCGGTCTTGAGCCGCTGTGCCAGCTTTTCCGACATGGCCGTGACCTGCCTGGTCGACCGGCCCGAGCAGATCACCATGTAATCGCCAATCGCCGATTTTCCGCGCAGGTCGATCTGCACGATCTCTTCGGCCTTGTCGTCGGTCAGTGAAGAAAGGATGCGCGCCAGCTGTGTGTCGCTATCAGCGCGTGGTTCGGGCATCACGGACGCCCCCATTTCAGCGGCCCCGGCCGCGTCAGCGGTAAAAGACAGGACAGTGTCTCCTCCATTTGCACACCGTTCAGGCCCCGGTGCTGGGCGTATACCCAAGGTAGCAAGCGCAATATGACATTTCAATGTCACCATTATCTAAAGATCGCTGCATGGTAGAAAATTGCCACTCTCCGTTTGCTCCAGAAACTCCGAGATCGGCAGATCCTTGATCAGGGGCATAGGTGTTCCGCCGTCCTCCAGCGCCAGATCGACATTGACGGGCGCGTCGGGATCGAGCGTATCCCCGGACAAACACGGCGTCATCGCGACGCTCAGCGTGCCCGAGGCGGCACGGCCCACCTCCGCCTTCCACTGCCTCATTTCGGCCTGCAGCATGCGCATCGGGGCAAGATCAGCCTCGGCGATGCGATAAACCCGCGTGCCATCGGGCAACTGGCGGGCATCCAGGACATATTCCGCCGAAAGGCGCTCACCGGTGTCGGATCGTGTCCCGCCGAAGCCAAGTTTGGCCGATCCTGCCGGAAGCTCGACGCCTTCAGGAATGTCCAGATAGATAGTGAAATCGGCCGGGTCCGCTGTCAGCGGGCTCATGCTGCCCAGCCGCGCAGCCGTGGACATATCGACATATCCACACGCGGAAAGGGCCAAAACTGCGATTGCGGGGGCTGGTAAAGTGCAACGGGTCATACGAATCTCCTTTGACGTAGAAAAATTAATGTAATACAATAAAAAATGATTCTGCTATAGTTAAAATGTGAGGCCCAATGTCACAGCTTTCTTCGCGCACTTGCCGGGTTTCTTTCTGGTTGGGTGTCAGTTGTTACGCCGCAATCGCCCTTATGCTGGGCTACGCGCTGTTCGCGCTCCTGACGCCTGATTTTCTGGTGACCCAGGCGATCGACAAAATCTTTCATGAACCCGTCACCTGGACGATCGGGCCGCTTGCACGCATCCTGCTTCTCGTCCTTGGACTGGTGACGCTTTCCGCGGTGCTCTACACGCTTTGGCACACGGCCCGTCTGTTCAGCCTCTACAGCACCGGAGAGGCGATATCGGCGACCACGTCCGAGACGATCAGCCGGATCGGCATCGGCCTGCTGGCACAAGCAGCGATGTCTTTCTTCGGCACGACACTGACAGGGCTGATCCTGAGCATCGGCGCACCCGAGGGGCGGGGCATCCTCGTCATCGCGATCAAGGGACCCGAGATCGGCTTTGCCCTGGCGGGCGGGCTGATGATGCTGATCGGGCTTGTGATGCTCCAGGCGGTCGAGGCGGTGCGCGAAAACCGCGAGTTCGTCTGATGCGGATCGTCGTTCGCCTCGATGTCATGCTGGCGCTGCGCAAGATGAAATCGCGCGAACTCTCCGAGCGGGTCGGGATCACCGAACAGAATATCAGCCTGCTGAAATCCGGGAAGGTGAAGGGCATCCGCTTTGAAACGCTCGCACGTATTTGTGAGGTGCTGGACTGCCAGCCGGGGGATCTTCTGGAGGCGGAAGAGGGCTAGCTCGCCTCCTCCTTCTCGCCCTCGTCTCCCAGCAGCCGCACTTCACGCTGCGGGAAGGGGATCGAGATCCCATGCTCCTGAAACGCATCCCAAAGCGCGAGGTACACATTACCCCGGATATTGGTCAGCCCGCCGGTTGGGTCCGTAATCCAGAAGCGCAGGATATAATCGACCGAGCTGTCGCCAAACCCGACGATATGACAGACCGGCGCCTTGAAACTTAGCACCCGTTCCACGCCCTGCGCGGCCTCGATCGCAATCTTGCGCACGAGGTGCGGGTCGCAGCCGTAAGACGTGCCAAAATAGATATCGAGCCGCACGAAATCATTGGAGTGCGACCAGTTCACCACCTGCCCGGTGATCAGGTCCTCATTCGGAATAAGATACTCGCGCCCGTCGCGCGTGACCACGCTGACATACCGCGCGCCCAAGCTGTTGATCCAGCCGAACGTGTCGCCAAGGCTGATCACATCGCCGGGTTTGATCGACTTGTCCAGCAGGATGATTATCCCCGACACCAGGTTCGACACCACCTTTTGCAGACCGAAGCCGAGGCCGACACCGATCGCCCCGGACAGCACCGCGAGCCCGGTCAGGTCCACCCCCACGGCACGCAGCCCGATGAAAAAGGCCATGCCATACAGAATGACTTGCAGGAACTTGACCACCAGCACCTGCATCGAGGGGGATATTTCGGTGTTCTTCTTGATCCGGCTTGAGGTCGTGGTGGACACGAACCGCGCCAGCATGAACAGCGCACCGATCACGAAAACAGCCTGCAGCACGATCCAGAGCGAGATCCGCGTCTCGCCCAGATGCACGGCGGCGCTATCGAGCAGCCTTTGCACGTCCTCGGTGATGCCCAGGATGCTCAGCGTCACCCAGGCCCAGCCCGCATAACGCACCACCGTGCGCAGAAAACCATTGCTGATCAGGCGGGTAATGACCGCGATGACCAGCCAGGCCATGGCAAGCTGCGCCGAAACCCCAAGCAGGTAAGACCGGCTTGGCCAGGTCACCTCGCGCATGATCCAGACCAGCGGCCACATCAGCAGGACAAAGAAAATCAGCGACAATCGCCGGTGCAGAAGCACACCGAAACGCATCTTCCATTTCGGCCAGCCCTCGCGCCCGCGCAGCCAGTCATGCAGGCGCGGGCCCACAACCTTCGTGGCGAGCCAGGCCAGAACGACCACACCAAGGATCATCGCCACCTGATAGGCGTTCCAGGGGCGCATCAGCCCCTGGGCAAAGTCCACCCCCTCCTGCCAGAGGTCCAGCGCGATATCCTGCGCCTCGGCCGCCGGTTCCGGGGCCGGTTCGGGCGTGGCGGCTCCTGCCGCTTGGGTTGAGACGTCTTCCTGTTCCATTGCTCCGCAGACTGGCACGGGCCTTCGTCCGCAACAAGCCCGCACTGGACATGGGCGGCAGTTTTGGGTTCACAATCGGGTTCAGTCGAAAGGAGTCCCCTATGACCACTGCCTTGCTCACCCATCCCGATTGCCTCAAGCATGTGACCCCTGACGGCCACCCGGAACGGGTTGCCCGGCTCGACGCGGTCCTGTCGGCACTGGAGGGCAAGGACCTGCTGCGGATCGAGGCGCCTTTGGGTGACGAGGCGCATATCGAGCGGGTCCATCCGCGCGCGCATATCGATCACGTCAAGGCGTCCGAACCCGATGCGGGGCAGGTGCCTCTGGATGCCGATACCTGGATGTCACCGGGCTCCTACGCGGCGGCGCTGCGCGGCGTTGGCGGCGCTGTGAGGGCCGTGGATATGGTGCTGGGTGGTGAGGTGCAGAATGCGTTTTCGGCATGCCGCCCGCCCGGCCACCACGCCGAAACCGCCAAAACCATGGGGTTTTGCCTGTTCGGCAATGTCGCCATCGCTGCCAAACACGCGCTTGAGCATCACGGGCTCAGCCGCGTCGCGGTGGTCGATTTCGACGTGCATCACGGCAACGGTACGCAAGACCTGCTTGAGAGCGATCCGCGCGCGCTGTTCATATCCAGCCATCAATACCCGCTCTGGCCCGGCACCGGCCACCCGAGCGAAACCGGCGTCGACAATAACGTGCTCAATGTCCCTTTGGCCCCGGGCACCGACGGCCGCCAGATCCGCGCCGAGATGGAGGCGAAAATCCTGCCCAGGCTGGCGGAGTTCGCGCCCGAGCTTCTTCTGGTGTCCGCCGGGTTCGACGCCCACCGCGCCGATCCGCTGGCGGGGCTCAACTGGGAGACGGAGGATTTCGCCTGGATCACCGAACAGCTCTGCGACGTGGCGGAGGCCCATTGCGATGGCAGGCTCGTCTCCTGTCTGGAAGGCGGATATGACCTTGCGGCGCTGGCCGAGGCCACGGCGCGGCATGTGGATATTCTGATCGCGCGCGGTCAGGCCGTGTGAAAGGCGCGCTTGGTGTAGCGTTTGCGCGCAGCACTCTCCGCCAGAAGCCAATCGGCGACCACATCGCGCTCGGCATGGCGCGATGCCCCCTTGCGCCTCAGCAGGTAATAACCGGAGCGCGTGCGCACATGGGCCTCATCCAGCGGCCGCACCAGCGCGCCGGTATTCAGATGCCGGTCCACCAGATGCCCCCAGCCAAGCGCAACCCCCAGCCCGTCAATCGCCGCATGCACCGCCAGAGGATAGGTATTCACGGATGTCGAATGCTTGATCTGATCGGGATCGGCCCCCGTGCGCTCCAGCCAGGTCCGCCAGTTCATCCATTCCGTATGACGTGTGCTCACCTCGATCAGATTGTGTGACACAAGCTCTGCAACATCCGCGATCCGGCGGTAATTCTCCAGATAACTTGGCGCACACACCGGAAAGATCGTTTCGCCAAAAAGCCGCTTGGCCTCATAGCCGGGCCAGTCGCCATCGCCGCGCAGAATGATCAGGTCGAACTCGTCCGACAGGCATTCCTCGTCAATATCCGACGACACGAGGTTGATCGCGATATTCTGATTGGCCTCGTGAAACTGGGTCATCCGCGGCATCAGCCACAGCGACGCCACCGAGTTGGTCGCCGACAGCCGCACCGACGAGGGGTTCTTCTTGCCCAGGATATCCTCGGACAGTTTCGCGATGGATTGCAGAGGGCCGCGAATGCCCTGCAACAACACGCGCCCCTGATCGGTCAGCCGCACGGACCGGTGCCCGCGCACGAAAAGTGTGCAGTCGTAATGCAGCTCCAGCAGCTTGATCTTCCGGCTGATCGCGGTTTCGCTCACGTTCATTTCCTTGGCGGCAGCGGCGAAGCTCTCCAGCTCTGCGGCCACCTCAAAGGCGAGCAG
Organism: Roseovarius faecimaris; assembly: GCF_009762325.1. Lineage (NCBI taxonomy): Bacteria > Pseudomonadati > Pseudomonadota > Alphaproteobacteria > Rhodobacterales > Roseobacteraceae > Roseovarius > Roseovarius faecimaris. The sequence goes on from NZ_CP034348.1 coordinate 385,594, forward strand.
ATAATCGAGTCGGGGCAGAATGGTGCGGTTCTTCAGCATCACGTGCAGGCGGTTGGCGGGGCACCCGTAAAGTTAAGCCTTCCCGCGGGTTTTGCCAAACTTTTTTTTGGGCAAAGGATAACCAAATTAGATTCTGAAATATGCAGAGCCTTTGTCATACTCAACTCACCAAAAAAGGTCCGGTCTGACATCGGACACATGAAATGGGGAGAAGTATGAAAGCCAAACTCTTGATGACGGCAGCCGCCGTGAGCTTTGCCACCGCCAGCTTCGCAGATGACAGCTCGGATCCGATCGTGATCCCGATTCACAACTGGTCGAGCCAGATTGTGATGAGCCACGTTGTCGGCCAGATCTTCGAAGGCATGGGCAACAATGTCGAGTTCGTCACCACGGACAGCCAGGCCGTCTACGAATCGGTCCGCCTTGGCGATGTCACGCTGGAGCTGGAAGTTTGGGAAGGGGCCTTTGGCGCGTCCTTCCGCACCGCTCTGGAAAAAGGCGGTCTGCATGACGCCGGCGACCACAACGCCGTCACCCGAGAAGACTGGTGGTATCCGATGTGGACCAAGGACGCCTGCCCGGGTCTGCCGAGCTGGGAAGCGCTGAACGACTGTGCCGAACTTTTCGCCACGGCCGAGACGGGCGACAAGGGCCTGTTCCTCGACGGGCCCGTGGACTGGCTGAAGCACGGTAAGGAACGTGCTGAGGCGCTGGGTCTGAACTACGTCGTGAAAAACGCCGGGTCGGCCGCTGCTCTCTGGGCGCATATCTCGGCTGCCGAGGCCGACAAGAAGCCGATCCTGGTGTTCAACTGGACGCCGAACTTCGCCGAAGCCGTGTGGCCGGGTGAATTCGTCGAATTCCCGAAATGGGAAGACGGCTGTGACACCGACCCGTCCGTTGGCCCGAACCCGGATGCGCTGCATGATTGCGGCAACCCGGCGGATGGCTACCTGAAGAAAGCGGCCTGGGACGGCATGCCCGACAAATGGCCGAACGCCTATGCGGTTCTGAAGGAGATTTCCTTCACCAACGCGCAGATCGCCGAAATGGCGCGTCTCGTCGACGTTGAGGAAATGGAGCCCGAAGAGGCCGCCGAGGTCTGGCTGGAAGAAAACGAAGATGTCTGGAAAGGGTGGCTGCCGGAAGGCGCCAGCTAATCCGACCTGATTTTGATCCCCCTGTCCGGCTTGCGCCGGGCAGGGGTCTTCGAACGAAACAAACAATTATCTTTACCCGCCTTTTCTCGTGCTCCTGTCTGTGGTGTGCGACCAGCGGGTTGCCTGAGGACACCAGCCCCCCATGAACAGCGACCGTCCCGTCATTTCCTGCAAGAACGTCTGGAAACTCTTTGGACCCAACCCCCGCCGTTATCTGGCCGGGATGCCCAAAGGGCACAGCTACGAGGACATTCGTGCCGATGGCTACATCGCCGGGGTTAAGGATGTGACGCTGGATGTCGCCAAGGGCGAGATGCTGGTGATCATGGGCCTTTCAGGCTCGGGCAAATCCACTCTTGTACGCTGTTTCTCGCGCCTGCACGACATCACCGGCGGCACGATTGAAATCGACGGACAGGACATCATGGCCCTGCCGGAAAAAGAACTGATCGAGCTGCGCCGCTCCAAGATGGGCATGGTGTTCCAGTCTTTCGGCCTCTTGCCGCACCGCACAGTGCTTGAGAATGTGGCCTTTCCGCTGGAGATGCGCGGCCAGGACAAGCACGCCCGGCGCGCCCGCGCGCTGGAAGTGATCAAACTCGTCGGTCTTGAGGGCCGCGAAGAGTATTTCCCCCGCGAGCTTTCGGGTGGCCAACAGCAGCGCGTCGGCATCGCCCGCAGCCTCGCCATCGAGCCCGATATCTGGTTCCTGGACGAGCCGTTTTCCGCTCTTGACCCGCTTATCCGCCGCGAGATGCAGGACGAGTTCCTGCGCCTTCAGGACATGCTGGGCAAGACCATCGTCTTCATCACCCACGATTTCGACGAAGCCCTGCGCCTCGCGGACCGCATCGCCATCATGAAGGACGGTGCGGTCGAGCAATGCGACACGCCTGACAAGATCGTGCTCAATCCAATGACGCCCTATGTCAAGAAATTCACCGAGGAGATCGACAAGGCCCATGTGGTGCACGCCAATGTGCTGGCTGGCCCGATCAACGGCGCGGCCGTTGAGGGCGACCCCATCCCCGGCCATCTGACCATCCACCAGCTTGCCCGACGCCTTGTGAACGACAGCCGCGATCTGCTCCCCGTGGCTGACAAATCCGGCACCGTTACCGGTGTGATGGAACGGCAAAAGGCGCTCGACGTGCTCCTGGGAGACGAGAAGAATGGCTGATATCGCCGCCTCCCACGTCAATGACCAGGGCCAGGGGCTGACCCGCACCCGCGTGTTGCAGATCATACTGGCGGCGGCGCTCATTCTGACCGCGGCCAAGCCGATCCTGCCCGACTTCCTCATTCGCCTGCCCGAAGCCTGGATTCCACCCTTCGCGCAATGGCTCGACGTGTTCTTCGAATTCATCAAGGGCGATATCGAAACCGGCCGCCCCGGCCTGGTGCACGTCACGCGCTGGTTCGCCGAGGGGCCGCTCGATTTCATGCTGGGCGTGACTGCCAACCTTCTGGAAGGCAAACACCGCTGGCCTTATTTCGAAGACCCGATCCCGTGGTCGGCCATTGCCGCGCTCGCTGCGGTCGTCGGCTACTATCTCGGCGGCTGGAAACTGGCGCTTCTGGCTGGTGGGACGTTCCTTTGGACCGCGCTCATGGGCCAGTGGAAACTGACGATGCAGACGCTCTCGGTGCTGGCTGTCGCCGCCCCCCTGGGCTTCATCATCGGCCTTGTCATCGGTATTGCCGCGTGGAAATGGCGCGCCTTTGACAACGCGATCAAACCCGCCCTTGCGGTGATGCAGACGCTGCCCTTCTACACCTACCTTCTGCCTGCCGTGATCTTCTTCAAAGTGGGGCCCACCGCGGGCGCCATCGCCACCACGATCTATGCCACCCCGCCCATGGTCCTTATGACCACGATCGGCCTCAGAAAGGTCTCGCCCGAGATCGTCGAAGCGGGCAAGATGTCCGGCTGCACGCGCTGGCAGATGCTGACCCGCGTTTTCCTGCCCTCGGCCCGCACCGAGATCCTTGTTGGTGTGAACCAGGTGATCATGCTCTGCCTGGCCATGGTCGTTCTGACCGCCTTCATCGGCATGCCCGGCCTGGGCGGCAAGCTCCTGGCGATGATGAACAGCTTCAAGCTGGGCCGCTCCTTCGAGATCGGGATCACCATCGTTCTGGTGGCGATCATGCTCGACCGGCTGTCAAAGGCCTGGGTGGTCAAACAGCCCGAGCATTTCGAAAAAGGCACCCCCTGGCTCATCCGCTACAAATATTCGGTTCTGGCGGTTGTCGCCTTTGTTGGGTTTTTCGTGGCGGCCCAGTTCGTCGATATCCTCAACGAAGTCGGCCGCAAGCAATCGCTCTCCATGGGGCGCGAGATCGACGCTGTGATCCGCGGTTTCCTCGATCTGGGCTGGGTCAAGGCCTCGACCGAATTCATCCGCTACATCCTGAACGTCTGGGTGCTGATCCCGTTCCGTGACATGCTGCTCTTTATCCCGACCCCGGCCTTTATCCTCTTCGTGGTGGCCTTTGCCTACGGGGTGGGCGGCAAGCGCCCGGCGATCTTTGCAGCGATCTTCTTCTCGCTGGTGGCCCTGTCGGGCTGGTGGGACCGCTCGATCATCACCCTCTATTCGGTGATCTCGGCGGTGTTCATCTCGATGCTCATCGGCATTCCCGTCGGCATCATCGCCACGCGCCACGATGTCTGGGCGGAGCGCATCCTGCTCGCTTGCGACACCGCGCAGACCTTTCCCAGCTTCATCTACCTTCTGCCCGCGATCATGCTCTTCGGGATCACCGACACCACCGTTGTGCTGTCCATCGTGATCTTCACCACCGTGCCGCTGACCCGTTACACGATCGAGGGCTTGCGCAACGTGCCGGTGGAACTGACCGAGGCGGCGGACATGGCGGGATGTTCCCGCTGGCAAAAGCTCACTTCGGTGCAGCTTCCGCTCGCCATGCCGACGATGGCCGTGGGGTTCAACCAGGCGCTGATGTTCGCCTTCTTCATGGTCATCATCGCCGCCTTCATCGGCACGCAGGATCTGGGCCAGGAATTGCAGCGCACGCTTGCCGGCACCGACCTGGGTAAAAACTTCGTTCTGGGTATCAACGTCTCGCTGATGGCGCTGACCTTTGACCTCGCTGTCATCAGCTGGGCCAATGCCCGCAAGAAAGCACTGGGGCTCTGACATGGGAAAACTGGCTGACTTCCGCACCGTGGGGAACTTCGACCCCAAGCATTTCGAACTGATGGAAATGGAGGGCCTGCCCGGCGAAAAGGTGTACTGGCGCAATATCTCCTATGATCGCGAGACGGGGCAGGGCAGTTATCTGATGATCATGGAGCCCGGCACGCGCTGCAACCCGCACCGCCATAACGGCCCGGAAGAATTCTATGTGATCGAGGGCGATCTGGTGGATTGCGACGGCTTTGCCTATGGCGCGGGGGATTTCGTGTCGCTTGCCGGAGGGTCCGAGCATTTCAGCATTTCGCACACGGGCTGCAAGCTGGTGGTCACCCATCGCGGCCCGGTCGACGACATGAGCCTGGAAGAGCTTGAGGCCTCGTCATGAACAAACCGCAGACGATCACCCCGGTGTTCGAGACGCCCTATGAACGCGCCGGGGTCATCACCCCGGGCCTGCCGATCCTGCCGCATGGCACCGAACGGCACCCGGTGCCCGGCGGCGGCTCGCGCGCTGTGCCGGTCTACAAGGGCGATGAGATTTCCGTGCTCGACCGCGATGGTCTGCAACCCGGCGAACTGGTGTTCTTCACCCCTGACGGCACCTCGGATGCGGGCATGCTGGGCGCCCGCGCAGCCGGGCCTGCCAACGGGGTGATCTCGGTGCTGGCCAATGGCTCCCGCTCTGGCGCCAAGGTCGCCAAGGCGCTCGACAGCGCCGGGTTCGATCTGGGCCGGGCCGAGGCGATCCGCATATTCCCCGACGGCTCGCGCCCCGGCGACATGGAGACGTTTCACGCAAGCTGCGACGGGCTGCTGATCGTGGCCGCGCCAGGCGGCATGATGCACCCCGGCGAACAGAACCCGCCGACCGAACTGATCCTCTATATCCGCCGGGCCGACCCAAACGCGGGCAAAGAGGATATCGGCCCGCCCGACCCGCTGGCCGATCCGCTTGTGGATATCAACATCCAGCCGGGCGAGGCTAAAAGCTATGAGGTCAAAAAGGGCCAGTTCATCCAGATCCTGGATGTAAAGGGGCGCGAATGCTCGGATTTTCAGGCCTTCTCCCTGCGCGCCCTCGACAAGGGGCTGGAGCGCGAGATCGACCCGACCACGACCCGCTCCCTGATGGGCAATCTCTATCCCGCGCCGGGTATCTTCTCCAAATACTGGTCCTCGGATCAGGAGCCGCTCGTTGAGATCATCCAGGACACCTGCGGGCGGCATGACACGTTTGGCCTTGCCTGTACCGCGCGCTATTACGACGATCTGGGCTATCCGGGTCATGTGAACTGTTCCGAGAACATGAACACGGACCTCGCCCAATACGGCATTCGCCCGCGTGGCGGCTGGCCTGCGATCAACTTTTTCTTCAACACCATGCTGGACGACACCAACGCCATCGGCATGAACGACCCGTGGTCGCGGCCCGGCGATTATGTGTTGTTGCAGGCGCTGACGGATATGATCTGTGTCTCCACCGCCTGCCCTTGTGACGTGGACCCGGCCAATGGCTGGAACCCGACCGATATCCAGGTCCGCACCTATGGCGCGGGCGAAGACTTCAGCCGCTCCGTCGGCTACAGAAAATCAGCGGAGGCCGACTTGGAAGAGACCAAGAAAACCGGATTTCATGACTGTTTTGCGCGCCATACGCGCGATTTCGTGGAATATGCAGGCTACTGGCTGCCCAATCAGATGACCAACCATGGCGCGCTGGCCGAATACTGGGCCTGCCGCGAGAAGGCCGCGATCATGGACCTCTCACCGCTTCGGAAATACGAGGTGACGGGGCCGGATGCCGAAAAACTCATGCAGTATTGCGTAACCCGCAACGTCAAGAAGCTCGCCGTCGGACAGCTCACCTACACGGCGATGTGTTACGAGCATGGCGGCATGATCGACGACGGCACGCTGTTCCGGCTGGGTGAGGAAAACTTCCGCTGGATCGGCGGCAATGACACCTCCGGGCTCTGGCTGCAGGAACAGGGGCGCAAACTGGGGCTCAATGTCTGGGTGCGCAGCTCCACCGACCAGTTGCATAACGTGGCCATTCAGGGCCCGCTAAGCCGCGATATACTTCGCGAGGTGCTCTGGACCGCCCCCACCAACCCCACGGTGGACGAGCTTGGCATGTTCCGCTTCTGCGTGGCGCGGCTCGGCGATGTGGCGGGCATTCCGGTGGTGCTGGGCCGGGCAGGATATTCGGGCGAGCTGGGCTATGAGGTCTTCTGCCACCCGAAACATGCGGTTGAGGTGTTCGACGCCATCTGGAAAGTGGGCGAACCGATGGGGCTGACGCCCTTTGGCCTCGCCGCGCTCGACATGGTTCGGATCGAGGCCGGGCTGATCTTTGCCGGCTCCGAGTTCGACGACCAAACCGACCCGTTCGAAGCGGGCATTGGCTTTACGGTGCCTCTTAAGACGAAAGAGGATGATTTCATCGGTCGGGCAGCACTTGAAGAGCGCAAGGCGCATCCGCATCGCAAGCTTGTCGGGCTTGAGGTGGAGGGTGGCATCGTCGCCAGCCCCGGCGATTGCGTGCGCATCGGCAAGGCGCAGGTGGGCGAGATCACCTCTGCCATGAAGTCCCCCATACTGGGCAAGAACATCGCGCTGGCGCGCGTGTCGGTAACGCATTCCGAGCCGGGCACCGAGATCGAGATTGGCCAGCTCGACGGGCTGCAGAAGCGGCTCCGGGCCCGCGTCGTGCCCTATCCGCATTTCGACCCGACCAAGGAACGCGTGAAGGGCAATTACGAAAAAGAGCTGGTGCCGGGCGAATAGGCCGAGCCGGAGCGGTGCGTGAGATCACGCACCCTACGGACGGGCATTGCGCTTGGGTAAAAACCGTGCCACGCATCCGCTGACCAGACCTGAACGGACCCGATGCGCGCCGGATTGACCCTCCTTTTGCTGGCCTATGTGCTCAGCCAGTTTTTCCGCGCCTTCCTCGCGGTTCTCAGCGGCGTGCTGGAGACAGATCTTGGTTCCACACCGGATGATCTCTCGGCTGCGTCCGGCCTGTGGTTCCTGACCTTCGCCGCCATGCAGATCCCTGTGGGCGCCGCGCTCGACCGGATCGGCCCGCGCCGCACGGCGGCGGTGCTTCTACTGATCGGCGGGGGCGGGGGGGCCGTGCTCTTTGGTCTGGCCGCCTCGGCTTTGCATATCAAGCTTGCCATGGCGTTGATCGGCGTCGGCTGCGCGCCGGTTCTGATGGCCTCCTACTACATTTTCGCGCGCCAGTTTCCGCCCGCGCAATTCGCCACTCTGGCCGCGCTCATGGTGGGCGCAGGCTCGGTGGGCAATCTCATTGCCGCCTATCCGATGGCCTGGGCGGCGGAAAGCTTCGGCTGGCGCGCTTCGCTCTTCGGGCTGGCCAGTATCTCTATCGCCGTGGCTCTGGGCATTCTGGCGCTTGTGCGGGATCCGCCTCCGCTGGAGGCCGACACCAAGGGCTCGCTGCTCGATCTTTTGCGCATGCCGGCGCTCTGGCTGATCTTCCCGATGATCTTTGTCAGCTACGCCCCGGCGGCGGCCATTCGCGGGCTCTGGATCGGGCCCTATCTGAGTGACACGTTTGGCCTCACCACCGCGCAGATCGGCCAGGCCACGCTGATCATGGGGATGGCGATGATCCTTGGCGCACTGGCCTATGGCCCGCTCGACCGGCTGCTTGGCACACGCAAATGGGTGGTCTTCGGCGGCAGCGCGGCCTGCCTCGCGGCGCTTCTGGGGCTGATCCTCCTTGGCCCTTCCGGTGCGGCGCTTTCCATTGCCCTCTGTGCGGCTGTGGGCTTTTTCGGGATCAGCTATCCGGTGGTCATGGCCCATGGCCGCAGCCTCATTCCGCCACATCTGACAGGCCGGGGTGTGACCCTGCTCAACCTTTTCAGCATCGGCGGGGCAGGGGTGGTGCAATATGCCTCGGGGCCTCTGCATGTGGCGGCGGGTGGCGGGGCGGCGGGCTACACGATGGTCTTTGGCTTCTTCGCTGCACTCCTGGCGCTGGGCATGGTGATCTACCTCTTTTCCAGCGACAAGGTGGGCTGAGGGCCATCCGCGCGCCGATCTGCCGCGGCCTGCGCGCATAAGTCCCTTTCCCCGGGCGCGCGATAGGTTTAAGAGGCCGCAGCCAACCCTGTAAGATGGAGTCAAGAAGATGGGTTATCGAGTCGCCGTCGTCGGTGCCACGGGTAACGTGGGCCGCGAAATGCTGAACATCCTGGCCGAGCGCCAGTTCCCCGCCGATGAGGTGGTGGCCCTTGCCAGCCGCCGCAGCCTCGGCACCGAAGTCAGCTATGGCGATACAACCCTGAAGACCAAGGACCTTGAGGCGTTCGACTTCACCGGATGGGATATCGCGCTGTTTGCCATCGGCTCGGACGCGACCAAAACCTACGCGCCCAAGGCCGCCAAAGCGGGTTGCGTCGTGATCGACAACTCGTCTCTCTACCGCTACGACCCGGATATTCCGCTGGTCGTGCCCGAGGTGAACCCCGAGGCGGTTGAGCAATATACCAACCGCAACATCATCGCCAACCCCAACTGCTCGACTGCGCAGATGGTGGTGGCGCTGAAGCCGCTGCATGATCGCGCGACGATCAAGCGCGTGGTGGTCAGCACCTATCAATCGGTGTCCGGTGCCGGCAAGGAAGGCATTGACGAGCTCTGGGATCAGACCAAGGCGGTCTATAACCCGACCTCCGAAGTCCCGCCCTCCAAGTTCCAGAAACAGATCGCCTTCAACGTGATCCCGCATATCGACGTCTTCATGGAGGATGGCTCCACCAAGGAAGAGTGGAAGATGGTGGCGGAAACCAAGAAGATCGTGGATCCGTCGATCAAGGTCACGGCCACCTGCGTGCGCGTGCCGGTCTTTGTGGGCCATTCCGAGGCGGTGAATATCGAGTTCGAGGAGTTCCTCGACGAGGACGAGGCCCGTGACATCCTGCGTGAGGCGCCGGGCATCATGGTGATCGACAAGCGCGAAGCGGGTGGCTACGTGACGCCGGTGGAATGCGTGGGCGACTATGCCACCTTCATCAGCCGCATCCGCCAGGACAGCACGATCGAGAACGGTCTGAACCTGTGGTGCGTCTCCGACAACCTGCGCAAAGGCGCGGCTTTGAACGCAGTGCAGATTGCCGAAACGCTTGGCGCGCGCTGCCTGAAGAAAGGCTGAGGTTGGTTTAAACTTGGTCGATGACCTGAAGGTCAGGCGCGTCTTCGGGCGCGCCTTTCGTTTTGGACGAAAGGAATTTTTCCTCTAGCCAGGTATGCGCTTGACCGGGAAAGGGGGCTGCAAATCGGCGCATGAGACGCGAATAGCTGAACCCCAGTTCGGATGCCTTGCAAAGCCGCGTGTCCTGTGGCCATCGGTGTAGGGCCAATCCTCCACCTGCGGCGCGCAGGACATAGCCTTTTGCCTTCAACCGTTGATCCAGGTCGCCCCAATCCTGGCTCAACGCCAGATCGCTTGCGAGGCGCGCACGTAAGGGCGCGATGAGCTGCTCGTCCGCCCTGACAGGCGGCCTCGCATTGTGGTGGCGCGAAATTTCCCGCGCCAGCAGATCGCGTACCATTTGTCCAAGGGTCACATCCCTCTCACGCGCAATCGCCGCGGCCGCGTGGAGCATCTCGACGCTGAGTTTCAATTGCATCCGTTCCATGCCGCAACCTCAGCAGATCAAGGTTACCAAAGCGTGAATCCGGACATTCCCAAGAAAATGTCTTGCACCCGCCAAGAAACCCGGCCGACACTGCGTCTTATTCCCAAAAGGAGTTTGCCCCATGATGCGTTTCTTCGCCCTTTGCCTGACCCTCACCAGCCCCGTCGCCCTCTTTGCCGGGGATATTCCTGTTTCCAGCATGGTTAGCGCGGCCACGCTTTACCCCGAAGGCGCGACCATCACGCGTGAGGCGGCGTTCGACGCTCCGGCGGGCGAACATCGGCTGATCCTGACCGATCTGCCCGAAAGCACCCCGCTGGAAAGCATTCGTGTCGCAGTAGAGGGGGCCACCATGGGCAGCCTGACCCTGCGCGAGGATTACGTGCCGCCGCGTACCGACGGGCCCGGCGCCGCCATTGAGGCCGCAGAGGCCGAAGTGGACCGCCAGGAAATCAGGCTGTCGCAAGCACAGGCCGATATACAGGCCATCCGGCTTGAGGCCGATGCCGCGCGCGCGCGCGCTGCCTTCCTGCGGCAACTGGGCGAGGGCGAAGGCGTGGCCGCGCTCGATACCGCCGCGCTGCGCGATCTGCTGGGCATGATCGGAGAGGAGACCCTGACCGCTCTGCAAACGGCGCATGAGGCCGAGAGGCGCGCCGATCTCGCGGCGCGCGACCTGAAAGACATCGAGGAAGAGCTGGAACAGGCCCGCCAGGCCCTGCGCGCCCTCGTGCCCGAAGACGAGGAACGCGCCCTGCTGGCGGTAACGATTACATCGCCGGAACCGACAAGCGGCAGACTGGTGATCACCTACAACACCTACGACTCCCTTTGGTTGCCGGTCTATGACCTCAAGCTGGACCGCGCCGATGAGGTGCTGACCTTCGAGCGCGGTGCTTTCGTGGCGCAGGGAACGGGGGAGAACTGGATCAATGTGGCCCTCACCCTCTCCACCGTCCGGCCGACTGAACGTATCGCGCCCTGGGAGGTCGGCCCGCATCTTCGCAGGATCTATGATCCCGAGGAAGAAGCCCGCGCCCGAGCGCGGGCCGTGGCGGAAACCGACGCCATGCTCGGGGCAGTTGGCGGCGCGATGGAAGAACCATACATCGCTCCTGCTGTTGAGGCGGCTATGTCGGCCGATTTTGACGGTCTCGCGGTCACCTACACCTATCCGCAGCCCGTATCGCTGGCCTCCGGCGCCGATTACCTGCGCCTCGCTCTCGACACGCTCGAGACGGATGTCGAGATCAAGGCCCGCGCCGTGCCGCTCAATGAGGATGTGGCCTATCTCACCGCCGAACTCACCAACGATATGAATGAGCTGATCCTGCCTACACACCTTGCCAATTTCTATCTCGACGGGCGGTTCATGGGGCAAAGCCATCTTGAGATGATCCCCGCCGGGGCCGATGCCGATATCGCCTTCGGTCCGATCGACGGGCTGCGCCTCACCCGCACTGTGCTGAACCGCAACGAGGGCGATCGCGGCATGCTCAGCCGCTCTACCGAACAGGTCGAGGAGGTGCGCATCGAGATCGAGAACCTGACCGGCACGGGCTGGGATGTCGACCTTATCGACCGCGTGCCCTATTCCGAACAGGAGGATCTCGAGATCACCTGGTCGGCCGACCCGATGCCCGACGAACAGGATATCGACGGCAAACGCGGCGTAATGGAATGGGAGCTCTACGTGGGCGCGGATGAGACCTCGACCGTCACCCTCTCGCATCAGATGGAATGGCCCGAAGGCCAGGCCCTGCGCTGAGCGGTCCGACCTCTGCTCCCAACACCCCGTCAGCGGGCGCGGATAACCTCAATTCGTGCCCGGTCCTTTCCCGACCGTAGAGTGGGGTTTATCCCACCCAAACCCTCAGAACCGCTCTGCCCGCAGCACCTGGCAATCGGTGATGCTGACCACGCCGATATGCCGTTTGACCACGGCAAAGGCGGCATCAAGCAGATCGTCCAGCCGCTCGGCGCGGATGATGCACACGACCTGCACCATGCCCGTGCCCCGGCTCACCTGTCCGGCCCGGCTCCACGCGCCCGACCGGCCCGAGCCGCCCAGCACCGGCAGGACGGTATAGCCGGTGACGCCTGCCTTTTCCAACGCATCCGTCAGGCGCGATTGCATCACCGCTTCGATGGTGATTTCCACCCGTTTTGCATCATGGGTCTGCATGTCTCAGCCTCCGGTCACAGCAGTGGCAATCGCCAGATAGAGCGGGATGCCAATGGTCAGGTTGAAAGGGAAGGTCACGCCCAGCGACAGCGTCAGGTAGATCGACGGGTTGGCCTCGGGCAGGGCCACGCGCATCGCGGCGGGCACGGCGATATAGCTGGCCGACGCCGCCAGCACCATCAGCAGGGCTGCACCGCCCGTGGACAGGCCCAGCAACAGGGCAAAACCCAGCCCGAACAGCGAGCCAACCACCGGCATCAGCAGGCCAAAGCCGATACTGCCCACATTGAGCGCCTTGCGCCCCTCGCGCATTCCGCGCCCCGCGACCAGGCCCATATCCAGCAGGAACAGGCACAGCACGCCCTTGAACGGCGCGACGATAAAGCTTGAGATTTCCTCAAGCCCCTCCGGCCCTGTTGCCCAGCCGATGAAGAAGGACCCCACCAGCAGAACGATCGAGCCATTCAGCAGGATTTCCCGCCAGAGCCCCGCATCCATCCGGCCCTCGCCATTTTCGGATTTCTCCCCGCGCGTGATCAGCCAGAGCGCCGACAGGATCGCGGGTGCCTCCATCGCGGCGGCCACGGCCACCATATAGCCCTCCGCGCTCAGCCCCCGGCTTTCCAGCACCGAGGTGGCGGCGACAAAGGTCACAATCGAGATCGAGCCGTAATGGCCCGCCACGGCGGCCGCGTTGAGCCGGTCCATGCCCGACAACATCCTCAGCAGGGCAAACGCCACTATCGGTAACAGCGCCGACAGGGCCACACCGGCCAGAAGGGTCGTGCCCAGCGTGAGGTCCACGCCATGATCGGCCACGCTGACCCCGCCTTTGAAACCGATGGCGAACAGCAGGTAGATCGACAGCGCCTTCGCCGCCGCCTCCGGCACCGACAGGTCCGATCGCGCCAGCGACGCAGCCAGCCCCAGCGCAAATGAAAGCACGATCGGCGAAAGCAGATTGTCTGCGGCAAGCGCAAAAATATCGGTCATTATCTGATCTGTCCCTTGTCGCGTTTGCCCCTGTATGTACTGGGGCGCCGCTTTGCGGAAAAGGGCAGATACGCCTCAGGCCCGGAAAATCCGCTCACAGAAGCCCTCCACGCGCCTAGATGGGTACGAAGTCGTCCGCCTCTGCGCTGTAATGCTCCACCTCGCCCTCGCCGATGTCATGCCAGAGCCCGTGCACCGACAGGTTGCCCTCGGCAATCGCATCGCGCACGAACGGGAAGGACATCAGGTTTTCCAGCGACACGATCACCGCCTGTTTTTCCAGCGCACGGGTGCGGGTCTCAGGGTCTTTGATATCTTTCACCCGCTCATAGCCAGGGCGCAGAATATCCATCCAGCGCCCGACGAAGCTCGACGAATCCTCCAACTCCGGCGCCTTCCCGTCGCACATATCCTCGCAGCCCTTCACGCCGCCGCAATTGGAATGTCCCAGCACGATCACATGCGCCACCTTGAGCGAGGTCACCGCATATTCCACCGCCGCCGAAGTCCCGTGCTGCGCCCCGTCCGGTTCAAACGGCGGCACCAGGTTGGCAATGTTGCGATGCAGGAAGAACTCGCCCTGATCCGCCCCGAAAATCGCGGTCACATGCACCCGGCTGTCACAGCAGCAGATCACCATCGCGCGCGGATGCTGGCCTTCATGGGCAAGGTGGCGATACCAGGCCTGATTGTCTTTGTAGCGCGTTGCTTTCCAGCCTTGATAGCGCTGGATCAGATAACCGGGGAGGGGGCGGACCCTTTGCATGTTCTGACCTCATCCGTTGGGGGCGATCCATTTGATAATCCCAATTCGCTGAAATTTCGAGAGATAAAATTGCCGCGCCGCAAGGATTTGGGAAGAGGTACGAACCTAGTCTGCGCGCGGGTCACGGGACCGGGATCAATTCGGGTGAGTCGTAGGGTGAGAGCGTGGAACAGGTAACATTATTGGAACAGCGTGAGGCGGTGAAACTCGATTCAAACCGTCTCGAAGAGCTGTTTTTGCTATTGGGCGAGGCCAGTGCCGAAGATGTGGTCTGCCGCGCGCTGGAGGAGCTGGCCGCGCGCCTGTCGCATACCGAGCGGTGCTACCGCGAGCTCAGGTTCGACGACATGCGCAAATCGGCCCGCTCGCTGATTGCCATAGCCGAGCAGATCGGGATGCAGATGCTGGCCAATGTGGCGCAGGACGTCACCCGCTGCATCGACCATGGCGACGGCACGGCGCTTTCGGCCACGCTCTCGCGGCTCTTGCGGGTGGGCGAATGCTCCCTGTCGGAGATCTGGGATTTGCAGGACCTCACGATTTGAGGGGTTGCGGGCGGTGCTGGGGCGGCTAGGCTCTGGCGCGACACATTTGTATCGAGGCCCGCCCCCATGTCCCTGAAATTCGCCGATAACACGGCCGACGCCATTCCGCTTCACGTCATCGCACAGGACGCGCTTGAGGACTGGCTTGCGGATCAACCCGCACCGGTGACATCCTGGGTGCAGGCCACAGGCTTTACCGCCGCCCTTGGCAGCGCGCTTGCCATCCCCGATGCCGATGGGGCTGTCTCCATGGCCCTTGTCGGCTATGGCGATGCGGCCCGGCGCGCGCGGGGCCGTTTCCATGTTGCCGGCGCAGTGCCCGGCCTGCCGAAAGGCACCTACCGTCTGCACGGTCTGCCCGCCGATCAGGCTGAGGTGGAGGCTCTGGGCTGGCTGCTGACCGGCTACGCCTTCGACCGCTACAAGGATCAGAAACCGCCCGAGGCGCGGCTCATCGCGCCCGAAGGTGTCGATGCCGCCCGGCTGGAGGTCATCGCCGCCGGAGAGGCGCTGACCCGCGATCTGATCAACACGCCTGCCTCCGACATGGGACCGGTCGACCTCGAAGCCGCCTGCGCCGATCTGGCCCAAAGCCACGGCGCCACCATCGAGGTGATCCGTGGCGAGGACCTTCTGAAGCAGAATTTCCCGATGATCCACACCGTTGGCCGCGCGTCTGCCCAGGCCCCCCGGCTCATTGACCTGCGCTGGGGTGATGCGGGGCCCAAACTCACTTTGGTGGGCAAGGGGGTGTGTTTCGATACCGGCGGGCTGAATTTGAAACCCGGTGCCTCTATGGGCCTGATGAAAAAGGATATGGGCGGCGCCGCCACCGTGCTGGGCCTTGCGCATATGATCATGGCGCTGGGGCTGGAGGTGCAACTGCGCGTGTTGATCCCGGCGGTGGAGAACTCCGTCAGCTCTGACGCCTTCCGCCCCGGTGACATCCTCACCGCGCGCAATGGCCTCACCGTCGAGATCAACAACACCGATGCCGAGGGCCGCCTCGTTCTGGCCGATGCGCTGGCGCTGGGGGCTGAGGACGCGCCTGACCTGATGATCTCCATGGCCACCCTGACCGGGGCGGCACGTGTGGCCGTCGGCCCGGACCTCGCGCCCTATTACGCCGACGATCCCGCCCTCGTGAGCGCGTTGGAGACGGCCGCGGCACAAGTGGCCGACCCGGTCTGGCGCCTGCCGTTTTACGCCCCATATGAGGCGATGATCGAGCCGGGCATCGCCGATCTCGACAACGCGCCCAAAGGCGGCTTTGCCGGGTCCATCACCGCCGCGCTTTTCCTGCGCCGCTTCGCCGGTGACACGCGGTACATGCATTTCGACATTTACGGCTGGTCACCCGACGCCAAGCCCGCCCGCCCCAGAGGCGGCGTCGGCATGGGCGCGCGGGCGCTTTTGGCGGCACTGCCTGAGGTGCTGAAATGACAGACCGTCGGCGGCTTCGCGCCAACGAGCACGTCGCGCATGAAAGCCTGAAAGGCCAGATCGAATCCGATTGTTTTGTCAAAGGCGAAGAGCGTCAGGTCGGTGTCGCAACACTGCCGATCTTCAGTCATCACGTTTCAAATCCTGACGCGGCGCGTGATCGCGAGTTGATCATGGGCGATCGGTTTGTCGTGCTGGAAGAGGATGAACGCTGCGCTTTCGGATTTGCCGAAAAGGACGGATATGTCGGATATGTGGGCAGCCATGCTTTGGCAGTGCCAGAGCCGCTGACGCATATGGTGATTGCGCCGCGAAGCTACAGAAAATTCACGCCCGGTCTGAAATCCACCTCTCGGAGCTTTCACCTGCCATTCGGGGCTCGGCTTGTGGTGACGGATGAAAACGATGGCTGGTCCGAGGTGGTTCTGCACCGCTCGGACAAGCGCCCGCAAGGGCATCTGTTTTATGTGCCGTCTGTGCATCTGGCCCCCCTGCCGGTCAAATTTCCGGATCCGGTTGGCGTTGCTGACAAGTTTCTTGGCACCCCGTATCTCTGGGGCGGCAATTCATCCTTCGGCATCGACTGCTCGGGTTTGGTGCAGGCGGCCTGCCTCGCCTGCGGTATGCCATGCCCCGGTGACAGCGACATGCAGGAGGCCGAGCTGGGCCACCACCTGCCCGAAGATGCCCCCCTTGAACGCGGCGATCTGCTCTTCTGGAAAGGCCATGTCGCCTGGGTTGCGGACCCCGACACGCTGATCCATGCCAACGCCTTTCATATGGCGGTGGCCTATGAACCGCTCCAAGATGCGGTCAAACGAATCGAGGCACAGGGCGACGGCCCCGTGACCGCGCGCAAACGTCTGGGAGGACCCACATGAGCGATCCATTCTTTCACCCCGTCTCGGGCTTCGACCTGCCGCGCTTTGCCGGTGTGCCGACCTTCATGCGCCTGCCGCATGTGCCGCTGGAGCATGAGCGGCTGAGCGATGTTCAGATCGGCCTCATTGGGGTGCCCTGGGATTCAGGCACCACCAACCGCCCCGGCCCGCGCCACGGGCCGCGCCAGCTGCGGGATGCGTCGACCATGATGCGCGCGCAACATGCCGTTTCGGGGATGCGCCCCTTCGAGGCCGCAAATTGCGCTGATCTGGGTGATGTTGGCCCGAACCCCGCGGATATCCTCGACTCGATGGAGCGGATCACCAGCTTTTACAACCGCGTTATCTCAGCAGGTATCCTGCCGCTCACGGCGGGCGGCGATCACCTCACCTCGCTGCCCGTGCTGCGCGCGGTGGCCAAGAAGGATCCGGTCGGCATGATCCATTTCGACAGCCATACGGACCTCTTTCACAGCTATTTTGGTGGGACGATGTACACCCACGGCACCCCCTTCCGCCGCGCGGTGGAGGAGGGGCTTCTGGACCCCAAGCGCGTCGTGCAGATCGGCCTGCGTGGCACGATGTATGACACCGAGGACCGCGATTTTGCCGCCGCCAACGGTATTCGCCTGATCCTGGTCGAAGAGTTCCACGCCCGCGGCGTCGAGGACGTGATGGCCGAGGCCCGCGAGATCGTCGGGCAGGGCGACACTTACATCAGCTATGATATCGACTTCGTCGACCCAACCTTCGCCCCCGGCACCGGCACGCCCGAGGTGGGCGGGCCCAACTCCTATCAGGCGCTGCAGGTCTGCCGCGAATTGGAAGGGGTGAAGATCGTCGGCGCCGATATGGTCGAGGTTTCGCCGCCCTTCGACCCGTCGGGCGGCACCGCCTTCCTGGGGGTGTCGATCATGTACGAACTTCTCTGCGTGATGGCCGGACAGGTGGCGCGCAGCGACTGACCGGGAAGGTGCGTGAGATCACGCACCCTACGACTGATACAAAGAACAGGAGGCCATCTTGGCCAATGACACGCCGCTTCTTGCCGTTCTGATCGACGCCGATAACACCTCGCCCAAACATGCCGGACCGCTCTTTGACGAGATCGCCGGGATGGGCGAGGCGAGCGTGCGCCGCTGTTATGGCGATTTCTCGTCGCAACAGATGAGCGGCTGGAGCAAGGTGCAGGCCGAGTTTGGCCTCGTCCCGCATCACCAGCCCGCCAACACGGTGGGCAAGAACGCCTCCGACATCGCCCTTGTGATCGACGCGATGGATCTGATGCATTCGGGCCGGTTCGACGGTTTCGTGCTGGTCAGTTCCGACAGTGATTTCACGCGTCTTGCCAGCCGCATCCGCGAGCAGGGTCTGGATGTGTTCGGCATCGGTGCGCGCAAAACGCCCGAGGCCTTCCGCAAGGCGTGCAAGCGGTTCATCTATCTGGAAAACCTCGGGGACACCCCGAAAGACGAAGCCACCGGCAAGCCGCAGAAAGCGAACCTGACCGAGGCGCGCGACCTGCTTTTGCGCGCCATGGACAGCATCGACCAGGACAGCGAATGGTATGCGTTGGGCCGTCTTGGTCAGCAGGTCACCACCGCCAATCCCGACTTCGACACCCGCACCTATGGCAAGAAGAAACTGTCGGAGCTCGTGACCGAGATCAAGGTGCTGGAGACCCGCCGCGAGGGCAATCAGCTCATGGTGCGCCGGGTGGATTGAGCCCGCGCGACCCGGGTGGGCGGCGAACACTGTTCCAGATTTCTGGTGCGAGATGGAAAACCATCCCGTTTCCCGGTCAGTAGAGCCGCAAAAGCGGAACACACCTTTTCCTCGCGCCGCTTCCTGATTACGTTCCCCCGCAACGTCACACTCACCTTGGGAGGCCCCACATGGCTACTCGCACCACCAATGGCCGCGGCAAACGGTATGACAGCGTTCTCGAAACGATCGGCGACACGCCCACCATCCGGGTGAACAACCTCGCCCCCGACGGCGTGGAGCTTTACGTCAAGGCCGAGGCGTTCAATCCCGGTGCCTCAGTCAAGGACCGGCTGGCGATCAGCATCATCGAAGCAGCTGAACGCGACGGGCGGCTCAAGCCCGGGCAAACCGTGGTCGAGGCCACAAGCGGGAACACCGGCATCGGCCTTGCCATGGTCTGTGCGCAGAAGGGTTATCCGCTGGTCATCACCATGGTCGAGACCTTCTCCATCGAACGCCGCCGCCTGATGCGGATGCTGGGCGCGAAGGTCGTGCTCACCCCTAAGGCCGAAAAGGGCTTTGGCATGTACCGCAAGGCGGTGGAGCTGGCAGAGGCCAATGGCTGGTTCCTTGCCAGCCAGTTCGAAACCGAGGCGAATGCCGATATCCACGAGGCGACCACCGCGCGCGAGATCGTGGCCGATTTCGAAGGCTCGCGGCTTGATTACGTGGTTACGGGCTATGGCACCGGCGGCACCGTGTCAGGCATTGGCCGGGTGTTGCGCCGTGAACGCCCCGAGACCAAGATCATCCTCTCGGAACCCGCCAATGCCGCCATCGTCAGCAGCGGCACCCCGCAAGAGCGCAACGACGCACATCAGCCCGCGGCCAGCCACCCGGCGTTCGAGCCGCACCCGATTCAGGGCTGGACCCCCGATTTCATCCCGCATGTTCTGCAAGAGGCGATCGACGGCGGCTATTATGACGAGCTGATCCCCGTCTCGGGCCCTGACGGCATCAAATGCGCGCGTGACCTTGCGGCGAAGGAGGGCATTTTCACCGGCGTCTCGGGCGGTTCCACCTTTGCCGTCTCTCTCGAGATCGCCAGGAAGGCCGAGCCGGGCACGGTTATCCTCTGCATGCTGCCCGACACTGGTGAGCGGTATTTGTCCACTCCGCTTTTCGAGGGGATCGAAGAAGGCATGAACGACGAGGAAAAGGCCATTTCCGCCTCTACACCGGGCTACCAGCTCGGCTGAGTTTTGGCCGATGAAACTCTGTTTCGCGTCGCGTTGCTGTTTGGTGGTGATCCGAACTGTGCCCAAGCGCGTAGATGACCACTCCTGATGCGCGGTTGGGGAGGGGCTGGAAAGAGCCCTTTGCGGACACGTGATGTGTACGCATTGCGCGGAATCAAGGGCGAAGCCCGCCGCGCATCGCCGACGCGCCCCCACGCGGCGGCGATTGGGTTCAGCTTGGCGCATCACTCGCAATTCGTTCGGATGTGGCAGGGATAAAGTGCCCTGAATATCGGTTGGATCGCCCCCGCGCGCGTCGGCCATACGCGGCTCAGGGCCCGGAAAACCGAACGGCGGCTTCGTCCGCAAAGCAGCCATCCACAAAACCCACGCAACCCTCTCCAGAGTTTTTCCCACGAACACACAGGCAGGCACAGGCGTCTGTGCATCTGCGCACTTGCAACTGCGGGCCGGGTCGTTACCTGTTGAAGAGCTTTTCAGAAAGGACCACGCCGATGAGCGATCCAACCTATACCCCCCCGAAAGTCTGGACCTGGGACAAGGACAATGGCGGGGCCTTCGCCTCGACCAACCGGCCCATTGCCGGGCCCACCCATGACAAGGAGCTGCCGGTGGGCGACCACCCGTTCCAGCTCTATTCTCTGGGCACTCCCAACGGGCAGAAGGTCACGATCCTCTTCGAGGAGCTTCTGGAGGCCGGTCACGCGGCAGAGTATGACGCGTGGTATATCGACATCGGCGAGGGCGACCAGTTTGGCTCGGGCTTTGTCGAGGCGAATCCCAACTCGAAAATCCCCGCCCTGGTAGACCGCTCGGGCGATACCCCCCTGCGGGTGTTTGAAAGCGGCTCGATCCTGGTCCACCTGGCCGAGAAATTCGGCGCGTTCCTGCCCGCCAGCGGCCCGGGGCGCACCGAGGTGATGAACTGGCTGATGTGGCAGATGGGCAGCGCCCCCTTCCTGGGCGGCGGCTTCGGGCATTTCTATGTCTACGCGCCCGAGAAATACGAATATCCGATCAACCGCTATGCGATGGAAACCAAGCGTCAGCTCGATGTGCTTGACCGGCAACTGGCCAAGCGGCCGTTCATCGCGGGCGATGACTATTCCATCGCCGACATGGCGATCTGGCCCTGGTATGGCAATCTCGTGCTGGGCCGGGCCTATGGCGACGCGGCCACGTTCCTGAGCACGCAGGAGTATGAGCATGTGAACGCCTGGGCCCAAAAGATCGACGCGCGCCCGGGCGTGAAGCGCGGCCGTATCGTGAACCGCAAATCGACCGATACGGAGACCATGCTGCCCGAACGCCACGCAGCCTCCGACTTCGACGGCATCGTGTAGGGCGGGGTTTCACCCCACCATGGTCCGGAAGGTGAGGTAAACCCCCACCCTACGCCTTTTGCGGCAGGGCTTGCGCACATGCCTGTTTGCTCTGCCTGCAAGGCGCAAGCGGTCTTTCCCACCGTTCGCGCCTGCTGCTTTCCGCTTGCCGCATGGGCGGTGTCCTGCGACTCTCAAAACGGAGCCTTTAGCGCCGGAACCGCGTTTTCATGATCAGCAGCTTTACAGACCGCTGGCAGGCCAAATATGCCGAAACCCTGCTGGCGCAGGGCATGCGCGAAACCGGGCACCCACGCCCCCGCCTGACCTTTCGGCTGGCGGTGTGTTGGGTGCTCTCGGTCATCGTGCTGATATCGCCCCTCCTGGTGGGGGGCTTTGGCCTCGCGGTGATCTGGACCACCTTTCCCAGGGTCTTGCCCCTGATCATCGGGCTGATCCTGCTGGGTTTTGCCTATATCCTTCTGCCGCCGATCAACCGAAACCATGCACGCACCTATCGCCGCGAAGAACTGCCGACACTCTTCGCCTTGCTTGATCAGATCGCCGAACGTCTCGGCACCACTGCGCCGGATGGCGTCCATTTCGACACTGTGTTCAACGCCTATATGGGGCAATACCGGTCTGGTCTGTTCGGGCGGCAAGATTGGATCCTTGGCATTGGCCTGCCGCTCTGGGCGGCGGCCAGCGAGGCTGAGAAGCTGGCCATTCTCACCCATGAGCTTGGACACAAGGTCAATGACGATCCGCTGCGACAGGGCGCTTTCTTTCAGGCCAAGTCGGTCCTGACCACCTGGCAGGACACTTTCGAAATGCGGTCCGGCGACGCATTCGGCGGCGCCCTTGCCCAGCTCGTCTTTGCCGCATTTGTCAGCGGATATGATCGCGTGCTCAGCTGGTTCTCGTTTTTCGAATCGCAGCGCGCCGAGTACCGCGCCGATGCGGCCGCCGCGCGGGTCGCGGGACGCCAGGCCATGCAAAGCGCGCTCGTGACCCTCACGCGCTAGGACCTGAGCAACCGCGCCATGCTTGACCTCTACCCTTACCGGGACAACCAGAATGGCCGGATTTTCGACCATATGGGCCACGCGGTCAGCGAAGCCGACCCGGCCCTTGTCACCCGCTATCTCGACTTGGCTGCCGCCGAGAAACACCGGGTCGACAGCTCCCATCCGCCCACGACCCTGCGGCTTGCGTTCCTGGAGGCCCTGCCCGGTGGCTGGGATGCCGACCCGCTCGACGCGGCCCGATGTGGCTTTGAGAGCATCGCGGCAGAGATACAGCCGATCAAGGACGCTTTAGGCAAGGCATTGATGGAAGACCTTCATGAAACCGAGTTTGATCGCTAGTCCCGAAGGGCCACGGGGGAGTATCAACCCCACCCTACACCCCGCCGATTTAACCGGTGGCCCTTCCGGCATTGCGTGATACCTTGGTGACCCATGACACGGCCAGACCCACATATCACGCTCTTGCCCGGCGCGCCTCTGCGACTTGCCCGCTGCCACGAGGCCGAAGGGCCGGGGGCCACCGGCTTTGCCCTGGCTCTGGCCGCAATGCTTGACGGGCCGCTGCTCTGGATCGCGCAAAGCTGGACGCCGGAACAGCTCAACCCCGTGGGCATCAGCCGCTATATTGACCCTGCGCGTCTTCTGCTGGTCACCCCAAAGGATCAGGACGATGCCCTTGCCGTCGCCGAAGACGCCTTGCGCGCAGGGGCCGTCCGCCTCGTGATTGTCGAAGTCACCAAACCGCTCTCGCTTCTGGCTGGGCGCCGCCTGCAACTGGCCGCCGAAGCGGGGCGGACAACCGCGCTCTGTCTCATTCCCGAAGGTGCCGGCTCCAACGCCGCCGATACCCGCTGGCATTGCGCCCCGGTTTTCGACCCTGCGGACTCGACTCACGCGCGGTGGGAAATTATAAAGAACAAAAAAGGAACATTAGCCGCCTTTACCGTGCACTGGGATGAGCAAACGCGTCGTATCTCTCTGGTTTCCCCGCCTGGCCAGTGACCGGGCTCTGCGGGTGCGCCCTGTCTCCGGCCCCTTCGCTCTGACCCTGCACGAGCGTAACACCGAGCGGCTCTATTGCCTCAATTCGCAGGCCGGGGCGCAAGGGCTTTCCTGTGGCATGGGCCTTGCCGATGCCCGCGCCATCTGCCCTGATCTGCAAACCCGCCCGGCCGACCCGCCCGCCGATGCGCGTTTTCTGCGGATCCTTGCCCGCTGGGCCACGCGTTATTGTCCCTGGGTGGGGCTGGATGGGCGTGACGGGCTGTCGCTCGATATCACCGGCTCTGCGCATCTTGTCGGCGGCGAGGCGGCGCTGCTCGATGACCTGCACATGCGCCTCACCCGTGCAGGGCTGCATGTCCGTAGCGGCCTTGCGGACACCAGGGGCGCGGCCTGGGCCATCGCGCATTACGGCAAAGGCATCGCCCCGCCGGGTGCGGCACGCAGCAGCCTCACCGATCTGCCGGTTTCCGCCCTGCGCCTGCCAGAGGCCACCGTCATCGCCCTGCAACGGCTTGGACTGCGCACCATTGGCGAGCTGCTGGATCTGCCGCGCGCCAGCCTCACCCGCCGCTTTGGCCGCGACGTGGTGATGCGGCTCGAGCAGGCGCTGGGGGATCAGCCCGAACAGGTCTCGCCCCTGCCTGACCCGCCCCGCTTTGCCGCGCAGATGACATTGCCCGAGCCCATCGGCCTGACCGCCGATGTCATGGCCGGTACCGGGCGGCTGCTCGAACAGGTCTGCACCCGCCTTGCCGAGGCCGAGGCCGGCGCCCGCGCCCTGCGCCTCACCCTGCGCCGGGTCGACCAGGCCAGTTGCGAGGTCGAACTGCGCCTCGCCCGCCCCCTGCGTGACGCACGCCGCATCCTGCCGCTTTTCGAACGCGGGGTGAGCGCGGTGGACGCAGGTTTCGGCATCGACCAGCTCCGGCTGGAGGCCACCCGGGTCGACCCCCTCCCGGCGCAGCAGCTCAGCCCCCTGCGCTCCGCCGATCAGGACACGCTCAATGACCTGATCACCCGCATCGGCAGCCGCATCGGCCTCGACAATATCCGCCGCTTCCTGCCCGCCGACAGCCACATCCCCGAACGCGCCTTCCTCATCGCTCCCGCGGCCTATTCGGACCCCTCCGGCTCCTGGGTGGCCCTGCGCCCGCGCCCCCTGCGCCTCTTTGCGCCCGAACCCATCGCAGGTCAGGGCCCGCGCCCGCCCCGCCGCTTCCGCTGGCGGCGCATGTCGCTCTCCACCGGCCGCGCCACCGGGCCGGAACGCATCGCCCCCGAATGGTGGCTCTCCGACGAAAGCTGGCGCACAGGGATGCGCGACTACTGGCAGGTCGAAACCCGCCAGGGCCGCCGCCTCTGGATGTATTACACTCCGCAATCCCCCGGCTGGTTCGTACAGGGAGAGTTCGCATGACCTCCCCTTTCATTGTTCCTCAAATACTCAAATCCCCCACTTGCCACAAACACCTCCACCGGCCATATCGCGTAGCACCCGCCACAGACCCCGAGGACGACGCAAAGCGGAGGACGAGAAACAGAGCGTGCGCCTTGCGCACACCTTCGGATCAGACGGGGATGTCATGAGCTACGCCGAGCTCTGCGTCACCTCCAACTTCTCCTTCCTGCGCGGTTCCTCGCATCCCGAAGAGCTGGTGGCGCGCGCCGCCGAACTGGGGCTTCACGCCATCGCCATCACCGACCGCAATTCGCTCGCCGGTGTGGTCCGCGCCTATGCGGCCCTGCGGGAGTTGCAGCGCGCGCTTTCCGAGGCCATCCCGGTACGCTCAACCGTGCAGGTGGACAGCTCTTCGCGCCAGCAGGCTGGCGCGCCTCGCGACGTGCCGCGCCCTGAGACGGCCCGCCTGCCGCGTCTGATCGTGGGTTGCCGCCTCGTCTTGCGCGACAGCCCGGTTCACTGGCTTGCCCTGCCGCGCGACCGCGCCGCCTATGCGCGGCTCACCCGGCTTCTGACCCTCGGCAAACGCCGGGCCGAGAAGGGGGCATGCCATCTTGAGCTGTGCGATCTGCTGGAGCACGGCACCGGCATGATCCTCATCGCCCTGCCGCAAAAGCCCCCCGGCGACAGCGGCGTGCTGAGCCATTTGCGCAAGGCACAGCGCCGTTTTCCGGGCCATGTCTTTCTTGGGGCTGCCCCGCGCTATGACGGCTCGGATGCGGCGTATCTCGAAGCCTGCACGCTGCTTGCGCGCAAGGCCTCCGCGCCGATGGTGGCGGTGGGCGATGTGCTGATGCACCGCGCGGCCCGCCGCCAGCTCGCCGATGTGCTCACCTGCCTGCGCGAGGGGATCACGATCGACACGATCGGCACCCGGGCGCTGCCCAATGCCGAGCGCCGCCTCAAGGGCTATGCCGATATGATCCGTGTCTTCCGCGACCACCCCGGCGCGCTGCGCCGCTCGGTCGAGATTGCCGACCGATGCAGCTTCTGCCTGAGCGAGCTCAGCTATGACTACCCCGACGAGAGCGCCGAGGGAGAGACCCCGCAGGAGCGGCTGGAACGGCTGGCCGGGGAGGGGCTGAGCCGCCGCTATCCGCAGGGTGCGCCCGAGCGGGTGCGGGTGATGATGACGGGCGAATTGCAGATCGTCGAAAAGCTGGGCTTCGCCGCCTATTTCCTCACCGTGCATGACATCGTGAAGTTTGCCCGCAGCCGCGGCATCCTCTGTCAGGGGCGCGGCTCGGCGGCCAATTCGATCCTCTGTTACCTCCTCGGCATCACCGATGTCGGGCCCGAGGTGATCTCGATGGTCTTTGCCCGCTTCGTCTCGGAGCATCGCGGCGAGCCGCCCGATATCGACGTGGATTTCGAACATGAGCGCCGCGAGGAGGTGATCCAGCATATCTATGAAAAATACGGCCGCCACCGCGCCGGGCTTTGTGCGACGGTGATCCATTTCCGCTCGCGTGCCGCGATCCGCGAGGTGGGCAAGGTGATGGGCCTCTCCCAGGATGTGACGGCCGGTCTCTCGGGCCAGATCTGGGGCATGTCGAGCAGTGGCGCGGACCCCGCGCGCATCCGCGAACTGGGGCTCGACCCGGATGACCGGCGGCTGGCGCAGACCATCCGGCTTATCGGCGAGATCATCGGCTTTCCGCGCCATTTGTCCCAACATGTCGGCGGCTTTGTCATCACCCGGGGGCGGCTGGATGAGCTCTGCCCCATCGAGAACGCGGCGATGGAGGACCGCACGGTGATCGAATGGGACAAGGACGATATCGACACGCTTGGCATTCTCAAGATCGACGTTTTGGGCCTCGGCATGCTGACCTGTATCCGCAAGGCCTTTGCCCTGCTTGAGGAGCATGAGAAACAGATGCTTTCCATCGCCACCGTGCCGCAGGCCGACACGGCGACCTATGACATGCTCTGCCGCGCCGATGCGGTGGGGGTGTTCCAGGTCGAAAGCCGCGCGCAGATGAACTTCCTGCCGCGCATGCGCCCGCGCGAGTTTTACGATCTGGTGATTGAGGTGGCCATCGTGCGCCCGGGGCCCATTCAGGGCGGCATGGTGCAACCCTATATCAAGCGGCGGCAGGGGCTGGAGAAGGTGACATTTCCGTCGCGTGCGCTCGAAGGCGTGCTGGGCAAGACGCTGGGAGTGCCGCTGTTTCAGGAGCAGGCCATGCAGATCGCCGTGGTGGCCGCCGGATTCACCCCCGAAGAGGCCGACCGCCTGCGCCGCTCCATCGCCACCTTCCGGCGCATGGGCACGATCAGCAAATTCCGTGACCAGTTCCTCGCCGGTATGCTGAAAAACGGCTATTCCCCCGAGTTTGCCGAAAGCTGCTTCACCCAGATCGAGGGCTTTGCCGATTACGGCTTTCCCGAAAGCCACGCGGCGGCCTTTGCCATGCTGGTCTATGTCTCGTCCTGGCTCAAATGCCACCATCCGGGCGTCTTTGCCTGTGCCTTGCTCAATTCGCAGCCGATGGGGTTTTATGCGCCTGCCCAGATCGTGCGGGATCTGCGCGAGCACGGCGTGGAGGTGCGCCCCGTCTGCGTCAATGCCAGTGGCTGGGACAATGCGCTGGAACGGCGCGCCGACGGGGCGCTGGCGCTGCGGCTGGGGTTCCGGCAGATCAAGGGGTTCCGCGAGGAGGATGCAGGCTGGATCGTCGCGGCGCGCGGCAATGGCTATCGCGATCCGCAAGGTCTGTGGTTGCGCGCGGGCGTGGCCCCTGCCGCGCTGGAGCGGCTGGCCGAGGCCGATGCCTTCACCGATATGGGCCTCACCCGGCGCGACGCGCTCTGGCAGATCAAGGCGTTGCGCGCGCCGGCACCCTTGCCCTTGTTCAACGACCCCATCGAGGGCGAGGGGATTGTGGAGCCCGAGGTGATCCTGCCCGCGATGCAGCTGGGCGAGGAGGTGGTGGAGGATTACGTGGCGCTGCGCCTCAGCCTGCGCGCGCATCCGATGGAGCTTTTGCGGCCCGCCATGCCGGGGCTTTTGCCCCATGCAGAGCTGATCAGCGCGCCGCTGGGCGGGGCGACGGTGTGCGGGCTGGTGATCACCCGGCAGCGGCCCGGGACAGCCTCGGGCGTGATCTTCCTGACGCTGGAGGATGAGACGGGGGTGGCCAATGTGGTCGTGTGGCCAAAGGTTTATGAGCGCTTCCGCCGTGCGGTGATGGGGGGGCGGCTGTTACGCGTCACGGGCTATCTGCAGCGCGAAGGGCAGGTGGTGCATCTGATCGCGCAAAAGGTCGAGGATATGTCAGGCCGACTGGCGGATCTGGGCCATCCGCTGGAGGATGCGGTGGGCGTGACGCGCCCCGGTGCCGATGAGGCCCCGCGCCCCGGTCCTGTCCGCCCGTCTGCAAGGCACCCGCGCGAACAGGCGAAAAAGCTCTTTCCAAGCCGGGATTTTCATTGACGCGGCCCTGATCCGATTGTGCGCGGTTCCCGCGCGCCGGTTTGTCTCGTCCTCCGCCTTTGGCGTCGTCCTCGGGGCGGGTGGAGAGGCGACGCTTTATGCGGAGGGAGGGCGTGTGGCGGGCCGGGCCCCCGGCGGGAGTATTTTAACCAGGAAGACGGAGGGGCTCAGGCGCGCCCGGCCTCGGCAGAGAGGGCCAGCGCGTCGATGCCCAGCGTTTTGAGCGCGGCCTCCCATTTGGTCGCGTCTGCCTCGTCAAAGACCAGCGCGGGATCGGCATCGCAGGTCAGCCAGCCGTTCTGCGCGATCTCGCCTTCGAGCTGCCCTGGCCCCCAGCCCGCATACCCCAGCGCAATCAGGGCTTTCAGCGGGCCGCGCCCCTGCGCGAGATCTTCGAGAATGTCCATCGTCGCGGTCATGGCAAAGCGCGCATCGACGTCCAGGGTCGAGATGGAGCTGTGATAGCCGCGCTCATGCAGCACGAAGCCGCGCCCGCTTTCCACCGGGCCGCCGAAATGCACCGGGCGGTTGAACATCTCCGCGCCGATCGAGATCGAAAGCTGCTCCAGCAGGTCCCTCAGATGCAGATCACCCGTCGGTTTGTTGAGGATCAGCCCCATCGCCCCGTCCGGGGAATGCGCGCACATGAAGACCACCGAATGCGCGAAACGGGGGTCGCCCATGCCGGGCATGGCAATCAGGAGCTTGCCGGTCAGGTCGATTTCGTCGCTCACGCGCCTGGTGTCCTTTGTCACTGCTCCTTTCACAATGGGGGCGCTGCGCCACTTGTGCAAGGGCAGGCGGCACGCGATCCTCGCCCAAACGTGACTTGGCATTTCAATGCAAACCAGCCATCTGGAAGGAATGATGACAAAGATACGCATGATGCTGGGCCTGATTCTGGGTCTTGCGGCACCTGTCGCCCAGGCCGGGCCGCTGGACGATGCGCTTGAGGCGCGGATTCTGCCTGGCTGGCGCATGGCCAACGGGCAGCACATGGCCGCGGTCGAGCTGCACATGGCCCCGGGCTGGAAGACCTATTGGCGCGCACCGGGCGATGCGGGTATTCCGCCCCGGTTTGACTGGCGCGGCTCGCGCAATCTGGGCGCGGTGGAACCGGTCTGGCCCACGCCCATCGTGATCGATCAGGGCGGCGTGCAGGTGATCGGCTACAAGGATCGGGTGATCCTGCCAATGCGCATCAGCCCCGAACGTGCGGGCAAGCCGGTACAGCTCAAGGCCAGCATCGATCTGGGGGTGTGCAAGGATGTCTGCGTGCCGATTACCCTGTCTCTCTCCGAAGCTCTGCCATCGAACGTCAGCAAACCCGACCCGCATATCACCGCGGCCATGGCCGACCGCCCCTATGCGCCCTCAGAGGCGGGTGTCGGGCAGGTGCGCTGCGACGTGTCGCCCATCGAGGACGGGCTGCGCCTGAGCGCGTCGGTCGCCATGCCCTCTGCCGGAGGCACCGAAGTGATGGTGGTGGAACTGGACAACCCGCAGATCTGGGTCAGCCAGGGCGATGCCCGACGCAACGGCGGGCGGCTGAACGCCGAGGCCGAGCTTTACCATGTGGACGGCCGGGCCTTCGCGCTCGATCGGTCCGCCGTGCGGATCACCGTGATCGGATCGAACTACGCGGTGGATATTCAGGGCTGTTCGGCGGGCTGAGACCGGCTGAGCCAGTGGCGCAGTCCGAGAACCGCAAACAGCCCCAGACTGATCGCCGCCGCGCCACCTGAGAACAGCACGAACCCTGCCGCCATCGGGTCTGACAGGGGCAACAGCCCGCTCAGGGCAGGTGGCAACGCTCCGGTAAAGATCACCTGGCCCATCGTTGCCGCCAGCCAGCCGAGCACCATCGCCAGCCCGGCACCAAGGGCGACCCGCACCGGCCCGGCGCGAAACCGCAGGCCCCGGCGCAGCGCCCGGATCATGCGGGCCACGTCACTCTGCATCGCCACCAGCGCCGGCACCATCAGCAGCACCAGGATCAGGCCAAAGCCCAGCCCATAGACCAGGGTGATCACCGTCGGCTTGAGAAACTGCGCCTGCTGCGACCGCTCGAACAGAAGCGGCGCAAGGCCCAGCACCGTGGTCAGCGTGGTCAGCAGCACGGGCCTGAGCCGGTCTGCCGCCGCGTCTATGATCGAGGGGATCAGGCCGCGATCCTTGGCATAGTCGTCAATCGTGGTGACCAGCACGATCGAGTCGTTGATGATGATCCCGGTCATCCCCAGGATACCCACGACCGAGAACATGCTCAGCGGTACATCCCATTGGTAATGCCCATAGATCGTCCCGACGAGTCCAAAGGGAATGATTGCCATCACAACCACAGGCCGGGTCCAGCTGGCAAAGACCCAGGCCAGCACCAGATAGATCCCCAGCAGCGTCAGCGTCAGCCCAAGCCGCGCGTCGTTGAGAAAATCATCCTCCTGCTCGCTCAGCCCCGAAAGACGCCACTCGACCTTCTGTTCGCTGGCGATGGTGGGCAAGATCTCTTCTTCCAGCGCCTGCGAAATGGCCGCGGCGCGCGCCGGATCGTCCTCGGCGATATCGCCGGTCACACTGATCAGGCGCAGCCCGTTCTCGCGCCGCACGGTGGAAAACCCGGTGCGCCGGTCCACGCTGACAATATCGGCCAGCGGGACGTATGCTCCGGCAGGCGTGCGCAACTGCATCCGCTCCAGGAAATCGGCGGTCAGCTCGCCCTCGGGCAGTTCCACCCGGATCGCGGCACTGCGCGGGCCCAGCGGATAGGTCGCCGCCTCGATCCCGCCCAGACGCGCCCGCAACACACGCCCCAGAGCGTCAATGGAAAAGCCAAGCGCCTGACCTTGCGGGGTCAGCTCCAGGATCAGCTCTTCCTTGTCATAGGCAAGGTTGTCTTCGACCGCCGACACCTCCGGAAAGCGCAGCAGCGCCGTTTTCAGCGCCTCCGAGGCGGCCTTCAGATCCTCCGCGCTCGCTCCGAAGAACTGCACATCAAGCGCATCTCCCCCCGGCCCCGACCGCCAGCCGCGGAAGCTGACCGTTTCGGCCAGCGGATGCTGGCGCACACGCTCCTGCAACTCTCCGACAAAGGCAAAGCTGGAATAGGGGCGCAGGTCGGCGTCGATCAGCTCGATCGATATCCCGCCCAGCAGGTCCGGGTCCTTGTTGTCCGCGCCCGACAGGCCGCGCCCGGCATTGCCGCCAATCTCGGCGATGACGAAATCAATCGGATTGGTCCCGTAACGCTCGGCATATTCCGCGCCCAGCTCTTCGGTTGCGCGCTGCATCTCGCGCATCATGGCCAGCGTGTCCGAGCGCTTGGCCGATGGCGCCATGATGAAATTTCCGGTGACGCTGCCGCGCTCGGGCGCGTTGAAAAACCGCCATTGCACATCGCCCTTGATAAACAGAGCCGCCTGGCTGGCCAGCACCAGCAGCAGACCGGCAAAGACCGGGTAGCGCGCCCAGATGACCCCGGCGATGAACGGCCGGAAAAGCCCCTCGCGCACCCGGCTAAAGCCAATGTCCACCCCGCGCGAGACCATGTCGACCCCGTGCCGGGACATGGCGAGAATGGCGCGCGTGCGCTGTGCCGGCGACAGGAACCAGAAGGACAGGATCAGCAGGACAATCCCACCACCCGCCGCGACAGCCGCATTCTGAAGCGTCAGCATATCGGCGTCGGCAAGCCATCCCAGCTGTGTCAGCCCCAGCACCCCACCGGCGAAAAACAACCCTGAAAACAGCGCGGTGACCAGCATCATCGAAAACATCGCCAGCCCCGCCCGCAGGCGGCTGAAACCCGCAGGGGCGCGCGGCTTCAGCGCATGCGACATATGATGCGGCAGGATCAGGAAACACTCCACCAGGCTGGCCACCAGCACGGCGATGACCGTGAACGGCATGTCGATGATCAGATCGCCAAACCGCCCGCCGATGAAGGTGAGGCCAAAAAAGGCGATCAGCGTGGTCAGCGTCGCGGAAAAGACCGGCAGCGCCATGCGTTGCGCCGCGCGTTCCGAGGCTTCCGACGGGCTCTCCTTCAGCTTGCGATAGCGCGCATCGGCATGCTCGCCCACCACGATCGCGTCATCCACCACGATCCCCAGCGTGATGATCAGCGCAAAGAGCGAGACCATGTTGATGGTCAGCCCGCCCACATACATCAGCGCAATCGCCGCCAGCATCGCCACCGGAATCCCCGCCGCGACCCAGAACGCCGTGCGCACGTTGAGGAACAGAAACAGCAGCGTGATCACCAGTCCGAGCCCCATCAGCCCGTTGTCGAGCAGGATGTTGAGCCGCCCTGAAATGGCCTCGGCCCGTTCCCGGATCAGCCGGACCTCCACCCCCTCGGGCAGGGTTTCCTCCATCTGGTCGGCGACCTCCTGCACCCGCCGCTGAATGCGGATGGCATCGCCCTGTTCACTGCGGTCCACCCGGATCGAGATGGCCGGCTGTTCGCCCACGAAATACCGGCGCTCCCGGGTGATCCCTTCTAGCCGCACCGTGGCAATATCGCCGATCGTCAGTTTCGAGCCATCGGGGTTGGAGCGCAGAACAATCCCGCTCAGTTCTGTCGGCTCGCGTTTTTCCACGCCGGTGCGCACCCTTGTGTCGGCCCCGCTGATGTCGCCCGCGGGGTCCGCATCCACCTCCTCGGCGATGGCGGTGGCAATCTCTCGCATGGTGATGTCATGCGAAATCAGGTTGGTCGACGGGACTTCCACGATGGTTTCGGGGGCCGCGACGCCGCGGATCGTGGTGCGCGTGACCCCGGCATTGAACAGCCGTGTCACCAGTTCATCGGCAAACAGGCCAAGCTGGTCGGCGCTCACCGGTCCGGTGATCACCAGGTCGGTCACCCGGTCGCGCCAGGCGCCGCGCTGCACTTCAGGCTCCTCGGCATCTTCGGGCAGGGTCGTGATCTGGTCGAGGGCGGCCTCCACATCGGCCAGCCCTTCGCTCATGTCCCAGCCCGGCTCGAACTCCAGCGAGATACTGGCGCGCCCTTCATTGCTGCTTGAGATCGACGCATTGACCCCGTTCACCGCCAAGAGGACCGGCTCGACCACCTGCATGATCGCGCGGTCCACATCTTCGGCCCCGGCGCCTTCCCATAAGATATTGATCGCCACCCGGTCGACGATCACATCGGGAAAGAATTGCGCCCGCATCTTCGGGATGGCCGCAAGCCCGAGCACGATCATCAGCACCAGAAGCAGGTTTGCCGCCGTGCGATGACGGGTGAAATAGGACAGCAGCCCGCCGGCCGAGCTGGGAAGCGCGCGCGCCATACCCTAGCCGCCGATCCGGCGTTCAAGCCGCTGCACGGTCTGCGCGGGCACCTGCGCCTTGGTCAGCTCATCCAGCAGGCTGGATTTGTCGTCGGGCGACATCTCCGCATCGCTCTCCACATAGGCAATCAGCCGCGCGCGGCGATCCTCGCTCAGCTCCAGCATCGCGGTGTCCGAGGGGGCGGCGTTGACTTCGGTGCGGTCCTCGTTGAGCAGGCGCACCTTGATCCCCTTGCCCAGCAGTGGCGAGCGGTCGGTCACCACGCGCTGCCCTTCCAACCCTTCGCCGCGCACCAGGATGTCATCGCCCTGACGGCGCAGGAGCGTCACCGGCAGCGCATCCAGCCGGTCTTCGGCATCCACCGTCAGCACCGTGCCATCGGCACCCAGCGCCGAAGAGGGCAGGCGCACCACCTCCGCCAGCGCGGGCTCCTCGATGCGCACGGTCACGAAGTCGCCGGGCTTCATCCCGCCGGGGCGGCTCATGCGCGCAAACAGCAGTCGGCCGGTCTGGCCATCCCCCACCGCCGCGCTGTCGCGGCTGATCACCGCATCCGTGGTCAGCTCAAGCCCGAACGCGTCCATGGTCACGCCCACCGGCGCCGCGATAAGCTGTCCTGCCTCGTCCAGAAGGCGCGCATATTGTGCCGTGGAAATGCGAAAGGCCACTTCCAGCGCATCCGGGTCGATCAGGCGGCCAAGCTGCTCATTGGCACTGACCAGCCGCCCCTCCACCACCGACACATCCGCCAGCGTGCCGCTGAATCCGGCCTTGATCTCGGTTTCCGCCAGGCGGCGCTGGGCCTCGGCCAGGGCGATCCGGCTGCGCGCCAGGCGGGTTGCCGCCTGATTGACCCGCGCCTCGGCCTGCGCCACGGCCTGCCGCGCGTTCAGAACGGTCTGACGCGCCTGTGCCGCGGCAAGCTCGGCGGTCTCGACCGTTGCAGTCGTACCGACCCCGCGCGCCTCAAGGTCGATCTGGCGCTGAAATGCGTTCTGGCGCAGCTCCGCCTGCTCCATCGCCGCCGCCAGCTCGTCCTGCGCCAGGATAAGGCCGCGATCGGCTTCGCCAATCTCGAACTGCGCGTCCAGAAGGTCGCTCTCGGCCCGGTCCAGCGCCGATTGCGCATCCGCCGGATCGACCCGGGCAAGAAGCTGCCCCGCCTTCACCTGTCCGCCTTCCTCGAACGCCTCCGAAAGCTCGACAAGCGTTCCGCCCGATCTCGCGCGTAGCTCCAGCTCCCGGCGGCTCTGGACCTCTCCAAAGGCCGTCAACACCGGCCGGATCGTCTCCAGCTTCGCCTCGGCCACATTCACCGCAAAGATCCGCTCGCGGCGTTCCGGCATTCTCGGCTCGGCATTGAGCCGTTCATCGACCGCGGAGAACACCATTTGCCCGGCATAGGCCATCAGCCCCAGGGTGAGGCTGAGCAGGAACAATCCGGTAAGGCTTTGGCGCAGGAAGCGCATGGCATCTGACCCTTTGAGCGGCCCGGTCCGGGGCCTTGCCGTTAATCTATACCGCAGAGGAAAAATGCCAAGCGGTCAGTGTTTTACGCAGGTCGGCGCTATTTCCGTCGCAGATGTTCGTCAAGCCTCGGCATGATCTCGACAAAGTTGCAGGGCCGGTGGCGGTAATCCAGCTGCCATTTGAGGATTTCGTCCCAGGCGTCCTTGCAGGCGCCGGGACTGCCCGGCAGGGCAAAAAGATACGTGCCGCCCGCCACGCCCCCCGTCGCCCGCGACTGCACCGCTGAGGTGCCGATCTTGGCCATGCTGACATGGGTAAAGACCGTCCCGAACGCCTCGATCTCCTTTTCATAGACATCGCGATGCGCCTCGACCGTCACATCCCGGCCGGTCAGGCCCGTGCCGCCGGTCGAGATCACCACATCCACCTCGGGATCCGCCACCCAGGCCCGCAATTGCGCTGCAATATCAGTGCGTTCATCGCGGACGATGCTCCGCGCGACCAGAGTATGCCCGGCCTCCTGCAACCGGCCGACCAGCACATCGCCCGAGCGGTCCTCGGCCAGCTCGCGGGTATCGCTCACCGTCAGAACGGCGATACGCACGGGGATGAACTCTTTGCTTTCGTCAATGCGGGACATGGCGCTCCTCAGGGTAGTTTAACGTTAAACCAATTTGGCGTGGGGCCAAGATTGACCACCTCCGTGGCCCCGATCCGGCCGCGCATGCCCCAGCTGTCATGGATATGGCCGCAAACCGCAAGGCGCGGTTGCAGCCGGTTGATGGCTCCGGCAATCGCTGCTGAGCCCACAGACAGCCCGGTCGAGGTGACATCGGCAATGCCCTTGGGCGGCGAATGGGTCACGAGGATATCCGCCGCCTCGCACCGCCCGAGCATGATTTCGGCATCCGCCTCCGTCATGTCGCAGGACCACTCGCCAAAAGGCGTCACCGGAATACCATAGCCCAGCCCGAACAGCCTGAGCCCGCCGATCTCGCAGCCGGTGCCATGCAGCAGAATCGCCTGCGCCGGACAGACAGCGGCCAGTTCATCGGCGCTTTCGGCATTGCCCGGCACGATCACCATCGGGGCCGTGATCCGGCTCAGCAGGTCCATCGCCTCAGCCAGCCCCTGCCGCATGTTGCAGAAATCTCCGGCTCCGATCACCAGATCGGCCTTGGCGCTCGCCTCAACCAGCAGCGCCGCCCGCCTGTGCGAATGATGCAGGTCGGAAAAGGCGAGGATCTTCATGCGCGTTCCCGCAGCCGCGCCTGCAGGCTCAGCAAATCCGCCCAGGCCTCGCGTTTCGCGGCCGGGTTGCGCAACAGGTAGGCGGGGTGAAACATCGGCAGGCAGGGTGTGCCATAGGCCTCGGCCCACTGCCCGCGCAGCCGGGTAATGCCGCGTTTTCCCAGCCCCGCCTGACACGAGATATTGCCCATTAAAACAATGAGTTCAGGCTTCACCAGCGCCACATGCCGCTCCACGAAGGGCTTGAGCATGGCGATCTCCTCGGGCTTCGGGTCGCGGTTCTGCGGCGGCCGCCAGGGCAGCACGTTGGTGATATAGACGGCCCTGTCGCCCGGCTCCGTGCGGCCCATGCCAATCGCGGCAAACATCTTGTCCAGAAGCTGCCCGGCCCGGCCCACAAACGGCTTGCCCTGAATATCCTCATCGCGCCCCGGCGCCTCGCCGATGATCATCACCCGCGCGCGCGCGTCGCCATCGGCAAAGACCAGATTGCGCGCCCCGCGCTTCAGCTCGCAATGCTCAAAGCTGGCCATCGCCGCCTGCAACCCGGCCAGATCCGCGGCACCTTCGGCCAGGCTGCGCGCCTCGGCCACCGCATCCACCGCAGGCTCCACCGCGGCCGCCGCAACCGGCGCCGCCGCCACAGCCTGCTTCACCGGGGCCTTGTCCTGCAGCTCATAGCGATTGATCGGCGCATCGCAAATCGCCTCCGTCGCCCCCAACTCGATCTGCCAATCGAGCAGCGCACGCGCGGTATGAGGGTCAAGGGTCGATTCCATGCGATGCAATCTAGCCTTGCGGCGCGGCAAGGGAAAGCACGGCTGATCTTGCCCCGCCCGCAAACCAAACCTATAACGCGCCAGACCAAGGCGGAGGCGGCATGACCTATTCACATCCTCACCTGCTCGGGATCGAGCCCCTCTCCCCGCCCGATATCACCGCCATTCTCGATCTCGCCGATCAATATGTCGATCTCAACCGCCGTGAGGTGAAACATGGTGACGCTCTGTCGGGCCTCACCCAGATCAACATGTTCTTCGAAAACTCCACCCGCACCCAGGCCAGTTTCGAACTGGCGGGCAAACGGCTGGGCGCAGATGTGATGAGCATGGCGATGCAGGCGAGCTCGATCAAGAAGGGCGAGACGCTGATCGACACGGCGCTGACGCTCAACGCCATGCATCCTGACCTGCTGATCGTGCGGCACCCGCAATCGGGGGCGGTGGATCTCTTGGCCCAGAAGGTCAACTGCGCGGTGCTCAACGCCGGTGACGGGCGGCACGAACACCCCACCCAGGCGCTGCTCGATGCGCTGACCATCCGCCGCGCCAAGGGCCGTCTGCACCGCCTTTCCATCGCGATCTGCGGCGATATCGCCCATTCCCGCGTGGCGCGGTCCAACATCCTGCTCCTGGGCAAGATGGAAAACCGCGTGCGCCTCATCGGCCCGCCCACGCTGATGCCCTCGGGCATTGCCGAGTTCGGCGTCGAGGTGTTCGAGGATATGGAGGAAGGGTTGCGCGACGTCGATGTCGTGATGATGCTCCGGCTTCAGAAAGAGCGCATGGATGGCGGCTTCATCCCGTCCGAGCGCGAATATTACCACCGCTACGGGCTCGATGCCGAAAAGCTGAGCCATGCCAAGCCGGATGCGATCGTCATGCACCCCGGTCCGATGAACCGCGGCGTCGAGATTGATGGGGAACTGGCTGACGATATCAACCGCTCGGTCATTCAGGAACAGGTCGAGATGGGCGTGGCCGTGCGCATGGCCGCGATGGACCTGCTGGCACGCAACCTCAGAGCGCGGCGGCAGGCCGAGGCGGCGGTGATGGTGTGAGCGACCGCTTTGACATATCCGCCAGCGAACGCGGGCTGGTGCGGCTCTTCGCGCTCGACCTTCCCGGTGAGGAGGTCGGCAAACTGCGCGAGGCTGATCTGGCCGCCATGCTGGGGGTTTCTGCGCTCGATATCGACCAGGTCGATCTCTTTTCCACCAGGGATCTCACCGGCCTGGGCCTCAGCGGGTACATGACCGAGGGTCTGGGCATCCCCGAGGCCGAGATCGCCCCCGACCGTGCCCGGCTCGATGCGCTCACCGGGCATCTGATGGTCGTGCGCTCCGCCGCCTTTCAGGGCGCGGCTGTCACGCTCACACCAAGGGCGCCACTGCGCTGGATCGGCACCTATACCGAAGAGAAGAGCCCGGTGAAGTTTGAGCCGCTCCCCTCCGCCGCGGCCGAGGGCCAAGTGGCCCCCACTGCCAAACCGCGCCCCTCCGATGCGGCCATGTCCGGCCGGGTCGCCATGGTCGCGCTCCTTGTGATCGCGGTGATCACCCTGGCCATGGTTCTGGTGGCCGCCTCATGACCGACAGCACCAGCTACGCCTTGCATCCTACGTCCGAGCTTGCGCCGGGGGAACAGGTGCTGACCTCGTTCCAGGCCGATCGCGGCACCTATATCCGCGATCATGCCTGGATGGCCGCCCTCGGCATGGCGGGCGGTATGCTCGTCCTCTGGGCGCTCGGCAATGCGCATGTCTGGACCGGGGCCGTGGGCGGGCTGGCGGCGATTGCCCTGCGCGGCTGGTATGTCGCCTCGGACGAGCTGGGCGTGCGCTGGGATCTGACCAATCAGCGGCTTCTGGGTCCGCAGACCCGCGCCATTGCGCTTGAGAATATCGCCCAGGTGCGCACCCTGGGCAGCGCCGTTCAGGTGATCAGCCGCACGGGCGAGAAATATCTGCTCAAGTATCAGGCAGACGCCAAATCCGTGCGCGCCCAGATCGAGGCCGGGGCCGGAGGGGCCGATGACTGACCAGAGCCCCAACACAGCTCAGCGCACCAAGCGCATCCGCATCCCGCAGGAGGCAGCGGCATGACCAAAATTCTTTTCACCAATGCCCGCCTGATCGACCCCGAACACGGCACCGACACACCCGGCTGGCTGCTGACCGACGGCGGCCGGATCAGCGCCACCGGCAGCGAGGCCGACACGCCAGAGGCGGACGAGCGGCACGATTGCAACGGCGCCTGCCTTGCGCCGGGCATCGTCGATATCGGCGTCAAGGTCTGCGAGCCGGGCGAGCGGCACAAGGAAAGCTACCGCTCTGCCGGGCTGGCGGCGGCCAGGGGCGGGGTCACCACGATGATCACCCGGCCCGACACGCTGCCTGCTGTGGACACGCCCGAGGTGTTGTCCTTCGCCCTGCGCCGCGCCAACGAGGCCGCCCCGGTCAACGTCCTGCCCATGGCCGCCCTCACCAAGGGCCGGGAAGGCAGGGAAATGACCGAAATCGGCTTTCTGATGGATGCCGGTGCTGTGGCCTTCACCGATTGCGATCATGTGATCACCAACACCAAGGTATTCTCCCGTGCGCTCAGCTATGCCCGCAGTCTGGGCGCGCTCGTCGTGGGCCATCCGCAAGAGCCGGGGCTGAGCGCCGGGGCGGCGGCCACCTCGGGCAAGTTCGCCTCGCTGCGCGGCCTGCCCGCTGTTTCGCCCATGGCCGAACGCATGGGGCTCGACCGTGACATTGCCCTGCTGGAGATGACCGGGGCCGCCTATCACGCCGATCAGATCACCACCGCCCGTGCTCTGCCCGCTCTGGAACGCGCCAAACGCAACGGGCTCAATATCACCGCGGGCACCTCGATCCACCACCTCACGCTCAACGAGTTGGACGTCGCCAATTACCGCACCTTCTTCAAGGTCAAGCCGCCCTTGCGGGCCGAGGACGACCGCCAGGCCATCATCGCCGCCCTGCGCGACGGGCTGATCGACGTGATCTCGTCGATGCACACCCCGCAGGACGAGGAAAGCAAACGCCTGCCCTTCGAGGAGGCCGCCTCCGGTGCGGTCGCGCTCGAAACGCTCCTACCCGCCGCCCTGCGGCTCTACCACTCGGGCGATCTTACGCTGGCGCAGCTTTTCCGTGCGCTGTCGCTCAACCCCGCCCGGCGGCTGGGGCTCAGCGCGGGTCGCCTTACCCCCGGCGCGCCCGCCGATCTTCTGCTTTTCAACCCTGACACCCCCTTTGTGCTCGACCGCTTCACGCTTCTGTCGAAATCCAAGAACACCCCGTTTGACGGCGCGCGGATGCAGGGTAAGGTTCTGGCCACCTATGTCGCCGGACGCAGCGTTTATGAGGCCCCCTGATGCCAGTGCTTGAAACCCCGCTTTTCCTGCTGCTGGTCTGGGCCGTGGCGGGCTATCTGATCGGCTCGGTCTCTGGCGGCATGGCGATGAGCCGGGTCTTCGGCCTCGGCAATCTGCGCGAGATCGGCTCGGGCAATATCGGCGCCACCAATGTGCTGCGCACCGGCAACAAATCCGCCGCCGCCGCGACGCTGCTCATCGACGCGGCCAAGGGCGCGCTGGTGGCGCTGCTGGCCTGGGCGATCTCGGGCGAGGATGCCGCGCAAGTGGCCGGGTTCATGGCCTTTCTTGGCCATTGCTACCCGATCTGGCTGGGCTTCAAGGGCGGCAAGGGCGTGGCGACATTCCTTGGCCTTTTGCTGGCGCTGGCCTGGCCGGTCGGGCTGGCCTGCTGCGCGACATGGCTCGCGGTGGCGGCGGCAACCCGCATCTCGTCCTTCGCGGCGATCTTTACCGCAGCGGTCAGCACGATCTGGATGGTCTTTCTCGGTCAGAGCCAGATGCTCGGCGTGGGCATCCTGCTGACGCTTCTGGTCTTCTGGCGCCACCGCGAGAATATCGCCCGCCTGCGCGCCGGGACCGAACCCAGGATCGGACAGAAATGACCACCGCCTTTCTGGCGGCGTTCGATGCGCTGCCACTGGGGAGCTTTACCGGCAGCTGTGCCGGGCGGCGATATGTGGTGACGCGCTCGGATTTCTCGGGCGGGGCCGCGCAGAAACTCGTGGCCGAAGAACTGGGCGGCGCGGATTACATCAGCCTCAACCTTTACCGACTGGCCTCCGGCGCGCGGCTCAAACCCTGCGAGATGCCCGAGGCGAAAGTCGTGGATTTCGTTCTCAACCTGCGCGCCGACTGACGGCCGGGCCGCGTTTTCTGCACAGAAAACGCCCTCGAAAATGTTCATTTTCGATCCCGGAATTTGTGCAAATTCCGCGCGCGCCCGGCGCTAGGCCTTGCCTGCCGCGTTCAGCGCCTGCGCCTTCAATGCCTCATAGAAGGGCAGATGATGCTCCAGACAGTCCAGCATGCGCGGATGCGTCTTTGCCATGGCTTCGAAATCCGCCCGCTGTTTCGCAACATCAGCCGCACTCAGCGGCCTGATCCCCGACGCGTTCGACACATCGCCATGCCAGCCCTCAACATGATCCCAATCCTCGGGCGCCGGGGTCTGCCAGTCAAAGGCGCGCTCGCGAAATGGCAACCCGATGATCTGCCACCAGGCGGTCATCATCCCGCGCGTGTCGCCGCGCACGTCATCGGCCTCCAGGATGACCGGTGCTTCTCCGCGTGTGACCAGGGCGTTGTAATGACGAAACTGCGCCTCGAGCCCGATCTCTTCCATCGTCGCATCCGGGTCGAGCTTGAAATAGGACAGGATCGAGGCCACCGGGTTACGGATCAGAAAGCTGTTGGTCAGCCGCGCCGAGAATTCCGCGTCTTCCAGCACCTGCTCATAGACGTAAAAGCTCATATCCTTGAAAAACACCGGCCCTGTCTCTGCGCGCCGCATAAGCATATCGCGGATCTCGGTATAGCTCTGGGGCTGATCCTCCTGCATGTCGAACATCGGAAACTGGCGCACCTGCCTGTGCACGTAATAATCATACATGAACGGCTCATGCGCACAGTCCAGATCGCCACGTTCGCGCATCACGCGCTCCATCGCCGTGGACATCGAACGCGGGTGCGACCAGAGCGCGAAAATGGGGTGCATGGGCGGGGCTCCTGATGCGGCTTTCTCCTCAGCTTAGGCAAATTGATCCTCACTGAAAAGTGCAGCGCCGATTGCCCCTCTGCCTTGACACCCCGGGTCCGCTTCGTCACCAAGGCCACACGGCAAGAGCGCAGGAGGCCCGCATGTCCATACCTCAATCCGGTGGCGGCCCCATCGAAGATCATTCCCAGCTCGCGGGGTATCTCGAAGCCGGGTGCAAACCCAGGGACGACTGGCGCATCGGCACCGAGCACGAGAAATTCGGCTATTGCAAGGATACGCTCAGGCCCATTCCCTATGCGGGCGAGCGCTCGGTTCTGGCGGTGCTCGAAGGGTTGCGCGACGGCCATGGCTGGGCCCCGGTGGAAGAGGCGGGCAAGCTCATCGGGCTGGAGAAGGACGGCGCCAATGTCAGCCTCGAGCCGGGCGGGCAGCTTGAGCTCTCGGGCGCACCGCTGGAGACCATCCACCAGACCTGCGACGAGGTGAACCAGCACCTTGCCGATGTGAAGGACATTGCCGACAAGGTCGGCGTGGGCTTCATCGGGCTTGGCGCGGCCCCGATCTGGACCCATGAGGACATGCCCCTCATGCCCAAGGGCCGGTACAAGCTGATGGACGCCTATATGCAAAAGGTCGGCACCATGGGCCGGTCGATGATGCGGCGGACCTGCACCGTGCAGGTCAATCTCGATTTCGGGTCCGAGGCGGACATGGTGCAAAAGCTGCGCATCGCGCTGGCGCTGCAACCCGTGGCCACCGCCCTCTTTGCCAACTCGCCCTTTTTCGAGGGCAAGCCCAACGGGCATAAATCCTGGCGCTCCCGCGTCTGGCGCGATCTCGATGCGGATCGTACCGGCATGCTGCCTTTCGTTTTCGAGGACGGCTTCGGCTTCGAGGCCTATGCCGAGTTCGCGCTCGATGTGCCGATGTATTTTGTTTATCGCGATGGTGAATATATCGACGCGCTGGGCATGTCCTTCCGCGACTTCCTGCGTGGCGAGCTGCCGGCCCTGCCGGGTGAGAAGCCGACGCTGTCGGACTGGGCCGATCACCTGACCACGATCTTCCCCGAGGCGCGGATCAAGAAATTCATGGAAATGCGCGGCGCCGATGGCGGCCCGTGGCGCAGGCTCTGCGCACTGCCCGCCTTCTGGACCGGACTGATGTATGACCAGAGCGCGCTCGATGCGGCCTGGGACATCTGCAAGGGCTGGGATGCGGAAACCCGCGAGGGCCTGCGCGTCGCGGCCTCGGAACAGGCGCTACAGGCCGAGGTTGGCGGCATCCGCATGCACGACCTCGCGCGCGAGGTGCTCAACATCTCCGAGGCAGGTCTGAAGGCCCGGGCGCGCCCCGGCGCGGGTGGCATGGTCCCGGACGAGACCCATTTCCTCAACGCCCTGCGCGAAAGCATCGACAGCGGCAAGGTGCCTGCCGATGAGCTGCTCGATCACTATCACGGCGATTGGAACGGCGATCTTACGCGTATCTACTCTGAGTTCTCTTACTGACGCAGGATGAGGCGCCCCAACACACGCCAGACATGCGCTTCGGTGTCATCCTCCGCCTGACCTGCGTTTCGCCCCCCACCGCTGCGCGCAGGGATCGCCGTGAGATGTCCACCCAAATCCGGCCGCGGTCGGTTGGGCCTTAACAAATCCCGAATTTTGTACAAAACAGGGGGTGATTTTGTACAAAACGTACAAAACTCCAGAAAGGCTGACCTCGCATGAAAATCGCCACCGCCGCCTATCCGCTCGACCCGCTCCGCTCCTGGGCCGATTATGCCGCCAAGATCGAGGCTTGGGTCGCTGACGCGGCCGGGCAGGGGGCTGAATTGCTTCTCTTTCCCGAATATGCCGCGATGGAGCTTGCGGCCCTCGACGGTGCCGATGTGGCCGCCGATGTGGAACGCTCGCTCCACGCTGTTTCGGCCCGGATCGGGGATGCGGATGATCTGCATGCCGATCTGGCTGCAAAGCATAAGGTCCATATCAGCGCAGGCTCCGCCCCGGTCTTCGACGGCACCCTCGGAAACCGCCCGGTGAACCGTCAGCGTCTCTTTTCGCCCACCGGCGGGCGCGGCTTTCAGGACAAGCAGATCATGACCCGCTTTGAGCGTGCACCGATGGATATGCTGCCCTGTGGCCCCCTCAAACTCTTTGACACAAGTCTTGGAAAGATCGGCATCCTGATCTGCTATGACAGTGAATTTCCTTTGCTCGGCAGAAGCTTAGCAGAGGCTGAGCTGCTGCTTGTCCCGTCCTGTACCGAAG
The DNA here is from genome assembly GCF_009762325.1 of Roseovarius faecimaris. Lineage (NCBI taxonomy): Bacteria > Pseudomonadati > Pseudomonadota > Alphaproteobacteria > Rhodobacterales > Roseobacteraceae > Roseovarius > Roseovarius faecimaris. Next base: position 429,803 of record NZ_CP034348.1, read on the forward strand.
CGCTTTCGGGCTATTGGCGGGTGCGGATCGGCGCGATGGCCCGCGCATTGGAAAACCAATGCGTCACGGTCATGTCTTCGCTCACCGGTCCCGGCAACTGGTGCGAGGCCGTGGGCGACACCACCGGCATGGGCGGCGTTTTCGGCCCGCCCGATACCGGGTTTCCGCCCAGCGGCGTCATTGCCGAAGGCACGCTGAACCACCCCGGCTGGACCGTTGCCGAGGTCGATCCGGCCGCCGTTGCCCATGTCCGCGCCGACGGCCAGGTGCTCAATCGCCGCCACTGGGACGAACAGCCCGCACCGGGTCACAGCGTCACATCTGAGCGATTGGGATGATAATTTCCTTGAAAAACTGCGCGAATAGCGCCATTTAGGCGCCATCCGGCCCCATCTCGGGGCCTGCAACACAGGAGAGACCATGGCCAAGGAAGATACGCTCGAATTTCCCGGTGTCGTGAAGGAACTCCTGCCGAATGCGACGTTCCGGGTCGAGCTTGAAAACGGCCATGAGATCATCGCACATACGGCAGGCAAGATGCGCAAGAACCGCATCCGTGTTCTGGCTGGCGACAAGGTGCAAGTTGAGATGACCCCCTATGATCTGACCAAGGGTCGGATCAATTACCGCTTCAAGTGAAACGGGTTTAACCCGTTGTAACTTATGAAGTTTATCCTCGGATCAGGCAGCCCGCGCCGACAGGAATTGTTGGCGCAGATTGGTGTTGTGGCTGACGATATCCGCCCGCCTGATATTGATGAAACCCCGCTGAAAGGGGAGCTGCCGCGCCCCTATTGCATCCGCATGGCGCGCGAAAAGGCCGCGGCCGTTAAGGCTGACCCGGACGATATCGTTCTGACCGCCGACACCACCGTGGCGCTCGGTCGGCGCATTCTCGGCAAGCCCGAGAACGAGGCCGAAGCCAAAGTGTTCCTGCGGGCCATGTCAGGCCGCCGGCACAAGGTGATCACCGCCGTGGCCCTGCGCCGGGCAGAGCAGCTCTGGGAGCGGGATGTTGTGACGGTTGTCAAAATGAAATCTCTTTCAGATCAAGAGCTTGACTGCTATATCGCCACAGGCGACTGGCGCGGAAAAGCCGGGGCTTATGGCATTCAGGGCCCGGCTGGCGCGCTGATTCCCTGGATTCAGGGGTCGTTTACCGCCGTTGTGGGTCTTCCGCTTGCCGAGACGGCAAATCTCCTGCAGGCCGCAGGCTATCCGCTCCATGAGGCTCGTCCATGAAAAACCGGCAAATCGCCCTTGATCACCTCGGTGAGACCGAAGCCGCGGCCCTTCTCGTCGATGGCCGCCTGCAGGACTTTCTGATCGACACGGATCAGCCACGCCCCGGAACGATCTATCGTGCCACCGCGACCCGCCCTTTGAAAGGGCAGGGGGGGATGTTCGTCACCACTCCGGATGGCCCCGGATTTCTGCGCCAGGTCAAAGGCTTGTCCCCCGGACAGCCAATCCTCTGCCAGGTGACGGGCTATGCTGAGCCGGGCAAGGCGCTCCCTGTTACGGCGCGGCTTCTGTTCAAGAGCCGCTATGCGATTGTCACGCCCGAGGCGCCGGGGCTGAATATCTCGCGCAGTATCCGCGATGACGATCGGCGCGACGCGCTCCTGGAGATCGCCCATGAGGAAATGGCCGGCAGCGATATGGGCCTGATCCTGCGGTCGTCATGCGCCGAGGCCGACGCGGACGACATTGCCGAAGATATCCGTGCGATGCATTCCATGGCGCAGGCGGTGCTTGCAGATGCAACCGGCGATGCCGAGCTGCTGGCCGAGGGTGACGGCCCGCACGCGCTGGCCTGGCGGGAATGGGTGGAACCTGCTGAAATCGCAACGCAATCCGGCAGCTTTGAGGCGCTGGGCGTGCTGGACCAGCTTGACGAGCTGGGCAGTGATCTCGTGCGACTGGGGTCGGGGGCGATGTATATTGAACCCACGCGCGCGCTCATTGCCGTGGATGTAAACACGGGCGGTGACACCTCTCCCGCCGCTGGGCTCAAGGTCAACCTGGCCGCAGCGAAGGAACTGCCCCGGCAATTGCGGTTGCGTGGCCTGGGCGGGCAGATCACCCTCGATCTGGCGCCGATGGTCAAGAAAGACCGCCGCGCCTTCGAAAGCGCGCTGCGCACCGCGTTCAAGGCTGATCATGTCGAAACGGCCCTTGTCGGCTGGACGCCTTTGGGCCATTTTGAGCTGCAACGCAAACGCGATCGCCTGCCGCTGAAGGGAAGATTGGCATGAGTTGCCCGATCTGTAGCAAACCGACGGAAACGGCCTTTCGCCCGTTCTGCTCCAAGCGCTGCGCCGATGTGGATCTGGGAAAGTGGCTGGGCGGAGACTATGCCGTTGCCTCGACCGACCCGGAAGATTTCGAGAAGGCGCTTGAAGAGATCGAGCGCCTGCCGCCCGAGGTCGACAAACTGCATTGAAAAAAGTGTCAAACCCCTCTGGACAGGGACATTTCCCTCGCCTAGAACGCCAGCACCCGAACGCCCCCGTGCGTTCACCCGTGCCCGGGTAGCTCAGGGGTAGAGCAGTGGATTGAAAATCCTCGTGTCGGTGGTTCGATTCCGCCCCCGGGCACCATTCAATTATATGATATTGCTCGATATTCATTTCCGAGACTTTCATGGTTTGACAGGTTTCTGGAAGGGTTTGACAACTTTTGATCTGCGTTCGTTCTCCTTTTCCAGCGTCTCCATCTTTATCCGGTTGCGGTCCGCTAGGTTCGCAGACCGGGAGTAGTGGCGGGCCATAGACGGGGTTTTCTGCCCGAGCAGGTCTGCAATCTGGCGTTCCTCAAGCCCCGCCTCACGTAGCGTCGTGGCCACCGTATGCCGCAGCCCCTTGAGGGTCAGGCCGGGTTGAACAGCTTCCTCGGCTTCCAGCTTCTTCTTGAAGCGGTGCCAGACCGTCGAAAAGCCGTTATACGTCCAAGGCCTCCCAGCGGACGTTGCAAGGATCGTCACCGCGTCGTGGATCGGTGCTGCGTCTAGAGCCTTTTGCAGCGTTGGGCCGATGGGAATGGCAACCTCTTCGCCGGTCTTGCCCCGGAAGCCCCAGATCGTGTCGGCGTCGATTTGGCGACGGGTCAGCTTGAGTGCATCGGACGGATCAAGGCCAGTGTTCATGATCAGCGCGACCGCCGCCCGGACGTGGGGCGCGGCCCTTTCCAGCACGACGGCACGTTCCTCAACCGTCCAGGGCCGGTTGGCATAGGGCCGATCCTTCGGACGCGGCTTGGGAATGACGTCCGCTGCATAGTCTCGATCGATCAATCCTTTCGGAATGACATGGCGGAAAACTTGGCTCAGGACGGTGCGGACCATGTTTGCCCGCCGCCAGCCGATCTTGCGCGCCGCCTTGTCATGGATGCCCGACACAAGTGGCGTGGTGATTGCGGAAACCGGCGTGTCGCGGATCGGGTGCAGGAAATCAGCGCATTTGCGATAGTCGCGCTTTGTGGCATCTGCCAGATTGCCAAAGTGCTCAGTCTGGAAATAGGTATTTAACAATCCACCAAGAGTGCCGGGCTTGGGGGCCTGCGCTTTCTTCGTCTCAGCAATAGCCGCAATGCGGGCGCATTCTGCGAAAAACTCAGCCGATCCCAGCGGTGTCTTTTCCAGGTTAATCTTGTGGCCCGTGGCGCGATGATAGCAGCGCCGTTTTCCGTGCCGGTCATTGAAAATCTTGAAACCCTTTACCCTGATTTGCGTCATTACAACTTCCCAAGAATGGCTTCTTGCGTGGCCATCTCAGCTCCTTCCTTCATCGTATCAATCCAGCGGTCCAAGTCGCGCTTGTCCCATGACTTAGTGCCCAAGCGAATTTCGAGCGGTTGCACCGGGCAAGTTGTCTTGAAGTATTTGATGGGTAGGCCGGTGTATGCCGCTGCCTCTGTCTGGCTCAGCAAACGCTTTTCAAGGACGCAGATGTTTAGGTTTGCATTAGCCATTAGTGTGGTCTCGCGATTTTGGCAGCCATGCCATACTCCGCCAAGAAGTGTGGGTCGTGGGCGTGTTGCCTGCAAAGGTCATGCGCCCGCCTCTATATTGGAGCCTGAATGCAGGTCTTGGCCGACGCGATACTCCTGAACCGCGGCGTCAACCTCCGCTTCATTCCAATATACGCGACGGCCCATTTTCATTGGTGCTGGCAAGCGGCCGAGTTTCACGTCACGATACAAGCTGGTCCGTGACCGACCGCCGAGTTTCGCAGATAGCTGTTCGAAGTTGATGAAGTTCATTCTGACGCTCCATGTTCCGTCATGGAGCATCAAAGCATAGATTGCCTTAGCAGTGCTATACACTCAGAATAAATTTGAACGTACATCGAGGGCACGCAAGATCACTTCTTACTCTTATCGCCGGGAATGTGGTTCAGCGGATGAACTTGTGGGTGCATCTTTAAGATAGCCCCGACGTGCGGGGGAACGTCATCGCTTTCTATTCCAAACAAGCTGCTTTCGTGTCCCCGTAGTCCCAAGTCTATTTCGACCTCCCAGCGACCCCAAGGGACTGGCGGTTTGCGCCCTGAACGATCCCGCCGAATTGTCTGGCTGGCCGCCTCGAAGTCTGTATCCTTCAGCCCTTCTCTGGCATACCGCAAAGCATCCAGATATCCTCCTCCGGGCCATTGAATCAGGTCTTCGAACCATAGCTTGATCGTCTTCCGTGGCATCCATTTGTAAAGGAATGGGAGCCTCTGCCAGGCGCGGACGTACTGGTAGGCAGAAGCGCGAACGGTTTGGCGAAAGCTAGTCTTTAGACCTGTGAGATAGAGTTGCTCGGGATCGTGCAACCCGTCAATCTTGCCGCAGAGGAGCTTTGCATATCGATCACTGAAAGTGTGATGAGCCCATGCTGGCAGTGGAGCCAGCCCGTCTCTGGATGCCTTGAGGGCTTGGAGCGGCGCGAGCAAGTCTCCTTTGTCAAAGCAATTTTGAAGTGCCTTTAGTGTTGCTTCGCCACCCCAGGGGATTTCAATCTTCTGACCGTTTTGCACTTCTTGTCCTTACCGCCACCTTACCGGCAGCGTCACTGCGTTTCGAATCGCTTGGGTTCATTATCGACGAGCGCCGGAGGCACGCAAACACTCACGGAGGCAATCGTCAGTTCCTTTCTTCCATCGCCAAGACATGCCGCTACATTTTTTGCACTTCGTGCATCAACGTCTTCATCATAATGAGCGCGGTGATGGCAGTTGGGGCAGATGGCAATGACATATCGCGGGTCATCCGGCCCGCCATCAGTCATATGGCGGATGGGGTAGGCTCCCAAGTACGGTTGACCTTTGGGAGTTATGAACGGAGCGGGTGCCCGGCAGTGCTCGCAATGCCCATCGTCGCGTGCGGACACATAGTCCCTCAAAGCTTTGCTGCGCTCGAATAGGGTCGTAGTTCTGGTTTCTTGAATTGGAGCGGCTTCAGCAGCCGCCAGAGCGCGGCGACATGGCTCGTCTTGGGGCCGGGGGCGGGCGGAGCGGTTTCATCGGCCTCAGCAGCTTCTGCCAGGCCCCCCATGCCATCTGATTTCCCTCCCTCCCCCTTTTCATTATCGCTTACTTAAGTGTTTCTTTGTCGGCATTCGACTTTCTTGCTTTTCTAGCAGTAGAGCATCAGAAACCAACCTTGGTGCACTGGTTGTTTCACGTGTCGTCTTTGCTTGGTAGTAGGCAGCTGGAGTATCGGTGAACTAAAGTTCACTTCGGGGTTTGCTGCCACCCAATCTTTATCATTCTTAGCGCGCCTCAGAGCCGCTCGATGCGCTTTCTATCACTTGCTGGGAAGAGTAAGACCATGCGGTAATCCGGACGGCCGCGCGGCCCGGTTTCAGGCCAATTGTCAGGATGCGGCTTCTATGTGGTCCGCAAATATCCGCAATGCCGCCGCCGCCGCATCTCGTTCATACCGCGCTTGCAGCGTATGGTCATTGACCTGCATTAGGGCTCTAATTTGGTGCGCATCACCAGCCTCACATGCGGCAACAGCTTGTTCGATGATTTCGATGAAGTTTGTTGGGTGGGTCATAGATTGATCCCGTGGGTTCTATGCCGGGTTTTTCCCGCCATTCCTGCTAAATCTTAAATGATTTCCTGCCGATTTGTAAAAAAAATCCTATTAACCTATTGTTATTAATTGTTTAAATGAGGTTCAGGATTTCCCATTTTAATCTTTGAGATAACCATCATCCTTACCTATATAGATGGTCTCCGACAAACTCGGGACGATGCACAGCGACCAAATCGCGGTGCACTCAAGTTCACTGATCCCGTTTGGCCCCAACACCGGACGTTCGTGCAAGGGGCAGTGAATTCACACCCAGAGCCCACAGCGGAAGTAATGATTCCTCGCTGCGCGCGCGCGCAGCACGGAAATTGCTGCGGGCACTTGGATTTTGGCGCGCGAAGGCGGCGGTGAAACCGGCCATTCATTCGGGCTGCTACTAAGTTTGGAGCACAAACCCGCGGGTGGCAGGCCAGATACAATCAGGATTGCGAGTAGCATTCCAACGTCAGCGCGGTGCTGATGCTTGGGTTAGGAGGGCGGCAAGGAGGGCAAATCATGCCTCGATTCCAACTTCCTGCTGTTACCCCGAAACGTAAAACCTGGAACAAGGGGCGGATCGTCGGCCAGAAGCGACCGCTGCTACCAAAACAGGTTTGGGCCATCCGAGCGCGACTGGAGCTGGCGAACAACCTTCGCGATCTGGCGCTATTTAACGTTGCCATCGACAGCAAGCTACGTGGATGTGATCTGGTCAGGCTCTCTGTGGTCGATCTGGTCAAAGAAGATCGCGTCCGAGAACGTGTTTCGGTCATTCAGAGCAAAACCAAGCGGCCTGTTCAGTTTGAACTGACGGAAAACACAAGGGAAACTGTCTTGGCTTGGGTCAAGTCACCCGAGATGTTGGCCTGCTCGTTCATGTTTCCCAGCCGCTTCCACGATCGACCGCATATCTCAACCCGTCAATATGGCCGGTTGGTGCACGATTGGGTGTCGTCGATTGGTCTGGAACCAAGCGGATACGGAACGCATTCGCTTCGCCGAACCAAAGCTGCTGAGATCTATCGAAAAACAGGTAACCTGCGCGCAGTTCAGCTCTTGCTAGGACACACAAAGGTCGACAGCACGGTGCGCTACTTGGGAGTTGAACTCGAAGATGCGCTGAGTATCGCCGAAAATATTGACCTTTAGGCATTGGGTGAGCGGCTGATGCCGCTCGCCTTTGCGGGCCGACCCGCTGCAAGCATCAGGTTTGACGTAAAATGACCAGCGCCGCCAAAATCTATTTGGCGTCCGCTCGCCATAACCATCCCGGACCAGATAAAGTCGGGTGAATTGGCTGCCAGCTCCAAGTGGGCAATCACTCAGACGGCCAACCCTTTTAGCTCAAGTAGCGATACGGATGGCGGCGCAAAGTTCGGGGTGCAGAATCCAGTTCCCCGGTTTCTCTTCGTGTCCGGAAACACCGCGAGAACCAATTAACGCCATTCCATCACAACTGGTTGAAGGCACCTTGGAACCTGACTCTGAAGACAAATATCCAGCAATCGTTCGACCCGCGCTTGCTAGAGCCTTTCTTGCCGAGATAGTGGACTTGTAGCTGCCCGCATTCGCGATCCTCTCCTCTGTCAACCCATCTGCTTCCGCCAGTGACAACGCCATCAACATGGCGCCCTGCGGTTTTGTCAGCTTTACAGTGTTGAGGGCCTCAACGTATTCGTCGGATGTTGGTACCTGTGTCCCGGTGCTTTGATCTGTCCTGCGGTCCTCGCTCCTGCGGATATCACGCGCGTCGATGGCGGAATGCAACGCGGCGATTGCGGCCTCTTCAGTCTCACCAGTTGCCTCGGCAATCAGACCGCGTGCCTTTGTTGGTGGCATTGGGAATGCCCGGGCCATGTATACACCCGCGATATAACCGGACTTGATCTGATATCTACCATACTCGCCCACACGGATCGTCGCAGCGGCTTCTTTCTTGGGCTCCTTGGCCTTCGATTTCTTGGACATACCCTTGAAGATGCCACGCCCCGCATCTGATCTGTTTGGCGCTGTGTAAACTGACATTGGCTGGTCTCCTGAGGATGGCAAGTCACAACGCCAGTTCGGTGGTTACCGATCCGGGCAATGGAACTGCTGCGTTAGTCGGTGGAAGAAAACTAAGAAACAAATGGCCGTCGGGCGATGGGACGCTCCAAAGGAGCGCCCCGTTGCATAATTCAGGCGAGCGCGATGTTGGTTGCGCTTTCGCGGCCATCGCGGCCGGACTCGACGTCGAAGGTCACCTTCTGATCGTCGTTCAGGGTGGTCATGCCCGACTTCTCGAGTGCGGAGATGTGCAAGAACACATCCTTTCCACCTGTGTCAGGTGCAATGAAGCCGAAGCCTTTGGTGGTGTTGAACCATTTCACTGTGCCGTTGGCCATGTGAATTTTCCTTATTTGATCGCTGCCCGCGACATGCGGCAGCCCGGCTTCTTACAACAGTGTCTAGCGCTGTGAGCCGGTAAAGGAAAACAGAGGGTCGAATGGAGTTCAGTAGCTATATATATGTGGTGGCCTCCCGGCTGAGTTACAAGGTGCGGGCCAACTGATCGCCAGTATTTCCTTTGCCAAATGAGCTTTTATCCCCTAAAGATCACAAGCTGCTGGATACCCTGGCAGCCAGAAAAGGAAAGCCGTAATGTCGTTCAACGACTTGGCGAAGAATGAGGCCGCCGAAAAAAAGGCCTCGCAAGAAAAAGATACGAAATCGCAGACTGCAACTAAACGACCTTCTGAAGCAAAGACCGAGCCCACCGACCCAAAAACGGGTTGAAAGGCTGAGCATTTAGGCTTCTCTTATCCAGCGTAAGAGGGTCGGCGTTACAAGCGTTGCGAAAGGTTGCCGCCAAGAACGATCCCATTGATCAGCTTGGCGGTTACCGTATGTAATTTTCGCTCTAATTCTGGACCTTGGGCATTTTCGTGGGTGGCTGCCGCATCGCGGAGAATGCCGACAATCTCGCGCTCCGGCAGCAGATTGCTGTCTTGCAAGGCAAGTAGGAGGGCCTCGCAAATCGAGAAGGCTGCCATGCCTGCGGGGTCTTGTGGGTCTGACATCGGGCATTCCTCTTTCGTTCGTTCTATTACGGCCGAGTTGGGACTTGATCGTCCTAAACTCACAAAGAGTTTGGTATCCCGTACTGATCGAAAGCAGTCTCGGCGCCGAATTCTTCTATGAGTACCCGCCGGTTCGGGAGGGACCGATATGAACATCAAAGCCAGTCCACTCACCCAAAAGCTTTCTGCGTTCGTTGCACTGTCGGAGACTGAACTGGTCGTTCTTGAACGCTTGCACCAGAGAAGGAAGTCTTTCTCAGCAGGGCGCGATTTGGTTCACCAAGGCCAATCCGAACAGGCGGCCTACATCCTGGCGTCGGGTTGGGTCGTTTCTTACAAGATCCAGCCTGACGGGTCGCGGCAGATTGTTGATTTCCAGATACCGGGGGATTTTCTGGGGCTGCGCAGCGTTCTTTTGCACACATCAGATCATGGGATCGAACCCATCGTCGATATCGAGGCTGCGGAAGTTCTGGTGAGCGATCTTCTGCAAGCCTTCGCAGAGACACCCCGGCTGGCCACAGCCGTTCTCTGGGCCGTGTCGCGCGACGAAGCGATGGTTGTCGAACATCTGGTTGGGCTGGGGCGGCGCAATGCGGATGCGCGCATGGCGCATTTCCTGCTGGAACTTGGCGTGAGACTGTCACTTGTCGGTATGGGAAGTCGGCAAGGCTATGCCTGTCCGCTCACACAGTATCATCTGGGGGATGCGTTGGGGTTAAGTGCTATCCACGTCAACCGCGTCCTTCGCAAACTCCGCGAAGGCGGGCTCGTCTCGTTTCAGAGCGGGCTGGTCACGTTCGATGACTACGAGGGGCTGGTTGCGTTGGCGGATTTCGATCCGGCCTATCTCGATCAGTCACGGCCTCTTTTGCCGTGAAAAAGCCGCCCTAAGTTTGGGCGGCCCTGTCGTCTTTTCACAGGCCATACCGACATTACATCAAGGCGCGGCTCGCTTGCTTGAGCTCGTTGTGGGCCTCTTCGTCGTTTTCGGCTTCATGTGCCTTTTCAGCGGCCTGATAGTGCTTCAGCGCTGCGGCCTTCTTGGGGCCTTCGGGTGCCTTGTCCCAGGCAGCCTTGACGGAAGCCATGTGTTTCACGGTCTGGTTTTCCTCAGTTTGGTTTTCTACACTCATGGAATTGTCCTTTCCTGGACGGTCCGAGAATAAGAGGCGCAGAATGCATACAGTTCTATTGAGGAACTGCATGTGCCCCGCGCCTCTGAGCTACTCGGAAATAACCACCATGACTTTCGGTGGGTTGGTTCACCTAACCGGTTTCTCGGTGTCCTTGCACTGACGCAGGTTAGCCCGTCTGAGCCAGATAGAAGAACCACGTTAGAACCACGAATCCAACGAGGGCCATCGTTGTCCATGAGATCGATATTTTAGGAGAGTTGTTGGTGCCTGCTTCGCATGGTTTCGAAACGCGAAGCGGCGCGCGTTTTGGCAGCAGTAAAACCAGCTTCGCCGCTCTGCCCTCGCTTGCCAAAGCCAGCGCCGGAATATCGGTAATCGCTTCAAAATGCGTTGTCAGCCGAACTTGCGCGTCCTCCCGAGCCAAACGTGCAAGCTCACGCGCCTCGGTCCACGGCTCGAGGTCAAGGCGTGCAAGAGCTGACAAGACCGTCACGGCTGCACCGGTTCGGTCCTCCCCCAATTCCGCGAAGAGGAAGGCATCGTAGTCACTGCCATCTGGGTGAAGGACGTCTGAGGCGGACATGGGTTTCCTTTCGGCGTTAGATTGAGGCGAAGACTTGCACGGAGGTGTCTGAAGCCGCGAAACGGCTTTACCTCTTACCCTGACAGTAAAGAACCGGACGGGGGCTAACCTCGATCAGCTTCATCCCGCGCGGGTTCGGATAGTGTGCACTCAATTGCCTTGCCTTGGCGTTCTTTTCGACGTTCGCCACGACGGCGACGGCGGAAAGTCCAGCATCTTTTCAATGGAGACCCGGGATGTTCATGCGTTCGACCAGATCGATGGTGACGTTATCAAATGACTTCACAATTGGCGAAAGCCAGCAGGAGCTTCCGGCCGGAACGTATGAAATCGTTGTTGAGGAAGAACTAATACAAGGCCTCAGCTTCGAGGCTTACCGGCGCACCGCGACTTACCTGATGGTCCGGGGACGCGGCAGCAATGCGGGTCAAACGACGATGCAAATGACCACAAACGAGGAACTCGAACATGCGATGGCATGTGATCGAGCCCTCTCCGAAACCACCAATGACAGCGAAGCGGCGCTTTCCCCGCAAAAGGACACGACATGACAACACCTGAATGGCTGAAACCCGGCATCTACGGCGCGCTTCTTGGCGCGGCGTTTGTCGGCATCGTTGGATTTTCCTGGGGCGGCTGGATGACCGGTGGCGGCGCAGAGGAGATGGCCAACAAGATGGCGAAAGAGGAAGTGATCGCGGCGCTTGTGCCCTTGTGCCTCGATATGTCCCGCACCGACAATGAACGCGTTGCAAAACTGGCTACGATCCGCGAGGCATCGTCATTCAAGCGGCGTGAAGCTGTTATGGAAACCGGCTGGGTGACGATGCCCGGAACAGATGGCCCGAACCGCGATCTGGCACAGGCATGCATCGAAGGTCTCGACCTTGATGCATCGTAATGACCTAAAACTGTCGCCTGTTTCGTCCAAGAGCGCCTTAGGCGTGCTCGCCACGGTGTTTTTCACGGAATTCCTTGCGCTCGCCTTTGTCGCGTTCATCGCGATCGGATCGCCGTCTTTCGCCCAATCTCAATCGGCCCCGATGCCCGCGAATGCGCGGCCCAAAAGCTATGGCGAGGGATGGGAGTGTGATCGTGGATACCGGCGTGACGGCGATGCGTGTCTTGCCATCATCGTTCCGGAGAACGCCTATGCCACCAACCGGACCTATGGCAAGGGCTGGGAGTGTCTGCACGGATTTCAGGAGGTCGATGACGCGGCTTGTTTTGAGGTCGTCGTTCCCGAAGGCGGCTATCTCGACCCGTCGGGACAAAGATGGAGCTGCCTTCGTGGCTACATGAAGGTCGACGACATTTGCATCGAAGTCGTTGTGCCGGACAATGCGTATCTGTCGGCTGACTCTTATGGCGCCGCTTGGCTTTGCAACCGTGGCTACCAGATCGAAGGCGACACATGCGTCGCAATCGCGGTCCCGGAGAACGCCTTTCTGAATGGCTCCGGATACGGGCAGCCCTGGACATGTGAGCGGGGCTACTTCGAACGCGATGACACCTGCGAGGCTGTTGTCGTCCCGGAGAATGCTTATTTCGACGATGCAAGCTATGGCCCAGGCTGGAAGTGTAATCGCGGCTTTGCAGAGTCCGACGGCGGCTGCACAGAGATCGACCTCCCCGAAAATGCGCATCTCAACCGATCGGGAAACGGGTGGGAGTGCCATAGGAATTTTCAGCGCTCGCGAGGGCGTTGCGTCCTGAACGACTAGCGCTCGCAATCCAAATTGAAACACGGCTCACCCGCCCGAATGCTTCATGTGATCGGACCCGGGAAAACCCGCTCGGCAAAGGAATAATCATGGAAACGGACAATGCAGAAAACACGATGACAAGGCTGTCAAGCATGGGGCCGCAAGCCCCGCTTGACCTGTCCGCTTCCCGTCGATCTCACACCAGCAAAGAAGTAACAAAAGGGGTGCCCACAGCGATTGTCTATTGCGAGGGGAACTTCGGGCAGATCGACGGGAAAACCGCAAACGGGCTTGTCCGTCACAGCCAAGCCTACCGCATTCTTTCGGTCATAGACAGCAGACTTGAAGGGCGCGACAGCGGGCAAGTGCTGGACAATGTGAGTAACGGCATCCCCGTCCTTGAAGATATTGAGGCTGCGATTGCGCGTGAAGCAAGTATCCCAGACACGTTGATCTATGGGATGGCCCCCTCTAAAGGGAAGATGTCACCGACTGATCGAGAGATCGTGCTGGATGCCATCGCGCTCGGCATGAACATCGTCAGCGGTCTCCACGAATACCTTGGCGATGATCCCGAGATTTCAAACGCCGCTGATGCGGCCAACGTGACGATCCGAGATATTCGCAAACCCCGACCAAGCAAGGACATGCGTCTTTTTGACGGATGCGTGTCCGAGGGGAAGGCAATCCGCATTGCCGTACTCGGAACGGATTGTGCAATTGGCAAGCGGACGACAGCGACCATTCTGGCCAGGGAACTGAACGCGCGTGGTATCAAGACCGTCCTCGTCGGCACCGGCCAGACGGGATTTATGCAGGGCGCAAAATACGGCATCGCCATGGACGCCGTGCCACCGCAGTTTTGCTGCGGGGAACTTGAACGCGTGATTGTCGCGGCGTCTCGCGGCGACGAACCCGATGTCATCCTGATCGAAGGACAAGGTGCGCTCAGCCACCCGGCTTTTTGCACGTCAGCATTCATTCTTCGCGGCGGCCAGCCGCACGGTGTTGTACTTCAACATGCGCCCAAACGCGCTCATCGCTGCGACTTTCCCGGCATGCCGATGCCCGGGCCGAGAAGCGAAATCGCCCTCATCGAAGCTTTTGCTGACACTCGGGTGATTGGTATCACACTCAATCACGAGGCGATGACGGGCACCGAGGTCGATCGTGCAATCGACAGTCTTTCACGGGATCTTGGCATTCCGGTGACGGACGCGCTGACCCGGCCGGAAGTGCACCTGGGCGACATGGTCTTGGCCGCCTTTCCGCAGTTGCGGCCCGCACCTCTCGCGGCCGCGGAATGACCTCGCCGCGAGTGGAAATTGATCTGGGCAAGATCCAGGCTAACGCGCGATGTCTCGTCCGCCGCCTTGGCGACCGTGGAATCTCGGTCACCGGCGTGACCAAGGCCGTCTGCGGGCATCCTGACGTGGCCGAGGCGATGCTGGACGGTGGCGTTGTCGGTCTGGCCGACGCCCGCATCGCAAACCTCTTTCGGATGCGGACCGCGGGGATCAATTACCCAATTTCGATGATCCGCGCGCCGCTGCTGAGCGAGATGAAAGACGTCATCCAGCATTGTGACGCGAGCTACAACACTGAGATCGACACGATCCTGAAGCTTGGCGCAGCCGCAAAGAAACTGGGTACCTCGCACAATCTAATACTGATGATCGAAACGGGGGATATGCGCGAAGGCATTTTACAAGAGAACCTTAATAACTTCGTCACTCGGGTTATCGCCACACCCGGTGTTGCACTCAAAGGCATTGCTGCAAATTTCGCCTGCATGGGCAACGTGGTACCGACAGGCCGCGACATGGCCATGCTCTCGCGACTGGCAACTCAGGTCAAAGGTGCCTGCGGACCTTTGGTAGAGCTTGTGTCAGGCGGCGGCTCGGCCAATTTGCCATGGGCACTAGGCGAAGGTTCGACCGGGCGGGTCAACAACCTGCGACTGGGTGAGGCGATCCTGTTGGGCACCGACCCTGTGACAGGGCAACCGATCACTGGACTTCATACGGACGCGTTTACCCTGTTTGCCGAGGTGATCGAAACAAGGGTCAAACCGAGCGCAAGACCACATGCGTCAATTGCTCCGGAGCTTGGGATGCTCAAATTGGTTCAGAGTGATGCCTACAGAACGCGTATTATACTTGCTGTCGGACAGCAGGACACCGACGCTAGCGGTCTTACATTTCCTCCAGGAATTGCATTTATCGGCGCGACCAGCGATCACACCGTTATCGGCACATCCAATTCCACCATGTCCGTCGGCTCCGAGATGAAAATGGGCATGAACTATGGCGCCCTCACGCGGGCGATGAGCGCCCCAGATGTCGCAAAGATTGTTCATTGCAAGAAAATGATGAGGGGAAGTTCCCGAAATCGAGAGTCCCACTCTGTCTTGACACTAGTTTGACCTCCAAAAGATCGACCCGGAGCCTTTGAACGTCATATCTCGCCAACTTGTTTTACACCGCGCCATAGTAAAACGACCGGTCAATACACATATAAAAATAAGCCGCATTCAAGATTTCGAGCCTGTTCGGGGCCCGGGAATTCCTGCGGAGAATCCCAGAAAGGATGAAGAACATGTCTTTCAAAGACCTGACGACCAGAGCTGCTGCCGCACTGAAATCCAAACCTGCGGAACCGTCGAAAAAAGAACCGGCAATCAAGGCGCCGGACACTGCCGCGAAACCGGGTTCTCCGGGTCCGAAAAAAACCTGAAGCAGGCACCCGAAGAGGCTGTTTTTGCTCAATGTCGTGAAAAACTGCTCAATTGAAAGGATCAAACGCAATGGACGACCAAACAGCCAAGACCGTCGCGGTTTTTGACCGGCCTTTCAAACTTCCCGGCTTCGACGAAACGCTTCCCGCCGGTGAGTATGATATAGAGACAGAACTCGCCTCACCACCTGATCACAAGGACCCTCAAGCCTGGAAGGCCTCTGTCGTGGTCCATCTGCATCCACGCCTGTCCCATCCGGGATTGACGCGAAGCCTTTCTGTGTCTCTGGTCGATCTCGACCATGCCCGCGCGAAAGACAAAAAGTCCGGCAAGGACCTCTCACAGGTCTTTCTCGAAGAGATGCTGGCCGATCCGATGGTGCAACTCGTCATGCAGGCAGACGGGGTGTCCGAGGCGCAATTGCGCCATCTCTACTCGGGAACCCGGACGACAAAGACAGACAAGGATGTCCTCGATACCAAGACTGAAACCGGAACCGAACAGAAGCGGTTGCCGGACCGTTCGAAAATTCATGACGCCGAAAACGAAGGGATGCCATGCCGACCGCGCATGTCATCCGTTTCCGATTGACCTTGAAAGCGTAATTTCAGGGGCCAAATGAACGCGAGGATCTGATGCGATCAAAAGTCGAAGACACCCTGATGGATCGCCCCATCCGCGCGGTCGGCGATGTGCCGAAGCTGCGATTTTGCTTGCGTTGTGATGCTTCGTTCTGGAGCGAAGGCTTCGGCCAGCGCATCTGTGCAAGAGGCAAAGGTACGACAGCATGGCGCGCGGCAGTGCCCGAAGGCGTCAGCAAAGGTCGCTCTCGCTCCGGCGGTCGGTCGACTTAGGTCTGCTGCATGCCGACGATCACGATCGCACACACGACCACCTATCGTTATCGCGCCGCCGTGGTCCTTGGACCGCACAGGCTGATGTTGCGTCCTCGTGAAACGCGGGACCTCGCATTGACGGCTTTCGATCTTGAAATCACGCCGAAGGCCCGCATCGACTGGTCCCACGATGTCGCCGGAAACGCTATTGCCATCGCCAACTTTGATGTCACGACGGATGGGCTTTCGATCCGGTCCCACACGACCGCTGTCCTCACCGCGCCCGACTGGCCTGTCTTCCCGATTGCGGCCTCTGCGACGTCCTACCCGTTCCTTTACTCCACCGAAGACTGGACAGATCTCGGGGCGCTTTCTGCGCCACAATACCAAGACCACGAAGGGCGCTTGTCAAACTGGGTCGAACAATTCGTGATGCGCAGGCCAACGGATACGCTGTCGCTTTTAAAGGACATCAGCAATGGCATCACAGCTCAAATCGCATATGAGATCCGCGAGAGCGAAGGCACGCAAGGACCACTCGAAACCATCGACCGGGGCTACGGTTCGTGTCGCGACTTTGCGGTCCTCTTTGCCGAGGCTATCCGAACGCTGGGATTCGGGGCTCGTCTGGTGTCCGGCTACCTCTACGACCCCAGTGATGATCGACGCGGATCTGCTGGCTCGGGTTCTACGCATGCATGGGTCGAAGTCTTCGTTCCCGGGGCCGGTTGGATCCCGTTCGACCCAACGAACAGGTCAGTAGGGTCGGCCAACCTGATCCCGGTGGCCGTTGCGCGGAACATATCACAGGTCGCTCCGGTAACCGGCAGCTTCCAGGGAGAAGGTAACGATCTGCTCTCGATGGAGGTGGTTGTGCGTGTTGAGGATCAGTGATTACGCTGGTAAGAACTGGACATCCATTCGCCGACTATCATGCGGCGTTCGGACGGTTTGTCCGGGTGCCATTTTTGGTAGGGCAAAAGACCGCTTCGGCGAAAATGGCTGCAACGCGGCGAAACGTATGTCGCAGATGCGAGCGGTTTCTGCGTCAGCGAAAGCTGCAAGAGAATAAGTCCGCTTTGTCCGCGACTTTCTCGTTCGTTTGCGGCGTAGCGAACGGTCGCGTCTCCCAGACTCGCCGTTCGTGGATCGTGCCGCGAAGGTGCAGGCCGAGCCCAAAGCCGACCTTAAAGTGAAGGGCAAGTTTGCGGCAGATCGATGCGCGGAACGTCAAGTTGACCATTCTCTTCTTCTAGAGATGGAGCGAATCGCGCATGATCCGACACAGCCCCTCGCTGCGCGGATCACGGTGATCTGCTCCCCTTGGAGTCCGCGTTTATAAGTTAGCTCTGTTCAGGGTTTGGTCCTCTCTTGACCGCTGGTGATACTCCCACGGAGTGAGCCCGTCGAGGCTCGAGTGTGGTCGGTGATGATTGTAGTCTTTGCGCCATGCCGCAATCATGCGGCAGGCATGGCGCAAAGACGGGAACAGGTGTTCGTTGAGGCATTCTTCACGCATCCGCCCGTTGAAGCTTTCGACCAGGCCGTTTTGCATTGGCTTGCCGGGTGCGATGTAATGCCAATCGACTTTGCGGTCTTCCTGCCATTTCAGTATGGCGTTCGACGTGAGTTCGGTCCCGTTGTCGCTGACCACAAGGCAAGGGTGACCGCGCAGCTCTGCGATCCGATCCAGCTCACGGGCGACACGCGTACCGCCGATGGATGTGTCCACCACGGCGGCCAAGCATTCCCGGCTGAAGTCATCGATGACGTTCAACACGCGGAACCGTCGCCCATCCTCAAGTGCGTCCGACATGAAGTCGAGCGACCAACGTTGGTTTGGGCCTTGGGGGATCGCCATGGGCGTCCTGGTGCCCACTGCGCGCTTGCGTCCGCCCCGTTTACGAACAGTTAACCCTTCTTCGCGGTAGAGCCGGTACAGTTTCTTCCAGTTCACCTCCCAGCCTTCACGCTTCAGCAGGATATGTAGGCGGCGATATCCGAACCGACGCCGCTCAGAGGCCAGTTCTTTCATCCTTGTGCGCAACACGGTGTCCGCCGGACGCTTCGACGTCCGGCGATATACACGTGGATCGATCCCGGCCAACGCACAGGCGCGCCTCTGATTGTAACCCTTAGTCTTCATCGCCCAGTCCACAGCATTCCTCCTCGAACCGGGCCTCAGAAGTTTTTTCCGAGCATCTCTTTCAGCGTCGCCACATCCATCATCTGCTTGGCCAGCATCTTTTTCAGCTTGGCATTCTCACTTTCCAGCGTCTTCAAACGCCGCGCATCGGACACTTCCATGCCGCCATACTTCGACCGCCATTTGTAGAAAGTCGCATCGCTGATCCCATGCCTGCGGCACAGCTCCTTCGCACCAAGACCGGCCTGATGCTCCTTCAGAATGCCAATGATCTGCTCTTCGCTGAAACGGCTTCTCTTCATCGTCTGTCTCCTCAGTTGGAGAACAGGTTAACCAAAATTCGAGGACTTTTCAGGGGAGCAGGTCACCTGCAACCTCTCCGTTTGTCAGACGCAGGACAGTTATATCGAAGCGTTTAGCATCGGCGTCCTTCAAGGCATCCCTTCGTTTTTGAATCCCCGTTAGATGAACCGATCCATCTATCTCGACCGCCAACCGAATTTCTGGAAAGTAGAAGTCTACGATCCACTTCCCGCTTATAATGTGTTCTCTTACGAACTTTCCGCGCAGCACACCGTTGTTCAGTTCATTTAGAAATCGAAGAAATTCTCTCTCCGCCGGCGTCGGGTTGGCGCGCCGATAGTCGGCATATTTCTCTATGTGACTGCGTTGAAAAACATGGTCGTGGAAGTTCTTTTCACCGATGACGTATACTCGCCGACCAGTTTGCGCTGCCGGAAGTTTTTTGACCTTCTTTGTGCCCTTGGCGAAGGTCTGCTTTCCTTCGCGTCGCGCGAACCATGCCTCCTGGAGTAGCCCCCTGAAAGTGGTCCACCAACTGGGATAGATTATCCCGCAAATTGGAGGATCAGCGATGGCTGGAAAACGAGAGAAGCCCGAAGAGATTGTTTCGAAGCTTCGACAGGTTGAAGTTCTGCAGGGGCAAGGCGCGACGATTGTCGAGGCAGTGCGCCAAATCGGCGTGACGCAACAGACGTTCTATCGATGGCGAAAGCTCTATGGCGGGATGCAGCGGTCTCAGCTTGCCCGTCTGAAAGAGCTGGAGAAAGAGAACCAAAGGCTGCGTCGAGCGGTGTCCGATTTGACCTTGGATAAGCTCATCCTGACGGAAGCCGCAAAGGGAAACTTCTGAGCCCTTCGCGTCGCCGGAAATGCGTCGACCATGTGCGGCAGGAGCTTGGCGTGTCTGAACGCCGCGCCTGCCGCGCACTTGGGCAGCATCGATCGACGCAGCGCAAGGTCCCCCAAGGCCGTGCTGATGAAGCGCGATTGACCGACGACATCATTGAGCTGGCCGACCAGTACGGGCGCTATGGGTATCGCATGGTCACTGGTTTGCTGAACAACGCTGGGTGGTGTGTGAATCATAAGCGGGTTGAACGGATATGGCGGCGTGAAGGGCTGAAGGTTCCACAGAAACAGAAGAAGAAAGGGCGGCTTTGGCTGAACGACGGATCATGCGTGCGTCTCAGGCCCGAACGACCGAACCACGTTTGGTCCTATGACTTCGTGCAGGATCGAACCGCTGATGGGCGCGTCTATCGAACGCTCAACATCATCGACGAATACACCAGGGAGGCGCTGATGATCCGCGTCGATCGCAAACTCAACTCAACCGATGTGCTGGATGCACTGACCGACCTGTTCATCCTGCGTGGCCCGCCGGAGTGGATAAGATCCGACAACGGACCAGAATTTATCGCTCAGAAGGTGCGAGACTGGATCGCCGCCGTCGGAGCAAAAACGGCCTACATCGAACCAGGGTCGCCTTGGGAGAATGGATATTGCGAAAGCTTCAACGCCCGTTTCCGCGACGAGCTACTCAACGGCGAAATCTTCTATACCTTACGCGAGGCTCAAATCCTGATCGAGCAATGGCGCGTCCACTACAGCACGGTCAGACCCCACAGCGCATTGGGTTACCGCCCACCCGCGCCCAAAAGCATCGTTCCAATGGACCAGAGGCCCACGATGCACTAACAATTAAACCGGACCACCCGAAGGGGGCACGCCACGCTCGGGATTACCCGAGGTTGATCTGAAGTTCGAGCTTGCCGAACTTGTCATGATAGATCCCCCAGAAGTTCTGGGTGATATCGGAATAACGGTCATGGACGGCGCGTATTTCTCGACCATGCCCTATCCGCCCCAAGGTTGCTATTCGCTCAGCCATGTGCGCTACACGCCCCAGATCCGCTGGCAATCCAGTGAGTATCCGGTCTCACCCTACGAAGTGCTCGAGCGCGCACAACGGCCGTCCTATGCACGCCAGATGATAGCAGATTCCCAGCGCTACTTGCCTTGCATGGCGCAAAGCGTAGAGCGCGGTTCGATCTTCGAGGCGAAAGCAATTCCTACAGCCTCAAAAATCAGTGATTCTCGTCCGATCATATTTCACAAGGGACATTCCGACAGCCGGGTCACCACCGTTCTGGGCGGGAAAATCGACAATATCTATGACCTGTTCAGCGCAATTCGGGAAAACCTTCCGGAGTGTGCGGCGGCTCATGGCCGACTGGTCGTCGGGCGGCAGGCTGTATGAGCGGGCTTGGCCAGTACACGCTTTTTTTCTTCGTCAGCCTAATGGGCTTGTGCATTGATGTCGCGATAGCTTGGCTTGTTCACACGATGGCCGGGGTCGCCCTTCCGCTTGCGGCGCTGATCGGTTTCAGCGTGGCCGCGGCCTTCAATTATGTGCAGCACGCGCGCTGGACCTTTTCTGGATCGCGCCGGAGCCTTCGGGGATTCACGGCCTACCTGGCGCTGCAGACGGTGGCGGCCGGTCTGCGTATCGCGCTGGTGGCATGGTTCGAATTGGTGCCCGCGCTGGCACCATATCCGCTGATCACTCTAATCGCAGCAACCGCAGTGACGTTCCTTGTCAATTTCGCGCTGTCGCTCACCCTGATCTTCCGTCCCGCTCGGAATGAAGTGACTGAACAGGATAACGAATGAGTTCTACCTCAAACACACCGCCTTCGGATAGCAGACGGGACTGGCAATTACCGGCGCACGAAATCACTGTCTTTGGGCCCAAGCAGGCAGATTACGCGCTCGTGATCCCAGTCATCAATGAGGGAGAAAAGATTCGCAACCAACTGCGCGAGTTCGAGGCGGTCCAGCCACCGGTGGATCTGGTAGTCGCGGATGGCGGATCGACCGACGGGTCGCTCAACGATGGTATTCTGGATCAGGTCGGCGCGCGTGCGTTGCTGACCAAGACGGGGTCGGGCAAACTGAGCGCCCAATTGCGCATGGCTTATGCATGGTGTCTTGACGAGGGCTATTCCGGAATCGTCACGATGGACGGAAATGGCAAGGACCGGGTCGACCAAGTGCATCGCTTCGTGACCGCCCTGAAAGATGGCGCAGATTACGCGCAAGGTTCACGTTACGCCACCGGCGGTCGGGCAATGAACACGCCGCTGGACCGGGAATTGGGAAACCGGTTCGTGCATGCGCCAATTCTCAGCCTTGCTGGCGGTAAGCGGCTGACCGACACGACCAACGGCTTTCGGGCCTATTCGTGGTGCTTCTTGCTTGACCCGAAAGTGGCACCATTTCGTGAGGTCTTTTCCAATTATGAATTGCTGTTCTATTTGACCAAACGTGCCGGTCAGCTTGGCTACGCCGTCACGGAGGTTCCAGTGGACCGCAGCTATCCGGATGCCGGACCGACTCCGACAAAGATATCCGGCTTCAGGGCACGCTGGACGATCCTGTGCCAGACCCTGGCCGCCGCTTGCGGCCGTTACGACCCCTAACACTGCGTACAGGTCATTGCCCGCAAAAAGCAAACGATGAGTATGGACGTGACGATCACCATGTTAAAATTCAGGATAACTGGGTCCCTGCCCCTGGGGCCCGAACTCAGTGAATCTCAAAGTGTCTGACCTCAGCACCATTCTTGAAAGAAATTCTTTCTAGTTCATATGTAAGCAAATGACAGCTTCGTCTGCACAGTGTGAGTGCGTCCTTGGCAGCATTGTGCAGTCGCAGATAATGTCTCCTGTGACGGACCGCGCTGCAGCATCGGAGACTTGAGTTGGATGTCGGCTCAGGCGCAACGTCTTTGAGTGCATTAAGTTGTTTTGCAACCGGGAAGCGCAAGTGCAGGCGTAACGGCATGTTGTCGCCGGTTGACCATGAGCAAACGCAGCTCAAACTGGAAAAGGCAGGTGTCCAGGATGCTTGGGGCATCCCACCGACCCCACAACGCCGACAGAGCTGTCGCGGGGCCGGGGGAATGGTTTAGGCGGGTGTGAACATGTCTTTGAACTGCTCGCGCAGCTCTTTCTTCTGAACCTTTCCCATGGTGTTGCGGGGCAGTTCGGGAAGCACGACCAATCGTTGAGGATGTTTGAACCGTGCAAGCGACCCGCTGATGTTCTTCTTGATACTTTCAAGATCGAGATCGCCCTGATTGTCGGCAACAAGGACGCCGACCACCGTTTCGCCGAAATCAGGGTGGGGAACGCCGATGACCGCGCTTTCGAGGACACCCGGTTCATCGTCAAGAAGCAGTTCGATCTCTTTGGGGTAAATGTTGTAGCCGCCCGAGATGATCAGGTCCTTGTTGCGCCCGACGATGTGCAGATAGCCGTCTTCGTCGACCCGGCCCAGATCGCCCGTGATGAAGAAGCCGTCTTCGCGCAGTTCTTCGGCGGTTTTCTCGGGCATCTGCCAGTAGCCTTTGAAGACATTCGGCCCGCGCACCTCAATCTCGCCAATCTCGCCCTGCGGCAGCGTCTTGCCGGTTTTGCTATCGGTGATCTTGACCTCGACACCGGGCAGCGGAAACCCGACCGTTCCTGCCCGGCGCTCGCCATCATAGGGGTTTGAGGTGTTCATGTTGGTCTCGGTCATGCCGTAGCGTTCCAGGATTCGGTGACCGGTGCGGGCCTCAAACTGGGTGTGCGTTTCCGCCAGCAACGGTGCGCTTCCCGAAATGAAAAGGCGCATGTGTTGGGCAAGCTCGCGGGTGAACCGCGGATCGTCCAGAAGCCGTGTGTAGAAGGTGGGAACGCCCATCATCGTGGTGGCCTGTGGCATCAGGTCCAGCATCACATCGAGGTCGAATTTGGGCATGAAGAGCATCTTGCCACCCGCGAGAAGCGAAATATTCGTCGCCACAAAAAGCCCGTGGGTGTGGAAGATCGGCAGCGCATGCAGCAGGGCGTCCTTGTCCGTGAAACGCCATTCTTTGGTGAGCGCCTCGCAGTTTGACAAAAGGTTGCCCTGGGTCAGCATTGCGCCCTTGGAGCGCCCTGTTGTCCCGGAAGTATAGAGGAAAGCGGCAAGGTCGTCCTGGCTGCGGTCGACGGTCTTGAACGACACGGGCATGTCATGCGCGCGGCTCGTAAAGGTGCCGCTGCCGTCGGCATTCATCGTCTCCAACACAGCGCCGCAGGCTTGGGCGATCGGGGTCAGCGCCTCGAAGCGATTGGAATCGCACAGGATCAATTGGGCACCGCTGTTTTCGGCGAAGTATGAAACTTCATCCGCGGTGTAGGCGGTGTTCAATGGCAGAAAGACAATGCCTGCCTGAGCGCAAGCGGCGTAGACCGCAAGCGCCTGCGGAGATTTGGCAATCTGCACGGCGACGCGGTCACCGGGCTTTACCCCGAGTTCCATCAGCAGATTGGCATATTGCGCCGCCATCTGAAGGAATGCGTCGTGGGTGATCACGGTGCCATCAGGCAGTTGCAGGAATGTGGTGGATTTGCCCTGATGTTGTCCGAAGAGGGTGTCGTAGAGAGGATTTGTCATCTTCAGTCTCCTGCGCTTTTGGCGATCACGGTGGCGCTCAGGGCCTTTACAGCGTCCGAGGCAACGACGGTTTTTTCACCAACGAATTGTTCGTGGTTTTGGGAAATCTGGGACAGATCGTAAAGGTAATTGACCATCGTCCCGCCGGATTGCCGTCGGCCATTTTCCGAGATATCCGCATCGGAATGCACGGCATGGACCAATGCGCCGTTTCCAAGGTGAAACCGTGCAACCGGATCATAGGGCATTCCGTCAGGTCGCTTGGCGTCCAAAAGGTAATGGGCCGCCAGTGCCCGCGCGTCGGCCGGTGTATCAGCAGTCAAGCCAGCATGGTCCAGCCAGCGGTTTAATCCGGGAATGGGCGACAGGGTGACGAAGGTGGTCAGCCCCGAAAGTTCTTTGGACAGGTCCGATACGACCTGTTTGATCAGCGAATTGCCGAAGGAGATTCCGGCCAAACCCGCCTGGCAATTCGAGATCGAATAGAAAACGGCCGTATCGGCGTCATGCGCGTCGATGGGCATGCGGTCATCGGCAAGCAGATCCTGGATTGAATTCGGAATGCCCTTGGTCAGGGCCACTTCCACAAAGATCAGCGGCTCATCGGCCATGGCCGGATGGAAGAACCCGAAACACCGCCGGTCTGCCGGTTTCAGACGCCGCCGCAGATCATCCCAGCTGTCGATTGCATGCACAGCCTCATACGCGATGATCTTATCGAGAATGTCCGCGGGACTTTCCCAGTTGATCGGCCGCAGCACAAGGAAGCCGCGATTGAACCAGGACGAAAAGAGGTGCTTGAGGTCCACATCCAGAGGTTCGAGGTTGGGATTATCCCTTGTTATCGACAGCAGATCCTTGCGCATGGCCACCAGTTTGCCGGTGGCCCCCGGCACCTGATTGAGACGGCGTGTCAGTTCCTGGCGTTTCGGCTCACAGGCAGAGGCGAAGGCGCGATAAGTCGCCTTGCTCGGGTTGTCCTTGTAGCTCTGGAGCGTTGCCGTGACATCGTCGGGGTCGATCTCCAGCTCATGGGTCATGAACTCGAAGAACGCCTTTTTCTCGGGCTCCGACATCTCCGCGTAACGATCGAGGATGTTGCGGGCCAGAGTGACACCCGAAACCTCGCCGTGGCTCGTCAACAGGGCCTTGCAAAGCTCCGTCGTCGTTCTGTCGTCAACCTCGGCGGAGAGGGCCTTGCGATACCGCCGCTCGAAGACCGTTGAGAGAAGATCGCCAAAGTAGCTCATATCGCCTGTCCCATGATCACATCGGGCAACCAGGTTGCAAGACCCGGGAAGAAGCAGAGCAGGATGATCGCAATCACCATGCAGGCCACGAAAGGAAGTGAGCCTTTGAGGATGGTCTTGAGCGAGATATCCGGTGCGATGCCGTTGATCACGTAGAGGTTCAGACCCACCGGTGGCGAGATCAATCCGATCTCCATGTTGATCGTCAGAACGACCGCGAACCAGATCGGGTCAAAACCCGCGGCGGTGATGATCGGCAACAATATGGGGGCGGCCATCAGGATCACGGCAACCGGGGGCAGGAAGAACCCGGCCACCAGCAGGAACAGCATGACAAACCCCATCAGCACCCAGCGGTTCACATCCAGCGTGCCGATCCACTCGGCAATCGCCTGGGTAATGAACAGGCTGGAGAGCATGTAGGAAAACACCCCGGCAGCGGCGATGATGAACATGATCATCACGCTTTCCTTGGTACTGTCGCGCAGCACCACCCAGAGATCCTTTGGGTTCCACAGCTTGTAGATGATCATCGCGATCAGCAGGCACAGCAGAGTACCCACGGCCGCAGTTTCAGACGGTGTCGCGATACCGCCATACATCGCATAGAGAACACCGATGATGATCGCCAGGAACGGCAGAACACGGGGCAGGATCTCGAACTTTTCTTTCCAGGTATAGATACGGGCGGCCAGCAGCGCTTTGTCGCCCGACTTCCAGGTCGAGTAGAGCGACCAGAGCATGAAGAGCAGAACCAGAAGCAGCCCCGGGATCACACCGGCCAGGAACAGACGACCGATGGAGGTTTCCGTGGCGATGCCATAGACAATCATCGTCACCGAGGGCGGGATCAGGATGCCAAGCGTGCCACCGGCGGCGATGGAGCCTGCGGCGACGCCATCCGGATAGCCGCGTTTGCGCATTTCAGGAATGCCCATTTTGCCAATTGCGGCACAGGTCGCGGGGCTGGAGCCGGACATTGCCGCAAAGAGCGCACAAGCCCCAAGGTTCGAGATCACAAGCCCACCCGGCACGCGGGTCAGCCAGCGCTCCAGAGCCTCATAGAGATCTGCCCCGGCGCGGGTCGACGCGATGGACGAGCCCATGATGATGAACATCGGAATGGCCAAAAGTGCAAAATTGTCGAGCTTGCCGAACAGGATTTCAGGGATCAGTTCCAGAGAGCGCAATCCGTCGAACACAAGCAGGAAGCCGGATGAAACGATCAGCAATCCCAGGGCGACTGAGACCCCCGAGAAGAGCACCATGATTGTCGCAATGGCAACTATGCCGCCAAGTAGGATCGGGTCCATCACACGTCCTCCAGACCAAAGGGGGTGTCGATTTTGAGAAGGACGGCCACCAGGTCAGCGATCAACTGAAGCAGGAACAGCCCGAAGCCAATGGGAATAGACAGATAAGGGATCCACAGCCGCACACCCCAGACCGTGTCGGATTTCCAGTTCCGCTCATAGGTCAGGTGCCAATGCTCATAGCCGTAGAAAAGCACAACCGATACAATCGCAATCGAGAGCGTCATCGTAAGCAGGTACATGTAAAACCTGGCACGCTTGGGCAGTGATAGCGGGATCAGATCAACGTTCACATGACCCCGAAGAAGCTGCACATAGGGCAGTCCGATCAGAGTGGCCCCAATCGCGAGGTAAATAACCGCCTCTGTTTGCCACACGGTCGATTGGTTCAGAACGAACCGGACGAAGATCATCTGGCAGGTGATGGCGACAGCGGCGACAATCATGGCGGCCGAGCACCATCCTGCCAGTGTCGAAAGGGCTGCAATCGTGCGAAGAAACCGATTGTTCCCGGTGCGCGCGGCAACAGCAGAGCTTTGGCCAGCCATGTCAGCTTTCCTTCTGGTAACTAAAGTTTTTTGCGAAAGATCAGGGGGTGGCCGCCACACTCAGGCGACCACCTGGCGAAAGGTCACTCGACGGCGAGTGCCATATCGAGAAGCTTTTGCCCGTCGGGAACGTCTTCGACGAATTGCTTGTAAGAGGTTTCCTTCGCCAGCGCACGCCATGCGTCGAAATCTTCTGCTGACATCTGAGCGATCTCAACGCCCGCTTCCTTGAAGACCTCCACGGACGCGGCATCCTGTTTCTTGGCTTCTTCAAGATAGTAGGCTTCCGCCTTTTCCGCCGCGGCGAGAAGCGCGGTCTGCTGCTCTTCCGTCAGCCCTTCGAAGGTCGATTTGTTCATCAAAAGCGGCTGATACATGAACCACAGGGCCACATCCTCGGTCGCCGGTGTGTAGCATGCCACTTGTTCGTAAATCCGGTAAGACACGAACGAAGACGACGACGTGTTGGCGGCGTTCAGAATGCCCGTTTGCATGGCGTTGTAGATTTCCGAGGACGCCATCGATGTGATCGACGCACCGGCGCCAGCCAGCATTTGTTCGAATGCCTTGCCTGCCGCGCGGGTCTGAAGGCCTTCAATATCGGCAGGTTTGGTAATGCATTTGTCTTTGCCGACAAAGCCACCGGCGAGATAGCCGTGCACCAGGACCATGACATCGTCCTCAGCCATCTTCTCTTCGAGCGCTTGCATATAGGGAGAGTTGCTCAACCGCGCCGCGTGATCGTGGTTTTTCACAAGGCCCGGCATCAGCGTCAGATTGAACGCGGGCTGCTGGCCGCCGGCATAGCTGAGCGGAAGAACGGTCATGTCAAGCTGGCCGCGGCTGAGCGGACGGTACTGCTCGCGCGGTTTGAAGAGGGACTTGGAGCCAAAAATCTTGATCTCGAGGTCAACACCAGCCGCGGCCACTTCGTCGGCAACGATCTGTGCGACCTGGTGGCGGATATCCTTGTTTGACCACTGGTGCGACAGGCGCAGCTCCGTTGCATTCGCGACGGTGGCAAGCCCCATCGCTGCGACCATGGCCACGGTCGTTAGGATTTTCGTTTTCATAGGTTCCTCCCTTTGATGATTCGGCACAGATGTGTCGAAAAGATGGGGCACCATCGCGCATGATGTATTTTGCGTCAAGTTTTTTGTATACAAGATGAATGATCTTGCGTTCATTTGGTGGACTGTGGTATGTGATCGGCATGAGCCTGAAACGTGCAGATCAAATTGCCGATGCCCTGGAGCATCTTGTCTTCGCTGGAGAATTCAGCGATGGCGAACGTCTTGATGAGATCAGGTTGGCTGATCATTTCAACGTTTCGCGCACGCCCATCCGGGAAGCTCTTCAACGTTTGGTATTGTCCGGCATGGCCGAGCAGATCCCCCGGCGGGGAGTGTTCGTTCGGCAACCCGGTCCTGTTGAACTTCTGGAAATGTTCGAAACCATGGCAGAGCTTGAAGCCGCCTGCGGACGTTTTGCAGCAGCACGAATGACGGATGAGGGCCTGGAGCGGCTGGTTCGCGCCAATGAGGGCTGCAAGACGGCCATCGAACACGAAGACACAGACGGCTATTATGCGGAAAACGAGGTGTTCCATCAGGAAATCTATCGCGGGTCCGCGAATTCCTTCCTGCAAAACGAGGCCACCCGCCTGCAAAACCGGCTGAAACCCTACCGCCGTGTTCAACTGAGGTTTCGTGGGCGCATGTCGCAATCACTCGACGAGCACAGCGCCATCATTGACGCGATCAAGGCAGGAGACAGCGAACTCGCTGCCAGCACCCTTCGTAGCCATGTCACGGTACAGGGCGAGAAGTTTCAGCAGTTGATGGCGGGCTTGAAGCAGTAGATTGAGCTGAGAAACAACGCCCCGTCCCGGCCCCGTAGCGAGGATCGAAGAGGCGTCCTGATCAAATACCTTCTGCACAACCGGCATTTGTCATCTTGAAGGTAGGGCGGCAGGCCAAAAAATCCGGGCATCGCAACGCCTTAAAGGTGCAATTCCCGGTGAAAATCTTGTTGTAAAGGCCATGCCGCCGCAATTTCATCCGAAATGAGGCGTATTCCCACCATATCTCTGTGTGAGTGTTAACCAAGCAGTTCGTAACACAGGCATTGTGCGGTTCGGATCATGGCAATTCTTGATGTTTTTCTTCCAGCCGCGTCGGGTCGCGAACCCGATGACAGGCTGCTTCAGAATCTCAAGGACTACACGTCGATTTCGTTTGCCTTGATTTGGCAGCGCCAGGCAATTTTTATTGCCGCCTCGTTGCTGACCGCCTTCTACTTCGATGCTGCGAATGCCGCTGTTTTCTACTGCACGATCGTGTTCTGCGAAATTCAGGACATCGTGATCGCACGGCGCGTCAAACGGCTTGAGCCGCACGAGCATGAGGCGATCCGAACCAACTTCATATGGATCATGCTCAACACGATGCTGAGCTCGGGCGCAATTTGCCTTTATGCGGTATCGGTTGCCCTGAAACAGGACACAGGCGGGCATTTTACGCCGCTCTTCTTCCTGTTTGCTGCCGCTCTCTTTGCGGCGATGAACAACCACCAACTGGTTAAGGTTCTGACACTCCGTCTTGCGATGTACGGGATATCCTTCCTGTTTATCGTGTGTTTCGATATCTGGGTGACACGGCCGAGCCTTGAGTCAGAGCTGTGGCTGCAATTCTTCACGATTGTCTTCGTGATGTACTTCCTGATCGACTGCTCGATTGTCTATCTCAAACTCTATCGCAAGAACCTGGCGCAGCTCGAAGCCTTGCGGCAGGAGCACGAGCTTACCAAGGCGGCCTATGTCGCCAAGACGCAGTTTATCTCGACGGTCAGCCATGAGCTGCGTACGCCGCTCACCTCGATCAAGGGCTCGCTGGATCTGATCAATTGCGGTGCCTTGGGAGAGGTGCCGGAGAAGATGAAAACCGTGGTGGACATCGCCACCAAGAACAGCGAACGGCTTTCGAACCTGATCGACGACGTGCTGGATGTACAGAAGATCGAAGCGGGCGAGATGTCATATAGCTTCAAGATACTGGACGTACGCGATTTGGTAGAAGACGCTGTGGCCAGCAATGAGGGCTATGCCGCCAGGTATAACGTGACCCTGGAATACGATCCGCTGGGAGAGGCGCCGCTTCTGATCGAAGGCGACGAAAAACGCCTGATGCAGGTGATGTCCAACATGATCTCAAACGCCGCGAAGTTTTCGCATGAAGGTGGAACGGTCACCGTCGGATGCCGACAGCAGAATGGCAAGATCCGTATCTTCGTACAGGATCGCGGTTATGGCATTCCCGCAGGCTGCGAGGACAAGGTATTCGATCGGTTCAGTCAGGTGGATTCGTCCGACCGCAGATCGGTCTCGGGAAGCGGCCTGGGCATGAACATCTCCAAAGAGATCGTCGATCACCACAAGGGCAACATCGCCTATGACAGCACGCTTGGCGAAGGGACCACTTTCTATGTCGAGTTTCCCGAGGTGCTGAAGTTCAACTGAGGTCGGCCTTCAGAGGGGTTTCGCGTTCAGAATCATCGGACCTTCGGGGCGCATCGTGAAGGTGAGCACCGGCCGCGGGATCGGGATATCGGACAGCGAAAACGCGATGTTGCGCAGCACACTGGCCATGAGAACCATGATTTCCGTTTCCGCATATTGCGCGCCAATACAGACCCTGGGGCCATCGCCGAACGGAATGAACTGGCCACGCGGATAGGTCGTGTTGAGAAAACGGTCGGCCTTGTAGGCATCTGGCGCATCCCAAAGCTGATCGTTGCGATGAAGCGAATAGACCGGGAAAAAGAGCGCATCGCCCTTCTTGAAGGTGATGCCCTTGATGGTCAGGGTCTCAGCGGCGTCGCGTGCAAAGAACGCGGCAGAAGGATAAAGCCGCAGGGTCTCACGGATATGAGCGCGCAGGAGCTTCATCTCCTGAACATTTTCGAAGGTGATCGGATCGGTTGGATTGATCGACCGGATCTCGTCCCGAATAGCGCCCTGCACATCGGGGTTCAGCGCGAGCAGATAATAGCCCCAGGCCAGCGCATTGGCGGATGTTTCATGCCCTGCGACCACAAAGGTGAGCAGGTTGTCGACCGTCGTTTCGATATCCTCGAAATCCTCTTGAAGCGCCGCGATCATGAGATCGAGGAAATCCAGCGGGATGGGCCTGTTTTCCGCACGGCGGTTCTCGATCACTTGCCGGGCCAGCTTGCGCATATCCGTGACCGGGCGCTTGCTTTCAAGCCATTTCCTGCGCGGGATCCATTTGGGCAGCTGCATCAGATCGAAGAGTGAAATCGAGGAAATATATTCGAAATAGTTCTTGAGGCCTGCACGGATTTCCGCGGCGGACACCTCCTCGTTCCCCGAAAAGATCACGCGTGAAATATTGGTGAGCGTCGAGGCAGGTGCCATCTGGGTGACATCGACATGCCCCTCACCCTGTGCCAGTGACGCCGCCACCTCAAGGCCGGTTTCAGCGAAATGCTGGGCCAGCATGGGCAGGTTCCGGGCGGCAAAAAGAGGAGAGTACCGCTTGCGCTGTTGCTTCCACTTCTCGCCCTCGGACAGGATCAGCCCATTCCCGACGGCCGAGCCGATGATGTCTTTGGTGAACTTCGCCTTTGGAAACGACCGTCCCGCTCCGACAAGGAGCTCGGTGATGATCGCGGGGTCGCAAAGATAGTGAATATTGAGCGGGCCACGCAGATAGGTTTGGTGAAGGGTCTCGGCCGGAATGACCTCAAGCATGTTGCGGCCGGCGAGCCGCGCAAATTCCAGCAAGCCGACAGGTTCTGTCGCCAGCTTTGCCGCAATTGGCGCTGCATCGCTGGATAACGTTTGGTTCATCGCCCGGGGCCTCAGTTGAATTCTGAAACAAGATGCGCCTCGTGGCTCGGTCATGCTTGAGCGCGGCACGGCACGCCTGACAAAGCCCGGAGTCACAGGGGAACTCGTTAATCGTAATCCAAATCGAGTCTGGAGAGCCGCGGTCACGTTTCCCCAAAGTCATAGTTAGTAGACGCCGCCAAAGAAGCGGCGCAATTGAGTGGTGATAAAAAGGTTAACGACCTGCGACCACTAGAGCAAGACCAGCAGGACGACAGATCAAAGATATTGCTGGGACGACCCGGTAGGGCTCACCGGTGCATCATGAAGTTCTCTTCGCCATAAAGCTCGTTCAGCACCGTTTCATAGATGCTTCTCTGATCCTTTGCATGCGCGGATTGCGCCGCGTTCAGCTCATAGGCTTCGGCGTTCTGTTCGGCCTTGCACAGCTCATTCTCAAGCTGCTGAACTGCAGTGACCGCTTTCTGGACCGCATTTGCGGCTCCGGTGCGGGACAGCACACGCAGGCCCACAGGATTGCCGACGAGAACTTCGATCCGGTCATCGCTGATATGCTGACGGATCTGCGCCCCCAGATATTCACCGAGATTGTTCGAACTGACGATGAAATCCGAAACCTTCCGTCCGTGGATGATCAACAGGAAAACACCGCCTCCCCGATAGGAGAAGACGCAATCGAGATCGCTGATCGCGCTTTGGATACCGTGAGCCATTTCCCGGATCACTGAGCGAAAACCGGAACAGCCGGCCAGATCGTAGAACAGCTTGGCGTCATGCAGCATGATCGAAATCGCCTGCGAGCTGAACAGCTTGCGTCGCGCCAGTTGTGCAACGTAGTTGTCAAACTCGATATAGCGCAGCGACTGCTTCACACCTTCCAGCGAGAGCGGATCCTCGAAATTGAACTCGCGTTCCTGCGCCCAGCCACGATCGGGGCCAAGGCGGTGCTGTTCTTTCACTTCGGCCTTGCGGCGCGCCTCGACCTGCGCATGAGCGCGCTTGATCCGGCTGCGCAGCTCCAGAAAGTCAAAGGGCTTGTTGACGTAGTCCGACGCGCCTTCCAGGAAGGCGTGGTCGATGTATTTGCGGTCACTCATTGCCGTCAGCATCAGGATGGGCGTATCGGCATATTCCGGCAATATACGGATTTGCTTGAGAAGCTCGATTCCGTCCATTTCCGGCATTTGGATATCAAGCAGGAAACAGTCAAACGGCTTCTCGGAATCCATCACCCATTCAAGAGCGTCGGCTGCCGAACTCGCGATTTCCACATTGTAGTTCTCAAGCGTTTCCAGCGCGGTCTTCACCAGCTCGAGAATGCTCAGTTCGTCGTCCACGACAAGGATTCTGAACGCGGTGCGATCTGCCGCATTCTCCTCGAGTTTCTCCAGAAACCGGTCTTTCTGCTTCACTATATCTTGCATGCCCTTGCCCATCCATCGGGAGTTTGGACATCTTTTATCGCTGATAACTGTGCGGAATTTGAGGCGAAATTAATACGGATTTACAGCGTTTTAGTCGAAATAGGTCTAAATTTTGGCAGTGTTGAAAAAGCGGAAACAACTTGTTCCGGTTCGCAAACAGCGTCGGTGTGGCTGTCTGAAGCCCCGATAAAGGTTAAAGCGTGAAGTTCCGGGCTTCGAAAAGCACCGATTGACTGCTCGTGCCATCAATGGAAAACCGTGTGCCGATCGGTGTGGCCGAGACGCCGATCCGCCGTGCCCAGCGAGACCAGATCGCAGGCACCACGCCGAGGATATAGGACCCTCCGTTTTCCACCGCGGTCTGGCTCATCGACCGAAAGAGAAGCGCCTGAACCTTCAGGCGCTCTGTCGCGGGGACGGCATCGGTTATGAAAAACCGGGTCGCCTCCCAGACGTTGTGCTCCACCGGGGCCGGAAAAAACAGGATATCCGTGGGCAGATCTTCAAGCAGTCCAAGCTGCGCATCGCGCAGCATGTAACTGTAAATACCGCATTTTGCAGTGGTTGGCAGCATACGCACGCCGCCCAGGATCTGGCCAAACTGGTGCAGGATGACCCAGCGCGCGAAGGGGGTGTCGTACTGGTCGAACTCCATCCCGTCGGCCTCGGACACACTCCAGTCAAACTTGTCAATGAAGATGGATTTTCGCGCTTCAAGGTAGCGGGTGAGCAGCGTACCATGCTCGTGCATGTTGCGAAAGCACAGCGTATCCGTACTGATCCGGTCAACCGTATCAGTTTTTCGGTAATCCAGGTGCGCATTGTTACTAGTTACTTTTGGCCTAGGCTCGCTGTTGCGAACGTCGGCAGAAATTTTATGAGCGCGTAACGTTTCGTGGGTACTGGCCTCTGCCTGAAAAGGCAGCCACGTGCGGTTCATACCTGCTCGCTATGCTATTTGTTACTGCCTTATTCTTGCCATTTTTCGAGGAATCTTGTCCACCTGCGCAATGATCTTTCGCGCAGTTGGTCCCATAAATGTGACCAACTGATCCAAAAATGTCGCAACACCGGGAGGGTTGCGCTTAAAATATCGGGATGTAAGCGACTCGGTGTACCGAGATCAGCACGCCTGGCTGGCTTTTTGTCGTCCGTAGACGGTTTTCCAATGCGCCATCGCCGACGTGACGCTGGAAACAGGAAGGGCCGCCACGATCAGATCGCGCCCGTCCGAGACCACAAGGGCCTGAACATCGGTCGAGATGGGAAAAGCCGCAAGGTTAGGGCTCGGCCGGTCCAGTTGGCGATGCCCGTTTCTCGCCGCGTGTTCGGCCCGGATTTTTTGCTCAAGCGCGGTGAGGCATTTGAAAAGCTCCGGGTCCGGGGCATGCGCCACCGGCTCACTGTCGCCGGCGTGGAAGATCCACCCCTGCGAAACCGGATGCACAGTCTTCAGGAACGCCTTCAGGCGGTTCTTGAAGTAAGGTGTTTCGCTGAACTCGGTCAGATGCCGTGCCGAGCAGGCGTCGCTGCCGGTCGAGACATTGCTCGCGCGGCCCATCAATCTCAGCACAAGAAGCTCAGATCGGGCGCTGAGCGCCCTGAGTGCCCGCGCATAGGTATTGGCCACGGCTTCGGGTGTGGCCTCCGTGCCCGCCTCTGTTTCGACCTTTCGGCCTTCGATAACGAGCGAAAGCAGACGGCGATTGGACGCGATCATGGTTGCAACTTTACGCTCTCCTGAAAACAGGGCGTAGCGCCGTGGCAGGACGGTTTCATCAATCTCGCGCGCCAGGCCCTCGATCAGGTCCTTGAACCCGGAGGCCGAGAGGCTGGCCTCGCCAAGGAGCATCTCGTCCGGCAGCGTTAACCGCTCCACCACCGCGCGCAGGCGATGAGCCATCACGCGGTCTTCCGATTTGAGGGCTTTGGATGTCCCATGCATCAGGCCGCCCTCGACATCTCAAGCAAAAGGCGCTGCGCCGCGCGAACGATCAGCGGCACATCTGCGGCGGTGTCGCAGACGCAGCAAATCACGTCCGAATCCTGTGTGATCGACCGCACGAAGATGCGCACCTCGTCCGGTGTCGCGACAACAACCAGGTCATTGCCCGCGCAGACAAAGTCGGACAGGGCAAAGTTGAAGTCCGCCTGAT
Organism: Roseovarius faecimaris; assembly: GCF_009762325.1. NCBI lineage: Bacteria > Pseudomonadati > Pseudomonadota > Alphaproteobacteria > Rhodobacterales > Roseobacteraceae > Roseovarius > Roseovarius faecimaris. The sequence continues at coordinate 465,423 of NZ_CP034348.1, forward strand.
GCAGGATTTCTTCCAGATACTCGTGTTTGTAGGGTTTGGATGCGCTGGTGCGCAGGGCAAGCCCGCTCGACAATTCCCCAAAAGAGACAAGTGTGCATCCTGGCACACTCTGGCGGAGTTCATCCAAACGATCCGAAAGACTCATTCAGCCCTCCTTTGGGGCGTCCCTTTCAAGTCAGGTTAACCAGATCACCCGGCGCCGGGCGCGTGGTGCGTCCCCTCATTTCCGTCAACACGCGCACGCGCTTGGGCACCACGCTGGTGGCCCCATAGTCCGCAGGGGCTTGCGCGGGTGTTTCAGGCTGCTGCTCAGCCTTGGTATGATCGGCGGTTTCGGACGGTTCCTCCACCGGTGCGGGTTGTATCTCCATAGGCTCGGCTGACCGGGGCTTGGGGTTGGGGTTCACCAGATATTCAACCAGGATGTCGATGAAATCCGCAGCCCCGCTGGCTGTCCATTTCACCTCATCTTCGCCTGCGGCGATGGCATCGGTGATCGACAGTGGGAACACATGCCGGAACTGGCCTTCGGTTTCCTTGCGCACGCGCATCAGAACCCGCTCCAGGTCGCGCTCCGAGCGCAGCTTGTCGACCTGTGTCACAACGAGAATATTGTCACCATTGGTACGCGCGGAAATGTCCTCCCAGGTGGCCGCTTCGGACTGCCGCCAGGCCTGCGTGGCCTGAGTGCACCAGACAACGCTGTCCACTTCATCCATCACCGACATCCACACATCCGACGACATGTTCGGATCGGAAATACCGGGCATGTCGATCAGATCACAGATTTCCAGCGTTTCCGAAGGATTGTAGAGCTTGATCATCCTCGTGTCTTCGATCCGCACCTGATCGATGTCCTCGATGTCGATCGGGGTTTCGGTCCCGTCATGGCCGACGGCGAAAGCCGCGCTCTTGCCGTGGGTGATCCAGACCGGCGGCAGGCGCGTTGCGGTCACCTTGACCGGAACCGGGGCATCGCCGAGAAGAAGCTTTGACAACGTGCTTTTGCCGGCGCTGAATTCACCGATCAGCGCAAGGCGCGTTTTGTGGGGAGGCAGCCCCATGCTGGCGTTTGCGTTCTCCAAGGTCGTCTCCTTCGTCATCGGGCGTAGCGGCGCAGGGTGTCGAGCACATCATCCAGGCGCTGACTGTGACGTGCGTGATCGGTTGTGTTGAACAGCTCCTGAGCGCCGCTTTTGCGGTGCTGACCTGAAATCAGGTCGTTCAGAATAGCGCCCTGCTCCTGCAGGAAGTGTTCCAGTTCGACACTCAGCGCCTTGCGGATATCTGCTGTCTGGACGTCCTTCATCTGGGTCATGAAGTCTTCGGTTTCGGCGCTGATCAGCTTGCGGAACTGCTTGGCAAAGGCTTTGTAACCACGTGTGCGCCTCCACCACATGCTCCACCATTTGTCATTGAAGTCGAGGGCGATGGTCTGCCCCAGAGCCACCGGAGACGGGATCTGAGGGACATCGGGCGCGGCAATCTCAATCCCTTCGACCGCCGGTCCGAAGCCCCGATACAAGAGCATCGCCACGTCGCCCAGGGCCTTGTCATAGATGTCTTCGGCGGTTTTGCGTGCCTTGTTCCCCATCGAGGAATAGGCCGAACGCAACAGGATGCGCAGCCCCGCTGGGTCGTATTCCCAGACATGCTCTTCGCCCCTGTTCTCCAGATGGCCAAGCAGGGAATGTGTCGCCCGTTCGATGAAAGTGGCATGCGCCCGGTCAGCCCGGTCATGATAATGCGCGAAAAGCTCCGAAAGGCTCTCTTCCAACATACCGAGACTGCTGCGTTGCACTTCGTCAAAGGCGCTGCGGATCTCGTGCATGGAGATGTCCGAGGTGAAGTTGTCGCCCTGAACAATGGCGCTGCGTACGGCCTTCTGAGAGGTTGCAATCGCCACGGCGGACGCGGCGATCTTCTTCAGAACCGGTTGCCCGAGGCTTGCGACGGTCTGTTCGGACAAGGCCCGCATGAGGCGTGGCAGCCCGGACATTTCCCAGATCAGTTCCTCTGCGGGCTCCTCGATCAGCGTGGAGCCGAGCACAGCCTTGGTCAGCGAGAGCAGCGCATCGGCGCTTGTCTCGTGCATTCCGTCGATCTCGCCGGTCAGAACCTTGTTTGCCCAGTAGGCGCTGCCAAAAATGATCTCGGCATTTTCCGGGCCGTTATGCGTCTTCAGCGTTTCGCGAATGCTGGCTTCGATCTCGACCATCTGGCTTTCGGGATTGGAAAGCTCGTCGATACGGTTCACAAAGATGATCACCTCGCGCGATTTGAGGTTGGTGATCATGCGGATCAGGGCCATATCGACCGAGGTCAGGGCCTGCGCGGCAGAAAGCACCACCACACAGATGCGGCTGTCGCGGACTGCCTTGATCGTGACCATCTCGCGCATCATGAAGGTGTCGTTCACCCCCGGCGTGTCGCGGATGCACATCCGATAGGGGACAGTCTGGCAATTCAGGTAGAGCTCGGCAGAGCGGGTGATATCCGCAAAGCGTCCTTGCTCATCAATGGCCGGGTTTGGCGAGTCGACGTCGAAATCATCGCCCAGACAGATGTAACGCTCCAGGAGATTTTTGTCGAAATAGCTGTATTCATGCTCCTGACCCATGAGCAGTTCAAAGTGCCGCCCCAGCTTCTTGCGCGATTTTTCACGCATGGCGCTGATCTGTTCATGGATTTTGGTAAGCTCGCTTTCGGCACCGGCGCGATCTGCCAATTCACCGAGCCGCCCGCCCTTTGTCGTCAGCCGGTCCCACTCGTCTTCGGTCATGAACTGGAACTTGGCGCCGGTCTCGGCGCGTTCCTCGGCAGGGGTCAGGTGCAAAGAGGTCACCACCGATGTCCAGGGGTTGACGTCCGACGGCAGCAAATCGGCCCAGCCCGCCATGGCGTTGATCAACGCGGTCTTGCCCGCCTTGACCTGACCGAGCACGGTGACACTCGGCTCGAAGGAGGTCAGCTCCTTTTGCAGCCTGCGGAGGGATTTGCGCGAGTCTGAACCGGTGATTTGTTCAAGTTGCTTGAGCGCAAGCTCAAGCTCCTGCGCGTCGCTGGCGAAGGCGGCAAGCGTCTCCATACCCGCCCGGAGGCGGCTCGGGCCCGATGACGAACGGATCTCAGTCGCGGGATCAAACTTCACTTCGACGTTCATTCAACACCTGTTTTCCTTGGCCTACCGGGGCGGCATGCTCCCAACCTCAAACCGTTTACGCACTACAACTTAAGGCAGAAATGGCATCCGATTGTGGTGATAGTTTGGCAGCTGTGAGGGTAAATCTTGATAGAATCCGAGATCATCCAGCAAGCTTTTGGGACAGCTCTTTGCGCAATTGCAGCATCAGAGTAACCGCATCCAGAGCCGCATCCTCGCTGCGTTCAAGCTGGAACAGCATGAGCATTTCCTCACCGTCCTGAATATCGTCCTGAACGGCCTGTTGCAGGGGATCGCCCTGCGACGCAGACTGCAACAGTTCCGACACGGATTGCATCGCTTCGGAACAATCCGACAACAGCAGGTCCGTGTCGACATCCTCATGCTCATCCATCTCTCTGAGCATGCGCATGGAATGCTGCTGAAGCAGGTCCACGGCCTCGGTCAACATTTCGAATGCTTCGGCGTTGCACTCAAACTCGACTGTATCGAAATCGCTTTCCGCCGTACTGCTTGGCAGGGCAACCAAAGTCGCGGTGGACGGAGGAGTAATCTCTTGTTTTTCCTCTTGAATTTCCGTTGTCGTGTGAGCCGTGTGCGGCATGCGCATCGCCAGACGATCCATGAAAATCCGGGCCTGATCGTAATCGGCGTTCCGGCCCTGGCGCACCTGACGCGACAGCAGTTCCATCAGTTGTTTGCCGCCACTTGACGCCCATAGGTCTTCATTCACTCTGTCCGAGCAGGTCTGTGCGGTGATCCCCTGAATGGTCGCCACCGGATAGAGGCCAAGAAATTCCTCCGCCACGATTGGGTCGAGCCGGTCAATGATATCGCCCAGCATGCCCCGCATCAGCTGCTGATCCGCCATAGTCAGAACGAGAAGACTGTGATCTTTCATATTGTCGGGGACGCTGGACCAGAGAGCCTGTTCTTCCTCTCCGAAATCCTGGCTGCACCACACGATCACATCCGCCCGATCAACAACGGCGTTCAGTGCCGCGCGTTTCTCAGCAAGGTCGCCAGTAAGGCCTATTTCGATGAATTCGTTTGAACTCAGCCTCTCGTCAGGTAATTCCTGTCGTATGCGCCGCGCATCCGACGGGCATGTGCAGTTTTTCAGGATACCCGCAACGGTCGAAACGGAGCCATCTTCGCGCGTGATGATCACCTGTTCGGTTTCGCCATAGGCAAGCTCGATCATCGGCGCGGTGACATCATGGCCCAGCGCCGGCCGACCTGACATCATTTCGATCAGCGCGGATTTGCCGGTTCCCTCAAATCCCGTCACCACGACCTGTACCGGCTTCGTGAGATGGTCGAGCAGACGTGCGCCCCAGCGGTCATAGGGATGCGGGAGTTGCCCACCATCCAGAACCTGCCCGAGACGGTCGATCACCGGGTCGATTTTCTTCGCAAAACTCATCGAATTACTCCGGCTATCACTGGACGGCTGTCTTTTTCCTGCGTGTGACCCGCGCGAGAATGGTGATGGTCTCGGTTTTCCCATCGCCAATTCTGTTCAGTGTGTGGGTCTCGCTTGGGGGCGTGATCACACCACCTTCGGGTAAGAGCTTGATCACGCAGATCGACAGATTGTCCTGATCAGGATCGTCGAGTTTCTGGATTTCCTTGGTAAGCGCCGCGCTGATCTGTTCGGCGGTCGATTTTTGCTGAAACCTCAACACGCCTTCGATCTGGGCCTCAGAGATAAACTGAATGCCGTCGCTTGCCGCGATGAGAATGTCCCCTTCTTTCAGCTGCATAGGGCTGGAGGGACAGTCAACTTGCGCGATCTCGCCGCCGATCAGGACGGAGGTCAGGCAGCTCTGATCCGGGTAGTTCTGCGCCTCTTCGCGATCCATGATGCCGGACGCAACGAGATACTCGATCTGCGAACAGAGCGCATGGTTCTCGTTCAGGCGCGTCAGCCTGCCGTCGCGGAACAGGTAGAGCGGGGAATCCCCCACAGAGACCCAATAGAGCCGATCCTCGATCAGCACCGGAGCGAGCAGCGTCGACCCCATCCCATGCGATTGCGCGTGTTCATGGGCGTAATGCCCCACGCATTGGTTGGCATGGGCCGCCGCGCCTTTGAGGACGTCTCCGATAGAGTGTTCGAGCTGTTCGGGATCACTCGATTTCAGCTTCAACTCGCTGAAAACTTCGGTCACGACGATCTTGCTGGCCATGTCGCCGGCCGCATGGCCGCCCATCCCGTCGGCCAAGACGACAAATCCGAACGCCTGGCCACTGGGAAAATCCGACGCAAGCGCGTCTTCCTGGCGCTCCCTACGCCCAATATCAATGGACATCGCGGTATCGTAGCTGAGATTAGCCATGCGCAGCACGCGCCTGATCCGGGGAGGTATTTTTCTCCCAAGAGAAATCAGGTCCACAGAGCGGCACGAAGCGCAGAACGGTCTCACCGATGGTGATGTGATCCCCGGCCGACAATTCTTCCGTGCTCAGAATGGGGCGATCGTTGCGACGCACGATGTTGGCCTTGCCGCAATGCCCGATGAAGAAGCTTTGCTGGCGCGGATCGTAGGCGATGGAGGCATGCGCCTCGCGCGAAATGCTGTTGTCGCCGAAGTCGAGGCAGACGGTCTGGTCTTTACCGCGCCCGATATTGCTGACCCCGTTGAAAAGGGAGAAGGCCGAACCGCGCCCTTCGCCTTCCACGACGATCAGCCAGCCCACGGGGAAGCTTACGAATGCCGCCGGTTCGGCCTCAGCGCTATTCTTGATCGGGTCGATCTCGTCGCCCATCGACGTATTGAAGCCAAGCAGCCGGGTCTTGACGCGTCCGTGTCGGCTCATACCGCGGCCCGGTGCGGGTTTGGGCACTTCCACACCCCCGGTTGCCACCTGAGCAGGGTGCGGCTGCACCGGGTCCGGGGTCTCTGCGCGATACTGCGGCGCTTCGGTCGGCCGGGCAGGGGCGGGTTCTGCAATATGCCCTTGCGTTTCAGGAGCCGGGTCCCTCACCGGGTCGGCCGCCGGGGCGTCCTGTGGCGCCTGCGGGGTTGTGTTGAGCTCCCGGAAGACATTCCGCAAGGATTGTTCAGACTCGCGTTCCTGATCCGGGGTGAGCGCACGCGCTTCAGGGACAAATGCGCTGAGATCCATTTCCTCGTCATCCTCATCGTCGGTCTCGTCCTCGACGTCGAGAGAGTAGGCTTTCCCCAGCACAAGTTTGCTGGGCCGCTGCGATGGCTCGGCATCCGTCGGCGTCGACGGCTGATCCACCTGGACGGGTTCAGAGGTCAGATCGGGTTCAGGCATCTGGTCGAGCTCAGAGTCTTCATCGGACTCAGATACTTGATCGGGCTCGACAGCGAAGGGATCGTCCTCATCTGCAAAGAAAGCAGCAAATTCATCGTCAGACTGCGCATCTGCGGGGATGTCGGCGCTGGCTTCGTCAAAGGATGTGAACGGCTCCTGCGACAGCACCTCGTCTTCCTGGGGTGTGTCCAGCGGCGCGGGCTCTGGCTCGGGCTGGCTGATCGCCCGTGCCCCCATCTGGCGCTTCTCGCTGATGATATCCCGAATTAACTTCATGCTGCTTCCTTTCAGTTCTGGGCCATTGCGGCCGAACGTTGTCTCAAACCTGTGAGTCTATGGAGAACACGGAGAAGGCCCGGCTCCGACTTTTTCTGACTTGCCTCTTCCGAGCCCGGCTTGTTATCCGGTGTCTCGCGCTTATTTGATGTCCGTTTTGACATTTTGTCTTGTTCTTTCAGCCACTTATCGATGTCATCAATGGGCTGGCCGAAAATATCCACCAGGGGATGCGGCTCTTCTTCGACGATCTCTTCCTTGACCATCGCTTTTTTGACATCGCCGGGAAGCCCGGGCTCTACCTTGCTGTTGGTGTCTTCGACCAGCGACGAAATCTTCGCAATCAGATCCGGCGTCAGTTCAGCTTCGGGATTGGACGCCTGCGCAACGTTCTGCGCGGACTTATTGGCCTCGGCATCCATCTTGGTCGCAATCTTGTCAGCGTCCTGTGCGTCGAAGGCCATTGCGATGGGCGAAACCACCACATGCGAGCCGGGATTGTCGAGCACTTCGAGCCATTCGCCGACCGTCTGGAAGCGATCCTTCTGCGCCAGCGACAATGCCTTGTCGATTGCGCTCAGGAAGGATTTGTCGAACGACCAGTTCCCCGCGACCAGCGGCTTGTAGGGGTCTGGGTTCTCTGCGGTCAGGGCCGCGACACGCTTCTGGCAGTCGGGCGGCGCGAAACCGGTGATCAGGTGATAGAAGGTAGCCCCGACCGAGTAGATATCGCTGGACGGGCGCTGCTTGCCATCGGTGTAGTAGAATTCGTGCGGGGAATATCCATCCTTCACCGACATGACCGTCGAAAGCGCACGCGTCTGACGGGCGGCTTCTTCACGCGCAGCGCCGAAGTCGATCAGCGTAAGCTTGTCATTTGCGTCCAGAAGAATGTTGTCCGGAGAAATGTCGCGGTGCAGCATGCCCAGTTCATGAACATGCGCAAGCGCCGTCAGGGTGTCGCGCAGAAGCTGTTCCACCCGGGCATCGGTCAGGCGGCCGGGATCGATATCCAGCATGCTGAGCAGGTCCATGCCGTCGATATAATCCATCGCGATATAGGCCGTGTTGTTCTCCTGGAACACCTGGTGGACCTTCACGATATTCGGGTGGTCGAACTTGGCCATACGCAGGGCTTCGCGCAGAAAATTGCGAATGACGTTCTGATACTGTTCCTGATAGGCCGGTTTGCGCGGACGGACCTCACCATTGATCCGGCGGCAGACGGAGCTTGGAAAGCATTCCTTGATCACGACTTTGCGTTCAAGGCTGTCCTTGGCCAGATAGGTCATGCCGAACCCGCCATCAATCATGTGATGTTCGATGATGTACTGCCCGTACAAAAGGCTGTGGCCCGGCGCGAGGTCGTCGGTTTCAGCATCGCTCAGATTGGTGGCATTATGGTGCACGAAAGCTTCCCCAAAGGCTCGGTATGAAACAGTAGAAAACGCGGCACTGGTGAACAGTCGCTTTTAGGTTGCTGGAAGAATGTGCTCAAAACATGGCCAGAATTGTCCAAAGAGTCGGCAATTGTCGAAGATTGACCAATGTTCGCGTGATGCAAAAGCGACGTGGCCGACAGATGCCAGCCAAGTTGAACAGTCACAAATTGTGCAAGGGAACGGCCCTATCGCCTCCGTCTGAAAGGTGCCAGGGACCGGGCGGTTTTCTTTCAGGCAGCAAGCCGTTCAGGCAGTTTCGGAGCGGCGAAGTCTCTGAGGGTCGTATAGACGAGCAATGTAGCACCGACCGGCGGGGTATAGATCAGCATCGTGGCCCCGAGCGCATAAATCGTCAGGCGCTTCTGCAGGGAAATCTCGTCTTCTTCCATACCGTCCATCAGGATCTCTTCGCGGGTCTCCACGATCTCGGGCAGTTTTTCAGCCGCCGGGACAATCGCGGTCTTGGGCAATGTCGCATCGAGCACGATATCGCGGGTCAGCGCGCGCGTGCGGCGCTGCGGCTGTTCGTCGGTATTGTCGGCTTCCATGAACTTCGTGGCCGTGTCTCCCATTTCGAGAATTTCGGCGACGGTGCAGACGAGGTCCATGTCGACCGGTTGTGTCGCATCAGCCTGGAATACCGTGTCGAACTGCAGATAGCTTTCCAAGTGGCTGATCAGCACGTCGCGGACAAACTCGCAGGTTTCCCGCGGAACGAGAATATTGCCGCCTTCCGTGGTATGCCCCACGGCAAAGACAAGCACGCAGTGCTCGCTGTCGCAGCGCGCTGGCAGCCAGCCAAGCAGAACGCGCAGGCTGTCACGCTCGATCACGGCGACATTATCGCCCAACCAGGTCGAGCAGCACTTTGTCATACCATACGGCTGGAAGCTGGAGTCGAGATCGCCGACGATCGTCCGAAAGAGCGCGGGCGACGGCGCGTTAAATTCGAGGGCCGCAATGGTCCCGTAAAACTGCTTGCTCATTTTTACCTCCTGCACTGCCGATGATGCTCAGCCCTAAATGGCCTGCAGAAAATGTCGAAAATTGGCCGGAATTGGGTTTGAGGAGTGGCAAAGGCCGGGATAGGCAATCTCTCGCCTATTGCGTGTGCTGCATTGGTGGGCGATCTGCCTTTGCCTGAATCGCATAGTGTCATGTCCGCACTTGATCGCGCTGATGCCAGCGCGATCAATCGGCGCTCTGATACAGACGTTCAGGGCTCAGCGCGGCCAGTAAACCCGGGGCAAACCCGCTCTCGCCCTGCAAACACAGGTCGCGCGTCAGGGCGGCCAGGGCCGGGGCGGTCTGGATCCCGTAGCCCCCTTGCCCGGCGAGCCAGAAAAAGCCGGGCGCATCCGGCGCGAAGCCCGCCACCGGGCTGCGATCCGAAACGAAGCTGCGCAAGCCCGCCCAGCTGTGGGTGGGGCGCACAACGGGAATATCCACCATCTGCTCGAAACGGTACAGGCCTTCGGCCAGAACCATATCGTCCGGCCAGGCGTCCTGAGGTGCGAGAGGGTCCTCGTCGGCAGGGGAAATCATCAGCGCGGCACCGCTGGGCTTGGCATACCATGTTTCGCTGATTGAGCCGAACAGAGGCCAGGCCGCCACTTGCACACCGTCTGGCACGGGCATCATCACTGCCGAACGGCGCATCGGTTGCAGCCCGATCGGCCGCACCCCCGCAAGGGAAGCCACCTCGTCGGCCCAGGCGCCGGCGGCATTGATCACGATGGCCGCGCTATGCGTGTTTTGCGTGGTTTCGACACGCCAGCCCTCTGCCTCGCGCGTGATCGACTGCACCTTTTCACCGGTCAGCACGGCGCCGCCCCGCGCGCGCAACTGTCGCGCATAGCTTTGCAGCAGCAGATCCACGTCGATATCCTGGGCATCGCGTTCGATGATCGCGCCCGCGATCCGTTCGGTCCTGAGCACCGGCACCAGCGCCTGCGCCTCGTCCGGCGTCAGGCGTTCGATACCCGTCGTGCCTTCCAGATAGGCGTCAAGCGTGTCCATCTCTTCGGCTTGCGCGACCAGCAATTCGCCCCGCGGTGACAGAAACGAAACGCCACTGTCCCGGCCTGAAAGAACCGGATAAGCCGCCGCATTCAGGGCGCGCAGCGTGGCGTTGCCGTAGTTCAGGATAAAGATCGCCGCCGAACGCCCGGTGGAATGCATGCCGATATGCGGCTCGGCTTCCAAAACGGTGACGCGGGCCTCCTCGGCCAGAAGGGCCGCGGCACTGATACCCGCCATGCCGCCGCCGATCACGAGGATATCAGGATGCGCGCTCATGCGTCCTGAAACCCGGTGAGCGTGGCAGTCAGGTTTTCCGAGAGCGCATCGGACAGATAGCCGCCTTCCTGCACAAAAAGCGTCGGCAGTTTCGCACCAGCGATTGCCGCCCCGATCCGGGCAAAGCCGGGGGTGGTCACGGCAAGACCCTGGAAGGGGTCGTCGATATGCGCGTCGAGCCCAAGCGCCACGACAAGCGCATCGCAGCCATAGGCGTGAATGCGGGTAAGAGCCGTCTCAAGGGTTGCGAGAAAGTCGTCGTCACCCGTGCCACGCGCCAGCGGCAGGTTCAGGTTGTAGCCCAGTCCGCGCCCCTCGCCGCGCTCCTGCGCGTGGCCCCAGAAGAACGGGTAGAACCGCGCAGGGTCGGCATGAATCGAAACAGTGAGCACATCGTCTCGGGCATAGAACATGCCTTGAGTGCCATTGCCGTGATGCACATCCACATCGAGGATCGCCGGTCGTCGGCCAAGGCTGCGCAGGCGTTCTGCGGCGATACCCGCATTGTTGAGAAAGCAGAACCCCCCGGCAAGATCGGCAAAGGCATGATGGCCCGGCGGACGCGTCAGCACATAGGCCGACTTTCCGTCCCCGGCGATATGATCGGCCCCGGCAATGGCCGATTGTGCCGACCAATAGGCCGCCTCCCATGTATGCGCGGCGATGGGGCAGGCGGTGTCGGCCTGGTGATACCCGGCCTGACCGACTGCGGATTTCGGGTAACCGTCGCTGCGTCGCGCGGGGTGGATGTTCGGGATCACCTCCGGCCCGGCCCCGTCGATCCTCTGCCAGCGGGCGTGGATCGTTTGCAGAAATGCCAGATATTCGGGGGTGTGGACGGCCGCGATGGGGGCAAGCCCCGTCTCATCAGGGTCAGTGATCACGCAGCCGGCCGCCTCGGCCCCGGCCAGAAGCCGGTTTATCCTCTCGGGCTGTTCGGGATTTGGCTTGATCGCACCATTGGCCATGAAATGCTGTGGATCATGTTTGCGCTGTCGGGTGTCGAAGAAGGCTTTCATGCGATGTCCTCTGGTTGCGCCGGTCCTTTGCCGAGAGTGGTCCCCCCGGTTTGGCGCATGACCGTGCGGATGCCAAGGGTCCATTTGTCGGGCGGGTTGACTGCGTTGCCCCTCCGGTGGCCTGTGGCAATCCCCCGCGCTGCGCTCATGCGGGCCAGAATGGTTATGGATCCAGAAAACCATGGCCCATGCCGCGCAAGGCGCGACCGGCACGCGCAGGCGCTCGGCAAAACGCGTCGTGATCTGCAATGCCGTCACAGCCCTTTTGCCTTCCGGTTGATGCGGGCCTTGGCCGTTGCCGCAAAACCGCAGCGATGCGACCGGGTGATGACAGACAAAGATTCGGGCTTCCCAAGGGTACATGCCGGATATAGAAGCGGTCCTGCTTCGGTCCGGGTGTCACAGCCCGGTGAAAAGGGAACTATGGTGCGGCTCTCCGACGGGCCAAGGCCATGACTGCCCCCGCAACTGTAAGCGGCGAGCGAAGCCGGATTACGTCACTGCCACTGATCAAGAAGTGGTGGGAAGACCCGGCCAAGCTGTGACCCGCAAGTCAGGAGACCTGCCGAGGTGATCACCCTGTTCATACGCGGGGCGCGTTATGGGCAACGGTTCTTCCGTAGTGGTGGCACAACTCACCGTCTACGGGAGCTTTCTGTCTTCCGGTGACATCGCAAAACCAAACGTCCCATGCGGGACACCGGAGACCGATATGACCCACCGTCTCACCACAGCCACGTTGCTGGCCTCTTCCACCATTCTTGGCGGCGCCGCCTTCGCGCAGGAACCGTTCGATCTTGGCACGCTGGTGCTTTCGGCCAGCCTGAGCCCGGTCGACGCTTCCAGCACCGGCACCTCTGTCGATGTGCTGGAAGGCGACGACGCAGGCGCCAACGATACGACCGTGCTCGACCGTCTGACGCGCCTGCCGGGTGTATCCTCCACCTCCAATGGCGGGCTTGGTGCGCTGGCCGGGATCAGTATCCGTGGCCTACCGTCGCGCTATGTCGGCGTGCGGATTGACGGGATTGACGTGCTTGATCCGTCGGGCACGCAAAACCAGTTCAACTTTGGCGGCTTCACCGGCGCGGGCGTGGGCCGGGTCGAGCTGCTGCGCGGGTCGCAATCGGCGCTTTACGGCTCGGAGGCGATTGGTGGGGTGATCAATATCACCTCCTGGCGTCCCGAAGAGCTGGGCTTTTCCGGTGTGGCGCAGATCGAGGCGGGCAGCTTCGAGACCTATTCCGGCAGCTTCAGCGTTGGCGCCCGCTCTGAAAACGGATTTGTCGCCCTCAGCTATGGCCGGGTCGAATCCGAAGGTATATCGGCACAAAGCTTCAACCCCGAAAAGGATGGCTTTGAGCAAAGCACGCTGAACCTGAGCGCCGAATATGACGTGAATGACATGCTGACCTTCGGCGGCTCGGTCTACTACCGGACCGGCGATATCGAGTTCGACCGCTCCAGCTTCACCAATGATGCCAGCGGTGAGATTTCTTCGGAAGAGCTGGGCGCACGGGTGTACACACGGCTGGTGACCGGCACTATCACCCATGAGCTGAGCTACAGTTATTTCGACATCGACCGGAAAGATCCCGGCGGGTTCACCACGCGCTTCCAGGGCGAGCGGCAGACGCTGTCCTATCTCGGCACCGCGGAGCTGAGCGAGATGGTCACGGTCAATTTCGGGGTGGATTACTCCGAAGAGGATATCAACTCGGGCGTCACTGTGGGTAGCGAAGACAACACCTCGGTTATGGCCGAGCTGCTCTATCGGCCCACCGATCAGATCGACCTGTCTTTCGCGCTGCGCCACGATGACAACTCCGATTTCGGCGGCGAGACGACCGGCCGGTTCGCGGCGGCGTTCCGGGTCACCGACGAGGTGACGATCCGCGCCGCGGCCGGCACGGGATATCGCGCGCCGTCGCTCTATGAACGGTTCAGCGCCTTTGGCGATCCGGCATTGCAGCCGGAAACAAGCCTCAGCTACGAACTGGGCGTTGAGAAAACCTATGGCGAGCGCGGGTTTGTCAAAGCCACGCTGTTTCATGCCGAGATCGACGATCTGATTGATTTCGACCCGGCGGCGGTGGCCTGTGGCAGCGGTTTCGGCTGCTATAACCAGGTGCCGGGCACGACCACGTCGAAGGGGATCGAGCTGTCGGGGGAATATGCCCTTTCACCGATGCTGACGCTGTTTGGGGCCTACACCTATACCGATGCCAAGACCAACGGTGTGCGCCTGACCCGGACGCCCAAGCATGACGCGGTGATCGGACTGAATGCCGATTTCACCGACCGTTTCTCGGGCTATGTGGACGTGCGCCACGTGGCCGATGTCGTTCCCAGCGCCTTTGCGCCGGCGAACAACAAAGTAGGGGATTATACGCTGGTGGGGGCGGGTCTGTCCTATGATGTGACCGACAGGGCCGAGCTGTACCTGCGGGTCGAAAACCTGTTTGATGAAAGCTATGAGACCGCAGGGGGCTTCAACCAGCCGGGTCGCGCGGCCTATGTCGGGCTTCGTGCGAATTTCTGAGGCCATATGCCGGGCCGCGCGCGCCCTCGTGGCGGGCGCGGCCGTGGCGCTTGCGGGCCCGGTTTGGTCCGACGCACCTGAGCGGGTCGTTTCGATCAATCTCTGCACCGATCAGCTTGCCATGTTGCTGGCGGGGCAGGGGCAGTTGCATTCGGTCTCGCGCATCGCGTCGGATCGCAATGTATCGCCCATGGCCGACGAGGCCGCGCGCTATCTGACCAATTACGGTCAGGCCGAAGAGGTTTACATGATGCAGCCCGATCTGGTGCTGGCCGGGCGCTTCACTCCTGCCGCGACGGTGGAGATGCTCGAAGGCTTGGGTATCGAGGTCGTGATCTTTGACATCACCAAATCCATCGACGGGGTGCGCGAACAGATCCTCAAGATGGGCGAGGTCCTGCATCGGGAGGAGGCCGCCGCGGCCTTGCTGGCCGAGTTCGACGCGCGGCGCGCCGTGCTTGAGGAGCAGGGCGGCGCACGGCCGAGCGCGATGCTCTACTACGCCAATGGCTACACCTCGGGCACGGAAACGCTGGCCAATGAGATCCTCGAACTGGCCGGGTTTTCCAACGCGGCGATTGCCGCAGGCTATAACTGGGGCCAGAAAATGCCACTGGAGGTACTGGCGCTGACAGATCCCGATCTTGTGATCACCTCTCAGCCCTATCCGGGCGGGTCGCGGGCCGAGGATGTGATGGCGCATCCGGTGGTGCGGGCGATGAAGGCCGGGCGGGCGAACAGCACGATGGCCGATAGTGACTGGGTCTGCGGTACGCCTTTCGTGCTGCGCGCGGCGGAAAAACTGGCGGCGCTGCGGCGCGAGATGACAGGGGCCGCGCAATGACCCGCTTGCTGCTCGGGCTGGGCCTGTTGGTTGCGCTGCTCTTTGCGGGCTCGCTGCTTATCGGCCCCGCGCGGATCGGGCTGGGCGAGAGCCTGAGCGCGCTGTTGCAGGGCGGGGAACATCCCGTTGCTCTGGTCATGCGCGAGGTGCGTCTGCCGCGCGCCCTTCTGGCGGTGATGATTGGCGCCAGCCTTGGCCTTGCGGGGGCGGCGATGCAGGGCTATCTGCGCAACCCCCTGGCCGAGCCGGGGCTGATCGGGGTCTCGGGATCGGCCGCTTTGGGCGCGGTCCTGGCGATTCAAACCGGATTCGCCGCCAGTTTCGCCCTTGCCCTGCCCATGACAGCGCTTTTGGGGGCGTTCGGGGGTGTTTTGCTGGTCATGCTGCTGGCCGGGCCCAGGGGCACCTCTCTGACGCTCATACTGGCGGGGATCGCGGTTTCGGCGCTGGCGGCCGCTCTTACGTCGCTGGTGCTCAACCTGTCGCCCAACCCGTTTGCCGCCTCCGAGATCGTGTTCTGGATGATGGGATCGCTTGCCGACCGGTCGATGACCCATGTCTGGCTGGCTCTGCCGTTCATGCTGGTGGGGGTTGGATTGCTTCTGAGCCTCGGGCGCGGTCTGAACGCGCTGACGCTGGGCGAGGACGCCGCACAGGCGATGGGTGTGGGTCTGCGTGGCCTGCGCTTGCGCCTTGTCATTGGCACGGCCTGCGTCGTGGGGGCGGGGACCGCAGTGGCGGGTGCGATCGGCTTTGTCGGTCTGGTGGTGCCGCATGTCCTGCGTCCGCTGGTGGGGGCACAGCCCTCGCGCCTTCTGTGGAGTTCTGCGCTGGGCGGGGCGGCGATGCTGCTGGCCGCTGACATTGCCGTGCGGATGATCCTGCCGGACCGGGATCTGAAGCTGGGTGTGCTGACGGCGCTGGTGGGCGCGCCCTTGTTCCTGCACCTGATCCTCAAGCTGAGGAGGGAGCGGATATGACCGGGCTGACTCTCTCCAACCTGACGGTGCGTCTGCAGGGCCGGGCGGTTTTCGAAGATGTGAGCCTGCACATCGGCGCGGGCGAATGCGTGGGGCTGATCGGCCCCAATGGCGCGGGCAAGACGACGCTCATGCGGGCCGCGCTTGGTCTGTTGCCGCATGAGGGGCACAGCTCGCTCAGTGCGCTTCCTGCATCCGAGCGCGCACGGCAGGCCGCCTGGATGCCGCAGGCGCGCGAGATTGCCTGGCCTGTGACCGTAGAGACGGTGGTGAGCCTTGGCCGGATGCCGCACCGGGACGGACCGACGCGCGACCGCGAGGCGGTGGATGCCGCCTTGAGAGAGATGGAGCTGACCGCGATGCGGGACCGTCCAGCGACACAGCTGTCCGGCGGAGAGCAGGCCCGGGTGCTGATCGCCCGCGCCCTGGCGCAGGATACGCCGCTTCTGATGGCGGACGAGCCGATCGCCGGGCTGGATCCGGCACACCAGATGGCCACAATGGAAACCTTTGAGCGTCTGGCGGGGCAGGGCAAGTCGGTCCTGGTCTCGCTGCATGACCTGGGGCTTGCCGTGCGCCATTGTACCCGGCTGGTCCTGCTGGGGCAGGGGCGTCTGGTGGCGGACGGCCCCCCTCAGGAGGTGCTGACGCCCGCGCGCCTGGCCGAGGTGTTCGGCATTCGCGCCATCTTTGAGCAGACGGAAAACGGGCTGGTCTATCAACCGCTTGAGGTGATCCGATGATCCGTCTCACGCTCGAACGGCCCTGGCTTGATGTGGCCTTCGAGACCGAAATGCCGGTGCTGAGCTGGGCCATCAACCGGCCCGGTTTGGTGCGCGCGCAGCGCATCCTGTGGCGCGAGGTGCGCAATGCCGATCTGCCGGTGGATCTGGATGTGGAGGCGTGGCTGGCCTCTGAGTTGAAGGCGCGCGGGGCAGGGGACGCAGTGACCTTCCTGACCTCCCGCGATATCCGTGCCTATACCGAGAGCACGGCGACAGTAGAGGACGTGACCGCGCGGGCCATCGCGACGGTGGGCTTTTCCAATGCCGAGCGGGTGGGTCACAGGATCGACCGCTCGGGCAAGGATTGGGGGACGGTGAACGTGGCTCTGTGCCTGAGCGAGGGCCTGACCGAGGCCGCGCGGCTTGAGACGATGAGTATCGTGGTTCAGGCCCGTACAGCGGCTATCGTTGACGCTTCGGTGCGCCTGCCGCCGGGGCTTGCCACCGGGACGGGCACGGATTGCGCCGCCGTTGCCGCCCCCGAAGGTCAGGCACAATATGCCGGTTTGCACACCGCTATCGGAGAAGCAGTGGGCCGGGCCGTCTATGACGCGGTATGGGAAGGGGCGCAGGACTGGATCGCAAGCAACCGGACAGGCGATATCGCCAACGGTTGAGCGGCGTCAAACGGGCAGGCGCGGCGCGCTGCTGTCGCGGGACCAGACCAGAACGGGCGCCCCGCCTTTGCGTTTCATCTGTGCCAGCATATGTTCGGTGCGCATGCCAGGCAGGCTCGAAAACGCGTCAAACAGCCGATCCGCGCCTTCGGCGTTGACAGGAATGTAGAGATCAGGCTGCCCCTGTTGCGACAAAGACCAATGCGCCGGGTGGCCAGTCGGGTCGAGCGTGATCCGGCTGACTTCCGACAGTGCAACCGCGCCCCCCGTGAGCGGGCCGAAATAAGCGATCTGACCTTCTGTCACCTGCACAACGCCGGGCCCCTGACCCGCGAGGCGGAAGCGGCCTCGCTGCATACCGGCCAGCATCAATCCGATCCCGGCGGCGCTTATCACCCATCCGATCCAGGCGACCGCGCCCTGTGTTCCAAGCGCCCACCACAGCCCCAGCGCGGTGCATCCCGCTCCCAGCATCGCTTCGCGCCAGCGCTGGAGCCACTGGCGGGCTTCGGGACGAACGAAGCTCATGAGCCGTCCCTGTCAAGCGGATGCCAGGGCATGGGCGCCATCTCGGACGATCCGCGCGGGCGTGTGTCGTAAGGGGCGGTGATTGGTTCGAACGCCATGTCGGTGAAATCCCGGATCAGGGTCAGCTCCTGTCCGCGCCGCCGCCAGAGCTTGCCGCCCTTGGTATCGTATTTCGAAAGATCCGGATGCTGGCCTGGTGTCGTTTGATGCGCGCGTAGGGCTTTGGCTTTGCTCAGCCTTACGCACGCGCCCTTGGGCGTGCGCAGCCCGGACGGGCATTCGGCACTCGGTTCGACGCGGGACAGTCGGCTCAGCCCGGTGGCCTGGCCGATGATGTCCTTGTCACCGTCCGCCACATATCGGGTGGTGTCGATGAAAACACCCCCACCGCCCCAGGTATCGCCCTGCGGGAAAAGTGCGAGGGCGGTGAAGTAGGGAGGACGAGAAATAGCGGTATAGCTGCCTTTCGCCTCCGATCCCCAACGCCCGTCGAGAGCGAAATAAATGAAATGCCGCCCATCCGGGCTGATGTCGCACCGTTCCGCATAGACCTTGTGTTTGAGCCATTGGCCGTCCTCGAACCTGTCGGTGTCGCGGTCCCACAGGATCATGCGAAAGGTCTTGGATGGACCTTGCCGCAGGATCACGGCCTGGCTGTTCTCTGTCGCGAAGAAGAGATGCAGGCGGCAATAGGGCTCGGTGTTCATCGCCAGTCTCCCAAGGCCTGCTGCCACATCGTCATGGCCGCCACGGCGGCGGTGTCGGCGCGCAGGATGCGGGGGCCGAGCCGGACGGCGTGGGCTTGGGGCATTCCCGCGAGGCGGGTGCGCTCGGCTTCGGAAAAACCGCCTTCGGGGCCGATGAGAATGGCCCAGGGTGCACCGGTCGGAGCCGAGGCGAGGCCGCCTGAGAGGGCGGACGAGCCACCCGCAAGTGCTTCGTCGCAGAACATCAGCTGCCGCTCGCCGGGCCAGGCCGACAGAAACGCGTCGAGCCTTTGCAATTCGGCCACTTCAGGCACGAAGCTGCCGCCGCATTGCTCGGCGGCCTCGATGGCGTGGGCCTGAAGCCGGTCACGGCGGATACGTTCGGCGTTGGTAAAATCGGTTTGCACCGGGCAGATGCGCCGCGCGCCCATCTCGGCCGCTTTCTCGACGATGAAATCGGTGCGGGCCTTCTTGATCGGCGCGAATACAAGCCACAGATCGGGCGGCATGTCCTGCGGGCGGGTCTGCTCATCGGCCCTGAGCAGGCCGCCTCGCTTGCCGGCCTCCACCACGTCCGCCCGCCATTCACCGGCCTGGCCGTTGAACAGCAGCACGGCATCCCCCGCGCGCAGTCGCATCACCCCGAAAAGATAATGCGCCTGCTCGCGGGTCAGAGGAACCGATTGCCCTTCCCCCAGCGGGTGCTCTACATAAAGCCTGATTTTCGCAACTGCCATGGGGCCAGTTTATGACCGACGCAGAGCAGACGCCAGAGGCCACAGCGGGCCGGGTTGCCGATGCGCCCCCGGACAATTGGGTGGACCGTTACGCCCCTGTCGCAACACGCCCCTATCTGCGGCTGAGCCGCGCCGACCGGCCTATCGGCACCTGGCTGTTGCTTCTGCCCTGCTGGTGGGGGCTGTTGCTGGCGATGCTGCATACCGGGCGGGCAGGCTGGCACGACCTTTGGATTTTCGTCGGCTGCGCCATCGGGGCGTTCCTGATGCGCGGAGCGGGGTGCACCTGGAACGACTACACTGACCGGCATATCGACGGACAGGTGGCGCGCACCGCGTCGCGGCCCATTCCTTCGGGGCAGGTGAGCGCAAAAATGGCGCTTGTCTGGATGGTGGGTCAGGCGCTTGTGGCCTTCGGGATCCTGCTGACGTTCAACTGGGCTGCGATCGGGTTGGGGGTTCTGTCGCTGGTCCCGGTCTGCGTCTATCCCTTTGCCAAGCGGTTTACCTGGTGGCCGCAGGTCTTTCTCGGGCTGGCCTTCAACTGGGGCGCGCTGTTTGCCTGGACGGCGCATACCGGCAGTCTTGGCTGGCCTGCTGTATTCCTCTACCTCGCGGGGATTGCCTGGACGCTGTTTTATGACACGATTTATGCCCATCAGGACGCGGAAGATGACGCGTTGATCGGGGTGAAATCCACAGCGCTCCTGTTTGGCAGTGATACGGCGCGCTGGCTGCGCCGGTTCCTGGTGGTGACGGTTTTGCTGATGGCTGTCGCGGTGATCCTTGCCGGCAAGGGCGGGCACCCTTTCGCCGTTCTGCTGGCCCTGCTTGGTCCCTGGGCGCTTGGGGCGCATCTGATGTGGCAGCTCGCGCGGCTCGATACCGAGAACATGCCCTTGCTCATAAGGCTCTTTCGTTCCAATCGCGACGCGGGCCTGCTGCCCCTGCCATTTTTCGCCATCGCGATGTTGCTGTGATTGCACTCATGAGCGCCACGGCCTAAACAGGTCGTCGGGTGCAACAAACCGCGATCCAGCTTATGCGTTTATCTTCGATTTTTGCCATCGCTGCCGCCTTCTTTGGCGCTGCGGTGCTGTGTCTGGTTGCGGCACAATTCTCGGTCACGGTGATTGAGGATACCTCCCGTCAGGGTGTGCGGGACAAGCTCGATGCCGAGGGCCTGCCCTGGGCCGAGGTGGATGCCGACGGGCTGCAGGTTTTTCTTGCGGGCACCGCGCCCACCGAGGCCACCCGCTTCAAGGCGCTTTCCGTTGCCGGGACGGTGGTGGATGCGGCCAGGCTGATTGACCAGATGCTGGTGGAAGACAGCGCGCAAATCGCGCCGCCACGGTTTTCGGTGGAAATCCTGCGCAATGATAGTGGTGTGTCCCTGATCGGCCTCGTGCCCGTCAGCACGGACCGCGATGCGCTTGTGGCCGATATTCGCAAGGCATCGGGCGACGGGCAGGTGTCGGACCTTCTTGAAGTGGCAGATTATCCGCATTCCGACACCTGGGAAGATGCGCTGCGTTATGCGGTGAAGTCTCTCAAGAATCTGCCGCGCAGCAAAATCTCGGTCGATGCCGAGCGGGTTGAGATCACCGCGATGACGGACAGCCCCGAGGAAAAACGTGCCCGCGAGATCGAGCTGGCGCGGTCCGTTCCCGAAAATCTGCGCCTGGCGCTGAACATCTCGGCGCCGCGCCCGGTGATCACGCCTTTCACGCTGCGGTATGTCTACGAGAATGATCTGGGTCGATTCGATGCCTGCGCCGTGGACACCGAAGAGGCACGGGCGATGATCATGTCCGCCGCCTCGGGGGCCGGGCTGATCGAGCGGCCCGAATGTGTTATCGGCTTGGGTGTTCCCTCACCCAAATGGGGCCAGGCGGTGTCCCTCGCGATAAAAGCTCTCGGTGATCTGGGCGGCGGCAGTGTGACGTTTTCAGATGCCGACATTTCGCTCGAGGCTCTGCAAGGCACCGATCAAGGTGCATTCGACAGCGTCGTCGGACAGCTTGAAAACGCGCTTCCGGATGTCTTCGCCCTGCACGCGGTCCTGCCGCCGCCCCCTGACAATTCGGCCCCCGAAGTGCCTGAATTCGTTGCCACGCTTTCGCCCGAAGGTCTGGTACAGATCCGTGGCCGCGTGGGCAGCGATGTGATGCGTGAAACCGCCGACAGCTTTGCCAAGGCGCGGTTCAGCTCAAGCGCGGTGCATACCACGGCGCGGGTGGTAGACGGTTTGCCCGAGGATTGGCCGCTACGGGTGCTCGCCGGGCTGGAGGCGTTGTCATACCTGTCCAACGGGGCGGTGACTGTCACCCCCGACGAGCTGCGCGTGACCGGCAGTACCGGGCGGCGCGATGCCGGCTCGATGATCGCGGGGATCCTCTCTGATCAACTGGGCGAAGGCGAGCGATACGATATTGACGTGACCTATCAAAAAGAGCTCGATCCGGTGCTTGGCATTCCGACGCCGGACGAGTGCGAGGAGATGCTTGCCGAAGTGCAGCGCGGCCGCAAGATCACCTTCGAACCTGGGTCCGCCACGATCGATGCCAACGGGGCGGCCATTATGGATGATATCGCGGCGATCCTCAAAAGATGTGGCGAGCTGCGCATGGAGATCGGCGGCCATACCGACAGCCAGGGGCGCGAGATCATGAATGAACAACTCAGCCTTGATCGTGCCCGGTCTGTGCTGGATGAGTTGCGCGCCCGCCGCGTGCTGACCTCACGCATTACTGCCAAGGGATATGGGGAAAGTCAGCCGATTGCCAATAACGGCACCGAAGAGGGCCGCGAGGCCAATCGCCGGATTGAATTCAAGCTGATCCGTCCGAAGCCGGTCACCGAAGAAGAAACAACGCTTGAAAGCCTGGCCCAACCCGTAGAAGAAGAGGAAGAAGGCAGTGCCGTGGTTGTGACGCAGACGGAAGAAGACAGCACCGATGAACAGAACTGAGTTTATCATCGCGACGGCCATCGTCCTCTTTGTGGCCTTCTGTCTGGGCTGGTTCGCCAATTGGCTGGTGCATCGTTTCATCCGCGTCTCGGGCTCGGATGTGGGCGAGCTGGAGCGCATGGCGCAGGAGCTGCACGAAGCCGAAGAGACCCGTGATCAGGCGATCACCTATCTGCAGCAGCGGGAGGCGGAGTTGACCAACCAGCTAAGCCAGACTGAGGCCGAGCTGGCCGCCACGATGGAGGGATTGCGCGAGGCCCGGTATGAGGCCGAGCAGATGCGCTCCGAACTTGAGAATCGCCGCGCCGGGTGAGCGTGGTCATCTGACCGTCAGCCCTGTCGCCTCGGGCGTGCGTGTCCAGTTCTCCAGAACCTCCAGAAAAACCGAAACCAGCTTGCGTGGATGCCTCATGGCGTGCCCTGCAAGAAGGTGCAGCCCGGGCAATTCCGGCTCCAGCGGGATTGCCACCAGATTATCGCCACCATAGCTGATTGCCGTGCGCGGCCGCATCGACAGGACCGCCAGCCCGGCCCCGGCCCCCACAAGGCTGCGCACCATTTCCGTGCTGTCCGCGCGGGCGGCGATCCGGGGCCTTAGGCCGCGCTGGCGAAACAGGCCTTCCATGTAAGGCCGTGCCAGCGGGCGGTCGAGCTGGATCAGAGGATACTCGGCCACCTGTTCAAGCCTGGCATGTGTCGCCCCGGTGATCGGATGGCCTTCAGGTGCCAGCACATAAGGCGGCAGATCAAGCAGCGTCTGCACGCTGATCCCCGGGCGCAGGTCATGCCCGGCAAAGAGGATGACATCGAGCTGACCCGCCAGCAGCGCCTCTTGCGCGCTGTCATTGTCATGTTCATGCAGATCGACATTCAGCTCCGGGTTCTGAGCCATCAGCGGTCGTAGAAGCGACGGCAGGAAGGCGGGTGCGACGGGCGCGTAATAGCCGATGCGCAACGTGCCGCTCAGGCTGTGGGTCAGTGCCCTGCCTTCGTCGAGAATGGTGCTGTAGTCGTCCAGCAGGGCGCGAAAGCGCGCCGCCATCTCGCGCCCTTCCACCGTGGCCGCGATCCCACGGGCACGGGTACGGATCAGCAATGTCGTGCCGAATTCGGCCTCCACCTGATCGAGCGCGGCAGACACAGCCGATGCCGCCACATTCAGGGCATCGGCGGCCTTGCTGATCGAGCCATGTTCGACCACGGCGGCAAAGGCCCGAAGGGTCTTGAGCGACAGCCGGAGTGGATGGGACATGCGAATACCTCTGAATTTTAGAGGAATATGCAATATAATTTCTGTTTTTCCAAGGAATAGTCCTGTGGCAGGGTTTGACAGGATTCATGAGGAAGATGACCCGATGAGCGATGCCTCGCAGAAATCTCAGACGATACCTGGCTGGAACCACATCCCGGATGTGCCGATCCAGACCTCTCCGTTTTTCAGCTGGCCGCCGGACCCGGCGCGCATGGGCCGCTGGCTTGCGGTGCGCTGGCTCAGTTTCACCGAAAACCTGCTGATCCTTTCCGTTGCGCTTGTCACATACAGCTTCTTTCAGCCCGCGCTTGAGACAATGGCGAGCCTGCACTGGAGCTGGATCGCTGCCATCTGGGCGCGCAACATCGTGCTGATGAGCCTCGTCGCGGGCGGGCTGCACTGGTATTTCTACATGCGGCGCGGTCAGGGTGAGCGGCTGAAGTATGACAAACGGGCGCTGATGGTGAAGGGCCGCCAGTTCACCTTTGGCGGACAGGTGCGTGACAATATGTTCTGGACCCTGGCCAGCGGCGTGACCGTCTGGACCGCGTATGAGGTATTGATGTTCCACCTGATGGCGCGCGGGGCGATCCCTGTGCTCCTCCCGTCGGAGCATCCGGTCTGGTTTGTCCTCTGGTTCATCCTGACGCCGGTATGGCTGTCGTTTCATTTTTATTGGATCCACCGGATCCTGCACTGGGGTCCGCTTTACCGGTTGGCGCATGCGCTGCACCATCGCAACGTGAATGTCGGGCCCTGGTCCGGCATGTCGATGCATCCGGTGGAGCATATCGGTTTTCTATCGCCGGTGCTCATTCACCTCATCCTGCCTGCGCATCCGCTGCATATTCTTTTCATGATGCAACACCTGTGCCTGCGCGCCTCCACCTCTCACACGGGCTATGAGAAGCTCTTGTTCGGCGAACGCGCCGATCTGGCGTTGGGCACCTTTCATCACCAGATGCACCATCGCTATTTCGAGGTGAATTACGGCAATCTCGAAATGCCCTGGGACAAATGGTTTGGAACATTTCACGATGGCACCGCAGAGGCCCATGAACGCCTGAAAGAACGGCGCGGCAGGGCCGGTTAACGGCGCGGTTTGGCGCGTAGAGTGGGGTCGGCCTCGGTCGGGTCCTCGGGCCAGGGGTGTTTGGGATAACGCCCGCGCATGTCCTTGCGCACATCCGCATAAGAGCTGGCCCAGAATCCCGGCAGGTCGAGCGTGGTCTGCACCGGTCGCCCGGCCGGCGACAGAAGCGTGACGCGCAACGGCGTGCGGCCAACGCAGGGATGTGTTGTCTGGCCGAACATTTCCTGAAGGCGCAAGGAAATCTCGGGATGCTCGCCCGCATAATCGATCGGGATCTTTCGCCCCAGGGGCGTGGTGAAATGCGCGGGAGCGGCGGCGTCCAGCGCCTGCATCTCCTCCCAGCTCAGCCGCGCACGCAGGGCGTCGAGCATATCGAAACGCCGCCAGTCCTGCGCCGTCTTGATGTTCGGCAAATAGGGCAGGAGCCACTGCTCAGCGCTGTCCAGCAAGGCCGCCTCGGACATATCGGGCAATGCCCCGCCCGCGTTGCGCACCAGGGTCACACGGGCGGCGAAGCGGCGCGCGGCGTCTGACCAGTTGAGACCCAGATCACGCACCCCGTCGAGCATGGCGCGGGCGACATCTTCGCCCGGCGCGTCCTTCCAGATGCGATCGTCCAGCACCAGCGCCCCGAAACGCTCCTGTCTGCGGGCTTCCACACGGCGCTCGCGCTTGTCCCAGATACAAAGCTGTGTCCAGGCGATCTGGTCGGCATAAAGCCCGCGCAGCTCGGATTCGCTCAGGGCGATGGCCTGTCGAATGCGGGCTTCACGGCTGTCTCCATCCAGATCGGTGACCACGATCAGCCGGGTGGCGCAAAGCGGGTCGGCCTCGGGCAGCATCGCCCCTTTGCCCCCGGACAGAACATAGCGCGGCGCCTCTCCGGGACGGCGCAGTCCAACGCGATCAGGATAGGCCAGCGCGGCCATCTCGGCCGCACTCATCGCGCCCTTACGTGCGCGCCTCGTCTGTCCGGCAAGGCGGCGGGCCTCATCGCGGATGCGCCCGAGCGCGCCCCGGTTGGCAGGCCAGGGGTGGCGGTCGGCATAGGCGCGCGGATCCGCCAGCACCCCAAGGCGCAAAGTCAGATCCACCGGCGCGCCACGCGCAAGCGGATCGCGATCCGCCAAAAGGGCCGCGAGAGGGGCCGCATCCGGTCCGGCGAGGCTCAGCATATGCGCCAGGCGCGGATGTAGCGGCAGGGCGGCCAGTGACCGGCCATGCGCGGTGATCCGGTTTGTTTCATCAAGCGCACCGAGCATCCGCAGGAGGCTCTGCGCCTCCGCATAACTGCCCGGATTGGGCGGTGTCAGCAACGGCAACGCCTCGGGTGCGGCACCCCAGAGCGCCAGATCCAGCGCCAGCCCCGCCAGATCCGCCGCTTCAATCTCGGCGGGAGGATGCGCCGCGATAGCCCCCTCGGAAGCCCTTGTCCAGAGCCGGTAGCAAACGCCTTCGGCCAAGCGCCCAGCCCGGCCCGCGCGCTGGGTGGCCTCGGCCCGTGTCACGGCTTCGGTGACCAGCCGCGACATGCCGGAGCCGGGGTCGAACCGCGCCCGCCGCGCCTTGCCGCCATCGACCACCACGCGAATGTCCTGAATGGTCAGGGATGTCTCGGCGATCGCCGTGGCGAGCACGATCTTGCGCGCGTCGCTGTCGGGTTGGATCGCCGCCCGTTGCTCGGCAAAGGGCATCGCCCCATAGAGCGGGCGCAGGCGGCAGTCGCTTGGCAGGCGGTCGCGCAGGAGCGCCTCCGTCCGGCGAATCTCGCCTTCGCCCGGAAGGAATACGAGAATGCCGCCTTCGGTCTCAGCCGCCGCGCGGATCACCAGATCGGCGAGGGCCTGCTCAAAACGGCTGTCCCGGTGCAGTGGACGGTCGAGCCAGCGCATCTCTACCGGGTAACTGCGCCCCTGCGAAGTGACGACCGGGGCCTGCATCAGTTCGGCGACCGGAGCGGTGTCAAGCGTCGCCGACATGACGAGAAGGCGCAGATCGTCACGCAGCGCCCCGGCGATCTCAAGACACAGCGCGAGGCCAAGATCAGCATTCAGCGATCGTTCGTGAAACTCGTCGAAGATCACCGCACCAATGCCCGAAAGCTCCGGGTCTGACTGGATCATCCGGGTCAGAATACCTTCGGTCACCACCTCGATACGTGTCCCGGGGCCGGTCTTTGCCTCGCCCCGGATGCGATATCCTACCGTGTCGCCCACCGGTTCGCCCAGCGTGTGTGCCATCCGCTCGGCAGCGGCCCGTGCCGCCAGTCGGCGGGGCTCCAGCATCAGGATGCGCCCGTCCGTCTCATCTGCCTTCAGCATTTCCAAAGGCACGACCGTCGTCTTGCCCGCGCCCGGCGGGGCCTGCAGAACCGCACGACCCGCTTGGCGCAGTGTCTCGATCAGGTCCGGGATCACGTCATGGATTGGCAGGGTGTCCGTCATGCAAAGCGTTATCGGGCAGGCGCGCGCCTTTGACCAGCCTTGCGTGCCCCCGGCGGCCAATGTCCGAGGCGTCCCGGAACAGGGTGCCTGTTACGGAAGTTTGAGATGGCGTATTTGAGGAACGGTGAAAGCAGGGCAGGGGCGCAACGGCTCTGGACATTGGCGGTGTGGCCAAGGCATGTAGGCAGGCGCAGATCAAAGGACGGGTGGCGATGGATATCGAGCAGCTGAGCGAGCGAATTCTGGCGGGTGAGCGCCGGGCCCTGGCACGGGCGATCACGCTCATCGAAAGCAGCCGCGCCGACCACCGGGCGCAGGCGGCGGAGCTGCTTGAGCGCCTGAAGGGGGTCGGCCGACACGCCATTCGCATCGGGTTGAGCGGGACGCCCGGGGTCGGCAAATCCACCTTTATCGAAAGCTTTGGCTCGATGCTGACGGGGCAGGGTCTGCGCGTGGCTGTGCTGGCGGTAGACCCGAGTTCGGCCCGTTCGGGCGGGTCGATCCTGGGCGACAAGACCCGGATGGACCGGTTGAGCCGAGATCCGAACGCCTTCATTCGGCCCTCTCCGAGCCAGTCGCATCTGGGCGGCGTTGCCCGGCGCTCGCGCGAGGCGGTGGCCCTGTGCGAAGCTGCGGGATTTGACGTGGTGCTGATCGAAACGGTGGGTGTGGGCCAGTCCGAAACCGTGGTGGCCGAGATGTCGGACCTCTTCATTCTGCTGCTCGCGCCCGCGGGCGGCGATGAATTGCAGGGGGTCAAGCGCGGCATCATGGAGATGGCCGATATCATCCTGGTCAACAAGGCGGATGGAGACCTCAAGGCGGCGGCAACGCGGACCTGCGCGGATTATGCCGGCGCGTTGAGGCTGTTGCGCAAGCGGCCGCAGGATCCCGAAGGTTTCCCCAAGGCGATGACGGTCTCGGCGCTGGAAGAAGACGGCTTGCAGCGGGCCTGGGACGAGATGCAGGCGCTTGTCGGCTGGCGGCGTGAGGCCGGGTTTTTCGATGGGCGACGCGCAGACCAGGCGCGCTATTGGTTCGAGCAGGAGCTGCGCCAGGCTTTGCTGGCGAAGCTGGAAACACCGGAAGCCAAGGCCGAAATGGCGCGGCTCGGGGAGGCGGTGGCCAGCGGCGAGGCAACCCCGGCTGTGGCGGCGCGGCAACTCCTGAGTGGGCTGGGTCTCGAAGACGGGTGACAGGTTGATCCGGTCGCGCTATCAGAAACGTACTCAGTGACGGAGGGAACACATATGTTTTACGGGATCTGGCACCCAGCCATCTAAGGCAGCAGGCCCCGTATGGGCGGCTGTCTTACACACAGCTCACGCCCTTAATATGTCTCCCAGTTTTCCGCCCGAAAGGCGACCGTCATGTATAAATTCTTTGAAAACCTGATCAATCCGTTTGCGCGTTTCCCTGAGGAGACGCCCCCTCGCACGCTCTGGGCCTATCTCAAGACGCAGTATGGCCCGTTCCGCAAATACATGGGGTTCATGGCGCTGAGCGGGATCATCGTGGCGCTGATGGAAACGGGGCTGATCTTCTATTCGGGCCGGGTGATTGACCTTCTGGCGGCAAACTCGCCTGACACCCTGATCGCCCGTCACGGGCTGGAGCTTCTGATCGCGGCACTGCTGATCCTGTTTCTGCGCCCGGCGCTGATCGGCCTTAACCACCTGCTGCTGGAGCAGACGCTCGCTTCCAACATGCAGGAGCAGGTGCGCTGGCGGGCGCATAAACACCTGTTGGGGCAATCCTCGGGCTTTTTCCAGAACGAGTTCGCGGGACGGCTGACCAACCGGGTGATGCAACTGGGCGAAGCGGTGGAAGACAGCACCTACATGGCCTTCGAGGGGATCTGGTACTCGATCACCTACGTGCTGGGCGCGGCGGTCATTCTGGCCGGGGTGCATCCGATCCTGGCGCTGCCTCTGCTGGGCTGGGTGGTTCTTTATGCCATTTACACGCGCTATATTGCACGGCGCGTCGGCGTGGCGAGCGAGAAGTGGTCCGATGCGCGTTCGATGGTGACGGCGCGCGTGGTCGACGCTTATTCGAATATCGAGACGATCAAGCTTTTTGCCGATGAGGGCACCGAGGAGGGCTATGTGCTGTCCGCGATGAAACGCCTGCGGCTGCGCTACCAGCGTTTTCTGCGGCTGATGACCGAGCTGAACTTCGGGCTCAACATCATCAACGGCGTGCTGATCCTGAGCATGATGGTTCCGGCGATCTGGCTCTGGTCGCAGGGTGTGGTGAGCGTGGGCGAGGTGGCCGCGGCCTCGGCGCTGACCATCCGTCTGAACGGCATGTCGGGCTGGATCATGTGGGTCACGATCCGGCTTTTCGAACATGCCGGTGTGATCCGCGAGGCCCTGCGGTCTGTGGCGACACCGCATGACGTGGTCGATGCCGAAGATGCCAGGCGGCTGGAGGTGACAGACGCGCGGATCGAGTTTCGCGGTATAACGCACCATTACGGGCGAGGGCGCGGCGGGTTGGACAATGTGTCATTGACCATCGAGCCCGGTCAGAAGGTCGGTCTCGTCGGGCGCTCGGGGGCGGGCAAATCGAGCCTCGTCAACCTGCTTCTGAGGTTCCGCGATGCCGAAGCGGGGCAAATTCTGATCGACGGTCAGGATGTCGCCCGTGTCACGCAAACCTCGCTGCGTCAGGCGATTGGAATGGTCAGTCAGGACAGCTCTCTCCTACACCGGTCGATCCGGGCCAATATCCTCTATGGCCGGGCGGAGGCGGATGAGGCGGCGATGGTCGAGGCGGCGCGCCGGGCCGAGGCGCATGAGTTCATCCTGGATCTGGAGGACAGCGCGGGGCGCCGGGGCTATGCCGCCCATGTGGGCGAGCGCGGCGTGAAGCTCTCGGGCGGGCAACGGCAGCGGGTCTCGATTGCGCGGGTGATCCTTAAGGACGCGCCGATCCTGGTGCTGGACGAGGCCACCTCGGCGCTCGACAGCGAGGTAGAGGCGGCGATCCAAGACACGCTGTTCGGTCTGATGGAAGGCAAGACGGTGATCGCCATTGCCCACCGGCTGAGCACGATTGCGCAGATGGACCGGATCGTGGTGATGGATCAGGGACGGATCGTGGAGGACGGCCCGCACGAGGCGTTGCTGGCGCATGAGGGCGTCTATGCCAGTCTCTGGGCGCGGCAATCGGGCGGGTTTCTGGGGGATGACGTGGCGGACGGTGCGTGAGATCACGCACCCTACAAACCTGATCCGTAGGGTGCGTGGTTCCACGCACCTGCGTCAGAACCGATCGAGCAGTCGGCGCAGGTAATTGCGTTCCACTTCAGGGCGCTCGCCTTCGCCCGAACGGCGGCGGATTTCGTCAAGCAACTCGCGCGCGCGGCGATACACATCCTCGCCCTGCAACAGCTCGTCCTGTGTGCCGACCTGCCCGCCCCGGCCCGGGATACGGCCCAGCGGGTCGGATTGCTGATCACCGAACTGGCCCAGGGCCTGCCCTTGTCCGCCTTGCGTCTCGTTGTTTTCCGCGAGTGCCTCGCCCAGGTTTCGCATCCCCTCGCGCAGGGCTTCCATCGCCTCGGATTGCCGGTCGATCGCCTCGGCCATATCATTGCCGCGCAGCGCCTCCTCGGCGCCGTCCATCGCCCGGCCGGCCCGGTCGAGCGCGTCACGCGCCGCCTCTCCGGCTTCCGAGCCGCCGCCAGGCAGGGAATCGCGTTGGGCATCCAGACGGCGCCGTAAAGCTTCCTGACGATCCGCGAGGCTACCTTCGCTATCTCCGGCCAGCGGGTCGCCGCGCCCGCCGCGCTGCTGACCTTCGCCTTCCCCTTGCCCGTCGAGCCCTTCATGCTGCTGGCCCTGACCCTGTCCGCCGCTGCGGCCCTGATTGCCCTGGCTTTCTCCTGCCTGCGCATTGGGATTGAACTGTTCCTGCAGGTCGCGGAAGGCCTGGTCCGACAGCCCCTGCTGATCGCGCAGCGTTTCCGCCAGCCCCTCCATCGCCTGCTGGCCGGGGCTTTCGCCGCCCTGGCCCTGCTGACCTTCGGTCACGCGCAGGTTTTCCATCATCTCCTGGAACTCTTCCAGCGCCTGCTGGGCCTCGGCCATGCGACCCTGTTCCATGAGCTCCTGAATGCGGTCCATCATGTCCTGCAGATCCTGACTGTCCATGCGCATCATGTTCTCAGTCAGCTCGCGATTGTCTGGCTCATCGGTCTCGCGCTGGGCCTGCTGGGATTTCTGCCGCAGGTAATCCTGCGTGGCATCGCGCAGTTCCTGCATCAGCTGGGCGATCTCCTCGTCGGTGGCTCCTCGCTTGATGGCTTCGCTCAGCCGCTCCTGCGCCTCGCGCATGCGCTCCAGCGCATCGCCGATATCACCGTCTTCCAGCAGCACGGCAAGATCCCACAGCGCCTCGGCGATCTCGGCCTGTGTTTCATCTGCCAGGCTGCCATGGCTCACCAGCGTATCCAGCCGCCGCATGATCACCCGCAGCTTGAGATAGGCCGTGTCAGACCGGAACAGCCCCGGCTCGGGCGCATGGCTGATGGCGCGCAGCATCTGCACCACCCGCCTGCCGTTGGATTTGGTCCAGAGCAGATCGCGGCGCTGCTCGATGATCGAGGCCGCCACCGGGTCGAAAAACCTACGGGCGGGCAGTTTCATCGACTCTGGCGCGCTTTGCCCCAACTGTCCGGCATCGTCGGACACCTCCAGCGTCAGCATCACCGGCAGGTGCGCCCAGGCGTGCTGCGACAGGTTCTCGATGAGCGTTTCAACGAATTCAGACCGGTCGCCCGCCACCGGCATCGGCAGGGTCAGCTCGATCGGGTCGCGCGGGTCGGGATCCGCCGAAAGCCCATAGCGACGGTCCACGGCACCCAGATCAAGGGTGAACCGCGCAGTGCCGCCGGTGACGCCATAGTCATCCTCGGCGCGGAAGGGCTGACTCATCTGACCGTCAAAGGTGGTCTTCATCCCATCGCTGAGGATTTCCGCAGTGGGGGCAGCGTCAGGCAGGGCTGTGACCTGCCAGCTCTCGCCATTCGGCCCGTCAATGCGCATTTCGCCATCCCGGGTGATGTCAAAGCTCTGATCCGGGTCCGTGGCCGCACCCACATCTTCGGTCCGGCCCGAGACGGTTTCGGACAGGCTGAGCGCGCCGACCTGACCATAAAAGCGCAGGGTGACGCGACTGCCGACAGGCGCTTCGATGGTCCCGTCAAGATCATTGAGATAAAGGCTTGGACGACCGGTATAGGCGGGCGGTTCGATCCAGCCTTCCCAGGTAGCTGTATCGGCAAGCGCCGCGCCGCTGCCGCCCGGCCCCATCTCGGTCACCGACCCCACGCGCCAGACCGATCCGAACATCAACGCGACCAGCAATCCCAGCAGAGCCACATAGCGCAGGCCGAATACGTCCTTGCGCGACAGCTTCAGATCGGGCTCGACCGCGCGCGCCTCGGCGGCTTTGCGTTCCATCCGTGCCAGATGCGCCCGCCAGAGCGCACGCGATGCGTGGTCCCCCGCGCCGATCACCTGCCGGTCCGATAGCGCGGTAAGCGGATGCCCCGGCAGCGCCGCATCGAGCCGTGCCAGCGCTTCGGCGCGTCTGGGCCACCGGAACTTCAGCAATCCTTGCCCGGCGAAGACGGCAAACAAAACAACGACCGCCACCAACAGCGCCCAGACGATATCGACCGGCACCATCTCGTGCAGGCCCAGCATCAGCACCCCGGCGACCGCTGCGCACAACGTCCAGAGCGGCCAGAAGGCATGCACCAGCCGCTCGGCGATCATCCCGGCCCAGGTCAGGGTCAGCGGAACGCGCAGACGCGTCAGAAGTGGGCCAAGGGATGTGGGCTCGATTGCCATGCACCGTTCCTGTCTGAGGCCCGGTTGGCGGAACTGCCTAGAGCCACGCAGGGATGGTATCGCGATTTATGATCTCGTCAAAGGTCGGACGCGCGCGAATGACGGCAAATTGATGCTCATTCACCAGAACCTCGGGGATGAGCGGGCGGGTATTGTACTCGCTCGACATCACGGCGCCATAGGCCCCGGCGCTGCGAAAGGCGACCAGATCGCCCTCGGCCAGCGGCGGCATCAGGCGCTGCTTGGCAAAAGTGTCGCCCGATTCGCAGACCGGTCCGACGATATCGAAGGGCTGTTGTTCGACACCGGCCGCGGGTTCCATCACCGGGATGATATCATGATGCGCATCATACATGGCCGGGCGGATCAGATCATTCATCGCACCGTCCAGGATCAGAAAATCACGCCCCTCACCCGACTTCACATAGATCACACGGCTGACCATGATGCCCGCGTTTCCGGCCACCAGGCGGCCTGGCTCGATCTCGATCTCACAGCCCAGATGGCCCAGCTCCTCGCGAATGAGCGCACCATATTCGGTCGGCAGGGGTGGGGCCTCGTTGGACCGGGTATAGGGAATCCCCAGCCCCCCGCCCAGATCGAGACGGCGAATGTCATGCCCTTCGGCGCGTAGCATTTCCGTCACCTCGGCCACCTTTCGATAGGCCTGGGCGTATGGCTCAAGCTCGGTGATCTGGCTGCCGATATGCACGTCGATGCCGACCACATCCAGCCCCGGAAGCGAGGCGGCCAGAGCATAGACCTCTTTGGCGCGGGAGATCGGAATGCCAAACTTGTTTTCCGATTTGCCCGTGGCAATCTTGGCATGGGTCTTGGCGTCCACGTCGGGGTTCACGCGGATGGTGATCGGGGCCTTGGTGCCCATCTCGGAGGCCACGGCGCTGAGTGCCGCCATCTCTGGCTCGCTCTCCACGTTGAACTGGCGGATGCCACCGGCGAGGGCCGCCTGCATTTCCTCGCGGGTCTTGCCCACGCCCGAAAAGACGATCCGGTCGCCCGGCACACCAGCGGCGCGGGCGCGTGCATATTCCCCGCCCGAAACCACGTCCATGCCCGCACCCAGGGCGGCCAGCGTCTTGAGAATCGCCTGATTGGACGCGGCTTTCATCGCGTAGCAAACGAGGTGATCCATGCCCTGAAGGGCCTCGTCAAAGAGCCGGTAATGGCGAGTCAGCGTCGCGGTGGAATAACAATAAAACGGCGTGCCCACCTCCGCCGCGATCTCGGCGATGGGGACGTCTTCGGCGTGAAGCTGGCCGTCTTTGTAAAGAAAATGATCCATGAAACGCCCTTACGGCGAACACCCCGGAGGATCAATCCCAAATGGCGTCTGTCATCATGAGGGAGAGCGCCCTTGCACAACCGTTCTGATCGGCGTTCCAAAGATTTCGGCATCGGGAGCGAAACCATCCCTCAGCATGCCTGTGCTGGCATCCATCCCGCTTGTTGGCAGGTCTCCGTCATCGCTTTGGGTGGGAGGAAATCCAAAGCAGTCAGAAGAGGTGCCGGAACGCGCGGCTCTTGCGGCCAATCATGACATTCAGCACCGAACCGCCCCCATCCCATCCCAGCTCCGTATTCTGGGCAGGAAATGGCCGAGTGTCAGCCGGTTCGCAGACGCAGGAAAAGATAGAGCGGGAGGCCACAGCTGACGCCAATGCAAAACGTTGCAGGAATGGCCAGAAGCCGCAGCCAGTCGCGTTCCCGCACTGTCTCCCAGATCACCCAGACGGTCAGGGCCACGGCGGCAATGGTCAGATCCCAAACCAGCCCGCTGCTGGCCGGGTTTACATGCCAGGCATCCACCATGCCCATCAGGTCAAACCCGTTTGTCCCGAACCATTGCAGGAAGTAATACATCGGATGGATGGCGCCCCAGACCGCCAGTGCCAGAAACAGCCAGCGCATTCAGAGCCCCAGTGTCAGCGACACATTGCCCGAGCTTGCCGTCACCGAAGTCGCTGTGCTGACATCGCCGCTGCTGTTGATGCCGATTGTGGTGTTCACAGTGGGCCGCTCCGGTTCCCCATCAGCGCCGCAAGCGGCCAGAAGGGCCAGGACCGCAAGAGCAGGCAGGTGTTTCATCCCAACATCTCCTTCCACCGGGCGATCTGCGCCCGCACCTGTACGGGGGCCGTGCCGCCATAGCTGGTGCGTGAGGCGACGGAATTCTCGACCCCCAGCACATCAAAGATAGTGCGATCAATGCCGTTATGCACCTCTTGCATCTGCTCAAGGGTCAGATCGGGCAAATCACAGCCCTGTTTCTCGGCCAGGGCGACAAGCGTGCCTGTTACGTGATGCGCCTCGCGGAAGGGTAGGCCAAGCACCCGCACCAGCCAGTCGGCGAGGTCCGTCGCCGTGGAAAAGCCCGAGCCCGCCGCCGCGGCCAAAGCCTCGCGGTTCGCGGACATGTCGCGCACCATCCCGTCCATCGCCGCCAGCGCCAGCATCAGGTTGTCGGCGGCGTCGAACACCTGTTCCTTGTCTTCCTGCATGTCCTTGGAATAGGTCAGAGGCAGCCCCTTCATCACCGTCATCAGCGCCACATTGGCCCCGAAGATACGCCCGATCTTGGCGCGGATCAGTTCGGCGGCGTCCGGGTTCTTCTTCTGCGGCATGATCGAGGATCCGGTGGAAAACCGGTCGGACAGGGTGACAAAGCGGAACTGGGCCGAGGACCAGATCACCAGCTCTTCGGCAAAACGGCTGAGATGCATGGCACAGATGCTGGCTGCGCTGAGAAACTCCAGCGCGAAATCGCGGTCGCTGACCGCATCGAGGCTGTTGGCGGAGGGCCGGTCAAAGCCCAGCTCTCGCGCGGTCATCTCCCGGTCGATGGGAAAGGACGTGCCCGCCAGTGCCGCAGCCCCCAGGGGGCATTCGTTCATCCGCGCTCGGGCGTCGCGCACTCGGCTGAGGTCGCGCCCGAACATCTCGACATAGGCCATCATGTGATGCCCCCAGGTAACCGGCTGCGCGGTCTGCAGATGAGTGAAGCCAGGCATGACCCAATCGGCGCCGGCCTCGGCCTGCGCCAGAAGGGCCCGCATCAAAGAACGCAACGCGCCCTCGGTCGCATCCAGTTGATCACGCACCCAAAGCTTGAAGTCGGTGGCCACCTGGTCATTCCGCGACCGGCCCGTATGCAGACGCCCCGCAGGTTCTCCGATCAACTCTTTCAGGCGCGCCTCGACGTTCATGTGGATATCTTCCAGCGCCGTGGAAAACGCAAATTCACCGCGTTCGATCTCTGACAAGACCGTGAGGAGGCCTTCCCTCATCGCCTCGGCGTCACTATCACTGACAATGCCCGTGGCCGCCAACATGGCGGCATGGGCTCTGGAGCCGACGATGTCCTGCGCCGCCAGCCGCTTGTCAAACCCGATCGAGGCGTTAATTGCCTCCATGATCGCGTCAGGCCCGGCGGCAAAGCGGCCGCCCCACATCTGGTTCGAGGTTTTGTTGCTCATGGTCCGGCCCTTGAAGGAGGGAAAATGAAAAAGCTGTCGCTCGTCCTTTATATGGCCCTCGGGCTTTGTGCAAACGCCGCCCTCGCCGATATGT
The DNA here is from genome assembly GCF_009762325.1 of Roseovarius faecimaris. Lineage (NCBI taxonomy): Bacteria > Pseudomonadati > Pseudomonadota > Alphaproteobacteria > Rhodobacterales > Roseobacteraceae > Roseovarius > Roseovarius faecimaris. The sequence goes on from NZ_CP034348.1 coordinate 501,861, forward strand.
CGGACGTGGCCGCCCTGCGCGAGGGGGACATGAAAAAGCTGGTGCTTCACGACGCGCCCAAAGCCTCCGGCACCGCCGCCTTCACCGGCGCGGATGGCAGCGAGATGACGCTGGCCGACTATCAGGGCAAGCATATCCTGCTGAACTTCTGGGCCACATGGTGCGCGCCTTGCCGCAAGGAAATGCCGATGCTGTCCGAATTGCAGGCCGAACTGGGCGGCGACGCGTTCGAGGTGGTGACGTTGGCCACGGGCCGAAACGCCCCCCAGGCAATGAAAAAGTTTTTTGACGAGATCGGCGTCGACAACCTGCCACTGCATCGCGACCCCAAACAGCAGGTCGCCCGCCAGATGGGGGTGTTCGGCCTTCCGGTCACGGTGATCCTGGACCCCGACGGTCAAGAGATCGCGCGGCTCACGGGCGATGCCGACTGGAGCTCGGACAGCGCCAAGGCCATTCTCGCCGCCCTGATTGGCGGCGAGGGCTAGGGCAGGGTTCAGATCGATCAGCGTGAGCTGTTCTCGGGCGATGTCACATCCGGCAGGGTCGGCAGGTCTATCAGGTTTTTTGTCGGCGCCTCCGCAGGCCCGACAGGTTCAAGGGCGTCGGCATCTGGCCAGAAGGTCGGCACGTCCGGGAATGACGAGACAGCCCAGATCGGGCTGGCGAGTGTGCCGCTGAGGGCGATGATCGCGATGGTGCGGAAAAGTGTGGGGTGCATGGGAAACTCCATTTTGGCTGTGATGTGCCAAAGATGGAGATCAGAGTTCGCCCGCGCGCGCCGATTTCGAAATCAGCCCTTATAGTTCGGAATCAACGCGATTTAAGCAGGAATCGACCGGTCATCCGATACCATGCGCCGGAAATCGCGCGGTGAGGTGCCGGTCATTGCGCGGAACGCTTTGTTGAAAGGCCCCAGTGACGCAAAGCCCACATCATAGGCGATCTCCAGTATCGTCTTCTGCGCGTTCTCTGGCGCGCTCAGGGCCGCCTTCGCCGCGGCAATACGGTATCCATTCACGAAGGCCGGGAAATTGCGATAGCCCAGATCGCGGTTGATCGCGTGGCGCAGCCGGTGTTCGGGAACACCGAGTTCCTCCGCCATCTCGCCAATGGTCAGCCCTTCGCGGCGCCAGAGCTCGCCCTGCATGGCGGTATCGATCTGTTCTAAAAGATATGTGTCCACCAGGTCCACCGGCTCGGGGGTGTGGCGTGGGCGCGGGGCGCTCTCTTCTGTCCACAGGCTGCCACCGGGGCGCAGCGCCCAATAAGCAAAGACGATTTCAAAGATCAAAAGCGCAAGCGCCATGACTGTCGGTGCCCAAAAGGGCTGATCGTCGAAGGAATAGACGGTGTAGAAGACGGTCTTGAGCACGCCGAAGGCGCACACGAAGCCGATGAACACCACGCGAAAACTGCGCCGGTTCTCCATCAGGTCGCCCTTGGCCGAGCGCAAGACCACCAGAAGCAGGGCCAGGAAAAGCACAATGGACAGCACCAGATGCGCTGTGCCGACTCCATTGGGCACAAAGCACAGGGCGGTGATCACCCCCGCCAGAAGATAAAGCGGGCCGCCCACGTCGCGCCGTTCTTGCCCGTCAAGAAAGATTTCCAGCACGAACCACGTGAGGGCGGGCCACATGAAATGCGAAAGAAAGAGCGCCGGATCGATCGCCTCGGGCGCCCAGGCCGCGCTGATCCCCTGTTCCCTGGTCAGCATCCCCGTCAGAGCCAGGGACAACGCACCCAAAGGCAGCGATTTGCGCCGCGTTCGCGCATTCGACACCAGAATGGCGAAGGTCAGAACAGAAATTCCGATCACACCCCCGCGGATCATCAGGTCAATATCTGCCAGCATGTCACGCTCCTCTCGCGCGAGAGTATACACGCTTCAAGACGAAACATGTCTGGTCGATTTCTGTGAGATGCTGAAATTTCAAGGAATCGACGGGTTTTTCAGCCAGAAACCGCTGCAAATTTGACCGCATGCCGTTTTGGCCGCAGAGTGAAACGAAACAGTAAGTCGAGGGGACAGGATGGAAACCGTGGCCTTCACAACTGAAATGGCCGTCGTGATGGCCGCTCTGGCCTTTACCATCTTTCTCTTTGTCTCTGAAATGATCCGCGTCGATCTCGCCGCCATCCTGGTGCTCGTGATCATCGGCATCCTGAGCTACGTGCCGGGGCTGGAGAATATGGCGGATGTAAACCACCTGTTTGACGGGTTCGCCTCCAATGCGGTGATTTCCATTATCGCGGTGATGATCGTGGGGGCGGGGCTCGACAAGACGGGGATCATGAACAAGGTTGCCGCCAAGATCCTCAAATATGGCGGATCGACCGAGCCGCGTGTGGTGCCGATCGTGTCGGGCACGGTCGGGTTCATCTCGTCCTTTCTGCAAAACGTGGGGGCGGCGGCGCTGTTTTTACCTGTGGTCAGCCGCATCTCGGCGCGGACCGGGATCCCGCTGTCGCGCCTGCTCATGCCGATGGGCTTTTGCGCCATCCTGGGGGGTACGATGACGATGGTCGGCTCCTCGCCGCTTATCCTGCTCAACGATCTGATCGCCAGTGCCAACCGCACCTTGCCCGCCGATCAGCAGATGGAGCCTTTTGGCCTCTTCTCGGTCACCCCTGTCGGGGCTGTGCTGGTGCTGTCGGGGATCGCCTATTTCATGCTTCTTGGCCGGTTCGTCCTGCCTGGCAGCGGCAAGAAGGTCGATGCCTCGGCGGGGCAGGGCACATCGGATTACCTGCACCGGGTCTATGGGCTGACCGCGGATGTCTATGAGGTGGATGTCCCTGCCGACAATGCGCTGGTGGGCAAGCAACTGGCGGATATCAACCTCGACAATCATCTCTACATTATCTCGACCTTTTATCGGGGCAAGGTGTCGATGGTGCAGATCCTGACCGCCGAGATCGCCGCCCCTTGCCGCCTGGCCATCATCGGCAAACAAGACGAGGTGCGCCGTTTCTGCGATGAAAACGGGCTGCATCTGCGCCCCGAACTCGATGTCTTTGCCGAGGAATTCGCCCCCACCAATGCCGGGATTGCCGAGGTGGTGATCCCGCCGGACAGCCGGGTGATCGGCCAGTCCCCGCGCGATTTGCTCCTGCGCAAGACAACCGGCCTCAGCCTGCTGGCGATCCACCGGGGCGAGGAAACGCTGAGCCATGTTGAGACCGAGGATCACACCCCCACGGCCATCGGCCTTGTGCCGTTTCAGGCGGGCGACATGCTGGTTGCGCATACGCGGTGGGATATGCTGACCCGGCTCAAGCAGAACCGTGATTTCGTGGTGGTGACATCGGATTTCCCGCAAGAAGAATTGCGCCCCAACAAGGTGGGCTATGCGCTCTTCTTCTTTCTTGTGTCGCTGTCGATGATCCTGTTCACGGATGTGCGCCTGTCGCTGTGCCTGCTGACCGGGGCAGTTGGCATGCTGCTGAGCAAGGTTCTGAGCATCGACGAAGCCTATCGCGCGGTGGGCTGGAACACGGTTTTCCTGCTGGCGAGCCTTATCCCACTGGGACAGGCGGTGCAGAACACGGGCACGGCCGAGTGGATCGCGCAGATGATCCTGCTGGCGCTTGACGGGTGGCCCATCTGGGCCTTGCAGGTGGGTGTCGCGATCCTGGCGACGGGCTTTTCACTGGTGATGTCCAATGTGGGCGCGACGGTGCTTCTGGTGCCGCTGGCGGTGTCTATCGCGGTGGCAGCCGGGGGCAACCCGGCAATCTTTGCGTTGACGGTGGCGATCTCCACCTCCAATTCCTTCATTATCCCGACCCACCAGGTGAATGCGCTGATCATGGGCCCTGCTGGTTACAAGGTGACGGATTTCATCCGCTCCGGCGGAATCATGACGGTCATCTTCCTTGTCGTCTCGATGGTGATGCTCAACCTCGTGTTCTGAGCCCAGCGTCATCTGCGACAATATATCCGACCAAAATTGTCGGATTGACTTTTCCGATAAAATCACTCAGAAATGAGTCACCGTCAAGCCACCCCGCTCTGAGCGCTGGGGAAGCCCGACACGTCAACACGGTGAGGACTTCCAAAATGCAGCAACATTCCGAGATGGCGCGCTCTTTTCCGCCAGTTTCTTCCCGGCTATGCCAGACCCGCGCGGACGCCCTTGAGGCGCTCGGCACCGGGGCACCGCCCGAAGGCATCGCGGTGGAATGGCTTCTGGATCAGGCAGACCAACGCGGGGGGCAGTGACATGAGCTTTCACGCAACCCCGATCAGGCAGCCTCAGGCCAAAACACTGCCCGCCTATGATGCGCGCGACCTGACTGATGGCGGTGATCTGGCGCAGATCGTGCTGGATGGACAAATCTACACCCTGCGGATCACCCGCGCGGGCAAGCTGATCCTGACCAAATGATGCGCTTCGACCACAGCCGCGGCGGCACGCCCGTTGGGCTTTTGGCCGAGCTTGATGGCCTGGAGGCGACCATCGTTCGGTATTTCAGGCTCTGGCGCGATGGTCCGCGCTCTCAGGCGCAGGTCTGGAAGGACTTTGCCAGCGGGCTTGGCAGGGCAGAGGGGCAAAGCGCGCTGCAAAGCTTCGACGAGCTTTGCGGCCTGATCACCCGCCATGGCCGCCGGGCCCTGATCAGCCACAGGATCGAATGCGCTTGCCTGGGAGCCGACGAATCGTGCTTTGCCAATTTCATTGCCAGCGCTGCGGAGGGCGACCGCGAGGACGCCATGTTGATCGCGACCCTGCTGGTGCGTCCGGACATGGCCCCGATCGTGACAGCGCTGGCCACAGATGTGGGCATGGCGCTCAAGCGTATGCAGCTTGGCGCAGCGCGTGCCGCCGATCTACGGCAACCGGCACCGGCATTGCTTCACTGAGGATCGCGCGATGATCGTCTGCCAGTGCCAGAGCATATCCGACAAGGACATCCACGCCACGATCGACTGGATGCGCGCCTCGGACGCGCAGGCGATCATCACGCCCGGCAAAATCTACCATGCGCTGGGCAAGGCGGCGGATTGCGGCGGCTGCATGCCGCTGTTCCTCGCAACCATGCGGTCAAACACCAACACGGAAGTGCCCGTGCATCTGCGCGGGCTTAAACTTGGCTCTGGCCGCGATCAAAGAAAGGAAAGCGGAAATGGACGGCGATAAGAAAGTCATTGAATACCTGAATGCGGCTTTGCGCAGCGAATTGACCGCCGTGAGCCAATACTGGCTGCACTACCGGCTGCAGGACGATTGGGGTCTTGGTCACATGGCCAAGAAATCGCGCGAGGAAAGTATCGAGGAGATGCACCATGCGGACAAGCTGATCGCCCGCATCCTGTTTCTCGGAGGTCACCCGAACCTGCAAAAGCTCGATGCGCTGCGAATCGGCGAGACGCCGAAAGAGACGCTCGAATGCGACCTTGCCGCCGAACATGAGGCTCGCACGCTTTACGCCGAGGCGCGCCAATACTGCGAGAGCGTGGGCGATTTCGTCTCGAAGAACCTGTTTGAAGAGCTGATGACCGACGAAGAAGGTCATATCGACTTCCTCGAAACCCAGCTTGATCTCGTTGCCAAGCTTGGCGAGGAGAAATATGCACAGCTTAACGCCACACCGATGGATGAAGCAGAGTAGCGCCCGGATGCGCAAGCGTGCCGGTTCGGCACAGATAACGCGCCGAATCCCTTGACGCCCCGCGCCAGAGCGCCTAAAGACCGCAAACGGAATTCGGGGCGCTGCCTGTGGCGGTGCCCGTTTGTATTGAAAAGGGCCCTTCGCGCCCTCACCGAAGACGAGGATGACCCCATGTCGCGCCGCTGCGAACTGACCGGAAAAGGCCCGATGGTTGGCAATAACTCCAGCCACGCCAACAACAAGACCAAGCGTCGGTATCTGCCGAACCTGAATGATGTGACCCTGCAGTCCGAAACGCTGGGCCGTGGCATCAAGCTGCGCATCTCGGCGCATGCGCTGCGCTCGGTCGATCACCGTGGCGGGCTCGACGCCTTCCTGGCCAAAGCCAAGGATGACGAGCTGTCGGCAAACGCGCTGAAAGTGAAAAAAGAGATTGCCAAGGCCCAGGCTGCAAACGCCTGATCGCCAGATCGGTTTCTGATGGTTTGAACAGCCCTGCCAGCTTTGGCGGGGCTGTTTCCTTTTGTCGCGTTTCACGCACATCGCGGGGGTCTAAACTGCGCGCATGACATCGCGGACACGCCCCTTTCTGGCCGGTCTTCTGGCTGCCCTGCTCGTCCTGACCGGACAGAGCATGGCCGTGGCGCGTGGCCTGCCGGGGCCGTCCGGGCAGATGGTGATCTGCACGGGGACCGGTCCGGTCATGGTTTCGGTAGATGCGGACGGCGCGCCGGTTGGCACGCCTCATATCTGCCCCGACGCGGCGCTGAGCCTGATACAGGCCGCGTTTGACAGCCCCGTCCCTTCGCGGCCCGTGACCCTGGCCCCGCTGGCCTACGTCACCCCCGCAAAAGAGTCGTCGCAAGGGCAGGACTTCCGGCAGGCTCAGGCCCGTGGCCCCCCGCGCATGGCCTGACCCCTTTCAACGACCCTTTCCAATCTGACGACTTAAAAGGAGAGACGCGATGTCTTTCAAAACATCTCTTTTCGCGGGGCTGGGGGCCCTGCTGATCGCCACTCAGGCCTGGGCCGGAGAGATCGAAATCCATGACCCCTATGCGCGCGCCTCTTCACCGACGGCAAGCTCGGGCGCGGCGTTCATGATGATCCACAACAACGGCACCGAAGACGACCGGCTGGTATCGGTGGCCTCGCCCGTGGCCAAGCGGGTCGAACTGCACACCCATGAAGAAGATGCCAACGGCGTGATGTCCATGCGTCATGTCGAGGACGGCTTTGCAGTGCCTGCCGGGGGCATGATCATGCTACAGCGCGGGGGCCATCATGTGATGTTCATGGGGCTGAACACACCCTTTGAACAGGGCAACACGGTTCCCCTGACGCTTGTCTTTGAAAAATCAGGCGAGATGGAAATCGAGGTGCCGGTCGATCTGGAGCGCAAGGATGCAGGAGCGCACGGTCACGGCCAGTCGAACTGAGGCGCTGTTCCCATAACCACATGCAATGGACGGGCGCGCCGCACGGGCGCGCCCTTTTATGTGTTCAGAACGCGATCCACCCAGGCGGGTACGACCTGCGTCGCCGGGCCATAATGCGTCTCCGCAAAGTCCCGGCTGTTGCTTGACGGCTCCAGGTTCAGCTCGACCGTCACCGCCCCCAGCCGTCCGCAGTGCTGGGCATAGGCCGCCGCCGGATAGACCTGCCCCGAGGTGCCGATGGAAACGAACATATCCGCCTCGGTCAGGGCCGGGTCGATGACGTCCATGTGATAGGGTATTTCACCGAACCAGACCACATCGGGCCGCGTTGCCGGGGCGCGGCAAGCGGGGCAGGGGTCCTGCGCGTGCATCACCACGGGAGCAGGCCAGCGATGACCGCAGCTGTGGCACAGCGCGCCCGCCAACTCTCCATGCATGTGCAGCACGTTGCGGCTGCCTGCCCGCTCATGCAGATCATCCACATTCTGCGTGATGAGTGTCACCTCGCCCCTATGCTCGGCCTCAAGGCGTGCCAGTGCCTGATGCGCGGCGTTCGGTCTGGCCCCGGTCGCCTGTGCGCGACGGGCATTGTAAAAATCATGTACAAGTGCGGGATTGCGGGCAAACCCTTCGGGTGTTGCGACATCCTCGACCGCATGCTGCGCCCACAGGCCGCCTTCGTCACGGAAAGTGCCCAGCCCGCTTTCGGCAGAAATGCCAGCCCCTGTGAGAATCACAATCTTATTCATGCCGCAGTTTCGCTATCCTTTTGCTTTAGGCGGTCCGTATGGTTACAACTCTGACCATAAGACGCACGATCAATATAGTTTACAAATCATGTTCCAAGATTCGACGCCTGTTTTCGAATTTCGCGGCCCTTTAGGTATTCCCGTTCAGATCGGCAGTTCACTGGCGCTTCTGGTGGCGTTCTATCTGTTTGTGGCGGGGGCAAACCTCTTTTCCGCGCTGATCATCGTCATGATGTTGCTTGCCGCGATCTTTCTGCATGAGCTGGGCCATGCCTGGGCCAGCGAAGTGCAGGGCGTGCCTGTGCGCCGGATCGTGCTCTATGGTGGCGGTGGGTTTTGCGAAAACAAGCGCTCGGCCACCGCATACGAGCAGGAATTCATCGTCGTGATGGGCCCCATCGTGAACCTCGCGCTCTGGGCGCTCTGTTCGCTCGGGGCCTACTGGCTCTGGGAGGGGATCATCGCCGATGGCAGTTTCGTACAGATCGGCCGGAACGCGCCCATCGACCCCCGGATCACTCTGGCACAGCACCTGGAGCTGTTCGCAATGATCAACGGATTTCTGGCGGTGTTCAACCTGATCCCGGTTCAGCCGCTCGATGGGGGCAAACTTTTGCACCTCATCCTGTTGCGGCTGACCCACGCCGAAGCCGCGATGAAGATCACTGGCCGGATCGGGCTGATCCTGTCTGTGCTGTGGATCCCGGGGCTGATCTTCTTTTATGGCATGGGATGGTGGATCCTGTTCTTCATACCCTCGATCCCGCTGCATTTCGCGATGGCGCGCGGCCGGTTGGCATAATGCGTGTCCTGTTCGTCTGCCTTGGGAATATCTGCCGCTCACCGGCGGCAGAAGGGGTGTTTCGCGAACTGGCTCGCGAGGTTGAGACAGACAGCGCCGGTACAGGGGGCTGGCATGTCGGCGAGCCGCCCTATGGCCCGATGCAAGATGCGGCCCGCAAGCGGGGTTATGACCTGAGCGACCTGCGGGCGCGGCAGTTCGGGCGTGCGGATTTCGACCGGTTCGACCTGATCATCGCGATGGATGCCTCCAACCTGGCGGATATCGAGCGCCAACGCCCGGAACACAGCACCACCCCCGTGCGCCTGTTCACCGACTATGCCCCTGGCTCAGGCATGGATCACGTGCCCGATCCCTATTACACCCGCGATTTCGACGGGGCGCTGGACCTGATCGAAGCGGCCGCAAGGGGCCTCCGAGCCAGCCTTTGAACGGCGTTCTTCGGAAAATCCGAAGCGGTGGTTCGTGCGCAGGAAAAACAGGGCGCTGAGCCCTCTGCAAAGCTTGCCGGAGTATCGAAATCGGGCACATGTGGTAGAGAAGGAGAGCCACGCCATGCCCATCACCCCCCTAAAATCCTCCGCAGGTCAGCCGCCTCAGGCGCTGGCAGATATCGCCGATACTGTGCAGATCATGCTGGCCCGCATCAGGCAGGGCGGCGCGCAGGTCGCTCTTGAATATGCGCATCAGCTCGATGGCTGGCAGGGAGAGGTGGCTGTATCGCGCGCTCAGATCGACGCCGCGGTGGCCCGCGTGCCGCAGGCTTTGAAGGACGACATCACCTGGGCGCATGACAACATCTCCCGCTTTGCCGAGGCGCAGCGGGCCACCGCGCAGGACATGCAGGTGGAACTGCGCCCTGGATTGATTGCGGGGCAGAAACAGATCCCGCTGGGTGCTGCGGGCTGCTATGTCCCCGGAGGGCGCTATACGCATATCGCCAGCGCGCTGATGTCCATCGGCACCGCGCGGGTGGCCGGGGTCAAGGACATCACAGCCGTATCGCCCCCCAATGGCGCGGCGGGTATCCCCGATGAGATGCTTTTCGCCATGGACCTTGCAGGTGCATCGCGCATCCTCACCCTGGGGGGGGTGCAGGGTGTGGCAGCCATGGCCTATGGCCTTTTTGGCGCGCCTGCGGCGGATATCCTTGTGGGTCCGGGCAATGCCTATGTGGCCGAGGCCAAGCGGCAGCTTTTTGGGCCGATCGGCATCGACATGTTCGCAGGTCCGACTGACAGCCTCGTCCTGGCCGATCACACGGCAGACCCGGAGGTTGTGGCGGTGGACCTCGTCGGCCAGGCCGAGCATGGGGCGACAAGCCCCGTCTGGCTGGCCACCACGCACCGTCCGCTGGCCGAGGCCGTGCTGCGGATCGTGCCCGATCTCATCGCCGATCTGCCCGAACCCAACCGCAGCGCCGCCGCAACAGCCTGGGCCGATCTGGCCGAAGTGGTCGTCTGCGACACGCGCGAGGAAATGGCGCAATATGCCGATGCCAAAGCGCCGGAGCATCTGCACGTGCAGGCCGATGATCTGCCCTGGTGGCGCGACCGTCTTTTTGCCTATGGCTCGCTCTTTCTCGGTGAGCAGACGACCGTGGCCTTTGGCGACAAGGCTGCAGGCCCGAACCATGTGCTGCCCACGTCCGGCGCGGCACGCTATACCGGGGGGCTGAGCGTGCACAAGTTTCTCAAAACGGTGACCTGGCAACAGGTTGACGACCGCGCTTTGCCTGAACTGGCGCGGGTCAGTGCCGCGATCAGCCGCGAAGAACGCATGGAAGGGCATGCCCGCAGTGCCGATATCCGGCTGACCCGCCTCAGCCCGACCCCCAAACTGGCGGCGAACACCTAACCGGAGGCGCCGACCAGTGCCATGACGTCCGCCCAGGCGGCGCGGGTCGTCTCTGTTCCGTCGGTCCGCGCACGGATGATGCGGATTGTCAGCGGTGTCGACGGCAGCTCCCCGGTCAGGTCCTCCAATTCGCCAAGGGCCAATGCTTCCTGGGCCATGGATTTGGGCAGCCAGCCGATCCCCAGCCCCTGCCGAAGGAATTGCAGCACCGCCGGGGTCAGCCCCGTCTCGGCCACGATGCGTGTTCGCAATCCGCGCATCAGGCCCGGCAGGATATGCACGCGCATCACTTCGCCCAGGTGGATATTGGCCGGATAGCTGATCAGCGGCAGCTCGCCCGCGTCCAGTGCCGCCCGAAGGCCGGGCGCGGCGCGCAGATTGGCCACCGGAATCAACAGGTCATTGCCGAAGGTGATCTTGTCAAACAGCCGCTCATCGAACTGCAGCGCATCTTCGGGCGTCTCATAGATCAACCCGAAATCCACCTCCTGCCGAAGCAACATCTGGTGGCATTCGCTGCGGGTGCCGGAGCGGATCCGCATCTCGGCCCGCCGCGTCTGGCCCAGATGCCGCAGAAGCCGGGGTGAGACCGTGGTGGTCAGCGCGTGCTGACACCCAAGGGTCAGCTGCGTTTCATTCCGCGCGGCGTTGTCCGCCAGTTTCAGCCGCAATTCCCGAAAACGTCGCGCCGCATCGCGCAGGTCCACCTCAAGCTTTTGGACATGCGGCAGCAGCGTCACCGGTTTGCGTGCCCGGTCAAAAAGCGCGCACCCCAGTGTTTCTTCCATCGTCCGGATGCGCCGCGTGAACGCGGATGGTGTCAGAAATCGCCGCTCCGCTGCCGCGTGGAACGATCCGGTATCGAGAACCGCGAGGATATCCTCAATCCATTCGAGTTTCACCTGAACCTCATAACTTGCGAGATATTCAATATACTATCTTCATTTCGAATTTGATGGCGAGTGAATTTTGTGTTTCTTTCACCTTCAGTCATTTTACCCCTAATCGGAGCCGTCCCATGAACCTCGCCAAATTCCCCCGTGTTCGCCTGGCCCACCTGGCCACCCCGCTAGAGCCCATGCCGCGCCTTTCCGAGGCGCTGGGTGGTCCGGAAATCTGGATCAAGCGCGACGATTGCACCGGTCTGAGCACCGGCGGCAACAAAACCCGCAAACTTGAGTTCCTCATGGCCGAAGCGGTCGCACAGGGTGCCGACATGGTGATGACCCAGGGCGCCACGCAATCTAACCACGCCCGCCAGACAGCCGCCGCCGCGGTCAAGCTGGGCATGGCCTGCCACATCCTGCTCGAGGACCGGACGGGCTATAACTATGACAACTACAAGTACAACGGGAACGTGCTGCTCGATCATCTGCATGGTGCGACGATGGAACATCGCGGGCCCGATCTGGATATGAATGCCGAAATGGAAGCGGTGGCCGACAAGAAACGCGCCGAAGGGGTGAATGTTTACACCATCCCCGGCGGCGGATCGAACGCCACGGGCGCGCTGGGCTATGTGAACTGCGCGTTTGAATTGCTGCACCAGTTTGTCGACATGGGCCTGAACGTGGACCATATCGTGCACGCCACCGGCTCGGCCGGCACGCAGGCCGGGTTGATCACCGGCCTCAAGGCGATGAACGCGAACATCCCGCTTCTGGGTATCGGCGTGCGCGCGCCCAAGCCCAAGCAGGAAGAGAACGTCTATAACCTCGCCGTCAAGACCGCCGAAAAGCTGGGCTGCCCCGGTGTGGTGGCGCGCGAGGACGTGGTGGCCAACACCGACTATGTCGGCCCCGGCTATGGCATCCCCGCCGATGACACGCTCGAGGCGATCGACCTCTTTGCCAAGACCGAAGCCATCCTGCTCGACCCGGTCTACTCCGCAAAGGGCGCTGCCGGTCTGATTGACCTCTGCCGCAAGGGGCATTTCAAGAAGGGCGAGAAGGTCGTCTTCCTGCATACCGGCGGGGCGATTGGCCTGACCGGCTATAGCCACTGCTTCAACGTCGCCGGATGAGACCGGTCGGCATTCTGGGGGGGATGGGGCCGGAGGCTACCGTTCTTCTGATGCAAAAGCTGCTGGCCGCCGTGCCCGCGCATGACGATGCGGACCATGTGCCTGTCATCGTGCATCAGAACCCCCAGGTGCCAAGCCGTATCGCGGCGTTGATCGAAGGTACGGGCGAGGACCCGGGGCCGACGTTGGCCCGCATGGCGCGGGACTTGCAGGCGGCGGGGGCCAAGGCGCTCGCCATGCCCTGCAACACCGCGCATCACTACGCACCGGCGGTGGAGGCGGCGACCGACCTGCCGTTTCTCAACATGATTACCCTGACCGCGACGGCGCTGAGCGCATGTGGCGCCCGACGTGTGGGCATGCTCGCGTCGCCTGCCACACGGCTCGTGGGCGTGTTTGACGAGGCGTTCGCGGCGCAAGGGCTTGACCCCGTCTGGCGCGAGGAAGAGGGGCTGTTGCAGGTGATCCGCGCGGTCAAGGCCGGAGCGGGAGAGGCCGAAACCGGCCCGGCCCTCCGCCGGGAGGCCGAAGCGCTTCTTTCCGCGGGGGCCGATCACCTTCTGGTGGCCTGTACGGAGCTTTCTTTGCTGACCGGCTATCTTCCGGACGGGGCGGCACACAGCGATAGCCTTGACTGTCTGGTTGGCGCGATTGTGTCCTTCGCCAAGTCCCCGCCCGAGGTGTGATCCGGGAGCTGCCACGCACCTGAGAGCGCGGGCCAGGCCCCGAAAAGAGGGTTAGCCGCCGTCGTTCGACTGCCGTTTAACCCCCGCCCATCAGGCCGCTCACCAAGCCATCAAGCCAGGCGCGCCCGTGATCGACAAGCGCCACATAGCTGCTCAATGCGCCTTCGAGCGCCGGTACGGATCTGGCCAGCTGCGGTGCAAACATGTACAGAAGCAGCCCGATCACCGCCAGAAGCAAGACCGTGTTGAACCCGCGCCGGAAACCGCTTTTGCTGGTGGGCACGGTCGGCTCAACCTCAGTGTGGTCAACCGGCTGAACGCTGCTTTCTTCGCGGTCAGAGCTGAGCGACGAGTTGATTTCGTCGATGTCAGGCAAGAGGTTGCGCCGTGTGCCCGGGTCCAGATCGGGACGCTCGGGCGTTTCATCCTCCGGCTCTCCGCGGAGCCGGGCCATCCGGGCCTGCGCTTCGCGGTTGCGCTTTTCGATCTCGTCTTCATGGCTGTCGAGCCCCAGATCGGGCTGGGTTTCAAGCCCACCGGACTCCTGCTCGCGCGCCGCGCGCTCCCGGTCGGCCTCTTCGCGCAGGACATCGCGCACTTCTGCGTCGAGTTCACGGCGGGACGGAGGGGGTGGTGCGCTTTCTTCTTCTGGCGCTGTCTCTGGTTCTGGTTCCGCCTCAGGCTCAGGCTCAGGCTCAGGCTCGGGCGGGGGGGATACATCCCAGCTTTCCGTCGTTTCGGACGGTTCGGCGTCTTCGGGCATGTGATCAGGGTGATGCTGAAACCAGGTATCCCCGCAATTGGAGCATTGCACATCGCGCCCCGTTTCCGGGATCACCTCGTCCGGAACCTCATACTGAGCTTCGCAATTCGGGCATGTAAGCCTCATCTTGCCACCCGTCCCCTACTGCCGTTTTTTGCTTCTTTCTTTATGCGTAGCATAGGCCGGATCATGTTAGGGGAAAAGAGCAAAGAAATCAGGCGCGGATCATGATTGCACATATGTGTCCTCTGAGGCATTAGGGTTTTGGAGACCGGGGGACGGCGCGTGATCGATCTTGAGAATGTGGCCTATAGCTATGGCGGAGGTGAGCTGCTGAGTGAGATATCGCTCAAGCTGGCGCCTGGCTCTTTTCATTTTCTCACCGGTCCGTCGGGCTCGGGCAAGACCACATTGCTCAAGCTTTGCTATGGTGCGCTGATGCCCACGGCGGGACATATCAGGCTGTTCGACGAGGATCTGCGCAGCATGGAGCGCGACGATATCGCGCTGGTCCGCCGCCGGATCGGCGTGGTGCATCAGGATTGCCAGTTTCTCGACCATCTGCCGCTCGCTGACAATCTGGCCCTGCCGCTGATGGTGTCGGGGCGCGATCTGCTTGCCGAGCAGGCCAACCTTAAGGAACTGATGGGCTGGGTGGGTCTGACGGCGCGCGCCGATGCCCTGCCACCAGAGCTTTCGGGAGGCGAGAGGCAGCGCGCCGCACTGGCGCGGGCGGTCATCATGTCGCCTGATGTCATTCTGGCCGATGAGCCAACAGGCAATGTCGACTGGGAGATGTCCCAACGCCTGCTTCGGCTTCTGGTCGAGCTTAACCGGATGGGCAAGACGATCATGATCGCCACCCATGACCTCGCCCTTATTCGCGCCGCCAAGTCGCATGTGCAGGCGCGCGTGCTGCGGATCTCGAACCGGCGTGTGCAGTTGGCGGGGGCAGATCTGTGATGCGGCCCGATTTCAGCACCCTTACCGATTTGCTTATGGGCGATGCGCAGGCGGATCGGGTTGTCCCGCCCACTGGCTTCACCGCCACGCTGACGTTGTTCAGTGCAGCGGCCATGGCGTTTCTTGCGGTCTTTGCGCTGGCGCTGTCGATGGCGACGGGGCGATTGGCGGACCGCTGGGGTGATGAGCTGGCGCGCAGCTCGACCATTCGGATCTCGGCCCCGGCCGATCAGATGGCCGCTCAGACCGCCGCTGTTCTCAGGGTCCTTGAGACGACCAGCGGTGTCGCGTCGGCCCGCGCCCTGGAGACAGCCGAGCAGCAGGCGCTGCTGGAGCCCTGGTTTGGCCCTGATCTGCCGCTCGATGCGCTGCCGATCCCACAGCTGATCGAGGTCATCGAAGATCAGAGCGGCTTTGACGCCGACGGGTTGCGTCTGCGCCTTCAGGCGGAAGTGCCCGGTGCGGTGCTTGACGATCACACACGCTGGCGCAGGCCGCTTGTGCGCGCGGCCGAGAGGCTGCGGGCGCTCGGCTGGGTGTCGATCCTGCTCATTGGGGCGGCGACGGCAGCGATGATCACGCTGGCGGCCAATGCGGCGCTTGCCGCGAATGAACAGGTGATCAAGGTGCTGCGCCTTGTCGGGGCACGTGACGGCTATATCGCGCAGGCATTCGTGCGCCGCTTCACGATCCGCGCGCTGCTCGGGGCCACCATCGGCACGCTTCTGGCCTCGATTGCGCTTGCGCTTCTGCCATCCGCACAGGCCGAAGGTGGATTTCTGACAGGGCTCGGCTTTCAGGGCTGGCACTGGCTGTGGCCGTTTGTCGTGCCGCCACTCGCTGCGGCAGTGGCCTTTGCGGCCACACGAACCGCCGCACGCAAAACGCTTAAGGACATGCCATGAAAGACGCGGTGCAATGGATCCGCTCACTGCTTTTTGTGGGGCAGGCTTATTTCATGATGCTGCCGCTCGGGCTGCTTTTCCTGCCCTGGGCTCTTGTCAGTCGAAAGGGCGCCTTGACCGCCTGCAAGAGCTGGTGCGTCTGGATCCGCTGGACCGCGTCCTGGATGGTGGGCCTGCGGACCGAAGTGCGGGGCACACCGCCCGCCGACGAGGTGATGATCGCCGCAAAGCATCAGTCATTTCTCGACATCATCCTGATTTTCCACAGCGTGCCCGCCGGCAAGTTCATCATGAAGCGCGAATTGCTCAAGGCCCCGATCCTCGGGCAATATGCGCTTGGGATCGGATGCGTACCGGTGGATCGCGGCAAGCGCAGCCAGGCGATCAAGAAGATGGTGGCCGATGTGGCCAAGGGCAAGCAGCAGCCGGGGCAGTTGATCATCTACCCGCAGGGCACGCGTATCCCGCCCGGCGTCTCGGCGCCCTACAAGATCGGCACCGGCGTGCTTTATGACGAGTTGGGACAGGATTGCGTACCGGTTGCCACCAATGTGGGCCTGTTCTGGCCCAAGCGCGGCATCATGCGGCGGCCCGGGCTTGCGGTGGTGGAGTTCCTGCCGCGGATCAAGGCAGGGCTCGACAAGGAAGATTTCATGGCCCGGCTGGAGGACGAGGTGGAAACGGCCTCTGACCGGCTGATGCGCGAGGCGGGCTTTGATACGCCAGACCGCTGATGCGCTCGGGCCTCTGAGAGCAAGACAACCGCCTATTCGGTGACGACGGCCCCCTGCAGATGCCATGATGCGATACCTCTAAATTGCCTTTTTTCCTTCTTACTAAAGCGCTGTTCGAACGTGAGTGTGGCCCATCCCGGAACGCACGAGTAACAGGCGAAAATGAGCTATCTTACGGATTTATTGGTTCTTTATACGGTCTATCTGACGAATTTCTTCGATTTCCTGTGGGACCCGAATGAACGCATCTTCGCAATGTATCTGCTCGCGGCGGTGCCATTTGCCTATTTTGCCTATCGTACGCACAAATATCATAAGGCGCAGTCCGCGGGCGGATTTCTTAGCTTTCTGTTTCCGCGTGAAGTCTGGTCTCATCCCTCGGCCTGGCTGGATCTTCGCTATTTCCTGTTTCACAAATGCATCGGGCATTTCTTTTTCTTTGTCGCGCTGACCGGTTGTACCGCCTGGGCATTTGCGCTGGTGACTGGGGGTATGAACCTGGCCGATATGGCCACAGAGGGCGATGCACATCGCGGCAGCTCGGATTATCTGATCGCCCTGGCCTATATGCTGGTGTTCTTCATCGTGATGGATTTCCTCGGGTTCTTCGTCCACTTCCTGCAACACAAAATTCCGATCCTCTGGGAGTTTCACAAAGTGCATCACAGCGCTGAAGTGATGCACCCCGTTTCCAATTTCCGGGAGCATCCGGTCGACAACATTGCCTATATCACCACCATTGGATGCGGCCATGGCATCATGGTTGGTCTGGCCGTGCTCTGGCTCGGGTATATTCCCAGCATGCCCGCGGTCTTCGGGGTGCCGGTCATGATGTTCCTGTTCAATATCTTCGGCTACAATCTGCGCCATTCCCATGTCTGGCTGCGCTGGCCCGGCGTCTGGTCAAAGATCCTGCCATCGCCCGCGCATCATCATGTGCATCACAGCTGTCATCCGGACCATTTTGACAAAAATTTCGCGTTCATGTTCCCGCTATGGGACGTGCTCTTTGGCACCTATACGATGCCCGAGGACAATCGGGATGTGAAGTTTGGCGTGGCCGGCATGAAATCGGGTGAGATGGATACCTGTGTCAAGCTCTACGTCATTCCGTTTAAGAAGGCCTTTCGGCGGCTTCGCAAGAAGCTACGTGGCACGCCTCAGAGGGTGCTGCCACCTGCTGAATAAGCCCAAGCCACCAAGAGAAGCCACCAATAGCGCAGAGTCTTGCAACTTGCATGCAGGCATGGCGGCGCAGGCATCAGAAGGGGCTGGCCTCGGAGGTTAACGTATTCTCATCCAATCCCTGTCAAACATGTCGGACAGGTGCGTCTGTCCGGAAAGCGACATGGAGAGTACACGAAATCTGATGCGGGCGATTACGCCGGTTTTGGTGCTGGCCGCACCGGCCCTGGCCCTGAGGTTGTTTTCCGACTATTTCGACGCCCCCCATTTGCAGCCTCTTGGCCTCACGAAAGAGAATGTCGCGTCGGTGGAGCGCGCGCATGATGGCACCGGCTTTGCGACGGTCGATGTCCATGTGGACTGGGGCCGGGACTGGGACGGGGCACTGACACAGGCGCGGTTGAGGCAAAGGCTCGTCGCGACTCTGGAGGCGCAGACAAGCTACTACCATATCATGTTCAGCGACGTGCCGGGCCGGGACATTTCCGTCAGGTTCGAGGTTGGTCCGAACAGATACGGCCCGTTTCCACCAAGTCAGATTCCGGCCGGTATCACCTCGGCGATCATGGCGCTGAGAATGACCAACGGCCCTGAAAAGTAAGAAGGCCGCGCATGAGTGATCAATCACGCGCGGCCGACCGGTTCTCGTAAGCCTCGGGGCGGGGTCATGGCCCCCGCGTCACCGGTCAGGCGTGAATTGCACCGTCGCCGCAGGCCAGAGCAGCCTCGCGCACAGCTTCGGAATAGGTCGGATGCGCATGACAGGTCAGCGCAAGATCCTCGGCCGAGGCGCCAAACTCCATCGCGACGCAGATCTCGTGAATAAGATCCCCCGCCGCCGGGCCGATGATATGCGCACCCAGAATGCGATCCGTCTCCTTGTCGGCCAGAAGTTTGACAAACCCTTCTCCGGCAAACACCGCCTTCGCACGGCCATTGCCCATGAAGGAGAATTTGCCAACCTTATAGGCGCGTCCTGCTGCCTTGAGGCTCTCTTCGGTCTCGCCCACATTGGACACTTCGGGGTGGGTATAGATGACACCCGGGATCACGCCATAATTCACATGGCCATGTTTGCCTGCGATGACCTCTGCGGCGGCCATGCCCTCATCCTCGGCTTTATGGGCCAGCATCGGCCCCTCAATCGCATCGCCAATGGCATAAATGCCCTTCACATTGGTCTGCCAATGGGCGTTTGTCCTGATCTGGCCGCGCTCGGTCATCTCGACGCCAAGCGCCTCCAGTCCCAGCCCGTCAGTGTAAGGTTTGCGACCCGTGGCGACCAGTACGCAATCGGCATCAAGCTGGTGCTCGCTGTCATCCTTGCGCAGCTTGTAATTCACCTTGGCTTTGGTCTTGCTCGCCTCCACCGACTGTACGGCGGCCCCCATGATGAAGCTCAGCCCCTGCTTTTTCAGGATGCGCTGGAAGTTCTTCTGCACTTCGCCATCCATGCCCGGTGTGATTGCATCGAGGAACTCGACCACCGTCACCTCGCTGCCCAGACGCGCATAGACCGAGCCCAGCTCCAGCCCGATGACACCGGCCCCGATCACAACCAGTTTCTTCGGCACCTTGCCCAGTTCCAGCGCGCCGGTGGAGGTGACGACGACCTTCTCATCCACCTCGACATTCGGCAGCGATGACGGCTCGGATCCTGACGCGATGATGATGTTCTTGGCCTCGTGCACCTCGTCACCGACCTTGACCTTGCCCGCCTCGGGGATCGACCCCCAGCCCTTCAGCCAGTCGATCTTGTTCTTCTTGAACAGAAACTCGATGCCTTTCGTGTTCTGGCCGATGACATCGTCTTTATAGGCCAGCATCTGTTTCCAATCGACCGATGGCGCTTTGCCCTTCAGGCCCATCTTGGCAAAGTTGTGCTCGGCCTCGTGCAATTGGTGAGAGGCATGCAGCAGCGCCTTGGAGGGGATGCACCCCACATTGAGGCAGGTGCCGCCCAGCGTCTCGCGGCCCTCGACACAGGCGGTTTTCAGCCCCAGCTGCGCGCAGCGGATCGCGGCCACATAGCCGCCGGGGCCTGCGCCGATGACGATAACGTCGTAATTAGCCATGGTAGTCTCCTCGTGTCAGCTGCCCGCGGTGGCGGTTGGGCCAGGTCGGGCAAGTCTATGAAATTTCGGGCGCGCCGTCATCTGCGGGGCGCCGGTTTGAGGGTGAAAGGGTCATCCGGGTTGTAGGGTCTTGGCTCGGGCGGAAAGGGTGTTTCCGTGCCAGGCACAAGCCAGCGCTGGCCCGTGATGCCGCGCATTTCCTGCTCGGTCAGAGGGCCGTAGGCTATCGCGGCGCGCTCGTTGGTCCAGACCACGGTGCCATCCTCCGGACAGGTGAGCTGGGCCAGACCGTCTTCGGTTTCGGCCTTGATGAACGGCCCCTCCTCGCGGAACTGGCGGTAGGGCACATCGCCTTTGCGCGTGCTGGGGCCCTTGCCGATAACGATGACGACATGCCCGACAAAGCCGCATATCGGGCAACTCAGTGGCGTGGGAGGGGTCCGATACGCCATAACTCAGACCAGCGCGGCGAGCAGCATGAGCGCGGTGGCGAGAAACCCAACCGCCCATATCGCCGAGCGCCACGGCACCCAGCCAAAGACATAGGCGGGGATATATGCGATCCGCGCGGCGAGATAGGCAAAGGCACAGGCGGCGGTGAACCCGGTGGACTGGCCCGAGACGGCGATGACGAGGCAGGCGATTGAAAAAAGGATCAACCCCTCGAAATGGTTGTTGAGCGCGCGGTGAATGCGCCCTGCCTTGCCGGTCAGCACGACAGGCTCGTCCCGCGGCTTCAGCGCCTTCTTCGTTCCCGCCTGGGCCTGCCCCGCCACGGAATAAAGGCAAAGCTGGCCCACCTGCAGGAGGGCGGCAAGAGCGAGGGCGGTAAGCTCGGGGGTCATGTGTCCACCTTGGCGGTTGTGTGAAACCCCACCCTGCGCAGTGTACGCAGGGCAGGGTGGTCCCCAACCTTTTACAGGTCCATCAGCAACCGGCGCGGGTCTTCCAGAGCATCCTTGACCCGCACGAGGAAGGTCACGGCGCCTTTGCCGTCCACGATCCGGTGGTCGTAGCTGAGCGCCAGATACATCATCGGGCGCGCGACGATCTCGCCATTCACCACCATCGGGCGCTGCTGGATCTTGTGCATCCCCAGGATCCCCGATTGCGGCGGGTTCAGGATGGGCGAGGACATGAGCGAGCCGTAGACACCACCGTTAGAGATGGTGAACGTCCCGCCCTGCATCTCGGCCATGCTCAGCTTGCCGTCGCGGGCGCGGGCGCCTTTCTCGGCGATCTGCTTTTCGATTTCGGCAAAGCTCATCGAATCCGCGTCACGAATGACCGGCACGACAAGGCCGGTGGGCGTGCCCGCCGCGATGCCCATATGCACGAAGTTCTTATAGACGATATCCGTGCCGTCGATCTCGGCATTCACCTCAGGCACTTCCTTCAGCGCATGCACGCAGGCCTTGGTGAAGAAGGACATGAAGCCCAGTTTCACACCGTGTTTCTTGACGAACTCGTCCTTGTACTGATTGCGCAGGGCCATCACCTCGGTCATGTCCACCTCGTTATAGGTGGTCAGCATGGCGGCGGTGTTCTGGCTGTCCTTGAGGCGGCGCGCGATGGTCTGGCGCAGGCGGGTCATCTTGACCCGTTCCTCACGCGCGGCATCATCAGCAGAGACCGGCGCGCGCGGGGCCTGGGCGGGTGCCGCGGCGGGGGCGGGCGCATTGGCCACCGCAGCAGCAGCCTTGGCCACGTCTTCCTTCATCACCCGGCCATCGCGGCCCGAACCTTGCACCTGATCGGCGCTGAGCCCCGCTTCGGCCATGGCTTTCTTGGCGGAAGGCGCATCCTCCACATCCTTGCCAGCAGCGGGCGGCGTGTATTGTTCGCCATCGGCCACGGCCTCATTACCTTCGGGTTGCGGGCGTTCGGCCGGTTCCACCGCGCCATCCGCACCGCCTGACATCACCGCGAGTTTGCCACCGGCTTTGACGGTGTCGCCTTCTCCGGCAAGGATTTCAGTAAGCGTGCCGGCGCTCGGCGCGGGGACTTCGACCGACACCTTGTCGGTTTCCAGCTCACAGAGCATTTCATCGGCAGCGACGCTGTCACCCACCTTCTTGAACCAGGTGGAAACGGTCGCCTCGGTCACGCTTTCGCCCAGTGTCGGCACCATCACATCGACCGATGCCCCCGAAGAGGCGGGCGCTTCATCGGCATCTTTCTGGGGGGCCTTGGCAGGTTCGGCGCCCGCGCTGTCACCCTCGGAAATGGTGGCCAGCAGGGCATCCACCCCAACGGTTGACCCCTCGGCCGCGACGATCTCGCCCATGACGCCGGCCGCGGGGGCGGGCACTTCGACGGTGACCTTGTCGGTTTCCAGCTCACAGAGCATTTCATCAGCCGCCACGGCATCGCCCGGCTTCTTGAACCATGTGGCCACCGTCGCTTCGGTCACGGATTCGCCCAGAGTGGGGACGCGAACTTCGATAGACATAAGTTATTTCCCTTCGATCGTCAGCGCGGCATCCACCAGCGCTTCTTGTTGTTGCTTGTGAGCGGAGGCCAGGCCCGTCGCGGGCGAGGCAGCGGCGGCGCGTCCGGCATAGACGGGCCGCGTGTGTTTGGCTTTGATGCGGCCCAGCACCCATTCCAGATTGGGCTCGATGAAGGACCAAGCCCCCTGGTTCTTGGGCTCTTCCTGACACCAGACCATTTCGGCCTGTTTGAAACGGCTCAGTTCCTTCACCGCCGACTGTGCCGGGAACGGATAAAACTGCTCGAAACGCATCAGATAGATGTCGTCGATGCCTCGCTTATCTCGCTCTTCCAGCAGGTCGAAATAGACCTTGCCCGCGCACATCACGACGCGCTTGATCTTTTTATCCTCCACCAACTGGTTGTCGGAGTTGCCATATTCCGCATCGTCCCATAGCACCCGGTGGAAGCTGGAGCCGGTGGTGAACTCATCCGCCTTCGAGATGCACATCTTGTGGCGCAAGAGCGACTTCGGCGTCATCAGGATCAGCGGCTTGCGGAAGGTACGGTGCAGCTGGCGGCGCAGGATGTGGAAATAGTTGGCCGGGGTGGTGCAGTTGGCCACGATCCAGTTGTCCTGCCCGCACATGGTCAGAAAACGCTCAAGCCGGGCCGAGCTGTGTTCCGGCCCTTGCCCCTCAAAGCCATGCGGCAACAGGCAAACCAGCCCCGACATGCGCAGCCATTTGCTTTCGCCCGAGCTGATGAACTGATCGAACATGATCTGTGCCCCGTTGGCGAAATCACCAAACTGCGCTTCCCACAGGGTCAACGCGTTGGGCTCGGCCAGCGTATAACCATATTCGAAGCCCAGAACGGCATACTCCGAGAGCATCGAGTCGATGACCTCATACTGCGCCTGGCCCGCGCGGATATTGTTGAGCGGATAATACCGTTCTTCGGTGTCCTGGTTGATCAGCCCGGAATGCCGCTGGCTGAATGTGCCGCGGGTACAGTCCTGCCCTGCCAGCCTGACCGGGAAGCCCTCGGTCAGCAGGGAGCCAAAGGCCAGCGCCTCGGCCGTGGCCCAGTCGAACCCCTCGCCGGTCTCAAACATCTTGGCCTTGGTATCCAAAAGGCGCGCCACCGTTTTGTGGAGCGGGAAGCCGTCGGGTGCCGTGCTCAGCGCGCGGCCGACTTCGGCCAGCGTTTCCGGTTTGATCGCCGTCTCGCCGCGCTGATAATCCTCGTCCTTGCGGTCGAGGTGGGACCACTTGCCATCCAGCCAGTCGGCCTTGTTCGGACGATAATCCTTCCCGGCCTCGAATTCATCGGCAAGAAAGGCCTGGAACTGGGTCTTCATATCCTCGATTTCGCCTTCGGGGATCAGACCATCCTTGACCAGACGATCGGTGTAGAGCGCGAGCGTGGTCTTCTGCGTCTTGATCTTTTTGTACATGATCGGGTTGGTAAACATAGGCTCGTCGCCTTCGTTATGACCAAACCTGCGATAGCAGATCATGTCGATCACCACGTCCTTGTGGAACTTCTGGCGAAACTCCGTCGCCACCTTGGCGGCATGCACCACAGCCTCCGGGTCGTCGCCATTAACGTGGAAAATAGGGGCCTCCACCATCAGCGCGATATCCGTCGGGTACGGGGAGGAGCGGCTGAAATGCGGAGCCGTGGTAAAACCGATCTGGTTGTTCACCACGATATGCATCGTGCCGCCGGTTTTGTGGCCCTTCAGCCCCGAGAGGCCGAAACACTCGGCCACGACACCTTGCCCGGCAAAGGCCGCGTCGCCATGCAGCAGCACGGGCAGCACCTTGATGCGTTCCTCGTCATTCATCTGGTCCTGCTTGGCGCGGACCTTGCCCAGAACAACCGGGTTGACCGCTTCCAGGTGTGACGGGTTGGCCGTCAGGCTCAGGTGTACCCTGTTGCCGTCAAACTCGCGGTCCGAGCTGGCGCCCAGATGATATTTCACGTCGCCTGAGCCATCCACATCCTCGGGTTTGAAGCTGCCGCCCTGAAACTCGTTGAAAATCGCGCGGTAGGGCTTGCCCATCACGTTGGCCAGCACACTCAGGCGGCCGCGGTGCGGCATGCCGATGACGATCTCTTCGACGCCCAACTGCCCGCCGCGTTTGATCACCTGCTCCATGGCGGGGATCAGGCTTTCGCCGCCATCCAGGCCAAAGCGCTTGGTGCCCATATATTTGACATGCAGGTATTTTTCGAAGCCTTCGGCCTCGACCATCTTTTTCAGGATCGCCTTGCGCCCTTCCCGGGTAAAGCGGATTTCCTTGTCATAGCCCTCGATGCGCTCTTTGAGCCAGGCGCTCTCCTCAGGGTCGGAAATATGCATGTATTGCAGTGCAAAGGTGCCGCAATAGGTGCGCCGAACGATGTCCAGGATCTCACGGATCGAGGCAATTTCCAGCCCCAGCACATTGTCGATGAAAATCGGCCGGTCCATGTCGGCCTCGGTGAAGCCGTAGGATTTGGGGTCAAGCTCGGGCCGGTGCGGCATCTCACGCAGGCCCAACGGGTCCAGATCCGCCGCCAGATGGCCCCGGATCCGGTAGGCGCGGATCAGCATCAGCGCGCGCACGGAATCAAGCACCGCGCGTTTGACCGCTTCTTCCGTGACCTTCACACCGGCCTCTGCGGCCTTGGCCTCAATCTTCTTGGCCGCTGCCTTGGCTTCCACTTCGGGCGGGTATTCGCCGGTCAGCGCGGCGGTCAGGTCATCGGCAGGCTGCGGCGGCCAGTCGCCCCGCGCCCAGGACGGCCCAGCCGCCTCGCGTTTGACCTCGACCTCGCCATCGCCGAGCTGTGCAAAGAAGCTGCGCCAGGCCTCATCAACCGCGTTCGGGTCATTGGCATAGCGCGCATAAAGCTGCTCCAGATATTCCGCATTATGCCCCTGCATGAAGGAGGACGCGTGAAACTGGTCGTTGGGGGATTGGTCGGTCATGATTTCAGATCCCTGTTGGGGAAAACGATGTAGGGCGGGGGTTACCCCGCCGCTGTGTAGGCCGGGGATATCCCCGGCCGAACAGGTTGCGTTGCCGGATCACCCGATCGCTTCCAGCATCGCCTCACCAAGGCCCGCGGGGCTCTCGGAAACAACGATACCCGCTGAACGCATGGCTTCGATCTTGTCCTCGGCGCCGCCCTTGCCACCGGCGACGATGGCCCCGGCATGGCCCATGCGGCGGCCCGGAGGCGCCGTGCGGCCCGCGATGAAGCCTGCGACCGGCTTGGAGCGGCCTTTCTTGGCTTCGTCCTTGAGGAATTGCGCGGCCTCCTCCTCGGCGCTGCCGCCGATCTCGCCGATCATGATGATCGACTGGGTTTCGTCATCGGCCAGGAACCACTCCAGCACGTCGATATGCTCGGTGCCTTTGATCGGGTCGCCGCCAATGCCCACACAAGTGGATTGGCCAAGGCCCGCGGCAGAGGTCTGTGCCACGGCCTCATAGGTCAGCGTACCTGAGCGGCTGACCACACCACAGGACCCGCGCTTGTGGATATGGCCGGGCATGATGCCCATCTTGCAGGCGTCCGGCGTGATGATGCCGGGGCAGTTGGGGCCGATCAGGGTCGAGCTTGACCCTTCCAGCGCGCGCTTCACACGCATCATGTCAAGCACCGGAATGCCTTCGGTGATGCACACGATCAGCGGCATCTCGGCGTCGATGGCTTCAAGGATCGAGTCCGCCGCGAAGGGGGGCGGGACGTAGATCACGCTCGCGTTTGCGCCGGTCTCATGCATCGCTTCATGCACCGAGTTGTAGACCGGCAGCTCCAGATGCGTGCTGCCGCCCTTGCCGGGGGTGACCCCGCCGACCATCTTGGTGCCATAGGCGATTGCCTGTTCAGTGTGGAATGTGCCCTGCGAGCCGGTGAGGCCCTGACAGATCACTTTGGTATTTTCGTCTACGAGGACTGCCATGTTGTTGGCTCCTTTGTAGGGTGCGTGATTTCACGCACCTGTTATTCGGGATGGTGCGTGAAATCACGCACCCTACGCATTATCCTTTGACGGCGGCCACGATCTTCTCGGCGCCGTCCTTGAGGTCGTCGGCGGCGATCACATCCACGTCGGAATTGTTGATGATCGCCTTGCCTTCTTCCACGTTGGTGCCTTCGAGGCGGACAACGAGGGGCACTTGCAAACCAACCTCTTTCACCGCCGCCACAACGCCCTCAGCGATCACATCGCAGCGCATGATGCCGCCGAAGATGTTCACGAGGATGCCTTTGACTTGCGGGTCGGAGGTGATGATCTTGAACGCCTCTGTCACCTTCTCCTTGGTGGCGCCGCCGCCCACGTCAAGGAAGTTGGCAGGCTCCGAGCCGTAAAGCTTGATGATATCCATCGTCGCCATGGCCAGACCCGCGCCGTTGACCATGCAGCCGATCTCGCCATCCAGCGCGATGTAGTTGAGGTCATACTTGGAGGCTTCCAGCTCCTTGGGATCTTCCTCGGTCGTGTCGCGCAGCTCCATGATGTCGCGGTGGCGATAGATGGCATTGCCGTCAAAACCCATCTTGGCATCAAGGCACTTGAGGTCACCCGCGTCGGTGATGATCAGCGGGTTGATCTCCAGCATCTCCATGTCCTTTTCCAGGAACATCTTGTAGAGCGTGCCCATCAGTTGAACGCATTGCTTCACCTGCTTGCCTTCCAGCCCAAGGTTGAAGGCGATGCGGCGGCCGTGAAACGCCTGATAGCCGGTGGCCGGGTCAATCGAGAAACTGAGGATCTTGTCCGGCGTGGACGCGGCCACTTCCTCGATATCCATGCCACCCTCGGTCGAGCAGACAAAGCTGATCCGGCTGGAACCGCGATCGACCAGCAGGGCGAGGTAGAACTCTTTCTCGATACCCGAGCCGTCTTCGATATAGATGCGGTTCACCTGCTTGCCCGCAGGGCCGGTCTGTTTCGTGACCAGCGTGCGGCCCAGCATGCGCTTGGCTTCCTCAGCGGCTTCCTCAACCGATTTCGCGAGGCGCACACCGCCCGCGTCGCCGGCACCGGCTTCCTTGAATTTGCCCTTGCCGCGGCCACCTGCGTGGATCTGCGCCTTGACCACCCAGAGGGGGCCGTCGAGTTCACCGGCGGCGGTCTTGGCCTCCTCGGCGCGAAGCACGACGCGGCCATCGGAGACCGGGGCGCCGTAAGAGCGAAGCAAAGCCTTCGCCTGATATTCATGGATATTCATGAAACTGTCCCGTTTTGATGCGTTCAACAACAGGTCATTCCATGACATTCAGGTTAAAAAAATGATTTTCCGCATTCTGCGGCGTTTTGCACCTGTTTTTCCGACATTTGTGATCACGGCCCCAAAACGTGTGATCACAAATAAGTTGCGGGCAGCAATCTATGGATTTCAAAAGGAATCACGAGCGATTCGAAAATGTATGCAATCGCATACCTAGGGGGCGAGCGCTCCTGGTTTCGATCAACCGGCAAAGAAAAATGCGCGCCCGTTTCAGGGCGCGCATTCCTGGATCACTTTAATGGCCGTATCAGGCCAGCGAGCTGTCGATGCCTTTGCAAGCCTCGACAAGGCCCTTCACCGCGTCGACAGATTTGTCGAACATGGCCTGCTCATCCTTGTTCATCTTGATCGCGACGACGCGCTCGATCCCACCGGCACCGATCACAGTGGGCACACCCACGTAGAACCCGTCGAGCCCATAGGCACCGTCCACATAGGCCGCACAGGGCAGCACGCGCTTCTGGTCCTTGAGATAGGCTTCGGCCATTTCGATCGCCGAGGTGGCGGGCGCATAGAAGGCCGAGCCGGTTTTCAGCAGGCCAACGATCTCGGCGCCGCCGTCACGGGTACGCTGAACGATGGCGTCCAGCTTGTCCTGCGTGGTCCAGCCCATCTCAACCAGATCGGGCAGCGGGATACCCGCCACGGTCGAATACCGCACCAGCGGCACCATCGTGTCGCCATGCCCGCCAAGGACGAAGGCAGTGACGTCTTTCATGCTGACATCAAATTCCAGGCTCAGGAAGTGACGGAACCGCGCACTGTCGAGCACACCGGCCATGCCGCAAACCTTTTCATGCGGCAGGCCCGAGAATTCGCGCAGGGCCCAGACCATCGCGTCAAGCGGGTTGGTGATGCAGATGACAAAGGCGTTCGGCGCGTGATCGCGGATGCCTTCGCCCACGGATTTCATGACCTTGAGGTTGATGCCCAGAAGGTCATCGCGGCTCATGCCCGGCTTGCGCGGCACGCCAGCGGTGACGATGCAGACGTCCGCGCCCGCAATATCCGCATAATCCTGCGTGCCCTTGAGGCGCGCGTCAAAGCCCTCGGAGGGGCCGGATTCTGCAATATCGAGCGCCTTGCCTTCCGGCACACCTTCGGCAATGTCGAAGAGAACGACGTCGCCGAGTTCCTTAAGGGCTGCAAGATGGGCGAGCGTGCCCCCGATCTGACCTGCGCCGATCAGCGCAATCTTGGGTCTGGCCATGGATTTATACTCCGATCCAGTGGAAATTGGCCCTGTGCGTAGTCCCAAATCGGGGGTCGTGCAAGTGTGCTGCAGTGCGGCATAACGGAACATCTCGGGGGACAGGCGTTGCCCGTTCGCGCTAACGCGCAAAGGTTGCAAGGGGTTGCAGGCGATGGTGCTGGTCACAATGGAGCCGGGCGTGATGCTTCTGATGGCCTTTGCGGTGGTCTTTGCCGGGGTCTCGAAAGGCGGATTTGGCTCTGGCGCGGCCTTTGCCAGCGCTGCGATTCTGGCATTGGTCATGGATCCGGGGGCAGCGCTGGCGCTGATGCTGCCGCTCCTGATGCTGATCGATCTGGTGACGCTCCCGCCCTTTTGGCGGCGCTGGAGCTGGTCCGAGACGCGTGTTCTGGTCCTCGGCGCGGTGCCCGGTGTCGCGCTTGGTGCGATCCTGCTCAACTGGGCGAACGCAGATATCTTGCGCCTGCTGATCGGGGTGATCGCAATGGCCTTTGTCGTCTGGCAGGCCGCCACGCGTGGGGGCTGGATCGCGCCGGGCAAACGGGGCATGCCGCTCTGGGGTGGATGGCTCGCCGGGAGTGTCGCCGGGTTTACCAGCTTCATCAGTCACGCCGGAGGCCCGGTGGCGGCCGTCTATCTGCTCGCTCGGGGCTTGGGTAAGACGCCGTATCAGGCCACGACGGTTCTCGTTTTTGGTCTGATCAACCTGCTCAAGATCGGCCCCTATGCGGCAATGGGGCTGATCACGGCGCAGACGTTGACGCTCTCAGCGCTGCTGGTTCCCTTTGCCCTTATCGGGGCTTGGCTGGGGGTGAAGGCGCATTTCCTGGTGTCGGAGCGCGCCTTCTTTGCACTGACCTACGTGCTTCTCACTATCACTGGCGCACGGCTCATCTATATGGCGCTGATGTAGCCGGTGTTCAGGCGTCGCTGTCGCCCGCGGGCAACGCTTCGGCCAGTTCTTCGAAGGCCTGACCCGCCGCCACAAGGCAGGTGATCCCGTTGACGGATGTCACGGTGATCGTCCAGGTGCCGGTCTCGTCCGAGGCAAAAACCTCCACCACCGCGTTATTCGCGCCCAGCCCCATGGATTGCCGGGACTCGCCATACTTCGTGGCCAGCCGCTCCACCACGACCTCGCGCGGGGCGCAGTTGGGCGCGGTTTGCGCATTGGCCGGGTAGGCAACCAGCACGGCCAGCGCGGCAGTGCCAATCATCGTCAAATGTGTCATGTCATTCACCCTTGCTTGGTTACGGGTCCCTGCCAAGGAAGGGTTTAACCTTGCCGGACAGTCCGTCAAAACGCGGTTAATGCGTAGCCCGGTCGCGCGAATTGCGTGTAGTTTCTGCACTGCGGCGAGAAAGGGGTTGAACAATTCGGGCGATAAGTGGCATTCCTGCGCAAGATTATTTCAATCCGCGACTCACAGACGGAGCTTTCCATGGACAGACAATCTCGCCCCTATCGTTCGGTGCTCTATATCCCCGGCTCCATGGACCGGGCGCTGGAAAAGGCGCGCAGCCTGGCCGCGGATGCGATCATCTTCGATCTGGAAGACGCCGTGGCACCGGATGCAAAGGCGACTGCGCGCGAGACGCTGGCGGCCGCACTCCGGCAGGGCGGCTATGGCAAACGGTTCAAGATTGTACGCATCAACGCGCTGACCACCGCCTGGGGGCTGGATGACGTCACCACCCTGCGCGATGCAGGCGCGGATGCGATCCTGTTGCCCAAGGTCAATTCGGCCTCGGATATCGACAGCCTGGCCGATCTGCTCGGGCCCGATATGCCGATCTGGGTGATGATGGAAACACCCGTGAGCGTCTTCAACGCCCGCGAGATTGCATCGCACCGGCAGGTGGAAGGGCTTGTGACGGGAACCAATGACCTGACCAAGGATCTTGGCTGCCGGGTGCGCGCCGACCGCCTGCCGCTGATGACGGCTCTGCAGACCATCGTGATGGCGGCCCGTGCGGCCCGGATCGTGGCGATCGATGGGGTCTACAACCGGTTCCGCGATGGCGAGGGCCTCAAGCATGAATGCGAGCAGGGCCGGGACCTGGGCTTTGACGGCAAGACGCTGATCCATCCCAGCCAGATCGAAGTCACCAATGCCGAGTTCTCGCCCACACAATCCGAGATTGACCTTGCCAGGCGGCAGATCGCCGCCTTTGAGGAAAGCATGGCCTCGGGCAAGGGCATCGCTGTGGTGGATGGTAATATCGTTGAAAATCTGCATGTGATGGCTGCACAGAAAATCCTCGCCAAGGCCAAGGCCGTGGCGGAAATGGCCGAAGAAGAGGAGTAAGCCTGATGCCCCTTTTGATCCTGGGTCTGATCCTGTGGTTCGCCGCGCATCTGTTCAAGCGGATCGCCCCGGAGCGCCGCGCCGCGATGGGTGACAAGGGGCGCGGGCCGATTGCGCTTGCCCTGCTGATCAGCCTTGTGCTGATGGTGATCGGCTACCGCATGGCCGACACGGCCGTGTTCTGGGGCCGCAGCCCGGCGATGGTCGGCATCAACAACCTTCTGATGATCCTCTCGGTCTATATGTTTGCCGCCGCCGGGGCCAAGACGGCGCTTGCGCGCAAGATGCGCCACCCGATGCTGGGTGCTGTGAAGGTCTGGGCGCTGGCGCATTTGCTGGTCAACGGCGATGTGGCATCGATCGTGCTGTTCGGCGGGTTGCTGGCCTGGGCGGTGGTCGAGATGATCGCGATCAACCGGGCCGAGCCTGAATGGACCCGCCCCGCGCCTGCACCGCAATCGAAGGAAATCACCGCCATCGTCGCCACGGTGATCGTCTATGCCGTCGCCGTGGGTATCCACTACGCGCTTGGCTATCCGACCTTCGGGTGACGCAATGAAACTCTACCGCTTTCTCAGCGCGGACGACACATCGGCATTCTGCCACAAGGTCACCCAGGCGCTCAACAAGGGCTGGGCGCTGCATGGCAGCCCGACCTACGCCTTTGATGCCGCCAATGGCGTGATGCGCTGCGGGCAGGCGGTAGTGAAAGAGGTGGAGGGCACCTATTCGCCCGACATGAAACTAGGAGAGCAGTAAGATGGCCAAGACCAATCCGGGCCGGTTTTTCGAAGATTACACCGTGGGCGAGACGATCCATCATGCGGTGCCGCGCACAGTCTCGGGCGGGGAACGCGCGCTCTATCATGCGCTTTATCCCGCGCGTCATGCTCTTTATTCATCCGATGAATTTGCCCGTGGTTGCGGCCTGCCCGGCAGCCCGCTGGACGATATTGCGGCCTTCCACGTGGTATTCGGCAAAACGGTACCCGACATCTCGCTCAATGCGCTGGCCAATCTGGGCTATGCCGAGGGGCGCTGGCTGAAGCCGGTTTATGCGGGCGATACCATCCGGTCCACGTCGGAGGTCATCGGGGTCAAGCAGAACTCCAACGGCAAAAGTGGCGTCGTCTGGGTGCGCACGCGAGGGTTTAACCAGCGTGACGAGGTGGTGATCGAATATTGCCGCTGGGCGATGGTACGCAAGCGCGACCCCGAGACCCCGGCACCCGAGGCGGTGATCCCGGACCTGGCCAAGGTGGTGGGTCCGGCCGAACTGGTGATCCCCGAAGGTCTCGATTTTTCGAACTATGACTTTACCCTCGCGGGAGAGCCGCATCGCTGTGGCGATTACGAGATTGGCGAAACGATCGATCATGTGGATGGCGTGACTGTGGAAGAAGCCGAGCACATGATGGCCACGCGCCTGTGGCAGAACACGGCCAAGGTGCATTTCGACACCGGCTCGCGGCCTGATGGTCAGCGGTTGATCTATGGCGGGCATGTGATTTCAATGGCCCGCACGCTCAGCTTCAACGGTTTGGCGAATGCGCAGATCGTTGCCGGCCTGAACGGTGGTACCCATGCCAACCCCTACTATGCGGGCGATACGATCAAGGCCTGGTCGGAAGTGCTGGACAAGGCCGAGACCCCCGCGCCGGGTGTCGGCGCTATCCGGTTGCGGCTTGTGGCCACCAAGGGCGGTGCGCCGTTCGAGCTCAAGGGTGAGGATGGCAAATACCTGCCTCATGTGATGCTTGATCTTGATTACTGGGCGCTGATGCCGGTCTGATCCACCCGATCCAAAGGAATGCGCTGGCGCGCATGCCGGTTCGTCTCGTCGTCCTTACGTCCTCCTCGGGGCGGGTACGGAGGTGACGCCATTGACCTGGTGTCAGTGCGGGCCGCGCGGTGGGGTTTGAGTATTTTGCCAAGAAGAAGCGGGAAAAGCACCTGTTGCCCCGGCTCATCAATATCGGCATTATGTGGCGTCGAGGGAGATAGTGCCATGCGCAAGTTTCTGGTGGTGCTCGATGACAGCACCGAATGTCTGAACGCGATGCGCTTTGCGGCGATGCGGGCAGCGCATACGAATGCCGGGGTGGAGATCCTCGCGGTGATACCGCCCGACGAATTCAACCATTGGATCGGCGTCAGCGACCTCATGCGCGAGGAGGCGCGGGAGCGCATTCAGGCGCATTTCGAGGTATTTGCCAAGTGGATGCGTGACAAGCAGGGCGTGGACCCGGAGCTTGTCATCCGCGAGGGCGAGCCGGTGGATGAGATCATGGCGCAGGTCAAGGACGACCCCGAGATCGGCGTGCTGGTTCTGGGTGCCGGGACCGGGCGCAAGGGGCCGGGGCCTTTGGTGACACAGCTGTCCAAGAACTCCGGCAGCCTGCCTATTCCGGTGACCATCGTGCCGGGCGATCTCAGCAAGGAGCGGCTGGAAGCGATCACCTGAGCGGGCGCAGTTTAGAATCGTTCCAAACCTTGACTTGAGGCGCCGTGAAGCGCATATCCTTGAGACAAGCGAAAGGGGTGCCCGATGTTCATTCAGACCGAATCCACGCCCAACCCGGCGACGTTGAAATTTCTGCCTGGCCAGACTGTTCTGGAAGCGGGCACAGCCGATTTTCCGACCGCGGAAGGCGCAGAGAAATCCCCCCTAGCAGAGCGCATCTTCAAGGTGCAGGGCGTCACGGGCGTTTTCTTCGGCAATGATTTCGTGACCGTCACCAAGGGGGACGACGCGGAATGGGACCACATGAAGCCTGCGATCCTGGGGGCTATCATGGAGCATTTCCAATCGGGCAAGCCGGTGATGATCGGTGATGCAGCCGGCTCCTCCGGTCATGCCGACCACGACGGCGAGGATGCCGAGATTGTGGGCCAGATCAAAGAGTTGCTGGATACTCGCGTGCGCCCGGCCGTGGCGCAGGATGGCGGCGACATCACCTTCCACGGGTTCGAACGCGGCGTGGTCTATCTGCATATGCAAGGCGCCTGCGCGGGTTGTCCGTCCTCGACCATCACGCTGAAGATGGGGATCGAGAACCTCTTGCGCCACTATATCCCGGAAGTGACTGAGGTGCGCCCGGTTGGCGTCTGACCCGCTGGTTCTGGCGTTTGACACATCGGCCGCGCATTGCGCGGCCGCTTTGCTGTTGGACCAACGGGTGGTGACCCGGGTTGAGGAGATGGGGCGCGGACAGGCCGAGCGGCTTGTGCCGATGCTCGAAGAACTGTTGCAGAACGAAGGTGCCGACTGGTCCGATATCCAACGCCTCGGTGTTGGCACCGGGCCGGGGAACTTTACCGGCATTCGCATTTCCGTCTCTCTGGCGCGCGGTCTGTCGCTGAGCCTTGGTGTGCCCGCCATCGGCGTGTCGGGGCTCGACGCTCTCCGGGCTGTTTCTACACAAGACATGGCAGCCATTCCCGGCCCGCGCGACACGGCCTATGTGCAGATCGGCGATGAGGCCCCGGCCATCCTGCCGCGTGACGAAGTGCCGGTCGGCGCAGAGTGGCTGACTGACCCGGCTCGCCTTGTCACCTCTATTGCAGAGCTTGCAGCCAAGGCTCCGGCAGATGCCCCGGCTCCGGCTCCACTCTATCTCAAGCCCGCAGATGCCGCACCCGCGCGCGATGCCCCCCCGGTGATCCTGGATGACGCCTGAGGTGCTGGCAGCGCTGCATTCCCGCGCCTTTGCAGGGCAGGGGCGGGGCTGGTCGGCGCAGGAGTTTGGCGACCTTCTGGCCGCGCCTCATGTCTTCTGCGTGACCTCGGACGCGGGTTTCGCGCTGGGCCGTGCCCTTGCGGGCGAGGCGGAGCTTCTGACTCTGGCTGTAGACCCCGCAGAGCAGCGCGCCGGACATGGCGCAGCCCTCTTGAGCGCCTTTGAGGACGAGGCCGCAATTCGCGGCGCCTCCCGCGCTTTTCTGGACGTCTCGGCACAGAACACTGCCGCCCTCGCGCTCTACCGGCGCGCCAGGTATCATGAGGTCGCACGGCGCGCAGGATATTACCACTGTCCCGGTGGCGGCACTGCCGATGCGCTGATCCTGGCCAAAGACCTGCCCTGACGTGAGGTTGCCGCGGATCAGCTATTGACCTCCTCCCTCCGGTGCAGGCTTACTTGTTGCCAATAAACGCCTCCGCAACGGATTGATACATCCGCAAGAGGGGCCAACCATCAGGGAGAAAAATCATGAGTTTCCTCAAAACCGTTTCCACCAGTCTCGCGGCTTTGGCCCTTGGCGCGGGGGCCGCTCTGGCCGACCCGGCGCTGATCTTCGATCTGGGCGGCAAGTTTGACAAATCGTTCAACGAAAGCGCCCATAACGGGGCACAGCGCTGGGCCGAAGAGACCGGCGGCAGCTATAACGAGGTCGAGCTGCAATCGGAGGCACAGCGCGAGCAGGCGCTGCGCCGTTTTGCCGAAGCCGGTAACAACCCCATTGTCATGGTCGGCTTTGCCTTTGGCGACGCACTGGGCGAGGTGGCGGCCGACTATCCCGACACCAAGTTTGCCATCATCGACATGGTTGTGGATCAACCTAATGTGCGCTCGGTCGTGTTCAATGAGCATGAGGGCAGCTACCTCGTTGGTATGATGGCGGGCCTTGCCTCGGACAGCGGCACGGTGGGCTTTATCGGCGGGATGGACATCCCGCTTATTCGCAAATTCGCCTGTGGCTATGTGCAGGGGGTGAAGGCCGCCAATGCCGATGCGACCGTGATCCAGAACATGACCGGCACGACCCCCGCCGCCTGGAATGACCCGGTGAAGGGGTCTGAACTGACCAAAGCGCAGATCAGCCAGGGTGCCGATGTGGTCTATGCTGCGGCGGGAGGCACCGGTGTGGGGGTGCTCCAGACCGCCGCCGACGAGGGCATCCTGTCCATCGGCGTGGACAGCAACCAGAACTACCTGCATCCCGGCAAGGTTCTGACCTCCATGGTCAAACGCGTGGACAATGCAGTGTATGAGGCCATGAAGGCCGGACCGGATATGGAAACCGGGTTCAATGTCATGGGCCTCGGCAATGGCGGCATCGCCTATGCGCTGGACGAACATAACGCCAGCCTGGTCAATGATGACATGAAGGCAATGGTCGATGAAGCGTCCGCCAAGATCGGCTCGGGCGAGCTGACGGTGCATGACTACATGTCGGACAATACCTGCCCGGTGGAGTGATGCGCATACCGCAGGATGCGGCGGGCCAGGGGCAGAATGTTGCCCCGGCCATCGAACTGCGCGGGATTTCCAAAGCCTTCGGCCCGGTGCAGGCCAACAAGGACATTTCCATCCGGGTCATGCCCGGCACCATTCATGGCATCATTGGCGAGAATGGCGCGGGCAAGTCCACTCTGATGTCCATTCTCTACGGCTTTTATCGCGCGGACCGGGGCGAGATCCTGATCCGCGGCACCCCTGTCAGCATCCCCGACAGCCAGGCCGCGATAGGCCACGGCATCGGCATGGTGTTCCAGCATTTCAAATTGGTCGAGCCCTTCACGGTGCTTGAAAACGTGATTCTCGGCGCGGAGGACGGCGGGCTATTGCGCCCGAGCCTCGCCAAGGCGCGGGCCGAATTGAAGCGGCTGGCGGATGAGTATGAGCTGCACGTGGACCCGGATGCGCGGATCAGCGATATCGGCGTGGGCATGCAACAGCGCGTGGAAATCCTGAAAGCGCTCTACCGGCAGGCGGATATCCTCATCCTCGACGAGCCCACCGGCGTGCTGACCCCGGCCGAGGCGGATCAGCTCTTTCGCATCCTCGACCGGCTGCGGGATGAGGGCAAGACGATCATCCTGATCACCCATAAACTGCGCGAAATCATGGAGATCACCGACACCGTCTCGGTCATGCGACGGGGTGAAATGACCGCCACCGTGGCCACGTCCGAAACCAGCCCCGAGCATCTGGCCGAGCTGATGGTGGGGCGCAAGGTCTTGCTTCGGGTGGACAAAGCCCCCGCCAATCCGGGTGCAACCGTGCTGGAAATCGAAGGGTTGCGCGTGGTGGACAGCCAGGGCGTGGCGCGGCTCAAAGGGATCGACCTGACGGTGCGGGCAGGCGAAATCCTCGGCCTTGCCGGTGTCGCGGGCAACGGTCAGTCGGAGCTTCTGGAGGTGCTGGGCGGCACCCGCGCGGCGACGGGGCAGATCCGCCTGAATGGACAGCCCATCGACCTTACCGGGCGATACTCCGACGGGCGTTCCCGCCGGGCGCACGGCATCGCCCACGTACCCGAGGACCGCCAGCGCGACGGGCTGATCATGGATTTCACCGCCTGGGAAAATACGATCTTCGGCTATCACCGCGATGGCGACGGGCTGTTGATGGAGACCCGTGCGCTGCGCGAGGAGGCGGCGGCCAAGATGGAACGGTTCGACGTGCGCCCGCCCGATGCCTCCCTCCCCGCCAAGAGCTTTTCGGGGGGCAACCAGCAAAAGATCGTGCTCGCCCGCGAGATCGAGCGCAACCCGGATCTGCTTCTCGTAGGTCAGCCCACCCGTGGGGTCGATATCGGGGCGATCGAGTTCATCCACCAGCAGATCGTGGCCCTGCGCGACGCTGGCAAGGCGGTGCTGTTGGTGAGTGTGGAACTGGAAGAAATCCTGTCGCTCGCCGACCGCGTCGCGGTGATGTTCGACGGGCAGATCATGGGTGAGCGGCTGCCTGGCGAGACCGACGAGACCGAGCTGGGTCTTTTGATGGCGGGCGTCACCGGTCAGCCCGACGACCCCTTTGCCGCCGTCGAGGCCGCGCAATTCGCCCAGGCGCGAGAGCATGGGGAACATCATGGATAGAATGCCACCCTGGGCCGATGCGCTTCTTGTGCCGCTCATTTCACTCGTACTGGCGGCGCTGATCAGCGCCCTTGTCATCCTCGGCATCGGCGAAGACCCGATTGCCGCGGTCAAGCTGATGATCACCGGCGCTCTCGGCTCTTCCTATGGCTGGGGCTATACGCTCTATTATGCGACCAATTTCATCTTTACCGGGCTTGCCTTTGCCGTGGCCAGCCATGCGGGGCTGTTCAATATCGGTTCGGAAGGGCAGGCGATGCTTGGCGGTCTGGGTGTGGCGATCATCTGCCTGCTGTTGCCCTGGCCTCATTGGGCGCTGGCCCTGCCTGCGGCGATCCTGGGGGCTGCGCTGTTCGGGGCGCTCTGGGCACTGATCCCGGCCTGGTTGCAAGCGAAACGCGGCAGCCACATCGTCATCACCACGATCATGTTCAACTTCATCGCGGCGGCGTTTCTCAACTACATGCTTGTCAATATCCTGCGCCCCGAAGGCTCCATGGACCCGGCCACCGCGCGGTTTCCCACCGGCGCGCACCTGCCCACACTGCACGAAATGCTGAGCCCGCTGGGCATCGCTTTTTCCAAATCGGCCCCGGCCAATATCAGCCTGTTTATTGCGCTTCTTGCCTGCCTGCTGGTCTGGCTGCTGATCTGGCGCACCCGGTTGGGCTTTGAGATCCGCAGCCTTGGCAAATCCGAAAGCGCCTCACGCTATGCCGGGATCTCGCCGACACGGATCATCATCATCGCGATGCTGATTTCCGGCGCGCTCTCGGGGTGCATGGCGATCAACAACGTCATGGGCGAGGCCGAGCGGCTTGTCCTCAACGCCACAGAAGGCGCTGGCTTCATCGGCATCGCCGTGGCGCTGATGGGGCGCAATCATCCGCTTGGTGTACTCATGGCCGCCCTGCTCTTTGGCTTTCTCTATCAGGGCGGAGCGGAGCTGGCCCTTTGGACATCAATCCCGCGTGAGCTGATCGTGGTAATCCAGGCGCTTGTCATCCTCTTCACCGGCGCGCTCGATAACATGGTGCGCATGCCGCTTGAGCGCCTCTTCCTGGCGCGGCGCAGGGGGCGGGGCACATGAGACGCAATCATAGTTCGATCTGTGGCGAAGCGTTTGTTCTCGACCGGGCACTCCCCCGGCGTCATGCTCGTTTGCATCACCTTGCAAACTGGAGCATCACACCATGACCGATATTGCCCCTTACCTCCCCGGCATTCTCGCCGCCTATGCCATCCTCGCTGTCGGGGCCGCGTCGCCCGGTCCTGCGGTTGCCATGCTTCTGGGGATCTCCTCAGGGCAGGGGCGTGCGCCGGCACTGGTCACCTGCCTTGGAATCGCGACCGGGAGCGCCACGATCAACGTCCTCACAATGCTCGGCGTCGGCCTGCTGATCTCGCAGGCGGCCTGGGCCATGACACTGCTGAAGCTGGTTGGCTCGGCCTATCTTCTCTGGCTCGCCTGGGGTGCTTTCCGCAAGGCCCTGAACCCGCCGCAGGTGCAGGCCATTTCGGTGACACGCCAGCCTGCTCCTCAGCTTTTCGCCAAGGGCTACCTCTTGCAAGTCACCAACCCCAAGGCCATCGCCTTCTGGCTGGCGATTGCCGCCATTGGAGCCGTCGAAGGGGCTGAGCTGCCGATTATCGCAGTGTTCGTACTGGGGGCCTGGCTGCTCTCCTTCACGCTGCACGGCGCCTGGGCCGTTTTCCTGTCGTCGGGGCCGGTTCGTGCGGCCTATGCCTCCGGACGGGGGTGGATCGAAGGGGCGCTTGGGGCGTTCTTCACCTTCGCCGCCTTCAAGATCGCCACGTCGGAAAGCTGAGCACATGGACCTCGCCACCCTCCTCCAGGTCCTCGACAGCACGGTGCGGCTGGCCACGCCGCTTTTATTGGCGTGTCTCGCGGGGCTGTTCAGCGAACGGGCGGGGATCTTTGACATCGGGCTGGAAGGCAAGATGCTGATGGCGGCCTTTTTCTCGGCCGCTATCGCCTTTGTCACCGGCTCGGTCTGGTTGGGCCTGTTGGCGGGGATCGCAGGCTCGCTGGCGCTGAGCGCCTTGCACGGTCTGGCCTCCATCACCTTCCGCGGCAATCAGCTGATCTCGGGCGTGGCGATCAATTTCCTTGCTGCCGGCATGACCGTGCTCATTGCCCAAAGCTGGTTCAAGGAAGGCGGGCGCACGCCCTCGCTGATGGGCGGGGCCCGCTTCGAGCCGATCACCCTGCCGCTGGCTGAGACCCTTCAGAAAATACCAGTGCTCGGCCCGGTCTATTACGAGCTTATCTCTGGTCATACGCTGTTGGTCTATCTTGCAATCGCCTGTGTGCCCGCCTCGTGGTGGTTGCTTTATCGCACCCGCTTTGGCCTGCGCCTGCGCGCGGTGGGCGAGAACCCGGCAGCTGTGGATACGGCGGGTATCTCCGTCGTCAGGCTCCGCTTTGCGGCCGTGGCCATTTGCGGTGTCCTGTGCGGGATTGCCGGGGCCTACCTCGCTACCGCCCTGCAAGCGGGCTTCGTCAAGGACATGACCGCCGGGCGCGGCTTCATCGCGCTGGCGGCGCTGATCTTCGCCAAATGGCGGCCCTGGCATGCGCTGTGGGCGACGCTGCTCTTTGGCCTCCTTCAAGCCATCGCCCTGCGCTATCAGAACATTGAACTGAGCGGCGTGACAATTCCGGTGCAGCTCATGGATGCGCTGCCCTATATCCTGACCGTGATCATCCTCGCAGGCTTTGTCGGCAAGGCCATCCCGCCGCGTGCCGGGGGAGAACCCTACGTCAAGGAACGCTAGGGACCTTCGGGTTTCACGAAACATGAGTCCAGATAACACAAAGTGATCAGACCTGGCGTGGTTTGGCCCTATGCTGCGCTTGCCAAGTGACCCGTGCAGCGGCTAGGAAATTACATGCAAATCTACCTCCCCATAGCCGAGGTTTCGGTCAACGCGTTCCTTCTGCTCGGGCTGGGGGGGCTGGTCGGCATTCTTTCGGGCATGTTTGGCGTGGGCGGTGGCTTCCTCATGACGCCGCTTCTCTTCTTCATCGGCATCCCGCCCGCCGTGGCCGTCGCCACCGAAGCCAATCAGATCGTTGCCTCCTCCTTTTCCGGCGTGCTTGCGCATCTCAGGCGAAAGACGGTGGATCTCCGAATGGGCACGGTGCTGCTCATCGGGGGCCTGATCGGGGCCGCGCTGGGTGTCATCGTCTTCAACTATCTCAAATCGCTGGGCCAGGTCGATCTGCTGGTCAAGCTTTGCTACGTGGTGTTCCTTGGGATCATCGGCGCGATGATGTTTGTCGAAAGCCTCAATGCGATCCGCAACACCCGTAAGGGCACACCGCCCAAACGCAAGAAACACGGCTGGGTGCATGGCCTGCCCTTCAAGATGCGGTTCCGCACTTCGGGGCTTTATATCAGCGTGATCCCCCCGGTGCTGGTGGGGATCAGCGTCGGCATTCTGGCGGCCATCATGGGCGTCGGCGGCGGCTTCATCATGGTTCCGGCGATGATCTATATCCTGGGTATGCCGACCAAGGTCGTGGTGGGCACCTCTCTTTTCCAGATCATCTTTGTCACCGGTTTCACCACCATGCTGCATGCCACCACCAACTACACGGTGGATATCGCCCTCGCGGTGCTGTTGCTTGTGGGCGGGGTGATCGGTGCGCAGATCGGAACACGCATCGGGGTCAAGATGAAGGCCGAGCAGCTCCGTATTCTGCTGGCGATCATGGTGCTTGCGGTCTGTGGCAAGCTGGCGCTCGACCTGCTGATCATGCCGTCCGAGCTCTACTCCATCGCTGCCGAGGGAGGCCACTGATGCGCCGCCTCGCCGCTCTCCTGGCTGTGCTGGTCCTGCCCCTGGGCGTCCAGGCCGAGGAGGTGGTGCTGGGTCTCAGCAG
The DNA here is from genome assembly GCF_009762325.1 of Roseovarius faecimaris. NCBI lineage: Bacteria > Pseudomonadati > Pseudomonadota > Alphaproteobacteria > Rhodobacterales > Roseobacteraceae > Roseovarius > Roseovarius faecimaris. The sequence goes on from NZ_CP034348.1 coordinate 543,646, forward strand.
CGACAAGGTGGCGATCACGTCCAACTTTGACGGCTCCGATATCCTTGTCTTCGGGGCGGTGAAACGTGAAAAGGCCATCCCCGACGTGCCGCTCGATGTGGTCGTGTCGATCAAGGGCCCGTCCGAGCCGATGACCGTGCGCCGCAAGGAGCGCCGCTTTGGCATCTGGGTCAACACCCAAGCGGTTGAAATCGACGCCGCGCCCAGCTTCTATGCAGTGTCCACCACCGGCCCTTTGTCCGAAGTGCTCTCGAATGTCGAAGACCTGCGCCACAGGGTGTCGATCGGCCGGGCAATCCGCGCCGTTGGGGCCACCGGACAGACCGAAGATGTGCAGGCCTTCACTGACGCGGTGATCCGCATCCACAAGGCCAATGACACGTATCAGGTGCAGGAAGGCGGCGTGGTGCTGGACGAGCAGACGCTTTTCCGCACCAAGATCACCCTGCCGTCGAACCTGACCGAAGGCGATTACCTCACCCGTATCTTCCTCACCCGCGAAGGCAAGGTGGTGTCCAGTTTCGAAACCGTGATCGACGTGCGCAAGGTGGGTCTGGAGCGCTGGCTGTTCACCATGTCGCGCGAACAGCCGTTTCTCTATGGGCTGATGTCCCTGGCGATCGCCATCTTTGCCGGTTGGGGCGCGTCAGCGGCATTCCAGTTGTTGCGCCGGGGCTGACTTACGTCTTTGGTTTTGCCTCGGCCATGATGGCGGTCATGCGTGTCTCAAGTTCCTCTGCCCACTCTGCCTGCCGCTCACGGATCATTCCGACATAAGCGTCATTTTCGTGCGCCGGAATGGTGGGGTCATAATGCTCAGCCGCAGCCAACATACCTTTGCGATCCACGTCGTTGAAGGCCTCCGCCATTCGCGTCGCCTGATCCCGGCTATACCCCAGGGCCTCAATCGCTGAACGGCCCAACCGCAGAGAACTGTCATAGGATTCGCGGATGATATCGCGACAGCCTATGTACCAAAGGTCATAGACATGGTTTCGGTCGACCGCGCGCGCCACGATATGCACGTCGGGATAGGTGTGCTGCACATATTCCACCAGCTCGGTGATCTGGTCCTTGTCATCAATCGCCACCACCAAAAGCTTGGCCTCGGCGATGCCCGCCGCACTCAACAGGTCGGGCCGCGTCGCATCACCGAAATAGGCCTGTACGCCGAAGGCCTTGAGCATCTCCAATTGCTTTGAACTGAAATCAATCACCGTCGGGTTCAGCCCGGCACCACGGAGCATACGGCTGACGATCCCACCAACGCGGCCATGCCCGGCGATAATGATATCGCTGCTTTCCTCAATCACATCCATTTCCCGCTCTTCGGCGGCGGAATAACGTGGCGCGATGAGCCGGTCATAGACAATGAAAAGCGCCGGAGTCAGCAGCATCGACAGCGCCACGATCAAGAGCAGTCGGTCAGCCAGCTCTGCCGGGATGACCGCGCTGGCCACGGTGAACGACAACAGGACGAAACCGAACTCACCCGCTTGCGCGAGGCCCAGGCTGAAAAGCCAGCGATCCGTGCCACCAAGCCCGAAGAGGATGGCCAGGCCATAGAGCACCGTCACTTTGAGCAGGATCAGGCCCAATGTGAGCGCAACGATCTGCGCGAGATTGTCAAACAGCAGACCAAAGTTGATCCCGGCCCCGACGGTCATGAAGAACAACCCCAGAAGCAAGCCTTTGAACGGGTCGATATCGCTTTCTAACTCGTGGCGGTATTCGCTATTGGCCAGCACCACCCCGGCCAGGAAGGTCCCAAGGGCAGGGGAGAGGCCAACGAGGGACATCAGCAGGGCGATCCCGATGACCATCATCAAGGCGGTGGCGACAAAGAGTTCACGCAGTTGCGCCCCTGCGATGAATCTGAAGATGGGGCCGGTGAGATAAGAGCCCGCTCCCACGACCGCCGCAATCGCACCGAGAGTGACCAGCGCCGTGGCCCAGCCCGGAAGACCGGCGACAAGGCTCAGAGTCGCGCCGTGATGATCCTCGCCATTATGCGCAGCTTCCGCGTGCGAGAGCGCCTCCTGCAGCTCCGGCAGCGCCAGCAGGGGGATCAGTGCCAGCATCGGGATAACGGCGATATCCTGAAACAGCAGGACCGAAAAGCTTGCCTGCCCGCCATCTGATTTCATCAGGCCCTTTTCACCCAGGGTCTGCAGCACGATCGCGGTAGAAGAGAGCGCTAGAACAAGGCCAATGGCCAGGGCTATGGTCCAGGGTTGCCCCATCAGCATCGCTGCGGCCATGACAGCCAAAGCCGTCAGGCCCACCTGGCCGCCGCCCAGCCCCAGAAGGCGCGCACGCATCGACCAGAGCAGTTTTGGCTCAAGCTCCAGCCCGACGAGAAAAAGCATCATGACGACGCCGAACTCGGCAAAATGCTGGATCGAGATCACATCGACATGCAGCAGCGCCAGCACCGGGCTGATCACTATCCCGGCGATGAGATAGCCCAGCACCGAGCCTAGTCCAAGCCGGGAGGCAATTGGAACCGATACCACCCCGGCAATCAGAAAGATGAAGGCAAGCAGAAGGAAATCGGTCATGGTCCAGGCCCTACCAGGCGTTTTTCGAAAAACCTGAGACACAGCTTTTCTCGAAACGCCGCGAAGCATTCAGTTACTGCGCGCGTTTCGCCTTGAGGAATGTCTCGGGTTCAAGGTGAAACGCTTCAGCGGATCAGCTTCGAAGCATCGCAGAGACAGCAATCGAATAAAAGCGATCGGCGTGTTTTTTGGCCGAATTGTCAGCTCTTCCGGAGGATTGGGCACATGTCATCGGGCAAAAGAAAACCCCGGCCGCTCAGGACCGGGGTTTTCCCTGTTCAGGCTGGCACAAGGCTCAGCTTGTCTTCTTGCCCTTGACCGGGGCCCAGAGGCGCTTGTTGGTCAGGTACAGCAGCACCGACAGCACCGTGAGGAAGATCACGCCCGTCAGGCCCGCCTGCTTGCGCGCCATCATCTTCGGCTCGGCGGCCCACATCAGGAAGGCCGAGACATCCTTGGAGATGTGGCTCAGATCGGTGTCGTGACCGTCGGCAAATTCCACATCATCTCCATAGAGCGGCGGGGCCATGGCGATCCAGCCGCCGGGGAAGGCCTTGTTCTCATAGAGGGTCACACCGGCTTCTTCCTTTTCCTCACCGGTATAGCCGGTCAGGAGCGAGTAGATGTATTCCGGTCCGCCCATGCCCTTGAAGAGCTGGTTCATGCCGGTGCCATAAGGCCCGTGGAACCCCGCGCGGGCCTTTGCCATCAGGCTCAGGTCCGGAGCGTTCTCCAGTGCCGAACCGGGGAAGTGATCCGTCGGTTTGGCCGGGCGGGTGTCGTCGATCTCGGCGTCGAACACCTCGAAGTTCTGCTCCGCATAGGCGCGCACCTGATCTTCGGGCAGGTGCGGACCGCCCTCATCGGCGAGCGTACGGATGGGCACATATTGCAGCCCGTGGCACGCCGCGCAGATTTCGGTATAGACCTGAAGACCGCGTTGCAGCTGGTTCTGGTCGAACTTGCCAAACGGCCCCTCGAAGGAGAAGTCCACGTCCTTGACGTAGCCCGCTCCTCCTGCGGCCAGAGCCCCGCCTGCCGAAAGGGTCAGGGCAGTGACAGCGGCGATGCTGAGTTTCTTAAACATATCCCTTGTCCTTTCTTACTCGGCCGGCGTTTCGGCTTTGCCGTAATGGGCCTTGAAGTCGTCTTCGATCGTCTCGGGCTGGGCATCCGGCTTCTCGATGACACCCAGAAGCGGGAGGATCACCAGGAAGTAGAAGAACCAGTACGCCGACGCGATCAGCGAGAAGGTCGCATAAGGCTCTTCCGCCGGCATGGCACCCAGCCACATCAGGACGACGAAGTCGATGACCAGCAGCCAGAACCACCATTTGAACATCGGGCGATACCGGCCCGAGCGGACACGCGAGGTGTCGAGCCAGGGCGCCAGAGCCATCACCGCGATGGCACCGAACATCGCCAGCACACCGAAGAACTTGGCGTCGATGATGCCGCCGGTGATCCAGCTGGCAAACATCACCACCCAGACGTCGCCGGTGAAGGCACGCAGGATCGCGTAGAAGGGCAGGAAGTACCATTCCGGCACGATATGCGCAGGGGTGACCAGCGCGTTGGCCTCGATGTAGTTATCCGGGTGGCCCAGATAGTTCGGCATGAAGCCCACGATGGCAAAGAACACCACCAGGATCACCGCCAGGGCAAAGAGGTCCTTGATGACGAAATAGGGCCAGAAGGGCACTGTGTCTTTCTCGGCCTCGGCCTTGGAGCCGCGACGCACATCGACACCGGTCGGGTTGTTGTTGCCCGTGGTGTGGAACGCCCAGATATGCAGCGCCACCAGTGCGGCAATCACGAAGGGCAGCAGATAGTGCAGCGAGAAGAAGCGGTTCAGCGTAGCGTTATCCACCGCCGGGCCGCCCAGCAGCCAGGTTTGCAGAGCGTCGCCAATGAACGGGATCGCGCCAAAGAGGCCGGTGATCACGGTGGCCCCCCAGAAGGACATTTGCCCCCAGGGCAGCACGTAGCCCATGAAGGCCGTGCCCATCATCAGCAGGTAAATCAGCATACCGATGATCCAGGTGATCTCGCGCGGCGCCTTGTAGGAGCCATAGTAGAGACCGCGGAAGATATGCAGATATACCGCAAAGAAGAACAGCGATGCGCCATTCATATGCAGGTAGCGGATGAAATGCCCGCCATTCACGTTGCGCATGATATGCTCGATCGACGCAAAGGCGTAATCGACATGCGGTGTGTAATGCATCACCAGAACGACGCCGGTGATGATCTGCAACGCAAGGCAGAAGGTGAGGACAATCCCCCAGATCCACATCCAGTTCAGGTTCTTAGGAGTGGGGATCATCAATGTGTCATACAGAAGCCCGACAATCGGCAGACGGCTGTGCAGCCACTTCTCGCCGTTCGACTTGGGCTCGTAATGATCGTGTGGAATTCCGGCCATTGCGCGTTTCCTTATCCCAGTTTGATCGTCGATTCGTCGACGAATTCAGCCAGCGGAACCGGCAGGTTTTCAGGGGCGGGCCCTTTGCGGATTCGTCCCGACGTGTCGTAATGCGAGCCGTGGCAGGGGCAGAACCAGCCGCCAAACTCGCCCGCGTCGTTAAGAGGCACACATCCCAGGTGGGTGCAGACCCCCATCTGAACCAGCCATTCGCCGCTCTCATCCAGGGCGCGGTTGGCGTCCGTGGCGGGCACATCGCCGTCAATATTGTTGTTGCGCGCGATCGGATCGGGCAGCGTGCTCACGTCCACATCGTTGGCCGCGGCAATGTCTTCTTCGGTACGGCGGCGGATAAACACCGGTTTTCCAAGCCATTTTACCGTGATCTGGGTGCCGGGCTGGATCGCCGAGACATCCACACGGATCGAGCTCAGCGCCTGCACGTCGGCCGACGGGTTCATCTGATGAACGAGAGGCCAGACAGCGGCCCCGGTGGCAATGACACCTGCGCCGCCAGTGGCGTAGTAGAGAAAGTCTCTGCGGGTGCCTTCGTGATCTTCTGCGTGGGACACGAGGTATTCTCCATTCTAAAGCCGCAAGGGCCTCATGACATTAGAGGTCGCACCCGGGGGCGCAACCGATCCGCCGCCGTGTTTATCCTCGCGAAGCCCCCCCGTAAAGTGCGCAATGTCGCCGAAGTGAAGAGGGCGCGCTTGTGTCGCGCTTGAGCGCACGCGGCAGCGGGTGTATGCACAGTGTAGAGCAGAGCAAACACATCTCAAGGACCGTCCCATGACCCGGATTATGACCGCCGCAAGCGCCCTGATTATTGGGCTTGCCGTTCCCGCCGCCGCAGAAATGGAGCTGAGCTTCTATCTTGGTGTCCAGGAGTTGAGCGACAGTTCCGGATCCGGGGTTCTGCCCGGTGGTGCGCCGATCAGCCGCAACTTCAACTGGGAAGGCAACTCGCTGGAGGCTCCGATCTACTACGGTGCGCGCGCGATCTGGTGGACGCCCTCGGATATCGGATTCGGTCTGGAAGGCACGCATACCAAGGCTTATGCCTCAAGCGCCGACAAGGCCGCCATCGGCGTCAGCCGGTTCGAGCTGAGCGATGGGCACAACATCATCACCGCCAATGTGATGAAACGCTGGCCCGATGCGTTTGCGGCAAAGCTGACGCCCTATGTGGGCGCCGGGATCGGGGTCGCCATCCCGCATGTGGACGCGCAGGTGCTTGGCGCCGCCAACCGCACCTTCGACTATGAATTCACCGGTCCGGCCGTGCGCGGCATCGCGGGCATGAAATATGACATCAACGACAGATGGGCGGTCTTCGGCGAATATCAGTTCACCTGGTCGGACAATGATATCACGATCGACGCGGACCCCACCGTGCCGGGCCAGACCAATGGCAAGCTCAACACCGAGCTTCTGACCCACGCCATCAATATCGGGATCGCCTACCGGTTCTGAACCGCTTGGAATGACGGGGTCAAGCCCAGCCCGTTACCAGGATGCGGTGCGCAAGTGCCGCGTCCGGATAGCGTGCGGATCGTTTTGGAGGTAGCCTGTTCTAGGCACCCAAAATCGAAGGACGCGAGTCATGCACCCCACAGAAAAAATTGTTCGCCAGTTTCATGAATCATGGGGCATGCGCGATCCTGATCGCGGTGCGGAAATCATTTCGGAAGATTGCGAATTTGAAGATGTCGCTCGCCAGGAAAAACTGAACGGCAAGGAGGCGTATAAGGACGACTATTACCGATGGCGGGAAGCGTTCCCAGATGGTCTTTGCGAAGTTGAGAACGTCATTGTCAGCCAATGCGGAGAATGGGCAACGGTTGAGTTCCGCAATACAGGTATTCATGCTGGCGTCCTGCGCTCCAGTCTGGGAGATTTCCCACCAACCGGAAAGAAAGCCGAAGTTCGCTACTGTTCCGTGATGAGAGTAAAAGACGGAATGGTGGTCGAAGGCCGGGATTACTACGACAGTGCAACGATTGCCCGCCAGTTGGGGCTGATTGATTGACGCAGAAGTGTGTCGCCGCAAACCCGAGATCTCACTTGAGGCGACACGCGCGCCACACCTGAATGAATCGCGCCAGAGTTTATCGCGCCAGGTTTTGATAAGCCTCGCGTGAAGACAACCGCGCATTCATGCCCATCTCTCGGCCTGTTCCCAAAGAGAAGCGGACATTCATTCGCGTCCAGCAAGTATACGCTCCGTCCCGCAAACCGGACCAGCCGCCCCTATTCCGGGGCTGTCGCCTTCATGCTCTCGCGCTCGGCGAACACCGCATACCAGTCATCCAGCGCGTCATTGCCCTTGCGCCAGCCACGCGCCCCGTGGCGGAAATCGAGATAGCCAAGCGCACAGCCCACCGCGATATGGCTCATGTCCATCGGCCCTGCGAGGTGGCTCATCCAGCGCGCGTTGATCGCCGCGACCGAGCGCGTGATCTTCTCCCACTGGGCATCGACCCAGCCGTCAAACACCTTCTCTTCGGGCCGCACCCGGTGCTCGTAAACCATCAGCACGCCGGCCTCCATGATCGCATCCGCCGTGGCCTCCAGCGTCAGCGTTTCCCAAAGCCGCGCTTGCGGGTACATCCCCGCGTCCGCCCGTGCATCCAGATAGCGGGTGATCACCCGGCTGTCATAAAGCGCAGGCCCGTCGGGGCGAATGAGCGCCGGGATCTTGCCCACCGGGTTGGCCGCGGCCAGCTCTGGCGGGGTCGCCACCGGCGTGGCCGCCACCTCGACCACCTCCACATCCTCGCTCTGCCCGGTCTCGTGCAAAAGCACGCGAACTTTGCGCACGAAGGGCGACGGCCCGGCTGAAATCAGTTGCATCATTGGCTTTCCTCCATTGCAGCCCGCATCAGGGCGGCGACTAGCGCTGTCTCCTGTCCGATGCCGTACCCGTCCACATGATCCGCCGCCGCCAGTCGCGCGGCATCCGGCTTGTTCTGGTTCAGCTTCCAGGTGCTGTGCACGCTCTCCACCTGCATGACACAGGGCACGATCTGGCGCATCATCTTTTCCATCACACCCGGTGTCATCTTGGCGCTTTTCCACGGTATCTTGGGGCGCAACCGCTCCTCGAAAAATGCCGATTGCCGGTCAAGCAGATCACGCATGACCTCCTGCGGCTGCGGGCTGATCTCTCCCACCAGATGCACGGCGATGTAGTTCCAGGTCGGCACCTGATCCGCGATCCCGTACCAATCGGGCGAGATGTAGCTATGCGGCCCCTGCACGGCGAGCCTTGCGGACAAGGCGCGCTCGGACAGTGCCCGCGCGATGGGGTTCGACCGCACCAGGTGAAACTCCGCCCGACGCCCGTCATCGCTCAGCAGGAACGGGATGTGACTGACCAGCGGCGCCTCGTCTGCCGGTGCCGTGGTCAGCAGGCCAAAGGCGCTTTCCCTCGCATAGTCAAGAGCGCGCTGATCAGGGTTTTGCCGAAAAACAGGGTTCGGGTGCATCTGCGCCGCTCCTCAGCCCCGCCCGATATAGGGCATCTTGGTGGCCATCACGGTCATGAACTGCACATTCGCCTCGGGTGGCAGCTCGGCCATATGCAACACAGACCGCGCTGCATGAGAGACGTCCATCGTGTGCATATCGGGCTGCCTGGCCTTAAGGTCCGCGACCAGCTCGCTTTCTGCATTGCCGATGTCGATCTGCCCACAGGCGATATCGAACGCGCGGCCATCAAGGCTGAGGCTGCGGGTCATGCCGGTAATCGCATGTTTCGACGTGGTATAGCAGACCGATCCGGGCCTTGGATTATGGGCCGAGATCGACCCGTTATTGATGATCCGCCCCCCCTGTGGGTCCTGCCTGCGCATCTGGGCAAAGGCGAGCTGTGCTGCGATGAACATGCCGCGGATGTTCACATCCAGCACCTGCTCGAACCCGTCCAGTGGCACCTCGTCAATCGGGCCGGCGGGGCCGAAAATTCCGGCATTGTTGAACAGAACATCAAGCCGCCCGGCCTCGGCGGCAAAACTCTCAAACGCGGCGCGCATCGCGGTGGCATCGGTCACGTCGCAGGGCAGGGCGGTCGCCTCTGCATTGACATCTGTTATTTCCCGCAACCTGTCTTCGCGCCGGGCGATCAGCCCCACGCGCCAGCCCGCCTCCAGAAAGACCTCCGCCGTGGCCCTGCCTATGCCCGAGCTCGCCCCGGTGATGATAATGGTCTTCATGTCTCGGTCTCCAGTTCGAGCGGCGCAGGGGCTGCGCGCAAATCCTCCACGCTTAGCGGGGCGGTGGGTTTCGACAGCCGGTTACGGACCACCCAATGCAGCCGTTCCTCGGCCCGGGTAATGGCCACATAGGCCAGCCTCTTCCACAAGGGTTGCCCGGCTTCCGAGCGACCCATGCGGGCGGCGGCGTAAATGTCGGGCGCAAAGACCTGCACGTCGCGCCACTGGCTGCCCTGTGCCTTGTGGATCGTCACCGCCGCCCCATGCAGAAACGTCGCTCCCATGCGCGCGGCAAAGGGGATGAACGGCTCTTCCTCATCGGGCTTCTCGATCTTCACGATGCTCGCCGCACTCACCTGCGGGTCTTCGGCCCCCATCACGTGCAGGCGGCTGAATCCCGGCTTGCGTCCCGGGCCGAGATAGATCACCTGCGCGCCCTTGATCAGCCCGCGCGCCTCCAGGTCGAGCCGTTTCTTGCGGTGCTTCAGTGGAAGTTCGATCCCGTCGCAAATCAGCGGCTCCCCTTCCAGAAGCTCCGTATCGGGCGCGCCGTGCACCGCGCGAAAGGCGTTGATCAGCCGGATACGCGTCGCATTGCGCCACACCAGCACGGGCGAGCGCGCCATCAGGTCCACCTCCACCCGCTGCGCCATGACCACGCGGTCGTCACGCCCGGCCGCCTCTTCGACCAGCCGCTCGAAGGCGTAAAAATCCACCTCCGGATCGGCCAGCGCGTGGGCAAGATCCAGAATGGGGTTATCCGCGTCCTGCCGATGTACCCGGCTCAGCTCCAGCTTGGCGGGGACAGGGAGTGTGTCGAACACCATCCCGCCGCCTTCGCCTTTCACCGGCGGCAGCTGCGCCGGATCGCCAAAGAGCAGCAGGGTCGGAAAAATCTCCTGCAAATCCTCGAACTGCTTCTGATCCAGCATCGAAGCCTCATCGACAAACCCCACATCCAGCGGCTCTTCCCGCCGTTTCCAGCCGGTGATGAAGTCCGAACCGCGCAGGCCCGCCGCCGCCAGCGCGCCTGGGATCGACTTGTTGGACTGGTAAAACGCATGCGCCCGGTCCAGCGCCAGCTCCGTCAACCCTTCGATCACGGGCCGCTCACCTTGCCCCGCCAGCCACTCGGCGATGCGCTCGTATTCGGGGTCATAGACGGGGGTATAGAGAATACGGTGAATCGTGGTGGCCGGCACACCCCGGGTCCGCAGCACGCTTGCGGCCTTGTTGGTGGGGGCCAGAATGGCCAGTGTCCGGCTGTCCTTGCGCCGCCGTCCCTCCCAGTCGCCCGAGACAATCTCAACCCCCGCCTGCTCCAGCGCGCGGTAAAGCTCGGCCAAAAGCAGGGTCTTGCCCGATCCCGCCTTGCCGATCACCGCCAGCGTGGCCGATTTGCCCTCGCGCGGTGGGGTCAGCAGGCTGTCATCCAGATCAATACCCGACAGGCGCAACATCTCGGCGATGCGGTCATGGGCCTCGGCCTGATCGTGGGAGTAGATGACGGGGGTCTGCGACATGGCGCGACCCTATCGGGTTTCCTGCAGGGTTTGAAACACCGATTTTTCACCAAGGAGAATCGCCTGCCCTGAGAGTGGGCCCGATCGCGATCTTGGGCACAAGGGCTCCCCTCCTGGATGCTCAGATTGATAAAAAAATTAACCCCGCGTAAACTTTACTCAGGGCGTCGTTTTGCTGCGCCATTTACCTATGCTGCTTGTTTACTTTTTTGGGGAGAAAACCAAATGAAAACCACCTATTTACTTTTCGGACTTCTGGCTCTTGGGACCGCCGCACCTGCATGGGCTGATCAAGTGTTTACCGATGACGTGGTTATTTCGGGCCCGGATGCAGCCCCCGGTCGACTCTGCGTCGGAGAAGATTGCGCCGATGGCGAGACCTTTCCAAGCGGCACCTTCGACGGTGTCATCAAGATGAGCGCCAACAACAACATCATCGATTTCAACGACACGTCCGGGTCCAGCTTTCCAGACCGGGACTGGCGCATTCAGGCCAATGAAACCTCTGGGACAGAGGCGTTTTTTATCGAGGACATGACCGAAGGCAGTAAACCATTCTACATCACGGGTTCTGCACCATCGAACGCGCTTTTCATCGCGGCGGATGGCGATATCGGCCTGGGCACGACCCTGCCCGGCGAAGAGCTGCACGTGACCGGCGCCAGCCCGAACCTGAGGCTCGAAGACACGAGTTCACCCTTCTACACTTGGGATGTTGGAGGAAATCAAGGTGTTTTCTTCGTCGAGGATGTCACCGCCATTACGTTCCCCTTCCGGATTTTTGCCGGGGCGCCGGACGGCAGCTTTGCCATTACAAGTTCAGGTAATGTCGGCCTCGGACTGACAAGCGCGAGCACTGGGTTGCATGTAAAGAAATCCGACGGCACAGGCGCGATCCTCGTCGAAGAGTCCAGCGCCGGCACCCTCGGCCAGTTGACCCTGCGCAATAACGGGATCACGTTTTTCACGCTTGAGGACACGTCCATCGCTGACGTGGACAATTCGGGCCGCAAATGGAACTTCCAGAACCAGGCAGGCACGTTCCGGGTCACGACAGCCCCCGGGGGCCCCGGCGTAATCGAGATGATCCTGACCCCTGCGGGCGACATGACCATCGAAGGGGCGCTGACCCAGAACTCGGACAAGAACAAGAAAATGGCGATTGAGCCGGTGGACCCTGCCGCAATCCTTCAGAAAGTGGCCGAATTGCCCGTCTCAAGCTGGATGTACAAGGACAATGCTGACCTTGGCATCCGCCATATCGGCCCGATGGCGCAGGATTTCCACGCGGCCTTCGGGGTTGGTGCAAGTGAGACAGGGATTTCCTCGCTCGACACCTCCGGCGTGGCGCTCGCGGCCATTCAGGCGCTCGCGCAAGAGGTGGCTGCTCTGGAGACGCTTGAGGAACAGAACGCGGCGCTGCTGGACACCGTTGCGGCGCTCACCGCGCGGATCGAGGCGCTTGAAAGCAACTAAGCCGCACTCGGAGGGAGCTTCGGGCGCAATTTTGCGCAGCTTGTGAAAAAATGAAGCTCTGTTAACTTTTAGCTTGGCAGGTGCGGGCAGGCCGTCAAACACCATCCTGCCGCCCTCGCTTTTCACCAGTGGCAACTGCGCCATTCACCTATCGTGTTTGTTTACTTTTTTGGGGAGAAAACCAAATGGAATCCGCCTATTTACTTTCCGGATTCCTGACGCTCGGCATGGCAGTGCCTGCCCTTGCCGATCAGGTGATCAATGATGACCTGATCGTTAGAGACGATGCTTGCTTCGGTGTCAGCTGCGTCGACGGTGAAAGTTTTCCCAATTATTGGCAGCTTAAGCTTGATTCAGTCACACCCACCCTGGTCTTCGAAGATTCGACCACGAGTCCTACAAGCTTGCATGACTGGCAGCTTCAGGCCAATTCGGGCGATATCAACGGGTTCTATTTGCATAACCTGGATACGGGTAGCGATCCCTTCACGATCCTTGGCAACGCGCCATCAGACTCACTTTTCATCGCGGCGGATGGCGATATCGGGCTTGGTACAGCACTGCCCGAAGCAGATCTGCATCTTTCGGCGAGTGTGCCGAGCATTATTTTTGAGGCCACCAATTCATCTGCAAAATGGAATCTGAATATCGGTAGTTTCGGTGTTTCTTTTTTGGATGCCGCCAATAGTAGCAACGAACCATTGCTCATCGAAAACGGAGCGCCAACTGAAACGATTGTTGCCCGTGCGACTGGCGATGTTGGGTTTGGCGTTTTCTCTCCAGAGACGGGGCTGCATGTGCAACGCAACGATGGCAAAGGCGCGATCCTGATCGAAGAGACCAGCGCGGGCACGCTGGGCCAGATGAGCCTTCGCAACAACGGCATCACCTTTTTCACGCTGGAGGACACGTCCATCGCTGACGTGGACAATTCGGGCCGCAAGTGGAACTTCCAGAACCAGGCCGGCACGTTCCGGGTCACGACAGCCCCCGGGGGCCCCGGCGAGATCGAGATGATCCTGACGCCCGCGGGTGACATGACCATCGAAGGGGCGCTGACCCAGAACTCGGACAAGAACAAGAAAATGGCGATCGAGCCGGTGGACCCTGCCGCCATCCTTCAGAAAGTGGCCGAATTGCCTGTCTCAAGCTGGATGTACAAGGACAATGCTGACCTCGGGATCCGCCATATCGGCCCGATGGCGCAGGATTTCCACGCGGCCTTCGGTGTGGGCGCGTCCGAGACGGGCATTTCCTCGCTCGACACCTCGGGCGTCGCACTGGCGGCCATTCAGGCGCTTGAGGCGCAGAATGCTGCTTTGACATCGCGCGTCGAACAGCTGACCGATCGTTTGGTGGAGCTGGAGCGGCAGCTTCATGACTGACCTTTCGGGGGGCGTCGGCTCATGTTCCGGTGCGACCGGTGCGGCGCCTCTCGACAGACCGCAGTTTCCAAAGCGGCCCGCACCGGGGACCGTTGCCAAATCCGGCACCTTTCCCATATCGCAATTTTATCACCGTGAGATCAGTCGCAAACTTTTTTAAGCCAAGAAGGAAGTTCAACATGCCATGCAGAATGTACTCTCATTTGTTCACCGTGGCTATCGGTCTCGGGATCGGTTTCACCCTGTCTTCTTCCGCCCGGGCTGATCAGGTGATCGCCGATGACCTGATCGTCAGCGACTCGAGCATTGGCCGCATCTGCGTCGGTGGCGATTGCGCCAATGGGGAATCATTCCCGACCTCCATCGATGGCGTTATCAAGATGAGCGCAAATAGAAACATCATCGATTTCATCGACACGTCCGGCTCCACTTTCCCGGATCGGGACTGGCGCATTCAGGCCAATGAAAACGAAGGCGCCGAGGCGTTCTTTATTCAGGACCTGACCAGGAACAGCACACCATTCTACATCATTGGCGGCGCGCCAACGAACGCAGTTTTCATCGCGCAGAATGGCAATATCGGGATGGGGACCACTCTTCCGGAAGGGGACCTGCATGTTCTCGGAGCTCTGCCGAGATTCTATCTAGAAGCCACATCTGGCCAAAAATGGAATATGAATATTGGGTCCTTTGGCTTCGTTCTGAACGACTCCGCCTCTGCCCCACAGAACGATGTGCTACTGATCGAGAACGGAACGCCCAGGTACGCGCTGACTATGCGTTCCTCCGGCAATGTCGGGCTTGGCACATTTAGCCCAAGCTCGGGATTGCATCTCCTTCGAGACAACGGGAAGGGTGCGATCCTGATCGAAGAGACCAGCGCCGGCACGCTTGGCCAGATGACCCTTCGCAACAACGGGATCACGTTTTTCACGCTAGAGGACACGTCCATCGCGGACGTGGACAACTCGGGCCGCAAGTGGAACTTCCAGAACCAGAACGGCACGTTCCGCGTCACCACCGCCCCCGGGGGCCCCGGCGAGATCGAGATGATCCTGACCCCTGCCGGTGACATGACCATCGAGGGCGCGCTGACGCAGAACTCCGACAAGCACAAGAAAATGGCGATCGAGCCGGTGGACCCCGGTGAGATCCTTCAGAAAGTGGCCGAATTGCCCGTCTCAAGCTGGATGTACAAGGACAATGCTGATCTCGGGATCCGCCATATCGGCCCGATGGCGCAGGATTTCCACGCGGCTTTCGGCGTGGGCGCGTCCGAGACGGGCATTTCCTCGCTCGACACCTCCGGCGTGGCGCTCGCGGCCATTCAGGCGCTGGAGGCGCAGAATGCGGCGCTGGAGGAACGGCTGGCGGCGCAGGAAGCGAGGGCGCAGCTTCAACACGATTTGATCGAGCAGTTGCTCCAGCGGCTGGCCGACTTTGAAAACAACGGCGGGCGCCCCTGACGCAGGTGTGACCCGCGTCAGGTCACCAGCAATTCGTCCTGCGCTTTCGCGCCCAGACTGCGCCGGACCCATAGTTGCGACAGCTCAGGGGATATCCCGGCGCGCCGCGCCACCCGTTGGCGTGCCTCTTCGGTGAAGCTCCAGAGCCCCACGCTGATCCGGTCCAGGCCGGTCCCTTCGCTGCCGATGATCTCGGGTTCCGAGCCGATGGCGCGATAGATGCGCTCCATACGCGCGTCGAACACGCCAACATAATGCGTAATGCCGAAGTGCCGCATGACTTCACCACCGGCCAGCATCAGCGCAGCCGCCACGCGCGGCTCGGCCTGACGCGACAGGCAGAACCGTGTGCATTCCCAAATCGCGCGGTCCTCGATTATGCGGCCCCGCAACAGATGCGCGAAGTGATCCGCGACCATGGTCGACCCGGTGGTCGGCAGCAGCCGCATCGAACCGCCATGACCGCCATCGCGGTTCTGCCAGAGCACGTAAAGCGGGTTCAGCGCGTCATAGGCATCACGCTCCTGCCCGTTTGCGTCCACCTCGACATCCCAATTCAGCCTTGTCTTGAACTGATCCGCCCGATCCCGGAACATCCCCTCTTGCAGCTTTGGAAAGTCGCCCAACGCCCGCGCATGGATATATCGCAACATGAAAGGCCCCCTTGCCTGCTGCCATCGGCAACAGGGGTAGGGGCAGGGGGTTAATGCAGCTTAAGACCTGCGTACGGTGCCCGGGTTATATCCGCACGATGCCGCGCGTCACCGCCTTCGCGACCGCATGCACCGTATTGCTGGCAGCAAGCTTGTTGCGGGCACTTTCGATATAGACGCGCAGCGTGTGTTCCGAAATCGACAGCGTTTCGGCAACCTGCGCACGGCTATAGCCCATCGCCAGCAGGGTCAGCGCGTCCACTTCGCGCGGGCTCAGGGTCTTGGCCTTTTCGCGGGTTCGGTCCGGTTCGAACTCCAGCGCCTTTTTGTTGAAATCATGAGCAATGAGGATCATGTCGCGGCGATAATCGCGGATAAACTCCTCCCAGGCCGCGTCGTCGCAGCTATGGTTGACCGAGAAAAGTGCGAATTGTCCGTTCGGCCCGCGCACTGGCACGGAATATCCCTGGTTGCCCAACCCGTGGACCTGCGCGTCCTTCATGAAGGCGATGACGGGTTTTGATGTCCAGTCCAGCCGCTTCCAGTCAACGGGATGAAAGCGCTGGAAACACCCGTTGATCACCGGGTCGATGCGCAGATAATCCTGTTCGAGGTAACGTTGGACCCAGACCGGGTCGTAGGTGCCACAGCCATACTGATCGCCCGTGGAACTGACCCAGTGATAGACCATGTGATCGACGCGATAATGATCGCGGAGGTCTTCGATAACAGCTTGCAGATCCGCCGGTTCAGAGGCGTTCTCGAGAGTGCTCAGCAAAGATTCCAGCCGAAGCTGCGGCACACTCACCATGTGTCGGCACGTCCTCCCTGGTCATTGCCAATTCACCCAAGGCGATCAGCCTTGTGTCGTCCAGTTGTTCGGCCAAGTCACTCATCCCGTTTTGCTGGGCGAATGTCTTGAGGTCTGACAAAACGTCGAGAATCCAATCGTTTTGCATGGTATACTCTCTTTAGCGTTGGTTAACGAAAGGTTAACACCAGTATAGCGTGTGTCGCTTTGAAAACCTATTCGCGCTTTCATACTCCCCATAAATAGCGGGTAAAACGCGACATAAGTCATTGAAATATAACAATTTGACTTAAAAAGATGTATGCTCGCGTCATGTTTTCAGGACAACGCGAGCATACGAAAAAAACGGCAGAGAAAGATCAGGATTTCGCCGCGTCCAGCACGTCCTCAACCGTGCGCAGGCCGGTCTTGGGCGCCTGCACCAGCACCGACATGTTCCCCGGCTTGTGCTCGTTACGCAGCATTTTCATATGTGCCTGCGGCAGCTCATCCCACGGGAACACTTCCGACATGCACGGATCGAGCCTGCGCTCCAGCATCAGCTTGTTGGCGCTGGCGGCTTGCTTGAGATGGGCAAAGTGGCTGCCTTGCAGGCGCTTTTGGTGCATCCACATGTAACGCACGTCGAAGGTGCAGTTGAACCCGGTCGTCCCGGCACAGATCACAACCATGCCGCCCTTCTTGCAGACAAAGGTCGAGACCGGGAAAGTTGCTTCGCCCGGGTGCTCGAACACCATGTCGACGTTCACACCTTTGCCGGTAATGTCCCAGATCGCCTTGCCGAACTTGCGCACTTCCTTGAACCACTCGGCATATTCCGGCGTGTTCACCTTGGGAAGCTGACCCCAGCAGTTGAAATCCTTGCGGTTGATCACGCCCTTCGCGCCAAGGTCCATGACAAACTCGCGCTTGTCCTCTTCGCTGATCACGCCGATCGCGTTTGCACCCGCCGTGTTGATCAACTGGATCGCGTAAGAGCCAAGCCCCCCCGACGCGCCCCAGACCAGAACGTTCTGACCGGGCTTCAGGTCATGCGGCTCGTGGCCAAACAGCATCCGGTAGGCGGTGGCCAGCGTCAGCGTATAACACGCCGCCTCTTCCCAGGTCAGGTGCTTGGGCCGCGGCATCAGCTGCTGGGCCTGCACATTGGTGAACTGCGCAAAGGAGCCATCGGGCGTCTCATAACCCCAGATCCGCTGGGTCGGGGAATACATCGGGTCGCCGCCGTTGCACTCCTCGTCATCGCCGTCATCCTGGTTGCAGTGGATGACCACCTCGTCGCCCACTTTCCAGCGCTTCACCTTGTCGCCAACAGCCCAGACAATGCCCGACGCGTCCGAGCCCGCAATATGGTAGGGCTTGCCGTGTCCGTCAAACGGGCTGATCGGCTGACCGAGGGCAGCCCAGACGCCGTTGTAGTTGACCCCGGCGGCCATCACCAGAACCAGCACCTCATGGCTGTCGAGCACCGGCACATCGACCACTTCCACCTGCATCGCGGTGTCGGGTTCGCCATGACGTTCGCGGCGGATGGCCCAGGCATACATCTGCTTGGGCACATAACCCAGCGGCGGCAGTTCCCCGACCTCGTAGAGGTCTTTTTCGGGTGCGTCGTAAGGGGCGATCCCCGTGTCGGTATCCAGAGCCATGATGAGCCTCCTTGTTGCATTTTGCCGCGTTGCAGAATCGCGGGGTTTCCCTGAAATATCCACGGCCACGCAACAATGCAATGCCAAAGACGCCTGTTTTGTAATTTTATAACCTTGCAGTTGCAGAAAGTCGCGCCTTATGCGCTGCGGTCGCGAAAGAGATGGGCGATCGAGTTGGCATAATACTCCAGCAGCGGGCGCTCCTGCGCGACGATGCTCACCCCGTCCGGCGTATCCTCGACAAGCCCGCGTTTGCGCAACATGCGCAGGCCGACCTCGGCGGTATACTGTATATCCCCGCGCGCCAGGTGCACATGCGCCTCCGGGGCCTCTGCCATCGCTGCCTGCATGAGATCATCCAGCCGGTCCTCGGGCACCGGCGCGTCGGCCTCCAGCAAAATCCGCGCCACCAGCGGTGTCGGCAGCACCGGCACTTCGGCGCCGATCTTTTCCATCAGCACGCGGCCCAGGTCCTTTACGTCGCCCCGCGGATGCGTCTTGCGAAACTCCGAAAGCGCCACCGGCGCGCCGAAACTGACCGAGGCATAGCCTTGCCGGTGATACCGCCCCGTCAGGCGCAGCCAGTTCTGCTTGAGAAACCAGAACGCCACGACACTGATCCGGGCCCGGAACCGCCGCTCGCCCTTCTGGCCTGCGCTGACCAGGATACGGTCTTCCAGCACGCGGTCGTAATTCAGCGCCACCGGGATGAACACCACATCCCGGGCCCCCTCGCGCTCGCGCCCGTCCACCACATATTTCAGCAGTCCCAGCTTGGGCGGGGCCAGCGCACCATCAAGGCTCAGCCCGCCCTCGGGAAAGATTGCCTGCGTGACACCGCCATCGGTGGCCATTTGCACATAGCGCTCCAGCACCCGGCGATAGAGGTCATTGCGCGATTTGCGGCGGATAAAATACGCCCCCATCGCCTTGATCAGCTTTGACAGCGGCCACACCCGCGCCCATTCGCCCACCGCATAGGACAGCGCCGAGCGTTCGGCGGCAAGCCAGGTGACCAGCACATAATCCATGTTGGACCGGTGGTTCATCACGAAGATCACCGTGGCGTCCTTGTCCACGTTCCGCAGCGCATCTTCCGAGAAATGCCCCAGCCGCACGCGGTAAAAGGATTGGCTTAGCAGCTTGGCGAGCCGGATCGCAATGCCGAAATACGCCGTGGCGGAAAAGCCCGGTACGATCTCGCGGGCATAGCGTTTGGCCTGCTCGAAGGCCACGTTTTCCGGGATGCCTTCGGCCTTGGCATGGTCCGCCACCGCCTGTGTCACCATCGGGTCATAGATCAGCCGCTGGATCATGTCATAGCGCCGGGCCAGCTTGAACGGCTCGATCGGCCGTTCCAGCCGCTCATTGAGCCGGGCAACAGCCTTCTCCATGCGCCGCCGGAAGAACCAGCGCACCGATGGAAACAGAAAATGCGAGGCGAAGGTGACCGCCGCAAACGCCACCAGCAGGACGAGCGCCCAGAGGGGCATGTACACGGTCTGACCCATAAGCCCCTTTAGCAGAGTTTACCCTGCGGGGAAAAGGGGATGATGCCGCAACGCAGCGAATTGACATTGGTATAATCTTGCCGGTATCAATCGCGCGACGAAACAAAATTACGCATTCTGATTCACGAGGCCCGATATGTCGCAGACGCAGAAAGACCGCCCGGATGGTAAGTCCGATCGCCAAGCCGATCGTCCGTGGCTGATCCGCACCTATGCCGGACACTCCACCGCCAAGGCGTCGAACGCATTGTACCGGGCGAATCTGGCAAAAGGGCAGACCGGCCTTTCCGTGGCGTTCGATCTGCCCACCCAGACAGGCTATGACAGCGATCATGAACTGGCGCGCGGCGAAGTGGGCAAGGTCGGCGTGCCGATCTGCCATCTGGGCGACATGCGCACGCTGTTCGAAGAGATCCCGCTGGATCAGATGAACACCTCGATGACGATCAACGCCACCGCCCCCTGGCTACTGGCGCTCTATATCGCCGTGGCCGAAGAGCAGGGCGCGGATGTCACCGCCCTGCAAGGCACGGTGCAGAATGATCTGATCAAGGAATATCTCAGCCGCGGCACTTATATCTGCCCGCCCAAACCGTCGCTCAAGCTGATCGGCGATGTGGCCGAGTACTGCTATACCAATGTGCCCAAATGGAACCCGATGAACGTCTGTTCCTACCATTTGCAAGAGGCCGGTGCGACACCCGAGCAGGAACTGGCCTTCGCACTCGCCACCGCCATCGCCGTACTGGACGAGCTGAAAACGCGGGTCGAGCCAGAGGATTTCCCGGCGCTGGCCGGGCGGATCAGCTTCTTCGTCAATGCCGGCATCCGCTTTGTCACCGAAATGTGCAAGATGCGTGCCTTCGTGGACCTGTGGGACGAAATCCTGCAAACCCGCTACGGCGTGGAAAACCCGAAATTCCGCCGCTTCCGCTACGGCGTTCAGGTCAACTCTCTCGGCCTGACCGAGCAGCAGCCCGAGAACAACGTCTACCGCATTCTGATCGAGATGCTGGCCGTGACGCTGTCGAAAAAGGCCCGTGCCCGCGCCGTGCAACTGCCCGCCTGGAACGAGGCTCTGGGCCTGCCGCGCCCCTGGGATCAGCAATGGTCGATGCGCATGCAGCAGATCCTGGCCTATGAGACTGATCTTCTGGAGTTTGACGATCTCTTCGACGGCAACCCGGCGGTGGATGCCAAGGTCGAGGCGTTGAAAGACGGCGCGCGCCATGAACTGGCCAACCTTGAAAGCATGGGCGGGGCCGTGGGCGCGATCGAATACATGAAGTCACGGCTGGTGGACAGCAATGCCGAACGTCTGGGCCGGATCGAGGCCAATGAAACCGTCGTGGTCGGCGTGAACAGATGGACCGAAGGAGAGCCGTCGCCGCTACAGACCGAGGATGGCGGGATCATGGTGGTGGACCCGGCGGTGGAGCAGGAACAGATCGACCGCCTGAACGCCTGGAAGGCCGAGCGCGATGATGCCGCGGTCAAGGCGGCGCTTGCGGCCTTGCGCGACGCGGCGGAGACCGGCGAAAACGTCATGCCCGCCTCGATTGCGGCGGCCAAGGCCGGGGTCACCACCGGCGAATGGGCCGGGCAGATGCGCCAGGTTCATGGCGAATATCGCGGCCCCACCGGCGTGTCGGCGAACCCCTCGAACAAGACCGAGGGGCTCGACGAGATCCGCGATGCGGTGGATGCGGTCAGTGACCGCCTGGGCAAGCGCCTGAAGTTCCTCGTCGGCAAACCCGGCCTTGACGGGCACTCAAACGGGGCCGAGCAGATTGCCTTCCGCGCCCGCGACTGCGGGATGGATATCGCCTATGAAGGTATCCGCCTGACGCCTGAGCAGATCGTGAGCGCGGCCAGGGAAGACGGCGCGCATGTGGTGGGCCTGTCGATCCTGTCGGGCTCGCACATTCCGCTGGTCGAGGACCTGATGGGCCGGATGCGCGAGGCGGGGCTGGGCGATGTGCCGGTGATCGTCGGCGGGATCATCCCCGACGATGACGCCGCCCGTCTGCGCGAAATGGGCGTGGCGCGGGTCTATACGCCGAAAGATTTCGAGCTGAACACGATCATGATGGATATCGTGACGCTGGCCGATCCGCAGGCTGTCGCCGCGGAGTAAGCTGTTTCGGCCCTGACGGGCCGATCCCGCAACAGGAAGCGGCCCCTTGCGGGGCCGCACGAAGAGGGGGGCAGCCCCTGCGGGGCTGGGATCACTCGCTGGCTGTTTCCGCCTTCGTGGCCTCTGCCGCCGCCTGCGCTTCGGCGGCTTTCTGCGCCTCTCTGGCTCTGGCGGCCTCTGCCTGCTGCTTCTCGAAGGCCGCTTTCTGCGCGCGCATCACCTCGACTTGCGCGCTGATGCGTGTGGCCAGTTCCGGGCTGGTCTGCGCGAGCTTGGAAATCCCAAGATATTCCTGCGGCGTGATCCCGCGCACCTTGTCGACCAGCTGGATTGCCACACGATCGGCCTCGGCACGCAGTTCATTCTGCGCCTCTTCGCTTTCGGCATTGCCGATCTTGGAGGTGTACTCCTGGCGCAGGGTTTCAAGCGCAATGGCCGCTTTCACAAAGGCTTCGATCTGATCGTCGGTTACGTTTTCGACGGTGATCGGGGCCGCCTCCTGCGCGCTCAGCACGATGGGAATGGTGGTCAACCCAAGGGCCACGAGGCTGGCGATGAGAAACTGCTTAAGGGTCACGCGATCTGCTCCAATGTCTTTATATCGGCGCCATGTTGCGCCTGTTCTCCTCCCCACATGGGGTGTTTTGACCCCAATATCAAACGCTTTGCCGCAATATGGCAGGCCTTGTGGCCATAATCCGCTGGCCATTACCCCGGATTCTTCGCAAACTCGCCTGGTCAATTTCCCGGGAGGCATCCGATGAGCATCACAATCCGCCCGATCCGCTCCGAGGACGAAGCCCAGTGGCGCGCGCTCTGGACGGCCTATCTGGAGTTTTACGAGGCCACCGTGCCCGAAGAGGTTTATCAGACCACGTTTCAGCGGCTGCTGAGCGCGGATCATCCGGATCAGAACGGGTTTCTTGCGGTGCAGGGCGACACGCCCGTGGGCCTCGTGCATTACATCTATCATGCGCATAACTGGCGGGTGGATCAGGTCTGTTATCTGCAGGATCTCTATGCCGATCCTGCGGTGCGCGGCACCGGTGTGGGCCGCAAACTGATCGAGGCGGTTTACGCCCAGGCCGATGCCGACGGCCGTCCCTCGGTCTATTGGATGACGCAGGATTTCAACCACACCGCGCGGCAGCTCTATGACCGGATCGCCACTCTGACGCCCTTCATCAAATACGCGCGGAGCTGAGGCGATGACCATCCATATCGGCGCCAAACCGGGCGAGATCGCCGACACCGTTCTGATGCCCGGGGATCCGATGCGCGCGAAATGGGTGGCTGAAACATTTCTCGAGGACGCGCGGCAGGTCAACGAGGTGCGCGGCATGCTGGGCTTTACCGGTACATGGCACGGCCACCGCGTGAGCGTGCAGGGCTCCGGCATGGGCATGGCGTCGCTCAGCATATACGCCAATGAGCTGATCCGGGATTATGACGCCACCACGCTGATCCGCATCGGGTCCTGCGGCGGCATGCAGCCGCATGTGGCGCTGCGCGACGTGGTGCTGGCGGCGACGGCATCCTCCATATCCACCCCGTCCTCGACCATCCTGCGCGAGGTGAACTATGCCCCCTGCGCCGATTTCGGCCTGTTGCGCGACGCGGCGGCCAGAGCCGATGCGATGGACGTGCCAACCCATGTCGGCGGGATCTATTCGTCTGACACCTTCTATGATGAGCGCCCGGACCTGAACGCCGAAATGGTCCGCCACGGTATCCTCGCGGTCGAGATGGAAGCCGCCGAGCTCTACACGGTTGCCGCCCGCCACGGCGCGCGGGCCTTGGCGGTCCTGACCGTGTCCGACCATCTCGAAACCGGCGAGGCGCTCAGCAGCGCGGACCGCGAACGCAGCTTCTCTGACATGATCGAAATTGCTCTCAGCGCCGCCTTTGGCTCTTAAGGATATCTGGCCTGCGGCGGGAGTGTTTTTGCCAGGAAGAAAAGCATGCTGCTTCTCCCGGGCCGAACTCCTCCGGGGGTTTGGGGGCAGCGCCCCCATGTACAACAAAAAAGAGCGTGGCGCAGCCACTCAATCGGATCACGCCGGTCACGCGGTGGCCCGCTCGGCCCCCTGCGTAATCGCATCGCGCAGCTTCTTCTCCAGTGATTTCTGCTTGGCCTCGGAATAGAATTTCAGGCCGAACATATCCTTGACATAGAACGTGTCCACCACCTGCTCGCCATAGGTCGCGATCACCGCCGAGTTGATATAGACGTTGTTGTTGGCCAGCGTCCGCGTCAGGTCATAAAGCAGCCCCGGCCGGTCGCGGGTATCCACCTCGATGATGGTGTAAATCTCCGAGCCGTCATTGTCGAAGGTGATATGCGTCGGCACGCGGAAAGCGCGCTCGCGTTTCTTGATCTTGTCGCGATCCTTGATCGCCTCGCCCGCCACCACCTCGCCCTTGAGCGTCTTGTGAATCATCTGGCGCAGGCGCGGCAGGCGGGCCGCCTCATAGGGGCGGCCTTCGGCGTCCTGGATCCAGAAGGCGGCGGTGGCGAACCCGTCTTTGGACGTATAGGTGCGCGCGTCCACCACATTCGCCCCGACCAGCGCCAGCGCGCCGGCCAGCCGCGAAAAAATACCGGGGTGATCGGCAAGAGCGAAACAGGCGCGGGTCGCATCCCGGTCCTCGTCAACCGCAAGATCGATCGCGATCTCATCCTCTTCAAGCTCCCTCAGGAGCCGGGCAAAGACCTCGTGCGCCGTCACATGCAGCCCCTGCCAATAGGGCGGGTAATGCCGTGCCGTCTCCACTTTGAGATCCCTGGAATCCCAGTCCGACAGCGCCTCGCGCAGGTTGCGCTTGGCCTCCGAGCCGCGCTGCTCGCGGTTGAGCGCCTCCAGACCGCCTTCCATGGCGCGCCGCGTCTGCCGGTACAGCGCCCGGATCAGCGAGGCTTT
Organism: Roseovarius faecimaris; assembly: GCF_009762325.1. Classification (NCBI taxonomy): domain Bacteria; kingdom Pseudomonadati; phylum Pseudomonadota; class Alphaproteobacteria; order Rhodobacterales; family Roseobacteraceae; genus Roseovarius; species Roseovarius faecimaris. The sequence goes on from NZ_CP034348.1 coordinate 568,381, forward strand.
CCAGTTGTTCCAGGTGTCCGGCCCCACGCCGCGAATGTCACAGACCGTCAGCACGCACAGCAGATCGAGCCGCTCTTTCGTCTGCACCGCCTTCGCGAAATCACGCACCGTGCGAGGGTCGGCAATGTCACGCTTCTGGGCCATGTCCGACATGAGCAGATGATAGCGGATCAGCCATTCCACCGTGTCCACCTCGGCCGGTTTCAGCCCCAGCCGCGGCGCAACCTTGCGGGCGATCTGCGCGCCCAACATCGAATGATCTTCCTCTCGTCCCTTGCCGATATCGTGCAGCAAAAGGGCGACATAGAGCACCCGCCGGTTCACCCCTTCCTTGAGGATGGTCGAGGCCACGGGCAGCTCTTCCACCAGCTCCTCGCGCTCGATCTGCGCCAGCTGGCTGATACATTGAATGATATGCTCGTCGACGGTGTAGTGGTGATACATGTTGAACTGCATCATCGCCACGATCGGCTCGAACTCGGGGATAAAGGCCGACAACACCCCAAGCTCGTTCATCCGGCGCAAGGCGCGCTCGGGGTTGCCGTGCTTGAGCATCAGGTCCAGGAACAGCTTCTGCGCCTCGGGATCGTTGCGCATTTCATCGTCGATGAGGTGCAGGTTGGCCGTCACCAGTCGCATCGCGTCCGGATGGATCAGCATGCCCGTGCGCAACCCTTCCTCGTAGAGCCGCAGAAGGTTCAGCCGGTCCTTCAGAAAGCTCGTGGGCCGCTCGATGGCCAGCCGCCCATGCACTTCCTTGTAGCCCGGCTTGAGCTTTTTCTTGCGGCTGAACAGCCGCTCCAGCAGGGGGGCGGATTTGACATGCTGCGCCTCCAGCTTGGTCAGGAAGATGCGCGTCAGGTCGCCCACCACCGTGGCATGGCGGAAATATTCCTGCATGAAATGTTCGACTGCCCGGCGTCCGGCGATGTCCACATAGCCCATGCGCTCGGCCACCTCGACCTGCATGTCGAAACTGAGCTGATCGTTGGGCCGCTTGGTGGCCAGGTGCAGATGACAGCGCACCGCCCAGAGGAAATTATGCGCCTTGGCAAAGGTGCTGTATTCCTCTTCCGTGAAGACCCCCAGCCGCACCAGTTCGGCGGTGTCATCCACCTGGTAGATATATTTCGCGATCCAGAACAGCGATTGCAGATCGCGCAGCCCGCCCTTGCCTTCCTTCACATTGGGCTCGACCATATAGCGCTGGTTGCCCTGCTTGATATGGCGCGCCTCGCGCTCGGAAAGCTTGGCCTCGATGAACTCGCGCTCGGTACCCTTGAACAGATCCTTGCGCAGCGTCTTGTTGAGCTTTTCCGACAGGCTCGCCTCGCCCGCGAGAAACCGGTTTTCCAACAGAGCGGTGCGAATGGTGAAATCCTCGCGCGCAAGGCGGATGCAATCGGGGATCGTGCGGCTGGAATGGCCCACCTTCAGGCGCAGGTCCCACAGCATGTAGAGCATGCTTTCGATCACGCTCTCGGCCCAGGGGGTGATCTTGTAAGGCGTCAGGAACAGCAGATCGACATCCGATTCCGGCGCCATCTCGCCGCGCCCGTACCCGCCCACAGCCGTTACCGCGATGCGCTCGGCCTCGGTCGGGTTGGGCAACGGGTGCAAGACACGCGTCGCCAGATCGAGCACGGTCAGGATCAGACAGTCGGTCAGCCAGCTGTAAGACGCGGTCGCCGCGACCGCTTCAAGGGGATGCGTGCCCAGTGCCGCGGCAATCGCCTCGCGTCCGCGCGTCTGCGCCTCGCGCAGCACCTGCACCATCTCCCGGCGCAGGGCCACATGGTCGCCCTCATGCGCGGCTTCGGCCTGGGCCATGGCCTCGGCCATCGCCGCACGGTCAAAGATATCCTCCGCCGGGCAGATCAGATGTTCAGGATCAACCATTGGCGTGGTGTCGCACCCCTATCAGAACCCGGCCCCGCCAAAGCTCTTCGGGGCGTTCTCCAGAATGACAACCTGCTGATTGCGGATCGTGGCAATGGCCAGCCCGCGCTCGGTCGTGCCGTCGGGACGGAAGCGGAAAACCCCGTTCACCCCCTGGAAGCCCGCCGATTGCGTCAGTGAGGACTTGCTCAGCGCGTCGCGCTTCCCGGTCTTGACCAGGGCGCCGATCGCGGCAATCCCATCATAGGCCAGCCCGGCAATGTCATGTGGCTGCTCGCCATTGGCCGCGGCAAAACGATTGGCGAACTGGGCCGCGCGGGCCGGATCCGGCATGGCGAACCAGCCGTTCTGCAACCCCGGAAGATCGCGGGTCTGCGGCGGAACATCCCACCGCGCAAGGCCGATATACTGCATCGTTGCGGGGCCAAGCCCGGCCTCCGGCAGCATCTGGCTGAACAGAGGCAGCGCGCCCGCCGCATTGGCGGTCATGAAAATCGCATCCGCATTCCCGCTGGCGGCGGCCGATCTGATCCTCGGCACTGCATTCACCACGCCGTCTTGCGAGAATTCATAGCTCACCGCGCCGGTCACGGACCCGCCATGACGCGCAACCGCCTGTTCGATGGCCTGTTTGCCAAGCTGTCCGGCCAGGTTGCTGGAATAGACGGTGAGAATCCGGGACTTGCCCTGACGTGTGGCATAGGCAGCCAGCCGATCGGCGGTGTTATCGAAGGTTTGCCCCAGAACAAAGAGGTTGCCTCCCGCGATCGTCGGATTGTTGGAGAAGGCCAGCACGTTGACGTTCCTGTTGGCCACCGCGACGGCCACGGCATTGGCCGATTCCGCATGCAGCGGGCCAATGATGATCTTGGCTCCGTCGGCGACCGCGTTTAGCGCGGCTTCCTGTGCGCGGGCGGCACTGCCCGCCGTGCCATAGACCCGCAGGTCGATCTGCACACCCTGCAGATCGGCCACCGCCAGACGCGCTGCGCGCTCCAGGTCGCGGGCCAGTTTCTGCTCCTGCGGGCTGGCGGCCCCGTGCGGCACCAGAAGCGCCACGGCAACTGCCGCGCCTGGCGCCGTGGCCCCGTTGCCGCCGCCAAGGCTGACCGGCTGACAGGCGGCCACAAGCCACATCGCGGTGAAGATCATGAAGAGGCGGCCAGCGGCCTTGCGGGCGCGTTGAAAAGCGGCAAACATGGGTACGGTCTACTCCCTGAGCATGGCGGGATCGCCCCGCCGTTCATTGAGCCGCAATAATAAACGTCACACAGGGCGGGTCCAGAGGTGAATCCCAGAACCGAGAAACTCAAGCCGGGTTTGTACCTGATCGCGACGCCGCTTGGCACCGCGCGCGACATCACGCTGCGTGCGCTCGACCTGCTGGCCTCGGCGGATATGCTGGTGGCCGAAGACACGCGCAGCTTGCGCAAGCTGATGGATATTCATGGTATAGCTGTACGTGACCGCGCGATGCTGTCCTACCACGACCACAACGGCGATCGTGTGCGGCCCCGTATCCTGCAGGCATTGGCAGAGGGTCAGGCGGTTCTCTATGCCTCCGAAGCGGGCACGCCCATGGTCGCGGATCCGGGGTTTGACCTCGCGCGCGCGGCGGTGGCCGAGGGCTATGCTCTGGTCTCCGCTCCGGGCCCGTCCGCGGCAATCACGGCGCTCACGCTCTCGGGCCTGCCCACCGACCAGTTTCATTTTGCGGGGTTTCTGCCCAACAGCGCCTCCCGGCGGAAATCCGCGCTCACCGCGCTCGCTTCGGTGCCGGGGACGCTGATCTTTTACGAATCGCCCAAGCGTGTGGCGGCGATGCTGAAGGATGCGGCCGCCGTGCTGGGACAGACGCGCCCGGCAGCGCTCTGCCGGGAACTGACCAAGAAATTCGAAGAGGTCTTGCGCGATGATCTGGGGGCGCTGGCGGGCGAAGCTGCCAGCCGAAGCTTCAAGGGCGAGATTGTTGTGCTGATTGGCGACGCCCCGAAACGGTCTGTTAATTCCGAGGAGATAGACTCAGCCCTCAGGACGGCGCTTGCAGAACATTCCGTGCGCGATGCGGCTGATCTGATCGCGCAGCAACTGGGTGTGCCCCGCCGCAAGATCTATCAGCGGGCGCTGGCGATCGAAAAGGAGAGATAGTGCAACATTTCAACCCGCATTCCGCATTTGCCTGCCCGGTTGAGCCTCGCCGCCTGCGCGGCAAGAGCAACTATTTATCGGGCCTTGCTGCCGAGTCGGCCGTGCGGCGTCGGTACGAAACAACCGGCGCGGTGCTTGCCGCGGAACGTTGGCGCGGGCAGGGCGGTGAGATCGACCTGATCTTTCTTGAGGGCGACGTGATCGTTTTTGTCGAGGTCAAGAAGGGCCCGAGTTTCGAGTGGGCGCTGACGCGCTTGTCGGAGGCGCAGATGATGCGCATTCACCGCAGCGCCGCGGAATTTCTTGGCACCACGCCCCGGGGACAGCTCAGCGAGGTCCGGTTCGACCTCGCGCTGGTGGACCAGAGCGGTGCGGTGCAGGTGATGGAAAACGCTTTCGGCCATTTCTGAATTGCACCGCGCCCGTCCATGCCCCATGTAGGTGAACACCAAGACATGAGGAGGGACGCCCGTGAAAATCGCCTTTCAGATGGACCCGATCGGCCCGATCGACATCAACGCCGACAGCACGTTCCGCCTCATGGAGGAGGCGCAGGCGCGCGGGCACGAGCTATTCTATTACACACCTGACAAGCTGGCCTATGATCAGGGCCGGGTAACGGCGCGGGGCTGGCCTGTGACCGTCCAGCGCGTCAAGGGCGATCACTACACCCTGGGCGAGGCGCAGGAGGTCGATCTGGCCGACTACGACGTGGTCTGGCTGCGCCAGGACCCGCCTTTCGACATGTTCTACATCACCACCACCCATATCCTGCAGCGGCTCTCGCCCGGCACGCTGGTGGTGAATGATCCGTTCTGGGTCCGCAACTACCCCGAGAAGCTGCTGATCCTCGATTTCCCCGACCTCATGCCGCCCACCGCCATCGCCCGCGACATCGAGACCATCCGTGCCTTCCGCGCCCGGCATGGCGACATCATTCTCAAGCCGCTCTATGGCAATGGCGGAGCGGGGGTCTTCCACCTGCCCGAATCCGACCGCAACCTGAATTCACTGCATGAGCTTTTTACCGGTTTCTCCCGTGAGCCGCTCATCGCACAGAAATTCCTGCCCGATATCGCCAAGGGCGACAAACGTGTGATCCTGGTCGATGGCGACCCCGTGGGGGCGATCAACCGCGTGCCGGCCAAGGGCGAGACGCGTTCCAACATGCATGTGGGCGGGCGGCCCGAAAAAATCGCGCTCAGCGACCGGGACCGCGAGATTTGCGCCCGCATCGGCCCGCTTCTGAAGGAAAAGGGCCAGGTCTTCGTCGGGATCGACGTGATCGGCGATTACCTGACCGAGATCAACGTGACCTCGCCCACCGGCATTCAGGAACTTGAGCGTTTCGACGGCACCAATGTCGCCGCGCGTATCTGGGAGGTGATCGAGGCCAAGCGGTCATGAGCTGGATCAGACCGGGCCTCAACCTCTATCTGCGGCTCACCGAGAAGCCGCACCTCGCCCGCGCCAGGGACCCCGGGAAGCTGCGCCGCTCGTTCGAGCTGAAGTCGCGGATTTTTTTCCGAAGCCCGTGGGGCACCAGCACTGTCGCGCAAACCGTGGCCGGGGTCAGTTGCCTGCATGTCACCACGCCGGGCTCGGACACGACCGGGCCGCTGATACTTTACCTGCATGGCGGCGGCTATATTTTCGGCTCACCGAGCACCCACAAGGCGATGCTGGCGCAGCTTTGCAAACGCACCGGCCTCGCCGCACTGCTGCCTGATTATCGCAAGGCGCCGGAGCACCCTTTCCCGGGGGCGGTCGAGGATGCCGTGGCGGTCTATCGCGCCGTGGCCGACCACCCCGGCGGTGTGGTGATCGGCGGCGACAGCGCCGGCGGCGGCCTGACCCTGGCGCTCAATCTCGAAATTCTGCGCCTCGGCCTGCCGAAACCCCTGGGCAGTTTCTGCCTGTCGCCCCTGACCGACCTGAGCTTCACAAGCGCCTCGGTGCGCGACAATGACGCGTGTGATGTGGTTCTGCCCGCTTCGATGGCGCCGACGATGGCCGAAATGTACCTGCGCGAGGCTGATCCGTGTCAGCCGCTCGCCTCACCGCTCAACGGTGATTTCACCGGCGCGCCGCCCGCCTGGATTTCTGTCGGGACGACCGAGATCCTGCTTGATGACAGCACGAGGATGGCCGAGCGCCTGCGCGCGCAAGGGGTGCCGACCGAGCTTGTTGTCGAACAGGATTTGCCCCATGTCTGGCCGCTGTTCCACACGCTTTTGCCCGAGGCGCGAGCCACGCTCGACCAGCTGGCGGGCTGGATCAGGTCTCTGCCGCCACGCTCAGCCGATAGCTGATCGCCTCGGCCACATGGTGCCGCTCCACCCCGTCTGATCCATCCAGATCGGCGATGGTTCGTGCCACCCGCAACACCCGGTGATACCCCCGCGCCGAGAGGCCGAACCGTTCCGCCACCTTGGTGAGCAGCGCGCGGCCCTCCGCATCCGGGGTCGCCACCTCCTCCAGCGCCTCTCCTTCGGCGTCGGCATTCTGATACATGCCCGGTCGTGCCTCATACCTTGCCTCCTGCAGCGCGCGGGCGGCCAAGACCCGCCCCGCGACCTCGGCCGAGCTGTCGCCCGAAGCAGGCAGATCGAGGTCTGAGAAAGCCACGGGCGGAACATCGACACGCAGGTCGAACCGGTCCATAAGCGGGCCGGAAATCCGGCCCAGGTAATCCTCACCACAGAGCGGCGCGCGTGAACAGGCGCGGTTCGGATCGCTGAGATGTCCGCATTTGCAGGGGTTCGCCGCCGCCATGAGCATAAACCGGCAGGGGTATTTCACATGCGCATTGGCGCGCGCAACCATCACCTCGCCGGTCTCAATGGGTTGGCGCAGCGTCTCCAGTACGGTGCGGGGAAACTCGGGAAACTCATCCATGAAAAGCACGCCATTATGCGCAAGGCTGATCTCACCGGGCTGGGCGCGCCGCCCGCCGCCGACAATTGCGGCCATCGAGGCGGTGTGATGCGGCTCTCGAAAGGGGCGCGCGCGGTTGATCCCGCCTTCGTCCAGAAGACCGGCGAGCGAGTGGATCATCGAGGTCTCCAGCGCCTCCCGTGCGGTGAGCGGCGGCAGGATGCCAGGCAGCCGCGCGGCCAGCATGGATTTGCCCGAGCCGGGCGGGCCGATCATCATCATGTGATGCCGCCCGGCGGCTGCGATCTCCAGCGCCCGCTTGGCGCGTTCCTGTCCCTTGACGTCGCGCAGGTCGCGGCTTGTATCGGCGGCGATCACCTCGCCGGGCTCGGCGGGGGGCAGGGGGGACTGCCCGGTATAGTGCCGCACAACATCCGCCAGATTGGCCGCGCCCAGCACCCGCACCGCGCCGACCCAGGCCGCCTCGGCGCCCGACGCCTTGGGGCAGAGCAGCGTGCGGTCCTCCTCGGCGGCGGCCATGGCGGCGGGGAGCGCGCCGACCACCGGCACCAGCGCACCATCGAGCGACAGCTCGCCCAGCGCGCAGGCTTCCTCCACGGCGTCCCTGGGGATGATCTCCAGCGCGGCCAGCAACGCCAGCGCGATCGGCAGGTCGAAATGACTGCCCTCTTTCGGCATGTCCGCCGGGCTGAGATTGATGGTGATCCGCTTGGAGGGAAGGGCGATCGCCATCGAACTCAGCGCCGTGCGCACCCGGTCGCGCGCCTCCGAAACGGCCTTGTCGGGTAGGCCCACGACCGAAAAGGCGGGCAGGCCCGGCGTGACGGCGCATTGCACCTCCACGGGCTTTGCCTCGACCCCCTCGAAGGCCACGGTGTAGGCTTTGGCGACCATCCGCGCCCCTTTCGTTCAGAATGGTTAACGCTACGGCCAAATCGGTTGATGAATGGTTAATCTCTTGTGTTGGATTTGAGTATTTTTGCCACAAAGAAGGGAGAAGGCCGCGCCATACACGCCAGGCTGCGCAAAAAATGTGATTCACGTTTGCGGCGAAAGGCTTTAGGGATCAGGCATCTTTCCGGCGCAAAGGCCCGTTTATGAAACCCGTGCGATTGCTCTCCAGTATCCTGACCGTGGGCGGCTGGACCCTCATGAGCCGCATCCTTGGCTTTGTGCGCGATGTGCTGATCGCGAGCTTTCTGGGCCCCGGCGCGGCGATGGATGCGTTTGTGGCCGCGTTCCGGCTCCCCAATATGTTCCGCCGGTTCTTTGCCGAGGGCGCGTTCAACGCCGCCTTCGTACCGATGTATTCCAAGCGGCTGGAAGGCGGGGAGGATCCGCATGGCTTTGCCTCGCTGGCCTTCAGCGGTCTGGCGCTGGTGTTGCTGGCTCTGACCGGGCTTGCCATGGTCTTCATGCCGGCGCTGGTCTGGGCCACCGCAGAAGGCTTCTCGGGCGATGTGCGGTTTGACATGACCGTCGGGTTCGGGCGCATCGTCTTTCCCTATATCCTGTTCATTTCGCTGGCGGCGCTGCTTTCGGGCGCCCTGAACGCGGCCGGGCATTTCGCGGCGGCCGCAGCGGCACCGGTGCTGCTCAACGTGATGCTCGTCGCGGCGATGTCGGCGGCCTGGTATATGGGCGGTGCGGTGGTGACGGCCCTCGTCTGGACCATCCCCTTTGCAGGGGTGGCGCAAATGGTGTTGGTCTGGGTGGCGGCCAAACGCGCGGGGCTGCATATCGGCCTCGTGCGCCCGCGCTGGACGCCCGAGATGGCACAGCTTGTGCGCATCGCGATCCCCGCGGCGCTGGCGGGCGGGGTGATGCAGATCAACCTGCTGGTGGGTCAGCAGGTGGCGTCGAATTACGACAAGGCGATCAGCTGGCTTTACTCCGCCGACCGGCTCTATCAGTTGCCGCTGGGTGTGGTGGGCATTGCTGTTGCGATCGTGCTGCTGCCCGACCTGTCGCGGCGGCTGAAGGCCGAGGATCACAAGGGCGCGCGCGAGGCGTTTTCCCGCGCGGGCGAGATTTCACTGGCCCTGACCATTCCCTCTGCCGTGGCACTGATGGTGATCCCGATCCCGCTCGTCTCGGTACTGTTCGAGCGCGGCGCCTTCGGTGTGGATGACACGGCAGCAACCGCGCTGGCGGTGGCGATCTACGGTCTCGGCCTGCCGGCCTTCGTGCTGCAAAAGATCCTGCAACCGGTTTATTTCGCGCGTGAGGATACCAGAACGCCGTTTCACTATGCGGTCGTGGCCATGGTGATCAACGCGGTGCTGGCGGTGGGACTGGCCTTTGTCATCGGCTGGGTCGCGGCGGCGATTGCCACCACGCTGGCCGGCTGGGCCATGGTCTGGCTTCTGGCGCGTGGCGCGCGCCGTTTCGGTGAGGACGCCCGCTTTGACGCGCGCTTCCGGTCGCGGCTCTGGCGGATCGTGCTGGCCTCGGCGCTGATGGGCGGGGTGCTGTGGATGGTGGGGCTGGCCCTCAACCCGTTTATCCTGGTGCCCGGGCTACGCTGGGTGGCGCTGCTGGTGCTGATCGCGATCGGCGCGGGCAGCTATTTCCTCGCCGGGCGGCTCTTTGGCGCGTTCCGCAAGGGCGAGCTGCGCGAGGCGTTCCGGCGCTGAGGCCGCTCTTCCGGCCCTGACGTGCCGGCCTCGCGAGGCGCCCACGCAAGGGGGCGACGAGCGGCTTACTGATGGCGCATCTTTTCGCGCAGCTTGGCGAAGCCGCCGGGGCTGAGCACGAAAGAGGCAAGGAACCCGGCCACAAACCCGCCAATATCGGCCAGCCAGTCGCCATTGCTGCCGAACAACAGTCCGAAGATAAGCTGGATCACCAGCAGAAACCCGATGAGCGTGAACGCGCGGTATTGCTGTGCGCCCATCTGCCCCAGCTTCAACCACATCAGATAGGTGAACCCGCCGATCAGCCCGTAAACCCCCGGAAACGCCCCGACCAACCAGGGCGTGCCCCCGGCGAGCAGACCATAGACCACGGCCCCCGCCGCAAGCGAAATCAGAAACAGCGCCAGCGTCGCAAACTGGTTGAACACATCGCCCACGAACTTGCCCAGCGCCAGCAGCATCGCACCCGCGAAAAGCGCATGGGTAAACGTCCCATGCACGAATCCGTAGCTCACAAAGCGGATCAGATGCTCCCGCGGATAGACCCCGTTGGCCAGCATCCAGTCCATAACATCGGTGTTGAACCCGTAGCTCTGGATCGCATTGTTGCGCCATCCGACCGCCTCCGGTCCGCCCAGCATGCCGCGCGCGCCCAGGGAAAAGGCCGCCTCCACCACTATGATCACCAGAAACAGCGCCAGAACCACAGGCGGGATCGGATTGACGGGGGCGTGATACTCGGGATCGCTGCTCATGCACGTGCCTCTGCTTGACGGGGCCTTGCCCTACCGTTACGCGAGGCGCACGAAGAAATCCAGACGGAGAGAGCCATGAGTGAGGTGGTCCACACACCCCGCGTCTTTTCAGGGATCCAGCCCTCGGGCGGGTTGACCCTGGGCAATTACCTGGGCGCGATGAAGCGCTTTGTCGACATGCAGGAGGACGTGGCCGAGACGATCTATTGCATGGTCGATATGCACGCGATCACCGTCTGGCAGGATCCCGACAAGCTGGCCCGTGCCACGCGCGAGCTCTGCGCCGGCTATATTGCCAGCGGGCTTGACCCCGACAAGTCCATCCTCTTCAACCAGTCCCAGGTGGCCGAGCACGCGCAACTGGCCTGGATCTTCAACTGTGTCGCCCGCATGGGCTGGATGCAGCGCATGACCCAGTTCAAGGACAAGGCGGGCAAGAACGCGCAGAACGCCTCGCTCGGCCTCTTCGCCTACCCGGCGCTGATGGCGGCGGACATTCTGGTTTACCACACCACCCATGTGCCGGTGGGCGAGGACCAGAAACAGCATCTGGAGCTGACCCGCGACATCGCCATGAAGTTCAACCACGACTATGGCGTCGATTTCTTCCCGCTGACCGAGCCGGTGATCGAAGGGGCGGCGACGCGCGTGATGAGCCTCCGCGACGGGTCCAAGAAGATGTCCAAGTCCGACCCCTCGGACATGTCGCGCATCAACCTCACCGACGATGCCGAAACGATCGCCAAGAAAATCCGCAAGGCCAAGACCGACCCCGAGCCGCTGCCCTCCGAGGCCGAGGGGCTTGAGGACCGGCCCGAGGCGCGCAACCTGGTGAATATCTACGCCGCCCTCAGTGACCAGAGCGTCGAGGCGGTGATGCGCGAGGTGGGCGGCAAGGCGTTTTCCGAGTTTAAGCCGATGCTGGCGGACCTGGCGGTTGCGAAGATGGCCCCGATTTCGGGCGAAATGGCAAAGCTGATGCAGGACCAGGCCGAGATTGACCGCATCCTCGCCGACGGCGCAGATCGCGCGCGGGCGATTGCCGCGCCGATCCTCAAGAAAACCTATGAGATTGTCGGCATGGTGGGTGCCTGACCCACACCCGCGCGCCGGGGCCACCGGCGCGCGGATCATCGCATCATCCTGCCGATCGTCCTGCGCGGACCGCCCGTCAAATATCTTGCGTGTCTCGTGGTCATCTGCTCTCGTTTCCTGGAACAGAACGGAGCGGAGCGATGCAGGATCAGGGGCTTCAATGGGGCGTGACCGCGCAAACCGGCGTGCTGACCGATGTTCTGCTCGGCAAACCCGATCATTTCCGCTGGGTGCCGCTCAATTCCATCTCTGCCGTGACCTTCGCCAATATGGAGCAGATGGGGCACCGCTTCGATACGCAACGCGCGCAGGCGCAGCATGCCCGCATGGTCGAGGTTTACGAGCAAAACGGCGTCAACGTGCATTTCGTCGAGGCGGATGAGGGGCTGCCATCGTCGGTCTTCACCCGCGACAGCAGCTTCATGACCCCCTGGGGGGCCGTGATCACCTCGATCCAGACGCCGCCGCGCCGCCGTGACTATGCCGTGGCCAGCCAGTTCTATCATGATGCCGGTATCCCGATCTGGAAATGGGTGACCGCCGGACATTTCGAGGGCGGCGATTTCGTGATCCTCAAGCCGGGCGTGGCGCTGCTGGGCTGGTCCGGCGATCGCTCTACCAGCGACGGGGCCGAGCAGGTGGCCGGCTGGCTGCGCGACAAGGGCTGGGAGGTGCTGATCACGCCCATCCCGCCCCAATTCGTCCATATGGATGCGGTCGTCGTGATGCTGGAAAAGGGGCTCGCGCTGGTCTGCGAGGACGCATTACAGCCTTATGCCCTGGACTACATCAAGGACCGCCACGGGATCGAGGTGATCCAGGTGGCCTATGCCGATTGCGTGAAACTCGGCGGCAATATCGTCTCGCTTGGCAATCGCCGTGTGCTGTCGATGAGCCATAACGTCAACGTCAACCGACAGCTCGAAGAGCGCGGGTTTACCGTCACGGCGATTGATTATGACATGTTCGCTCTGGGCGGCGGGGGGGTGCATTGCTCCTGCCATGAATTGCATCGCATACCCGAGTAATGTGCGTTTTCGCACGATCCGGGGTCAATTAAGCGGAATTGCGCGCCTGCGCCGAGTGGTTAGATTGGGCGCAACAGATTATGGAGCCCCGAAATGACCCAACCCGTTCATCCGGCCGCCAGCATCGGCCATGTGCATCTCAAAGTGTCCGACCTCGACCGCGCCATCGGCTTCTATTCCGGTGTGCTGGGCTTTGAGTTACAACAGAAATTCGGCAGCGGCGCCGCTTTCCTCTCGGCGGGCGGCTATCACCACCATATCGGCCTGAATACCTGGGAATCTCGGGGCGGCACCGCCCCGCCAAAGGGGCATACCGGGCTCTATCACACCGCCTTTCTCTATCCCGACCGCGCGCAGCTTGCCGATGCGGTGCGCCGCGTGGTCAATGCAGGCTACCCCATCGAAGGGGCTGCCGATCATGGCGTGAGCGAGGCCGTCTATCTCTCGGATCCCGACGGCAACGGCGTCGAGCTCTACCGCGACCGTGCGCCCGACGAGTGGCCGCGCGATGCGGACGGCGCACTTGCCATGTTCAACGCTCCGCTCGACGTGGCCGCCTTGCTTGCCGAAGCCCCCTGACCGTCTGGACCTTACCGGTTCTTGCTCCTAGGGTGCGGGCAAGCAGGGAGAGCAAAGATGGCAACCGGCACCAATATACGCACCTATTTTAACGGGTCCTGGCATGATGGGGATGTGCCGCTGATGAAAGCGGCGGATCACGGCATGTGGCTCGGCAGCAACGTGTTTGATGGCGCGCGGTTCGCGAACGGGCTAACCCCCGATCTCGATAAACACTGCGCGCGGGTCAACGCCTCGGCCGAGGCGCTGATGGTCACACCGACCGTCAGCGCCGGCGACATGGTCGAGATCGTGCGCGAAGGGCTCAAATCCTATGCGCCCGATGCCGCTGTCTATATTCGCCCGATGTACTGGGCCGTCGAGGGCGGCATGTCGGCCATCGTGCCGAAAGAGGGAGGCGAGACCGGCTTTGCCATCTGCCTCGAAGAGATCCCGATGGCCGCACCCACCGCGTCGGCCACGCTGACACGTACCCGCTTTCGCCGCCCGGTGCTGGAGGATGCGGTGGTCAATGCCAAGGCCGCCTGCCTTTATCCCAACAATGCGCGCATGCTTGCCGAGGCGCGTGACAAGGGATTCACCAATGCGCTGGTCACGGACGCTCTGGGCAATGTGGCCGAGGCGGCCACCGCCAACGTCTTCGCGGTCAAGGATGGCGAGGTGTTCACACCGGTGCCCAACGGCACCTTCCTCGCCGGGATCACCCGGGCACGGCATATCGAAAACCTGCGTGCCGATGGGGTGAAAGTGCATGAAACCGTCATGGGCTTTGCCGATTTCGAAGAGGCTGACGAGGTCTTTTTGTCGGGCAACATGATGAAGGTGACGCCGGTGACGGCGTTCGATGACCGCTCCTACCAGATTGGTCCGATCACCAACCGCGTGCGTGAGATGTACTGGGATTGGGCCGCCTCCACAGGCTGAGATTTTTCGTCGAAAAATCTCACATAGAAAATTCGCAGAATTTTCTTCGCAACGCGTGCTAGGACAGGCTCATGATCCGCGCGTTTGTCCTTGGCCTTCTGCTTGCCTCGCCCGCCCCGGCCTGCGAGGTGGCGCTCTTGCTGGCGGTGGATGTCTCGGGATCGGTGGATCGCGAGGAATACCGCACCCAGATGCAGGGCCTTGCCGACGGGCTGCGTGACAGCGCCGTCTCCGAAGCGCTCGTCGCGGGCGAGGCGATGGTCAGTGTCGTGCAATGGACCGGCTCATCGCGCCAGGAGGTCACCGTGCCCTGGGCGCATATCACCAGTTTCGAGGCGCTCGACGCCTTCGCATCCCAGGTGGAAACCGCCCCGCGACGCTGGCGCAATTTTTCCACCGCCATCGGTGAGGCGCTGGATTTCTCGCTCAGCCAGTTCAGCGCGGCCCCCGCCTGCAAGAAACGGATCATCGACATCTCGGGCGATGGGTCGTCCAACGAAGGCCTGCTGCCGCGCGAGGTGCATCCGCGCCTGCGCGCCGCCGAGATCACGGTCAACGCGCTCGTCATCGAAGGCGCCGAGCCCCGCATGACCGAATATTTCTGGGAAAATGTGATCACCGGCCCCGGCGCCTTCGTGTTCACCGCCAACAGCTATGACGAATACCCCGCCCGCATGCGCCAGAAACTGCTGCGCGAGGTCACAAAACAGCTCTCGCTGAACCACCATGACGCTGCAACACGGCCCTAGAACCTCGCAGAATCGACCCGCGCGGGTGCACCTCTCTTCCTCTGTCATTTTGTGATCACAGTGAAATTTATGTGATCACAACACCCGTATTTGCGACAATTTGCCTGTTCCCGGAAGCGTTTGAAGCTCAGTTTTTGGCTGTGAATCCCCAGCATGTGCGTTAAACAAAGAGAAACGGGCCCAACCGGGATTGCTGCTGATCGGGGCCTGAACGGGAAAGGGACATTTCATGGCCGATGTGAACCGGGGCAATCGCCCGCTTTCACCGCATCTTACAATCTACCGCCCACAGCTGAACTCCGTCACGTCGATCCTCACCCGGATCACCGGCAACGCGCTTCTTCTGGGCGCTCTGCTGACCGTCTGGTGGTTTCTCGCCGCGGCGACTGGCTCGGCCTATTACGAGACGGTGGACGGGATCATCACCTCGTTCCTGGGGGATCTGATCATGTTCGGCTCGCTCTGGGCGCTGTGGTATCACACGCTCGCGGGGGTGCGGCACCTGATCTGGGACAACGCCATGATGCTTGACCTCGACAACGCGGAAAAGCTCGGCTGGGCGGTCGTCGGCGGCTCGGTGGTCCTGACCATCCTGACCGTGATCATCATCTGAGGAGGCCCGACACATGCGTTATCTGACCGACCGCAAACGCGCCGAGGGCATGGGCTCCGCCAAGGACGGGGTGCATCACTTCTGGGCGATGAAGATGAGCTCCGTCGCGCTGCTGATCCTCGTGCCGCTTTTCGTCTTCACCTTCGGCCCCATGCTGGGCGAGCCGCATGCCGATGTGCTGGCCTATTTCGGGCGGCCCTTCCCGGCCATTGTCGCGGCGCTGACCATCGTCGTGGGTTTCAAGCATTTCCGCGATGGCGCGCAGGTGATGATCGAGGATTACGTGCACGGCACCCGGCAGAAACTGGCGATCATCCTTGTCGCCTGCCTCAGCTATGGCGCCATGGCCACGGGCCTTTTCGCCATCGCCAAGATTGCCCTTTAAGACCGGAGTAAAGACAAATGGCTGCTTACGAATACGAGACGCATGACTATGACGTCGTGGTCGTCGGGGCTGGCGGGGCTGGCCTCCGGGCAACGCTGGGCATGGCCGAGCAGGGCCTGCGCACCGCCTGCGTGACCAAGGTTTTCCCGACCCGCTCCCATACCGTCGCTGCGCAGGGCGGCATCGCCGCGTCGCTGGGCAATATGGGCCCCGACAGCTGGCAATGGCATATGTATGACACGGTCAAGGGCTCCGACTGGCTGGGCGATACCGACGCGATGGAATATCTCGCCCGCGAGGCCCCCAAGGCGGTCTATGAGCTGGAACATTACGGCGTGCCGTTTTCGCGCACCGAAGAAGGTAAGATCTATCAGCGCCCCTTCGGCGGCCATACCACCGAATTTGGCGAAGGCCCGCCGGTGCAGCGCACCTGTGCCGCTGCCGACCGCACCGGCCACGCCATCCTGCACACGCTGTATGGCCAGTCGCTCAAGAACAACGCCGAGTTCTATATCGAATATTTCGCCATCGACCTGATCATGTCCGATGACGGCACCTGCACCGGCGTTGTCTGCTGGAAGCTGGATGATGGCACGATGCATGTCTTCAACGCCAAGATGGTCGTGCTGGCCACCGGCGGCTATGGCCGTGCCTATTTCAGCGCCACCAGCGCCCATACCTGCACCGGCGATGGCGGCGGTATGGTGGCGCGCGCGGGCCTGCCGCTTCAGGATATGGAATTTGTGCAGTTCCACCCTACCGGCATCTATGGCTCGGGCTGCCTGATCACCGAAGGCGCGCGCGGCGAAGGCGGGTACCTGACCAACTCCGAAGGCGAACGGTTCATGGAGCGCTACGCGCCCAACTACAAGGACCTCGCCCCGCGTGACTATGTCAGCCGCTCGATGACCATGGAAATCCGCGAAGGCCGGGGCGTGGGCGCGAATGGCGACCACATCCACCTGAACCTCAGCCACCTTCCGCCCGAGGCGCTGCAACTGCGCCTGCCGGGTATCTCCGAAAGCGCGCGCATCTTTGCGGGCGTCGATGTCACCAAGGAACCGATCCCGGTTCTGCCCACGGTGCATTACAACATGGGCGGCATTCCCACGAATTACTGGGGCGAGGTGCTGAATCCCACCAAGAAAGACCCGACCGCCGTCGTGCCCGGTCTCATGGCCGTGGGCGAGGCGGGCTGTGCCTCGGTGCACGGGGCGAACCGGCTGGGCTCGAACTCTCTGATCGACCTTGTCGTGTTTGGCCGCGCCGCGGCGATCCGCGCGGGTAAGGTGGTCGACCGCGACAGTGCGGTGCCTGCCACCAACACCGCCCAGGTCGACAAGGCGCTCGACCGGTTCGACGGGCTGCGCCATGCCGACGGCGCGACCCCCACCGCCGATCTGCGGCTGGAGATGCAACGCTGCATGCAGGAAGACGCCGCCGTGTTCCGCACCTCCAAGACGCTCGCTGAAGGGGTCAAGAAGATGGACGCCATCGCCGCCAAGATGGGCGATCTGAAGGTCACGGACCGGTCCCTTGTTTGGAACTCAGACCTGATGGAAACGCTGGAGCTGACCAACCTCATGCCCAACGCGCTCGCCACGATCTGCGGTGCCGAGGCCCGCAAGGAAAGCCGCGGCGCCCATGCGCATGAGGATTTCACTACCCGCGACGATGAAAACTGGCGCGTGCACACGGTCGCCCGCGTCGATGGCAAAAAGGTCGATCTCAGCTATCGCCCGATCATCGAGGCCCCGCTGACCTCCGAGAAGGAAGGCGGCATCAGCCTCAAGAAAATCGCCCCGAAGGAGCGGACATTCTGATGACCAAGATACGCCCCGCCAAACAGACGGTCCTCACAGCCTGCGGGCTGTCCCTCGTGCTGACGCTTGGCGCGTGCGATATCCTGATGAAGCCCAAACCGGCCGATATCGTGGCACAGTGCAAGGCCGAGGTCGCGCCTCCGGGCACCTACGAATACGAGGAAGGCCCGGGCCTGCCGGTGATCCGCGCTGTCGAAGACGGCACCGAAGCGGGCGCCGAAAGCTTCAATGCCTGTATCCGGCAGAAAGCCGTCGCTGCCGGCCTCATCTCCTCACCCAATTCCCGCGCGGGCAACGTGATCTGCCCGGATGGCGCGGCCACGATCTATGGCGGCGCAACCTATTGCATCGGAACGAATTAAGGCCAATCCTGTCTGAAGAGCAGCCGAAGCAATGGTAAAACGATAAGAGGGTAGGGAACGAGCATGATGTTAAAGCGCAAATTGAGGCGCGAAGTGGGGATCCAGTCCGACCCGGGTTACCCTCAGCTTGGCATGCATCATTACCTGCCCTACCTCGAAGGGATGCACGCCGAGCTAAAGCCGGACGTGTATTTCGAGATCGGAACGGAAAGCGGCGCCAGCCTGGGATTTGCCCATTGCACCTCCATCGCGGTCGACCCGGTGTTCCGTCTTGACACGGATGTGGCCAAGAACAAGCCCGAGCTGCACCTCTATCAGGGCACAAGCGATGACTTCTTCGCCTCGGGTATGCTTGACCGTCTCGGCTTGAAAATAGACTTCGCCTTTCTCGATGGCATGCACCTGTTCGAATTCCTTCTGCGGGATTTCATGAACACGGAAAAATACATGAGCCCCGACGGCGTGATGACGATCCACGATTGTGTACCCTACAATGCCCTCGTGGCCGAACGGGAATGGGACAAAGACAAGACATCAAGCTGGACAGGCGATGTATGGAAGTTGCTGCCCGTCCTGCGCGAGTATCGCCCGGACCTTTCGGTTGAGGTGCTGGACCTTGCGCCAACCGGTCTGGTCAAGATCTCTGGCTTCGATCCGGACAATACGGTGCTCAGCGACAAATACGAAGAGCTTGTCCAGGACTACCAGAACCTGAGCATCGAACAGTTCGGATTGGACAGATTTTGCGAAGCCGTGGACCTGCAAAGACTGTCCGCACAGCTTCAGACACCCAGCATCGTTCCGGATCAGCGTATCTTCAGCACCTGGGAAGAGCCCGAGCGCGCGGCAAAGGCCTCTCGCAACATCGCACTTAAGACCGCCGTTCCCAACGCTCGTCAAAAGGAAGTCTGGGGCGACTACCATTTTGCCCGCGGTCTGGCCGACGCCTTCCTCAGGCTTGGGCATTGCGTGAAAATCGACTCGGTGCGCGAATGGTACAAGGACGCCGGTAAAAGCGATCTGGACATCGTTCTTTTCGGTACCGAAGTCTACACCCCGACCGGTGACACGCCGATGATCGGATGGGTTCTTTATCCCGGCCGGGAAGAAGAGGATCTGACCGGGGGGTTCGACCGTGCCGCGCATATGTATTTCGCCTCTCCCGCGGCAGCGTCCGAATTCAACGCCAGCAAGCAAAACTGCACCGGCGAGGTGCTTTGGCAATGCTTCGATCCCAAGCTGATGTACCCGCCGGATCGTCCTGCCGACGAGGGAATGGTCTTTGTCGGCAGCAATCACTATCACCAGTTCGGCCCCCGGCAGATCGTTGAATACGCGGTCCAGAATCCCTGGACATTCAAACTCTGGGGCAAGGCATGGAAGCGGCATCCCGCCAAAGCCTGGCTTCAAGATCAGTATCTGCCCAACGCGCGCCTTGGTGATGTGTATCGTGACGCCCGCATCGTGCTATGCGATCACATGCCCTCCATGAGCAGGGATGGATACGTCTCTAACCGTATTTTCGATGCGCTCGCCTGCGGTGCTGCGGTCATCAGCGATCCTGTCGAAAATATGCCAGCCGATTTCGATAAGTTTGTGCATTGCGTCAGCAGCCAGGATGAATTCGACGCCGCACTCAGCGAAATCCGCGCAGAAGGCGCCACCCGCAGAAAGGCGCGGATGAGCTTTGCCAAGGACATGCATCGCCGCCACAGTTTCGATGAGCGAGCCAAACAAATCCTCGAGAAGGGCGCCGCCCTTTCGCTGTTTTGAAACGGACAACAAGGATATGACGAAGCTCACTCGACACGATTTTAGTTGGCCTCCCGGCGGTGCCACACGGTGCCCCGCCCGAGCCGATGGAGTATGAGCTGATGCGCCGCTTTTGCCGTCTTGCCTTCATCCTGCTGCCCGTCGCCCTCTCGGCCTGCGGGGCTGCGAACAAGGCCGCCGATGCCATCGCCCGTGATCAGGCGAAATCGGTGGTGAATGGCGTGGTCGAGGCCAGATTGCCGGGGGTGAATACCGCTCCCGTCACCGACTGCATCATCGATGCCGCGTCGGCGTCCGAAATCCTGTCCATCGCCGGGGCCTCCGTAACCGGCGTGAGCGACAACACGGTCAATCTGGTGCTGGAAATTTCCCAGCGCCCGAAATCCGTGAAATGTATTGCAGAAAACAGCCTGACCCTGCTGGGCGGGCTGACGTGAGGAGAGAGACATGGTTGAACTGACACTCCCCAAGAATTCCCGCATGACGACGGGCAAGACCTGGCCCAAGCCCGAAGGGGCCTCCAACTTGCGCAAGTTCCAGATTTATCGCTGGAACCCCGATGACGGACAAAACCCGCGCGTCGACACCTACTTCGTCGATCTGGACGATTGCGGCCCGATGATCCTGGACGCGCTCATCTACATCAAGACCAAGATCGACCCGACATTGACCTTCCGCCGCTCCTGCCGCGAAGGCATCTGCGGCTCTTGTGCCATGAATATCGACGGGATCAACACGCTGGCTTGCATCTACGGCATGGATGAGGTGAAGGGCGATGTGAAAATCTATCCGCTGCCGCATATGCCGGTGGTCAAGGACCTCATTCCCGACCTGACCCATTTCTACGCCCAGCACGCCAGTATCATGCCCTGGCTGGAAACCAAGACGAACCGCCCCGCGAAAGAGTGGAAACAGTCGATCGAGGACCGCTCCAAGCTCGACGGGCTTTATGAATGCGTCATGTGCGCGTCCTGCTCCACCTCCTGCCCGAGCTATTGGTGGAACGGTGACCGCTACCTCGGCCCAGCCGCGCTTTTGCATGCCTATCGCTGGATCATCGACAGCCGTGACGAGGCCACGGGCGAACGCCTGGACGACCTGAACGACCCGTTCAAGCTTTACCGCTGCCACACGATCATGAACTGCGCCAAGACCTGTCCGAAGGGTCTGAACCCGGCCAAGGCCATTGCCGAGATCAAGAAGATGATGGTGGAACGCGCGGTCTGATCCCGCGTGGCCGCCTTTCCGGTGATCGCTGAGCAATCCGGCGGGGTCGCCCCGTCCGAGCTCATGGTGTTCGGAGAGCGCAATTCCGGCACCAACCTTGTGCATGCGCTGCTGACGCGCAACCTGCCCGCCCTGGCCGACAGCCCCGGTGACCGCATCGGTAAATATGGCTTCTGTTACGGCTGGAAACACGGCTTTCCGCAGATGCTCGCGGCCCCCGATACCTGCCTTGCCGTCGCTGTCTTTCGCCACCCCGAAACCTGGGTGCGCTCCATGCATGCGCGGCCCTGGCATGCTCTCCCCGGCTTGCGCGACCTGCCGTTCGAAGACTTCCTGCGCGCGGAATGGGTCTCGCGCGTGGATGAGGCGAATTTCGGCGTGACGCGTGACGACCCGCGCGCGCTGGCGGAACTGCACTATGACCGCCACCCCCTGACCGGCGCGCGCTTTGCCAATCTCGCGCAGTTGCGCAATGCCAAGACCCAGGGCTTTTTGTCTCTGCCCGCGCGCTTTGCCAATTGCCTGCTGGTCCGCACTGAGGATGTGCAGGCCGCCCCCGAGGCGCTGGTGGAGCATGTCGCCAAGGCTTATGGCCTCGCCCGCCTGCCCGCGTTCCAGCCGGTTACCGAACGGCGGGGCAAACCCGCCGACGGGGCCTTCACGCCCGAACCCCGTGCGCCGCTGTCCGAGGCCGACCGCGCCTTCCTCTGGCAGGAACTCGACGGCGACCAAGAGGGCCGGCTCGGCTATCGCCCCAGCGCATAAGGCCCGCCCCGACGCGATCCGGAGCCTCTGCGCCCGCCTGCAACTTGCGCAAAATCTGCACAATCACGCAGCCTTCCCCTGCACATCCCTCTGCGCAAATCGGTCCTGACATGGCTTAAGAGAAAGGACCTTTCCCATGATCAGATCCCTTGGTTTGCGCTTTTTCATTGTCGGGCTGCTTATCCTGCTCATGTTCATCCCCGTGCTTTTCGTCGGCGACATCATCGACGCCCGCGCCGACTACAACCGTGAAACGCGCAGCTCTGTCGGTCAGGAATGGGGCGGGCGGCAGTTGCTCTCTGGCCCGGTCCTCATCATCCCGGTACAGGAAACCGTCGTGGTGCGCGAAAAGCGCGAGGTGCTCGACCCCGAAACCGGCATCCAGAAGCTCGACGCAGATGACAATCCGGTCTATCGCTTCGTCGATGTCGAGCGCACCCTGAACCGCGCGCCGGTCTATCTCTACCCGGACAGGTTCGAGGCCGAGATCGACACCACCACCCAGGAGCGACACCGCGGTATCTTCACCGTGCCGGTCTATTCGGCCGAGGCGGTGCTGGAGTTCGATTTCCCCACCGAAGCAGCGGTGGAGGCGCTGATCAATGACGAGCGGCTGATCTGGGATGCGGCCGAGCTGCACCTGTCCGTCACCTCCAACCGGGCCTTGCGCGGGGCCGCAACCCTTGAGGCAGGGCAGACCGAGCTTCAGATGGAACCGCGCGCCATCAATGACGAACGCATTGGCGGGGTCCGCGCGCCCACAGGCGACCCGCGCCGCCATGACGGCTATCGGCTCAGCCTGGATTTCAACGGGGCCGAAACGCTTTCCATCGCCCCGGTGGGCCGTGACAGTACGGTCCGCTTCAGTTCGGACTGGGCGCATCCCAGCTTCTTCGGGGCCTTCCTGCCCGATGGGCATGACATCTCCGAAACGGGGTTCTCCGCCACCTGGTCGATCCCCCACCTCGCGCGCCCGCTGCCCCAGCTCAGCCGCGAAAGCCAGGACTGGAGCGCGCGCCAATCCACCAGCTTCGGCGTGGACCTTTATCAACCCAATGATTTCTATCAGAAAAGTTATCGCGCGGCGCGCTATGGCATCCTCTTCATCGGGCTCACCTTCCTCACGATCTTCCTGATCGAAGGTCAGACCAAGCGCCCGACGCATCCGGTGCAATACATCCTTGTCGGTCTGGCGCAATCGGCCTTTTTCCTGCTGATGCTGGCCCTGGCCGAGCAGATGGGCTTTGCCATCGCCTATCTTGTCGCGGCATCGGCCACCGTGGGGCTGATCACCGCCTTCGGCGCGCTGGCCCTGCAATTGGGCAAGCGCACGCTGGTGCTCGGGCTTCTGCTCTCCGCGCTTTACGGGGTGCTCTACCTGATCCTGCGCTCGGCGGATTATGCGCTGCTGGCAGGGTCGGTGCTGACCTTCGCCGCCATCGCGGGCACCATGTTCGCCACCCGCAACGAGAACTGGTACGGCGCTCCGAAAGACCCGGGCCAGCGCCGCGGCTGGTTCGTGCGCAAACCCGCCCCCGCCGCGCCTCAGCCGGACCCGTCCGCGTCAGCCGCCGCGCCCTCGCAGGGCACCCATCCCCAGGGCTGACGCACCGCGCCCCCTCCGCCAGTCCATCCCGGCCTGACCTTGCAGCAGGCCCCTGGCGGAGGGGGTCTTTACAACCGGCCGTGACTTGTGCCCTCTGGTCCAAACCCACAGGAGCCCCGCCATGCAAGAACCCGCCGATGCCGATGCCCGCCGCGCCATTGCGCCGGTGATCTGCTACCCGAATGACACGCTGCCCGTGCCCGACCTCGCTCTCTATCGCCGCGCGATGCAAAGCGCCGAAAAGGTCAGTGAGGTTCTGGTGCCTGCGCGTGAAGCGGCCTGCTTTCGCGTGGCCGCCGGGCAGATCTTCCGCATCTCCTCGGTCGAAGGCCCCCAGGTGGGCGACCTGAACCTGTGGAATGCCCATGACCTCTCGGAACGCTTCTATTCCGGCAAATCCCGCGCGCTGCATGGCACCCATCTGACCACCGGCGAACGGATGTGGTCCTCCTTTCCTCATCTGCGGCCAATGGCGACGATCATCGAGGACAGCCTTGGCTGGTATGGGATGGATGCCTATGGCGGCTCGGTGCATGACGTGATCGGCACCCGCTGCGATCCCTATACCGGCAATCTGCTGGCTGGTTCGCAGTATCATCATTGCTGCCATTCCAACCTGATCCGCGCCCTGGCCGATGAGACGGGGATGAGCCTTGCCGAGGCCGAGCCTCATGTGCACGACGTGCTCAACGTCTTCATGTGCACCGGTTTTACCCGCGACACCGGCCAGTATTTCATGAAGGCAAGCCCCGTGCGCCCCGGCGATCACCTTGATTTCTTTGCCGAGATCGACCTCCTCGGCGCGCTCAGCGCCTGCCCGGGCGGCGATTGCTCATCCGAACATTCCTCCGATACCGCCGCCTGTCATCCGCTGCTGGTCGAGGTCTTCGCCCCGGCCGAGGGGGTGCTGGACGGCTGGAACAGCCCGCCCGTCAACGGCTACGACCGCAGCCACGGGCGCTGACCTCCTCGGCGAGACGCGCACGCAAGAGCGCGGCGAGCGGCCCGCCTCAGCCCCGCGCCAGCGCCATGAAGGCAGGCCAGGCTTCGGGGTCGGCCACGGTCTTGTCCCGGCAGAACGGGTTGCAGAAGCCGTAGATCACACCGTCCAAGTCCAGGAAATCCGTCACCGGATCGCCGGAATAGGGGCAGGCCTCGTTCACCGATGGCCCCGCCGTCACCGCTTTGGCTGCAAGCCGCGCAGGGCCAGGCCAGTCCACGGTCGCGTAGGGTTTCGCATATCGCTCCAGCGTCGCCCCATGCGCCAGCCCCATCGCCCGCCAGCGGCGAAACGCCCCGTCGTTCAGATGCGCCTCCACATAGGCCTGCGCGCTCTCCGATACAGCCAGCCCATAGCCCGCGATCCGCGCCGCAACCGGCGCATAGAACGCATCGGCCACCGAATACGCCCCGCAGAGCCACGGCCCCTCGGGCCGACACAGCTCTCGCGCGTAATCCCACAGATATTCCAACCGCCGCAGGTCCGCCTCGACCTCGGCGCTCGGTGCGACACCGGTATAGGCCAGTCGCATGTTCATCGGGCAATCCCCGCGCAGCGCGCCAAAGCCCGAATGCATTTCCGCCGCCAGATACCGAGCCATCGCGCGCGCCTTCGGGTCCTCGGGCCACAACCCCGCCTCGGGGTGACGGCTGGCCAGTTCCTCGGCCATCGCCAGGCTGTCGCCCACCACCGTCCCGTCCGGCGTGCGCATCGCCGGCACCAGCCGGATCGGTGCCCAGCCCGGGGCCTGTTCGGTCACGCTGCCTTCGGCAAAGGCCACGCGCTCGACCCGCCGCGATATCCCGAAACGTTCAAACAAGAGCCAGCCGCGCAGGCTCCACGAAGAATAGGCGTAATCGCCAATCAGAAGGTCATAAGTCATGGCGCCACGCTAGCCGCGCCCGGCACATCCGCCTAACGCCAAATTGTGCGGATCTGCATCACGGACAGTGATTGATGCCGCGCACCTGCCACCCCTCCGGCCCGTGTGCGATCGTCGTCACCGATAGCGTGTCGATCTTGTGCGCCAGCACATCGTCGGCGGCCACGCCAAGCGCCCGCTGCACCTGTGTCAGGATCACCCCGAAATGTGCGACCGCCACGATATCCGCCCCGGCATGGGCCGCGGTGATTGCCTCGACCACCCGCGCCACACGTGCCGCGGCCATGTTCCAGCTTTCCCCGCCTGGGGCCACCACGTCGCCCGGGGTCTCCCAAAAGGCGCGGCTCAGCTCCGGGTGGGTGGCGGCCACCTCGCTGTGATGCTTGCCGTCCCACTCGCCAAAGTGAAATTCCCTCAGATCGGCATGGTGGGGCAGGCGGGTGCGGCCTGCCTCCAGCACATCCGCCGTCGTCACCGCGCGGATCAGGTCCGACGAGATCAGCAGCGCCTCGCGCGGCAGATGCGCATCCAGCCGGGCAATCGCCGCCGCGTCCGACAGATCCGCAGGCACATCGCGCCAGCCGGTGAAGTTTTTCTCATGGGTGGGGCCGTGACGCACCCAGTGCCATGTGGTCATGGCAATTCGCCCTTGAGCACCTGAGGCAGCCCCGCGATCACATTGACAACCAGCCCGGCCTTGGCCGCGAGCTTCTGGTTCAGCTTGCCCTGCTCCTCGCGAAACCGGCGTGCCAGCGCGTTCTCGGGCACCACGCTCGCACCCACCTCATTGGACACGATCACCACCGGCGCAGGGCAGAGCGCCAGCCCCGCCATCAGTCCGGCCTCGGCCTCCGCCAGGTCCGCCTCGGCCAGAAGCTGATTGCTCAGCCACATCGTCGCGCAATCAAACAGGACGCAGGTGTCGCCGCTGATCGTCGCCAGAGCCCGGCCCACATCCATCGGCTCCTCGATCGTGTGCCACCCCGGCCCGCGCGCCTCGCGATGGGCGGCCAGCTTCAGCCGCATTTCCTCATCATGCGCCTGCGCCGTGGCAAGATAGACCCGGTTGCGCCCCGTGCCACTCACCAAACCTTCGGCAAAGGCTGATTTTCCCGATGCTGCTCCTCCTAAAACAAGCGTCAATCCTGGCAACATCGCAATAATTGCACCTCTTTTTGATCCGGTTTGATTGGGCCTGCGTATCACTGCGTGAGAGACTGAAAAAGACATAAAAAATTCTGCTCAATGCCTGGGAGGGCCATATGCCACTGGACGCACCACAGGAATTTTCACTGTCACGCACCGCCATGAAGGCGGAGCTTCTCGATGCCGAGACTGAGCTGAAACTGGCCTATGCCTGGCGCGATCACCGTGATGAAGAAGCGCTGCACCGGCTGATCAAGGCCTATATGCGCCTGGCGATTTCCATGGCCGCCAAATTCAAGCGCTACGGCGCCCCGATGAACGATCTCATCCAGGAGGCGGGCCTTGGCCTGATGAAGGCCGCCGACAAGTTCGACCCCGACCGCGGCGTGCGCTTCTCGACCTATGCTGTGTGGTGGATCAAGGCCAGCGTGCAGGACTATGTGATGCGCAACTGGTCGATGGTGCGCACCGGCTCGACTTCGGCGCAGAAATCGTTGTTCTTCAACATGCGCCGCGTGCAGGCCCAGCTTGAGCGCGAGGCCTTCGCCCAGGGCGAAGAACTGGACCGGCATCAGCTGCGCGAGATGATCGCCCAGGAAGTGGGTGTGCCCCTGCGGGATGTCGAGATGATGGAAGGCCGCCTCTCCGGTTCCGACTTCTCGCTCAACGCCACTCAATCGAGCGAGGACGAGGGCCGCGAATGGCTCGACACGCTCGAAGACGAAGGCCCGCGCGGCGATCAGATGGTCGAGGAAGATCACGATCTCGGCACCCTTCGCGGCTGGCTCGGCGAAGCCATGGGCAAGCTCAACGACCGCGAACGCTTCATCATTCGTGAGCGCAAGCTGCGCGACGAGCCGCGCACGCTTGAAAGCCTCGGCGAAGAGCTGAAGCTGAGCAAGGAGCGCGTGCGTCAGCTCGAAGCGGCGGCCTATGTGAAAATGCGCAAGCATCTTGAACGCCACGGCTCCGAGGTGCACAACCTGTTGGCATGATCGCCCGTCTTGCCGCCGCCCTTGTTGCAATCGCCCCTCTCGCCCAGGCGCAGGATGTCCTGATCCTGGGCGAGGTGCATGATAACCCCGCTCATCATCTCGCGCAGGCCGCCGAAGTGGAAGCACTGTCCCCGTCGGCGATTGTCTTTGAAATGCTGACCGCCGCGCAGGCGGATGGCGCGGTGATGCCACAGGTCGCAGATGCCGATGCCTTGTCGGCGCATCTGAACTGGGGCGACAGCGGCTGGCCTGACTTCTCCATGTATCACCCGATCTTCACCGCCGCCCCCGGTGCACGGATTTTTGGCGCAGGCGTGAGCCGTGAGGCCGCCTTTGCCGCGATTGGCTCCGGGATCGCCGAGGCCTTTGCCGGGGATGCCTCGGCCTACGGGCTGGATCAGCCCTTGCCCGAAGATCAGCAAGAGGCTCGCGAAGAGCTGCAATTCCAGGCCCATTGCGAAGCCCTGCCGCGCGATATCCTGCCCGGCATGGTCGCCGTGCAACGCCTGCGCGACGCCGAGCTGGCGCGGGTGACCCTGACAGCCCTTGAGGCGACAGGCGGACCGGTGGCGGTGATCACCGGCAACGGCCATGCGCGGCGCGACTGGGGCATGCCGGTTTACCTCGAACGCGTGGCGCCCGGGCTTGAGGTGGTCGTGATCGGCCAGACCGAGGATAACGACCCGCTGCGCGGCACGTTCGACAAGGTGCTTACGGCCCCCTCCATCGATCGGCCCGATCCCTGCGAGGCGTTCAGGTAGCTCGTCGGCCCTTTCAGGCCGCCTCGCGAGGCCGGCACGTAAGAGCCGGAAGAGCAGCCCCTTGTCACCGCCTCAGCCAGATCATACTCTCCCAGCGTTTACTCAGGGACAGGTGTCATGCTCGCCTCCAAACGTATCCTTCTGATCATCGGCGGCGGCATCGCGGCGTTCAAATCGCTCGATCTGATCCGCCGCCTGCGCGAACGTGGCGCCGCTGTGACGCCCGTTCTGACCCGTGCCGGAGAAGAGTTCGTCAAGCCGCTCTCGGTCTCGGCCCTGGCCGGGCTCAAGGTGTTTCGCGACCTCTTCGATCTCACCGACGAGGCCGAGATGGGCCATATCGAACTCAGCCGTTCGGCCGACCTGATCGTGGTTGCCCCCGCCACCGCCGATTTGATGGCCAAGATGGCCCAGGGCCATGCCGATGATCTCGCCTCGACGCTGCTGCTGGCCACCGACACACCCGTGCTGGTCGCCCCCGCCATGAACGTGCGCATGTGGGCGCATCCTGCCACCCAGCGCAACATCGCCACCTTGCGCGGCGACGGCGTGCGCTTCGTCGGCCCAAACGAAGGCGACATGGCCTGTGGCGAATACGGCCCCGGTCGCATGTCCGAGCCTTTGGAAATTGTCGCCGCCGTCGAGGCCGCTCTGGCCGATGGGCCGCTCCGGGGCAAGCGCATCCTCGTCACTTCCGGCCCCACGCATGAACCGATCGACCCCGTGCGCTATATCGCCAACCGCTCCTCGGGGGCGCAGGGCACCGCGATTGCCCGGGCACTTGCCGCGCTCGGGGCCGAGGTGATCTTTGTCACCGGACCCGCGGATATCCCTCCTCCGGACGGGGTGGAGGTGGTCCGCGTGGAGACCGCGCGCGAGATGCTGGAGGCGGTGCAGGGCGGCTTGCCCGCCGATGCCGCCATCTTTGCCGCTGCGGTGGCCGACTGGCGCGTGGCCTCGGCCTCGGCCTCGAAGATGAAGAAGACCAAGGGCGGTTTGCCGCAGCTGGATTTCGCGGAGAACCCTGACATTCTGGCCACCGTGTCACAGATGACGAAAGGCCGGCCCGGTCTGGTGGTGGGTTTTGCCGCCGAGACCGACGACGTGGTGGAAAACGCCACCGCCAAGCGCCAGCGCAAGGGCTGCGACTGGATCCTCGCCAACGATGTGAGTGCCGGGACGGGGATCATGGGCGGGTCGGAAAACGCGGTGACGCTGATCTCGGCGGATGGGGCCGAGGATTGGCCGCGCATGTCGAAGGACGAGGTGGCCGCCCGGCTGGCCGAGCGGATCGCGCAGGCGCTGGGCGGGGGATTTTGAGTATTTTGGGAACAATGAAAGGGCAGGGGTGGTCAGGATAGACTGCGTTTGGGACCAGGGGGCCGATTGCTCGCTGGGGCTGCCCTGCTATGAGAGCGCAGGGGCGGCGGGGGCCGATCTGCGGGCGAATTTCCCCGAGGCAGAGCGCGATGGTGTTGAGCTCAGACCGGGGGAGCGCGCGCTGGTGCCCACGGGGCTTCGGCTGGCTATTCCGGCAGGGTATGAGGTGCAGCTGAGGCCACGTTCGGGGCTGGCGCTCAAACACGGGATCACGCTGCCCAACAGCCCCGGCACGATCGATGCCGATTATCGCGGGCCGCTGGGCGTGATCGTGATGAACGCAGGCGATCAGCCATTTCACATCGCGCATGGGATGCGCATCGCGCAGATGGTTGTTGCCCCCGTTGTGCAGGCGCGCCTGCAGCTTGTCGAGGTGCTGGACGACACCGCGCGCGGCGCGGGCGGCTTTGGCTCGACCGGGGTTGGCTGAGCATGGCGCTGGTTCTGATCCTGATGGCCGCACTTTGGGGCCTTGGCGCGCTGCTGGGCACGCCCCGGCGGATGCGCTGGATCATGATCGGCGTGCTCTGGGCGGCGGTGGTGGCGCTGCATCTGGCGCTGCCCGAGGGCCACGCCCTGCGCATGGCCACGGGCGAAAGTGCGGCGCGCTGGCTGATCCTCGGCGGCTTTGCCTCGCTCTTCCTGGCCTATCGCGCCGGGCTCAGGCGGGTGCGCCAGACCGCCGAAGCACGCCAGGCCCCGCCCGAACCGGACGGCCCGTTCGCCAATGCCGAGCTGGAGCGCTATGCCCGCCATATCATCCTGCGTGAGATCGGCGGACCAGGGCAGAAGGCCCTGAAAGAAGCGCGCGTGCTGGTGATCGGGGCCGGGGGGCTGGGTTCGCCCGCCTGCCTCTATCTGGCGGCGGCGGGTGTGGGCACCATTGGCGTGATCGACGACGATGTGGTCGATGCGTCGAACCTGCAACGTCAGATCATCCACACCGATGCCCGCGTGAACCAGCCCAAGGTCCACTCGGCCGCCAAGGCCATGCAGGCGCTCAACCCCTTCGTGGCGGTCAAGACCTATCAGCGGCGCCTCTCCCCCGAGATCGCGACCGAGCTTTTTGCGGAGTATGATCTGATCCTAGACGGCACGGATAATTTCACCACCCGCTACCTTGCCAATGCCGCCGCGGTCCAGGCGGGCAAGCCTCTGATTTCCGGCGCTTTGTCGCAATGGGAGGGCCAGATCAGCGTGTTCGACCCTGCGCGCGGCACCCCTTGTTATCAATGCATCTTTCCCGAAGCGCCCGCACCCGGCCTTGCGCCGTCCTGTGCCGAGGCCGGTGTGATCGGCCCCTTGCCGGGCGTCATCGGCTCGATGATGGCGGTGGAGGCGGTCAAGGTGATCGCAGGGGCCGGCGCGCCGCTTTATGGCGAGATGCTGATTTACGACGCACTTTATGGCGAGACGCGCAAACTGACGCTCAAGCCCCGCGCCGATTGCCCCATTTGCGCGACAACCTCTGATTGAACCCCTGCCATATACGCCTATCTCTTAGGCAAAGGAGAGCCACATGACCAACCCCTTGTTGCAGGACTGGGATACCCCCTTTGATCTTGCCCCGTTCGATGCGGTCGAAGACGCGCATTTTGCCCCCGCATTTAAGACCGCGCTGGAGCAGGCCCGCGCCGAGATCACGGCGATTGCCGACACTCCCGAACCGCCCAGCTTTGCCAACACGATCGAGGCGCTCGAAGCCTCCGGCAAGGCGCTCGACAAGGTGCTCGCGGTGTTCTTCTCGGTTGCCGGGGCCGACAGCAACCCGGCGCGGCAGGCGCTCCAGCGCGAGTTTGGCCCCGAACTGGCGCGGTTTTCCTCGGATATGACCTCTAACGCTGCCCTCTTTGCCCGGATCGAAACCCTTTGGGAGGCGCGCGACAGCCTCGATCTGACGCCAGAGCAACAGCGCCTGCTGATGCTGACCCACCGCCGCTTTCGCAGGGCCGGCGCCGCGCTGACCGGCGCCCAAGAGGCCCGCATGCGCGAGATCATGGCGCGCCTCGCTGAACTGGGCACGGCGTTCACGCAAAATCTGCTGGCCGATGAGGCGGGCTGGCACATGGCGCTCTCGGAGGCGGATCTTGAGGGCCTGCCCGAGTTCGTGGTGTCGGCCGCCCGTGCGGCGGGCGAGGAACTGGGCCAGCCGGGCCCTGTCATCACCCTTTCGCGTTCGCTCATCGTGCCGTTTCTGCAATTCTCCCCGCGCCGCGACCTGCGCGAAAAAGCGTTCCGCGCGTGGGAGGCCCGTGGGGCCGGCGGCGGGGAGACCGATAACCGCGCCATCGCCGCCGAAACGCTGGCCTTGCGGCAGGAACGCGCCGCCCTTCTGGGCTACAAGAGCTTTGCCGATTTCAAGCTCGAAACCGAAATGGCCAGAACGCCAGCGGCGGTGCGCGATCTGCTCATGGCGGTCTGGACGCCCGCCCGCGCCCGCGCCGAGGCCGATGCGCGTATCCTCACCGAGATGATGCATGCCGACGGCATCAATGAGGATCTCGCCCCGTGGGACTGGCGCTATTACGCCGAAAAACGCCGCCGCGCGGAGTTCGACCTCGATGAGGCCGAGCTGAAGCCCTATCTGCAGCTTGATCGCATGATCGAAGCCGCCTTCGCCTGCGCCAACCGGCTCTTTGGGCTGGAGTTCAGGCGCATTGACGTGCCGCTCTACCACCCCGATTGCCGCGCCTGGGAGGTGACCCGTGAAGGCCGACATGTGGCCGTGTTCATCGGCGATTATTTCGCGCGCGCCTCCAAACGGTCGGGGGCCTGGTGCTCCTCCATGCGCGGGCAGGCCAGGACACCCCAAGTGCAGGGCCCGGTGGTGATCAATGTCTGCAACTTCGCCAAGGGCAGTCCGGCCCTGCTCAGCTATGACGACGCGCGCACGTTGTTTCACGAGTTTGGCCATGCGCTGCATCACCTTCTGTCGAATGTGACCTATGAGAGCCTGTCGGGCACATCGGTGGCGCGCGACTTTGTCGAGCTGCCCAGCCAGCTTTACGAGCATTGGCTCGAAGTCCCCGAAGTGCTGGCCGAATTTGCCACCCATGCCGAAACCGGCGAGGCGATGCCGCAGGCGATGCTCGACAAGGTGCTCAAGGCCGCCACGTTCGACATGGGGTTCCAGACGGTCGAATATGTCGCCTCCGCTCTGGTGGATCTGGCGTTTCACGACGGTGCCGCCCCCGCGGACCCGATGGCGAAACAGGCCGAGGTGCTAGAGGCGATCGGCATGCCCGCCGCCATCCGCATGCGCCACGCCACGCCGCAATTCGCCCATGTCTTCTCGGGCGATGGCTATTCCTCGGGCTATTACAGCTATATGTGGTCTGAGGTGATGGATGCCGACGCCTTCGCCGCCTTCGAAGAAGCGGGCGATGCGTTTGACCCGGCCACCGCGCAACGGCTGGAGGAACATATCCTCTCGACCGGCGGCTCGGTCGAGGCCGATGCGCTCTACACCGCGTTCCGGGGCCGGTTGCCGGGGGTCGAGGCGTTGCTCAGGGGGCGCGGTCTGGCGGCTTGAAGGCCGCAAGGCTGAGAGCGGCGACAAGGGCAAAGCCGCTCGCCAGCATCAGCGCCAGCCCATAGCCCCCGCGCCAGTCATACAGCGCACCGGCCAGCCACGGCCCGGCCAGCCCGGCCGCACCCCAGGCGGTAAAGACCCGGCCGTAAATCGCGGCGCTCTGGCCCATGCCATAAAGCTTGGCAATGACGGCAGGGGTGGCCGCGATTGTGCCGCCATAGGCAAAGCCGACAAGGC
The DNA here is from genome assembly GCF_009762325.1 of Roseovarius faecimaris. Taxonomy (NCBI): domain Bacteria; kingdom Pseudomonadati; phylum Pseudomonadota; class Alphaproteobacteria; order Rhodobacterales; family Roseobacteraceae; genus Roseovarius; species Roseovarius faecimaris. The sequence continues at coordinate 601,580 of NZ_CP034348.1, forward strand.
CGAGGGCAAGAAAGACGCCGCCACCGCGCGGCCCAAGGGCCAGCGCCGCAAGCGTCACGCCGGTCAGCAGCACCAGCCCGACAAGGACACGTCTCGGGCCGGTCCCGTCAGCCAGACGCCCGCCCGCAAGGCTGCCCGCCAGATTGCACAGGGCAATGATCGCCGGAGCCATCCAGCCTGCCTGCCCGGGATGCATGGCCTCGGCAATACCGGCCGCATGGCCGATCACCATCAGCCCGGCCAGCACCCCGCCGAAATAACCCAGCCAAAGCAGCGGCAGCCCCGTGTTACGGGTCCCGGCGGCAGGGGCCGCGCCGGTCTGAAACCGGATGCCGCTGCGCCGAAGCAACAGCACGCTCACCCCGCCCGCGCCAATCAGCGCCAGCGCCAGCACCGTCATTGCCCCGCCGAACCCCGTGCGTACCAATGCGGCCTCGAATACCCCCGGCGCCAGCACGGCACCCAGAGCATAGGCCGCCGTGACCACCCCCATGGCCAGCCCCTCGCGCCCCGGATTGGCCTGTGCGGCCAGTTGCAGGCCAAAGCCATAGCCCAGCCCGTTGGCGGCCCCGAAGATCACGCCGTAACCCAGGTAGAGCAGCGCCAGCGACCCGCCCCACCCGGCCAGCAGCGCACCCGTCGCCGCCCCGCCACAGGCCAGTATCATAAGCGTTGCGGGGGCTGCCCGGGCATAGAGCCGCGGCCCCGCCAGAACGACAAGGGTCAGGCAGACCAGCGCCAGCGAATAGCCCAGCGACAGGGCGGAACGGCCCGTGCCGAACTGCACTTCCAGCGGCACCAGAAAGACCGAATAGGCATGCACCGTGCCCAGAACCATCGCCACCAGCGCGGTGGCAACAAGAACGGGCAGGCCAGAGAAGGATGGGGTCATCGGGTATACTTTCCGCAAACCCCTCCTTCATAGCAGGTTGATCCGCCACGCGAAGCCCCCGTTTTCTGACCAGAAAACGAGCTCGAAAATGATCATTTTCGATCCCGGAATTTGTGCAAATTCCGAACCCGCTCAGATCGTCTGGTCGTACTCGCCCACCAAAGGCTCGGTGCGGATCACCGCGTCGATATCGGCGAAAATCGCCCGCATTTCCGACTCGCTTTCCGAACTTTCACAGACCACCACGAGGTTCGGCGTATTGGACGAGGCCCGTACCAGCCCCCAGCTGCCATTGTCGAGGATCACCCGCGCGCCGTTCACCGTCACCACCTCCTTGATGGCCCGCCCCGCGACCGGCTCACCGGCCTCATGCTTGGTGACCAGCTTCTCCACCAGCCGCTCCAGCACCTGGTATTTCTCCTCGTCGGCGCAATAGGGGCTCATCGTCGGCGTCGCCCAGGTCTGCGGCAAGGCGCGGCGCAGGTCGCTCATCGACATCTCGGGGTTGCGGTCCATCAGCTTGCAGATCTCCACCGCCACCCGCATCCCGCAATCGTAGCCGCGCCCCACCGGCTCGGCCAGAAAGTAATGCCCTGACTTCTCAAACCCCGCCAGCGCGCCGATCTCCTTCACGCGCCGCTTCATATGGCTGTGGCCCGTCTTCCAGTAATCCGCCTTGGCCCCCTGCGCCTGCAACTCCGGGTCCGAGGCAAACAAGCCGGTCGATTTCACATCCGCCACGAAGGTGCTGCCGGGATAGAGCTTCGACAGATCGCGGGCCATGATGACGCCCACCTTGTCGGCAAAGATCTCCTCGCCCTCGTCATCGACAACGCCGCAACGGTCGCCATCGCCGTCGAACCCCAGCGCGAAATCGGCACCTGACGCCGTCACCGAAGCGGCCATGTCATGCAGCATTTCCATCGCCTCGGGGTTGGGGTTGTAGTGCGGAAACGTGTAATCCAGCTCGTTATGCGAGGGCACCACCTCCACCCCCAGCCGCTCAAACAGCTCGGGCGCAAAGGCGCTGGCCGTGCCATTGCCCGTGGCGCAGACAACCTTGAGCTTGCGGGTCATTCTGAAATCCCCCACGAGGTCGTCAAGATACGCCTCGCGCACCCCGTCGACAAACTCATACCCGCCGCCCTCGCGCGCCACGCCTGCGCCGGTCAGAACAATGTCGCGCAGCTCGGCCATCTCGTCGGGGCCGTGGGTCAGGGGGCGGTCAAAGCCCATCTTCACCCCGGTCCAGCCATTGGGGTTATGCGAGGCCGTGACCATCGCCACCGCAGGCACATCAAGATGAAACTGGCTGAAATAGGCCATGGGCGACAGCGCCGGGCCAATATCCTTGACCCGGATACCCGCCTGCATCAGCCCGATGATCAGCGCGTGTTTGATCGACTGCGAATAGTCGCGATAATCGTTGCCTACGGCAATCACCGGAGCAATGCCCCGCTTGTGCATCTGCGTGCCAAGGCCCAGCCCCAGCGCCGTCATCCCCGCCAGGTTGATGTCATCGGGGTATTTCCACCGCGCGTCATATTCGCGGAATCCTGTGGGGGCGATCATCGCATCGCGCAGGAATTCCCAGGTATTCGGCGTCGATTGGGGCAGGGGCTTTTTCACTGTCAGGGTCTTTCTTATCGTTGTTTACACACGCACCGGGTTGGCCTTGGCCAGCCGGTCAAACTGCATCAGAAGGTCAATCAGGCCGGGCATGTCCTCCAGCCGGATCATGTTGGGGCCATCGCATGGCGCATGGTCGGGGTCCTGATGGGTTTCGGCGAAAACGGCGGCCACGCCCGTGGCCACTGCCGCACGCGCCAGCACCGGGGCAAATTCGCGTTGCCCACCGGACGCACCGCCAAGCCCGCCGGGCTGGGCCACCGCATGTGTGGCATCCATCACGACAGGGTAACCGGTGCGCGCCATTTCGGGCAGCGATTGCATATCGACGACGAGACGGTTGTAGCCAAAGCTCACCCCGCGCTCGGTCAGCAATATCTTCTCATTCCCGGTGCTTTCGATCTTGGCCACGACATTGGGCATGTCCCACGGCGCCAGGAATTGTCCCTTTTTCACGTTGATCACGGCCCCTGTTTCTCCGGCGGCCAGCAACAGCGCTGTCTGACGGCAGAGAAAGGCCGGGATCTGCAACACATCGCAGACCTCCGCCACGGGCGCGCATTGCTCTTTTTCGTGGATATCGGTGAGCACCGGCACGCCGATGGCCTCCTTCACCGATTGCAGAACCTTCAACCCTGCCTCCAGCCCCAGCGGCGGCGCCGCGTTCAGCGACGTTCGGTTCGCCTTGTCAAACGAACCCTTGAAGACATATTGCGCCCCCGCCGCATCGCAGGCTTCTTTCATGCGCCCGGCAATCATCTGCGCATGATCCGCACTTTCCAACTGGCACGGGCCGGCAATCAGGGTCAGGGGCTGGTCATTGCCAACCGTCAGCCCTGCAAACTCCACCTGTTTCATCTTAGCTTGAGACCTGTTCTCTGAGGATCGACGCTGTGAGTGACAGCATCAGGTAGATACCGGCAAAGATCAGGAAGGCAAGGATCGTGTTCTCGAACGCCCTGGGATAGGACGAATCCTGACTGGGCAGGGGCTTCACGCTGACGGTCAGATAGCGCACCTGCTTGTTCGCCTCGATCTCGCTCTGCCGCTTGGTCTCAAGGGCGGCCTGCAGCACCAGGTCGGCGGTGGCAAGGTCGGCCTGCGCGATCTGGATATCCGCCGCCTGGCTGGCCAGCGACGTGTTGCCCTCGGTGGCCTCGGTCAGCCGGGCATTCTGTTTTTCATACTCCGCGCGCAGAACGGCGATCTCGCTGCGCAGCGCGTCCAGCTTCGACTGGTTCGGGCGAGAGTTGTTGAGCTGGATGTTGAGCGCCAGCTCCTTTTCCTGCATTTGCAGCTCGACCGAGCTGATCAACTGCCGGATGGCCGCGATTTCGCCGCCGGGGTCCAGAATGGTCCCCTCCTGCAAACGTACCAGCCGCTCCTGCGCCGCGCGCCGCTCGGCCTTGGCCTCTTCCAGGCTTTCGATGGCGGTCTTCACCGCGTCCTGGCGCTTTTCCTGGCTCAGCTCATCCACCCGCTCCTCGGCATAGGCGATCAGGCGCTCCGAGAAGAGCGCCGAGATCTCCGGGTCCGCCGTGGCCACCTCCATCCGGATCACGCCTTCGGTCGGGTCATAACCCAGGGTCACGTATTTCTTGTAAAGCTTGTGCGCCGCCTCGTTGGAGGCATCCGGCGACAGCCTCTGGATCGGGTCGATGAAGCTCTGGCTGAAATGCTGGCGAAAGCCCAGATCGGAATCGAGCCTGAGCATGGCATCCTTGCTTTCCAGATAGCTCTGCGTCGCAATCGCGTCCTGCCCGGTGGCGAACTGGCTGGGCAAGAGCCCACCAAGCCCGCCGGCCCCCCCGCCCGAACCGTCAGCGGTCAGGATCAGGAACTCCGAATGGGTCGAATACATCGGCGTCGCGATCTTGTAATAGTAAAAGCCCACGATCATGGTCGGCAGCAGCACGAAGGCCGCAAGCCGCGACAGGAGCAGCATCAGCTTGCGGCGACGGCGGCGGCCGATATCGCGCTGGATCTCCATGATCTCCGCCGCGCGCCGGTCGGCGGGGCTCACCTCGGTCGAGGGCAGGCCCGCCTTGCCCACCGGCACGGTCTGCGGCAACTGCACCTTGCCCTGCTTGGCGCTCTCGGCCTCGGCCATCGGCGCTTCCAGCCCGTCATCGCCGTCATCGGCGACCAGTTCCAGAATATTGGCACGCTGGAACGGGTCGATCCCCTTGGCGCGCAGCAGGCGCACCGCATCGAAATCCGAGGTCGGCGCCAGCCCCTGTTTCTGCGCCATCCGCCGTGCCATGCGCAACTGTCGGCCTGTCAGCCCCTCCTTGCGGATGGCGTCGATGCTCTGGCTGGCCGAGGCCATCTCCGCCGGGCTGCTCACCTGTCCCTCATGCGGGGCATCCGGGGCGGCGTCCTCATGCGCAGGCGCGGCACCGGACGGTGCGGCACCGGCACTTGGCGTCGTGCGCCGGATGCGAAACTTCTTAGCCTTGGGTTTCGTAGTCATAGAGCTGCTTTGCCTCTTCCAAGGTATCAAACATATACAATTTGCCGCCCATCAGAACGGCCGCCTCGCGCGCGAACTTCTCCAGCGTCGCAGGCTGGTGCGACACGATGATCACCGTGGTGGTGCGCAGCCGCTCGCGCAGGATCTCTCCGGCCTTGCGGTTGAACTCCACATCGGTGGATCCCGGCATGCCTTCGTCGATCAGGTAGATATCAAACTCCAGCGCCAGCATCAGCGCAAAGGTGAAGCGCGCCCGCATCCCCGAGGAATAGGTGCCCAGCGGCTGGTCGAAATATTCGCCCAGGTTGCACATCCAGCGGCAATAGGCCTCCACATAATCCGGATCGAGCCCATAGAGCCGGGCGATGTAGCGCGAGTTTTCCATCGCCGAGATCTTGTTGACCACCCCGCCCATGAAGCCCAGAGGAAACGAGATGCGGCAGCCGCGGCGGATCTCGCCCTCATCGGGTTTTTCCAGCCCCGCCATCATGTTGATCAATGTGGTCTTGCCGGTGCCATTGGGGGCCAGAATGCCAAGCGACCGCCCCAGCTCGACCCGGAATGACACTTTTTCAAGGATCACCTTGCGCTGGGTGCCTGTCCAGAAGGACTTGCTCACATTGTCGAACTCGAGCATTCAAACGCTCCGAAACTGCTCTTCACCCTCTTTAGCGGGGCTTTCTTAAGGCCAGATTAGCCATGCTTGTCCGTATTATGTCGGATCGCAGCGCGATTTACCAACAAATCAGGGCAATATTATGCCCATTCCTCAAAATTTTAAGAGAACGTGCCGCTTCTGCCGTAGGGTGCGTGATCTCACGCACCTTCCGCCGCGCCCGTCACGCCACCGTCTGCCATACAAGCCCGGCCAGAACCGCGCCCAGCATCGCATAGCCGATATAGGCCGCAAAGACCCGCGGCTTCACCAGCGCCCAGACCGCGATGGCCGCCGGAATGCAGCTCACCCCGCCCGCGATGACAAAGCTCATGGCGGCCCCTTGCGTCATCCCTTGCGTCAGCAGCGCATCCACCAGCGGCACGGCGGCATAGCCATTGAGGTAAGCCGGTGCGCCCACCAGCGCGCCCAGGATGATCGGGCCCACGCCCTCGCCCCCCAGCACCTGCGCGACCCATTCGGCGGGGACATACTGCAGCATCAGCGCCTCGATTACATAGGCCAGCGCCAGCCATTTCAGCAGGAACGCCCCGTTGTCCAGCGCGCTGGCCTTGAACGCCTCCCGGCGCGGGGCCTCGCCCCAGAACCGCCAGACCGGCGTGCCTTCAAACGGCTTTTTCACCCCGCAGCAGCCGCCCACCTGTGGCTTTTCCCTGAGCGGATCGGCAAAGACGGGCGAGGTCGCGGTCAGCATCGTCGCAAAGCCGCCCATCAGCCCGATCCCGATCGCCGCTGCCGTCTTGGCGATGGCAAACTCCCAGCCCAGCGTGCCGGAGGTGATCAGAAACATCGCCGGGTCCATCAGCGGCGAGGCCAGCCAGAACGCCATGACCGCGCCCAGGGGCGCACCAAGCGCCAGCATCGCGGCGATGAACGGGATCACCTCGCAACTGCAAAAGGGCGACAAACCCCCCAGTAGCGCCGCCAGCACGATCATCCGCGCCTGCCGTCCCTCAAACGCCCTGGCCAGCAGCGTCTCGGCCCCCGTCGCCTTGAGATAGGCCACCGCCAGAACCGCGAACACGATGAAGGGGGCGGTGTGCAAAAGCGCAGCGGTCCCGAACGTGATCGTCGGCCAGAGTTGCGGCGTGTCGAACACGGCCACGGCAAGCAGGATCAGCACCAGCACCGCCCAGGCCTTGTCGATCTTCCAGTTGCGCGGGGACGGGTGGTGGATGTCAGCCATGGGTATGCTCCGTATCAGGGCAGTCCGCGCAGCATTCGCGCAGCAGGAATTCCGACAGCTGGCGCAGCTCGTCATAGGCCACCGCCGCGCAGATGATCGACCGGCCCTTGCGCTCCTGCCGGACCAGCCCGGCCTGTGTCAGGATCTTCATGTGATGGGTCAGGGTCGAGCCGCTCACACCGCAGCGTTCGCCCAGCGTTCCGATCCGCAGCCCCTCGGGCCCGGCGCGCACAAGGGTGCGCAGCACGCTCAGGCGCTGTTCCGAGCCGAGCGCGGCAAAGGTCGAGGCCGCAAGGGCCAGGTCGAGATCGGGACTCACTGTCTGTTTCATATTTCTAGAATTATCGAAATGAATGGCTGACGCAAGCTTTATTTCGAGAAACATCGAAATGACAACGGGGAAGGGTTAACAACTCGTTGATTTTGTACAAAACAGGGGGGTATTTTGTACAAAACGTACAAAATTCTCATGCCTCAGATTGCCGATCAGATCCGCGCCTGCCGCCTTTGTGCGGACCGCTTCGCCGCGACCCACACGGCCCATGAGCCGCGCCCCGTTGCGTGGTTTCGCTCCTCCGCGCGGGTGCTGATCGCCGGGCAGGCGCCGGGGATGCGGGTGCATCAATCCGGTGTGCCTTTCGATGACCCGTCCGGCGACCGTCTGCGCGACTGGATGGGCGTGAAACCTGCTGATTTCTATGACAAATCCCGCGTGGCCATCGTGCCTATGGCGTTTTGTTTCCCCGGTTATGACGCCAAGGGCTCGGATCTGCCCCCGCCGCCGATCTGTCGCAGGACATGGCAGGCGGATGTCATGCAACACCTTGAAAAGGTTGAGCTAACCCTGCTTGTCGGTGGATATGCGCACAAACATCACCTGCGCGTCAAAACCTCCGTCACCGCCACTGTCGCGGCCTGGCGCGACCATGCGCCACGGGTCTTTGTCTTGCCGCACCCCTCCTGGCGCAATACCGCTTGGCTCAGGAAAAACCCGTGGTTCGAGACCGAGCTTTTGCCGGTCCTCCGTGATCAGGTGCGAAAGGTGCTAAATGGTTGAAAAGACACGACTTGACGCCGCTTTCCTGGCTTCGGAATCTGCGCCCGAAGACGATGCCGCGCGGCTGGCCTTCTTCGAGCAACTGGCCGCATCCGAACTCTTTCTTCTGCTGGAAGGCGAGGCCGAGGGCGACAAGGTGACGCCGCAAACCTTTGAAATGCAGAATGAAACTTTTGTCCTCGTGTTCGACCTCGAGACCCGCCTGACCGCGCTGGCCCAAGGCCCCGCCCCCTATGCCGCCCTCTCCGGGCGCGCGCTCGCTGCCATGCTCGCCCCGCAACGCCTTGGCATCGCGCTGAATATCGACGTCGCCCCATCCTCGAGTTTCATTCTCGCCGAAGAGGTCGCATGGCTCAACGACATGCTCTCCCACGCCCCTCAGGAACTTCGGCAATCGGTTGAAAAAATGTTTTCTCCCAAGGGCTTGCCCGAGGCATTGCTGACCGCGCTCGACGCACGACTGGCGTCTGCGACGGGGCTGGCGCATTCTGCCTATCTGGTGGGTGTGGCGTATGACAGCGGCGCGCAGGGTCATCTGATCGGGTTCATCGACGCGCTGCCCGGGGCCGAGCCCGCACTGGCGCAGGCCATATCCGAGGTGCTGACCTTTTCGGGCCTTGAAGCCGCCGCGCTCGATGTGGCGTTCTTTGCGGCAAGCGATGGCGTCACGCCGCGATTGGCCCGGCACGGGCTACGCTTCGACCTGCCTCAACCGGCCCCGGCGCATATGCCGGAAACCCCGGGCATGAACCCGGACAAACCGCCAAAGCTGAGATAATTCAATAGCCTGCGTCGCGGTCGACCAGGAAAAGCATCGGCTCTCCGGCCTCGTTCCGCCGCACGTTCTCGGCAATCACTTCAGAGGAGGTCCGGGCCCGGGTCTCGGCGGCGATATGGGGGGTGACGGTCACGCGCGGATGCGCCCAATAGGGATGATCCTGCGGGAGCGGCTCCACACGGAACACATCCAGCGTGGCATGGCTGATCTGGCCGCTGTCGAGGGCGGAAAGAAGCGCCTCATCGTCAATCAACGGACCGCGGCCCGGATTGATGATCACAGCACCTTTCGCCATGAGATCAAGGGTTTGTGCGTTGATCACATTCTCCGTTTCGGATGTGAAGGGCAATAGCAGCACCACGATCTCGGCCCCCGTCAGGGCCTCTTGCAGCCCGTCCTCACCCGCCAGGCACCTGATCCCGTCGATCTGTTTCTGCGCCCGGCTCCAGCCGGTCACGTCAAAGCCGAGGCTCGCCAGAGTCTCGGCACAGATACGGCCCAATGCCCCGAGGCCCAGCACGGTCACCTTCCGCTCCTCTGCCAGCGGCGGGACGACAGGCTCCCATCGTGCCTCACGGTTGAGGATGTCGCGGTCCATGCCCAGATGATGACGCAGCACATGGCCCGTCACCCATTCGCGCATCCCTTGCGCCAGACCGTGATCGACCATGCGCGTCAGCGGCATTGTAAGTGTCTTGTTACCAACGACTTTCTCCACCCCGGCCCAGAGGCTCAGCACTGCCTTGGCGCGGGTGTAGGGCGTGAAATCCTGCACCGGGCCGTTGGGCGCATAAACGATGTAATCGACCTCTGCGGGGGGCAGATCATCGCGGATGACCGCGTCAAGCCCCGCCTCCTGGAAGGCACGGCTCAATGTCGGGCGGTATTCGTCCCAACGGTCGGGGCGACCGGCGAAAAGGATATTGAGCGCCATCACTTACCTCGGTTTGTGAACATGGGCGGATTGGACAAGGCCGAACCCGATCATCAGCACGAGCATGGCCGAACCGCCATAGCTGACCAGCGGCAGGGGTACGCCCACCACCGGCGCAAGGCCCATGACCATCGACATATTGACCGCGAAAAACAGGAAGAAGGTCGCCGCCATGCCAAGCGTCATCAGCGACGAAAAACGATCCTTGTTGGCCAGCGCCGTCGAGATGCAGAAGACCAGGATCAGCACATAAAGCCCCAGAAGGGACACGCCGCCGATGAAGCCAAACTCTTCGGCCAGTGTGGTAAAGATGAAATCGGTGTGCTTTTCCGGCAGAAAGTTCAGCCGTGACTGGGTGCCCTGCATGAAGCCCCGCCCGGTCCAGCCGCCGGAACCCAGGGCAATCTTGGACTGGGTGATGTGATAGCCCGCGCCAAGCGGGTCGCTGGACGGATCGAGAAACGTGTCAATACGCCGGAACTGATAATCGGCCAGCATCTGCCAGTCGGTGCCGCGGCTTTGGAACACGGCTGTGATCAGGGCCACGACAGCGGCAATGACCACGGCGAAATAGGCCCAGTGCACCCCTGCGATGAACATCATCACGCCGCCTGCCGCCAGAAGAAGGATCGACGTGCCAAGGTCGGGCTGACGCAGCACCATCGCCACGGGAAGCAGGATCATCAGGACCGGAGCCAGCACCCAGAGCGGACGTGACACCTTGGACATGGGCAACCAGTCGTAATAGGCGGCCAGCAGCATGACGAGGGTGATCTTGGTCAGCTCCGAGGGTTGCAGACGCATGAAACCAAGGTCGATCCAGCGCTGCGCACCCATCCCGACAGAGCCGATAAGCTCTACCAGCAGCAAAAGCGCGAGCGAGCCCAGATAGGCCACCACCGCCATGTTGCGCCAGAACCAGATCGGCACCATGGCGACGAACAGCATCAGCGCCAGCCCCATGCCAAACCGTTTCATCTGGGGCTCGGCCCAGGGCGAGAAGGAGCCGCCCGCCACCGAATAGAGCATCAGGAAGCCCACCGACGCCACGGCGCAGAGCAGGATGGTCAGCGGCCAGTTGAGATAAAGCACCTTGCGCAGCCCGGTGGGCGTGTGCTGAACGGTATATTCAAGATAGCTCATGCGCGGTCGCTTCCGTCGCCCTCGCGTTCCACCATCTCCCGGCGCAGACGTTCCTGCTGGGCCCGGATACGGCCCCGGTCCTTGGACGGGTAGGCGGAGAGCGGCGGGTCTTCGCCATAGAGCGCCTGAAGCGTGATGTCGCGGGCGATGGGCGCGGCTGCGGTGGAGCCGCCGCCGCCATGTTCAACCACCACCGCCACGGCGATTTTCGGGTTGTCGTAGGGCGCGAAATTGACAAACAGAGCATGATCTCGCTGCTCCCACGGCACTTCGGCATTGTTGACCACTGCCGAGCGCACCTGCGAGGTGCCGGTCTTGCCCGCCATCTGCATCGTCTCGACCGCGATCCGGCTGCCGTAAGCCGTGCCCCGGCGCGAATTGGACACGGCAAACATCGCCTTGCGGATGGCGCGCAGGTTGTTTTCGTTCAGGCCCATATCGGTGCCATAGCCAGTGGGTTGCTCCACCCCGTCGATGCTCTTGATCAGCCGCGGGCTGACCGAGCGCCCGGTGGCCAGCCGCGCCGTCATCACCGCCAGTTGCAGCGGCGAGGCCAGCACATAGCCTTGCCCGATCGAGGCGTTCACGCTGTCGCCAATGCGCCATTCGGCATCGCGCACTTCGCGTTTCCACGCCTTGGTAGGGGCCAGCCCCTTGGCCACCGAGGTCATCGGCAGGTCGTGGCTGACACCGATGCCCAGCCTCTTGGCCATTTCGGAGATGTTTTCGATGCCGGTTTTCAGCGCCAGCTCGTAATAATACACATCGCAGCTTTCGCGCAGGGAGGTGTGCAGGTTCATGTTGCCATGACCCGCCCGTTTCCAGCAGTGAAAGCGCCGGTCGCTCACCTCAAGGTGACCGGGACAGCGCACCGTATCATCGGGGTGAATATCGCCATTTTCCAGCGCGGCCAGCGCGGTGATCATCTTGTAGGTGGAACCGGGCGGATAGACGCCTTGCACCGCTTTGTTGGGCAGCGGGCGATACTTGTTGTCCAGAAGCGCCTTGTAATCGGCGACCGAGATGCCGCGCACAAAGAGGTTGGGATCGAAACTGGGGGCCGAGACGCAAGCCAGCAGATCGCCATTCTCGCAATCCATCACCACGGCAGCGGCGCTTTCTTCCTTGAGCCGGGCGTGGGCATAGGCCTGAAGATCGCTGTCGATGCTGATCTGAAAGTCCGATCCGGCATGGCCCTCGACGCGGTCAAGTTCCCGCATGACGCGGCCCGCGGCGTTGACCTCGACCCGCTTGGTGCCTTCCTTGCCGCGCAACACGTCCTCGCGCTGCGCCTCCAGCCCGATCTTGCCCACCTGAAACCGCGGGATACGCAAAAGCTGCTCGGGCGCGTTGATCCGCTCAAGGTCCTTGTCGCTGACCGGGCCGACATAGCCGACGATATGCGCGAAGTGATCCCGCTGCGGATAGCGCCGTGACAGCCCCACCTCGGGCGTGACGCCGGGCAGGGCAGGGGCATTGACCGCCACCCGGCTCAGGTCGTCCCAGCTGATCCGGTCGGCGATGGTCACCGGCGTGTCGCCGCGCAGTTTCTTGAGATCGGCCAGCGCCTCTTCGAGCTCTTCGGGGTCAAGCTCCACAAGCTTTGCCAGCCGTTCGATCACGGCCTCCACATCGCCTGCCTGCTCGCGCACCATGGTGATGCGATAGCTTGGCGTGTTCTCGGCCACCACCCGGCCATTGCGGTCAAAGATACGGCCCCGGGCGGGCGGGATCAGCCGGATATTGATCCGGTTCTCATCGGCCAGCAGGCGAAATTCATCGGCCTGTTCCACCTGCATATAGCGCATGCGAAAGGCCAGCAGCGTGGCAAACCCCGCCATGCCCCCGCCCAGGATCAGACCCCGGCGGGTGATCCGGCGCTGGCTTTCGGCGTTATCGCGGGTCGGGCGTCTCATGAGCGGCTCATCAGGGCATCCACATCGCCCGGCGTCTGCTTGCGCACGCCAAAGACGATTTGCGAGATATAGACCACAATCGGATAGGTGGCGAGGGTCATGACCAGCTGCATCAGGCTCAGACCAAGCGCGGGGCGGTCCACCATCAGGATGCCGAGAGTGATCTGATTGGCCAGCGTCATCATCGTCAGAGTGGCCGATACCGTGGCCCATTCGGCGGCAAAGGTCAGGTCGCGCAGGCCCGGCGCGCGGGAGCGCAGCGTTTCGGTGCCGATCACCACCAGCGCCGCCCAGAGCCCGGGCGGAAGCTGAAACAGAAGCCCGGTGAGAAAGAACACCAGCGCGATCAGCGAAACCGGCACGAATTCGGGCCGCCGCAGCACCCAGGCGCAGGTCAGCACGAGAATGAGGTCAGGCCCCGCCCAGCTGCTCGGCGCGGTGTTGAGCGGCAGCAACGCAAAAAAGGCCAGCAGCGTGCAAAGTGCCAGATAAAGCGCGCGCATCATCCAGGCGCGGGTTTGCGGGCTGTCAACCATCGGCCGCCTCCGCATCGGTGCTGACCTCGGCGGGCGTGTCGGGCGCGATCAGCCCGCCCTGATCGGTGATCGCCGGACGGCCGTAATTGCGCAGCACACGCAGGAATTCCAGCCGTTCATAATCGGCGGCCAGCCGCACGCGGATGCGTCCGTTCGGATCCTTGGCAATCTGCCCGATGGCGAGGCCGGGCGGAAACACTCCGCCGTCTCCGCTGGTCAGCACGCGGTCGCCTGCCCGCACCTGGTCGAGATCCTCGATGAAATCCACCGGCGGCGCGGCGGTGTTGTCGCCCACCACAAGCGCGGTTTGCCCCGATGGCTGGATCGTCACGGGCACGCGGCTGGATGTGTCGGTCAGAAGCACCACGCGGGCAGTTCTTTCGCCCACGCCCGAGGTGCGCCCGACCAGGCCGAGCCCGTCCATCGCCGCCCAGCCATCGACGATCCCGTCGCGCGCGCCCACATTGATCAGCACCGATTGCCGGAAGGGCGAGCCGCTATCGGCCATCACGACGCCGGTGATGAAGGTCAGGCGCGGGTCAAGCTGCACGTTGTTCAGGTCGAGAAGGCGCGCGTTTTCCTGCTCCAGCTGAAGAGCGGCTTCCTTCCAGGCTTTCATCTGCTGCAACTCGCGGCGAAGCTCCTGGTTTTGCTGGTAAATCCTCTGGTAGCTCTGGAAATCGCGCAGGATGTTGATCGCCCCCGTGACCGGCGCCATGGCCCATTCGAAATTGGGCACCACCGCGTCCACCACCTGCGCGCGGAACCGCTCGACACGCGGGCTGTCGATCCGCCAGACAAGGAACAGGCCCAGCAGGCACAGCAAAAGAACCCCCGTCAGCAAGCGCTTCAGCGGGCCGGAATAGTCGCTACCCTGGTTACGGTCCTTGGCCAATCGTTCCCCTTTGCGTGCAAGGGTTCACGCTTTAGCTGTCGTAGTCAATCGCGTGGCGCAATTGTTTCTCGAACTCCAGCGCCTTGCCGGTGCCGAGCGCCACGCAGTTGAGGCTGTCATCGGCGATGGACACGGCCAGCCCGGTCTGTTCGCGCAGCGCCAGGTCCAGATCGCCCAGAAGAGCCCCGCCACCGGTCAGCATCACGCCACGATCCACGATGTCGGCGGCCAGATCGGGCGGGGTGGCTTCCAGTGCGGTCATGACGGCCTCGCAGATCTGCTGCACCGGCTCGGCCAGCGCCTCGGCCACCTGGGCCTGGCTGATCTCGGTTTCCTTGGGCACACCATTCAGAAGGTCGCGGCCCCGGATCTGCATCGAGGTGCCGCGCCCGTCGTCGGGCATGCGCGCGGTGCCGATGGAGGTCTTGATCCGCTCCGCCGTGCTTTCGCCCACCAGAAGGTTCTGTTGGCGGCGCAGGTAATTGATGATCGCCTCATCCATGCGGTCTCCGCCGACGCGAACCGAACGGGCATAGACGATATCGCCAAGGCTCAGAACCGCCACTTCCGTGGTCCCGCCGCCGATATCGACGACCATATTGCCTGTGGGGTCGGTGATGGGCATGCCGGCACCGATGGCCGCTGCAATCGGTTCGGCGATCAGACCCGCGCGGCGCGCACCTGCGGCCAACACGGACGACCGAATGGCGCGTTTTTCCACCGGGGTGGCCCCATGCGGCACGCAGACGATGATCTTGGGCTTGGAAAAGGTCGAGCGTTTGTGAACCTTGCGGATGAAATGCTTGATCATCGCCTCGGCAGTGTCGAAATCCGCGATCACCCCTTCGCGCATGGGACGAATTGCCTCAATGCTGCCGGGGGTGCGGCCCAGCATCAGCTTGGCATCTTCGCCCACGGCAAGCACTTTTTTCACGCCGTCCTTGACGTGATAGGCCACAACCGACGGCTCGCTCAGGATCACGCCGCGCCCTTTGACATAGACGAGCGTGTTTGCCGTTCCCAGATCAATGGCCATATCGGATGAGATAAGGCCCGGAATTCGTTGCAAAATCGACATGATCGGCGGCGTCCTGTGACGAAATAGTGTGACGGCTCGCGACTCTCTGAAGAGGCAAGCCGAGGCCCTTATAGTTTGCGTTTCAGGGCGGTGAAAGGGGCAGTTTCACGCAGATAAGCATCAAACTGCCACTTGGCTGGTCGGTCGGGGGCGGCGGTCGCGATGTTAACGATGTCTTTACCTTTGCATGGATCGGCGCGGTCCGGCGGCGTATTTTTGACCGGCGGAACGTGAAGGAGGGACAGGCGGGATGGACCCGGTGCGATTTTTGCTGAGCACAACAGTGGCCCTCATGGCCGGGTGCAGCACGGTACCCAATGGCCCGGTAGCGCGCAGCTATGACCTGAGCTTTGTGCATCCTGCGCCTCATGCCAGTTACATCCAGGTCACGCCCGGATCCCCGGGCGCAGCTCTGCCCGCCCCGCAAGAGATCACCAGCCGCGACTTTGCCCTCTATCTGCGTGCAAACACAGGCTGCACGGTGGATGCGGCCCGCCGCGCCTCGGTGATTGGCAGTCACACCGTACCGGCAGGCTACATGGTGCCCATCGCCTGCCCCTGATTCACCCCTGATCCAAAGGCGTCACGACGCCCCTTGTCAGCCGAACGGGTTGGAACATATAGTGAACAAATGGTTCAGATGTCCCTCGATAAGAAGCTGGCAATCCTGTCGGATGCGGCCAAGTATGACGCCTCCTGTGCGTCCTCAGGCTCCACGCGGCGCGACTCGCGGGGTGGCAAAAGCCTTGGGTCGAACGAGGGCAGCGGCATTTGCCATGCCTATGCCCCCGACGGGCGCTGCATCAGCCTGCTCAAGATCCTGATGACCAATTTCTGCATCTATGACTGCGCCTATTGCATCAACCGCGTGTCTTCGAATGTGAAACGCGCCCGCTTCACCGTCGATGAGGTGGTGCGGCTCACCATCGAGTTCTATCGGCGCAACTATATCGAGGGGCTGTTCTTGTCATCCGGCATCATCCGGTCGCCCGACGCCACGATGGCCGACATGGTCGAGATTGCCCGTAAACTGCGCGAAGAGGAAAATTTTCGCGGCTATATCCACCTCAAGACGATCCCCGACGCGGCGCCTGAACTGATCGAACAGGCCGGCCGCCATGCCGACCGTCTGTCGATCAATGTGGAACTGCCGACCGATGCTGCGATCAGGCGGCATGCGCCCGAGAAAAACCCCGAGCAGATCCGCCGCGCCATGGCCGATATGCGTCTGCGCAAAGAGGCGGCGAAGGACCGCACCCATACCGGCCGCCGACCGCCGCGCTTTGCCCCTGCGGGACAATCCACGCAGATGATCATCGGGGCAGATGGCTCGACCGACGCGACCATTCTGGGTCAGTCCACCCGGCTTTACTCCAGTTACAAGCTCAAGCGGGTCTATTACTCGGCCTTTTCTCCGATCCCCGACAGCTCTGCCAAGCTGCCGCTGATCCGCCCGCCCTTGCAGCGCGAACACCGGCTGTATCAGGCCGATTGGCTGCTCAGGTTCTACGGGTTCGATGTGACCGAAATCACCGCCGTCACACCGGACGGCAACCTTGACCTTGAGATCGACCCGAAACTCGCCTGGGCCTTGCAGCATCGCGGTCTGTTTCCGCTCGACGTGAACCGCGCCAGCCGGGAGATGCTCCTGCGGGTGCCGGGTTTCGGGGTCAAGACGGTCAACCGTATCCTGACGACCCGCCGCCACCGCGCGCTACGGTATGAGGACCTTCTGCGCATGGGAGCGGGGATGAAGAAGGCCAGGGCATTTGTGACCGCACAGGGCTGGACGCCGGGGGCGCTGACCGACACCGCCGATCTGCGCGCGCGATTTGTCCCGCCGCCCGAGCAACTCACGCTGTTCTGATGCAGCGCGTCTCGGTCCCCAAGATCGGCGCCTGGGAGGCATGGCGTGACGCGGCGCGGGAGATGCTCGGGGCCGGTGTGCCGCCTGAAGAGGCGGACTGGGGCGATGAGGACCGTCCGCGCGGGTTGTTCGATGCGCCCGCCACGCAGAGGCCAGCCACCGCCATGACCGTGCCGCGTGGGTTTCTGAGCCTTGCCCGGTCCGTCGTGTGGCATTCGGACCCGAGCCGTTTCGCCCGGCTCTATGCCTTTCTGTGGCGGCTGCGAGACGCCCCGCAACTCATGCAGGACAGGGGTGATGCGGACCTGGCGAAGCTCAGGCAGATGGAAAAGAACGTGCATCGCTGCCAGCACAAGATGAAGGCTTTTGTCCGCTTTCGCGAGATCGGGGACCCGGCCGCAGCGCGCCGGTCCTTTGCGGCCTGGTTCGAGCCCACGCATCACACGGTCGAGCCAACTGCCGCGTTTTTCGTGCGGCGTTTCGGCGATATGGATTGGCGGATCCTCACGCCAGATGTCTGCGCGATATTCGAGGACGGGACGCTGCGCCTTGAGGAGGGACGAGCGCGCCCCGATCTGCCGCCCGATGCCAGCGAGGCGCTCTGGGTCACCTATTTCCGCAACATCTTCAATCCGGCCCGGCTCAAGGTGCAGGCGATGCAATCGGAAATGCCGCGCAAATACTGGCGCAACATGCCCGAGGCGGCCGCGATTCCGGAGCTGATCGCCACCGCCCCGGCGCGGGCCCGCGCGATGCAGGCGGCTGCACCGTCCCTGCCGTCCATGCGCGCCGGAAAGGTACAGGCGCAACTGGCTGAACACGCCTCGGCCTGGACGGGGCGCGCCGACGGTCTGCCCGCGGCGATCCACGCCTGCACCCGCTGCGCCCTGGACAGATGCGCGACCCAGGCCGTACCGGGCGAGGGGCCATTGGATGCGCGCCTGATGATCGTGGGCGAACAACCCGGCGATATGGAAGACCTTCAGGGTCGGCCGTTCGTGGGTCCGGCGGGGCAGGTGTTTGACCGGGTGGCGGAGGAGGTTGGGCTGGAGCGGCGCATGATCTATGTGACCAATGCCGTGAAACACTTCAAATTCACCGCGCGAGGCAAGCGCCGCCTGCATCAGCGGCCCAATATGAGCGAGGTCAGGCACTGCAAATGGTGGCTCGACGCCGAGCGGCGCCTGATCCGGCCAAAACTGATTCTCGCCATGGGGGCGACGGCGGCGCTGGCGCTGACCGGAACGGGCGGGGACATGCTCTCGCGTCGCGGCCGTTTGGAATGCACCCCCGACGGGATGCCGGTCCTGCTCACCCTGCATCCGTCTTACCTTCTGCGCGTGCCGGACGCCGCGCACCGGACCGCAGCAATGGCACATTTCCGCGCCGACCTGGCCCAGGCGCGCGACCTTGTGCGTTCGCCTTGATTTCGCTGAAAGGGGATGGTGCTGCTGGGGAGGATTGAACTCCCGACCTCACCCTTACCAAGGGTGCGCTCTACCACTGAGCTACAGCAGCAGCGTTGTGGCGGGGTGATTAGACGCAAAACACCGCTGGTGCAAGGGCTAACTGGACCCTTTTTGCGACCTCCTGTAGAGAGAGGGCATGACAAAAACCACCACGCCCAAACCAAAGCCGAAACAGGCAGCGAGCCGCGAAGACCGCCTGAAGGCGGCGCTCAAGGCGAACATGGCGCGGCGCAAGGCGCAGGCGCGGGCGAGAGCGGGTGCCGATAAAGCCCCGGACGAGGAAAAAAGGTAGAGCAGATGGACAGTATTATCGTAACCGGCAACGGGCCGCTCAATGGGCAGATCCCCATTGCCGGGGCCAAGAATGCCTGCCTGACCCTGATGCCGGCCACGCTTCTGAGCGAAGAGCCGCTGACGCTCACCAACGCGCCGCGCCTGTCGGATATCAAGACGATGACCGAGCTTCTGCAGTCTCTGGGCGCGGAAGTGACCTCGATGCAGGACGGGCAGGTGCTGGCCATGTCCTCGCATGACCTCAGCAACCACGTCGCCGATTATGACATCGTTCGCAAGATGCGCGCCTCCAACCTGGTGCTGGGGCCGATGCTGGCGCGGCTGGGTCATGCGGTCGTGTCGCTGCCGGGGGGCTGTGCGATTGGGGCACGGCCGATGGACCTGCATATCGAGGCGCTGACCGCACTGGGGGCCGAGATCGAATTGAAAGACGGCTATCTTCATGCCAACGCCCCCGGGGGCCTGAAGGGGGCCGTGCACGAGATGCGCTTTGCCTCCGTCGGCGCGACCGAGAATGTGCTGATGGCGGCGACTCTGGCCAAGGGCACCACGGTGCTTAAGAACGCCGCGCGCGAGCCCGAGATCGTGGATCTTGCGGATTGCCTGCGCAAGATGGGCGCCCAGATCGAGGGCGACGGCACCTCCGAGATCACCATTCAGGGTGTGGACCGGCTGCACGGGGCGACGCATCCTGTCGTCACCGACCGGATCGAGCTGGGCACCTATATGCTGGCCCCGGCCATTTGCGGCGGCGAGGTCGAATGCCTGGGCGGACGGATCGAGCTGGTGGGCGCCTTCTGTGAGAAGCTGGATGAGGCAGGCATCAAGGTTGAAGAGACAGAGAAGGGCCTGAAAGTTTCGCGCCATAACGGCCGGGTAAAGGCCGTGAATGTGACGACAGAACCGTTTCCCGGCTTTCCCACCGATCTGCAGGCGCAGATGATGGCGCTGATGTGCACCGCTGAGGGGACAAGCGTTCTGGAGGAAAAGATCTTTGAGAATCGGTTCATGCATGCGCCCGAACTGATGCGCATGGGCGCCCAGATCGAGGTACATGGCGGAACGGCGACGGTGACAGGTGTGGAACAGCTCAAAGGCGCGCCTGTGATGGCCACCGATCTGCGCGCATCGGTGTCGCTGATCCTTGCGGGGCTTGCTGCCGAGGGTGAGACGATCGTGAACCGTGTCTATCACCTTGATCGCGGCTATGAGCGGGTCGAGGAAAAGCTGAGCAATCTCGGCGCCAGGATCGAACGGGTATCGGGCTCATGAACGAAGACGCACGGTTTGAGGACGGGCAGGAGAAGCCCCTGAACCTTGGCGCGATGGATGCCGAGGATCTCGCGGTGATCTCTTCGCTGGCGCAGGATGCCGTCTTTCCGATCACCGAGATGACGTGGCGCACCGGCCAAAGGCGGTTTGCGGTGCTGCTCAATCGCTTCCGCTGGGAAGACGAGGCGCGTGGACGGCACGGGCCTGAACGGGCACAGGCAGTGCTGGTGATCGACAATGTCCTGCGCGTGGCCAGCCAGGGGGTGGACCGCTCTGATGCGGATCTGATCCTGTCGTTGCTGAGCGTGACGTTTGAGCCCGGCGAAGACGCTAGCGGCCATGTGCTCCTGACGCTTGCGGGCGACGGGGCTATCCGGCTGGATGTCGAGGCGCTGGAGGTGACACTGAAAGATGTCACGCGCCCCTACAAGGCGACCTCGGGCAAGGTGCCTGCACACAAACCCTGATCCTTGCAGAACACTTAAGGCGGCGCATCCGGCCGCAAAGATGCAGGGCTGCGATGCAAAGCACCTTCAGCCCTGCGCAGAAACGGCGTCTTGCGCCACGATCATGGTGCAAACGGGGCGCAAGACAGGGTCACGCCCTTGTTGTCATTCCTGAATGGACTCCAGGTAATAGGCGATTGACAGGATGCGGCCGCGGACGATGGCTTCGGCCCCGTACTCTCCGGCTGCGTCCACCGACTTGGAGAAACGATCCCCCCATACAGGCATCGGATACCCGTGCCCGCGTGTCCCCTGACGCCCGTCAATCGTGTGAATGACCTCAAGCATCGGGAACTTTCCCTCATTGTTGGCTGCAAGCTTTGTCAATGCCGGTACGTCGACCGTCATCAACTCTGCCAGTGGCCCCTGACCCATTCCGGACTCGCCATGACAACTTGCACAGTTGTTCATGTACTCCATTTTGCCGAAATCATCTGCAATGGCGGGGGTAAAGGTCAGAACGCCAAGGCAGATACTCGTAACCATCGTTTTCATATCAGTCATAATATCCTCCCAGACTGACGATCGCGCGTTGCATCGGGACTTGCCCGATACCTGTATTATATTCAGAAACCTCGATATATGTATTGATGGAGATCAATATCTTCCGGGTGCACGAACCGGTCACAGCTCCCTGCTTGTGGCTACCCCGTGAACGATTTATGCGGTGGTCGTGAAGGAGAGCCGTCATGCCTGTCTATCTCGACGCCACAGATGCCGATTTCGAAGCGCAGTTCACCGCCCTTCTGAGCGCCAAGCGCGAGGATGCCCCGGATGTGGACGAGGCCGTGGCCGCCATCATCGCCGATGTGCAGGCGCGGGGCGATGCCGCGGTGATCGAACTGACCGAGCGGTTTGACCGGCTGCGCCTCACGCCCCAGACCCTGCGTTATACCGAGGCCGAGGTGGACACGCTGATCGCGCTGGTCCCGGATGAGGAACGCGCGGCGCTGGAACTGGCCGCCGAACGCATCCGCGCCTATCACGCCCGCCAGATGCCCGCCGATGAAAGCTGGACCGATGAGGCCGGCGCCACTCTGGGCTGGCGCTGGACCCCGGTATCGGCCGCGGGACTTTATGTGCCGGGCGGGCTGGCGTCTTACCCGTCCTCGGTTCTGATGAACGCCATTCCGGCCAAGGTGGCGGGCGTGCCGCGCCTTGCCATTACCGTGCCCACACCGGACGGGCAGGCCAACCCGCTGGTGTTGCTGGCGGCGCGCCTTTCCGGCGTGGATGAGATTTACCGGATCGGCGGCGCACAGGCGATTGCCGCCCTTGCCTATGGCACGGAAAGCATCGCGCCCGTGGACAAGATCACCGGACCGGGCAATGCCTTTGTCGCCGCCGCCAAACGCCGGGTGTTCGGCAAGGTGGGGATCGACATGATCGCGGGGCCCTCAGAGATCCTGGTGATTGCCGACGCCGACAACAACCCGGACTGGATCGCTCTCGACCTGCTCAGCCAGGCCGAACATGACGAAAGTGCGCAATCGATCCTGATCACCGACAGCCCCGAGTTTGCCCGGGCTGTGGATGCCTCCGTGTCCAGATATCTCGAAACGCTGGAGCGGCGGCAGATTGCCGGGGCGTCCTGGCGTGACAATGGCGCGATCATCACCGTGCCGGACCTGAGCACCGCCGCCGCCTTGTCGAACCGCGTCGCGCCCGAGCATCTGGAGCTCTGCTTGGCCGATGCGGACGGGTTGAGCCAAAAGATCACCCATGCCGGGGCGATCTTTCTCGGGGCG
Organism: Roseovarius faecimaris; assembly: GCF_009762325.1. Classification (NCBI taxonomy): domain Bacteria; kingdom Pseudomonadati; phylum Pseudomonadota; class Alphaproteobacteria; order Rhodobacterales; family Roseobacteraceae; genus Roseovarius; species Roseovarius faecimaris. Next base: position 623,929 of record NZ_CP034348.1, read on the forward strand.
TGGACGCCCGAAGCCATTGGCGATTATGTCGGCGGGCCCAACCACGTGTTGCCTACCGCGCGTTCGGCCCGGTTCAGCTCGGGCCTGAACGTGATGGAATTCCTCAAGCGCACGACGCTCGCCCGCATGACGCCGGCCGCGCTGCGCGCCATCGGCCCCGCGGCCGAGGTGCTGGCGCGCTCGGAAAGCCTGGAGGCGCACGGTCTGAGCGTGACGGCACGGCTGAAGCATCTGAACGAGTAGGGGCGGCTCGTGGCCCGCGCGCCACGTACGCCCCCTGAGCATTCAAGCCGCATTGCCCAGACCCGCGCCCTGCGCTAGGCAGGTCTCACTTTGCGAAAGAGACTGCCATGACCCGCATTTGCCATATCGAGCTTGACGACGCCAACCTGCCGCCTCCCACGCCGGAGATCGAACAGGAGCGCAAGGTCGCCATGTATGACCTGATGGAGGAGAACAGCTTCTCCCTGCCCAAGCGCGACGACCGTGTTGTGCCAGATGGCCCCTATCGGGTCGGCCTGTCGATCCGTGACAAACGGCTGGTCTTCGACATCCGCACCGAGAACGATGATCCTGCGGCGGAGTTTCACCTCTCGCTCAGCCCGTTCCGGCAGGTGGTCAAGGATTACTGGGCGATCTGCGAAAGCTATTTCGATGCGGTCAAGAACATGCCACCCAGCCAGATCGAAACGATCGACATGGCCCGGCGCGGCATCCACAACGAGGGCGCGCGCATTCTCGAAGAGCGTCTTGAAGGCAAGGCCGAGATTGACAACGATACCGCGCGCCGCCTCTTTACGCTGATCTGTGTGCTGCATTTCGGCGGATGAGCATGGCGGACGACCTTCCTCAGTCTATCCTCTTCTGCTGCGATCATAACGCCGTGCGGTCGCCCATGGCCGAGGGGATCATGAAGAAGTTCTATGGCACCGGCACCTATGTGCAATCCGCCGGGGTCAAGTCGGACATGGATATCGACGGGTTTTCCGTCACGGTCTGCCGGGAAATCGGGGTCGAGCTGGAGCGTCACCGGACGCGGTCCTTCGACGAAATGGAACAATGGGGCGATGATCTCAGCTCGTTCGACCTTGTGGTGGCGCTCAGCCCCGCCAGCCAGCGCCGGGCGCTGGAGCTGACCCGGATTTTCCACCTCGACGTGATTTACTGGCCAATCATGGACCCGACGGGTCTCGGTGAAACGCGTGAGGCGAAACTTTCGGCCTATCGCCAGACGCGGGACCAGATTATTGGTCATCTCGTGGCCAAGTGGGGCGAGCCGAGGGAGGCTGAATAATGGACGTGATCAACCGCTATTACGCTGCATTCAACGCAGGCGATATCAACGGAATGCTGGACTGTCTGGCCGAGGATGTGGTGCACCATGTCAATGAGGGCCAGACGCGCGAGGGCAAAGAGAAGTTTCGTGCCTTTTGCGAGCATATGAACCGGTGCTATCGTGAAAACCTCACCGATATCGTTGTGTTTTCGGCCGAAGGCGGAACACGCGCGGCGGCGGAGTTCACCGTCAACGGCACCTATTTGCAGACCGATGACGGCTTGCCCGAGGCGCGCGGGCAAACCTACAAATTGCCGGGCGGCTCGTTCTTCTCGCTGCGTGACGGACAGATCACCCGCGTTGTCACCTATTACAACCTCGCGGACTGGACCGCACAGGTCTCGTGATTCGAACCGAGCGGCTGACCGGCACGGCGCTTCTGGATGCGCTTGACGATCTGGCCGCGCTTCGGATCGAGGTGTTCCGGGTCTTTCCTTACCTCTACGACGGCGATCTCGATTATGAACGCCGCTATCTCGAAACCTACCGGCAATCGGATGATGCGATCCTTGTCGCGGCCTTTGACGGTGCGCGGCTGGTGGGCGCCTCGACCGGTACGCCGATGGTGCAGCATGCCGAGGATTTCGCCGTCGCGCTCTCGCATCAGCCGGTGCCGCTCGATCGGATTTTCTATTGCGCCGAAAGCGTGCTTCTTCCCGAATATCGCGGTCAGGGCGTTGGCCATGCCTTTTTCGATGCGCGCGAGGCGCATGCCCGCGCCTTGGGCCTGACCCATTCGGCCTTTTGCGGCGTGGTCCGTCCGGCGGATCACCCGCTTCGTCCGGTGGGATATGCCCCGCTCGATGCGTTCTGGCGCAAGCGCGGCTACGCGCCGGTGCCGGGGGCGGTGGCCAGCTATCGCTGGAAGGATATCGACCAGCCCGGCGAAACCGACCACCCTCTGCAATTCTGGATGCGGGCGCTCTGATCCGGGCTGCTGCGTCCGTTCGGGACCGCCTGTCAGCATCCACCGGACCGGCGCGGGGGGGGGGCGAGCCTCCATGCCTTTCCCGGGGATTGATCCTAAATGTGGGATCAATGTGACGGTACATACGCTTTCGGGAAAATTTGTTTACCAGGGGGTTCCCAGGGTGATTCGGGTTTGTTAACCTTTCGGTAATAAAAAAAATAAAGGCAGGCATACAGGCAATGAAAACGGGCTTTCGTGGCACGTTTGTCATCTCCTGGTCGCAGACGGAAGTGGACGGTTTCGAGGCCGCCCCGGTCCAATCTCTGGATGTGGGTGCGGCGTGGTCCTGGCGCGGTGAGTTGGTGCGCGTCGACGGGCCGCGTGAGTTTCTGCGACTTGAGAATGCAGACGGAGAAGAAAACAGCCGCAAACGGGCGGCGCGCATCGTGCGGCGACTGGTCGGCGCGGCGCGGACGAATTCGACAGATATCCAGAACATTCAGGTCGAGGATCCGCTGATGGATAGCGGCTTTGTCGTGACCGACGGAGCACAGAGCTATACGGTCACGCTGATCGAGGTGGGCGGCAACGCTCCGCCGCTTCTGATGTTCATGGACGATATCCCCCCGCGGAATACGGAAATGTGGGTGGTGCACCACAGCCTTCAGGCGCAGCAGAAGAACTCGACCGGGCCGGAAACCGGCGGGGTGATCTGTTTTACCCCCGGCACCCGGATCGAGACACCGGACGGGCCGCGCCTCGTCGAGGAACTGCGCGAAGGGGATTATGTGCAGTCCAAGGACAATGGCGCGCAGGAAATCCAGTGGATCGGCAGTCGGCGGATGACTGGCGCGCGCCTCTTTGCCATGCCCAAGCTGCGCCCTATTCGCATCCGCGCGGGCGCATTGGGCGTCGAGCGGCCGGATGAGGAACTGCTGGTCAGCCCCGAACACCGGATGCTGATCAAGGGCGAGGTGGCGCAGGCGCTGTTCAACACGCCCGAGGTGCTGGTCTCGGCCAAGGATCTGATCAACTCCGGCACCATCACGGTGGATATGGCGGTGCGCGAGATCACCTATATTCACATCCTTTTGCCGCAACATCAGATTCTCTGGGCCAATGGCGTGGAGACCGAAAGCTTCCACCCTGCAAGCACGGCACTCAGCACGCTGGACGAGCAGGACCGCAAGCGCCTGATCGGGCTCTATCCGCAGCTCGAATATGAGCCGCATATCTATGGCGGTTTTGCCCGGCGGAACCTGAGCGCGTCGGAGGCGGCGATCCTGACCCACGAGGCCGCCTGAGCCCAAAGCAGGCGCGACGGCAACATTGTGACGGAAAGGTGCGTGAGATCACGCACCCTACCACTGTGTTCTGGTTGACACGCTCCAAAACCCCTGTATAAGCGCGGCTTCATTGGTGTTGGTGGCCCCCGCAAGGGGATGCCTGTCAGGCCTTGTTTGCCAAAGGACAACGCCCTTCAAACCCGCTGCAACCCTGACGATGCAGCATCATACGAAGGAGATCAGCCGTGACCAAACGCACGTCTGCCAAGTACAAAATCGACCGCCGGATGGGTGAAAACATCTGGGGCCGTCCCAAATCCCCGGTCAATCGCCGCGAAAGCGCCCCCGGTCAGCACGGTGCCCGCCGCAAGGGCAAGATGTCGGACTTCGGTCTGCAGCTGCGCGCCAAGCAGAAGCTGAAAGGCTACTACGGCGACCTGACCGAAAAGCAATTCAAGCGCATCTATGCCGAAGCCGCCCGTGTGAAAGGTGACACCGGCGAGAACCTGATCGGTCTGCTGGAGCGCCGTCTGGACGCCGTCGTCTACCGCGCCAAATTCGTGCCGACCATGTTCGCCGCACGCCAGTTCGTGAACCACGGCCATGTCCGTGTGAACGGCCAGAAGGTCAACATCCCCTCCTACCGTGTGAAAGAGGGTGACGTGATCGAAGTGCGCAACCGGTCCAAGCAACTGGCCGTGCTGCTGGAAGCCGTGCAACTGGCCGAGCGCGACGTGCCCGATTACATCGAAGCCGACCATTCCAAGATGACCGCCACCTTCGTCCGCACACCGGGCCTGGGCGACGTGCCCTATCCGGTGATGATGGAACCGAACCTCGTCATCGAATTCTACGCGCAGAACTAAGTCTTCTGCATCACGCAAAGAGGCCGCGACGGGACACCGCCGCGGCCTTTTTCGTTTCCCTATGGCCAAGGCGAAACCCCACCGCTAAAACCCGACCGGGGGAGAGAACCTATGACCAAGATCACACCGCAACCGGGCATTCTCGACATCGCGCTCTATCAGGGGGGCGCCTCCTCGGTCGAGGGGATTTCGAACGTGACAAAACTCAGTTCGAACGAGAACCCGTTCGGCCCCTCCGAGGCGGCCAAAAAGGCCTATCAGCAGCTTGCGTTTGAGCTGCATCGCTACCCCAGTTCGGATCACGGCTCGCTGCGCCAGGCGATCGGCGAGGTTCACGGTGTCGACCCGGACCGCGTGATCTGTGGCGCGGGCAGTGACGAGATCATCGCCTTTCTCTGTCAGGCCTATGCCGGGCCGGGCGATGAGGTGATCCATACCGAGCACGGCTTTGCCATGTATCGCATCTCGGCGCTGGCTGCAGGGGCGACGCCGGTGGAGGTGCGCGAGCGTGAGCGGGTCACCGACGTCGACGCGATCCTGGCCGCCTGTACCGAGCGCACCAAGCTGGTCTTCGTGGCCAACCCGAACAACCCCACCGGCTCCATGGTGGGCGAGAGCGAGCTTGCGCGGCTGGCACGCGGCTTGCCCGAGCAGGCGCTTCTGGTAATCGACGGGGCCTATGCCGAATATGTCGAGGGCTACGATGGCGGCGCGGCCCTGGTGGAGGCGCGCGACAACGTGGTCATGACCCGCACCTTTTCCAAGATTTACGGGCTTGGCGCGCTGCGTATCGGTTGGGGCTATGGCCCGGCCCATGTGATCGACGTGCTGCACCGCGTGCGCGGGCCCTTTAACGTGAGCCAGCCCGCGCTGGCCGCCGCCGAAGCGGCGGTGCGCGATGTGACATGGACGGCCAAGTGCCGGGATGACAACACGCGCCTGCGCGCCTGGCTGGCCGAGGCGCTGGCCGAGCATGGGGTGCCTTCCGACACCTCCACCGCCAATTTCATCCTCGCCCGCTTTGCCAGCCAGGAGGAGGCCGAGGCCTGTGACGACTATCTCCAGTCCGAAGGCGTGATCGTGCGCCGTGTGGCGGGATACAAGCTGCCCAACTGTCTGCGTATCACGGTGGGGGACGAGGCCGGCTGTCGCCGCGTGGCCCATGCGGTGGGCAAGTTCATGGAGCAGGCGCGATGACACAGATTTACGACCGCGTGGCGCTGATCGGGCTGGGGCTGATCGCGTCGTCGATGTTCTGGGCGATGAAGCGCGGGGGGCTGGCCGGCGAGGTGACCGGATTTGCCCGCTCTGCCGAGACCCGCAATGTGGCGCGCGAAATCGGCCTGTGCGACCGGGTCTGCGAAAGCGCGGCCGAAGCGGTTGAGGGGGCGGACCTTGTGGTGCTCTGTGTCCCGGTGGGGGTCATGGGTGCTGTGGCGGCCGAGATTGCGCCTGCCCTCAAGCCCGGCGCGACCGTCTCCGACGTGGGCTCGGTCAAGCGCGCGGTGATCGACGCGGTGGCGCCGCATCTGCCGGATCATGTGGATTTCGTGCCCGCCCATCCGCTGGCAGGAACCGAGCATTCCGGGCCGCGTTCGGGTTTTGCCGAACTGTTTGACTACCGCTTTACCCTGATTGTCCCCCAGGAGGGGGCGGATCGTGCGGCGGTGGAGCGGCTGACCGCGCTGTGGCAGGGCATGGGTGCCCTGACCGAGGAAATGGAGGCCGATCACCACGATCTGGTGCTGGCTGTCACCTCTCACGCGCCGCATCTCATCGCCTACACGATGGTGGGCGTGGCCGACGATCTGCGCCGCGTCACTGACAGTGAAGTGATCAAATACTCTGCCGCCGGCTTTCGCGACTTTACCCGCATCGCAGCCAGCGATCCGACCATGTGGCGCGATGTGTTCCTGAACAACAAGGACGCGACCCTGGAAATCCTCGGGCGCTTCACCGAAGAGCTGTTTGCCCTGCAACGCGCCATTCGCATGGAGGATGGCGACCACCTGCATGCCTATTTCACGCGGACACGGGCCATTCGCCGTGGTATCATCGAGGCCGGGCAGGACACGGATGCGCCCGATTTTGGACGTGTGAAAAAGGGCGGTTGAATGCGAGTGATATGGATTATCCCATTGATTTTGATGGGATGTTCTGCGGTCGACACCGTGCGTGACCGCCTTCGTAGCGAGCCCGGATCGGCCCATTTCTCTGCCGAGGGATCAATCTGCGGCGTGCCTGCGATCAAGGGTGAAGTGATCGGTGACGTGCCGGGCCAGGGGGGCTGTGGGGTCGAGAATGCGGTCCGCGTGACCTCGGTCAGCGGGATCACGCTCAGCCAGGCGTCGACGATGAATTGCAAGACGGCCAAGGCGCTGAACAGCTGGGTGAGCGGATCGGCGATGCCGACGATCGGGAAGAAAGGCGGTGGGCTGAGTTCGCTCAAGGTTGCGGCGCATTACGTTTGCCGAACCCGCAATCACAAGCGGGGTGCACGTTTGTCAGAACATGCCAGAGGCAATGCGATTGATATATCCGCATTTCAATTGGCCAATGGCGATGCATTGACGGTGAGCGACGATTGGGGCGGCGGCAAACGGGGGCGCATCATGAAGCAGTTGCACGCGTCGGCCTGCGGTCCGTTCGGGACGGTTCTGGGTCCGAAATCGGATCGGTACCATCAAAATCACTTCCATCTGGATACCGCGAGTTATCGCGGCGGCCCTTACTGCAAGTAACAGATTTTTCGTACGAAAAATCTCAATCTGAGAAAATTCGTACGAATTTTCTTGGCGCGGGTCACCGCAGGCGCAACACCGGGGCTGGCCCTATCGGCACGGGTCCGAGGAACACCCGGCCCCGGGCGAACTCAAGCGGCAGGTCGAGCGTATTCGGGTTTCCCGCCAGTTGCGACAAGAGCCCCAGACCATCGCGCAGCGATCCTGCCAGCCCCTCAGGCACTGCCCCGGACGCCACGCCCAGATCGAGGATGTCGCGCCAGTTACGGGCCTTTACGGTCAGGCGGCCTGTCGGCATGCCCGCCTCATCCACGCTCAGATCACCGGCGACCAAAAGCTCCAGTTGCCCCCAGCGCGCCTCCGCCAGCCGCAGCTTGATCTTGCGCGGCTGCGGGCGGGCGCGCTCGATCGCGAAACGGTCCCAGGGCGCATCGAAGGTGACGGTCATATCGACAGTGAGCGCATCCAGCGTTTCGGGCAAAGTCCCGCGCGGGTCGATTTGCGTGCGCCAGCGCAGGGCGGGCGCGAACCCGTCGGCGGCGAGCCCCAGCCGGTAGTTTGGCTCCGGATCGACCGCAACGCGCTCTGCCGCGAGGGTGAGCCTGGTCAGCTCAGCACTGTGATTGGCGTCTTCCCGGGTAATGGCCAGATCATCCGCGGTCAGTGTCAGCCGTTCCAGCGTCAACTCGGAATTCGGCATCAGGATCAGGCTCGCGCGCATATCGGTGCTGGCCAGCTCGAACCGGTCATAGGGTGTGGCCAGCTGTTGTGCGGGGGGCCATATGGCGATCACATGATTGGGCCGGTAGCTCAGCGCCAGGATCTGAAGGAATTTCGCCGACCAGGCAAGCCCGGTGGCCGGGTCGGCCAGCTCGATATCGCTGAGCGTGGTATCGATCCGGTTTGGGTACCCCTGCACCGTGATCTCGGAGGTTTCGGCCACCCATCCTTCGGCGCGGCGCTCGTCAAGCCAGCGTGCGAGCCCCGCCTGCACCCCGCTTGAAGCCATATACCAGTAGCCCGACCAACCCAGGGTCGCCAGCAGGATCACCGCCAGGAGCACACGCATCTTTTCGCCTCTTTCGCGTCATTTCGACATGGTGTTTATAGGGCGTATCGGACAAGGAACAGCAAAATGACGATGTGGGTCTTCGGCTACGGCTCTTTGGTGTGGAACCCCGGTTTTGAGGTGGCAGAGCGTGTGCTGGCCACCTTGCCGGGCTATGCGCGCAGCTTCTGCATGCGCTCGATTCACCATCGCGGCACCGAGGAAAACCCGGGCCTGGTGCTGGCTCTGGATGAATGCGTCAAGTCGCGTTGCGACGGGGTCGCGCTGGGCGTGGCCGACCACGCGCGCGAGGACGTGCTGGCCTATCTGCGCGAGCGTGAGCTGATCTCCTCGGCCTATCTGGAAAAGATGCTGCAGGTCACGCTTCGTGACGGGCGGCAGGTCGAGGCGGTCACCTATGTGGTCGATGCCGATCATGTGCAATATTGCGGCGGGCTCGATCTGGAAGAACAGGCGCGGATCATAGCGCGCGCCCATGGCGGGCGCGGGCCCAACACCGAATACCTTTACAACACCGCGTCGCATCTGGCGGAGCTGGGTATCGACGATCCCGATCTCAACTGGCTGACCCGGCGGGTGAAGTCGCTGGAAGAGTGAGGCGCAGGCAGCGCCCCGGCGGCATCGAGTGCGGATCTCAGGCCACTCGGCTCTTGGCTTGGCGCGTCAAGCGGATTAGGGTTAGCCGCAACAAAACCAGAGCCGGGAGCCGTCCCTGATGGACCAGCCGGACCGCGAGGTCGAGCCGCAGTTTTCCCACCCTGTCCGCCAGATCGTGCTGATGCTGATCGTGCTGGGGCTGACGGGTGCGGGCGCTTTCCTGGCGCTTCCGCGCGTGTTGCCGGTGTTTCAGGCCAATCCGTGGCTCAACGGGTTCATCCTGTTTGTCTTTGTGATTGGCGTGGTCGCCTGTTTCTGGCAGGTCTTTCAGCTTTTTGCCTCGATCCGCTGGATCGAAGGATTTGCCGCACAGACCCCGGGCCATGATCAGATTGCGGCCCCGCAACTGCTGGCCCCCCTCGCCACGTTGCTGAGGCAGCGCGGCAAGCGGATGCAGATTGCCTCGACCTCGGCGCGGTCCATCCTCGATTCCGTTGCTCAACGGATCGACGAGGCGCGGGAGATTACCCGCTATATCGTCAACATGCTGATTTTTCTTGGCCTTCTCGGCACGTTCTATGGCCTCGCCACGACCGTTCCCGCCGTGGTCGACACGATCCGCAGCCTGGCCCCGCAAGAGGGCGAAGGCGGCGTGGAAGTGTTCAACCGGCTGATGACCGGGCTGGAGGCGCAGCTGGGCGGCATGGGCGTGGCCTTTGCCTCGTCGCTTCTGGGGCTGGCGGGCTCGCTTGTCGTGGGCCTGCTGGAACTTTTTGCGGGGCACGGGCAGAACCGGTTTTACCGCGAGCTTGAGGAATGGATGTCGACCATCACCCGCGTTGGTTTCTCGTCGGGCGATGGTGATGGCAGCGGCGAGGGGGCCATGGTCGCAGGCGTGCTTGACCATATGGCCGAGCAGATGGACAGCCTGCAACAGATGCTCACCCAGTCGGATGTGAGCCGCGCCATGGTGGATGAAAAGCTGGGCGTTCTGGCCGACAGCATCGAGCGGTTGACCCACCGCATGGGCGAGGCGAACCCGGTGAACGCAGCCCTCCTGCGGGTGGCCGAAGGGCAGGAACGGCTATTGGACAAACTTGACCGCGACCCGGTGGGCGATGCCGGGCTCGATGCGGAAAGCCGCATGCGCCTGCGCTCGATCGATGTGCAGATGTTGCGCATTCTTGAGGAAATCAGTGCCGGGCGACAGGAAACCATGACCGAGCTGCGCACCGACCTGAACGCGCTCAGCAAAATCTTCAGCCAGATCGCCAACGCCCAGAGAGGCCGCACGCCCCGCCGCGAGCCCCCGAAAGAGGGCTAGGTCATGGCCCTGTCCCGACGCACCGGCACACGGTTTCAGGCCTCGATCTGGCCGGGGTTCGTGGATGCGATGACGGGTCTCCTGCTGGTGCTGATGTTCGTTCTGACCATCTTCATGGTGGTGCAGTTTGTCCTGCGCGAAACGATCTCGGGTCAGGAAAGCAAGCTCGATGCGCTCTCCGCCGAGGTGGCGGCCCTGGCCGAGGCGCTGGGTCTGGAACAGGACCGCTCTGCCTCGTTGAATCAAAGGGTGGGTGAGTTGACCGCGACCCTTGGGGATGCACGGGACGCGCAGGCCCAGCAGGCGGCGCTGATTGCGGCGCTCACCGCCGAGCGCGATGCACAGGCAGGCCGGATCGCCAGTTTCGAGGAACAGGTGGCCAGTCTGCTCGCAGAGCGTGACGCGGCCCTGGGCGATGTGGCCGATCTGGAAGGGCGCAATGCCGAGCTTTTGTCCGAGCAGGAGGCGCTGAACCTCGCATTGGCGGGGCTGCGCGATGAGATTGACGCCCAGACAGAAGTGGCGCGACTGGCGGCGGCGCGTCGCGAAGCGCTTGAGGCTCTGATCGCCGATCTGCGCCGCGACAATGCCGAAGGACAAGCCGCCGTGGCGGCGCTGGAAACGCAGCTCAGCGAAGAGGAGGCCGCCCGGCTGGCCGAAGCCGCAGCCGCCGAGGCGCTGCGCGAAAAACTTCAAAGCGCCGATGCAGAGCTGACCGCAATGACGCTGGCCCTCGAAGAGCAGCGCCGCGAGGCCGAGGAAACGCTGGCGCTTCTGGCGGCCGCCCGTGCAGCCGGGGAGGACCTCAACGCGCAGCTTGCCGCGGCGCTTCTGGCCCGTGAGGACGCCGACAACACGATCACCGCGTTACGCAGTGATCTGGAGTCGGCGCTCGAAGGGCAGGGCGCGACGACAGCGACCCTGACCGAAACGCAATCGGCCCTGTCCGAGACCCAAACGACCCTGACCGAAACCCAGGCCGCGCTTGCCGAGGTCCAGGCCGAGTTGGCGGCTGCCAGGAACCGTATTGCCGAGCTTCTGGCGGCGAACCAGTCGCTTGAGACGGCAAATCTGAGTGCCGAAGAAGTGCGCGACCAGCTTGCGGCGACCCTCGCGGCCAAGCTTGCGGCGGAGCAATCCGCCGATGCGGCCCTGACCGAGGCCGAAGAGCGCGCCGCATTGCTGGCTCAGGCGCGGGCGGCGCTGGCGGATCAGTCCGAAATCGCTTCGGAGGCGCAGGCCCAGCAGGAATTGCTCAATCAACAGGTGGCCGCCCTGCGCACCCAGCTTGGCCAGCTTCAGGCGCTTCTGGATGATGCCAAGGTGCGCGAGGCCGCCACCGAGGTGCAGTTGCAAAGCCTGGGCAATGAACTCAACACCGCGCTCGCCCGTGTGGCCGCCGAAGAGCGCCGCCGCGCGCAGTTGGAAGAAGAAAAGCGCAAGCTGCTGGAGCAGGAAAAGGCCAATCTGGAGAAATTCCGTTCCGAGTTTTTTGGCCGGTTGCGCGATGTCCTGGGCGCGCAGGAGGGTGTTCGGATCGTGGGCGACCGGTTTGTGTTCTCCTCCGAAGTGCTGTTCCCCCCCGGAGAGGCGAACCTGTCAGAGGCGGGCCAGCGCGAGATCGCCAAGGTGGCGAATATTCTCGGCAATGTCGCAGGAGATATCCCGCCCGAGATCAACTGGGTCCTGCAAGTCGATGGTCATACCGACAATGTCCCGGTGATCCAGGGCGCGCGTTTTGCCGACAATTGGGAACTGAGCCAGGCCCGTGCTCTCTCGGTCGTGCGTTTCATGGTCGAGAGCTTGGGCATCCCGCCGGGCAGGCTCTCGGCCAATGGGTTCGGAGAGTATCAGCCGATTAACCGCGCCGACACGCCCGAAGCGCGGGCGCAGAACCGGCGGATCGAGCTGAAATTCACTGAGAAGTAACCTCGATATCCGCATGCCGCCAGGCGATCAGTTCGCCCGCGCGCGTCAGGCGCGCGATCCCGCGATACGCACCTTCGGGCCAGCCTCCGGGCGGGGCTTTGCGCCCAAACGCCTTGAACTGCGAGGCGTTTGGGGATTTCAGAACCTCGCTATGCGAGAATATCTCGCCCTCCGGCCCGTCAGCGGACAGGGTCAGCACATCTCCTGTTTGGGCGTGATGGAAATGGCCATATAGCACCAGCGGCTCGGACGGGTGCGCCGTATCGGCCCGCGCCGCACCTGATTTGACCGCGTCGAAGCTGGGCACGCCCGTGGCCATCCCGGCGGTGATAAACCCGGTTTGATGATAGATCGGCGTTTCGGCCCAGAGACCGGGGCCATCGGGGGCGCCGCATCGGGTGGTGTGCTCGGGCGCGAACGGGTCGATCACCACGCCATCCCTGAGCACCCCGATATGCAGATGAGGGATATTCGTCAGCCCGCTCAGACCCACCAGGCCGATCTGCTGACCCGCGTCGACCCTGTCTCCGCTGCGCACCGCGACAGAGCCCTTTTTCAAATGGCAATAGAGCGTTTGCCAGCCATCGCCGTGATCAATTCGTACAGCATTGCCGCAGCCCTGCTTGCTGATCTCGGCACGGGTCTCGGCGGTGACGGCGACATCCTCCATCCCGTCGCGCATGGCCGACACCACGCCGGGTGCTGCCGCCCGCACGGCCACGCCCGCGCTGATCATGGCGAAATCCCTTAGCACGATATCCGTGCCGCGATGCCCATCGCGGGATTTGAGCCCGCAGGTGTAATCTGCCTGACCCGGCCCCGGGTCGGCATCGACATAATCCTCGATATAGCAGGTCTGCCCCTGCACACAGTCGAGTGGCCAAACGAGTTCAGGCGGCCCGGCAGGGGCCGCCTGTGTCGTCATCGCCAATGCGGCAATGAAAAGAGGTGCGCGCATCAATCCGCGGTGAGCAGCGGAGGCTTTTTCTTGCCGGTGATACGCGGGCGTTCGGGGCCTTCGAGCTTGAGGTCGATCTTGCCGTCCTTCACGCCCACTTTCACCAGCCCACCCTTGGCGAGCTTGCCAAAGAGCAACTCTTCGGCCAGCGGCTTCTTGATATGCTCCTGGATGACGCGGGCCAGCGGGCGCGCGCCCATCTTGTCGTCATAGCCCTTGTCAGCCAGCCATTCGGCGGCGGGCCGGGTCAACTCAATGGTCACGTTGCGGTCCATCAGCTGTGCCTCAAGCTGAAGCACGAACTTCTCGACCACCTGCAGGATCACATCCTTCGGCAGCGGCGCGAAACTGATCACCGCATCCAGACGGTTGCGGAATTCCGGCGTGAACGTCCGCTCGATGGCGGCGGTATCCTCGCCCTCGCGGCGGTCACGGCCAAAGCCGATGGCCGATTTCGCCTGTTCGGCGGCACCCGCATTGGAGGTCATGATCAGCACGACATTGCGGAAATTCACCGTGCGCCCGTTATGGTCGGTCAGGTTGCCGTGATCCATCACCTGCAGAAGGATGTTGAACACATCCGGGTGCGCCTTCTCGATCTCGTCGAGCAGCAGCACGCAATGCGGATGCTGGTCCACGCCATCGGTCAGCAGGCCCCCCTGATCAAACCCCACATAGCCCGGAGGCGCGCCGATCAGACGCGAAACGGCATGTTTCTCCATGTATTCCGACATATCGAAGCGCAGCAGTTCCACGCCCAGCGTGTCGGCCAATTGCTTGGCGACCTCGGTCTTGCCCACGCCGGTCGGCCCGGCAAAGAGATAGTTGCCGATGGGTTTTTCCGGCTCGCGCAGGCCCGCACGCGCCAGCTTGATCGCGCTGGCGAGGCTTTCGATGGCCTTGTCCTGACCAAAGACCACCCGTTTTAGCGATTTCTCCAGGTCCTTGAGAACCTCGGCATCGTCCTTGGAGACGTTTTTCGGAGGAATGCGGGCGATCTTGGCCACAACCTCTTCGATCTCCTTGGTGCCGATGGATTTGCGGCGCTTCGAGGCGGCCACAAGATGCTGTGCCGCACCGGCCTCGTCGATCACGTCGATGGCCTTGTCGGGCAGCTTGCGGTCATTGATATAGCGCGCGGACAGGTCCACGGCGGATTTGATCGCGTCATTGGTGTATTTGACCGAGTGATGATCTTCGAAATAGGGCTTGAGGCCCTTGAGGATCTTCACCGCGTCCTCGACCGTCGGCTCCACCACGTCGATCTTCTGGAACCGGCGGGACAGCGCGCGGTCCTTTTCGAAATGCTGGCGGAATTCCTTGAACGTGGTCGACCCCATGCAGCGCAGTTTGCCACCTTGCAGCGCGGGCTTGAGCAGGTTGGAGGCATCCATCGCCCCGCCGCTGGTGGCGCCGGCGCCAATGACGGTGTGAATCTCGTCAATAAAAAGTACCGCATCGGGGTGATCTTCCAATTCGGTCACCACGGCCTTCAGCCGCTCCTCGAAATCGCCGCGATAGCGGGTTCCGGCCAGAAGCGCGCCCATATCGAGCGAGAAAATAGTCGTTTTCGACAGCACTTGCGGGGTTTCGCCCTGCACGATCTTGTGTGCGAGCCCCTCGGCGATGGCGGTCTTGCCGACACCGGGATCGCCCACCAGAAGCGGGTTGTTCTTGCGGCGGCGGCACAGCACCTGAATACAGCGCTCCACCTCCTCATCGCGCCCGATCAGCGGGTCGATGTCGCCGGAGCGGGATTTTTCATTGAGATCAACGCAGTATTTCGCCAGCGCACTTTCGCCCGCTTCGATCGCATCGCTGTCCTGACCGGAGTTCGCGGCGCTCTCTTCCTCGTTGGTGCCTGTGACCGGGCGGCTTTCGCCGAAGGCCGGGTTCTTGGCCACGCCGTGGGCGATGAAATTCACCGCGTCATAGCGGGTCATGTCCTGTTCCTGAAGGAAGTAAGCGGCGTTGGATTCACGCTCCGCAAAGATGGCGACCAGCACATTGGCCCCCGTCACCTCTGTGCGGCCCGAGCTCTGGACATGGATCGCGGCGCGCTGGATCACGCGCTGGAAGGCCGCCGTCGGCACTGCCTCGGACCCTTCGATATCCGTGACCAGGTTAGCGAGATCGTCGTCGATGAACTCGACCAGCGTATTGCGCAGCTCTTCGGTGTCGACATTGCAGGCCTTCATCACCCGGCTTGCGTCGGGTTCGTCCACCAGCGCCAGAAGCAGATGCTCCAGCGTTGCAAACTCGTGCTGGCGGGCATTGGCCAGCGCCAGAGCAGCATGAATTGCCTGTTCGAGAGTATTTGAGAATGAAGGCACGTCTTGGTGCTCCTTCCTGATCTTGGCTGCTCCTGATGGATCAACCTTGGCCTCTTATTCTTAAAGTTTGGTCGATATCGTCCTTGCTTCAAGTTTTTTTTCGGGTTCCGCGTTCACATTTGATGGCAATTGTGCCGTTTTCGTTTCTCCAGACGGTCAGAACCTGTCCTTACGGGCCCGGATTTCGGCGAAAACGTCAACCGGATCAGCGCCTTGCATACCCAGCCCGGCCTGTATGTCCGGATCGGAGGCGCGCAAGAAAGGATTTGTGGCCATTTCGTCTGACAAGCGGGAAGGCACGGTGGCCTCTCCCCGGGCGCGGGCCTCATGCACCGCGTCTGCTCTAGAGATAAGTTGCGCATTGCCAGGATCAATGGTGAGCGCGAATTTGGCGTTGCTTGCGGTGTATTCATGGCCCGAGCAAACAATCGTGTCGCCAGGCAAGGCGGCGAGTTTGCTCAGAGAGCCATGCATCTGCGCCGCGGTGCCTTCGAACAGCCGGCCGCATCCAAGGGCCATCAAGCTGTCGGCGGTGAAAACAAGGCGGCTTTCGGGGAAATGAAAGGCGATATGGCCGACGGTATGGCCCGACACGTCGATCACATGCCCGGTTTCGCCGCCGACCGTGATCGTGTCGCCTTCGCTCACCGCCTGGTCGAGCGTGGGCAGGCGATGGGCATCCGCCGCCGCACCGATGACCCTGGCCGGGGCCTTCGCCAACAGCTCCGGCACGCCATCGATATGATCGTAATGGTGATGGGTCAGCAGGATGTGACTCAGCGTCCACCCTTTGTTTTCAAGGGCTTGCAGGATCGGTCCTGCCTCGGGCACGTCGATCGCGGCGGTCTCGCCACTCTGCGCGTCGTGGATCAGGTAGGCATAATTGTCCGACAGGCAGGGAATGGTCACGAGTTCGAGCGTCATAGTATTTTCCCATTTGTCTGTTCCTGTTAGGCTCAGACTGTCTGAACTTGGCCGGGACTGCAATGTATCTCGACGTGCAAGACCTGAGGAACTTCTATTACCGCAGTGCGCTGGGGCGCGCGGCGCAGAAAACCGTGCGCGAGGAGGTGCTCAAGCTCTGGCCCGAGGCGAAGGGGCAAACAGTTGCCGGGTTTGGCTTTGCGGTGCCGTTTCTGCGCCCTTACCTGGCGGATGCGCGCCGGGTGATAGGGCTGATGCCGGGGCCGCAGGGCGTGATCGGCTGGCCGCAGGGGATGCCCAATGTGGCCGTTCTGGTGGAAGAGGTGATGTGGCCGCTGGAAACGGGGCATGTCGATAAACTCCTTTTGATTCATGGACTTGAGTCGACAGAACAGCCCTCGGCCCTGCTTGAGGAATGCTGGCGTGTGCTGGGGCCGGGGGGCTCTGCACTTTTCATCGTTCCCAACAGGGCCGGGCTGTGGTCGCGCGCGGAAAAGACGCCGTTCGGGCACGGGCGGCCCTACACGCAAACCCAGCTCGAAAACCAGCTCAAGGCGCATAATTTCCTTCCGGAACGGCACCTTACCACGCTTTATCAACCCCCCTCGGAGCGGCGTTTCTGGCGCAAGACGGCGGGTATGTGGGAGAGCCTGGGCGGCAAGCTGAGCGTGGTGGCGGCGGGCGGTGTCCTGCTGGTCGAGGCCAGCAAGCGGGTGCAGGCGCCCACCGGGCCCGGGCTACGCGAAACGGTGCGCAAGCCGCTGGACGTTCTGCGGCCGAAACCCGAGGCCAAGCCGGTCTGAATTCTGTACGTTTTGTACAAAATCACCCCCTGTTTTGTACGTTTTGTACAATTCGTACAATTTGTACATTTATGCCCGGGACGCCCGGTAACGGCGCAGCTGGCCCGGCAATAGCCCCGCGACGATCCCCAGCCCATCGGCCCAGAGATCGGCCCATTCGCCCGAGCGGCCGACCTGCGGCTGGACGATCTCGATGGCACCGCCAAAGGCGAAGGCCACCAGCGCGAGACCCAGCGCCCAGCGGGGCCGGACCCATCCGAGCGGCAGCACGAGGCTGAAGAAGGCCAGCGCGTGCATCTGCTTGTCGGTCAGCGGCAGGGGCGGACCGGGCGGGCCGGGGGGCATCAGGGTGCCATAGGCGATGACGCCGCCGATCAGCGCGGTGAGCAGAGTGGCGATCAGAAGAGGCGGACGCATGGGCAGGGGCTCGGACGCAAGAGGACATTCTGGACCGCAGGCCCTACAAGCGTTTAGATACGGTGTCACGCGCAGTTTTTCCCCAGAGCCTGCGCAGAATGCGAGGGGGTGGGGTAGGGATGACACAAAGCGAACCATTTGACACCTCCACCCATGAAGAGATGGGGCTTATGCAGGGCTTTCCGCCGCCGCCGGACAAGCGGGTGACGCAGGCGGACGGGTTTTTCGCAGCCCCGCAGAACCGCTGGGCCTATCAGAACATGCGCAGCCTGTGGCCGAGCCGGGAGATTGCGCCGGGTTCAACGCCCCGGGCGCTGCCGCGCAAGATCGATCCGGGGCTGAGCCGCATCGAGGTTGCGCGCGAGGATGGCAGCAAGGCGGATTTTGCCACCTATCTGCGCCAGAGCTTCACCGACAGTTTCACGGTGATCAAGGATGGTGCGGTGGTGCATCAGACGATGATGAACGGCATGACGCCGCACCAGCCGCATATTATGTTCAGTTGCACCAAGTCCTTTGTCGGTCTGCTGACGCTCATGGCGGTCGAACAGGGGCAGATGGATGAGGCGGCGCTGCTGAGTGCCTATGTGCCGGAGGGGGCGAACGGTGGCGCGTTTGACGGGGTCACGCTGGGCCAGGCGCTCGATATGACGAACGCGGTCGATTATGACGAGGACTATGCCAATCCGCAGGCGTCCATTCACGACTATCTGCATGTCTTCGGCACCGGGCAGCCGGGGCCGCGCCCGGGGCTTTGTGACTATCTTCTGAGCCTCGGTGCCGAAACCAGCCGGGCGCATGGGGCCGAGTTTCATTATGCGACGCCGGTGACGGACATGGTGGCCTGGGCGTTGAGCCGGGCGACGGGGCAGAGCTTTACCGATCTGATGAGCGGGCAGCTCTGGCAGCCCTGCGGCATGGCCGGGCCGGATTACATCCTGGTGGATGGGCAGGGGGCGCCGTTCACGGGTGGCGGTCTGAATGCCACGGCCGACGACATGACCCGCTTTGCCGCGATGATCCTGGCGGGGGGCCGCGTGGGCAATACGCAGGTGGTGCCGGAGGCGGTGATCGCGGAGCTTGAGGCCGGCGGCTCGGAAGCCGCCTTCGAGGCGGGCGGCGAGGCGACGGGGCGGATGCAGGAAGGCGGATGGAGCTATCGCGCGCAATGGTGGGTGCGCCGACAGGCGGGGCACGAGGCGATCCTGGCGATCGGGGTGCATGGGCAATATATCTACGTGGACCGCCCGCGCGGGGTGGCGATCGTGAAACAGTCGAGTCAGCCGCTCTCGTCCGATCCGTATTTCAGCACCTATAACCTGAACGCCTTCGACGCGGTGGTGGAGCGGCTGAGTTGACAGGGCCGCGGCGGGGGCTCGTCCGGCCCTGACGTGCCGGCCTCGCCTCGGGCCGGGCCACGGATTTGGCGGCCAAGGGGGCAGTTCCGCCGCCGTTCCGCAGTGGTTGCGCTAACGATATTTCAAGGAATCGCAAAAATCCGACCGAAAACGGGCGTTTTTCTTCGCTTCAAAACGGCGCATTCGGTCGCAGTCACGTTAACTAATTGAAAGCATGTGTTTTTCTCTCGTCACATGCTTTCCCCAACTGTCTTGCTAGGTGCGCAAGGCTCTGTTACACCCCGCTCGGATTTTGGTGTTTGCGTGAAAACAACGCCATGAAACGCCCCCGGTGGGTGCGCGCGTGCGCGCCGCGAGAACCGGGGCCAGACAATCGGAAGGGTGGACGTGTCCGAACCAGCTTCGATCTCCTCCGGCATCGCCGAGCGCTATGCCACCGCCATTTTCGAGATTTCGAAAGAGAGCAAATCTCTGCCGAAACTTGAAGCCAACCTCACCGATCTTGCCTCTGCCCTCGCCGACAGCCCCGAGCTGCGCGACCTGATTTCGAGCCCGGTGGTGAGCCGTGCCGATCAGGGGGCCGCGATTGCCGCGATTGGCAAGAAGATGGGCCTTGAGACGGTCCTGCAGAACGGCCTTGCGCTGATGGCTGAAAAGCGTCGTCTTTTCGTGCTGCCGCAGCTCATCGCCCAACTGCGCGGCATGATCGCCGAGGACAAGGGTGAAGTGACCGCCGATGTGGTCAGCGCCACGGAACTGACGAAGGCGCAGGCCGACAAGCTTGCGAAGACGCTGAAGGCCCGCGTGGGCAAAGACGTGAATATCAATGCGACCGTTGATGAAAGCCTCATCGGCGGTCTTATCGTTAAGGTGGGCTCGAAGATGATCGACACGTCGATCCGCTCCAAGCTCGCATCCCTCCAGAACGCAATGAAAGAGGTCGGATAAATGGGTATCCAAGCAGCAGAGATTTCTGCAATCCTGAAGGACCAGATCAAGAATTTTGGTCAAGATGCAGAAGTGGCCGAAGTGGGCCGCGTTCTGTCCGTGGGTGACGGGATTGCCCGTGTGCACGGCCTGGACAATGTGCAAGCCGGTGAGCTGGTGGAATTCCCCGGCTCGATCATGGGCATGGCGCTGAACCTCGAAGCCGACAACGTCGGTGTCGTGATCTTCGGCTCGGACCGGGACATCAAGGAAGGCGACACCGTCAAGCGGACGCAATCCATCGTGGACGTGCCGATCGGTGACGAGCTGCTGGGCCGCGTTGTGGACGGTCTGGGCAACCCGCTGGACGGCAAGGGCCCGATCAACGCCAAGAACCGTGGCATCGCCGACGTGAAAGCCCCGGGCATCATCCCGCGTAAATCCGTGCACGAGCCGATGGCCACCGGCCTGAAATCGGTTGACGCCATGATCCCGATCGGCCGTGGCCAGCGCGAGCTGATCATTGGCGACCGTCAGACCGGCAAGACCGCTGTGGCGCTCGACACCATGCTGAACCAGAAGAGCTATAACGACGCGGCTGGCGACGACGAGAGCAAGAAGCTCTACTGCGTTTACGTGGCCGTGGGTCAGAAGCGCTCGACCGTGGCGCAGCTGGTGAAGAAACTCGAAGAGTCGGGCGCGATGGAATACTCCATCGTCGTGGCCGCGACCGCCTCGGACCCCGCGCCGATGCAGTTCCTGGCGCCGTACTCCGCCACCGCGATGGCCGAGCATTTCCGCGACAACGGCCGTCACGCCCTGATCGTGTATGATGACCTGTCGAAACAGGCCGTTGCCTACCGTCAGATGTCGCTGCTGCTGCGCCGTCCGCCCGGACGTGAAGCCTATCCGGGTGACGTTTTCTATCTGCACTCGCGCCTGCTGGAACGCTCGGCCAAGCTGAACGAGGACAACGGTGCCGGGTCGCTGACCGCGCTGCCGATCATCGAAACGCAAGGCGGCGACGTGTCGGCCTTTATTCCGACCAACGTGATCTCGATCACCGACGGTCAGATCTTCCTCGAAACCGAGCTGTTCTATCAGGGTATCCGCCCGGCCGTGAACACCGGTCTGTCGGTGTCGCGCGTGGGCTCTTCGGCCCAGACCAACGCGATGAAATCGGTTGCCGGTCCGGTGAAACTGTCGCTCGCTCAGTACCGCGAGATGGCGGCCTTTGCCCAGTTCGGTTCGGACCTCGACGCCGCCACCCAGCGCCTGCTGGCCCGCGGTGCGCGCCTGACCGAGCTGATGAAACAGCCGCAATACTCGCCGCTGACCAACGCCGAGATCGTCTGCCTGATCTACGCGGGCACCAATGGCTATCTCGACAAGATCGAGGTGAACCAGGTTGGCCGCTTCGAGGCCGGTCTGCTCAACCACCTGCGCTCCAAGCATCAGGACCTGCTCGACTATATCACCAAGGAAGATCCCAAGGTGAAAGGCGAGGCCGAGGACAAGATCAAGGCTGCGCTGGACGAGTTCGCCGCCGACTTCGCATAAGGGGGAGATAAGGCATGCCTTCTCTCAAGGACCTAAAAACCAGGATCGAGTCGGTCAAATCGACCCGCAAGATCACCAAGGCCATGCAGATGGTGGCCGCCGCAAAACTGCGGCGGGCACAGGATGCGGCCGAGATGTCGCGCCCCTACACGGAGCGGTTCAACCACGTGATGGGCAAGCTGGCCGCATCGGTGGGCGACAATGAAAGCGCACCGAAACTGCTGCGCGGCACCGGCAGCGATCAGACCCACCTTCTGGTGGTGATGACCGCCGAGCGGGGCCTGTGCGGCGGTTTCAACGGCAACATTGCCAAGCTGGCCAAGACTGAGGCGCTGAAGCTTCTCAGCGAGGGCAAGACGGTGAAGATCATCACCGTTGGCAAGAAGGGCCGTGACGCGATCAAGCGCGATGTGGGCGATCACTTCATCGAACATGTCGATATGTCGGATGTGAAGAACGTCGGCTATGGCGACGCGCAGAAGATCGCGACGAAGATCCTCGACCGCTTCGAAGCCGGCGAGTTCGACGTTGCCAAGATCTTCTACTCGAAGTTCCAGAACGTCGTGACCCAGATCCCGACCATGCAGCAGGTCATCCCTTTCGATGTGCCCGAGGCCGAGGGCGACGCGTCTGACGCGGGCTCGTTCTATGACTTCGAGCCGGATGAAAGTGCCATCCTGCAGCAGCTTCTGCCGCGCGCGGTGGCCACGGCGATCTTCAGCGGTCTGCTGGAAAACGGGGCCTCCGAGCAAGGCGCGCGGATGTCCGCCATGGACAACGCCACGCGCAACGCCGGCGAGATGATCGACAAGCTGACCATCGAGTTCAACCGCTCGCGTCAGGCTGTGATCACCAACGAGCTTATTGAAATCATTTCGGGCGCCGAGGCGCTCTAACCGAACCGGAGAAACGAGATATGGCAAACGCAAAAGGCAAAGTGACCCAGGTCATCGGCGCCGTGGTGGACGTTCAGTTCGACGATCACCTGCCCGAAATTCTGAACGCACTGAACACCGACAACAACGGCAAGAAGCTGGTTCTGGAAGTGTCGCAGCACCTTGGTGAGAACACCGTTCGCTGCATCGCGATGGACGCCACCGAAGGCCTCGTGCGCGGTCAGGAAGTTGTCGACACGGACGGCCCGATCAGCGTGCCGGTGGGTGACGCGACCCTGGGTCGTATCCTCAACGTGGTGGGTGAGCCCGTGGACGAAGGCGCGCCGATCAAAGCCAAGGAAACCCGCGCGATTCACCAGCCTGCACCGACCTTTGACGAGCAGGCCACGGAATCCGAAGTTCTGGTGACCGGCATCAAGGTGGTGGACCTTCTGGCGCCTTACGCCAAGGGTGGTAAGATCGGCCTCTTCGGCGGTGCCGGTGTGGGCAAGACCGTTCTGATCATGGAACTGATCAACAACATCGCCAAGGTGCACTCGGGCTTCTCGGTCTTCGCCGGTGTGGGCGAACGGACCCGTGAAGGCAACGACCTTTACCACGAGATGATCGAATCCGGCGTTATCAAACCCGATAACCTGGAAGAGAGCCAAGTGGCCCTGGTTTACGGCCAGATGAACGAACCTCCGGGGGCGCGTGCCCGTGTGGCGCTGACCGGCCTGACCCTGGCCGAGCAGTTCCGCGACCAGTCCGGGACCGACGTTCTGTTCTTCGTGGACAACATCTTCCGCTTCACCCAGGCCGGGTCCGAAGTGTCGGCCCTGCTGGGCCGTATTCCTTCGGCTGTGGGCTATCAGCCGACGCTGGCCACCGACATGGGTGCGATGCAGGAGCGGATCACCTCCACGAAAGCTGGCTCGATCACCTCGATCCAGGCCGTGTACGTGCCTGCGGACGACCTGACCGACCCGGCGCCTGCCACGACCTTTGCCCACCTCGACGCCACGACCGTTCTGTCGCGCGCGATCTCGGAGCTGGGGATTTACCCGGCTGTGGACCCGCTCGACTCGACCTCGCGTCTGATGGACCCGTCCATCGTGGGTGAAGAGCATTACCAGGTGGCCCGTGACGTGCAGGGGATCCTGCAGCGCTACAAGTCGCTTCAGGACATCATCGCCATCCTCGGCATGGACGAACTGAGCGAAGAGGACAAGCTGACCGTGGCGCGCGCCCGGAAGATCCAGCGTTTCCTTTCGCAGCCCTTCGACGTGGCCAAGGTGTTCACCGGTTCGGACGGTGTGCAGGTGCCGCTGGAAGACACGATCAGCTCGTTCAAGGCGGTTGTGGCCGGTGAATACGACCACCTGCCCGAAGGCGCCTTCTACATGGTCGGCGGCATCGACGAAGTGATCGCCAAAGCCGAGAAGATGGCGGCCGAAGCTGCGTAATCGTTCGGTGCGTGAAATCACGCACCCTACGGGAATTGAGCAAGGTGTAGGGTGCGTGTTTACACGCACCTCACATCGCAAAAGGAGGCCAATATGGCTGATACAGTCCAATTCGATCTGGTAAGCCCCGAGCGGCTGCTGGCCTCGGTGGAAGCCAGGGACGTGCAGATCCCGGGGGCCGAGGGCGACCTTACGGCGCTGCCCGATCACGCCCCGCTGATCACCACGCTGCGCCCCGGCGTTCTGAAAGTGACGTCCGACAAGGGCACCGAAGAATATGTCGTCACCGGCGGTTTCGCCGAGATCAACCCGACGAGCATTTCGGTGCTGGCCGAACAGGCCGTTCCGCGTGGCGACATCACCCAGGAGCAGTTCAAGGCGATGGTCGATGCGGCCACCGACGCCCTGGCCAAGGCACAGGAAACCTATGTCAACGAGCCGGGCCCGGTGGATGAGGCGGCCAAGCTTCTGTCCGATATGGTCGCCATGGGCGATGAGATCGGCCTGAGCGCCAACTGATCCGGATGAGACGACTTTTTTGAAAAAGGCCCGCCGTTTTGGTGGGCCTTTATCGTTTGAGCGCAAGGACATATAGCGCAGTCAAAGCTTTATTTCTTCGCATTTTCGCCTAAAACGCGTATTAGAGCGGCCTGGGGCCCGGAACGAATAGACCGACGATGATCAAACTGACCAACGTAACGATCGGCATTGACCAGGGCGATGACGTGCTGTTCTCGGACTATGAGGACGGCGGTGAGATGTGGACCGGCGGCGGCTCGCGCCAGAGGGTCAGGAAGGTCACCTTCAGCGAGCGCTTCAAATCTCCGCCCGCGGTGCATGTGTCGCTGTCGATGTGGGACATGGACAGTGCCACCAATGCGCGTGCCGATGTGACCGCTCAGAAGATCACCGAGAAAGGGTTCGAGATCATCTTCTACACCTGGGCCGATACCCGCGTGGCCCGGGCGCGGGTGCGCTGGATGGCGATCGGAGAGGTCAAGAGCGAGGACGACTGGGAGCTCTATTGACCGGGCAGGGATGGTGCGTGTGAACACGCACCCTACGGGCCGCGAGACGCGCCATCAAATCTTGGCAAAGATACCTTCGTAGATCGGCTCCAGCGTCTCGTTGTCGAAAAGCGAGGACACGGATGTGCCGTTCCAGATGTTCAGGATCGCCTGAGCGAACACGGGTGCGGTGGGCAGGATGCGGATATTGGGCGCGCCCTTCACGGCCTCGGTGGGCTGGATCGTGTCGGTGATCACCAGGTTCTTCATCACCGATTTGGTCACACGCTCGACCGCCGGGCCGGACATCACACCGTGGGTGATATAGGAATGCACTTCCGACGCGCCGTTTTCCATCAGCACCTCGGCGGCCTTGCAGAGCGTGCCGGCCGTGTCGACCATGTCATCCACGATAAAGCATTTCTTGCCCTTCACATCGCCGATCACGGTCATTTCGGCCACCTCGCCAGGTTTCTCACGGCGCTTGTCTACGATGGAGAGCGGGGCGTTGATCCGCTTGGCCAGTTCCCGCGCGCGGGCCACGCCGCCCACATCGGGAGAGACGACCATGATATCGGCCATGTCATCCTTGAACCGTGACATGATATCCAGCGCGAAGACCGGCGAGGCATAGAGGTTGTCCACCGGAATGTCGAAGAAGCCCTGGATCTGAGCGGCGTGCAGGTCCATCGTCAGCACCCGTTCGATGCCCGTGCCGACCAGCATGTTCGCCACCAGCTTGGCCGAGATCGGCGTGCGCGCCTTCGACCGGCGATCCTGCCGCGCATAGCCGAAATAGGGGATCACCGCCGTGACCCGCTGGGCCGAGGAGCGGCGCAGCGCATCGGCCATGATCAGAAGCTCCATCAGGTTGTCATTGGCCGGGTTCGAGGTGGGCTGAATGATGAACATATCCTCGCCGCGCACATTCTCGTAGACCTCGACGAAGATCTCGGCATCGTTGAACCGCTCGATCCGCGCGTCCACCAGCCCCACATTCACCCCGCGGTGCATCGACATGCGCTTGGCAATCGCCTTGGCCAGCGGCAGGTTGGCATTGCCGGAGATAAGCTTGGGTTCGGGGGTGGTCGGCATGGGGCAGCTCCGATGCGGTATGACAGAATCGTGACGTTGACACCGCTTAACATGGGCGTAGCGTGGGGCAAAGCTATGCCAAGGGAGGAGGCGCAAGAATGGCCCATATCGACTATTATTTTTCGACCCTGTCGCCTTTTACCTACATGGCGGGCACCCGCATGGAGGAGGTGGCCGCGAAGCACGGCGCCAGCGTGACCTACAAGCCTCTGGATATCATGGCGCTTTTTGCCCGCACAGGCGGCACGCCGCTGAAGGACAGGCACCCGGCGCGGCAGGCGTATCGCGCGCAGGAGATGCCGCGCGAGGCGAAAAAGCTGGGGCTGCCGCTGACCCTGAAGCCTGCGCATTTTCCCACGAATGCGGCACCGTCGTCTTATGCGATTATCGCCGCGCAGAGCGCGGGCGGGGGCGATCTGGGCCAGCTTGCGCATGCCTTCCTGCGGGCGCTCTGGGTCGAGGAAAAGGACATCGCGCAGGATGATGTGGTGCGCGCCTGCCTCACGGCGGCCGGGTTTGACCCCGCGCTGGCCGATAGCGGTCTGTTGAGCGGGGCCGAGACCTATGTCCAGAACCTTGAGGACGCGGTGCGGGCCAATGTCTTTGGCTCTCCCTTCTATGTGGTGGACACCGGGCAGGCCTTTTGGGGGCAGGACCGGATCGCCGATCTCGACAGGCATCTGGCGGGCGATCTCTGAGCCATGCCCAAGGGCGAAAGGGCCGGATTTCCAACCTACTGGACGACGTTCGGACAAGGGCCGCGGCGCGCGCTGATGATCCATTGCAGCCTGGCGCATTCCGGCGCCTGGGGCGGGCTTGCGCGGCATTTGTCGGGGGCGCTGACGATGACGGCCTTTGACCTGCCGGGTCATGGGCGCAGTGCCGGTTGGGACGGGCGCGGCGAGGTGCAGGGCGTGGCCGCCGGGATTGCCGCGAGTTTCTGCGAGGAACCGGTGGATGTGATCGGCCACAGTTTCGGGGCGACGGTGGCGCTCAGGCTGGCGGTGGAGCGGCCCGAGCTGGTGCGGTCTCTGGTGCTGATCGAACCGGTGTGGTTCCGGATGGCCGAATGTGACGCGGCGGAGGTCTTTGCCGATCATGTGTCGCGTATGGCGCCCTATGCGGCGGCCCTGGAGGCCGGTGACAGGCTGGAGGCCGCCCGGATCTTTACCGGTCTGTGGGGGGACGGGACGCCCTGGGAGGCGATCCCCCCGGCGCAGGCAGAGGCCCTTGCCGCACAGGTGCCCCTGGTCGAGGCGGGGGCCGAGGCGCTTTATGGCGATCCCGGTGCGATGCTGGAGCGGCTGGGAGAGCTGCGTTGCCCGGTCCTGCTGATCGCGGGGAGCGAGTCGCCGCCCGTGATCGAGGCCATTCACGACGGCCTGGCAGCCCGGATCGCGCAGGCCGAGCGCGCGGTGGTGGTGGGCGCGGGGCACATGGTGCCGATCACCCATGCCGGGCAGGTGAGCCGCGAGGTGCTGCGGTTCCTCCAGACCTCTTGAGGGGGATGCTCACCAGCCTTTGCAGGCTGTTTCGCGAGGCGGGCCGCAAGGGCCGATGAGCGGCCGGTTCAGCCGCGCGCGATGTCGAGGAACCGGGCGATCATCCCTTCGTCGCAGGACCAGTCACAGACAAACCGCGCGGTAAGCGGCGCATCCGCTGGTCCCTCATCAAGCGGGCCGTCATGGAGTGAATAGGCCGCCCCCGCGGCATGAAGGCGCTGATGGGTGGCCCGGGGCAGGGTGGCGAAGATCATGTTCACCTCTACCTCGTTGAGGATCCGGCAGTCCGGCAGGCCCCGCATCCCATCGGCAAGCTTCGCCCCCGCCGTATTGGCCGCCGCCGCGGTCTGAAGCCACAGCCCGTCGGCCAGATAGCCCTTCATCTGCGCCGAGAGATAGCGATGCTTTGAGAAAAGATGCGCGCCGCGCTTGCGCCGCAGCTCGAATTCCCAGGCGTGGCGAGGATCAAAGAAGATGACCGCCTCGACCCCGAGGCAGCCGTTCTTGGTGCCGCCGAAGCTGAGCGCGTCGACGCCCGCGCGCCAGGTCAGCTCGGCGGGTGTGCAGCCCAAAGCCGCCACCGCGTTGCCAAAGCGCGCGCCGTCCATATGCACCGGGCAGTCATGCGCATGGGCCACGGCGCAGAGGGCCGAGATCTCGTCGACCGAGTAAAGCTGCCCCCATTCGGTGGCTTGCGTCAGAGAAAGAGGGCCGCGTTGCGATGTGTGGACATCGCCCTTGACCCAGCCGGTGATGGCGCGTTCCAGCGCGGCGGGAGTGATCTTGTCCTCCTGCCCCACCAGGGTGAGCTTGGCCCCGCCGCAGTAGAACTCGGGCGCGTTGCACTCATCCATCTGGATATGGGCCCTGGGCGCGCAGAAGATCGTCTCCCACGGGCGGGTCAGCGTCGCCAGGGCGAGGACATTGGCCGCTGTCCCTGTCGCCACGAGATAGACCGCCGCCTCGGGGGCCTCGAAAATATCGCGGAGCTGCGCGCGGACTTCCTCCATCAGCGTGTCGGCGCCATAGGAGGGCTGATAGCCGGAATTGGCGTCCTGCAGCGCCTGCATCACTGCCGGGTGGGCGGGGCCTGTATTGTCGGAAGCGAAATACATCAGACAGGTTCCTCTATAAGGTGGTCTTCCCATTCGTCTTCGGGGATCTCGAATTCGGGCAGGGTGGCGTTCTGCATCGACACACCGGCGCGGTGGACACTGTCGGGATCGCCGGAGATCAGCGGGTGCCAGTCATAGAGCGGTTTGCCCAGATGCAGGAGCTTGTAGGCGCAGGTTTCGGGCATCCAGTAGAGGTTTTTGTCGAGGTTTTTCGGCTCGAGCACGATGCATTCCGGCACGAACTGGTGACGGATCTCGTATTGTGCGCAGCGGCATGTGGCATCGTCGAACAGGCGGCAGGCGATGCGGGTCAGAGCCACTTCGCCGGTGTCCTCGTCTTCGAGCTTGTTGAGGCAGCATTTGCCGCAGCCGTCGCAGAGCGCTTCCCATTCGGCGCGGCTCATGGCTTTGAGCGGCTTTGTCTCCCAGAAGCGGGGGGCGAGGCCGGAGGGGGCGATCGGCTTTGTGGTCATGGGCGGGCGAGGATATCGCGCGCGCGGGCGCAGTCGGCATCCATCTGGGCGATGAAGGCCTCAAGGCTGTCGAACACCTCCTCGGGGCGCAGGTACTCGACAAGCGCCACGGAGAGATCCGCACCGTAAAGGTCGCCGGAGAAATCGAACAGGAAGGTTTCGAGATTGGGCAACTCGCCCTGGAACATCGGGCGGACGCCGAGCGAGGCCGCGCCCTGATACTGGCCCTTGTGCGGGCCGTCGAGCACGTCAACCATCACGGCGTAGACCCCGAAACGGGGCGGGTGCAGCCCTTCGATGGACATATTGGCGGTCGGATAGCCGAGGTCACGCCCGCGCTGTTCGCCGCTGATCACCCGGCCTTCGATCCGGTGCCAGTGACCCAGCATGGCCGCCGCGTCGCGCGGGCGGCCGTCGGTCAGGGCCTGGCGGATCGCGGTGGAGGACACTTCACCGTTTTGCCCCTCAAGCAGATCCGCGATGGTCACGCCGAAGCCGAGCGCCGCGCCGAAGCGCTGCAGATCGGCGGCGTTGCCCGCGCGGCCCTTGCCAAAGCAGAAATCCGCACCCACGACCACATGGCGCAGCCCGAGCCCCTGGGCAATGACGCGGGTTGCGAACTCTTCCGGCGACAGCGCCGAAAGGGCGGCGTTGAAGCTGAGCTCGTAGAGCCGCTCGACCCCGAGCTTTTCAAGCCGGTGCGCACGGGCCTCGGCGCCCATCAGGCGGAACGCAGGCGCATCGGGCGCGAAAAACTCCCGCGGATGCGGCTCGAAGGTCAGAATACCCAGCGGTGCGTCGATTTTCCGGCCTTCGCGGCGGGCGATATCGATCACCGCCTGGTGGCCGAGATGCACGCCGTCAAAGTTGCCGATGGCGACAGACGCGCCCCGGTCGGCAGGTTCGACAAAGGTATAATCTCGGATCGTGCGCATGTGCGCAGGGGTAGCGGGATGCGCGGCGCTGTGCAAGCGTGATGGTGCCAGAGATTTTTCGTACGAAAAATCTTCTGACGAGAAAATTCGTACGAATTTTCTTGGGCAGGATCAGTCGAATTTCGCCGAGGGGGCCAACACGGTCGCTTCGCCGATCAGCACCTTCTTGCCATCCACCAGGCAGCGGCAATCGAGCTGCACGCGGCGCTTGCCGTGATCGATGCCGATCACCTCGACCTCGGCGCGCACCATGTCGCCGGGGCGCACAGGCGCAAGGAACTTGAGCGTCTGGCCCATATAGACCGTGCCATGGCCCGGAAGCTGCTCGCCGATGACGGCGGAAATCAACCCGGCGGTCAGCATGCCATGGGCGATCCGACCCTCAAAGATCGTGTCCTGGGCATAATCGTCATCCATATGCACCGGATTGAAGTCGGTCGAGACCTGCGCGAACATCTGGATATCCTCGTCGGTCACCACTTTCTGCAAATGGCGCACCATGCCCATCTCGATCTCTTCGATGGTGATGGTGCCGCGGGGCATATTATCCAACATTCTGTCCCTCCAATTCTACGTCGGCGCGCAATATTCAGACGATATCACGCGCCCGGTTGCAACTTTATTACTTTGCAGGCGCAGAAAAGCAAGGAAAAACTTTCCTATCGCAACCGGCCGATCGCATAGGTTGGCGACATGTTTTCCTTTTGGAGATAGGTGCTTAGCGCATCCGGGTCCGGTTGGTGCGACGTTTTGGTCTCTCCGGCGGCCAACCCGCCGGTGATGAAAAGAGAATCGATATCCTCGCCCATGGCCCCGCGCACATCCGTGCCGATGCCGTCGCCGATGGCCAGCGTGCGCGCGGGATCGAGCGTTTTGCCGAGGGCGGCCACGCGGCGGCGGGCGAGGTCATAGATCGGCGGGTGCGGCTTGCCGAAGTAAAGGCTTTGCCCGCCCATTTCGGTATAAAGCCGGGCGAGGGCCCCGGCGCACCATTCGCGGGTTTCGCCCCGGTCCACCACGATATCCGGGTTGGCGCAGAGCAGTTTCAGGCCCATCTGTTTGGCATAGAGGAAATCGGCGCGATTCTCGTCCGGGTCGGCCAGCGGATCAAACGGCCCGCAGCAGACAATGCCCTCGGCCTCGCGCAAAGGCACACGCGCGATCTCGACCGGATCGTCGATGATCGAGAGCGGCTCGAAAAAGCCCGCATCGCGCTGCCATTCGCCCATGAACCAGACCTTTTGCCCAACGGCGCCCCGGAACATGGCGGCGCGGGCGCTGTCGCCGGAGGTGGCGATCGCATCCCAGCAATCCTCTGGCACGCCGAACTGCGCAAGCTGCGCCTCGACCCCGGTGCGCGGCTTGGGCGAGTTGGTCAGCAGCACCGAGAGCCCGCCACCTGCACGATAGGCCTGAAGGGCGGCCACGGCTTCGGGATAGGCCCGCACACCGTTATGCACACAGCCCCAGAGATCGACGAGCAGCACGTCGTAGCGGCTGGAAATGTCGGCAAGGGACGAGATGATCTGGGTCATGGGGCCTCCGGTCTGTCAGGTGCGCCAGATATGGCAGCGCAGGCCATGAAAGGCCAGAGGCTCAGCCGAGCCAGTCGAAATGGGGTTCGACCGATTTGCGCCAGCTCAGGTGGCACTGACGCTCGAAACTGGCCGCGCCCTGGACGAGGTGCAACAGCCCCGAGCGCAGATCATGCGTGACCAGCCCGCGCGGCAGGTAGGCCGAACCGCCATTTTCCAGCAGATGCGCCAGCGCCCAGTCGGGGTTGGAAAAGCTGACGGCGGCGGTGTCGTCCCCCGGCCAGGCGGCGGCATGTTCGGAGCGGAAGCCGGGCCCGTAATCGACAAAGACATAATCGGGATCCCAGGGCATCGCGCCGCGCGGCAGGGTGGCCACCTCGATCAGCGCCTCGCGGGCAAAGGGCCGGTGGGCCATATCCGGGCCGGTCAGGGGCTCGGGCAGAAGTGCTGCGTCGCTCATGCCAGATTGCAGCCATCGGCGTGCATCCGCGGCCCCGCCGGTCCAGATATCGAAGGCGGTGTCGGGGTGGGTGTCGCGCAGGCTGTCGATCCAGGGCGCCCCCTGGCTGGACCAGAGCGACGGGTCGCAGACAAGGGAAAACATGGTTGTCACACCTTTGGGCAGGCTGGCCTGGGCGCGGGCGTTGGCCCAGGTGCGCGTGATCAGTTCGGCCTGATCGAGAAAGGCATAGCCCGCCTTGGTCAGTGTCGCGCCCGAGCGCGCGCGGTTCAGGAGTTTCGCCCCCAGTGCCGCCTCCAACGTGTCCAGCCGCGCGGTCACGGCGGATTGTGTGATGTGCAGTTCCTGGGCGGCCCGGTTGAGGTTGCCGGTCCGGGTCACGGCGAGGAAGGTCTGGATCGCGGCGATGTTCATGGGGTTATAATGCAAAAATTGTGATCTTATAGATAGATTAAATCCGATTTATTTATCTTGTTTATTTTGGCAAACTGCCCGGACCTTCAGGGAGGATGTCAGATGGAATTCAGCATTCAGCTTTCGGCGGATTACCCGGACAAGGCCTATGGCGGTGACCGGGTCTATCAGGACATGCTGGATCAGGCGGTGCTGGCCGACAAGCTGGGCTTTGACGCCGTCAGCGTGACCGAGCATCACCTGATCAATTGCCTGATGATGCCGGCACCTTTGACCTTTGCGACCAAAATTGCGGCGATGACCAAGCGGATCAAGATCATGACCTCGGTCGTGGTGCTGCCCTTGCACGATATGCGCGTCTATGCGGGTGAGGTGGTGGTGGCCGATATCTTCTGTGAGGGGCGGCTGATGCTGGGGGTGGGGCGCGGCGCCTTTGCCTATGAGATGGAGCGGCTGGGCGTGCCGATGGAGGAAACGCGGGAGCGGTTCGACGAGAGTCTGAATGTGTTGCAGGCGCTGCTGACGCAAGAAGAGGTCGGCTGGGACGGGGCGTATTACCAGTTCGAGCCGATCACCATCATGCCCCGCCCGGTGCGCGATATTCAGATGATGATGGCGGTGATGAATCCCGAAGGCATTTATGCCTGCACCAAGCGGGGCTTTCACATCCAGACGACGCCGCTCTCGGGCAATCATCAGCTTTTGATGGATCAGGTGGGCGGCTTTACCCGCGCCAAGGAGGAGATGGGCGAGGAGGGCGCGCATCTGACCCTGACGCTGAGCCGGGTGGCGCATCTGGCGCGGACCCCGGCGGAGCGGCAGCGCAAGCTGGAGGTGGCGCATCGCTATTACTCCCGTTTTGACAATGTCTATACCGGGCCGGGGATTGTCGATCATGGCATGATCCGGGAATTGCCGCGCGCGCAGAGCATGGAGGAGCTTGGGACAAGCCTTTTGATCTCGACACCGCAGGAAATGATCGACAAGCTGGCCCCCTATGCCGAACTGGGGATTGACCGCGTGATCCTGAGCCCCAATTTTGGCCTTGAGGCTGAGGAGACGTTAGACATGATTCAAGCATTTGCCGAAGAGGTGATGCCGCATTTCACCAACCGCGCGGCAGGGGTAGCGGCGCAATGAAGATCGCCCGCGATGCCTTTATCGCCGCGATGCGTCATGTGGCGGCCACGGTGACAGTGGTGACGACCGATGGCCCGGCGGGCAAGATGGGCGCGACGGTCAGCGCCTTTACCTCGCTGTCGGCCGATCCGCCCAGCGTGCTGGTGTGCCTGAAGGCCGATAGCCGCATTGCGATGGCGGTGCGCGACAACGGCGTGTTCTGCGTCAATGTGCTGCCGGAAACGGCCGAGGAACTGGCGCAATGCTTTGCCGGAGCGTTCGACCGCGAGCGCCCGGACCGGTTCGAGGGAATCGACTACACTCCGACGGAGGAAGGCCCGATCCTGCCGCAGGCCACGGCCTTTGCCTGTTCGCTCAACAAGTCGGTGGTCCATGGCAGCCATGCGATCTGTATCGGCGATGTCACGGGCATCTCGAACGCGGGCGAGCGCCCGCTGACCTATATGAGCGGCGCCTTTCATGTGGTGCAGCCGAAATCCAAGTTCTGAAAGGAAAGAGCATGCCGGTCATACGGGTTGAGATGTTTGCCGGGCGCAGCGCGGAGCAGAAGCGGGCGCTGGCCAAGGAGTTGACCGAGGCGTTCATCCGCACCGCTGGCGGTAAGCCCGAGAGTGTTCAGGTCGTGCTGACCGATGTGGAAAAGGAGAACTGGGCCAGCGGTGGCGTGCTGTTCTCCGACAAGGGGTAGGGGCATGGCACAGGCGCTGGACTGTGCGATGTCGGTGGAGGGCAGCGGCCCGCCGCTGATCCTGGTGCATGGGATCGGGGCGGCACGCAACACTTGGGCGAAGCTGATGCCGGTGCTGACCCCGCATTTTACCGTGGTGAGCTATGATTTGCGCGGGCATGGGGCGTCGCCGATGCCGGACGGCGAATTTGGCCTTGATGAGCTGGTGGCCGATCTGGAGCGGGTGCGCGAACGCAGCGGCTTTGACCAGGTGCATGTGGCCGGCCATTCGCTGGGCGGGATGATCGGGCCCGCCTATGCGCGACTATATCCTGAAAGGGTCTTGTCGCTCGGGGTTCTTTCAACAGCGGCGTTCCGCACCGAGGAAGACAGCACTAAGGTCCTGGGCGTGGTGCGCGCCATGGAAGAGCGCGGCATTCCCAATATCCTGCCCACCCTGACGGATCGCTGGTTCACCGATGCGTTCATTGCCGAGCATGGCGATGTGGTAGAACGGCGACTGAAGCAGGTGATTGGCACCGATGCGGGCGTTTTCCTGAACGTGTTCCGTATCTATGCCACGGTCGAGATGTCGCCCTGGCTGCATGAGGTGGCCACGCCCGCGCTGGTGCTGACCGGGGAAAACGATGGCGGCTGTCCGCCGCGCCTGAACGAGAAGATCGCCGCCGCGATGCCGAACGCGGAGCTGGTGATCCTGCCGGAGTACAAGCATTCGCTGCTTCTGGAAGCGGGCGAGATCGTGGCGGAGCATATCAAGAGGTTCATTCACGGCCTCTGAGAGGGGAAGAGTATGAGCGATACCGATCTGTGTTACATGGGCGCTGCCGAGGCGGTGGCGCTGTTCAAGGCGCGCAAGCTGTCGCCGGTCGAGCTGATGCAGGCGGTCATCGCCCGCGCCGAGGCGGTAGAGCCAAAGGTCAACTGCTTTGCCGATACCTATTACGACGAGGCGATGGAGCTGGCACGCAAGGCCGAGGCGCGCTATGCCAGACCCGGCGCGCGGCTGCGCCCGCTCGAAGGGGTGCCGGTGGCCATCAAGGATGAGAACCGGATCAAGGGGAAGTGGACCAGTTCGGGGTCGCTGACCACGCCGAAGGTGCCGGACAGCTATACCTCCTACAGTGTCGAGCGCCTGATGAAGGCAGGCGGGATCGTGCATGCGCGCTCCACCGCGCCGGAATTTGCCTGCGCGGGCATCACCCATTCAAAGCTCTGGGGGGTGTCGCGCAACCCGTGGAACACGGATTTTACCACCGGCGGCTCCTCGGGCGGGGCAGGCGGATCGCTTGCGGCGGGGACCACGACGCTGGCCAACGGGTCGGACATCTGGGGCTCGATCCGCATGCCGGCGTCCTGTTGTGGCGTGCTGGGGTTCAAACCGCCCTATGGCCGGGTGCCGGAAGATCCGCCCTTCAACCTTGACTATTACTGCCACGAGGGGCCGATGGCGCGCAGCGTGGCGGATCTGAGGCTGATGCAGAATGTCATGGCCGGGCCGCATCCGCTGGACATCACCACGGTGCGCCCGAAGCTGAGCATCCCGGCGGAACTGAAACCGATCAAGGGCTGGAAAATCGCCTTTTCGATGGACCTTGGGTATTTCGAAGTGGACCCGGAGGTGGTGCGCAATACCCGTGCGCTGCTTGACCGGCTGCGCGATCTGGGGGCCGAGGTGGAAGAGGTCGATCTGGGCTGGACCGAAGAGACGCTGACGGCGGCCTCGAACTATCTCGGGCATATCTTTGGCAACATGATCGGCGGGCTGCTGCCGCGCCACCGCGAGCAGATGACCAACTATGCCCGCAGCTTTGCCGAATTTGGCCAGCGCACCACGGCGACAGACCTGCTGACCTCGATGGAGGTCCTGAACGATATGTATGCCACGCTTGGCCCGCTTCTGGAGCGCTACAACGCGTTTATCTGCCCCACGATGCCGCTGCCTGCGGTGCGGGCCGATTATGACCCCGGCACCGACCGGTGCGAGATCAATGGCCGCGAGGTGCACCCGGTCTGGGGCTGGACCATGACCTATCCGTTCAACATGATGAGCCGTTGCCCGGTGATGAGCGTGCCCAGCGGATTTGCCGGGAACGGCGTGCCGACGGGCGTGCAGATCGTGGGGCGGACCTATGACGATGTGAGCGTCTTTCGAGTGGCCGCCGATCTGGAGCGGGTGCAGCCGCTTTATGGCGAGGAGGGTGCGCGGCCAAAGCTGTAGCCGAGCCTTGCGGGGGCTGCTAAGACAACCCGAAAAAGGCAAGGAGCAGCCCCATGCGCCAGATCATCGTCAGCGCCCCGGAGGCGGAAATGGAGCATATCATCCGCCGGGCCGAACGGCTGGGCGCGGTGGATATCCAGGTGCATCGGGAGTTGCAGGAGGCGGACCGCATTTCGGTGCATATACTGACCGATCGCCCGACGCGTCAGGAGCTGACTGACGGGCTGCAATCGGTGCTGAACGGCGTGGAGGACTGGCGCATCACCATGCTGCCGGTGGAAACCACGATCCCGCGGCCGGACGAGGACAAGCTGCGGGAAGAGCCGAAACGCGCGGGCGGGGCCACACGCGAGGAGATCTATAACATCGTCGGTCCGCAGGCGCGCGCCGACAGCACCTATCTGATCTTCGTTGTGCTCTCGACGGTGGTGGCCGCGTTGGGGATGCTGACCGATAGCGTGGCCGTGGTGGTGGGTGCGATGGTGATCGCGCCCCTGCTCGGGCCGAACCTGGCGCTTGCGGTGGGTGTGGCGCTGGGCGATGGCGGGCTGATCGGGCGGGCGATCACGACCAACATCGTCGGTGTTGGCCTGGCCCTGGCGCTGAGCTTTGGCATCGGGCTGTGGTGGCCTGTCAACCTGCAGTCCTCGGAATTGCTGGCGCGCTCCACGGTGGGGTTCGACGGGATGGCGATTGCGCTGGCCTCGGGGGCCGCGGCGGCCCTGTCGCTGGCCACGGGCGTGTCCTCGGCGCTGGTCGGCGTGATGGTGGCGGTGGCCTTGCTGCCGCCCACGGCGGCGATCGGGCTGTTCCTGGGCGCGGGGCAGAGCACGCTGGCCATGGGGGCGGCGCTGCTTCTGGCGGTGAACGTGGTCTGCATCAACCTGTCGGCGCAGGTGGTGATGGTCGCGCGCGGGATCACACCGCGCAGCTTTTTCGAACGCAAGCGGGCGCGGCGGGCCACCTGGATCAACGGGCTGATCTGGTTTGGACTGCTGGCGGCGCTGGGCGCGCTGATGTGGTATCGCACGCCTGTAGCGGTCTAGGCCGGTTTCTCGGAGAGGCCCCGGATCGGGCCGGGGGCGTGTGCCTTACGATGCCGATGCGTGACGCAGATCGGCGCCGAGGCTGGCCATCAGCGGCTCGAAGATCGGGAAGGAGGTGGCGATGGGGCTGCCGTCATCCACGCTCACCGGGTTTTGCGTGGCCATGCCAAGCACCATGAAGGACATGGCGATCCGGTGATCGAGCCGGGCCGCACAGGTGGCCCCGCCGGGCACGTTGCCGTGGCCGAGCCCGTGCACCGTCCACCAGTCCTCGCCCTCGTCCACGGTGATCCCGCAG
This sequence comes from Roseovarius faecimaris, assembly GCF_009762325.1. Classification (NCBI taxonomy): domain Bacteria; kingdom Pseudomonadati; phylum Pseudomonadota; class Alphaproteobacteria; order Rhodobacterales; family Roseobacteraceae; genus Roseovarius; species Roseovarius faecimaris. The sequence goes on from NZ_CP034348.1 coordinate 661,534, forward strand.
GCGCGCAGGCCCGTGGCCATCGCGTCGATCCGGTCGCTTTCCTTCACGCGCAATTCCTTGACGCCGGGCATATGGGTGGGCCCGTCGGCGAAGGCGGCCACGGCGGAGAGCACCGGGTATTCGTCGATCATGGAGGCGGCGCGGTGGGGCGGCACTTCGATGCCCTTCAGGTCGGGCGAGAACCGCGCGCGCAGGTCCGCCACGGGCTCGCCGCCCTCAAGGCGTTCATTCTCGTAGGTCAGATCGGCCCCCATTTCACGCAGGGTGGTGAAAAGGCCGGACCGGGTGGGATTGAGCCCGATGCCGGGCACCAGCACGTCGGAGCCTTCGGTGATCAGCGCGGCACAGACCGGGAAGGCGGCAGAGGAGGGATCGCGCGGGACGGCGATGGTTTGCGGGCGCAGCTCGGGCTGGCCGGTGAGGGTGATCACGCGGCCCTCATTCGTATCCTCCGAGGTGATCTCGGCCCCGAAGCCCGCCAGCATGCGTTCGGAATGATCGCGGGTCGCTTCGCGTTCGATCACCACGGTCTGACCCGGCGCGTTCAGCCCCGCCAGCAGCACGGCGGATTTGACCTGAGCCGAGGGCACGGGCGTGGTGTAGCGCACCGGAACGGGGTCGGCCGCGCCGACGATGGTCATCGGCAGGCGCCCGCCGGAGCGGCCGAAGCTCTGCGCGCCGAAAAGCGCCAGCGGGTCGGTCACACGCGCCATGGGGCGGGAGTTGAGGCTGGCATCGCCGGTAAAGGCGGCGGTGATCGGGCTGGTGGCCATCGCCCCCATGATCAGCCGCACGCCGGTGCCGGAATTGCCGCAGTCGATGACCTGATCCGGTTCGGCAAAGCCGCCGACGCCGACGCCATGCACCACCCATGTGCCATCCTGCTCGCGGGTGATTTCGGCCCCGAAGGCGCGCATCGCCTTGGCGGTATCCAGCACGTCCTCGCCTTCGAGCAGGCCGGTAACGCGGGTTTCGCCCACGGCCATCGCGCCGAGGATCAGCGAGCGGTGCGAGATGGATTTATCACCGGGTACATCCGCGATGCCGGACAGGCCGGTTACACGGTGCGAGGTCATCGGGGTTGGCGTTGCATGGGCGGACATGAGGCGCGTTCCTTGGTCATTCGCAGGACTGATAGCGCAGGTGATGCGTCGCGTCCATCGGGTGATGCGCAGAAGCGTTTCGCGCCTGCGGCGGGGCTATTTGGCCAAGAAGAAAGGACAGTCTGGTGCCTATGTGGCGTTCACCCCTCAGTCACGCAGGCGCGGCATCCGCATTGAGGACGACAGAAGCGCGCGCCTGGCGGGGCCGGGGTGATCGCCCGGCCAGCGCCGGGGCGGGATGGATCAGGCGGCCAGGCTGTGGTGGCCGCCTGAAAGGGCAGAGGGGAAACGCGTCAGCGCGCGGTGTCACCATGTTCGAGAGCGCCCGGGGCCGGGCGCGCGGCGGCGATGACGATCACCTCGACGGTCAGTTCGGGATGCGCCAGCTTGGCCTCGCCGCAGGCACGGGCGGGGGCGTGGCCCTCGGGCACCCAGGCATCCCAGACGCTGTTCATCTCGGCAAAATCGGCCATGTCGGCAAGCCAGACGGTGGTTTGCAGGATGCGGGTCTTGTCGACGCCCGCTTCGGCCAGCAGCGCGTCCACTTTCTCCAGGCAGGTGCGGGTCTGATCGGCGACGCTGTCGCCGCGATTGCCGACCTGCCCTGCGAGGTAGATCGTGCCGTTGTGGATGACCATCTGGCTCATCCTTGTGGCGGTGTGAAAGCGGGCGATATCTTGCATCGGGGTCTTCCTTGATGTGAGGGGCGGGCGGTGTCGGCCCGGGTGGCGGTATGCTTGCCCAATGGGCGCGGGCGATGCAAGGGGCTGAGTCCGGTGACTGGGTCAATCCGGACGCTCCCGGGCCAGCTGTGGGTGCCGGACAGGACCGGCAGAAGGTTTGCGTTTTGGATCAGCTTCTTGCCCGGCTTGGGCACGGGCGCAAATCCTGACGCAACGTCACCCTGTGGGCGGCATGACCCGCGGGCCCTCTCGCGGGAGGATCCGCGACGCTGAAACGTTGGTGATTCGTAGCGATCAGGTGGAGGTTTCGTCTTCGAGATGCAGTTTCATGTCGATCAGGACCTGCTGCAGCGCCGTTGTCTCTTTCAGCAGGCGCTTGGCCTCGTTCACGGTGATCACGCCGTCCTCGATCGATTGCTGATACTCGGCCATGAGCATCGCAAAACGCTGGCTGAGGGCGATCACGTCGCTGTTGACGCCGCCTTTGTCATCGGTGTTGCGGCGGCGCTCGTCATAGCTGAGGCTGATGCCCTTCAGTTCGGCCAAAGCGCTTGTAACATGGGGGTAGCTGGCGGCCTCCTCCAGCGCGGCAACCGCATCGATGGGCATGAACCGGTCGGCATGTTCGGCGTGATCTGAATAATAACGCCCGAGCGTGGCCTTGGATTTGCCGGTCAGTTCGCAGGCCGGTTCAATCCCGACATCCTTGACCAGAGCTTCGGTGTGTTTCTTCAAGTAACTTCCGAATGACGACATGCACTCATCCCCGATATGGCGCGGCCCCGCTTGCGGGGGAAACGCCTCTGACTTTTCCCATGCCCCGCTTTATCAACAAATGTCATTTATAACGCAATCCCGGTTGTTGGGATGTAACGAGTACTGTCTCGCGTTTGGCAACGCGTTTACCAGGGTCCGGCGTCCCCAGCGGCGGACATGGGTGAGGCCACAGGTCCGGAGAACGTCCTTTCCGGCCTGATGGGTTCGGGCAGATAGGGCCGCTGTTTTCCATCCCCGGAAGCTTTGCTTCCTTCAGCGGTCCATGTCTACCGGATCTGGCCTCACCCTCAGGTGCTCGGGAGGGGGCGATTGCGGGATTGCCAAGACCCCGCGCCTTGCCGTAACCCGCTCACCATGGCGAAACTCTATTTTCACTACTCGACGATGAATGCGGGCAAATCGACCCTGCTGCTGCAAGCCGCCTATAACTATCAGGAGCGCGGCATGCAGACCTTTATCCTGACCGCGCATCTCGATGATCGCGCGGGGGCGGCGCGGGTGGCCTCGCGGATCGGGATCGCGCAGGAGGCCCAGACCTTCGCCGAAGGCGAGGATCTGTTTGCCAAACTGGCGGCGGTGCAGGAGGCGGCGGCGCCGGCCTGCATCTTCGTGGACGAGGCGCAATTTCTGAGCACCGAGCAGGTGTGGCAACTGGCGCGCGTGGTGGACGATCTGGGCGTGCCGGTGATGTGCTACGGGCTGAGGGTTGATTTCCGCGGGCAGCTTTTCCCCGGCTCGGCGGCCTTGCTGGCGCTGGCCGACGAGATGCGCGAGGTGCGCACGATCTGCCATTGCGGCAAGAAGGCGACGATGGTGGTGCGCAAGGATGCAGAAGGCCGGGTGATCACCGACGGCGCGCAGGTGCAGATCGGCGGCAATGAAAGCTATGTGAGCCTATGCCGCCGCCACTGGCGCGAAGCGGTGGGCGACGGCGGCACGGGCTGAGCCCGGCTCAGGCGGGTTGGAAGCCCAGCCGCGCGTCGCGTTTGCGCAGCAGGTGGACCAAAGGAAGGGCCAGCACCAACGCCCAGCTTTTGCCGATGACCTGCCCCCAGAAGAAGTCGAGGCTGCCGAAGGCGAGGCTGAGAAACAGCAGGCTGTCGGCGAGAATGCCCACCACGCCGCTTGCGGCCACGGCCAGCAGAAGGCTGCGTTTCTGCAGCGGGGTGTAGACGGCGAGATCCGCGAATTCCGAAAGAGCAAAGGCCACGACCGAGGCCAGCACCAGCGCGGGCGGGGCGACGAAGCCCGACAGGACCGCGCCGGCCAGAATGGCGCCCACGGCCCAGGCAAGCCCGAGCCTGCGCTGCACCAGATCGCGCAGCACCAGTGCCGCGCCGATCACCACCACGCCGCTTGGCGCGCTGATGCCCGGGGCCACGGGGATCACACAGGGGCCATTGGGCACGCAGAAGGTGCCGACATTGCCGATCATCCAGTTGGCCAGCGGAATGCAGGCGACGAACATGCCCAGATAGAGCAGGCCCTCGATACGTTGTGCGGTTTGCGTGTTCATTGGTTTATCCTCTTCCGCGATAGGTGGGGACGCCCGTTTCCGGCACCCAGACATCGGCCGGGGCGGGGCCGGTATGCCAGAAGACGTCAATCGGAATGCCGCCCCGCGGATACCAGTAGCCGCCGATGCGCAGCCATTCGGGCTCCAACAGATCGGCCAGCCTGCGCCCGATGGACACGGTGCAATCCTCGTGAAAAGCGCCGTGATTGCGGAACGAGGTCAGGTAGAGCTTGAGCGACTTGGATTCCACCAGCCAAGGCCCGGGGATGTAGTCGATCACCAGATGCGCGAAATCGGGCTGACCGGTCATCGGGCAGAGCGACGTGAACTCGGGCGCGGTAAAGCGGACGGTATAGCGGGTATCGGCCTGCGGGTTCTGCACCCGTTCAAGCTGCGCCTCGTCCGGCGAGGCGGGGATCTGGGTTGTCGATCCGAGCTGTTGCAGCCCGGCATAGATATTATCCTGGGTCACGTTGGACACCTTTCAGCAAAAGGGTCGCAACCTGTGGACTGCGCGCAAGACGGCCGGGGCCGTCTGTGTGTCAGTTGGTGATCCTTGTTTTGACCGGGTAGGCTGCGACCGGGAGTTTCGCGCCCCCCTTAACAGCAGGCCGCGGCGGGGTAAACACCCCGCGTGCTCAGGCCCTCTCGACCAGAACGGAACCGACGGAATACCCCGCCCCGAACGAACAGATCAGGCCCTTGTCGCCGGGGCTGAGATCGTCTGAATATTTCGAGAAGGCGATGATCGACCCGGCCGAGGAGGTATTGGCGTAATCCTGAAGGATGTTGGGCTGTTCGTCCGGTTCCGGCACGCGGCCCATCACCTTGCGGCCGATGAAGTCGTTCATCGTCTTGTTGGCCTGGTGCAGCCAGAGCCGTTTGAGGTGGTCGGCCTCCACCCCTTCATCGGCCATATGCGCAGAGATATGGGCGCTGACCATCGGCAGCACTTCCTTGAACACCTTGCGGCCCTCCTGCACGAAGAGCATGTCGCGCCGGTCGTCCATATGGCCCGCCCGGGTGCGGCGCAGAAAGCCGTTATTGTTGCGGATATTGTTGGAAAACTGCGTGGCGCAGCGGGTCGAGTGGATGAGGAAATGCGCGCCCTGCGCCTCTTCGGCGGGTTCGATCACCAGCGCCGTGCAGACATCGCCAAAGATGAAGTGGCAATCGCGGTCGCGCCATTCCAGATGGCCCGAGCAGATTTCGGGGCTGACCACCAGCGCGCGCCGGGCCGAGCCCGCGCGGATCATGTCGGCGGCGGCCTGGATGCCGAACGTGGCCGAGGAACAGGCGACATTCATGTCAAACGCAAAGCCGGCAGCACCCAGAAGCTGCTGAATTTCGATGGCAATGGCGGGGTAGGGGCGTTCGTGATTGGAGGCCGCACAGATCACGAGGTCGATCTCGCCTGCGTCACGCCCGGCCTGGGCCAGCGCGGCACCGCAGGCCTCCAGCGCCATTTCGGCCATGATGCCGGGCTCGTCATCGGAGCGCGGGCGCAGATGCGGGTGCATCACGGCCGGGTCCAGAACGCCGGTCTTGTCCATCACATAGCGCTGTTCGATGCCCGAGGCGTTGACGATGAATTCCGAGGAGGATTGCGGTTTGGCCTCCACCTCTCCGGCGGCGATCGCCTCGGCATGCTCGGCGTTGAAGGCTGAGGCATAGGCGTTGAACGCCGCGACCAGTTCGTCATTGGTGATGACTTGCGAGGGTGTGAAAACGCCGGTGCCGGTGATGGCTGGGATGGGCATGACTGTGCTCCGCTGAGGGTCGCATTAACTCATCCGATGCGGCGCGTGGCGTCAAGCATGACGATGCGATATTGCCGCCGGAAATATTTTCATGAGCCACTTGATTGGGGGATCAGCCCCCCCCATTTCTCCGTCATCCGGGTGCGAGGCTCCGCCCGGCGGCTGCAATGCGCGAGGGTGCGCAAAGAGCGCTTTCCTCTTCTGGACATATGCTATGCGTATTCTTGTTGCCGCGGTGCTGGCCGCTTGTGCTGCCCTGCCTGCCGTTGCCGATGAAACCGAAGGTCTGGTTCTGGCCTTTGATCGTCAGGCGCGCCTGATCGTGCTGACCGACAAATCGGTCTGGACGCTGCCCGACACCCTCACCGCGCCCGAGGATCTGGGCCGGGGCGACCGGGTGTTGTTCGAATACGAGGCCGAAGGCGAGGACGGGCTGACCGAGATCACCGCGATGACGCGCCTTTCCGTGGCACTTGGCGCAGGCGCGGACGGCGGTAGCTGATCCGGCTGAGAGCCTTCGGGCGAAACGGGTTGGACACGGGTGTTTCCGTGCTAGGTTCTGCCTCAGCATCTATCGGAGAGAGAGCGCCCATGTCCAAACCTGAGATCGCCCAGAAAGCCCCTTACCCTGTCGAGGTGACAGAGGGGAAAACCTATTTCTGGTGTGCCTGCGGCAGAAGCGCGAAACAGCCGTTTTGCGATGGCAGCCACAAAGAGACGGAGTTCTCCCCGCTGAAATATACGGCGCAGAAGGATGGCAAGCTGTTCTTCTGCGGCTGCAAGGCGACGGGCAAGGCGCCGCTCTGCGACGGAAGCCATTCGAAGCTGTAACAGGTGGCTGAGCGTCAGTTTACCAGATTGGGCGGGGTTTCTCCGGCCAGGGCGGCGCGCAGGTTTTCCACGGCCATCAGCCCCATGCGTTCGCGTACCTCCAGGGCGGCGGTGCCCAGATGCGGCAACAGCGTGACATTGTCGAGCGCGCGCAGCGCCTCGGGCACCTGCGGTTCATGCTCGTAAACGTCCAGCCCCGCCCCGGCGATGCGGCCCCCTTCCAGTGCCCTGATCAGGGCGGCCTCGTCCACCACATCGCCACGCGCGACATTGATCAGATGCGCGTGCGGGCGCATCGAGGCCAGAAAGGGCGCGTCGATCAGGTGATGGGTCCGCGCGCCGCCGGGCACACAGATCACGACGATGTCGGCCTCACCGGCCAGTTCCTCGGGGCTGTCGAACCGCCGCGCCTCGAAATCCAGCTGCTTTTCGGAGCGGTTGACATAGACCACCTGCATGCCAAAGCCGAAATGGCAGCGCCGGGCGACGGCCTGTCCGATGCGGCCCATGCCGATGATGCCCACGGTCTTGCCGGTCACATGCAGACCCATCATCTGGGTCGGGTGCCAGCCCGCCCAGTTGCCAGCGCGCACCAGCCGCTCGCCCTCGCCTGCGCGCCGGGCGCTCATCAGAATGAGCGTCATGGCGATGTCGGCGGTGGCATCCGTGACGGCCCCCGGCGTGTTGGTCACGGCCACTCCGGCCGCGCGCGCGGCCTCGGCGTCGATGTGGTTATACCCCACGCCGAAATTGGCGAGGACCTTGCAGCGGGGGTTGCTTTCCTCGGCAAAGACCTGCGCCGAGAACGCATCGCCCAGGGTCGGCAGGATGCCGTCATAAAGCGCCAGCGCACCGCGCATCTGGCCCACCTTGAGCGGTGTGGTCTCTTCGCGGATTTCCACTTCGAAATATTTTTCGGCCTCGGCCACGACGCGGTCGGGATAGGCCCGGGTCATCAGGACGCGCATCAGTGCATCCGCGCCCCGAGGGGGACGTCCTTGTCAGGGGCAAGAAGAACGATATTGCCGTTTTCATCCGAGACCCCCAGCACCAGCACTTCGGAGCGCACCGGGCCGATCTGACGCGGCGGGAAGTTGACCACAGCCATGACGAGACGGCCCGTAAGGGTTTCCGGCGAGTAGTGCACGGTGATCTGGGCCGAGCTTTTCTTTTCGCCAATCTCCGCGCCGAAATCGATCCAGAGCTTGATCGCCGGTTTGCGGGCTTCGGGGAAGGGTTCAGCGCGGGTGATGCGGCCGACGCGGATATCGACCTTGAGAAAGTCGTCGAAGCTGATTTCATCCGCCATGGCGCAGCTCCACCGAGCGGTCGGTCGCGGCCTTGACGGTGGCGCGCATCAGCGGCGGCAGGCCGGTGGCCTCGTCCATCAGCACCTCAAGCCCCGCCTGCGTGGTGCCATTGGGCGAGGTGACGTTGACGCGCAGCTGCGCCGGGGTTTCATCGGCGGCCTCGGCCAGTGCGCCGGCCCCCGCGACGGTGGCCTTGGCAAGCTGCATGGCAAGTGCGGGCGCAAGGCCCTGCGCCTCTCCTGCGGCGGCCATGCATTCGATCATGTGAAACACATAGGCCGGGCCGGAGCCCGAGAGGCCCGTGACGGCGTCCATCTGGTCTTCGCTGTCAAGGCGGACGACCTGCCCCACGGCGCTCAGCAGCGCCTCGGCGAGGTCAAGATGGGCAGAGGTCGCCTGGGCGTTGCCGATGATCGCGGTGATGCCCCGGCCCACGGCGGCAGGCGTGTTGGGCATGGCGCGGATGATGGGAGAGGTCGCACCAAATGCCGCCTCGAAGGTGGAGATTGGCGTGCCGGCGGCCACCGAGAGGAAAAGTGTCTCGCCGCCGCCCATGGCGGTGAGTGACGGCAGCGCTTCGCCCATCATCTGTGGCTTGACGGCCAAAAGAGCAATTGCAGGAGAAGCGGGCAGGTCTGCGTTGATGGCGACACCGGTGCTCTTGAGCCAGTCCGACGGGGCCGGGTCGATCACCGAGACGGCGCCGGGCGGCACGCCGCGTTCGAGCCAGCCTTGCAGCATGGCCGAGCCCATCTTGCCGCAGCCAAGTAAAACGAGGCCGCGCTCGGCCACAGTATCCAATGTCATGATCTGCCCTCTGATGTGTCGCGTTTTTGCGAAACCTACGGCGCGGCCCGAGGGAGGGCAATGGGGGAATGAGCGGGGTGGCGAGGTTTTGCCCCTGCCGGAAACAGCGTCGCCGGAGGCTTATGGTGGAGCCTCCGGCGGACGTACTTAGACCAAGAAGACGACGGGGTCAGGCGCGCCCGTAAGCCTCGGCGATGGCGACCTGCATGGCCTGTTCGGGGGTCTTGTCGCCCCAGACGACAAGCTGGAAGGCCGGGTAGAACCGCTCGGCGCTCAGAACGGCGGCGCGAATGAGCGTGTCGATCTGTTCGGGGCTGGCACCCTGGCCGCCGCTCATCAGAAGGCCGTAACGGTAGACCATCAGCTTTTGTTCGTCCCAATAGGTGAAAGCCCCGGCCCAGCATTGGTCATTCACGTCGTTGAGGATGTGGTAGAGGGCGGGCAGCTTGTCCTTTGGGGGTTCCATTTCGAAGGTGCAGACCATACGCAGGGTTTCGTCATAGCCCGACCAGGCCAGTGTGATCGAATAGGTGCGCCACTGGCCTTCGACGGCCATGGCGATCTGATCGTCGCCAATCCGGTCGAAATCCCAGTCATGGTGTTCGGCCAGATGCTCGACGATGTCGATGGGGTGAAGATCTTCCTGCATGAACTGCTCGGACAAAGCCATTGCGCCACCTCGTTTTTTGTGTAGCGCCTGGGAATGGCAGCGCCCCAAGCGCTAGGTGCCTGCTCTAGGAACGGGGGCTATTCCCGCCGCTCCTACCAGATATGGTGGCGGCAATGTGGCGACCTGTAAAGCTATTTGTTGAGGATAACCGCAATAAGTTGTGGATGGATTGCGGCCGACCACCAGGTGTGTGATGGCTGTGCGCGGTGGGTGGCGTCCCTGATCGGCAGCCGCTAGCAAAGACGCGCCCGAGTATGAGGGCGCTGCGCAGGACCGGTCGAATCAGGACGCGGCGAAGGCGCGCGCGCAGCCGGTTCAGGGCCCCCGGAAGAGGGGCCCGCGCCGGTGCCAAGGACCCCGATGATGGAAAAAAACGAGGGGCGCCTGGCGGCCTCATCAGGGGTGCCGATGCGGAAAGCGTCTTTGGGCCCGTGAGGGTGACGTTGCGTCATTTTATCATCCTGAAGTTGAATATTTCTCAGGGACTTGCCTGGAACCTGCCGCTTTTTTCGGCAGCTTCCGCGAGCTCGCGCGCGTGGCGCCGGGGAGGGGCTGAGGCGGTGTTTTCAGCGCCCTTGCGCCGCGATGCGGGCGGGTGCGCGCAGGCGGCCCCTGGAAAATTTTCGGCCGATGGAGCGCAGACTGTGATAGAAAAAGAGTAATTCTTAAAAATTTAAAATTCTGGGGAGAGTGATTATGCCACCGATTAACGGGACCAATGGCGATGACCTGATTAATGGAACGCCCGGCGACGACGATATCAGCGGGCGCGACGGAAATGACACGATTTTTGGCCTTGCCGGGAATGATGACATTGACGCAGGCCGCGGCGATGACGAGGCCAGTGGCGGCGACGGCGATGATTTCATCACCGGCTGGGATGGCAATGACACGCTCTATGGCGATGCCGGGAACGACACGCTCAGAGGCGTGAAGGAAGATGATGAGCTGCATGGCGGCGCAGGCAATGACGAGCTGGACGGGGGCAGCGGCAGCGACACGCTTTACGGCGATGAGGGCGACGATCTGCTGCTTGGGATCAGCGGCGACGATGTGCTCGATGGCGGCGCGGGCAATGACACGCTGGAAGGCGGCAGTTCAGACGATGTGCTGAACGGCGGGACCGGCAATGACAGCCTCGATGGCGGCAGCGGTTTTGACATCCTGGAAGGCGGCGAGGGGGACGACACGATTGTCGGCGGCTCGGGCGGGGACACGGCGGTGTTCAACGGCTCGATCGCGGATTTCTCGCTGAGCGCGTCGGGCACCGATATCCTTGTGCAGGATCAGAATACGGCCGATGGCGATGAGGGCACCGACACGATCCGCGATGATGTCGAGTTCCTGCAATTCAACTTCGGCGATGAATCCTACACGCTCGACCTGACATCGCAGGCCGATAATGCGCCGGTGGCGTTGGTTGGTGAGCAGACCACGGACGAAGACAGTGTTCTGGATTTCGTGCTTACGGTGGTCGAGTTCGACGGCGACGGCATCAACGCGCCGGTCGTGTCGGTGACTGGGAACAATTCGTCCGGTGCGGCGGGTTCGATCGCGGTGATCGGCTCGGCCATCCTGACCCCGGGCTATGGCGGGCTGGGACAGGCGTCGGATTTCAACATCCAGTTTGATCCGGGCAGCGGCTATCAGTACCTGGCGGCCGGTGAATCGGTGACCGAAACGGTCACGGTGGTAAGCACCGACGTCAACGGCACGTCCTTCACCCAGACATTCGACATCGTGATCACCGGGGTGAACGATGCGCCGGTCGCGAATGACGACAGCGGCGCGGGTTTCCAGACCGATGAGGATACGGCCGTCGTGACGGCGAATGTGCTGGCCAATGACACCGATATCGATGCCTCTGACGTGCTTACGGTCGCGGCGTTTGATGCGGTGAGTGCCGGAGGCGGCATCGTCACGTCCAATGGCGACGGCACGTTCACCTATGACCCGAACGGTCAGTTCGAAAGCCTGGCACAGGGCGAGAGTACGACGGACACGTTCGAATATACCGTCAGCGATGGTAATGGTGGTGAGGATACGGCGACGGTGACGATCGCGATCACCGGTGTCAACGACGCGCCGGAGGCCGCGGATGATGGCGGGCCGGGTTTTGTCACCGATGAGGACACGGCCTTTGTCACCGGCAATGTGCTGGTCAATGATACCGACCCGGATAACGGCGCGGTGCTGAGCGTGTCGGGACTGGATACCACGGGCACGCTGGGACTGGTGACCGACAATGGCGACGGCACGTTCAGCTATGACCCGAACGGTCAGTTTGAATCGCTTGGAGTGGGAGAGAGCGCGACCGATCAGTTCAGCTATACGGTGACCGATCAGTTTGGCGCGACGGACACTGCCGTTGTGACCATCACCATCAACGGCGTGAATGACGCGCCGGATGCGGTCAATGACACGGCGACAACGCTGCCCGACACGGCGGTGGATATCAATGTGCTTGGCAATGACAGCGACCCGGATGCCAATGACAGCCTGACGATCACCGGGCTGATCCAGCCCGAGCACGGGACGGTCACCGAGCTGAATGGCATCGTGACCTATACGCCGGATGCGGGCTTTACCGGTGTGGACGGGTTCTCGTACACCATTTCGGACGGCAATGGCGGGTTTGACACGGCCAATGTGTCGGTCACGGTTGGCGATCCGCCTCTGGGCAATACGCCGCCCGTGGCGCGCGAAGGGTTCATCCAGGCCACCGCCGACGAGGGCGGGGCCAATATCCTGACGATTGATTTCAACACGCTGACCGTCGATGGCAATCCGATCATCAGCGATGCGGAGCAATCCATCGCGCAGCTCGACATCACGTTTATCGGGCTAGAGAACAGCGGGCGCGGCACGGCCACCATCACCGAGACCAGCCCCGGCAGCAATGTCTTCACGATCAATCTCGATGAGTTCGGCGTGGTCGATGGCGGAACCTCGCGGTTCCTGATCAACTACACGGTGGATGACGGGCAGCCCGACAACAACACCGCCAGCAGTTTCATCATTCTGGAGGTGACCAACCCCGACGGAACACCGGGCAATAACGCACCGGTGGCGACGGGGGCCACGATCACCCAGGCCGAGGATGAGGGCAATATCGTGATCACGCTGATCGGCGCCGGGGGGCTGGCCACGGACCCCGATCCGGGGGACACGCTGAGTGTGACTTCGCTGGTCTTTACCGATGATCAGGGCAATGTGCTGGGGATCGATCCGCTGGAAGAGGGCGGCACGGATCTGGTGAACGGCGTCTTGACGATCAATCCGCTGGTCTTCGGGCTGGCCGATACCGAAACCGGCACGTTCCTGGTGCAGTACACCGTCAGCGATGGAGAGGATTCGGCCTCCGGGACGGTGACGCTGAACCTCACCGGGACCTCGGTGAATACCGCCCCGACCGCGCAGGTTGGCAACGAAGTGCGCAGCGATCCGGATGATGTCATCACTTTCGATGGTCCGCCGCGCTATGAGATCGATCTGAATAGCCTGGTCGACGATATCGACCAGGATCCGCTTACGATCTCGCTGGTTGGCATCGTGGACAGTCTGGGCAATCCGGTGACCGGCACGATCTCGGACGGGGTGGTGAGCATCGCCATCGCCGATCTGGCGCTTGCAGCGGGAGTGGTGGACGATCTGGTGATCACTTATACCGTTGACGATGGTATCGCGGCGCCGGTCACCAGCACGGTGAACCTGGAAGTGAACGGGCCGCCGCCCGATCCCACCGGGTCGGTTGTTCTGGATTTCGAGGATTTCTCGGCCGATCCCGGCTTTGCCACGCCGATTGAAAGTTTCGGCGGGCTGATCCTGGATGGCACGGCCATCGCTCTGGAGGTCGATGAGATGGTCGCGATCAACCCCGACCGGGTGGCGCCGGGGCTGATTGCCGGAGAGACCACGCTTGACGACCCGGACGAGGGCACCGCCGCCCTGATCCAAGGCACGTTGCTGGAGTTTGATGGCACCAGTGCACCGACCTATGCGTTCACGACCTATGCGCCGGGCGCCACATGGGAGATCGGCGACGGGCCAATCCTGCTCAATCCGCTACAGCTGGACTCCTTTTTCGGAACGGCCTTCGATCTGCAGAGCATGTCACTGACCGCGCTGGAGGGAGAGGACATCACGGTGACAATCGTGCCCTACCGGGTCGAGGATACCGGCGGCGGGAATTACGATTATGTCGCCGTCGGCAGTTTCGACGTGACGGTGTCGTCGGGCAGCGCGCTGGAGCTGAATTTCAATTCGGGTGTCTTCTTCGACGATGACGGGTCGGACGGCTTCATTTTCGACGATCCCAGTACGGCGGAGACCGAATTCAGCGCGTTCGACAATGTGGTGGCGGTGCAGTTCATCACCACGGGCGAGACGTCGCTGGTGGATCCGGAAGATCCCGGCTCGGGGCTGATTCCGGAAAATGACGATCCGCTGGTGATCGACGATTTCGTCTTCGACCTCTGAGCCGGGCTGCCTGATCCGGAACGGCCAGATCCCGGACAAGACAAAGGCCCGTTCACCAGACAAGGCGGACGGGCCTTTGATTTCATCGGTGAAAGGACGGGGTCAGCCCGCGGATTTTTCCAGGGCGTCGAGCCGGGCCTTGAGCGCCTCGTTTTCCTCGCGGGCCTTCTGAGCCATGGCGCGCACCGCGTCGAATTCTTCACGGGTGACGAAATCGCGGTCGGCGAGCCAGCGGTCGATCATCGACTTCATCGCCGTTTCGGCCTCGGTCTTGGCGCCTTGCGCCACGCCCATGGCGTTGGTCATCAACTGGCTGATATCGTCGAGTACTTTGTTGCGGGTTTGCATCGGCGTCTCTCCGGCAAATTCGGGTTGGTCCTTATATGGGGCGCAAAAGTGATCTTCACAAGGTTGACTTTGCCGCAGGAGCAAACACAACTGCGCCCATGCAGGCCCTGATCCCCTTTCCCGAAATATCGCCCGAGATCGTGTCGATCCCGCTTTTTGGTATGGAGTTTGCCCTGCGCTGGTATGCGCTGGCTTACATCGTGGGGATCCTCATCGGCTGGCGGATCGCGCTCTGGGCGGTACGGCGCGCGCCGCTGTGGCCTGCCGGGCAGGCGCCGATGGACGACAAGCAGGTCGAGGACCTGCTGACCTGGATCATCCTCGGGATCATCCTGGGCGGGCGGCTGGGCTTTGTCCTGTTCTACGATCCGGCGCGCTATCTGGCCGAACCGCTGGCGGTGCTGCGGATCTGGGACGGGGGCATGGCGTTTCACGGCGGTTTGCTGGGCGTGATCGTCGGCTCCTGGGTTTTTGCCGGGCAACAGGGAATAAACCGGCGCAGCATGGGCGACCTTCTGGCGCTGGCGGTGCCGCCGGGGCTGTTTCTGGGCCGTGTGGCCAATTTCATCAACGCCGAGCTGTGGGGCCGGCAAACCGATCTGCCCTGGGCGATGAAATTTCCCGTCATGTGCCATGACCCGGTACGGCAGGGCTGTGCCGCGGCGGGCGAGTGGTTCTATACCGGGCTCGAAGTGCCGCGGCACCCGTCGCAGCTGTATCAGGCGGGGCTGGAGGGGCTTTTGCTCTGTGCGGTGCTCTTCTGGCTGGTGCTGGGGCGCGGGGCGCTGAAGGCGCCGGGACGGGTGATGGGGGTGTTTCTTACCGGCTATGGGCTGGCGCGGTTCACGGTGGAGTTCGTGCGCCAGCCGGACCGGCAGTTTGCCGGACCGGACAACCCCCTGGGCTATGCGCTGCAGTTTGGGGAGGCGGGGCTGACCATGGGGCAGATCCTGTCGCTGCCGATGATCGCGATTGGTCTCTATTTCGCGCTGAGCGCAAGGCGGGTGGCATGACCCCGCTGGCCGAGCGGATGGTGCAGCAGGTCATGGCCAACGGGCCGATGACGATGGCCGATTACATGGGCCAGTGCCTGATGCATCCCGAGCTGGGCTATTATACCACGCGCGACCCGCTGGGCACGGCGGGCGATTTCACCACCAGCCCGGAGATCAGCCAGATGTTCGGCGAGCTGCTGGGCCTGGCGCTGGCGCAGGCCTGGATGGATCAGGGTCAGCCGGGGCGGATCGTGCTGGCCGAGGCCGGACCGGGGCGCGGAACCTGCATGGCCGACGCGCTGCGCGCCACCAAGAGCGTGCCGGGATTTCACGACGCGGCAGAGCTGCTCCTGATCGAAGGCTCCTCGCCGTTGCGCGCAGAACAGGCGGCGCGGCTGGCCGGGTATGACCCGGTCTGGCACGAATCCTTCGAGAGCCTGCCCGAAGGGCCGCTTTACCTGATTGCCAACGAGTTTTTCGACGCGCTGCCCGTGCGGCAGGCGGTGCGGACCGAGGGCGGCTGGCGCGAGCGCTGTGTCGGGTTGAGCGAGGGCGCGCTGAGCTTCGGGCTGGGGATCGAAACGCATATGCCCATGCTGGCGCATCGGCTGGAGGATACGAAACCCGGCGATGTGGTGGAGTTTTCGCCAGTGGCGCGGATGCTGGCCGAGACGATCGGCGCGCGGATCGAAGGCCATGGCGGGGCTGCGCTGATCATCGATTATGGCGACTGGCGTTCGCTGGGCGATACGGTGCAGGCGGTCAAAGGGCACGAGCCTGCGGGGCTGCTGGAGACACCCGGCGAAGCGGATCTGACGGCGCATGTGGATTTCGAGGCGCTGGCCATGGCCGCCCCCTGCGCGCATACCCGGCTGACGCCGCAGGGCATCTTCCTTGAGCGGCTCGGGATCACGGCGCGGGCGCAGGCGCTGGCCAAGGGGCTGAGCGGTGCGGCGCTGGAGGCGCATGTCGCGGCACATCGGCGCTTGACCCATCCGGGGGAAATGGGGACGCTGTTCAAAACCCTCGGCCTTTATCCGAAGGGCGGCACCCCGCCGCCGGGACTGGAGCCATGACGCTGGAAATCCTCACATCCGACAGGCTGGAGCCAACCCGGCACGGCTTTTTCACGCGCAAGGGCGGTGCGTCGTCGGGGGTTTTCGAAGGGCTGAATTGCGGGGCGGGGTCGTCGGACCTTTCCGAGGTGGTGACGATCAATCGCGCCCGCGTGGCGCAGGCGATGGAGGTGGCGCCGGAACGGCTTGTCACCGTGCATCAGGTGCATTCGGCCGAGGTGGTGACGGTAAGCGGGCCACAATCGGAGCGCCCGAGGGCCGATGCGATGGTCACGGCAACGCCGGGGGTGGCGCTGGCGATCCTCACGGCGGATTGCCAGCCGGTTCTGTTCAGCGATCCCGGCGCCGGGGTGGTGGGTGCCGCCCATGCCGGCTGGCGCGGGGCGCTTGACGGGGTGCTGGAGGCGACGCTGGACGCGATGGAGGCGCTTGGCGCGCGCCGCGAGGACACGCGCGCGGTGATCGGCCCCTCTATCAGCCAGGCAAACTATGAGGTCGGGCCGGACTTCATCGACCCCTTTCTGGATCAGGACCCCGAAAATGCGCGGTTCTTCATCAATGGCGCGGGGGATCGTTATCACTTTGACCTGCCGGGTTATGGGCTGCACCGGATGCGGCGCGCCGGAGTGGGCGAGGCCGAATGGACGCGCCACTGTACTTATCGGGATGCGGAACGGTTCTTTTCCTACCGCCGCGCGACCCATGCGAAAGAGGCCGATTACGGGCGGCTGATCTCGGTGATCCGGCTCTGATCGGGGCCGGAATGGGGCGATCTGCGCCACGAGATTGCCCCATTTTCTGGAAACAATCCGCCCAGATTTGCAGGATTGGTGCGTAACCAAGGTGTGAAATATTATAAAATCAGCACCTTATAAATTCGCCCTGACCCCGCCACATTTGGGCGAAAACTTTTTTCCCAAAATCTGTCTTTTACGTTTTGAGGTCAAATCTAAGCCTCAAAGCGTCGTCATATTGATCCTCAGACAAAGACAACACGCCGATTTGAACGGCGAAACCTGATCGAGGAGACAAGAAGATGAAAAAGCGTTGGATGAAATCGGTAATCGAAGCCAGCAAGCAGGATATCCCCGCTCTGCCGTTCCAGCGCCGCGTGCGGTGCCGCCGGGCCGGTTTGGCCGAGACGCAGAAGCTGCGCAAGATCGCCTGAGCGCGGGCCAGAATTTTCAGGTACCAGTACTCCAAAGTCATCAGTGCAAGTGCGAGCCGTCCGTCATGGGCGGCTCGTTCTGATTCGAGACGAAGTTTAGGCAAATGTGGCAGAACTATCCTGTCTTCACGCGACAATCTCGCGAAGAGCCGGGGGATTGGCCCTCATCCAGAGACAAAACCGGCAACAATTTGACGCGATGGGCCCGGATTGATCATGGTGTAGCATCTCAATTGTAACCGACAGTCCTGCTGTCGTTGTCGGTGGGGGCCGACGAAGTTGCGACGTGCCGAACGTAAAGGTGACGCTCCATGTCTGCCCCGCTCTCTTCCGCTCCTCTCTCGGGCGGTCTCGATCTCAGGTCCCGACCAAAACCGCTTGGTGATGAGGCTCAGCCTCAGGCCAAGCGGCCCTCCATTGTCATGCGCAAATTCGAGGTCACCTCGTTGCGCTCCGACGGGGAGGTGTGCCGCGCCGAACATATCGGCCCTGCCATCCCGACCTTCGAAGCGGCGTTTTCCGCCTTTGCCCACGGCACGCTGATCACCACCACGCGTGGCCCGGTCGCGGTCGAGGATCTGGAGCCGGGGATGAAGCTGATCACCCGCGACCACGGATCCCAGCGCCTGGTGTGGCTTGGGTCGATGAAAATCGTTCCGAAATTCGCCGAAACCACCGCGCATGACGCGCGGATGACCCGGATCATGGCGAACAGCTTTGGCTTTACCCGTCCCGAACGCGACCTGATGGTCGGCCCCGGCGCCCGCATGTTGAAGGCGGGGGCGGTTCTGTCTGATGTCGAGCCGCTGCTGATGCCGGTGAACCAGATGTCGGACGGGATGAACGTGATCGATATCGTCCCGCCCAGTGCGGTGGATGTTTATCACATCGGGCTGGAGCGTCATGCGACCGTGCTGGCCAACGGGCTGCATATGGAAAGTTTCCATCCCGGTGAGCAGTTCCAGCGCAATATGGGGCAGAACATGCTGTCGCTGTTCCTGTCCTTCTTCCCGCATATTACCGAGCCGGAAGATTTCGGGCCGCTGAGCTATGCGCGCAAGCCGCTGGTGGCGCCGAGCGGGCTGGAGGTGGCCTGAGCCGAAGCGCGCATGGCCTGAGTGATCCAAACCCCGGAGCCTGTCCGGGGCAAAGGGTCAGGCGGTGCGGTTGAGGCGGTCTTCGAGCACGTCGAAGGGCACGCCAGGGTCGTCCTTGGCCCCCCGGATGACCAGGGAGGTCTTGACGCTGACCACGTTTTCGGCGGCGGTCAGTTCTTCGGTCAGGAACGACTGGAACGTGGACAGATCGGGGGCCACGCATTTCAGGATGAAATCCACCTCGCCATTGAGCATGTGGCACTCGCGCACGAGAGGCCAGGCACGGCAGCGCGCCTCGAAGGCGGACAGATCGGCCTCGGCCTGGCTCTGCAGGCCCACCATGGCGAAAACCTGAACCTCAAAGCCCAGTTCGCGCGGATTGACATCGGCATGATAGCCCCGGATGAAGCCCGCATCCTCCAGAGTGCGCACCCGGCGCAGGCAGGGCGGAGCGGAAATGCCGACCCGCTTGGCCAGCTCGACATTGGTCATGCGCCCATCGGCCTGTAGCTCGGCCAGAATCTTGCGGTCAATCTCATCCAGACGGGATGCGGACATGCGCGGAAGCTCCCTGTGATTTTGCGGTTGTTATAACAGCACCGCAAGCACACGCAATATTATTTCGCCCAGACGCAAGATCATTTCGCATCGCTTCGCGATACGACCGGGTGGGGGCGCTGCCCCCACACCCCCGGAGTATTTCGGGAACAATGAAAACAGCCGGGATATCATCGTCAACGGGGTTTCAAGAGCGCCCGCGCGCGTCTATATCTGCGGGCGTTGCTGCCAAACCAGGATCGAATCTTCATGTCTGAGACCCGCCACACGAAATGCCTGATCATCGGATCGGGCCCTGCCGGTTACACTGCCGGTGTTTATGCCAGCCGCGCGATGCTGGAGCCGATCCTTGTGCAGGGTATCGAGCCGGGCGGGCAGTTGACCACCACGACCGAGGTGGAGAACTGGCCGGGCGACACCGAGGTTCAGGGGCCGGATCTGATGGTGCGGATGGAGGCCCATGCCAAGGCGATGGGCTGTGAGATCATCGGCGATATCATTGCCGAGCTCGATGTCGACAGTCGCCCTTTCGTGGCGAAGGGCGACAGCGGCACCGTTTATACGGCCGATGCGGTGATCCTGGCGACGGGGGCGCGGGCGAAATGGCTGGGACTGCCGTCGGAGGACGCGTTCAAGGGGTTTGGCGTGTCGGCCTGTGCGACCTGCGACGGGTTTTTCTATCGCGGTCAGGAGATCGTCGTGGTGGGCGGCGGAAATACGGCGGTGGAAGAGGCGCTGTTTCTGACCAATTTCGCCTCGAAGGTGACGCTGATCCATCGCCGCGACGAGCTGCGTGCGGAGAAGATCCTGCAGAACCGTCTGCTGAACCATCCCAAGATCGAGCCGCTGTGGTTCCATGAGCTGGATGAAGTGCTGGGCGAGGACAACCCGAAGGGCGTGACCGGCGTGCGGGTGAAGCATGCAAAGACCGGCGAGACGCAGGAGATCCCGTGCAAGGGGGTGTTCATTGCCATCGGCCATGCGCCCGCGAATGAGCTGGTCAAGGGCAAGGTCGAGATGCATCACGGCGATTACGTGAAGGTCGAGGCGGGCAGCACGCGCACGTCGATCCCGGGGCTGTTTGCCGCCGGAGACCTGACCGACCATGTCTATCGTCAGGCGGTCACCAGCGCCGGCATGGGCTGCATGGCGGCTCTGGATGCCGAGAAATACCTGGCCGAGCGCGAGGATCAGGCTCCAGCGGCGGCGGCGCATGTGGCACGCGATACGGCCGACGCGGATTAATCGCCCTTTCCGGCGATTTCCGGACGCGGATTCGATCCAGATCAAGGACCAGGGCGGCGAACTGGCCTAAACTTCCAATTGCACCAAGAGCACGAGTGCCCGGGCAGAGCCATGTCCGGGCGTTGCAGAGGAGGACGATAGCATGGGACGATCCAAGACAGATACCGGCGCAGGGTCCGCCACCGCCACGACGATGGCGGGTGGTCCGGAAGCGATGAGGGCCTGGCAGGCGGTTTTTTCGGAAAGCACGCGGTTCATTTCGGACAGGTTGCAGCAGGATCTGGAAACGCAGAAGGCAATGCTGGCCTGCAAAACCCCTGCGGAGTTGCTGCAGGTCCAGGCGGAATTCTACAAGACCGCGATGGACCAGTATGCCAAGGAGGCCGCGCACCTGTATGAGCTGATGTCGAAGGCGACGGAAAGCAGTCTGAAGCAGGCGGGAACGGCCTTTTCGCGCGGCTATGATGATGTGCCTCTCTGAGCGCGGGTGATCCGGACAGAGAGCAACGGCGGCGGGGCGGCCCGGGTGGGGCGTGACCCTGAGGCAACAGTTGTGCCTGCGGCGGGCCGCTGCGCAGTTTGACCTTTCGAAGAGGGGCGGATTGTGAGATGTGTTCACGCGTGAACACATATTGAGTCGCCTAACGTGATCGAGCAGGACACAAAGCCAAGCCTTGAGGAAGAGGATCAGCTCTTCCGGCTTCTGCGCCAGTTGGAGCTGGTGCCGGAGGCGTCGCAGCGTGCGACGGCGCAGGCGATCGGTGTGTCGCTTGGGCGGCTCAATGCGCTCTTGCGCCGCGCAGCCGAAGCCCGGCTGGTGAAGATCAGCGACCGTGACGGGCCGGACAGGCGCAAACGTTTCTCATATGTGATCACATCGCGGGGGGCGGCGGAGAAGCGGCGCCTCACCGATCGGTTTCTTACCCGGAAATTTGCCGAATACGACGCGCTGCATGCCGAGCTGACAGGCACGGTAAGCGGCTTGGACCCCTTTCAACACAGGACGAAACTCGTGCAGAACAATCTTGCCCCCATCCCCGAACTCTATGTTTCTTATGACAGTGCGCAGAAGCTGAAGGTCGAGGCCGCGGACCTCGTGAGCCATGACCTGACCCCGCGCCAGATCTGCGATCTGGAACTCCTGATGAACGGGGGCTTCAACCCGCTCAAGGGGTTTCTGAGCGAGGCGGATTACAACGGCGTGGTGGAGAACATGCGCCTGGAGGATGGCACGCTCTGGCCGATGCCGATCACGCTGGATGTGTCCGAGAGCTTTGCCGAAGGTCTGGAGCTGGGGCAGGATATCGCGCTGCGCGATCAGGAGGGTGTGATCCTGGCCACGATGACCGTGACCGACCGCTGGACCCCGGACAAGGCGCGCGAGGCCAAGAAAGTCTTTGGCGCGGATGACGATGCGCATCCGGCGGTGAACTATCTGCATAACACGGCCGGTAAGGTTTATCTGGGCGGGCCGGTCACGGGCATTCAGCAGCCGGTGCATTACGATTTCCGCGGCCGTCGCGACACGCCGAACGAGCTTCGCGCCTATTTCCGCAAGCTGGGCTGGCGCAAGGTGGTGGCGTTCCAGACCCGCAACCCGCTGCACCGCGCGCATCAGGAACTGACCTTCCGCGCCGCCCGCGAGGCCGAGGCAAACCTGCTGATTCACCCCGTCGTGGGCATGACCAAACCGGGCGATGTGGATCATTTCACCCGTGTGCGGTGCTATGAGGCGGTGCTGGACAAATATCCGGGCTCCACGACGACGATGAGCCTGCTGAACCTGGCGATGCGCATGGCGGGCCCGCGCGAGGCGGTCTGGCACGGGCTGATCCGGGCCAATCATGGCTGCACGCATTTCATCGTGGGCCGCGACCATGCCGGCCCCGGCCAGAATTCCGAGGGCGAGGATTTTTACGGGCCGTATGACGCCCAGGATCTGTACCGCGAGTATCAGTCGGAGATCGGCTGTGAAATGGTGGATTTCAAGCACATGGTCTATGTGCAGGAGCGCGCGCAATATGAGCCCGCCGATGAGATTCTGGACAAGGACAGCGTGACCATCCTCAACATTTCCGGCACCGAACTGCGCCGCCGTCTGCAGGAGGGGCTGGAAATTCCTGAGTGGTTCAGCTTCCCCGAGGTGGTCAAGGAACTGCGCCGGACCCGTCCGCCGCGCTCGAAACAGGGCTTTACCGTGTTCTTCACCGGGTTCTCCGGGTCGGGCAAATCGACCATTGCCAACGCGCTGATGGTCAAGCTGATGGAGATGGGCGGGCGCCCGGTGACGCTTCTGGATGGCGACATCGTGCGGAAAAACCTGTCGAGCGAGTTGGGCTTCTCGAAAGAGCACCGGGATCTGAACATCCGCCGGATCGGCTATGTCGCCAGCGAGATCACCAAGAATGGCGGGATCGCGATTTGTGCGCCGATCGCGCCCTATGCCACGACCCGCCGCGCCGTGCGCGAAGATATCGAGGCGTTTGGCGCCTTCATCGAGGTGCATGTCGCGACCTCCATCGAGGAATGCGAACGCCGCGACCGCAAGGGTCTGTACAAGCTGGCCCGCGAAGGGAAGATCAAGGAGTTTACCGGTATTTCAGATCCTTACGACGTGCCGGAGAGCCCCGAACTGCGGGTGGAAACCGAGGGCACCGATGTGGATAACTGCGCGCATCAGGTCATTCTGAAGCTGGAGCAGATGGGGCTGATTGCCGGGTAACTGCCCAGGGGGCGCTCATCGCGCCCTTGCGTGCGCGCCTCGCGGGAGTGACGGAGCGGGCCACCCGGCCGTCGGGCGGCCCGCTTTCTTGTGGGCCGGTGTTTTGTGAGTATTTTTGGAACAATGAAAGGCGGGTATGTCATATCGCTGAGTTCCGTGCCGCCCAGATTTGGGCGGTTGCGACCGGTACTGGAGGCGCTGCTGCGACAGAACCCTGCGCCGGAGCGGGTTCTGCTATGCGTGGCGGAGCGGTATGAGCGGTTTCCCGGGCCGGTGCGGCTGACTGAGGTGCCGGAGGGGGTCGAGCTTGTCCGGGGTGAGGATATCGGGCCGGGCATGAAGGCACTGGCGGCGGCGCGGCACCTGCCGGGCGGTCGGTTGATCTATTGCGATGACGACTGGATTGCCGGTCCGGGCTGGGCGGCGGCGCTGCTGGCTGCGGGGGATGCTCGGACGGCAGCGACCGGGCAGGGCTTCGGTGTGGAGCGGTTGGGGCGGAGCGGCGCGGCGGGGCCGGGTGTGGTGGATATCGCGCAAGGGTTTTCCGGTGTTTCGGTTCGGCCGGAGTGGCTCGGCGATGCGACACCGCCTGACAGGGCGGGGGAGCGGGCCGCCGACGATATCTGGCTGTCGGCGCATCTGGCCGCGCGGGGGATAGCGATCCGAGAAGCCCCTGAGGCGCGGGCGGCGTTGCACCCCGCCTATGAGGCGGACGGATTACAGCAGGCGCGGATCGCAGGGATGACCCGGGCCGAGGCCAACCAGGCCTGTGCAGACTGGGCGGCGCGGCGTTACGGGGTTTGGCCCAAGACGGCCTGAGCCGCGCGGGTGAAGATATCGCCATACCGCGCGGCCTTGTCCTGCATAGCACGCAGCGCGGGCAGGCGGGCGTCATAGTCGTCCCCGGACATGGAGGAGATGGCGCGGCGCAGGCCGTCCTCGTCCTGGCAGATCACCATGCCGGACGTGTCGAAGAAATCCGAGATATTCGGGCAGCCCCAGTAGATCGGCACCGTGTCGCAGAGGATCGCATCCACGAGTTTTTCAGTGAAATAGTTCCGCTCGGTCACGTTTTCGATCACCACGGAATAACGGTAAGGGGCGAGCCCGTCGGCCTTGTCGGCAAAGGGCGCATAGCCGCCGCCCATCAGGTCCACATCGAGGCCCTCGGTGGTGATCCAGTCGGCAATGGCATGGCGCAGAACATGGCCCGTCTGGCTGCGCTTGGACGAGGCGATGAGAGAGCACATCTTTGTCTTGGTTTTGTCGCGGCTCTGCCAGTCGGGCACCCAGGTGCTGCCGAAGGGGAAGAAGACACCATTGGGGATGGCGGCAAGCAAAGCCTCGTCAGTGGTCAGCACGCGGTAGAAGCGCCGCCATGTCAGGCGCAACAGCTTGAGGTGTATCCCGTGGATCGCGGCGGGCTCCATGATCACGATGGAGACTTTGGCCCGTGTGCCGAAGCCGGGCCGCACATGCAGCGTCTCACGCGGAAAGACGATCAGGTGATCGTCCGGGCCGAGATCCGACAGGGTGCCGCCACGCAGGCCCTCGGGCTGGCCGAGCGGCCAGATCAGACCGTCGAGCGGCAGTGCGCCCGGGCGGGTGCCCAGCTTCTGGCCGTTGGGCAGAATGGCGACATGTCCGATGTGTGAGGGCAAGGCGGGCTCCGGGGCAGGGAATGGGCCGGGTGATAGAGGGTTCAGGGGGGCGGCGCAATCCGTGCCTGTCGCGGCGCGTGGGCCGAATGACGCTGGACCGACATTTTCTGACGGTTGCAGGCTGTTCGCGCCCGCGCAAACACCTATGTTCGGCGCAACGCATTGAACTGGGTGAGCCTCTCACATGTCTGATACTGATCCTCTCGTCGTCTTCACGCCATCGGGCAAGCGCGGTCATTTTCCCAAGGGTACGCCGGTTCTGACCGCCGCGCGGCAGCTTGGGGTGGACCTTGATTCGGTTTGCGGCGGGCGGGGCATCTGCTCCAAATGCCAGATCACGCCGGGCTATGGCGAGTTTGCCAAGCACGGGGTCACGGTACAGCCTGATGCGCTGAGCGAATGGAACAAGGTCGAGGCGCGCTATGACGAAAAGCGCGGGCTGAAGCCGGGGCGGCGCCTGGGCTGTCAGGCGCAGGTGATGGGCGACGTGGTGATCGACGTGCCGCCCGAGAGCCAGGTCCACCGCCAGGTGGTGCGCAAGGCCGCAAGCGCGCGGGTGATCGAGATGGATCCGGCGACGCGGCTGTATTTCGTCGAGGTGGATGAGCCTGACATGCACGAGCCGACGGGCGATCTGGAGCGGCTCGCCCGCGCCCTGAAGGACCAGTGGGAGATCCCGCAAATCCGGGCCGATCTGACATTGCTGACCAAGCTGCAACCGGTGCTGCGCAAGGGTAAGTTTCAGGTGACCGTGGCGCTGAACAAGGGCCATCGGGATGATGTCGCGCGGGTGACCGAAATCTGGCCCGGCCTGCATGAGGGCGGGCTCTATGGGCTGGCGATCGACCTTGGCTCGACAACCGTGGCGGCCCACCTCACCGATCTGGAGACCGGCGAGGTCAAGGCCAGCTCGGGCATCATGAACCCGCAAATCCGCTTTGGCGAGGACCTGATGAGCCGGGTGTCCTATGCGATGATGAACCCCGGCGGCGACCGCGAGATGACCCGCGCCGTGCGCGACGCGATCAACACGCTGGCCGAGGAGATTGCCAAGGAGGCGGAGATCGACGCGAGCCTGATCGTCGAGACGGTATTCGTATGCAACCCGGTGATGCATCACCTGCTTTTGGGGATCGACCCGGTCGAGCTGGGGCAGGCGCCCTTTGCACTGGCCACGTCGGAGAGCCTGACGCTGGATGCCGCAGCACTGGAGCTGAGCGCGATCAACCCGCGGGCGCGCGTGTTCGTCCTGCCTTGCATCGCGGGCCATGTGGGCGCGGATGCCGCGGCCGTGGCGCTGTCCGAGGAGCCGGGCAAATCCGAAGACCTCGCGCTGATCGTCGATGTGGGCACGAATGCCGAGATCCTGCTGGGCGACAAATCCCGCGTGCTGGCCTGTTCCTCCCCGACGGGGCCGGCATTCGAGGGGGCGCAGATCAGCTCGGGTCAGCGGGCCGCCCCGGGCGCCATCGAAGCCATTCGCATCGACCCCGAGACGAAAGAGCCGCGTTTCCGGGTCATTGGCTGCGAAAAGTGGTCAGACGAGGATGGGTTCTGGGAAGAGACCGCAACGACCGGCATCACCGGGATTTGCGGATCGGGCATCATCGAGGCGGTGGCGGAACTGCGCATCGCCGGGCTGATGGATGAAAGCGGGCTGATCGGCTCAGCCGCGCAGACCGGGACCGAACGCTGTGTGCCCGAGGGGCGCACAAACGCCTATCTGATCCATGACGCCTCTGCCGAGGGCGGGCCGCGCATCACGGTGACGCAGGGCGATATCCGCGC
Organism: Roseovarius faecimaris; assembly: GCF_009762325.1. Taxonomy (NCBI): domain Bacteria; kingdom Pseudomonadati; phylum Pseudomonadota; class Alphaproteobacteria; order Rhodobacterales; family Roseobacteraceae; genus Roseovarius; species Roseovarius faecimaris. The sequence continues at coordinate 688,128 of NZ_CP034348.1, forward strand.
CATTCAGCTGGCCAAGTCGGCGCTTTATGCCGGGGCGCGGCTGCTGATGGATGAGCGCGGGGTGGACAAGGTGGACCGCGTGGTGCTGGCCGGGGCCTTTGGGGCGCATATCTCGGCCAAGCACGCGATGGTGCTGGGCATGATCCCGGATGTGCCGCTGGAAAAGGTGACATCGGCGGGCAATGCTGCGGGTACGGGCGCGCGGATCGCGCTGTGCAATGTGGCCGCACGGGCCGAGATCGAAAAGACGGTGCGCCAGATCACCAAGGTGGAAACTGCAATCGAGCCGAAATTCCAGGAGCATTTCGTGGCCGCGAACGCGATCCCGCACAAGACCGACCCGTTCCCGGAACTCGCAAAGGTGGTGAGCCTGCCCAATCCGAGCTTCAACACCAAGGGCGAGGATGCGGATGGTGGCGGCCGTCGTCGGCGTCGGCGCGGGTAGGGGCGTGCTCGTCCGCCCTTGCGGGCGGCCTCGCGCCCTTGCGGTCAGCGACGCAACCGGTCGGCCAGGGTGATCACCACCCCGGCCACAAGCCCCCAGAAGGCCGCGCCGATCCCGAAGGCCGCAACACCCGAGGCGGTGGTGATCAGCGTCACGGCGGCGGCAAACCGGGTGTGTTCCGGCGTGAAGGCGGTTTGCACCGCGCCGAGGAAAGGCAGGATCAGCGCCAGCCCCGCGACGGTGCCGATGATCGAGGCAGGCAGGGCCAGCATCACGGATGTGAAATAGGGGCCGAGAAAGCCGAGCGCGATCCAGATGACCCCCTGGATAAGCCCCACTTTCCAGCGTTCATCCTTGTCGGGATGCACATCCGGCCCGAGGCAGATCGCGGCGGTGATGGCGGCCATTGAATGGGTATGCGCCCCGAAAAGCGCCGACAGAGCGGAGCCAAGCCCCGTCACCCCGAGAGCGCGGCCCACCGGCGGCTCATAGCCATTGGCGCGCAGCACGGCAAAGCCCGGCAGGTTCTGCGAGGCCATGGTGACCAGGTATAGCGGCAGGCCCAGACCAAGGAGCACCGGCACGCTGACCTCCGGGAGGACAAAGACGAAGGGGTTGAGCGCGATGTCGAAGGCCGGGGGCTGGGCGGGGGAGAGCGCGAACCCGAGGATCAGGCCAAGGGCCAGCGCCGCCAGTGCCGCGGTGAGCGGTTGGATCAGGCGCATGGCCAGGAACATGGCGATGATCGGCAGGGCGAAGGCCGGGTCGGTGCCCGCATATCGCGCGGCGGCCATGCAGAAGGGCAGAAGGACGCCCGCGAGCATGGCCGCGGCCACCCCGTCGGGGATCGCGCTGACCGCGCGGCGGATAGGCGGCAACAAGGCGGTCAGGACGATCAGCAGGGCGGCGAAGAGGAAGGCGCCTACCGCCTCATTCATGCCGATGCCCGAGGTGGTCGCGATCAGCGCCGCCCCCGGTGTGGACCAGGCCAGCACAACCGGTACGCGGGTCCAGCCGCTGAGCAGGATCATGCCCAACCCTTTGGCAATGGAGACTGCCGCCAGCCAGGACGCCGTTTGAGCGGGCGTTGCCCCAAGCGCCTGAGCCGCGGCAAGCACGATGGATACCGACGCGCCAAACCCTACGAGTGCCGCCACGAGCGCGGCAGAGATCATTGACATGCGCATTGGTGTTGTCCCTCGGTTTCGCGGGCACCCTAGCGTTGGGCCAGAGGCCGCGCAATCGGGTGCGGGCCGGGAAAAGCAGATGACAGCGGCCCGGATTGCACTACCTTCGGTAGAGACAGATCGCAAGGCACGGGAAGAGATAAACAGGGAGACGACAATGACCGCGTTTACGTTGAACGGAGAGCGCCGCGAGGTCGATGCCGACCCCGATATGCCGCTGCTGTGGGTGCTGCGCGACGAGCTGGGCCTGACGGGCACCAAGTTCGGCTGCGCCGTGGCCTCCTGCGGGGCCTGCACGGTGCATCTGAATGGAGAGCCGGTGCGGTCCTGCCAGACCTTCCTGGGGGATGTGGACGGCGCCGAAGTGACCACGATCGAGGCGATCGACACGCCCGCCGCCCGTGCCATCCGCGCCGCCTGGATCGAAGAGCAGGTGCCGCAATGCGGCTATTGCCAGTCGGGGCAGATCATGTCGGCCTCGGCCCTCTTGGCCGCGATGCCGAAACCGACCGATGCCGATATCGACGAGGCGATGGAGGGGAACCTGTGCCGCTGCGCCACGTATGTGCGTATTCGCCGCGCCATTCACCGCGCCGCCGAGATCATGGAGGCATAAGATGCTGCATTATCTGGACAGCCCCCTCTCCGCCCCGGCCCCCACGCGCCGGAGCTTTCTGAAACTGTCGGCAGGCGCGCTGGGCGGGCTGATGTTGGGCGTGGCGCTGCCCGCGCGCAAGGTTGAGGCGGCGGGGGACGCGCTGGCAACACCGTTCGTGCATATCACCCCCGATAACAAGGTGATCGTGCTGTCGAAACATCTGGACAAAGGGCAGGGCGCGGCGACGGGGCTGGCGACGCTGGTCGCGGAAGAACTGGATGCGGCCCCCGAGCAGGTGGAGGCGGTTTTTGCACCGTCCAACCCCGAGCTTTACAAGAATTTCGCCTTTGGAGTGCAGGGCACGGGCGGATCGACCGCCATGGCCAATTCCTTTGAACAATACCGCCGCGCCGGGGCCACAGCGCGGGCGATGCTGGTGCAGGCGGCGGCGTTGGACTGGGGGGTGCCCGCGGATGAGATCACCGTTTCGGGCGGTGTCGTTTCGGGCGGCGGGCGGTCGGCCAGTTTTGGCGAGCTGACGATGCAGGCCGCAATGCAGGACGTGCCGGTCGAGGTCGCTTTGAAAGCGCCGGAGGAGTGGGTCTATATCGGCAAGGGTTTTCCGCGTGTCGAGTTGCCTGCCAAAACGACAGGCAGTGTCGGTCTCTTCGGCATGGACGCGCAGCCGGAAAACGTGTTGGTGGCTGTCACCGCCCGACCGCCGCGCTTCGGGGCGACGCTGACCTCGGTGGATACAGGCGAGGCGCTGACTGTGCTCGGCGTGGAACAGGTGCTGCAAATCCCGCAGGGCGTGGCCGTCGTGGCGCGCAATACCTGGGCGGCGATGCAGGGGCGCGAAGCGCTGGCGCTGACCTGGGAGGATGGTTCGGGCGAAACACGCGGCACCGAAGAGCTGATGACCGAATTTCGCGCGCTGCTGGATCAGCCTGGCACGGCAGCCCCGGCGCGGGGCGATGCAGCGGCGGCGCTCGACGCGGCGGCGCATGTGGTGGAGGCGGAGTACAGCTTTCCCTATCTCGCCCATGCCCAGATGGAGCCGCTGGATATGACCGTGCTCTATGACGGGGCGCGCGCCACCTTCTGGGGGGGATCGCAGATTCAGACGATGGATCATGGCACAGCCGCGGCGGTGCTTGGGCTGGACTTCCCGAATGTCGAGATCAACACGACCTGGGCCGGGGGCTCTTTTGGCCGCCGCGCGACACCGGATGCGCATCTGATTGCCGAGGCGGCGACGTTGGCGAAGGCCTGGCTGGAGGCCGGAAACGAGGCCCGCCCGATCAAGCTGATCTATAGCCGCGGGGATGATATCAAGGGCGGCTATTATCGCCCGATGGCGCTGCACCGGGTGCGCGCCGGTGTTGGGCAAGACGGCCGGATCAGCGGCTGGGAACACCGGATCGTCAGCCAGTCGATCTTTACCGGCACGGGGTTCGAGAGCTTTGTTGTGCATGGCGGCGTGGATCATTCCACCATCGAGGGCATCGGCGATACGACCTATGACATCGCCGATATGGCGCTTGATGTGCATCACCCCGCTGTCGGTGTGCCGACGCTCTGGTGGCGGTCGGTCGGTCACACGCATACCGCTTATGTGATGGAGACGATGATGGATGAGCTGGCCCGCGCCTCGGGGCAGGACCCTGTGGCGTTCCGGTTGGCACATCTGAAGGGGGATGCGCGGCTGGCGGGCGTGCTCAGGCTGGCGGCGGAGAAGGCCGGGGAGGCAGGGCCCGAGGGCACCCATCGCGGTGTGGCGGTGCACAAGAGCTTTGGCAGCTACGTGGCCGAAGTGGCCGATGTGCGGATGCGCGAGGATGGCACGGTGAAGGTCGAACAGGTGATCTGCGCGGTCGATTGCGGCGTGGCGGTGAACCCGGACAATATCCGCGCCCAGATCGAGGGCGGACTGGGCTATGGCCTGTCGGCGATCCTGCGGGAGGAAATCACGCTGACGAATGGAGAGGTGGATCAGTTCAACTACCCCGATTACATGCCGCTGCGGATCACAGACATGCCAGAGGTCGAGGTGCATATCGTGCCCTCGGCGGATGCCCCCACCGGTGTGGGCGAGCCCGGCACGCCGCCCATCGGGCCGGCGGTCGCGAACGCGGTTTTTGCCGCGACGGGTCAGCGTGTGCGGGAATTGCCGTTCGCGCGCCACGGGCTGGCATAGAGCGGCGGGAGGGCGCGCGCGTTGCAAACCGGCGCGCGCAATCCCTCTTGACGCTTGGGGGGAAACCTCTTAGCTCACCAATGCTGAGCGCGGGTATGGTGAAAAGGTATCACGCGAGCTTCCCAAGCTTAAGTTACGGGTTCGATTCCCGTTACCCGCTCCAGATATCCTCTCGATGATGCGAAAACAGCGTGCGCGCCGTGCGGATCCGCGTTTTGCCGGGTTGTCTGACGCCATGTTCCACGCTAAGAACAAAAAAAGAACAGGCGAACGGGCTTTGACGCGGGTTGCACTGCGCGGCCACAAGCGCTTGTATGTGCGAAAAGGGGATGGGCAAGATGCTGACATCTGTAGAGGTTTGCGCCGGTGCCGGTGGGCAGGCTCTCGGGTTGGAGAAGGCCGGGTTCGCCCATACCGCATTGGTGGAAATCGACAAGCATTGCTGCAACACGCTGCGCCATAACCGGCCCGGCTGGAACGTGCTTGAAGAGGATATGCGGGTCTTCAAGGAACGCGCCGCTGATTACAAGGGCATGGACCTTCTTGCGGGCGGATTGCCGTGCCCACCGTTTTCGGTCGCTGGCAAGCAACTGGGTGAGCAGGACGAGCGCAATCTGTTCAATGACGCCATCGACATTGTGGATGCGGCGCGGCCGCGCGCCGTGATGATCGAAAATGTGCGCGGCTTTCTGGATGCGGTGTTTCACGATTATCGCGAACGTCTGAAATCGCAGCTTGAGAAGCTGGGCTACAAGACCGATTGGCGGCTTCTGAACGCGTCTGATTATGGTGTTCCGCAACTGCGGCCACGGGTGGTGATCGTGGCGGTTCAGAAGGAACGGGCTGAGTTCTTCGACTGGCCCGAGCCCAACCCGCACAACCCGCCCACAGTGGGAGAAACCCTGCGGGACCTCATGGCCGCCCGTGGCTGGCGCGGGGCCGAGGACTGGGCGGCGAAAGCCGATGAGATCGCCCCGACCATTGTTGGCGGCTCCAAGAAACATGGCGGCCCCGACCTGGGTCCGACGCGCGCGCGCGCGGCCTGGGCGACGCTGGGCGTCGAAGGACGCACCATTGCGCCCGAGCCACCCGATGCCTTTCATCAGGGTATGCCGCGCCTGACCGTACCGATGGTGGCCCGCATCCAGGGCTTTCCGGATGAATGGCACTTCACCGGGGCCAAGACCAATGCCTATCGTCAGGTCGGCAATGCCTTCCCGCCCCCGGTGGCTCAAGCGGTGGCGGGGCAGATCGCCAAGACGCTGCGCAAGCGTGTTTTGCGCACGGTCAGGGCCTGAGCTTCCAACCGCGCCGGATCTGTGACAGGTTTTGGTGAAAGTCGAACTCCCTGAGCGGTAGGCGGTTGAAGCGGAACATACCAGACAGCATCGTTGTGGCGGGGCACCGGGATTATGACGTGCTGCATGCGATCGCGGGCGACATATTGCGGCGCGCGGGGGATCAGGCGGCACTGGCGGCCAGGGTCCCGGCCATGTTGCGGTGCTGCGTCGATGACGTGATCATGACGCCCAAGACCGGACGGCGCGCCTATGAGAAGCTGGAAAAGACCGAAAAGACCTATATCGGCACGCGGGTGGAGATCGAGCTGCGCGCGATGCTGAACCTCCCCCGGGGTCGGCTGGATACGGTCATCCTGGGGCATGATGTGGATATCAAACACACGATGGGCAGCAACTGGATGATCCCGACAGAAGCCGTGGGCCATCCCTGTATCCTCGTCGCCGCGGACGAGCCGCGCGCGGTTTGCTATCTCGGGCTAGTCGTCGCGCGGCCTGACTACCTGACCCATGGTCAGAACAAGGACGCGAAGAAATCGGTTTCTGCCGAAGGGTTTGCCAATATCTACTGGCTGCTGCGGGATCACCCCTATCCGCCGAATTTCTGGCGCACCATCCCGCCGGAGGCGGTCGAGAGTATCTTTGCGGGCAGATCGGGGAATGAACGGATGATGTCCCTGTTTCGCGAGGTGCAGCGCGTGCCGATCACCCGGGATGTCGTTGAAGCCGTCGCGCAGCAGCGGGATTTCATGCGGCGCATCCGCTCGGATAATGGCAGGGGAACACGCGATCATCTGGCGCGAGAGGGTATTCTGCTGCTCTCGGGGCAGTATGACGCGCCCTTGATCGCGTCGCTGGGTCTGGCGCGCTGTACAGGCAGTGAATTCATATCCTGCCGACCGGACTCGCAGAGTGAGGCGGATCTGGCGGCGCAGCACGGGATCGCAGTAGACTTGAGCCCGAACTGATCACAGGCGGCGTGACGCGCCCAAGGGCGCACGGGCGCGCAACTCAAGGAGCCGGAAAATGTGCGGACGTTTTGCCGCCGGAGACAAGACGCAGGCGGAAATGCTTGAGATTGTGCGGGGGTTTCTCGACATGGCCGTTGCGCTGGACCCGGATGCGCCCGAGCCGCGCGGCGGTTATCACATCCGGCCAACAAACCGGATCGCCCTTGTCACGCGGGCGGGCGAGGGGGCCATGCTTACCTCGGCCAACTGGCAGATCGCGCCGCCGGGCGGGCGGCCCCTGATCAATGCGCGGATCGAGAACAGCGGCTTCTGGCGCAAGGCATGGGAGGGCGGGCGCTGCATGATCCCGGCGCTTGGGTATTTCGAGTGGAGCGAAGTAGAGGGCAAGAAACAGCCGCATTTCATCACCGTCAGGCGCAACGCCCCGGTGATCTTCTTTGCCGGGTTCCGGTCGGAGGACGGGCAGGGCTGTGTGATCCTGACGCGCCCGCCTGCCGATCAGATCGCGCATATCCATAACCGTATGCCAGTGATCCTGTCGCCGGAGGAGGTGGGCGACTGGCTGAGCGGGACGATGAGCCGGGAGGCGGCGCAGGCGGGGCTGGGCACGGGCTGGGACGGGCGGTTCGACTATCACCGCGTCGCCCCTCTGACCAACGAGGCCGATGGCGAGGCGGTGATCGAGCCGTATGAGCCGCCGCAGGCCAGTTTCGATTTCTGAGGGGTTGAGGGCGTAGCGGCGATTGGATAGGCAGCGGGTATGAGTTTCACGGTCGCCATTGACGGGCCCGCGGCGGCGGGCAAGGGCACGATCTCGCGCGAGGTCGCGGCGCATTTCGGTTTTGCGCATCTCGATACGGGGCTTTTGTATCGTGCGACGGGGCGGCGGACGCTGGACGGAACGGACCCGGTCGAGGCGGCGCGGACATTGACGCCCGAGGATCTGGAGGCGGATGATCTGCGCACACCGGACGTGGCCCAGGCGGCCAGCCGGGTGGCGGCGGTCCCCGAGGTCCGGGCGGCGCTGGTGGATTTTCAGCGCGCCTTTGCGATGCGGGCGGGCGGGGCTGTGCTCGACGGGCGCGACATCGGCACGGTGATCTGCCCGGATGCACAGGTGAAGCTCTATGTGACGGCAAGCGACGATATCCGCGCCGACCGGCGGCATAAGGAGCTGACCGGCAAGGGCATGGAGATCAGCCTTGAACAGGTGCTGGAGGATCTGCGCCAGCGCGACGCCCGCGACAGCGCCCGCGAAGCGGCCCCGTTGAAGCCCGCCGAGGATGCGGTGCTGCTGGACACGTCCGAGATGAGCATTGACGAGGCCGTAGCGTCCGCGATCGCGACGATTGACTCGGTGCGCGGTCGGGGATGACAAGGTGGTGGGATGAAATCCCGCCCTAAGCAGCACGGGACTGCTGACACAACACTGCGGTGAGGTTTGGCCTTGATTCCCTGCGGGCGCGGGACTATACGGCCCCTGTCGACACGGCGGAGACCGTCGCAGAATAAAGAGAGTGAGCAGGGTCGGGACCACCGGCCCTCTTTGTTTTGTGACCCGTCTGACCAACGAAACCGTTCTGCCCTCAAATACAAAAGGGGTAGGGCATCAACCAAGACCGGCGGAGACAACCGCGCGGCCGGAAACAACGTTAAGTTAGGATAGAAACGCCACATGGCTCAGAACGCATCTATGGAGGAATTCGAAGCCCTCCTGAACGAAAGCTTCGAAATGGACACGCCCGAAGAAGGGTCTGTTGTCAAAGGCAAAGTCATCGCAATCGAAGCGGGCCAAGCCATCATCGACGTCGGCTACAAAATGGAAGGCCGTGTCGAACTCAAAGAATTCGCAAATCCCGGTGAAGCCCCCGAAATCGCTGTTGGCGATGAGGTCGAGGTCTATCTGCGCGCGGCCGAGAATGCCCGCGGTGAGGCTGTCATCAGCCGCGAAATGGCCCGCCGCGAGGAAGCCTGGGATCGTCTGGAAAAAGCCTATGCCGACGACCAGCGCGTCGAAGGCGCCATCTTTGGCCGCGTCAAGGGCGGGTTCACCGTCGATCTGGGCGGTGCCGTGGCCTTCCTGCCCGGCTCTCAGGTCGATGTGCGCCCCGTGCGCGATGCCGGCCCGCTGATGGGTCTCAAGCAGCCCTTCCAGATCCTGAAAATGGATCGTCGCCGGGGCAACATCGTGGTGTCGCGCCGTGCGATCCTCGAAGAAAGCCGCGCCGAGCAGCGCGCCGAGGTGATCGGCAAGCTGGCCGAAGGCGACAGCGTCGATGGCGTGGTCAAGAACATCACCGAATACGGGGCCTTTGTGGACCTGGGCGGTGTCGATGGCCTGCTGCACGTGACCGACATGGCCTGGCGCCGGGTGAACCACCCGTCGGAAATCCTGTCGATTGGCGAAACCGTCAAGGTGCAGGTCATCAAGATCAACAAGGAAACCCACCGCATCAGCCTGGGCATGAAGCAGCTGCAGGACGATCCGTGGGATCTGGTGGCCGCCAAGTATCCGCTGGAAAGCACTCATACCGGCCGCGTGACCAACATCACCGATTACGGTGCGTTTGTTGAGCTGGAGCCCGGTGTCGAGGGTCTCGTTCACGTCTCGGAAATGTCCTGGACCAAGAAGAACGTGCATCCCGGCAAGATCGTTTCCACCTCGCAAGAGGTTGAAGTCATGGTGCTGGAAATCGATAGCGCCAAGCGCCGTGTCAGCCTTGGTCTCAAGCAGACCATGCGCAACCCGTGGGAAGTCTTCGCCGAAACCCATCCCGAGGGGACGGAAGTCGAAGGCGAGGTCAAGAACATCACCGAATTCGGTCTGTTCATCGGCCTCGACGGCGAAATCGACGGCATGGTGCACCTCAGCGACATCTCTTGGGACGAGCGCGGCGAAGATGCCATCCAGAACTACAAGAAGGGCGACATCGTTCAGGCGGTCGTCTCGGAAGTGGACGTGGAAAAAGAGCGCATCTCGCTGTCGATCAAGGCCCTGGGTGGCGACAAGTTCGCCGAAGCCGTTGGCGGCGTGAAACGCGGCTCGATCATCACGGTTGAGGTCACCTCGATCGAGGATGGCGGCATTGAGGTGGAATATGAAGGCATGAAATCCTTCATCCGCCGGTCTGACCTGTCGCGTGACCGTTCCGAGCAACGCCCCGAGCGCTTCTCGGTCGGTGACAAGGTCGATGTGCGCGTGACCAACGTGGACAGCAAGACCCGTCGTCTGGGCCTCTCGATCAAGGCGCGCGAAATCGCCGAAGAGAAAGAAGCCGTGGAACAGTACGGCTCGTCCGACAGCGGCGCGTCGCTGGGCGATATCCTTGGTGCCGCGCTGAAAGGCGACGGCGACAAGTAAGCCAAGGCCAGGATTTTGGTCTGAGAAAGCCCCGTGCATTTGCGCGGGGCTTTCTGTTTGCGGGGTCCGCTGTGTCCGGTATCGCTTTCGGGCGGCCGAAGTGTTGTTTGTGTGCCAACGATTTCCTCTGCCCGAATCAACTTCGGCCCCGGTTGAGCAGAGATACGCCTGTGGCCGAATTGCGCTTGGATCAGAGGCGTTTTCGGCGCAATATTCCTCACGCTACACAAGAAATTCATGAAAATCATGACGTTCAGAGTGCCGAGACTGTTTTGTTTTTTGTGTTTCTATTTATAGTCGTATGCAAAAGCGCAAGCGCTGCAAGCACGGCGCGGGGGAGAAACCACATATGATCCGATCGGAACTGATCCAGAAAGTCGCCGATGACAATCCGCACCTGTCCTACCGTGATGTAGAGCGGATCGTGAACACCATTTTCAATGAGATCACCGAGGCCATGGCCCAGGGTAACCGCGTGGAACTGCGCGGTTTCGGGGCGTTTTCGGTGAAGAAGCGCGATGCGCGCACGGGGCGCAATCCGCGGACGGGTGAATCCGTCCATGTGGAAGAAAAGCACGTCCCGTTCTTCAAGACCGGCAAGCTGCTCCGGGACCGTCTGAACGGAAAGTAGGATATGCGTTACATTCGCTATGCTTCCATCGCCATTTTTGCCGTGGCGTTGATTCTTGTGTCCTTGGCCAACCGCGAGATGGTGTCGGTCAAGGTGTGGCCGGATGAGCTGGCGGGTATGGCGGCGACGAACCCCAGCTTCGAGCTGCCGCTTTTCATCGTGATCTTCGGCGGCATTCTGGCCGGATTGATCATCGGCTTTGTCTGGGAGTGGATCCGCGAGGCGGGTGAACGGGCCGAGGCCGCGCGGCAGGCCCGCGAGATGCAGCGCCTGCGCGCCGAAATCACCCGGCTGAAGGGCGAAAAGCACGAGGGCAAGGACGAGGTTCTGGCGCTTCTGGAGCAAGCCAGCTAAACCCGGCCCATGGCACAGGATATTCGCGTCAAGATTTGCGGGCTGACCACGCCCGAACAGGTGGTGGCCGCCGCCGAGGCGGGCGCGGCCTATATCGGGCTGAATTTCTTTGCCCGTTCGCCGCGCTATGTGACGCCCGATCTGGCGCGGGATCTGGCGCTCGCGGCCCCGCCGGGGGTGGCCAAGGTGGCGCTGAGTGTGGATGCCGATGACGCGCTTCTGGATGAGATCACCGGCACGGTGCCGCTTGATATGTTGCAGTTGCACGGGTCGGAAACGGTGGAGCGGGTCGAGGAGGTCAAGGCCCGCTATGGCCTGCCGGTGATGAAGGTGGTGGGCGTTGCCGATGCCGCCGACCTTGCGCAGATTGCCGAATTTGAGGCGGTGGCCGATCAGATCCTCGTGGATGCCAAGCCGCCCAAGGGCGCGGACCGCCCCGGCGGCAATGCGCTGGCCTTTGACTGGGCGCTGATTGCCGGACGGGAGTGGGCGAAGCCCTGGATGCTGGCGGGCGGTCTGGTGCCCGGCAATGTCGCGGAGGCGATTGCGCACACCGGGGCGCGGCAGGTCGACGTGGCCTCGGGCGTGGAAAGCGCGCCGGGGGTCAAGGATCAGGGCCTGATGCGCGCCTTTGTCGAGGCGGCCCGGTGCGGGTGAAGTTTCGCGCGGCCCGCCGCGAGGATGTGGCGGCGATTGTTGCCCTGTTTTCCGATGATATTCTTGGACATGCGCGCGAAAACAATGCGGAGCTCGCGCCCTATCTCGAAGCCTTCGAGGCCATCGCGCAGGAGTCGCATAACGAGGTGATTGTCGGTGAAGACGTGCAGGGAACGATCATTGCCACCTATCAGCTCACATTCATCTCGGGTCTTTCGCTCGGGGCGTCGCGCCGGGCGCAGATCGAAGGCGTGCGCGTGGCGCGTGAGATGCGCGGCGAGGGCATTGGTGCAGCGATGCTTCGCGACGCCGAAGACCGGGCGCGTGCGGCAGGGTGCAGCCTGGTGCAGCTGACCATGAACAGCGCACGCGACGAGGCCCGCCGGTTCTACGAACGCGAAGGCTTCGTTGCGTCTCATGTGGGCTTCAAGAAACCGCTCGATTGACAGCGGGGCCTTCCGGGCCGCAGATTTGCAGGACAGCCAAAGGGAGGGCCGCTTGGATGGAAACGGAAGACCTCAATGATGTCTACGGCGCGAAGACGCCGGAGGAATCGCGCGCCGTTTATGACAAGTGGTCAGCGAGCTATGACGCGGACACGATTGCGAACGGATACCGGCTGCCGTTTCTGGCAGCGGGGATGCTGGCCAGTTTCCTTGGGCGTAGCCACGGGCCGATCCTCGATGCGGGCTGCGGCACGGGATTGGTGGGCGAGAGCCTGATGCTGATGGGCTATCACCACATCACCGGTTGCGATTTGTCGCCCGAGATGGTCGCGCGCGCCGAAAAGACCGGCGCCTATGCCGGGTTCGAGCTGGCGGATATGGGGGCGGGCCTGCCCTTTGTTGATGACCATTTCGCGGGCTTCGTCTGTGTCGGCTCTTTCGGGCCGGGCCATGCGCCGCCCTCGACGCTGACCCATCTGGCGCGGGTGTTGCGACCCGGCGGTGTGGGCGTCTTCAACCTGCTGGAGGCGACCTATGAGGAGCAGGGCTTTCCGCCAGTGATGGAGGCGCTGGAGGGAACATCCTGGGAGGTGGTCCATACCTCGCCCCCCTTCCTGCCCTTCCTTCTGTCCGAACCTGATCTGTGGTCTCGCGCCTATGTGGTGCGCGCCCTCTGAGCACGGCTCTGGCCAAGACGCGCGTTTTCGCTACACTCGAGCTATTCATTTTTGAAGGAGTGATAGATGCGTAAGGCGTTTGCATTGGCCGCGGTGGCGGCGATGAGCTTGCCCGGCGTGGCGAAGGCCGATGGGTTCAAGGCGACGGATAACTGCCTGCAGGTGCTGCAGGGCATCACCGATGTGGACCGGGTTCTGCTGGGGGCCTGGATCATGGGGTATCTCGACAACACCAACAATCAGGCCAGCCTGGTGCGGATGGACAATGCCATGACCGTGCTCAGCAACCTGGGGCAGGTCTGTGCCAAGAACCCGCAGGCGACGATCCTCGATGTGGTGCAGGCGAACCAGAAAAACACCGCCGACACGCCCGGCACGAAGGCCCATGCCGAGGCGTTCCTGCGTCAGTTTCTTGTGCCCTATGCCAACCGCGTGGCGCTGACCGGGATGCTGCGCCCGACCGAGGCCGAGATCCGCGCGGTCTATGCCGAGCCGTTGGCAGGCAAGCTGGTGGCGATGTATAACGAGATGTATCAGCCGGGTGTCTCCATCGGTCCCAAACAGGACCAGACCGAGGTCATCCTGTGGCGGGGCACGACAGGCAGCCTGCGGGACGGTGCCCCGGTGCTGAAGGACTTTCCCGGTGGCTATGGGGATGTGCGCCCCTATTTGCAGGGCAATTACCCGATTGTGCGCTTCAAGTTCGTCGAGCCGGGGAAAACGATGGGCATGGCCTTTGACGGGCTGATCTTCATCAATGACCGCTGGGTGCTGATGCCGAAACCCTGGCGTGCGCTGGGCAACTGACGCCGCTTTTCGCTGGAAAATACTGTCGGCGTCCCATATTCATCCGCAGGACCCAAAGGATAGGCGATGTGCGATGAATGATCTCTTCAACTCCTTCATGACCGGCCCCGACGAGAAGGGGCGGTTTGGCAAGTTTGGCGGGCGGTTTGTCTCCGAAACGCTGATGCCGCTCATCCTGGAACTGGAAGAGCAGTACGAACATGCCAAGACCGACCAGAGCTTCTGGGATGAGATGAATCACCTGTGGACCCATTACGTGGGCCGTCCCTCGCCGCTTTATTTTGCCGAAGGGCTGACCGAGCATCTGGGCGGGGCCAAGATTTATCTCAAGCGCGATGAGCTGAACCATACCGGCGCGCACAAGATCAACAACGTGCTGGGGCAGATCCTGCTGGCGCGGCGCATGGGCAAGACCCGGATCATCGCCGAGACCGGCGCGGGCCAGCATGGCGTGGCCACGGCGACGGTCTGTGCCAAGTTCGGCCTGAAATGCGTGGTCTATATGGGCGCGCATGACGTCGAGCGGCAAAAGCCCAATGTCTTCCGCATGCGCCTGCTGGGCGCCGAGGTGGTGCCGGTGACCTCTGGCCGGGGCACGCTCAAGGACGCGATGAACGACGCGCTGCGCGACTGGGTGACCAATGTGCGCGACACGTTTTATTGTATCGGCACCGTGGCGGGCCCGCATCCCTATCCGGCGATGGTGCGCGATTTCCAAAGCATCATCGGCAAGGAAGCCAAGGAACAGATGATGGCCGCTGAGGGCCGTCTGCCCGATACGATCATCGCCGCGATCGGTGGCGGCTCGAACGCGATGGGGCTGTTTTATCCCTTCCTTGATGACAAGGACGTGCGGATCATCGGCGTGGAGGCCGGCGGCAAGGGCGTGAACGAGAAGATGGAGCATTGCGCCTCACTGACCGGCGGACGCCCGGGCGTGCTGCATGGCAACCGGACCTATCTGTTGCAGGATGACGACGGGCAGATCCTCGAAGGCTATTCGATCTCGGCTGGCCTGGATTATCCCGGCATTGGCCCCGAACATAGCTGGCTGCACGACACCGGCCGCGCCGAATATGTGTCGATCACCGACCGCGAGGCGCTGGAGGCGTTCCAGCTCAGCTGTGAGAAAGAGGGGATCATCCCCGCGCTGGAGCCCTGTCACGCGCTCGCGCATGTGATGAAGATCGCGCCGGAACTGCCCGCCGATCACATCATCTGCATGAACATGTGTGGGCGTGGGGATAAGGACATCTTCACCGTGGCACGGCATCTGGGCTTCGGGATGGACGAGGCAGATTGACCCTCAGCCCATAAACCTGGGTTTAAATCAGGGGGTCGATGCAGATGCAGCGGCCCCTTTGTCTTGCAAGGCCGCCTGAAATTATTGTTTGTTATCAAGGGTTGCCCGTCAGTTTTGGTTTATGAGCCCGAAAATAAGCCACATGCCAATAGAGAGAGTTGCCTTCCTCCCCTCTGATCGATCCCAGCATTCGGCACGGGCTGGTGCGATATCGGTAAAGATGGAAAGGGACCTCGATGAAAAAGATATTATGGCTTTCGGGCATCGCCGCGCTGATGGGGCATGCCGCCCCCGCCGCACTGCTGACCGACATGATGCCGCAAGCGCCAGAGCGCGTGGTGCTGGCGTCGTCGCATTCGGACCATGAAAATGGCGGGCATTCTCACAGCTCGGATGATGACGGAACCCCTGATCAGGGATCGGGTGATGTCGGCGCTGATGGCAGCCCCGACGACAACAGCCCCGACGACAACAGCCCCGATGACAACAGCCCCGATGACGACGGGCCTGACGATCACGGGCATGACGACGATGACGGCCCGGACGATCACGGGGAAGATGACGGCCCGGACGATCACGGAGACGACGATGGCCCGGACGATCATGGCCATGACAACAGTGGTCCCAGCGGGAACAGCGGTTCCGGAAGCAACAGCGGATCGGGTGGCAATAGCGGATCGGGCGGCAACAGCGGCTCGGGCGGCAATAGCGGCTCCGGTGGCGACGACGGCGGTAACAGCGGTTCGGGTGGCGATGATGGCGGCTCAGGCGGCGATGATGGCGGCTCGGGTGGTAACAGCGGCTCTGGCGGCGGCGATGATGGCGGCTCCGGCGGCGACGATGGTGGCTCGGGTGGCAACAGTGGCTCCGGTGGGTCCGGCGGCTCCGGCGGGTCCGGAGGTTCGGGCGGCGATGATGGCGGCGGCGGTGACGACTGACACCGCTCACCGCAGATTGAGGCAGGAGGCAGGTCCGGAACGCTGGCGTTCCGGACTTGCCGCAGTTATTCAGGACAGATGAGACGCAGCCTTGTCATACTTGCCCTAGTGTTTGCTCTGCCATGCGGCGGGGCGCTGGCGGAGTCTTTCGAGCAGCAGGTTATCCGGCAGCTCCGCAACCAGGGGTATTCGAAGATTGAGTCGACACGGACCCTTCTTGGCCGGGTGAAGATCACGTCGCGCAAGGGCAAGATCCGCCGTGAAACCGTCCTCAATCCCCGGACGGGTGCGATTCTGCACGATCTCGCCGTGCGCGGATCGGGGCAGGCGAATGGCATCGGCATCTTTGGAACGCGCATCTGGTCGCCTTCTGGCCAACGTGGTGATGATAACGACCGCGATGATGATGACCGCGATGACCGGGACGATGATGAT
This sequence comes from Roseovarius faecimaris, assembly GCF_009762325.1. Taxonomy (NCBI): domain Bacteria; kingdom Pseudomonadati; phylum Pseudomonadota; class Alphaproteobacteria; order Rhodobacterales; family Roseobacteraceae; genus Roseovarius; species Roseovarius faecimaris. Next base: position 704,433 of record NZ_CP034348.1, read on the forward strand.
CGCGAAGATCGTGATGATCGCGACCGCGACGACAATAGTGGCCGTGGAAGTGGCGACGACAGTGGTGGCGACGATAGCGGCGGTGACGATAGCGGCGGCAACAGCGGTCCGGGCGGCGATGACGGCGGCGATGACGGCGGTAACAGCGGTTCGGGTGGGAACAGCGGTTCGGGCGGATCGGGTGGCTCCGGTGGATCGGGCGGCGGTGACGATTGATGCGTGGGTCTGCGGCGAGTGACAGGCCAGATGTGAATGGCGGTTCCAGGTGAACGGCCGGGTCACCGTCATAATGCTGATTGCCTTCCAGGCGATTTGCGCGGTGTTCTTCCTGTTCAACATCCTGTCGTCCTGGCTGAACCTCCCTGTGGTTCTGTCGAACTGGCAGGTCATAGAAATCATCGAGATTTGCGCGGCGCTCGGCCTGCTGGTGGGGGTCGGTGTCACGGCGCGGCTTCTGGTGCTCTCAATCCGGGCGCGGCGGGTGGCAGAGGACAACCTGCGGCTTGCCTCGGGGGCCTTCATGACCGTGCTGAACGAGCGGTTTGATGATTGGGGCCTCACCCCGGCTGAGCGCGACGTGGCCTTGTTCACGGTCAAGGGGGCGACGCTGTCCGATATCGCGGTGATGCGCAACACCTCCGAAGGCACCGTCAAGGCGCAGAGCACGGCCATCTACCGCAAGGCCGGTGTCAACAGCCGGGCGCAGTTGCTCAGCCTGTTCATTGACGACCTGATGGGAGACGCCCTGCCAGGGGTGGTCGATGCGGTGGAGCCACTCGACAAGGCCGGGTGAAATTATTACGCGATCATGGGGATGAGGGGGCGTTTCAGTGCCGTTTTGCTGCGGCCGCTTTTTCATTTATTGCGCAAGGGCGCAATAATGTTGCGCAAAGATCACGAGCATTTTGAGCAGGTAATAAACCATATAGGCCGACTCGGCGTGTTAGCGGTATCACCTGCTTCCCGATCACGCGGATCGGACCCTAGCGGAAGGCGCTCTTGTGCTTCCTCCGGTGCGGGCGGCGCTGCCAGCCCCGTATGCCAGGGCCGTGATGTGCGGGGATGCTTGTAGCTCAGGTGGAAGAGCAACAGATTCAGGGTCTGTGGGTCGAGGGTTCGAGTCCCTCCATAGCAACGCAATGTAGCTCAGTTGGATAGAGCGAACGACTGCTAATCGTTTTGGCGCAGGTTCGAATCCTGCCTTTGCACGGGTAAAGGCGCGTGAGCGTCTGGGGTTCGACTCCCCAAAGCCGCTTAACACGGCTCCAAATCCAGGGGTCCGGGGTTGCCTCAGCAGGGGCAGGCCCGCGTCCGACCCACCTTCGGGAGGAGAGGACAACGCCCTGCCGCTGCTCTGGTCCTGCGCCGGAGCGGGGGATGACGGTTTCGCCGTGTTCCGGCCCGCGAGGCCGCCTGTAAGGGCGGATGAGCGCGCCGGGGCACCGCGCCCCTCTCGCCCCTTTCCCGTGCCGGATCATGGCGCGGGGCGGCCTCGGGCCTCACTTCACTGCCTTTGGGGACAAGGGCATTCACACCTGCCAGCCATGATGGCTGCAACCCGTAAATGACACGAGAAAGGAGCTCGCCTTGCGACGACGACGATAGGACGAGACGAAAAGGAGACGAAAGATGACACATGTACTGACACGACTGATCGACCGGCTGACCGGGCATACCCGCGTCACCGTGATGGAAACCGAGCGCCTGCTGGTGCTGGAACGCGGGCGGATCGCGACGATCCTGAGCGCGGGTGAGCACCGGCTGAAGCGGAAGGACACCGTCACGGAACGCCACGATCTGAACCGTCTCCGTTTCACCACGCCCTATGAGGCGGCTCTGTTTCGGGAGCGGCCCGATCTGGCTGAGGCCCACCTGACCGAAGTTCGGGCAGGTGAGGACGAGGTCCTGATCGTCCGGCGCGACGGGCGACTGCATGGCGTTGTCCTGGCCGGGGATCGCGAGGTTCTGTGGACCGATGCGGGGCCCTGGGCGGTCGAACGGCTCACCCTGACGGACACGCTGGCAGTCGAGCGCAAGCTCGGAAAGGCGCTGGTCCGGGCCGGGCTGGGTCATGTCCTGACCATCTGGGACGTGGCAGAGGGTCATGTTGGCCTGTTGACGGTCGATGGGGTCCTGAAAGGGCGCCTTGAGCCGGGGACGCATGCCTTCTGGCATATCGGGCGCGGTGCGACCGTTCGGATGATCGATCTGCGGATGCGAACCCACGAGGTCACTGGTCAGGAAATCCTGACCAAGGACCGGGTGACCATCCGGGTCAACCTGACGGCGGTCTACCGCGTCACTGACCCCGAGCGTGCCGTGGCCGCGGTGAAAGACTACACCGAGGCGCTGCACCGGGCCCTGCAACTGGCGTTTCGCCGGACGCTGGGCGCGCTGACGCTCGACACGATCCTGGCCGAAAAAGGCGCGGTCAATGCCGATGCGGCCGAGGCCGTGCGCGCCGAAATGGCGCGGATCGGGATCGAGGTGGGCGAGATCGCCCTGCGCGATGTCATCCTGCCGGGTGAGATGCGCGAGATCCTGAACCGGGTTGTCACGGCCGAAAAAGAGGCCGAGGCCAACGTGATCCGGCGCCGGGAAGAAACGAACGCAACGCGGGCGCTTCTGAACACGGCAAAGGTGATGGCCGAGAACCCGGTGATGCTGCGGCTGAAAGAGCTGGAAGCTCTGGAGGCCATCGCGGGGAAAGTCGAACGGCTGACGGTCCATAACGGGACCGAAGGCCTGATGACCGATCTCGTGAAGCTGCGGGAATAGGAAGGCCGGTGCCCGGCCCGGGGGAAACCTCGGGCCGGGTTTTTCACGATATTTCCATAGCCGCGTCCAGTGAACGCCAGCGGGCGCCGCGTGCTTGTGCCGGTCCGCCCGATCTCGTCAGCCCGCCGAAGTCGCAGAGATAGTGCCCGCAGGATCATTCGGGACAGCGCCGGGCGCTTCGGGGACAGGGAGCAGACGACCCGTTGCGGCATGCGCAACCCCGGGAGTGTTGGAAACCGGGTTGATTGCCATGGGGATCCCGGCCGCAGCGCTGCCGTGGACCAGCAGGTTACGTCAATTCGAACGTCCGCCGTGCGCGTTCTGCACCGGCTTGCGCGGCGCTGAGGGCTGAACCCGCCTCGGGTTCTTTCTTTCAGGCTCAGGCGTTTGTGCTGCCCTTTGATTGATGAGATGCAGACGGCTGCATCTCACGCCTTCTGACACCCACTGCGCGATCCTCCCATGGTGGGTGGTGCGCATCAGGTCACAGGCTGACCATGGGTGCGCCGTCGCTGGCGGCCGCACGCGCCGCCACATCCGCAACCGCAAGATCCTGAAGCCCCACGCCGGTTCCATCGAAGAGGGTGATCTCGTCCTCCGAGTTGCGCCCGGCGTGATCGCCGTTGATGACGGCGCCGATCGGTGTGATATCCGCATCGGAGATAAGCCCCGCCGACACGGCGTGCTGAGCTTCTCCGATGCTGACGGATTGTGCCAGCTCGTCAGTGAACACCGTGGCCCGGGCCAACAGCGCCGCGTCGACCTCCTGCTTGCCTTTGGTGTCTGTACCCATGCAGGCGATATGCGTTCCCGGCTTGATCCAGTCGGCCATCAGAAGCGGCTCGAACGCCGAGGTGATGGTGATGATCACATCCGCCTGTGCGCCCACGTCCTCTGCACTGACCGCGTCAAAGGGCAGGCCGATTTCTTCGGCGACAGCGGCCAGCTTGGGCAGCATATCGGGATGCGGGTTCCAGGCGACCACGCGCTCGAAATTGCGCTGCTCGGCAGCGGCGCGCAGCTGGAACTGGGCCTGATGCCCCGCGCCGATCATCCCAAGAACCCGGGCGTCCTTGCGCGCCAGATGCGCGATCGAGACCGAGGACGACGCGGCGGTGCGAATGGCGGTCAGGTAGTTGCCTCCGACAAGCGCCTTGAGCTGTCCGGTATCGGGATCGAAGAGAAACACCGTCGATTGGTGGTTCGTCAGGCCCTTGTCCATGTTGCCGGGCCAGTAGCCGCCAGATTTCAGGCCAAGCACCAGCCCGGCGCGGTCAAATCCGGATTTGAACCCGTAAAGCGCATCCGCATGGCCGATGGCTTCGCGGATGACCGGGAAGTTGTAGGCATCATTCCGGGCCATGGCCCCGAACACGGCCTCGACCGCGTCGAATGCCTCCTTGCGGCCGACAAGCCGCTGGCAGTCTGCCTCCGAGACCACAACGATTCCGGCCTGAGGGCTTGAGTTGTCTTTCGCCATTTTGAGCATTGGTTCCTCCGGAGGGGGGCGGGGGCAGGATTGCCAGAGAGAAAGGGGGGAAAGGCAGGATGGCGGAGTGATCCGCCACCCCGTGACTTAGTAGGCCTTGCCGCGTGCGGAGACGGGCCAGAGGGTTTCGACTTTGCCGTTGCGCACACCGACATACCAGTCGTGCACATTGCAGGTCGGGTCGCAGTGGCCGGGCACGAGGCGCAGCTTGTCGTTGACTTTCAGCACGCTGTCGGGGTCGGAGATCACGCCATGCTCATCAGAGCATTTCACATAGGCGACGTCATCGCGGCCGTGGATGAAGGGCAGGCCGGAATCGACCGATTGCGCCTTGAGCCCCGCGTCGCAGATCGCCTTGTCGGCCTTCGCATGGGACATGACAGAGGTCAGGATGAACAAGGCGTTCTCCCATTCGCCGTCGTCGATGCGCTTGCCGTCCTTGTCGAGGATGCGGCCGTAATCCGCGTCCATGAAGGCGTAGGAGCCGCATTGAAGCTCGTTATAGACGCCAGAGGTGCCTTCGAAGTAATAGCTGCCGGTGCCGCCGCCGCCGACGATATCACATTCCAGACCTTCGGCCTTCAGTGTCTCCACGGCGTCTTTGACCATGGCCACCGCGATGTCGATCTTGGCTTTGCGGTCATCATAGCTGTCGAGGTGCTGCATCGCGCCCTGATAGGCCTGAATACCGGCAAACCTGAGCCCGTCCGCCGCGTCGATGGCCTTGGCGATCTCGACGACATCCGGGGTGGTCGTCACGCCGCAGCGCCCGGCGCCGCAGTCGATTTCAACGAGGCATTCGATCGTCGTGCCGTGGCGGGCCGCCGCGTCCGACAGATCGGCGACATTCGCGATATCGTCCACACAACAGATGGCGCGGGCACCAAGCTTGGGCAGGCGCGCCAGGCGGTCGATCTTGGCCGGATCACGGACCTGGTTCGACACCAGCACATCCTTGATGCCACCCCGTGCAAAGACTTCGGCCTCTGACACTTTCTGGCAGCACACGCCGCAGGCCCCGCCAAGTTCTTCCTGCAGACGCGCCACATCGACGGATTTGTGCATTTTGCCGTGCACCCGGTGGCGCACGCCATGCGCCTTGGCCCAGTCGCCCATTTTCTTGATGTTGCGCTCAAGTGCATCGAGATCAAGGACCAGACAGGGCGTCTGGATTTCGCTTTCGTTCATGCCGATGGCGGCGGGAACGTCATAGCCGACTTCGAGGTCGTTCATGTGGATCAGGGCATTCATTGACTTGTCTCCAGCTCAGGTTTCGATCCAGGGCAGCTTGTCGAGATCGACATTGCCGCCCGTGATGATGACGCCGACACGCTTTCCGGCGAAAATTTCAGGGTTCTTCAGAATAACGGCGAGCGGCACCGCGCAGCTTGGCTCGATCACCATTTTCAACCGCTTCCAGCTGAGTTTCATCGCGTCGATGATCTCTTGCTCGCTGGCTGTCAGGATGTCTGTGACGTGGTTGGAAACGAAATGCCAGGTCAGGTCTTTGAGCGGCACCTTGAGGCCATCGGCGATGGTCTCGGGGGCGTCATCGGCAATGATGTGACCGGCCTTGAGCGACCGCATCGCGTCGTCCGCCTGTTCCGGCTCGGCGGCATAGATTTTCACATGCGGCGCGATCGAGAACACGGTCAGGCAGGTGCCGGAAATCATGCCGCCACCGCCGATGGGGGCCACGAGAATATCAAGATCCTCGACCTGTTCGAGAAATTCCTTGGAGCACGTTGCCTGTCCGGCAATCACGCGCGGATCGTTATAGGGGTGTACGAAATCCCCGCCGGTTTCGGCCTGGACCCGGGCAAAGGTCTCTTCGCGGCTCGAAGTGGAAGGCTCGCATTCGGTAATCTTGCCGCCATAGGCGATCACCGCGTCCTTCTTGGCCTGCGGCGCGGTGCGCGGCATGACCACGTTGCACGGGATGCCACGCCGCCCGGCGGCATAGGACAAGCACAGCGCGTGATTGCCGGAACTATGCGTTGCCACGCCTTTCGCGGCCTGATCATCGCTCAGCCCGAAAACGGCGTTCGATGCGCCCCGCACCTTGAACGCGCCCGGCGGTTGCAGGTTCTCGCATTTGAAGAACAGGCTGGCGCCGGTCTGCTGGTCGAGGGCGTCGTTGGTCAGGATCTCCGTGCGCCGGATATGCGGCGCGATACGCTCGTGCGCCACAAGCACATCCTGCCAGGTCGGGAGTGAGATATCGGCTTTGATATTCATGCTCTTTCTCCTCAGGCCGCTGTTTTCAGAGCGGTTTTGGTGGTCTGACGATAATACTCCTGTGCCGCGCGGGTGCCTGACCCCAGCTCGACCGGATAGCCCAGGTCAGCCATGGCCATCTCGACCGTTGCAATCCCGGAGAGCGCCATCACGTCCGTGAGCGATCCCAGATGCCCGATGCGGAAGGCCTTGCCTGCCATCTCTCCGAGCCCCACGCCGAAGGACACGCCATAGTGATCGAAAATATGGTTGGTCAGCTCGTCCGAGTTGAACCCGTCCGGCACATAGATCGCGCTGACCGTGTCCGAATAAAGCTCGGGCCGATGCGCGCAAAGTTTCAGACCCCAGGCGCGGACCGCCTCGCGGACGCCTTCGGCAATCCGGGCATGGCGCGCGAACACATTGTCGAGCCCTTCCTCAAAGATCATGTCCAGGCTGGCGCGCAGGCCGTACATGATCTGCAGTGGGGGCGTATAGGGGAAGCCGCCCTTGTCATTGGCGCCCGCCATGTCATTGAAATCAAAGAACGTCCGGGGGCATTTGGCGGATTTCGCCGCCTCCATTGCCTTTTCGCTGACGCCGACGATGGCCATGCCGGTGGCCAGCATGAAACCCTTCTGACTGCCTGAGACAGCAAGATCGACCCCCCAGTCATCCATGCGAAAATCCATCGACGCGAGGGACGAGACGCAATCGACATAAAGCATCGCCGGATGACCTGCCGCGTCCATCGCCCGGCGCACGGCGGCGATGTCCGACCGCACACCGGTTGCGGTTTCGTTATGGGTGACCAGAACCGCCTTGATCTCGTGGTTGGTATCGGCGGCCAGGCGCGCGCCGTAAAGATCGGCAGGCGCCCCGTCGCCCCAGGCACATTCGATGATCTCGACATCGAGATTGTGGCGCTGGCACAGGTCGATCCAGCGGTGTGAAAACATCCCGAAACGGGCCACCAGCACCTTGTCACCCGGGGAGAGCGTGTTCGTTATGGCCGCTTCCCACCCGCCGGTGCCGGAGGCAGGGAACGTGATCACCCGGCCTGTCTTCGTTTTGAACACCTTCTTGAGATCATCGAGCAAAGGGGAAAGCAGTTCGATGAAATCGGGCGCGCGGTGATCCATCGTCTGAATGCTCATCGCATATCTCAGCCGATCAGGGATATTCGTGGGTCCGGGGATAAAGACAGGGTTTTGTCCAGTCATGGCACAGCCTCCGTTTCGCTAGAGAGGTTTTACGGCAGGGCATGTGGTTTTGCAATTTTTTCGAAAAAATATTCCAAAAATAATAAAAATATTAAAAATACATGAAAAACAATAAATTAGAATATTTCAATTAATGAATCAGAATTTATTGTCAAAAAATAAATCACAGCTAGAATGCGTCTTTGAAGCTCAATTCAGCGCAAGGGGGTCGAATCGTTTTGGATACTGCACCAGCCAAAAGGACGCGCGGACGTCCGCGGAAACATCACACTGACGCCGATACCGGAACTGTTCAGGCGCTTGACCGCGGGTTGCACCTCCTCAGCCTGCTGTCCAGAGAGCACCGGATCACGCTGAGCAATCTTGCGATGCAGGCGGGTATGCCCCCTTCGACGGCGCATCGCCTTCTGATGACGCTGCAAAGCCAGAAATTCGCGGATTTCGACGAAACCACGCAGGAATGGATGATCGGCGTGGAAGCCTTTCGTATCGGGTCTGGGTTTCTCAGGCGGATCAACCTCGTCGAGGCGAGCCGCGATGTCATGCACAACCTCATGACGCGGACAGGGGAGACGGCGAACCTCGCCATTGCCGATGACGGAGATGTCGTGTTTGTAAGCCAGGTCGAAACCTATCATCCGATCAGGGCGTTCTTCCGGCCAGGCGCAAGAAGTGCGATGCATGCCTCGGGGGCCGGTAAGGCGCTGCTCGCGCAGCTTTCTAAGGAAGAGCTGGAACGGCTTCTGCAAAAGAAGGGCCTGCCCGAATTCACGCCCAAGACGCTGACGCGGCCCGATGCTCTGATCGCTGATCTTGAGCAAAGCCGCAAGCGCGGCTGGGCATTTGACGATGAAGAAAGATATGCCGGTATGCGGTGCATCGCCGCCCCGGTTTTCAATGCCTATGGCGCGGCTGTGGCGGGTATTTCGGTGTCGGGGCCGACCGTGCGTTTCGACGAGGAACGAATCCAGCGGTTCAGCCTGGAGGTTCGCCGGGCCGCCGCCGAGCTGACGGAAAAGATCGGCGGTCAGATCTCAGATCACGCGACGGCTACGGGATAACGCGAAGACTGTCGGCGTCGGCAGATACATCTCAGGCCTTGAACGCGTCATCCACAGGCACTTGCAGCGCGGTGGCCAGCGCGTTGGTCTGGCTGGCCATGCCGATCACGGCCAGCAGCTCGCCATGTTGCGCGTCGCTCATGCCCTTGGCGCGGGCCGCGGCGGTGTGGGAATGCGCGCAATACTCGCAGGAATTGGCGACCGACACGGCAATATAGATCAGCTCTTTGGTCAGCGGGTCGAGCTCCCCCGGTCCCATCACCTGCTTGAGGCGCTCCCAGGTGGCTTTGAGCAATGCAGGGTCATGTGCAAGGGCGCGCCAGAAATTATTGATGAAATCGCCGCCACGGGTTTTGCGGATATCGTCAAAGACCGCGCGGGCCTCGGGGCTGGCCTCTTCGTCGGTCAGAAGCGGAACGGTCGCCATTGAGCGCACTCCTGTGCTGGATGGGGTTTCAGTCGGGCTGATGGGCTTTCAGCACTCTGAGCGGGACGATATCGAGCGCGCGCTCATGGGTGGCGGCCAGGTTGACCTTGGGCGCGCAGCCCTCGTCATGGGCCTGCAGGAACCGGGCGGCGCACAGGCACCACATATCACCCGGCTTAAGCCCGGCAAAGCCGAACTCGGGGCGCGGTGTCGAGAGATCGTTGCCGACATATTTGGAATAGGCCAGAAACTCTGCCGTCATCAGCGCGCAGACGGTGTGACTGCCGCGGTCCTCGGCGCAGGTATTGCAGGACCCGTCGCGGAAAAATCCGGTCATCGGATCGCTGGAACAGGGCTGGAGCGCCTCGCCCAAGACATTGATAGACGGGTCTTTTTCGGTCATGTTCGCGCCTCTCTCGGACGCATTATGACCTCAAAGACCCTCGGCAATCAATCGGAACATGGCCACATTGGCATCATTGACACCCGGCTCGCGGAACTGGCGGTCAGCGGCGGTGGTGACGATCACCACATCACGGGTCTGATCGATATAGATATACTGCCCGTAAATCCCGCGTGCCATGAACTGTCCGGGCGCTGAGCCCTGCGGGATCCACCACTGATAGCCATAGCCGATCTCATCCCCGGTGGTCTTCGCGCTGGGACGGGTGGAGGTCAGAACCCAGTCTTCGGGGACGATCTGCGCCTCGCCATAACGCCCGTTCTGCGCGATCATCAGGCCAAAGCGCGCATAATCGCGCGTGCGCAGGTTGATCCCGCCCAGCACAAAGGCCACCCCGCCGCCATCGGTGATGTAATAGGGGCTTTCTTCGAGGCCGAGCGGCTGAATGATTTTCTCGGACAGCAGCGAGGCAATGGGTCGGCCCGTTGCCCCACGGATCACCATGCCGAGGACATGGGTGTCGATCGAGACATATTGCCAGTCCTCTCCCGGGACGGCATCGCGTTCGATAAGTCCCGCCGCGAACCCGTCCATCGAGCGGCCGAGCGCCAGCACACGGCCCATACGGTTGATGTCAGAGTGAAAATCCAGGTAGTCCTCGTTGAACCGCACGCCGCTTTCCATTTGCAGCACATCGAGGATCGTGGCGCCGTCATAAGCGCTGCCCTTGAGCTCGGGAGCATATTCTGTGACCGGGTCGTCAAGCGAGCGGATCGCCCCGTCCGACAGCACCACGCCGAGAAGCGCCGAGAGATAGCTCTTGGCCATTGACCAACTGATCCGCCGATCCTCCGGCCCGGTGCCGAGATAGTAGCTTTCGTGCACGATCTGGCCGTTCTTGAGAATGATCAGAGAGGTGACCGCGCGCTGCTCGATCCAGGGGGCGACCGCATCGGGCAGGGTGGCTTCGGGCCCGTAGGGCAGGTCCGAGACCGGACCCTCCCCGCGCGGCACCTCGGTCGCAAGGAAGGCGCGATCCATATGGGAGAAATTGGCGACGATCCTGTCGGCCTCGAACAGCGAGTTCACCGCCATGAGACGCGCAAGTTCCTCGCGTTTCCAAAGCGACAGGACAACCCCGACCAGCCCGAGGACCAGAATGATGCGAAACACCCATTTGAAAACGCGGCGCATGTAATGCTCTCCTTTTCCGGGCAACAGATCACCGCAGAGAGATGCGCGCAAGAGGGGTGCGGGGGTCAGCGGAATTTGTCGACGAGCTTTTGCAGGGGGCTGCGGTTGTCCTCGGTCGCGGGCGGCTCGTCCGGTTTATCGACCGGCCTCGCGGGTTTGGGGGAGGGCGCGCGCGCATCGGGGGCACGGCGCAGGGCGACGGCGTTCATGAACTTGTCCGCGGCACCCGCCGCCAGATAGGGGGCGCCATCGCCGATCCCGCGCAACAGATCGTCAAGCCAGTCCGCATCGGCCTTGGCGAAATCGTGCAGCACATATTGCGCCACAAGTTCCTTGCGGCCGGGATGCCCGATGCCAAGGCGCACGCGTCCGTAATCCGGTCCGATATGCTGATGGATCGAGCGCAGCCCGTTATGGCCTGCATGTCCACCGCCCTGTTTCACCCGCAGCTTGCCCGGCGCAAGGTCCAGCTCGTCATGGAAGACGGTGACATCGGCGGGCGTGAGCTTGTAGAACCGCATCGCCTCGCCCACGGATTGCCCGGAAAGATTCATGAAGGTTTCAGGCTTCAGCAGAAGCACCTTCTCGGTGCCAAGCCGTCCCTCGCTGATCTGCCCCTGGAATTTGGACTTCCATGGCCCAAAGCCATGATCCGAGGCGATCCGCTCCAGCGCCATGAAGCCGATATTGTGCCGGTTCTGGGCATATTTGGGGCCAGGATTTCCCAGGCCGACAAAGAGCTGCATGGTGACGGTTCCGTTTCTAGCTGCGCATGGTCTACGCTCGGGGGACAACAGAATCAATCTTGGAAAGACCGGGCGGCATGGCGGAGTTTGAGATCAACGGTGTGCAGCTCGATGTGCCTGATACGCTCCTCAATGACCGGATTGCCGACAAGTTGAGAACCGGCGGCTACGAGGCGCATGAAGCGGCCGCGTTGCAGGGACGGGTGCGCGCGGGCAACCGGGTGCTCGAACTGGGGGCGGGGCTGGGATATGTGGCGGCGCTCGCCAGCAGGATCACCGGGCCCGAGAATGTCGTGACGGTTGAGGCGAACCCGGAGATGATTCCGGTGATCCGCGCCAATCTCGACCGCAATGGCTTTCACGCCGCCACGCTTCTGCATGGTGCGGTGACGGGGCTGGATGAGCCCGGCGGCACGATCGCCTTCGAACGCAAGCCCGTCTTCTGGTCGGGCAAGCTCGCCGGTGCGGACAGCAAACCCGAGGCGGTGGTCGAGGTGCCGATGCTGCCGCTGCATGCGCTTCTGGCAGAGCATCGTCCACATGTGGTGATCATGGATATCGAAGGGGCCGAGGCGCATCTGTTCGAACGGAAATGGCCAAGGCACGTGCGCGCGGTGATGATGGAACTGCACCCGAAGCAATATCCGGACACGACGATCAAGCAGATCGTGGATTGCATGTCGGCCTCGGGGCTGACCTACGATCCGGGTACGTCGCGCGGTCGCATCCTGGGCTTTCGGCGGGTGCGGCACGCGGGATGAGGATGGTGCGTGTGAACACGCACCCTACGGATGTAAAAAAGGCGCGCCGTGCGAGGCGCGCCTTTTCGTAAAGTATTGGGGGCAGGGGCTTACTCTTCGCCGCCCTCTGCCGCTTCGGCTTCGTCCTCGCCGACGGTCGGTACTTCCGCCTCGGCCGCGCCTTCGTCATCCGCATCTTCGGATTTCAGGGCCGACGGGGCCGCCACATTGGCGATCACGAAGTCACGGTCGATGGTCGGCTTCGCGCCCTCGGGCAGGGTGACGTCCGAGATGGTGACGGTGTCGCCCACGTTCAGGGTGCTGATATCCACCTGGATGCTTTCGGGGATATCGCCCGCGGTCACGATCAGTTCGACCTCGTTGCGCACCACGGTCAGAACACCGCCCTTGCGCAGGCCCGGGCATTCTTCTTCGCCGACGAACTCGACCGGGATAAAGAGGTTGATCTTGGTGGTCCGGCGCAGGCGCATCAGGTCGAGATGCGTCGGCAGGTCCTTGACCACGTCGCGCTGCACGTCGCGGCAGATCACGCGCACGTCGTCGTGGCCGTCAACCTTGAGGTTGAACAGCGTCGACTTGAAGCGACCGGCCTTCAGCTTTTTCAGCAGGACGTTGAACGGAATGTTGATCGGAAGCGGATCAGCGTCGCCCCCAAAAACGATCCCCGGAACCATGCCTTCGCGGCGTGCTGCACGAGCGGCGCCCTTGCCCGTCCCCGTGCGTTCCTGGGCGTGAAGATCAGGAATTTCTCCAGCCATCTTGTATTCTCCATATGATAGGGCGGGGCTCCTCCAAGGCTGTAGCCCCGCGTGAAGCCGCGCGTATAGACCGGATTGCCCCGTTTGGAAAGGCAAAAAGCTCTTTTGGCAGGGGGGTTTTATCTTGCGATCGGTCTTTCGCCTTATGCTCTTCTTCCCGGTCCGAATACTCCGGGGCGTTTGAGGGACAGAGCCCCTCATCACATACTCGAAAGAGCGTGGCGCAGCCACACAATTGGATCACAGCCAGCGGTCAGAAAAATCTTTCGGGATCAGAAGGATATCACGGTCCAGCGTGGTTACATCCGTGCGCCCGCACAGCGCCATGGAGGTGTCGAGCTCTTTCTGGAGGATCTCCAGCGCGCGCGTCACGCCCGTCTCGCCCATCGCCCCCAGCCCGTAGATGTAGGCACGCCCGACAAAGGTGCCTGTCGCGCCCATCGCCAGCGCCTTGAGAATGTCCTGACCCGTGCGGATGCCGCTATCGAGATGCACCTCGATCTTGTCGCCCACCGCATCGAGAATCGCGGGCAGGGCGCGGATCGAGGACAGGGCACCGTCAAGCTGTCGCCCGCCATGGTTGCTGACAATGATCGCATCCGCCCCGACATTCAGCGCCTCGCGGGCATCGCGGGGGTCCATGATCCCCTTGATGATCAGCGGGCCATCCCACATTTTGCGGAACTGGCGGATGCGGTCCCAGTTGAGCGCCTGGTCGAAGGCCTCGCTTGACCACGACACCAGCGAGGAGGGGTCTTTTACCCCCTTCGCATGACCGACGATATTGCCAAAGAAGCGCCGCTTCGTCCCCAGCATGCCGAGGCCCCAATGCACCTTGGTCATCATATTGGCGACCGAGCGCGGGGTCAGCCTGGGCGGCGCGCTGAGCCCGTTCTTGAGGTCCTTGTGCCGCTGGCCCATGATCTGAAGATCGACCGTGATCATTGCCGCCGAGCATTTGGCGGCCTTGGCGCGATCAAACAGCCGCTGCATGAAATCGTCGTCCTTGAGCGTGTAGACCTGCAGCCAGAAAGGCTTGGTCGTATGTTCGGCCACATCCTCGATCGAGCAGATCGACATGGTCGAAAGCGTATAGGGCACGCCGAAGGCTTCCGCCGCGCGGGCAACCTTGATCTCCCCATCGGCACATTGCATGCCGGTCATGCCGACCGGGGCCAGGGCGACGGGCATGGCCACATCCTGCCCGATCATCCGGGACGCCGTAGAGCGCCCCCGCATGTCGATGGCCACCCTCTGACGCAAGCGCAGATCGGCAAAGTCGTTGGTGTTGTCGCGAAAGGTCTGCTGCGTATAGCTGCCGGTTTCGGCATAGTCGTAGAACATGCGCGGAACGCGGCGCTCATAGAGCTGTCGCAGGTCTTCGATGCAGGTGATAACGGGCATGATAACGCTTGGTTGCAGGTCTGGTCACGGTTTCCTGCCAAAAGCTCCGAGTCTTTGCAATCGCAATCGGAGTCGATAGCCTGACGCGAAACAGAGGGGGGTGGAATGTATCTTGATGATCTGAGCGAAGGGTTCACGTTTGTCACGGATGCCCGGGCGGTGAGCGAGAGCGACATCATCGGATTTGCACGGCAATGGGATCCCCAGGCCTTTCACGTCGACAAAGAGGCGGCCGAAGCTTCACCGTTTGGGGGATTGATCGCGAGCGGGTTCCACACGATGCTGATCGCTTTCGTGCTGACGCTTGAGGCAGATATCTGGAACGAAGCCTCGATGGGCTCTCCCGGGATGGATGAGCTGAGATGGCTTGCGCCGGTGCGACCAGGCGATGTGCTTTCGGCGCGCGGAACCATCCTGTCGGTAACACCGTCCTCCTCCCGGCCGGATCGCGGACGGGCGGTGATCAAATACGAGGTGCTGAATCAAGACGACCAGGTGGTGATGAGCTATCTCATCACGCATATCTTGCGGCGCAGTGGCACAGTTTAGAGGCGCAACCTCAGACCGAATGCGCCCCATCGGCCAGTGATTTCACGAAGTCCAGAACTTCACCCACCGGCTTGCCCTCGCCCATCTGGGCTACGATGGCCGAGCCCACAACGGCACCGTCGGCGACGGAGGCAATCGCGCGGGAGCTTTCTGGTGTGCGGATGCCGAAGCCCACGATCACCGGCAGATCGGTCGCGGCTTTGATCCGGGCCACTTCGGGGCCGACATCGCCGGCCTCGGCGGCGGCGGCGCCGGTGATCCCGGTGATCGAGACGTAATATACGAAGCCCGAGGTGTTCTGCAGCACTTTGGGCAGGCGTTTGTCATCCGTGGTCGGCGTGGCCAGCCGGATGAAGTTCAGGCCCGCAGCCTGCGCCGGAATACAGAGCTCTTCATCCTCTTCGGGCGGCAGGTCCACCACGATCAGCCCGTCGATGCCGGCGGCCTTCGCGTCCGCCAGGAAGGTATCAACGCCACGATTATAAATCGGGTTGTAATACCCCATCAGCACGATGGGCGTGGTGTCATCGCCCTTGCGGAATTCGGCGGCCAGATCGAGCGTGCGTTGCAGGGTCATGCCCGCCTCAAGGGCGCGCTGGCCGGCCAATTGTATCGTGGGGCCATCGGCCATCGGATCGGTGAAGGGCAGGCCCAGCTCGATCACATCCACGCCTGCGGCGGGCAGGCCTTTGACCAGCTCCAATGAGGTGTCATAATCCGGGTCGCCGGCCATGACATAGGCGACAAAGGCCTTTTTGCCGGCGGCGGCAAGCTCTGCGAATTTGGCGTCGATACGTGTCATGCGGGCACCCTTCGTGATTTGCCTCTCCTTTGCGGCAGCAGGACGGGAAAATCAATGGTGCGGCGCAGATTTTGCGGCCAACTCATCCGATTTGGTGATGCCAGGGGTCACAATTCACGATTTGCAAAGGTTGAGAGCCTACTCAAAGTCTTGTCGCAGACACCTGAGGAGATGGCCATGACAGTTCAGCGGCTCGCAGCATTCACGCGAGAGGGCATAGGCGGCAACCCGGCGGGCGTGATGCTTTGCGCGGAGTTGCCCGGAACGGATCAGATGCAGGAGATTGCGGCCAAGATCGGGTATTCCGAAACCGCCTTCGCGATGCCTGTGGAAGGGGGGATGCGGGTGCGGTATTTTGCACCTGACGGCGAGGTGCCGTTTTGCGGGCATGCCACGATCGCTCTCGGCGCAGCGCTTGGAATGGAACGCGGCGAAGGGGATTTTCCGTTACTGCTGAATGACGCGGACATTTCGGTGACCGCCTTTCGCGAGGGCGAGGAGTGGGGCGCGCGGCTTACCTCCCCGCCGACCAGCTTTCAGGTGCTTCGTCAGGCCGTGCTGCACGAGGCGCTTGAACTGTTTCACCTTCATGAAGAGGACCTGGATCCTGATCTGCCGCCGGTTCTGGCCCAGGCGGGCGCGCGGCATCTGATTCTGCCTCTCGCGCGGCATGCTTTGCTGCAGGGGATGAGCTATGATTTCGCACAGGGCGCTACGCTGATGAGGGCGCAGGGCTGGGTCACGATCAACCTGATCTGGCGTGAGAACGTGTCACGCATCCACAGCCGCAACGCCTTTGCCGGGCACGGTGTATATGAGGATCCGGCCACGGGTGCCGCAGCGGCGGCGCTGGCGGGCTATCTGCGCGATGCGCATGGGCAGGCCGATCCGTTCGAGGTGAGCCAGGGTGTCGTGGCGGGGCACCCGTCGCGGTTGCTTGTCACGCCTCAGGCGGGCAAAGGCGCGCCGGTGCAGGTGGCCGGCACAGTGCGTCTGATCGAAAGCTGATGCTGCGGCTTGCGTTGAGTTGCCCCTGCCCATAGAAGCGGCCAAACCGCGCAGCAAAAAGGTGCATCATGGGCTTCAAGATGGGGATCGTGGGACTGCCCAATGTGGGCAAATCCACTCTGTTCAACGCTTTGACGAAAACCGCCGCCGCCCAGGCCGCGAATTTTCCGTTCTGCACGATCGAACCCAATGTCGGCGAGGTGGCCGTCCCCGATGAGCGGCTCGACAAGCTGGCGGCGATTGCGCAATCCAAACAGATCATTCCCACGCGCATGACCTTTGTCGATATCGCGGGCCTTGTGAAGGGGGCCAGCAAGGGCGAAGGGCTGGGCAACCAGTTTCTGGCCAATATCCGCGAGGTCGATGCCATCGCCCATGTGCTGCGCTGCTTCGAAGACGGGGACGTGACCCATGTGGAAGGGCGTGTCGACCCGGTGGCCGATGCCGAAGTGATCGAGACCGAGCTTATGCTGGCCGATCTCGAGAGCATCGAGAAGCGCCGTGCGGGGCTGGTGCGCAAGCTCAAGGGCAATGACAAGGAAGCGGTGCAACAGGACCGCCTTCTTGCCGCCGCGCAGGCCGAGCTGGAAGAGGGCCGTCCCGCGCGGGTGGTCGCGGTGGATGCCGAGGATGCGAAAGCCTGGAAGAACCTGCAGCTTCTGACGACCAAGCCCATTCTCTATGTCTGCAACGTCGATGAGGCGAGCGCGGCCTCAGGCAATGCGCATTCGGAAAAGGTGCGGGAGATGGCCGAAGCGCAGGGCGCGGCCTCGGTTGTGATCTCAGCGCAGATCGAGGAAGAGATCAGCCAGCTGGACGCGGACGAGGCAGAGATGTTCCTCGACGAGATGGGGCTGAAGGAAGCCGGGCTCGACCGGCTTATCCGCGCGGGCCACAAGCTTCTGAAGCTGGAAACCTATTTCACCGTCGGGCCCAAGGAGGCCCGTGCCTGGACAATCCGACAGGGCACCTCGGCGCCGCAGGCGGCGGGTGTGATTCACGGTGATTTCGAAAAGGGCTTCATCCGTGCCGAGACGATCGCCTATGATGACTTCATCGCCTGCAATGGCGAGCAGGGGGCCAAGGAAGCAGGCAAGATGCGCGCCGAAGGCAAGGGCTATATCGTCAAGGATGGCGATGTGATGCACTTCCTGTTCAATACCTGAACTGGGTCAGGATCGGCCCCGAAAGACATCGCGCCCGCGCGCGCCTTTTCTGATCCGGCTCGTCTCGGAAGGGCGCGGTGTAAACCCTGGCCTGTTCGACCTGAATGACCACCGGGACGGGACAAACCCGTCTTGTCGCGCGCAACCGTTGCCTCTATGCCGATTCTGATGAATGTTTTGATGCAACTCGACGGGACATCGCGCGGATGAGCAGACTTGGCCTCGATGCAACGGATATCCGCATTCTCAGTGCGGTTCAGAAACATGGGCAGCTCAGCAAGACAAGACTGGCAGAGCTCGTCAACCTGTCCCCGACCCCCTGCTGGGCGCGGCTGAACCGGCTCAAGGCGGCGGGGTTCATCCGGGGCTATCACGCCGATATCGCCCTGGGCCGTATCGGTGACTTCACCCGCGTTGTCGTCACCGTTTCGCTGACCCATCACCGCAAAGCTGATTTCGACCGGTTTGAAAACCGCGTGCGCAAACTGGACGAAGTCACCGAATGCATCGCGACAGGGGGCGGGATGGACTATGTGATGAAGGTGATCACCCCGACGCTCGCCAGCTTTCAGGCGCTGATGGAAGAGCTTCTGAGCGAGGAGCTGGGGATCGACCGCTACATGACGTATATCGTCACGCGCGAGGTCAAACTCACGCAGCCCAACCTGGCCGATCTGGTCGCCAAATCCGGCCGCTGACACGCCGCGACCGATCGGGCTTTGCAGCCTCCCAAAAAGAGTTCGATCAGACTGTCTTCGGCATTCTTTCAGTCCACTCTCGCGCAGAAATCCGGACTATTCACCGCTCCAGTTCAGCGACCGCGCGGCAGGACCGCCGCGCATACCAAGGGTGATACCATGACACAACCTGATGACTTCGGCTTCGGCACGCAAATCCGCAAATCTCCTTTCTTCAACGCAACCGTGCGCTGGGGCGCGCAGGGGTTTTCGGTTTACAACCACATGTATATTCCCCGCGACTTCGGTGACCCGGAGCAGAACTTCTGGAATCTCGTGAACGACGCCATCCTGTGCGACGTGGCCGTGGAACGTCAGGTGGAAATCACCGGTCCCGACGCCGCGAAGTTCACCCAGATGCTGACCCCGCGCGACCTGTCGAAAATGGCTGTGGGTCAGTGCAAGTACATCCTGATCACCAATGCCGATGGCGGCATCCTGAATGACCCGATCCTGCTGCGTCTGGCCGAGAATCATTTCTGGATTTCGCTGGCCGACAGCGACGTCCTGCTGTGGGCACAGGGCGTGGCCGTCAATTCGGGTCTCGATGTGACCATCCGCGAACCTGACGTGTCGCCGCTGCAATTGCAGGGCCCCAAATCGGGCGAGATCATGCGCGCGCTCTTTGGCGACAGCATCATGGATCTGAAATACTACTGGCTGCGTGAAGTCGAACTGGACGGTATTCCGCTGATCGTGTCGCGCACCGGCTGGTCCAGCGAGCTGGGCTATGAGCTCTACCTCCGCGACAGTGCGCATGGCGACGCCCTGTGGGAGCGGATCATGGCCGAAGGTATGCCGTTTGGTCTGAAGCCGGGGCACACCTCGTCGATCCGCCGGATTGAAGGCGGGATGCTGTCCTATCACGCGGATGCGGATATCAACACCAACCCGTTCGAGCTGGGCTTTGATCGTCTGGTCAATCTGGACATGGACGCCGAGTTCATCGGCAAGAAAGCTCTGGCGCGCATCAAGGAAGAAGGCGTGAGCCGCAAACAGGTTGGCCTGGTCATCGACACGGCACCGCTGAAAGGGCCGAACACGACCTTCTGGGCGCTCAACCACTGCGGAGTTTCCGTCGGCAAGGTGACCTCGGCCGTCTATTCGCCGCGCCTCGAAAAGAACATCGCCCTGGCGATGGTCACCGTGGACGCGGCTGAGCTGGGCACCGAGCTGGAGGTCATCACCGCATCCGGCCCCGCGCGTGCGCAGGTTGTGGAAGTTCCCTTCTACGACCCGAAAAAATCGCTGGCCGCGGCCTGAAGTTCGATCGGGAGCTTAGGGACATGTCAGACCTTTCGATCCAGCTGCACTGGCAACGCATCGAGCCGCAACTGAAACCGGGTGCATACTCGGCGGAGCATACGGTTCAGTACAATCAGTGCTATGACGTCCTGGTGGACGCCGCCCCTGACTGGGGCGGCGATCCCGCCAACACCAATCCCGAGCAGGCCCTGGCCTCGGCCTTGTCCAGCTGTCACATGATGACCTTCCTGGCCCTGGCGGCCAAGGCCGGTTGGCCGGTGGCGAGCTATCATGACTATGCTGTGGCCCACCTTGGCAAAAACGCCCGCGGTCAGATGTCGGTCACGCAGATCGATCTGCATCCCGTCGTGCGTTTCGACACCGGGTTTCAGGTAAGCGACGAAGAGATGGAGCAGATGCAGGACCGCGCGCATCGCTACTGCTTTATCGCAAATACTCTGGCTGACAGCGTCAGGATCAACATCCTGCATGCCCCGACGGTCCGTCACACCCGCGAAGGAGCTTACAATGTTGCAGCGTGACCTCGACAACATGGGCATCCTGCGCCTGACGCTCGACGATGTCGCACGGCGCAACGCCCTGTCCGAGGCGATGCTGACCGAACTGGGCGCAGCCTTTGATGAGGCCGCGAGCAACCCGGCTGTCCGGGTGGTGGTGCTTGCCGCCAACGGCCCGGCGTTCTGCGCCGGGCACGACCTGAAGGAAATGACCGCAGGCCGGTCCGCTCCGGATGGTGGGCAGTCCTATTTCACCAAGGTGATGGCCATGTGTTCGGGCGTCATGCAACGCATCGTCAATTGCCCCAAGCCGGTGATTGCCGAGGTGACGGGCATCGCCACTGCCGCGGGTTGCCAACTGGTGGCAAGCTGTGACCTGGCCGTCGCGGATGAAACCGCAAGGTTCAGCACTCCGGGGGTGCATATCGGGCTGTTCTGCTCCACGCCGATGGTGGCGCTGTCGCGCAATGTGGGCAAGAAACACGCGATGGAAATGCTTCTGACCGGGGATATGATCCCGGCCGCCCGCGCTGCTGAGTTCGGGCTGGTCAATCAGGTCGTCGCATCTGAGGCGCTGCGGGACGCAACGATGGAGTTGGCGCGCAAGATCGCATCGAAATCGAGCATGACGCTGGCCACCGGCAAACGCGCCTATCACGCCCAGGTCGAAATGGGTCTGGCTGATGCTTATGAGCATGCCTCTCAGGTGATGGTCGAGAACATGCTGGCCCGCGACGCCGAAGAAGGCATCGGCGCCTTCATCGAGAAACGCGCGCCTGTGTGGCAGGATATATAGCCCAAAACCACAGAAGCCTTACCTACCAGGCGCGCTCCGGTTCTGAACCGGGGCGCACCCCTGATTTCAGCCGGTGTTGCGGAAGCCATGGGGAATGACCGTTGGTCTGATCGGTTCGTATGCCCCGCCAGCCGCCGGATCGGCATGTGCAGCGATGCCGATACGGTAACCACATCACCCGGCGGATGCGCCGGTTACGTCCCTTTGGTCTCTCCCGAAGGAGATTTGCGACGCAAACACGCAATCGGCCCTTGCCCTCACGATCACAGATCAATAAACACGCCAGCGGAGACGTGGCCGAGTGGTCGAAGGCGCTCCCCTGCTAAGGGAGTAGGCGGGAAACCGTCTCGAGGGTTCGAATCCCTTCGTCTCCGCCACCATACCTTTTTTCTGAGTTTTGCCGAGGCGCTTAAAATACCTTTTGGTTAGGTATTTCAGGCAGATATTGTCGCGCTGACTTTGTGTTGGATTTCTTTCGATCATGCCTATATTGGTTCATGCCGTGGTATGAAATGTGGTATGAAGTATGGCGCTGTCTGGAAAGCTGACAAAGAAGCTGGTCGAGAATCTCGGGCCGGGGCGGCATGGGGATGGCGGCGGGCTGTATCTGGTGGTCGACCCGAGTGGAGCGCGGCGCTGGATCGTGCGGGTGACGGTCAAGGGACAGAAGAATGCCAAGGGCGCACCGCTCAGGACAGATTTCGGGCTAGGCGGAGCGGATACCGTCACGCTCAATCAGGCGCGCGAACGGGCGCTGGAATATCGCCGCATGGCTAGGCAAGGTCTGAACCCGCGCTACAATGCCAAGCAGGACATTCCGACGTTCGAGGAATTCGCCCAACAGGTGCATATAGAGCGCCTGCCGACATGGAAGAATGCCAAGCACGGGCAGCAATGGATCAATACTCTGCGCGACTACGCCTTTCCGAAGATCGGGCGTATGTCGCTGGATGGGATTGGGCAACCGGAAGTGCTGATGTGCCTGTCGCCTATCTGGACGGAAAAGCATGAAACCGCGCGGAGATTGGCGCAGCGGATCAAGGTGGTTCTGGAGGTGGCGAAGGCCAAAGGCTTTCGCGAGGGCGAAAACCCGGTGACCGCAATCAAGGAAGCGGGCGTTCTGCCGAAGGTGAAGTCGCGACCGAAGCACCACAAGGCAATGGACTGGCGCGATGTGCCTGCCTTCTATGACAGTCTGCACGACCGCTCTGCAATGGCCGCGAAGGCGCTGATGTTCACTTGCCTGACCGGGTCGCGCACCGGCGAGGTGTTGGGCATGCGCTGGAAAGAGGTGGATCTCGACGCGGGCGTCTGGACCTGTCCTGCGGAGCGGATGAAGACGGGCGAGGCGCACCGGGTGCCGCTGACGGATGAAATGCTCTCCATTCTCGAGCCGCTCAAAGCGATGCAATCGGAGTATGTCTTCGAAGGCCAAAAACGACACCGGCCCCTGTCAAACATGGCGATGCTAATGCTTCTGCGCCGGATGGGTGTCGAGGGCGTGACGGTGCACGGCTTCCGCTCGACCTTCCGAGACTGGGCCTCCGAGGTGGCGAACGCGCCGCGCGACGTGGCCGAAATGAGCCTGTCGCACCGAATCGGTTCGCAGGTGGAACAGGCATATGCGCGCTCCGATCTGCTGGAAAAGCGGCGGCTTCTGCTGGACAGGTGGTCGGATTTCGTGACTGGCGCGGATGGAAAGGTGATTTCTTTGCAGAAAAAGAAAGAAAGTTAATGCGGAAAGGGTCGCGATTCAGGGGCCTTTTCACAGAGTTTAGCAAATCGTAAGCACACCAACCATATTGGTTGTAATGCAGGAAGGTGTAATTCAATATACCTTTATGCAAGGCTCATCAGGTGAACTATCCGAACTGGAGGTCAGCGAAAGGCTACACGCCATCGTTGACGAAATGCTTGAGCCGTTTGGCAAGGCGAGTCTGCGTATGACTGGCTTGAATGCTCTAGCGCCCCCCCAACCCCCAATCGACATAGCGAAGCCCAACCAACACGACAACAAGGCTGAATTCCAACATGAGCAGCGCATTGTCGAGACGAGCATTAAGCTCATGAGCGAGTTGGCCGAGCTTCTGGCGCCCCAGAGCGATGCGTCAGACCAAAAGGAAATGATTGCCAGGCTGGTTCCAGTTATTGATCAGAAAATGCGTACTTCAAAGCTCTACACGACACCTAAAATGGCGCTCGATCTGATCTCGAAGAGCGCGGCAGATGTTGGCGGTTATTATTCATTTTATATATTAATATTAGATACTTGGACTGCATTCAATGCGCGCCAGGCAGAGTTGAAGCAACAGGAGGAGAAGTTTTGGAACCTTCCTCACCGAGCGCCGGACTACTACGCTCGGTCTATCGCAGTCAGGCTTGCAAAACTCTACGCCAAAGAGACCCTCCAACGTCCGACATATGGTAGTGCTGGAAGCACTGGCAATCCCTCTACCGCATATGCCCGGGCACTGAGGAAAACCTTCGACGTTCTAGGAATTCGGGCAGGAATTCGTAATCACGCGGAGTATGCGATTGATCAGATCACAGAGGATGATCTCAAGCAGCAAACCGGTCTGCTGGGGGGCTTTCTGGGGCTCGCAGGCATGGATTCAGACAGTGATGATTTTACAGAATCCACCAAAAAACTGCTGAAAAAAGGTCCAAAGAACTAAGTCCTTCCTTCGCCCATTTTGTTGCATTTTTCCAGCCGAAACGCCATGTGCTTGAAAGTCTCCGAACGACACAATCGGAGGCCGTCTCATGGCAAACCTATTTGAGCAAAATCGAAACTATGTTCTGGGCGATCCTGAACTGGAGTTGTTAGGTGATCGCACCAAGCTGGCGCAATGGCGTCACAAGGGCATGGGTCCCGCGTTCTACCGTCTTGGCCGCAAGATCATTTATCGCGGTGCGGACTTGAATGCCTGGGCCGAAGCGAACCGTGTTGATCCCGGTGCGGAGGGTCGCGCATGAAACGCTACCACGTGCGCGGGCTCTGCAAATCGCGGGTCTACACCTTCAAAATGGCCGCGCGGATCGTCGGCGTGTCCCTCACCACCTTCCGCAAATGGCCGAAACAGGGCTTGCCGGTAATCACGGACAAACGCCCCTATCTGGTGCGCGGCGCGGATCTAATCGATTTCTTGACGAAGCGCATTGAGCAGAACCGTTGCCCGATGGGAAAAAGGCAATTTCATTGCATGACCTGCCATGCGCCCAGGGATGCAGAAACCGGCTCGCTGGCTTATACCACGCAGACCACTCGGACGGGCCGTCTCAGCGCCCTATGCGGCACCTGCGGTGGCAAGATGGGGCGTTTCAGTAACCCCGAGAATGCCCACCAGATGATTGAAGCCGACAGGGCCGCGATCAACACCGCAACGCACGCCTATTGTGTCACGTCATCCCCCGTTGAAACGCGCACTTTCGTGATCCCGGTCGATGGCGCTTTTGTGCAAGGCGGAACGGCCCGGAAATCACCTTCAGACCGAAAGGAAAACCAATGCGAAAATTCGACCCAGAAAACGAACGCCTGAAACTGGTATATCAGGACCATCTGCGCCACGCCGAGGGCCTCGATCATAAGACCATCGACAAGGCGATGGCAGCGATCCGGCAATTCGAGGAAAGCACCGGCTGCGCCTCATTCAAGCGCTTTCGCAAGGATCAGGCGATGGCCTTCAAGGACTGGCTCGACACCGCCCGTAGTAAGCGCACCGGCAAGCCACTGTCGAAGGCCACAATCGCCAGCACGCTGCGGGCTGTGCGAGAGTTCTTCCGCTGGGCAGCAGGGCAGCGCGGCTACAGGGCCACAATCGGACGTGGCGACTGGGTCTATTTCAAACAGCCACTGAAGGATGCCCGTGCGGCGCGGGCCTCTTCTCCGCGCAAGGTGCCGGGTATCGAACAGGTGGCGCGCGCCTTCGACGCCATGCCCGGCGCCACAAGCCTCCAGAAGCGCGACAAGGCCCTTCTGGCCTTCCTCATGCTCACCGGCGCGCGGATCGGTGCGGTTGCCTCTCTGAGGCTCAAGCATGTGGACATGGAACAGCGCCACGTCTTTCAGGATGCGCGCGAAGTGAACACGAAAAACGCCAAGACGATGAACACCACGTTCTTTCCGATGGGCGAGGCTTATGTGGTCGCACTGGCCGATTACCTGCGGCACCTGAAAGAAGACCTGATGTTCGGCCCCGAAGATGCGGTCTTTCCCAAATCCGAGATCAGGTGCGGCCCGAACGGGTTCGAGGTCAAGGGCCTCTCGCGCGATCCATTCGCCAGTACGGGGCCATTGAACGAGATCGTCAAGGACGCCTTCGCCGCCGTGCAACTGCCGCGCTACACCCCGCACAGCTTCCGCCACATGCTTGCGCTGTATGGTGACAAGGCTTGCCAAACGCGGGAGCATTTCAAAGCCTGGTCACAAAACCTGGGGCATGAAATTGTGGCGATCACGGTATCGGCCTACATGCCGGTAACGGCAGAGGCCCAGCGGGCGATCATCCTGGGATTGGGGGAAGAGGATAAATAATTGAATGCAACCCTCGCGTAATACTTGCACAAGCGTTTAGATAGGGCGGAAAGTGTGAATTCGCTGCGGGATTAACGCGGGCCAAAACCTCACTCGAACAAGTGCTCTAAAAACCGATACTCCAGCTCATTGTGCAGGCAGCACACCAAGCAAGTCGGATCAATCTCTTGCAACCGAGCAACCAGTGATCACTCCATGACCGATGCGGAGATTATCGCAACGGCATACCAGACGCCTCCATCGCTAAAAGCCAGCGTTCCAAAGCGCCAGGGGCCTTCCAAATGCGTTCTTCGATGTTTCGAACCCGCTCAACGGTCCAGTTGGGATTTTCCGAGAGATAGTCAGACATAGCCCTTTTCGCCTCGTCTTCATTGCCGTTGCAGTGGTGTATCGCGGCCAGATGTTTGTTCGCAGCAATCGGCATAGATGGTGACGCTTTGAAGGCGTCCAGTGCCGCGTCGCAATCGCCCGCTTGCCAGAGTGCCCACGCCTTGTTCCAAGAGAGATCAAAGTGTCTGAGCGGATCAATGCGTTGGAGTTGCGCGAGCACTTCAAGGGCTTCGTCAGTTCTGCCCAAATAGATGAGTGCAACCGCTAGTCCATTGCCAACGATTGTAGAGGAAGGGTTCAACGCAATACCTTGCTTGAAGGCACGCGTGGCGTCCTCGACCTCGCCATTAAACATTAGCGCCCGCCCCAAGGCGTGGTAGGCTAGGAAGTTGTTGGGATCGAGCTCGACGCCACGGCGGGCAAACTCGAACATCTTGTCGCGTAGTTCTGCTTCGTCGCCCTCAACCCATCCATATTGCAGTCCGATCCGCAAAGAGATTGCCTGCCCCAGGAACCCCCATGCGGACTCAGGATAATCGCGCATCGATTTTTCCTGTTCTGAAATGTTAATCAACAGATTTTCGCGGGTGAAGCTGCGCATAATGCGGCTTTGCGCTGCGTTCGAGATCATCAAGGCGCTCACATCTCCGGCGGTCATGCTCGCCCCGGCCGTATCAATGACTGTTGAACCGACGGCCCGTGCAATCATACGGCTGATTTGGCTGTTTGCCTCCAGCATGGCTTCCAATGGCACGTTGATCTCGTGCGCCCAAATGTGCGCTTCTGTGTCGCTGTCGATCAATTGCGCTGTGATCGTCAGGCGCGACCCGTCGTATTGTTGGCTTCCTTCAAGAACAAAATCAGCACCGAGAGCCTCGGCAATTTCTGAGACCCCCAAGGAAGAATCCCGAAACTGGAAGCTGGAGCGACGTGAGATGACAGCCATCTGCGGGAACCCGGCCAATGCGGTAATGATGTTCTCACTGATGGCGTCGCTCAGGAAACCTTGGTGCGGTTCGTTCGAGAAGTCATCAAAAGGGAGGACAGCGACCACAGGTGCATCGGGTGTGTCGTCCTGTGGCATCGTAAAATAGGTGGTGACCATAGCGACAAGCAGAACAGCCGCCAGCATTAGCACAACCCCTCGCCGACGCCGTGGCATTTCCCCGTCAGCATCAGGTGATTGCGCCACCAGCCGGTATCCTTGTCTCGGGACAGTTTCCACGATGCGCTTGTCAGTATCACCCAAGGCGCGTCGAATGTCGGCAATGCATTGCGCAACACTGTCATCCGCAATCGCTCGCCCTGCCCACACATCTTCAATCAACGCCTTTCGTGTGACAATCTGATTGGGGTTATTTGCCAAAGACACAAGAACTTCACGGGACTGATGCCGCAATTCAACCGCTATCCCATCGGCATCTCGGAGTCGCCCGCTTGATCGGTCAAGAACCAAGGTTCCGACTCGGATTTCAGAAGATTTCAAGTCATTTCGTTTGGGAAAAACCACACCAAGGCCCTCCAATCCAACTATCGCCACGGACGCTGCCGGTTTGACGAAGGCCCCCTTGGGCAACGACTGGCATTCAAGCTGCTTAACTCTTGGAGGATACTTGATGGAACGCGACACGGGAATAGCGGATCAGAAGCCGACCAAATCTTTGCTCTATGGCAAGGCAATGACGGCTTTTGCACTTTCGATGGTGTTGATGTTTCCTGGCCTTGCTTTGGGCCAGAACTTCGAATTGAACACTCCACGTGAGGGGGCTCCGTTTCAAGAAGCTGACGGGAGCCATCGTTTCCATCTTCTGCCTGGAGAGTGTAGCGATCAGGAATACTTCTCGACGGAACTGCAAGCATATGTTTCAGACTGTGCCCGCGGTCGAAACCGGATTGAGTACTACGAGACAACCGCAGCCAGTGCAGGTGACCGCCGTCTGTATGAGTGGGAAATCTTCATCCCCGAGGACTTCAGTTATAGTGCCATGGGCGCGCGGCTTACTGCTGTTCAATTCGAAACGGGCACTGACATGCTCTATGGCTTTGAGCTGAACAACGATGCCCTCACATTTAGGTCACGCGACTGCATTCCGGCAGAGGAGTTTGGTCAATGGCACAGCATATCCGTGCGTATCCAATATGACTCTACTCCGCGCAAATCACTCAAAGATCAAACGCCGGGTGTATTTGTCGTCGAATGCAATGGGGCGGTGGTTGCCGACTCGAGCGGCAGGCCAAATCTGGCCGAAGGTGGCAAGATTCAATTCCGATATGGACTATTTGGCGCAATGGATATCTCGGACACCGACAATGTTGCCGTGTCTTATCGAAATGTCCGAGTTTCGGAATGGTAGCATTGTTAGGCAAGCACTGCTGAGGTTTTGCCATTCTTGCGACCTTGACTGCTTCTCAACGTAGATTGGCAGAGGTGAAATCATCGTCTTAGCTCAGTAGTTCAGTTCGAAGAATGGTGCGTCGATCTTGCTGAAAAGTCGGCTGTCATATTACTGCTGCACCGCGGCATTGGGGGCGGTAATGACCACTTTGGGCCGTTCCTGAGACCTTTTGATGCGGCATTTTGAACGCCAAGCGTCAAATCGTCTCATATCTGTCATGCTGGTTTCACATTTCGGGACTGTGTGGAAGCGTCCGTGAATGGACAATTTCAGCATTCTCGGCCCGTCGGTTTCAAAGCTGGCGGGCCTATTTTCTGCCGACTGCTGAGTTCTGCGACCCGGTCAAAGCCCAAAGTTGAAATGCCCTACTCCGCATGAAGGTCAAGTCCAGGGAAATCTAGCTTGCTGAAATTTCGTGTTTCGAATGTCGGCAAATGGCCGTCCTCAATAATGCTATTAGAGTCTAAAGATCAGATGCGGCACCCGCTCCGGTGGCGGCAGAGAGCCCATATTGGCCGTTTCCAAAAGTATAATAAATGTCTGTTTTGACGATCCAATATGATCTAACCATCCAACACAAGGCTCCTTGGAAAATCGGAGTGTTTCTCTCGGAAACCGAAGTGACCTCCCCGCAGTCCAAGACGCTCACGTAAGTCGCCAATTTCAAAGGGTTTGGTGATGTAATCGTCGGCTCCCGCCGCGAAGGCCCGGTCGAGGTAAGATTTTTCCGACATTGCCGTCAGCATCAAAATCAAGCTTCGTTTGTAGTCAGATCGGTTACGCAGATATTTGCAAAACTCAATCCCGTCTGTTCCTGGCATCTGAATGTCCATCAGAAAGCAATCAAATTTTTTCCCCTCCGGTCTCGCCAACAGGTCAATTGCATCTCTCACAGACGGTGCTGTTTCCGCAGTATAATCAGTGCTGAACTGAATGAATGTTTCCAAGAGTACGAGTATGCTTGGATCGTCGTCAACAACCAGTAGATGCAGTCTAATTTCCTTTCTCTCACTACTGCCAAGCCTTTCGGGACTATCTAGTCCTTCGACATAACTAGGGAAGCGGTGGACATTGACGAAATTGTGTCGCAATCTGGACAACATTTTTGAATGTTGCTAGTATGTGGATAATCAGCTTTTTGCCTTTGGATTGATATGGTTCAAAACACTAAAGTGGCTGTCGCACTCAGGGTTACGTGAAGACAACTGACGTTCTTATTTGGTTTCTTACGCGCAGATCAAAGGTTGTCATATCCCGCAACTCGGGCTTAGCCCTCATCCCGACGCACGTCCGGCGCGATTCGAAAGTAGTGCACTGGCAAGCAATGACCACAAGTCCGTCATGCTGGCTTCACATTTCTGGGCTGTATGGAAGCGTCCGTGAGTGGACGATTTCAGCAATCTCGGTCCGTCGGTTTCAAAGCTGGCGGACCTATTTCTTAATGGCTGGTAAATCCGCACTTTGTGAGTTCGCTCCTCAACATATTTTGCGACGACGGTGAACGTTTGCTATGCGGGCTGCAACCGCAGCATCGAGATGACATGGTCAACGGCTGCTATGGGCCGTGAGCGGCGGTGGACGCACGACTTATCAGGCAAAATGCTGCAAGGTGGAGAATGACCGCAACGAGCCCACTTCACCAGATGCTGCGACCGCTACTATTGTCGGGTTTTGGGCTAATGGGAATTGCCCGTCGTTTCTGAAGAGTTGAGACCTGTGGGGCTTATTCAGCCCCAAGGAGGCAAGAATCTGAGAATGCAAACATCTGAAAGTCCTTGCCCATAGAATTCAAACTTAGAGTTCGTCCCTCGCGTTATATCCAACACCTGTTATCCCAACGTCTTGCAGCCGTCGCGCAAGCTCGTTCGAAATATAGGCCGCGCCGCCGGGAACGCATTTGTCCCGCCAGGCGTGATGGTTACCGATTTTCGCGGTTGAGAAAACCAGTCTGTGTGGCTCGCCCTCTTGAGGTCTGTAAAAGCCGCGTGCGTTGATCGGGAACGATTGCTCCCGGTCCATCGTGTCGAGCCGGTTACAGATGTTGAAGAAGTAATCCGTGCGCTGAAATTCGTCGCCGACATACAGCTCCATCGGAAAGAACTGGTGCACACCGGGTTCAAGTTTTTCGACGATATCCTTGAACTTGTCGTTGACCAGGAATTGTCCGTAAAAAGCTTCGACATCCAACAAGGGTTTCAGCTTGAACCCAACACCTTTGCGGATCACTTTGGTCGGCATGCCTTCGCTTTGCATCGGTCGCCCGACCGTCCATCCTTTTTTTGTGATCAGGATGCCGTCGTCCTGCGTTGCATCGATCAGGCGAATGTTCTGATGGTCCCCTTCCAAAACCTCGATCCAGCTGTGCTGATCGTTGACATCCACGCTTTCGTCCCATTTTCCGCCGACAATATGAAAAACCATAACTTCATTTTTCCGTTTATAACCTTCGCGCGCAGCCTATTGCGCATTGGTTCTTTCAGCCATTCGAAACTTTGGAATATTACTTAACGCTCAACCCGTCGGCACATAAGCCGACATTCAGGTCGCCGCATCGAAAGTCCGCATAGTCCCGCGTAGCGGCCTATTGGTTATATTGGACAAATCGGCCGAGAACGGCCCAAAGCCGCCGTCCGTTTTGGGCATCAGGTGCTGTGGTGCGGCCCGTCAAACAAGACATTCGCTGTGAGCGCTAAATCCAATGAAAGGCGAACTTACGCAATCCGGACGCTGGTGGCGGTTTATTCCTCCTCCGCTTTGCCCAAATCGGCTGCCTGATCAAGAAAATGTGCGTTGTGGTCATTTCGTATGAAATTGGTGCCGTCGGTTGGCGCATCCTAACGGACGGGAAACGCATTTGCAGGAGACTAGAATGGACCGTGCCGTAGGTTATCCCGAACGCGGCCTTGTCGAGGTGTTGCCAGCCCGATTTCTCTGTATGCTTTATTGCATCCACGGCATCCTAACGCTCCAACATGGCTCAAACGCTATCATCATATCCGCATGGATTGCTGGTTCGGGTCTTTGCGCAATGCATTAAGCTTCGGTCATTCGAATGTGAACATCCTGCTGCGGATACGGGATGGAAATTCCAGCCTCACAAAACGCCACCTTCATGCGGTGCGTCAGGTCCCAGTAGACGGTCCAGTAATCGGCGGTTTTCGTCCAGGGGCGACATACGAAGTTCACAGAACTGGCGGCCAGCTCATGCACGCGAATGACCGGTTCAGGCTCCGCTAGAACCAGTGGATGCGCCTTAACGGTATCCTCGATGACCCGAAGTGCGTCCGGGATCGAGTCCTCGTATGAAATGCCAAAGACCAGATCAACACGGCGTGTTTCGCTCGCATTGACATTGGTGATGACGTTGCCCCAGACGTTCTTGTTGGGAATGACGATCACCTGGTTGTCCGGCGTGTTCACCGTCGTGGCGACGACACTGACAGATCGAACTGTACCCCCTACACCACCGACAAGAACGTAATCGCCTTCGTCGAACGGACGGTTGATCATGATCATCAGGCCGCTTGCCAGGTTTCCAAGAGTGTCCTGGAACGCGAATGCCAGAATGAACGACGCCCCGCCGATCATCGCGAAAAGCGGCGTGACGTTGACACCAAGCGCCGCCAGAACGAACAACAAACCCACGGCGATGACCAGCCAGAAAACTGCGCCGACAAGGAAAGCTTCCAATAGTCTGGACATGTTCGGGACACGGCCAATCCAACGTCGCGCGAGCCCACGTGCAGAGCGGGAGACAAACAAAAGAGCCACGAAAGCCAGAATGACGACCCCGAGATCCTTGGCGATGGCCAACCCGCCATCTGATCGCGTGAGCCATGAAAAGAACGCAATAGCAATGGCTTTCGGGCTTGCGAGAAGTGTTTCATAGAACAAGACGGAGTCTCTGTAGGCACGCAATTCCGCGACTAGTGCCGCGTCGCCGCCTTTACTCTCGAAGGCGTTGACGGTCATCGTGAAGTGCTCGAACAGGCCCGCGCGCTCTTCGACCATGCGCGCAATCGCCTGATAGGCGGCATCGGTCGCGGCCGACGGGTCTTCAAGCAAGGCAACCTGTCGCGCGGAGATTTCCGTCGTCTTGGACTGTACGATCCCCAACCAAGCTGTTGCTAGAGGATCGAGTTCATCCTTTGTGAGAGGGATGAGCCGGTAGGCGAAAACTTCCGTCGAGATCGCGGGGTCTACGAGTTCTGCTGGGGCTGACACGACCGACTTGTCTGGCTCGGCGTCCTGAGCGAATGCCGGGCCAGAGATGGAAAGAAGGCCTACCAGAAGAACAGCGAACAAACCCGACAGAGCCGCATCGACCTGTGATGCTGCACCGCGCAGCGCGCGGAGAAATATCGCCACAATACGCATCAGTCTCGCGACATGAGGAACTCCGCCACCGCTTGATAAGCGGGCAGCGAGGTCGGGTCGATGAATCCATTTTGTGCCCGTGGGAAGGACGCGAGACGCACCAGAACCATCTCGGCGGTGGGATCGACATAGATCGTCTGACCGTGTACGCCGCGCGCGGCATAGGCGCCGTGCTCGTTGTGGAATACCCACCACTGGCTGGTGTAGCTGCCATTCGGGATTGTCGGGAAGCCGGCAAACTTGGACGGGTCACCCCCCGCTGCGATGGCCTCAACCACCTCGGCCGGGAACAGGCGCGTGCCGTTGATCTCTCCGCCGTTCAGCATCAGCTGGCCCAGCCGACCAAGATCGCGCAGGCCGGCCGTCACGCCGCCACCTGCGAAGGGCACGCCCTTGCCGTCGACGGTCTGGTAGGCGTCCTGTTCGGCACCCATGCGCCGCCAAAGGCGTTCCGACGCCAAATCGGTCACCGCCTTGCCCGTGACCCGGCTGATCATCCAGCCCAGCATGTCCGAATTGATGGTCTTGTAATGGAACGCGTCCCCATGCTCTCCTTCGGGCTTCACTTGCTGCAGATATTCCCAGTAACCATCCGGGCCGTCATAGCCTTCGGGCTTGGGCAGCGGACTGGCAGCACGCGAATAGACCCAGATGTCGGCGTTGGGATCGGAGTAGTTCTCCGAGTATTGCACGCCAGTGGTCATATCCATGACCTCGCGAACGGTTGCGGTGGCAAAGGCACTGTCACCGATTTCCGGAATCACGTCGCGCACCAGAAGCGTGTCATCGAGCACGCCTTCGGCCACGAGGATCTCCCCAAGAAGGCCAGTGATCGACTTGGTCATCGACATGATCGCGTGTTTGCCATCCTCTTCGAGACAGCCAAAGTAGCGCTCATACACCACCTCGCCCTTGTGCATGATGAGCATGCCATCTGTGTAGTTGGCGTGGAGCGACTCTTCCCATGTCATCTCTGCGGTGCCGTCGATGGGCATGAAGGTCAGCGAGTCGATCTGCTGGCGCATGTCGGCGAAATCGGCAGGTGAGACGTAGCCGAGCGGGACAGGCGCGCCGAGGCCACGGCTGATTTCCTCGGTGGGCAGGAACTCCCGCAGGTGGCAGACCGACCAGCGCAGCCGCGGAAAGCTGAAATAGACACTGTCAGGCTGCGTGATCATCTTGTCGGGGGGCGGCGGAAAGCCTTGCATCCATCCCATCACCTTCGGGTCGGATTCCTGCGCCGAAAGCGGTTGCGATTGCGCATTGACCTCGAACGATGCGCCCAATGCCATCAAAACACCCGTGGCCAACGCGATGAGATTAGTAGTTGAAGACGACATTGATGAATCCTCCTGTCCAAGGGTCTGCGCTCCTGCCGGTTACATTGTCTATGGCTGCGCCCGGGAACGAGACCGAGACGCCCGTGGTCAGAAACGTATTGCGATTGATGATCCGGCTGTATTCCAGGAACAGGTCATCCGAGAGATGCTTGTCAGTGACACCCGAAACCACATTCCCGTTCACGTCAACACGAGTCGCCTGTCCGAACTGGACCGGGCTGTTCAGTTCATTCGCCCTGATATGCGCATAGCGCAGGGTCAGCGTATCCCGCTGGCTCGGCTGAAGCCGAATCGCCACGGTCAGGGCGTTGACATTGGAGTTGATAAAGGTCGACGCGGATTTCGAACCTGTTGCCCAGGCGCTCGGGCTGCCCTGGTAATAGAGCGGATCGAACCGCTCGAGCTTTGCCGTGTTCGGATCGTCCCCGGTGAATGTTTGATACCCGAACGTGATGTTTGGTGACCACGGCAGATTCGTGAACGTATAGCCGGCCGTGGCGCGCCCGGCCCAGGCTTCCTGATCGATCCTGTCGTTCCACTGATAGGCCAGTTCCCCCGTGAACGCCCAGTTTTCAAAGGCACCTTCAAATGGGCTGGATTTGGCGTATAGACCAATCGTGCTGGTCCCGTCTCGGGCCCCCGGTGTCACGATCGGGGCCCCAACACCGCCCGGCGCAGCCTGGGGATAGGGCGAGTTCGACTCCAGCACGTTCACATATGTCGCACCAAGGTAACCGCCTTGCGGAGCATCGAAGCGGATATCGACACCCGCAAGTTCGTTTCGCCCGTCGGTTGAGGGCAGTTCGTTGGGATCAAGATAAAATGCCGTGGTGGTGACGTTTCCACTGGAAAGCTTCCCAATCGCCGCCATCTCCCATGCCTTGCGCGGGCCGAACTTGAGTGCGCCGCGCTCGAACCCGCTGGTCGCACCGTTAGCGATCAGCATACCGGTTCCAATCGTCAACTCGCGCGGACCCAGGGAGAGATCATAGCTCAGCCCCGGTGCCAGATCGCCACGGATGGCAAGATACGCTTCCTCGAGTGTCGTGTCGCCAGTGTCACCGGTGTCGAACGCATCCGTCCCCCACGTGTAGGAAGATACCGCCGAGAGCTTCCCGTAAAACACTGCACCGCCGCTGAGTTGATACTCGAAACTGACACCGGGCTTTATATAGCCCTCCAACCATTCGGTATCGGGGTCGAACCCACTTCCAGGCGCAGTTGTCGCAGCGAGGTCCCAGAACAGGTTGTCTTCACTTACCGCATTCAAACCAAACTGGAGGTGGCCACGAACCTTAAGGCCGTTCGCATCGTGGACCAGCATCGGATCGCGCTCTTGCGACGCTGCTGCAACAGCGCTTACAGACAACACAATCACTGCACTCGCACACCTTTTCGCGCCTTGGAGCCACGCAGCCAGTGGGTTGTGGAACCTAGCTGCCGGGGCAATTCGGCGACCAGCCATTAAGTCGTGATCACACGATTTCATTTTTTTGCGCCCTCAAGATATTCGTTTTTTTCTTGAAAGTATTTCAATCAGGTTACAAAGCAACTCTAGTTGCACCCAAAATGGGCGCGGTTTTCAGGACATCGCATCCGGCAAGCCCATGAAAAACGCATTTGTAGAAAGCTTCAATGGCCGACTGCGAGATGAATGCCTCAAAGAACACATCTTCTGCAATCTTGCTGAGGCCAGGGAGATCATCGAAAACTGGAGGATCGATTATAATAAACAACAACCACACACATCTCTTGGTGGGCTGGCACCAGTTGTCTAAGCCAATCTCAATCTTGCCACCCGGCCTGCCTCGCTTGAGCTCCGCAAAGGCTCCGCTCATCAGGCCCTGACCGCAAACATATTTACGGAAAGAAACAGGAACGGATTCTACACCTGAACGGCTCGGATCAGGGGGCTGGGTCAATGGCGCACCGTTGATAGACGACATCCAAATTAGCTGTAAACCGGGAAGCTGTCTGCAAAGCTACAAGTCTGCTCAGGGCCCAACGTTACTGTTGACTGAACTGTTCGGGAGGAACATTTTTGGCAAAGCCATAACAGAAAGGTTTCCCCACAATGCGTTTTCTAATCCTGCTTTTGTCATTTCTGGCCTCGCCGCTTTTGGCACAAAGCCTGTC
Source organism: Roseovarius faecimaris (assembly GCF_009762325.1). Taxonomy (NCBI): domain Bacteria; kingdom Pseudomonadati; phylum Pseudomonadota; class Alphaproteobacteria; order Rhodobacterales; family Roseobacteraceae; genus Roseovarius; species Roseovarius faecimaris. The sequence continues at coordinate 740,828 of NZ_CP034348.1, forward strand.
CTCTGATTACGAACCCATCGGCAGGATGGAGATGGTGATAGACGGCACGCCCAGAACCTTTCACATCGCCACGATCCCGGCCAAGGAACGCTCTTTCGCTGAGATCAAGGAATATGCAGGCCAGAAGATGCTGACGATCACCGGGGTCAGCGTAAATGACAAGGGCAGCTACGCCCGGCCGATGATCTCGCTTACGATCAGCCTTGCACAATATGGGCCCAAGGGGCTGATGTCAGTGGATTACATGGAAGAAGGGCGCGGCTCCAAGCAACCGACCGAGGCCAATGTCGGAACCGGCAGCTTGGATATGCAGAATTTTTCGCTGTCTGAAAATGGTGAGGTTAACCTTGATTTTACGGCCGAACTCATTCGTATGGTTGCCGATGAAAACTGGGAACTCTCACCCCAAGAAGGCATGGCGCCGGTGTCCATGTCCGGGCATGTCTCACTGACCATCCCGCCAGAATACCGGGTTGGGGATTGATCCTTCAGCGGGGCCTCCGCTTCTGGCGGGTTTTCGACCGACCGGTCAAACCAAACAGCCACCGCGCGGCAACACCCCAGATGTAGCGCAGCGGAATTGTAGCGCAGCGGAATTATTGTGGTGGTTAGGTGGGTGGCGGCCTAAACAAGCTCATTGGACAAGGTGCAGCGAATGGCAGCTTTTTCGTCCGCGGCACCCGGTGCCAAAGCGACAGTCGATATCTCCAACATCACGCGGAATGCAAGCACTCCCTCTTGACACTAAACTGCTCAGCCAGCGTAAAGCCACGCACGCACAACCGGCCAAGTCTGGCAGGCCAATGCGGCATCTCGCACCAATGACTGCTTCTAGTGAGTGACAAAGGGAGCGCCATCGGCACAAAGACCAGGCGTCCCTCTGAAGTTCTGTCCCATACAGGCCTTACTGTTACGGATTAGGCTGGATCATGACGTTGGCGCGGAACAGATTGGCAGGATCGACCTTCGCCTTGATGTTCTCTAGCCGCCGTTCATTTGCGCCGAACGCGCCTTTGCTCCGTTGGCGTGCCCCCTTCGGGTGGTCCGGTTTAATTGTTAGTGCATCGTGGGCCTCTGGTCCATTGGAACGATGCTTTTGGGCGCGGGTGGGCGGTAACCCAATGCGCTGTGGGGTCTGACCGTGTTGTAGTGGACGCGCCATTGCTCGATCAGGATTTGAGCCTCGCGTAAGGTATAGAAGATTTCGCCGTTGAGTAGCTCGTCGCGGAAACGGGCGTTGAAGCTTTCGCAATATCCATTCTCCCAAGGCGACCCTGGTTCGATGTAGGCCGTTTTTGCTCCGACGGCGGCGATCCAGTCTCGCACCTTCTGAGCGATAAATTCTGGTCCGTTGTCGGATCTTATCCACTCCGGCGGGCCACGCAGGATGAACAGGTCGGTCAGTGCATCCAGCACATCGGTTGAGTTGAGTTTGCGATCGACGCGGATCATCAGCGCCTCCCTGGTGTATTCGTCGATGATGTTGAGCGTTCGATAGACGCGCCCATCAGCGGTTCGATCCTGCACGAAGTCATAGGACCAAACGTGGTTCGGTCGTTCGGGCCTGAGACGCACGCATGATCCGTCGTTCAGCCAAAGCCGCCCTTTCTTCTTCTGTTTCTGTGGAACCTTCAGCCCTTCACGCCGCCATATCCGTTCAACCCGCTTATGATTCACACACCACCCAGCGTTGTTCAGCAAACCAGTGACCATGCGATACCCATAGCGCCCGTACTGGTCGGCCAGCTCAATGATGTCGTCGGTCAATCGCGCTTCATCAGCACGGCCTTGGGGGACCTTGCGCTGCGTCGATCGATGCTGCCCAAGTGCGCGGCAGGCGCGGCGTTCAGACACGCCAAGCTCCTGCCGCACATGGTCGACGCATTTCCGGCGACGCGAAGGGCTCAGAAGTTTCCCTTTGCGGCTTCCGTCAGGATGAGCTTATCCAAGGTCAAATCGGACACCGCTCGACGCAGCCTTTGGTTCTCTTTCTCCAGCTCTTTCAGACGGGCAAGCTGAGACCGCTGCATCCCGCCATAGAGCTTTCGCCATCGATAGAACGTCTGTTGCGTCACGCCGATTTGGCGCACTGCCTCGACAATCGTCGCGCCTTGCCCCTGCAGAACTTCAACCTGTCGAAGCTTCGAAACAATCTCTTCGGGCTTCTCTCGTTTTCCAGCCATCGCTGATCCTCCAATTTGCGGGATAATCTATCCCAGTTGGTGGACCACTTTCAGGGGGCTACTCCACTCGCCCTGCTTCGATTGAGTTCCGCAAAAGCTCTGCTCCGCAGGCCTTGACCGCAACCAAATCAACAGAAAGAGACAGGAACGGATCCTAAACTTGAACTGCCTGAACCAGGTGCTGGATTACCGCTTGAAAAGCTGTGCGTTGGTCTGCGCTGCGGCACTACCAACCGCGCTGCCCAGCCTCACGCAAATTTCTTCTGACAAAGACTGGGTTTCTGATTGAAATCAAGCTCTCGCTTGGGACAGTGCGCTAACCTGCTTGCAAGTTATGCGACTGGTGGCAGCGTTCTGTGGCGCAACCAGGAAAAACGCTAAGCAGAAGGGAGCGAGTTGTGCGAGAAAACACCAAGATTATTGCCCCTGATTTCGAAGTTGATGATCAACACAAGAACGGTTTACCCCGTGTCGTTCTGGTCGCGGGTGGTGCTGGCTTTATCGGATCAAATTTGTGCAGGCGACTGCTGGACGCCGGAGACCGGTTCGAGTTAGTCTGCCAGCACCCGTTGACCCCATGCACCACGCAAACGATACGCCCAGATACACATCTAAATCAAAGCAGACCAGCCTTCCTTGCCTCCGGGGTGCGTCAACGGATCTCCAATGTCACCTTACCAATTGCCTGTCCGCTCTCTAAGAAGGCATGCGCATCGGCCACCTTGTCAAGTGGGAAGGTTTGCGCATGAAGAATGCGCAGGTTACCTTCATCTACAAGGGCTAGCGCCTTTCGCACGATATCGGCCTGAGCGCGCAGGTGCGACGTGAGTCCCAGCCACATCGGTGTAAGCATCATCACGTTCAGGATCGACAGGTTCATGTTGTAGGCGGTCATATCGGCGTCGTCTGGTGCCACGCCCATAAGAGTCACCACGCGGCCAAAGGGGGCCATCGCGGCGTAGGTGGTGCGCATGGCTTCTTCGCCGACATTGTCCAGCGCCACATCCAGCCCGCCGGACCAGTCGCGTGCCGCCAAGGCGAGATCCGTTTCGTGGTAGTTAATCGCTAGGTCCGCTCCCAGATCCTGCGCCAGCGCGGCCTTTTCCGGGCCGCTGACGGTGGTGGCTACCTTGGCGCCGCGCAGGCGGGCCAGTTGGATCGCGACATGGCCCGTTCCGCCCGCCCCGGCATGAATCAGGACATGTTCTCCCGCATCCAGATGCGCCCGGTCATACAAAGCTTCCCACCCCGTGATGGCGACAAGAGGCAGGGCAGCAGCGGTCAAGTCATCCACCCCGTCCGGTACTTTCGCCAGTTGCCATGCGGGTACGATCGCAGCTTCTGCATAGGTGCCCGGCGTGCCGCCAATGCCGCCATTGCAGAAGCACACTCTGTCGCCGGGTGTCAGATTCGTTACAGAATCGCCCACAGCTTTGACTATGCCCATCCCGTCATGGCCAAGAACAAAGGGACCGGTTTCGAGATAACCGCCAAGCTGACGAAAAAACGTGTCGGCGGGGTTGAGAGCAGCCGCGCGCAATTCGACAAGCACATCCTGTGGCCCAGCGGGCCATTGCAGGTCGATATCGCGGAAATGCAGAACCTCGGGGCCACCTAGGCCTGTGACGACGGCGGCTTTGACCTTCATGCTGTTACTCCGCTGGTTGGGTTGGTGAGTCGTGGCGTTCGTTTGCAGGGTTCGGCCAGATACCCTCGATTCGAACGTCATTCTGATCTAACAGCGGGCGCATCTCGTCGAAAACGGGCTTGTAGCGGTAATAGGGCACGCTGGGCACCATGTGGTGGATCAGGTGATAATTCTGCCCTTGCAAAAGGACATTCGCCCCGGGAAACAGCGACACGCGGGTGTTGCGGTAGCGGCCGGTCTCGGTGTGGTCGTGATGCGGTGTCCAGGTGAAGAAGGTTAGCATCACGGTCTGACCGATCCACCAAGGGATGAACCACAGCAATAGAACCTCTTTCCAGTAGCCCGCCGCGAGTAGCCCCAGAAGAACCGCGGCGTAGGCGGTGAAGATGACAAAGGTATAGATGATTTCGCGCTTTGTGCAGCCGAAGCGGAGACAATCGCGGTAATGCTGTACTGGGTTGAAATAGTTGATCAATGCCTGTGGTAACTTGATGAAGATCCACACCGAGAAACTGCCGCGCGCATAGATGTCGGGGTCGACATCTTCGTTGGTATGGGTGTGATGTTCCATGTGCTGGCGGCGGTGCTGATGATACAACAGCCACAACGGTACGCAAGCAATCATCCCCGCGACCGTGTCCACCCAACGCAGGTTCTTGCTACGGGACGAGATGTTGGCATGCACTGCCTCGTGTACGACGGTGTAGATGCCGTAGACGAAGACCGTGTTGGCGATCATGCCTACCCAGAATGGGAGCGCGTCAGCTAGCGTGGCCCAGGTGGCGGTGATGGCAAAGGCGAACATGCCTACCTCGAGCAAGAGTGTGCGTCCGCCGAAATCTGGAGTGTGTTTCCGCGCGATCTCGAATTCTTGGCGGACTGTGGACATCTTCTTTTTCCTCAGAGTGACAGTCGGATGATGGCTCATACGTCGGCCTTGCACAATTCGTTTCGTCAAAGCGCCCGCGAAACAGGGGAAGATCGAGTTTGGTATCGAACATGATCCGGAGAATGCTAACGATGCGCTTGTCATCCTCGGTATCGGATGTCGCTACTCTGAGGGGCCTGAGTATCAGTACGATCGGTTAAAGCTCGAATCCTGGGCCGTTCAGGCCGCACTGCGGCGCCGCCGTGGTGGCTCGAAGTTGACCGAGAAGGAGATCGGGGAAACAAAGCGGACGACCTGGGATCCCAAGACGCTCATTTGGCCACGCGGAACGCGACCATGAGCGACGAGACTGATGACACCGCGATCGGCTACGGCAAACCACCCCGTCACTCGCGCTTTCGCAAGGGGCAAAGTGGCAACCCCCGGGGGCGGCCCAACTGAACGAAACCCGAAAGGTCGCATGAACACCGGACCAAATACGGGGTGAGCTCCACCTGATTTGAGAAACGCCAAATTAGTGGCGCTGAAAATGGGGGCTAGACAGGAGAATGACCGCAACGAGCCCAGAGCAGACCACCAAAACATCCTGCTAAGGTTTTCGCAGAACATATCCATAGTAATTGCAAGCACCGAAGAACGTGCCCTCATCTGCAGCCCTTTTCAGGTCTGCGGCCATTTGTGCGGCTTCTTCTTTAGACGATACGCCTGTTCGCACCTCAGAAACCACAAGCCCAAAGTTTAAGCTAAGGGATTTCCCCAAAATGGGCCGATCAGTTCTCAACACCGCTCGGCCTCATTCATGGAGATTATTCCTGCGAGACATAGTGACTATCTGGTTGTCTATGATCAACCCAGAAGGGCTAGGATTCGCCGCTCCCATTTTTTGTAGGCTATTGCGAAAACCGGGTAGTCGGTCACTGGCATCCTCAGTGCAGTCTCATGATCTCGTTCGGTCATGGAGATGTCACCGCGCCGCTCGGGCGTCAGCTCGCGAAGCTCCGCGCGGTGCCGAAATCCCTCCGGCATTGCCAAAAGTTTAGCTATTGCGGATACAGCCCGTTGCTTGAATGTGCGTTCACCGTGAGTTGTCGCTTGAATGAAGTCCATGATGAAGTCTCCGTTTGTTGCTTGGCTTTGATGCAACGAACATGCCGACTCCGCCTTTCCGGTGCTTGGTGCCTAGGTGGAGAAGTGTGGAGATTAAGTGGAGATTTCCTCCCCAGAGGCCACTGGTACAAAAGTACCCAACATGAGACCGGCCAACTTGTCATAGTCCTGACGAGCGGCGAACGGGTAAGCGCGATCGAGAAAGGCTGCATCGAGGTCTGGCCTTGCGATCAACGCCCTTCGCAGAGATTTCTCAGCTTCCGCTTTGCGTCCCAGCGATTTGAGAGCTGCAGCCTCCGCAGCAAGAGCCCAATGCGGTGCATTTGGCATTTGCTGTGCTTTTCGGGCCCAGCCAAGGGCGTCGTGAGTTCGGTTCGTCAGCAGGCAGGAGAAGCACAGCATCACGCAGACCGACCATCCTTGCGGATCGCGTGGGCTCAGCTCCAGCACACGTTCGAAGTGATCTATGGCTTCGGTCGGGCGGCCGCTTAAGCAAAGCGAATAGCCGCGTCCGAAATGACCGTATGCATGATTGGGGTTTCGGGCGATTGCCTCGTCATAGGCCGCGATGGAGGCGTCGAATTCCGCACGGGCAAGGTGCGAACGGCCCAATGCCACATAAGCAAAGGCATCTCTGGGGTCGAGTTGCACGGCACGTCGTGCTGCCGCCAATGCTTGGTCGAGCGCCTCATCGCCAACCACGCCCTCCTTGTGAGCGTGGCATAGCGCGTATGCCAGCCCTGCATGGGCAAGTGCATACTCCGGATCTCGGTTTATCGCCTCCTGCAATATTGCGACAGCCTTTGCGTGCAACCCGGGGCGCTGCTGCCACAACAACCAAAGCCCACGTTGTGTCGTTTCCCATGTCGAGAGGTCTGTCTCACTCAATCTGCGTACGCGGTCGCGCTCTGCAGAAAGCAGTTCTGGCTCGATGGCGGCCGCAATCCGGTCGATATATGCATCAAGGTCCTGAAGGTCCTCACTCGAGAGTTCCCAACGCTCTGACCAGATCTGAGTTTGGGTTTTCAATGCAATGAGGCTTACCTGAATACGCCAGCCTTCACCGCGCTGGCGGAGCGCACCCTCAACCAGATATTCCGCACCAAGCTCTTCGACCGCCTGAGACATTTCGGATGCCGCAAGATCCCGAAGACCAAAGGAGGTCAGACGAGAGATAACTCTCAGATCGCGAAAACGAGAGAGCGCCGAAATAACATCGTCACAAATTCCGTCCAACCGCCAAAGAGAGGTAGGATCGTTAGGAACCTGCGTAAATGGCAGCACCAGAACCAGCGGTTGATCCGGCTTCTCATCCAAAGCCACCACATTGTCGCTGTTCATCTCAAGATCCGCGACAAACTGATAACCGACACCGCGAATTGTGCGGATTACTCTTTGCGCAACTCCATCGTCGCCAACCGCACCTCGCACAGCCTTTATTCGGCTGGTAACGGCAGTATCGGAGACAATACGTCCACCCCATACCCTTTCAATCAGATCGTCCTTGCTCAGCACCCGATCTTTTGAATCGATCAGGGTAGCCAGCACGTCGAATACCTGCGGTTCCATGTCGACGATTTCACCATCGCGACACAGCCTCCGCGCATCGGTGTCGATCTCACAGTTTCCAAAACGTGCTTTCATCTCGCAGCCCGGTTGCAGCGCTTAGAAAGCATAGCGAAGATTGGATCTTGCAACACCGTCTATTTGACCGCGAGCGCAAATTGCCTGCTGCGAGTGTTTTGGCTTGGGACTTTCGGCACTGAGCTTTTTCATTCGAATTTCCGGTTTGTCCGCTAGCTAGACATTGCTGTTCAGCGCAGCAAAATGCTGTTTTGAGCCAGAAGCGTTGATGAAGCAAGCCGTGCAAAGTGCCAAAATAGCCTGTTGCGCTTGATTCATTGTAAGGGATTCAGCTCGTGAGAAGTCTCGTTAAGTTTGGCATGGCCGGACTTCGACATAAGTTCTTTTCCGTTGACTCGTGGCTGTCCTGCCAGACATCGTTAAATCAAGTTTTAATTAGAGTGTCGTGTACCTGTCGGGTTCACGAGCCTGAGCATGGATGATAAGGACTGCATCGATCTGATTGACGTGTGTTATGGCGCTATTAGCTCGCCATCAGAATGGCAGAGATTCGTCGACCTTTTGACTGAAGCCCTAAATGCAGACGCTGGTGATTTCGTCATTGAGGATTACGCAAGCGGTGTAGCAGACCCACTGGGTTCAACAGGCTTCGATCCTACTTTGCGGTTGACGTATGATGAAGATTTTCTGGGCCACAACCCTTGGCTTTCTAAATTGCAGAAACTTCCGCGTTTTCAGGCCTTCTCGAATGATCATGAACCTTCGGACTTTGAACGCTCAGCCTATTTCAATGAGTGGGTGCGGCTGGCGTGCCCCCTTCGGGTGGTCCGGTTTAATTGTTAGTGCATCGTGGGCCTCTGGTCCATTGGAACGATGCTTTTGGGCGCGGGTGGGCGGTAACCCAATGCGCTGTGGGGTCTGACCGTGTTGTAGTGGACGCGCCATTGCTCGATCAGGATTTGAGCCTCGCGTAAGTTATAGAAGATTTCGCCGTTGAGTAGCTCGTCGCGGATGGAGTAGCCCCCTGAAAGTGGTCCACCAACTGGGATAGATTATCCCGCAAATTGGAGGATCAGCGATGGCTGGAAAACGAGAGAAGCCCGAAGAGATTGTTTCGAAGCTTCGACAGGTTGAAGTTCTGCAGGGGCAAGGCGCGACGATTGTCGAGGCAGTGCGCCAAATCGGCGTGACGCAACAGACGTTCTATCGATGGCGAAAGCTCTATGGCGGGATGCAGCGGTCTCAGCTTGCCCGTCTGAAAGAGCTGGAGAAAGAGAACCAAAGGCTGCGTCGAGCGGTGTCCGATTTGACCTTGGATAAGCTCATCCTGACGGAAGCCGCAAAGGGAAACTTCTGAGCCCTTCGCGTCGCCGGAAATGCGTCGACCATGTGCGGCAGGAGCTTGGCGTGTCTGAACGCCGCGCCTGCCGCGCACTTGGGCAGCATCGATCGACGCAGCGCAAGGTCCCCCAAGGCCGTGCTGATGAAGCGCGATTGACCGACGACATCATTGAGCTGGCCGACCAGTACGGGCGCTATGGGTATCGCATGGTCACTGGTTTGCTGAACAACGCTGGGTGGTGTGTGAATCATAAGCGGGTTGAACGGATATGGCGGCGTGAAGGGCTGAAGGTTCCACAGAAACAGAAGAAGAAAGGGCGGCTTTGGCTGAACGACGGATCATGCGTGCGTCTCAGGCCCGAACGACCGAACCACGTTTGGTCCTATGACTTCGTGCAGGATCGAACCGCTGATGGGCGCGTCTATCGAACGCTCAACATCATCGACGAATACACCAGGGAGGCGCTGATGATCCGCGTCGATCGCAAACTCAACTCAACCGATGTGCTGGATGCACTGACCGACCTGTTCATCCTGCGTGGCCCGCCGGAGTGGATAAGATCCGACAACGGACCAGAATTTATCGCTCAGAAGGTGCGAGACTGGATCGCCGCCGTCGGAGCAAAAACGGCCTACATCGAACCAGGGTCGCCTTGGGAGAATGGATATTGCGAAAGCTTCAACGCCCGTTTCCGCGACGAGCTACTCAACGGCGAAATCTTCTATACCTTACGCGAGGCTCAAATCCTGATCGAGCAATGGCGCGTCCACTACAGCACGGTCAGACCCCACAGCGCATTGGGTTACCGCCCACCCGCGCCCAAAAGCATCGTTCCAATGGACCAGAGGCCCACGATGCACTAACAATTAAACCGGACCACCCGAAGGGGGCACGCCAATCAGAGCTACCGGCAACTGCGCCATTCGGCAGCGTAGCCGTCTTGGATAACGTAAATTCCGTTGTCATGACGCATCAACATGACACGATGCGAGTATTTCTCACCTTCGCCAGAGCAGATTGCGTCGTATAGAACAGCATCCATACCGCGGACATTCGTTGGATTAGTCAATTTGCAGGCGTTCTCAACGCCCTGCAGGTAATCCTTCATTATCCCAACTGCACCAACGTCGGCTCCAATATCCTCCGCCTGGCATGACCACATCGCGAAGCTTTCAGAAGGCGCGTAAAGCCCGTCAAACGGTGTAGCGGACGCCGCTGCAGTAAATACCGCGATAGCCACGATATTCGCTCCGGTTCTTACAAACTGCATCTGTCTCGCTCTCAATTTTCGGTCGCGGCGCTAATGTTTTTGATTTTGGCATGGTAGAGCCGTTTCGTCACTGCGTTTGTGAAAAAGCGCAAGAACTGCCTTTTCTGCAAATGCTACGGGAAGCATGAATGGCCGGTTTGGTAAAACTGATGCGCGGATATCGAAGTTGTGGTTAAAGTCCGCAAAGGGCCGGTACTGAATGAAGTGTTTCTCACCACATTGTGTGGTATATTTTGTGGTATTAAAATTATTACATTGAATATAAAATATATATTTCAATTAAATATAAAATTACATTGGCGGACTTCGTTTCCGCCATCATATGTCTGATGTCAGACAGATGTCAGCGTATCGATTTGGATGCGATATCAGCTCTTCATTCTGTCTCTGTGCCGCCGCAAAATGGAGGCGGTGCCCTTGGCCAGAGTATGCCGTCGGGACAAACGCTTCAAAACCAGGCTCTCGCGTTTGCGGCTAGTGGTTATCCGGCAGAGCGAAAAGCAACGTCAGTGAGGCGGTCGCAAGCAGGACCGCTATGAAAAAAAGCCATTCGACGAACATGGTTTGGGAAAGCTTTGCGGCGGCCTTCGGGTTGCCCGAGATCATGTCGGGCACAATACGCAGTTTGTTCCACGCGCCCAAGGCCAATAATACGGCGACAAGGACAAGCTTTACGATGAGATCCAGCCCATAGGCCGTCGTAAACAGATTGCCCCAGGAGCCGACAAGCAGCCATCCCAAGGCGATTCCGGCCAGCAAAAGGACCGGAATGACCACAGTCGCAATCTGCCCGAACCGATGACCAAGCTGACCCGCCCGTGCGAGCTCTCCCGGGTTTCTGGCCAGCCGGTTCAGGGGCAGAAGGATGCCGATCCAGAAGGCGATGGCGGAAAGATGTGCCATCAGCAAGAGTTTTGGCCACAGGTCCTGGCCTTCTGACAGATGCCCGATCTGCGTGAAGGACCAGAGCGCCGTCAGGGCGCCCAGCCCGGCCAAACCCCATCCAGATCCCCCCAGTAATAGGCCGGTGAGCATCAGTACCCCACCGACTAATCTCATCTGCAGCGCAGTACCGACCTGTGTTTGCCACAACAGACCCAGCATGTCGGGATCGGTCAGGCCGGACATGTCGCCGGTAAGAGCGGCACCGCTCAGGCAAAAGCTGGCAAGTGCGGCTACAACACCAAGTAGAGCGCACAGCAGCGAAGACTTTCGCATGACGGGCAGAACCGAGGAGATTTCGGCTGCAAAGACGAACCGCGTCAGAACCAGGCCGCTGCTGGTCAGAATCCCAAAATACATCAGGGTTTTCGTAACGACCGCCGCAAACGACCAGATGTCGGGCACGGGTTACTCTACCTCGAAGGTGAACGTGCCCTGCATCGCGTGACCATCCATTCCCAGACCGCGCCATTCCACTTCATAGGAGCCTGCGCCCATCGGCTGCATGGGAAAAACGAACTCCGCTTCGAAGCCTTTGTAGTCGCCAAGGTTGATGGATTGTGTTTCTCCATTGGAATGGCGTGCCTTGACGGCGGTCAGGCGGAGCTTGTCGGTAAAGTTCAGCCCGATTTCGGCAGGAGCTTCGAGCAGGACAGCGCCGTCCAGGGGCGTCGTTTCCTGTATTGCGGAATGTGCCGTGGCAGCGAGTGGATAGAGCGCTAAAGCCATGAATAAAAACAAGTATTTCATATTCTACCCCTCACGAGTTCTTTTGGTCCGAGCAAAGGCGGGCAAGATATCCACGCGTTTGAGATGCTAGGCTAAACGTCTGGTTGGGTGGGTTGTCAAGCCTGGCTTTTTTACATTGCGATCCGAAACAGCACTCACAGCAATGTGTAGGCTATCGTGCCGCATGTGGCGAGTTGGCACTTGGTGCAAGTGGGGAAATTCGCTATGAGCAGGTCATGCGTCTTGTGAAACGGCTCATCGTTCAGGCAAGTTTGATTGCTGTTCTGCTCAGTATTTCGCTGAGTGGTCTCGGCATGGCACACGCCCATGAGGCGATCCCTCTTGATGGCCTGACGATGGATGCGTCTGCGCATGCAGCAGTGGATCACACAGGGCATGATATGGACGCTGCCGATCAGGGGCAGGCGCATGACGGCCACGCAAACTGTGCGATGATCGCCTGCTGCCACACCGGTGGAACTGCATCCCCATCCGTTCCGTCAATGACCGGTGCCATCACGTGCCAAAAGACTCTGTTTCCTGATCTGCCGCTAACCAGCGCCGAAACAGAGGCCGCCAAGAAACCTCCGAAACACTCCTGATCTTCTGACAAACGCCCGTAGCGACGGATCGCTCGGGGTTTTTTTTGCACGGCCCCTTGTGTGGCCGCGCTTCAAAGACAGGACGATAACATGCGTGGAAGATACGTAGCCTTGGCCATCCTGGCCCTCGGTGCAGGCATCGCCGGCGGGGTTTGGTACGAGCGTGAACGCAGCGCAATGGCGATGACCTCGGTCGATGCGGGCCCGCAAATCCTTTACTGGGTGGCCCCGATGGACCCCAATTTCCGCAAGGATGGGCCGGGTAAATCTCCGATGGGTATGGATCTGGTGCCGGTCTACGAGGGCGACGAACCTTCCGGAGATCCCGAAGAGGTCACCCTGAATGCCGCCGAGGTGAACACCATCGGTGTCCGCACCGCTGTGGCGCGTGTGCAGGACGTCGGGCAGCGTATCGAGACGGTGGGGTTCGTGGGGTATGACGAACACGCCACCAGCCATGTTCACACCCGCGTAGAGGGCTGGATCGAGCGGCTTGAAGTTCGCGCCGAGGGCGATCCGGTTGTACAAGGCGAATTGCTTTTTGATCTCTACGCGCCGGAGATCACCATTGCCAGCTCTGAACTGATCCGTGCGGTTCGGCGCAAGGATGCGGATGAGATTAATATCGCCCGCTCCAAGCTCCAGAATTTCGGGGTGAGCGAACGTCAGATCAACGAGATGGCGGAAGCCACGGTTCCGGCCAAACGCATCAGATATTACGCTCCTCAGGATGGCGTCGTTATCGGATTAGCGGCGGCGGATGGGATGTATCTTCAGCCGAACACCCGGGCCATGTCGCTGGGCGATCTGTCGTCGGTGTGGCTGCTCGTGGATGTGTTCGAGCGCGATATCGGGCGGCTCTCGCCTGATATGAGGGCCGAAGCCCGGTTCGAGCACATTCCCAACCGCATATTCACCGGAGAGATCGACTACATCTTTCCGGAACTGGACGGTGTGACGCGAACGCTGCGGGTGCGGCTGCGGTTCGACAATAGCGACCGCACCCTGAAACCCAACATGTTTGCCAATGTCGCCCTGCTGCCGCGCGCGACCCGTGAAGCGTTGACCGTCCCGTCCGAAGCTGTGATCCGTACTGGCAGGGCCGAACGCGTGATCCTGAAAACCAACGATGGAACGTTTCGCCCGCGTCTGGTCACCACCGGTCTGCGGGATGGATTTGGTGCTGATGGGCGCACGGTGATTGAACAGGGGCTTGCCCCGGGCGATGAGGTGGTCGCTTCGGCGCAGTTTTTGATCGACAGTGAAAGTGCGCTGAATGCGGGGATGCTGCGGTTTGCTCCGACAGAGGCAGAGCCGGTGGAGGCCAAGGGTATCCTGAGTTCCTTGGATCGCGAAACCCGAAGCGCGGTGATCCGGCATGACGCGATCCCGGCGCTCGACTGGCCCGCTCTGGAAACGGAATTCGCCATTCGCTCGGATGTCTATCTCGAGGAGTTGGCAGAAGGCGACGAGGTGCGTTTCAGCGTGTTCCGAGGGGCAGATGGCCTGCTGGCGCTCTCGGCGCTCGGTCTTGACGATGGGGTGGATGCCACCGGTACGGGCATGTTTCACGCCATCACCGATGACGGGAAGCTGAGCCTCAGCCACGACCCGATTCCGGCCCTTGGCTGGCCTGCGATGCAGATGGACATGCAGGTGTCCGGGATCGACCCGGCTGATATCCCGCTCAATACGGATGTGGAGTTTGACCTCGCCAAGGGAGAAGATGGGCTCTACGTCATTGTCGGCATACGGGCCGAAGGGGCCACCGCCATGGCGCAGCCGGAGCCGACGCCCCAGGCAGACCCGGAACCGGCGATGACAGTGGATGCCGCCCCGCCCATTGTGGTGGATGGGATCATCCGCTCCGTCGATGCCCAGGCGCGGCAGGCGATGATCGCGCATGGTCCCATCGCCGAGATCGGTATGCCCGGTATGATGATGGCGTTCGGTCTGGCCGAAGAAGTCGATCCGGCCTCTCTGCCCCTCGACGAAGATCTGTCGCTCACCTTTGCGCGTCCTGACGGCATGACAATGGTCCTGACCTCCTATGAGAGAAGGGCAAGGCCGATGAAAGTCATGGGAACCGTCAACAGCATCGACGCCGAAGCCGGGACGGCGAATGTCACGCACGGGCCAATCGCCGAAATCGGCATGCCGGGCATGACAATGGATTTCCCGCTGGATGAGGCGCTGGACCCGGCCTCTCTGCCGCTGGGAGAGGAAACCGGCCTTCTGCTCCTTCAGGGACAGGACATGTCGCTCACCCTGCAGGGGCTTTCGGAGGACGGGTCATGATCGCGGCCCTGATCCGATGGTCCATTGCCAACCGGTTTGTCGTGATTGTGTTGGCGATGATGCTTGCGGCCTCGGGGCTCTGGGCCGTCCGGACAACGCCGGTGGACGCCATCCCGGATCTGTCCGATGTGCAGGTGATCGTGAAAACCCCTTATGCCGGGCAAGCCCCTCAAGTGGTCGAAGATCAGGTGACCTATCCCATTGCCACGGCCATGCTGGCGGTCCCGGGCGCCGTGGATGTGCGGGGGTTCTCTTTCTTTGGCGACAGCTACGTCTATGTGGTGTTCGAAGACGGCACCGATCTCTATTGGGCGCGGTCGCGGGTGCTGGAGTATCTTGCGCAGGTGCAATCCCGGCTTCCGGCAGGCGTGAACCCCGAACTGGGGCCGGATGCCACGGGTGTAGGCTGGATTTATCAGTATGCCCTGATCGACCGCACTGGCGGGCATGATCTCTCGCAACTCCGGGCCATTCAGGAT
Source organism: Roseovarius faecimaris (assembly GCF_009762325.1). Classification (NCBI taxonomy): domain Bacteria; kingdom Pseudomonadati; phylum Pseudomonadota; class Alphaproteobacteria; order Rhodobacterales; family Roseobacteraceae; genus Roseovarius; species Roseovarius faecimaris. The sequence continues at coordinate 755,901 of NZ_CP034348.1, forward strand.
TGGTTCCTGAAATTCGAGTTGCAGACCATCGAAGGCGTGTCCGAAGTGGCCACCATCGGTGGCATGGTCAAGCAGTATCAGATTGTCGTCGATCCCAACAAACTGCGCGCCTTCGATATCCCTCTGTCCAAGCTTTTGTCCGCGATTGAAATGGCCAACCGCGAAACCGGCGGCAGTGTCATCGAAATGGCCGAGGCCGAATATATGGTGCGCGCCACGGGGTATGTGGACGGGCTCGATGATCTGGCGGCCATCCCCCTGATGGTGAACGAACGCGGCGCGGCGCTGACGCTTGGCGATGTGGCCGAAATCCGCCTTGGCCCCGAGATGCGGCGCGGCGTGGGCGAGTTTGACGGGCAAGGCGACGCCGTCGGGGCGGTCGTCATCATGCGCTGGGGGGAGAACGCCCTGACGACAATTCAGGCGGTGGAACAGAAACTGGACGAGTTGCGCGGCTCCCTGCCCGAAGGCGTTGAGATCGTCACCACCTATGACCGTTCAGGCGTGATCGAACGCGCCATCGACAACCTGCAAAAGAAACTGACGGAGGAGTTCATCGTCGTCATATTGGTCTGCGGTGCGTTTCTGCTGCACCTGCGCTCGTCGCTGGTGATCGTGTTGTTCCTGCCCTTGGGCGTATTGGCGGCTTTCGTCGTGATGCGCCTGCAGGGTGTGAATGCGAACATCATGTCGCTGGGCGGGATCGCCATTGCCATCGGGGCGATGGTGGATGCCGCCATCGTGATGATCGAGGCGATGCATCGCAAAATCGAAGACGGCAAGATCACCCGTGAAAACCGCTGGAAAGTGGTGGGAGAAGCGGCCTCCGAAGTGGGGCCGGCCCTGTTCTTCTCGCTGGCGATCATCACGGTCAGTTTCGTGCCGGTTTTTGTGCTGGAAGCGCAGGAAGGACGGCTTTTCAAACCGCTGGCCTTTACCAAGACCTATGCCATGGCGGCCGCTGCGATCCTGTCGGTGACGCTGGTTCCCGTACTGATGGGTTATTTCATCCGGGGCCGTATCATCGCCGAGCGGCGCAATCCGCTGAACGTGGTGTGTCAATGGCTCTATCGCCCGTTCCTTGACGCGGCCGTGGCCTGGCCCTGGGCCACGACGCTTCTGGCGGGCGTGTTGGTCGCCTCCATGTGGTATCCCGCGCAGCGCCTTGGCACTGAATTCATGCCCGCGCTGAACGAGGGCGATTTCCTCTATATGCCGTCGCTCTATCCCGGTGTGTCCATCGGCAAGGCGCGTGAGGTGCTGCAACAGACCAATCGTCTGATCAGCGAAGTCCCTGAGGTGGAGAATGTACACGGCAAGCTTGGCCGAGCCGACACAGCCACCGACCCGGCCCCGCTGACCATGATTGAAACGACCATCCAGCTCAAACCGCAGGAGGAATGGCGTCCGGGTATCACAATGGACGACATTCGAAACGAGTTGGACAGACGCGTGCAGGTGCCCGGTGTCACGAACGTGTGGATCCAGCCGATCAAGAACCGCATTGATATGCTCGCCACGGGCATCAAGACGCCGGTGGGGGTCAAGATATCCGGCGCTGATCTCGATGTGATCGAAGAGATCGCCATCGCGGTTGAACGCGCCGTGGCGGATATACCCGGCACCACGTCGGCCTATGCCGAGCGGCCCGTGGGCGGGCGCTATATCGAGATCGATATCGACCGCGCGGCGGCGGCGCGCTATGCGCTTTCGATCGCCGATGTGCAGCAGGTGGTGCAGACCGCCATCGGCGGACAGACCATTGCCGAAAGCGTCGAAGGGCTGGAACGGTTCCCGATCAACCTGCGCTATCCGCGCGATTGGCGCGACAGCCCGGAACGCATGGCCAATCTGCCGATGGTGACACCCTCGGGCGCGCATATACCACTCTCGGCCGTGGCCGAAATCAAGCTGGTGGATGGTCCCGGCATGATCCGCTCCGAGAATGCGCGCCGAACCGGTTTTGTTTTCATTGATATCGCAGGGCGCGACCTGGGGGGCTATGTCGCCGAGGCCCGCGCGCATGTGGCTCAAACCGTGGAATTGCCGCCCGGCTATGCGTTGTCGTGGTCAGGCCAATACGAATACATCGAACGGGTGCAGGAAAAACTGTCCATCGTCGCCCCGGCCACGTTGATGATCATCACCTTGATGCTGTTCCTGGCGTTTAACCGCGTCACGGAGGTGGCCATCATCTTGCTTGCCCTGCCCGTGGCTCTGGCGGGCGGCGTCTGGTTGATCTGGTATCTTGGCTTTGCCATCTCTGTCGCCGTTCTCGTGGGCTTCATTGCGCTCGCCGGTGTCGCTGTGGAGACGGCAATCGTGATGCTGCTCTATCTCAACCTGGCCTGGGAAAAACGCGTTAAGGCGGCACAGGAAGACGGACGAGAGCTGGTTCGGGACGATATCGAACAAGCCGTTTTCGAAGGTGCGCTTTTGCGCCTGCGGCCCAAACTGATGACCGTGGCCACAATCTTTGCCGGGCTGATCCCGATCATGTACGGCACCGGCACCGGGTCCGAGGTGATGCAGCGCATCGCCGCCCCGATGATCGGCGGCATGGCCACCGCCACGGTTCTGACGTTGTTTGTCATCCCGGCGATTTTCGTGATCTGGAAACGGCTCAGCCTGCGCAAGACAAATCGCCAGATGACGAAAGCCCCGTCGCAGAGGGCAATTCTCACACCGGGCGAGTAGCCCATTACGGATTTAATTCTCAAAGGAGGACACTATGCGCAACTCAATCTATTCTCTGGTGGCGACCGGTCTTTTGGCCACGAGCGCATTCGCGACCGATGACCATTCCGGGCATGCTGATCACTCTGGTCATGGCGCAATGCATGAAGGCGTGCAGGTTGAGGCCGTCATCCACACCATTGACGGAACCACGGTCAATCTCTCCCATGACCCGATCCCGGAAATCGGCTGGCCCGCAATGACAATGGACCTTCAGTTGTTGGAAGGCGCAGAGGTCAGCGATGTGGCCGAAGGTCAAGGCGCCCTGATCGTCCTGGAGAAAGGCGAGGATGGCATGTATGGCATCCGCGCCCTGATGCCCAAGGAGTAGGCCCAGGCTGTAGCCCCGCAATTTGGAACAGGGTCAGCCGGGGCGCAGACCGTCGGGGATGTTTGTGTTGATAGCGGCTCCCCTCGAACGCCGTCATTCCGTCAGCTTGAAGGGATGGCGGCCTCGCTCAAGGCTTGCGGGGGGCTCACGCGTCACCATCGTGCCGCCTTGTCTGCGTTCCCTGTCACCGTATCATGCCGCCAGGCGCGGTGCGGGTCTGCGCGCCATCAGCCCGGCAAGGGCCATGCCCGACAGGATGTGCCACATTCCCCAGAAGGCGGCCACGACCGCCATGCCGCCCAGACCATCGAAAAACCCGAAGATCAGGATCAGGCCAAGCCCTGAATTCTGAATGCCGGTTTCGATGGTGATGGCCCGGCGGTCAAAGGCAGAGAGCCCCGCAAGGGTCGCCGCTGAATAGCCACCTGCAAGCGAGAGGCCGTTATGCACGAAAACCAGAGCCGCCACGGCGGTGGCATACTGCAAAAAGAGCGACCAGTTGGCGGCAAGCGCCAGCACCACGAAAGCAATGAAGATTGCCATCGAAAGATATTGCAGCGGACGACGCAGGCGTGCGGTGATGTCGGGCCGGGTCGCGTTGAGCGCCATACCGAGACAGAGCGGCAGCACCAGCATCAGCCCTACCGTTACGGCCACCGACATCGGATCGATCGCCGTGTCCCGCAGGATCTGCCGGGTGGGTGCATAGAGACTGCCCCAGAAGGCGATATTGGCCGGTGTCAGGAAGATCGCCGCGACGGTCGAAAACGCGGTGAGCGAAACCGAAAGCGCAGCATTGCCGCCGGCGCGATGGGTGATGAAGTTGGAGATATTCCCACCCGGACAAGCCGCCACGAGAATGAGGCCCAGGGCGATAGAGGGTTGCGGGCGGGTCAGCAGCACAAGGCAGAAGGTGAGGGCGGGCAAAAGCACGAACTGAGAAAAGAGCCCCACAAGTACCGGTTTGGGCGACTGGACGAGGCGCTTGAAATCGCTTGGTTTCAGTTCCAGCGCAATCGAGAACATCACCACCGCCAGCACCATGTTGAGCACCGTCAGGCTGGTTGGTGAGAAATTCAGGATGACGGCATCAATCTCCGCCGCCGTTGCACTGCTCATCGGTCCCCCTGTTCCGCCCCGGCCTCCGCCTCAGCGCCGACTTTGGCGCAGCTTCTGCCGCAAGTCCATGAAAACCCGAGGGCCGCAATGACCTGGTGCAGACCGTGGGGAGCCGTGCTAGCGTGACGCCAGAGGCAGGTAAAGGCGCTGGGCTGAGAGTGGGCAGGCAGGCAAAAGACGACCCGTTGGACGAGCTGTTGCGCGCGCGGCTGCGTATCCCTGAAGGCTCGGATATTCGGCTGAAGCTGTTGCGCTGGACGATGCAGGCGGTGGATGCGCTGAACAGGGGGCTGACCGGGCAGGCGTTCTTTGCGTTGCGCGAAACACGCGACATCCTGCTGGAGCTCGATGGGCGCACCGGGCCGGATCTGATCGAGGCGCTTCTGCGGATGAATGGCGGCACGACAATCACGGCGCATGGGTTGGAGCACATCCCGGGCAGGGGGGCTGTGGTGATCGGATCGACCCATCCGATCGGCACGTTCGACTTTATCGCCCATGCCGGCGCGTTGCTGGATCACCGGCCTGACCTGAAGGTGGTTGCCGGACGTGAGACCGAGCGTTTCCTCGGTCCGGAGCGGATCATTGCCGTGGATTTCAACCGCCAGGAAAAGGTCATGACCGCGCGGCAGACCATCGACGGGATGCAGGCACATCTGGAAACGGGCGGGGCGCTTCTGGTTTTTGGTTCGGGCAAGGTGCCGCGGATGGATCGCGGGCTTCTGGTGGAGCCGCCCTGGCGGACAGGCGTGACCCGCGTCTCGGCCGCCTGCAATGCGCCCATTGTTCCGGCCTCGGCGGATATGCGAAATTCGCGACACTATTATCGGACAAGGCGCCTGATGGGGCTGTTGAGCGGCGGCAATGACGAGTTTGGCCGCAAGGTCGCCTCTTTGCGCTATGTGTCCGAGCTGATCGCCAAACTGGGAGGCTCCTACGCGGTGCATTACGGCCCGGCGCAGCCGCCCGGCACTGCACCGGAACGGCTCAAGGAGCTGTCCGAAGGATTGGTGCCGGGGCTTTACCGACCGGGCTGAGGCGGCTCAGGGCTTGAGCTGTGCTTTCATCCGGGCCTCGGGAAAACAGGTGGCTTGCTGGCCAGTGGCCTCCTGCCAGCGCCCGATGGAACGGCGGGTCTTGTAACCGGGCAGGCCGTCCACCCCACCCACGTCATGCCCCATGCGCACCAGAGCCTGCTGCATCCGCGCCACGTCAGAGCGCAAGAGCCCGCCCACCTTGCCCCACCCGGCGGAAAAGGAGGGAGAGCCGAACTGAATCCGATCCCCCACATGGCCCACAAAAAGCGCATAGAGGTCGGACGTGTTATACTCTTTCAGCACATAGAAATTGGGCGTGACGATAAAGGCCGGTCCGTTGCGGCCCGCGGGCATCATCAGGTACCCCTCGCCGCGCAGCTCATGATCGGGAAAGGGTTTGCCGGAAACCCGGGTGATCCCCATCCTGGTCCAGTCGCGGATCTTGCGGCCCTGGTCCGGCCCTTCCAGAGAGCAAGAGACCGAGGCGGGCACCGTCACTTCAAATCCCCAGTCGCGTCCACTCACCCAGCCATGCCGGGCCAGGTAATTGCCAATGGAGGCGATCGTATCGGCCTCAGATCGCCAGATATCGGCACGGCGGTCGCCGTCGCCATCGGTGGCATATTCGAGGAATGACGACGGCATGAATTGCGGCTGCCCCAGCGCCCCGGCCCAGCTGCTTTTCATCGCGCGGCCGGGGGCGTGCCCTGACTGAGCGATTTGCAGGGCGGCGATCAACTCATCGGTGAAATAGGCCGCGCGGGTGCTCATGAACCCCTTTGTGCCGAGAACCTCGAAAACATCATGCGGGATATCGACGCGGCCATACCCGCTCTCGCGGCCCCAGATGGCGAGGATGATCCGCCCCGGCACGCCGGTTTTGCGTTCGGTATCCGCCAGCGCTTTGGCGTGGCGCTTGGCCATCTGGCGGCCCGTGCTTGTGGCCCCGTTGACCGAACCTGCGTTGAAGTACTTGCCCGGGCTTCCGAACTCGGCCTGAAGCTGCTTTCGGTTTGCCTTGGGTTGCGTTCCCGGTGGCACCAGATCGGGCAGTTTCCAGTTGAGCGTCACGCCGTTGAAGGCCGCATCGAATGTGGCGCGCTTCACCCCCTTGGCACGGGCGCGTGGCCAGATGGTCTGTTCCAGCCAGGTCTGGAACTGCCGTTCAACCGAAGCCTTGTTTTGCGCTTCGGCAGGCAGGGTGATGCACAGCATCAAACACGCGACCAGAAAGAGTAAACTACGCATATGTAATGAACCTAAGCCAAGGACGCATCCTGACATATGATCCGCTCTGGTCACAGAGGTCAACAATGCGCAGAGGCAGGCTTGATCGGCAGAGGTCGGGGGGCTATCGCAGGATCAGAGGCAAGGCAGCGGGGCGGGCATGACAAAGGTTTTCATCACTGGCAGCGCAGGGTTCATCGGCTTTCACCTGGCGCAGCTCTTGTTGCGCGAGGGGATGCAGGTCTGTGGCGTGGACGGGATGACCGACTATTATGACGTCACGCTGAAAAAGAAACGCCACCAGATGCTGTTGCAGCATGACGGTTTTGCGGCGCATGAAGTGATGCTGGAGGACGCAGAACGGCTCGATGCGATTGCCGATGCATTCCAGCCCGACATCATCGTGCATCTCGCGGCGCAGGCCGGGGTGCGGTACAGCCTGGAAAATCCGCGCGCCTATATCGAGGCCAATGTCGTGGGCACGTTCAACGTGATGGAGATTGCCCGGCGGTATGCGGTGAAGCACCTTCTGATGGCCTCCACCTCATCGGTTTACGGCGCCAATACCCAGATGCCCTATGCCGAGACCCACAAGGCCGACAGCCCGATGACCATCTACGCCGCGACAAAGAAGGCGACCGAGGCGATGGGCCATTCCTATGCCCATCTGTGGAACCTGCCGACAACCATGTTCCGGTTCTTCACCGTCTACGGTCCCTGGGGTCGGCCGGATATGGCGCTGTTCAAGTTTGTTGACGCGATGCTCGATGGGCGCGAGGTGGATATCTATAACAACGGCGAGATGTACCGCGACTTCACTTACATCGACGATCTTGTGCGCGGCATCCGCCTGTTGATGGACGCGGTCCCGGTGCGGCCTGATAGCGAAGAGGACATCGCCGAGGGGGATAGCCTGAGCCATGTTGCCCCTTACCGCGTCGTCAATATCGGCAATTCGGACACGGTGAAGCTGATTGATTTCGTCGATGCGATCGAGGCGGAGCTGGGCGTCGAGGCGCGGCGCAACTACATGCCGATGCAAAAGGGCGATGTGCCTGCGACCTGGGCGGATGCGAGCCTTTTGCAGTCGCTCACCGGCTACCGGCCACAAACCGATGTGCGGGACGGGATCGCGCAATTCGTGGCCTGGTTCCGGGACTATTATCAGAAGTGACGTCCGGCAAAGGATGTTTCAGGGTCCTGCCTGGGGGTTGCCGGGCAATGATCCGCACCGGTCAGGCCGATGTCTTCCAACAGATGCGGTGATGTCTCGGCTAGCCGGCTCAGATGGTTTTGAAAATGGCGTTCCTCTTCTGTCAGAGGTTTAGTTTTCCTGATCAGTGAGCGCAGGGCGTCCATCCAGCGGATGCCAGGGCTGTTGTCGGAAAGGGCGGGTGATAATAGCATTCTTCAACCTTTCAGCTTGTATGGCTTCTGTTGGGATATGAATAATGCTGTGCCTGCATTGCGCGCAAACCAAGTTATCTGCTATCAAGGGGTAAATAAACTGATCCTTTTGCCTTCATGCCCAAGCTACCACCTCTCAATGCATTGCGCGCCTTCGAAGCGGCGGCGCGTCACAACGGGTTCGTCGGGGCCTCGGAAGAGCTGAACGTGACACGCGGGGCAATCAGCCGCCATGTCAAACTGCTGGAGGAGCATCTGGGCACGGCGCTGTTTCGGCGGCACGCGAAAGGCGTGGAACTGACCGGAGCAGGGCGGCAGTTCCTCCCGGTGTTGACCGACGCCTTCGACACGATCACCCGCGAGGCCGCGCGCCTGAAATCGGATACGCAAAGCCTGCGCGTGCTCTGCCCGCCGGCAACCTCGATCCGGTGGCTTATTCCCAATCTCGACGATTTCCGACGCCGTCACCCTGAGATCGACCTGCGCCTGACCACGGATTTCTTCCGCTCGTCGCAATTCGAAACAGGCGAGTTCGACATCAGTTTTTCCGTCGAACACTGGCCGCGACAGCGCGAGGGGTTGACTGTTGTGCCGCTCTTTCCGGTCATGCTCACCCCAGCTTGTGCGCCGCGTTTGGCTGAAGGAGAAGTGCCCCTCAGAACGCCGCAGGATTTGACGCGGCACACGCTTTTGCACGAAACGCCTTGGCGGCACGATTGGGAGGCCTGGCTTTCGGCCTTCCCGGTGCCGGGTCTCAGCAAGGCATCTGGTGACGATTTTCCCAATCTCGACATGGCGGTGAAAGCGGCCCTGATGGGCGCGGGCGTGGTGATGAGCGATCTTGTACTGTGCCGCGAGGAGTTGCAGGCCGGTTTGCTGATACGCCCATTTCCGGATCTGGCATGCCCCTCTCCGCTGGGGGATACCTGTCTGCTGGTGCATGACACTCTGCTTGATACGCCCAAAGTGGCGGCGTTCGTGGAATGGGCGCGCGAAACAGGCAGGCGCTCGGCGATCGCCTCAGGGCTTGGAGGTGGGGCCGAGAAAGCGCGTTAGAGCCCTTCGAACTCACACAAGGTGTGCACATCCATCCCCATGGCCTCGATCCGTTTGCGCCCGCCAAGCTCGGGCAGGTCCACAACGAAGGCACAGCCGATGATCCGGCCGCCCAGCCGCTCGATCAGCTTGATCCCGGCCTCTGCGGTGCCACCGGTGGCCAGAAGGTCATCGACAAGCAGGATGTTCTCGCCCGCGCTGATCGCGTCGTCATGCAGTTCGACGACGGCCTCGCCATATTCCAGCGTGTATTCCTCGGAAATCACCGCACCGGGCAGCTTGCCTTTCTTGCGGATCGGCACAAACCCGACGCTGAGCTGGTGTGCGATGGCCCCGCCCAGGATGAAGCCGCGCGCCTCAAGGCCCACCACCTTGTCGATCCGCTCGCCCACATAGGGGTGCAGAAGCTGGTCGATCGCCAGCCGGAAACCGCGCGGGTCGGCAAAGAGCGTGGTCACATCGCGAAACAGGATACCCTCATGCGGGAAGTCGACGATGGTGCGGATATAGTCCTTCACGGTCTTGCTGCTTGGCATGCTGGCCCCCTTGCGCTGACATGACAGCTTTGGCGGATGCGCGGGCGTGGATCAAGCCTCAGGCGCTGCGACGAAGCGTAGCCGTGAGCACGCCCATGGCGACAAGCGCCGCACCACCCGCGCGGGTGAGCCAGGTGATCACGCCCGGGCGGCGGATGGTCTGGCGCAGCCGGTCGGCGGCCAGCGCATAGGCCAGCGCGTTGATCGCGGCGAGCCCCACGAATGTCGCGGTCAGGATGGCGAATTGCGGCAGGAGCGGCGCATCGAGACGCACGAATTGCGGCACGAAGGCGATGAAGAACGCAATGGATTTGGGGTTGAGCGCCGTCACGGTGGCGGCGTGGAAAAAGACATGGCGTGCATTGGCGTCGGGCGTCGCCTGTGCCTCCAGCCCAGAGGCGGCGGGGGCTCGCAGCAGTTTGATCCCGAGCCAGATAAGATACACCGCCCCGATCCATTTCAGCGCGGTAAAGAGCATGGCCGAGGTCAGCACCAGCGCGCCCAGACCCGCAAGCGAGGCGCTCATGGCGATAAGGTCTCCCAGCGCCACGCCGGTGGCCGAGGCCACGGCGACGCGTTTGCCCTGGCTCAGGGCGTAACTCAGCACAAGCAGGACCGTCGGGCCAGGGATGAGCAGCAAGGCGGTGGAGGCGGCGACGAAGGCAAGCCAGAGGTCGAAGGGCATGGGCGGTCTTTCAATCTGTTGCGTGGAGTTTGTGATCCACCACTTGTTATCCGTGCCCAAGCACGCGCCCGGCCACGGCGTCAAGTTTGGCGACAAGACCGGCGTCACGGGCGTCCGGGGCGGTGAGAATGGCAAAGTCCAGCGCGCGGTCGCAACCATGCGGGCAGGGCGCGCGATCGGGACCAAGCAGCGCAGGCAGGCGGGAGACCAGCGCACGCGCCTTGTCAGCATTGCCGGTGAGGGTTTCGATGATCGCGGTGATGTCTACCTCGCCATGCTGCGGGTGCCAGCTGTCATAATCGGTGATCATGGCAACGGAGGCATAACAGAGCTCGGCCTCGCGGGCGAGCTTGGCCTCGGGCATGTTGGTCATGCCGATCACGTCACAGCCCCAGACCTCTCGATACATCTTCGATTCGGCCAGGGTCGAAAACTGCGGGCCCTCCATGGCCAGGTAGGTGCCGCCGCGATGCACTGTCACGCCCGCTGAACGCGCCGCGGTTTCGCAGGCATCGCCAAGGCGCGGACAGGTCGGATGCGCGAGGCTCACATGACCGACGCAACCGGTTCCGAAAAAGCTCTTCTCACGGGCGAATGTTCGGTCAATGAACTGATCCACAACGACAAAATCACCCGGCGCCATCTCCTCGCGAAACGATCCGCAGGCCGAGACGCTGATCACATCCGTGACGCCCAATCGCTTGAGCGCGTCGATATTGGCGCGATACGGCACCGTGGTGGGAGAATGCACATGCCCGCGCCCGTGCCGGGGCAGGAACGCCATGGGCATACCCTCCAGCTTGCCGGTCAGGATTTGATCCGACGGCGCGCCCCAGGGGCTGTCGACGCTGATCCATTCTGCACCGCTCAACCCGTCGATCTGATACACACCAGACCCGCCGATCACCCCGATCATGGTTTGGCTCATATTCGCCTCCGCCGTTCCATTCGCCTCACGTTACGGGGCAGGGACGGAAATGGGAATGCCCCAGCGGCATCTCGCCACGGTGATTGCCTTCGCTGCGTTGCGGCGTTACACGGGCGCTTCACAGGCGCGAGCGGAACACTTCACCAAAGAGAGACTAAGATGAAAACGGCATTGATGGGCCGGTTTGCCAAGCGGATTGGCATGTCGGATCTGGGATTGTCCCACGAGGGCGACATGGGACCGGCCCGGTTCCGGATTGAGATTTTGGCGGGATTGACAGTTGCGCTGGCCCTTGTCCCCGAGGCAGTGGCCTTCGCTTTCGTGGCCGGGGTGAACCCTCTAGTCGGGCTGTACGCGGCTTTCATCGTGGGGCTGGTGACCGCTGTAATTGGCGGGCGGCCGGGGATGATCTCGGGAGCCACGGGGGCGCTGGCGGTGGTGATGGTCAGTCTCGTGGCGCAACATGGGGTCGAGTATCTCTTTGCCACCGTGGTGCTGATGGGGATCTTCCAACTGCTGGCCGGGGTCATGCATTGGGGCAAATTCATCCGGCTCGTGCCGCATCCGGTGATGCTGGGCTTTGTCAACGGGCTGGCGATCGTGATTTTCATGGCGCAGCTCGGGCAGTTCAAAGTGCCGGGAAGCATGGTGAACACCGGGCATGGGATGAGCGGGGGCGAATGGCTGCCCATGTCGGAGCTGACGCTGATGCTAGGTTTGGTCGGACTGACCATGGCTGTCATCTGGATGATGCCGCGCCTCACCAAAGCCATACCGGCGCCGCTGGCCGGGATTGCCGTGGTCGCCGGTCTGGTGATCGCGCTTGGCCTTGATGTGCCGCGTGTGGGCGACCTGGCATCGATCAAGGGTGGATTGCCTGCGTTTCATATCCCCACAGTGCCGCTGACCCTAGAGACGCTCCAGATCATCCTTCCCTATGCGGTGATCCTCGCGGCTATCGGTCTGATCGAAAGCCTTCTGACGCTCAACCTTGTTGGTGATATCACCGGCAAGCGTGGCGGGGCGAGCCAGGAATGCATCGCCCAGGGCTCGGCCAACGTGATCACCGGGTTTTTCGGTGGGATGGGCGGCTGTGCGATGATCGGCCAATCGATGATCAACGTGAAATCCGGCGCGCGCACTCGGATTGCAGGGATCGCAGCGGCGTTGTTTCTGCTGTCGTTCATCCTGTTCGCGGCCCCTCTGATCGAACAGATACCGCTCGCGTCGCTGGTCGGGGTGATGTTCATGGTGGTGATCGGGACGTTTGCGTGGAATTCGCTGACCATTCTGCGCAAGGTGCCTCTGACCGATGCGCTGGTGATCGTTCTCGTCACGGTGGTCACGGTGCAGTATGACCTTGCGATTGCGGTGGTCGTGGGGGTGATTGTCTCGGCGCTCGCATATGCCTGGAACAACGCGAAACGCATTCACGCGATCGAGCGGCCATCGGTGACCGAAGCGGGGGCCAAGGTCTATGAAATTCAGGGGCCGCTGTTTTTCGGCTCTGCCGAGGGGTTTGCCGAGCTGTTTCATGTGGATGATGACCCCGACACGGTGATCGTGGATTTTGCTGAAAGCCGTGTCGTGGATCAGTCCGCCTTGCAGGCCATCGAGCGGATGGCTGGCAAGTACGAGGACGCAGGCAAGCGGCTGATGCTGCGGCACCTCAGCCGGGATTGTCACCGCCTTCTGTCAAAAGCGGGGCACCTGATGGTCGATAGTGACGACGACCCGGATTACGAGATCGCGGTGGATTACGACGTGAAGACGGGGATCCTTGGCGCAGGTCACTGAGCCGGGCTGCCCCGCCCTCTGCGGTGCTGCGCCTGAGTGAGCCTCAAACGCAATACCGTCATGCGGTGAGGGGTCAGGGCGCGAAGCGGCTCAGAGCGTCAACGTCGCCTTGTGCAATCGACGGAAGGGCCTGCTCGATCCGCTCGACAGGCCAATTCCACCAGGCAAGTTCAAGCAGTCTGGCAACGTCTTCTTCAGGGAACCGCATCCGTACAACGCGGCCCGGGTTGCCGATCACCACGGCGTAATCGGGCACCGTTCCGCGCACCACCGCTCCGGCTCCGATGATCGCACCCGAGCCGATCCGGGCCCCCGGCATCACCTGCGCGCCGTAACCCAGCCAGACATCGTGGCCCACGATCGTATCGCGCGTGTCGGGCTGGTAGCCAAGCATCGTGTCAGGGTCGAAGACCGGAAAGGGATAGGTCGAAACCCCGGTCATGTCGTGATTGGCGGCGGCGGAAATGAAACGTACCCCGTGGGCGATCTGACAGAACTTGCCGATCACCAGCAGTTCCTGTGCGAAATCGAAGAGGTAGGGCGCCAGACGCGCGATCCAGCCATCGGGCGAGGGGGGATCGAAATCGGATGCATATGTAAAGGCGCCCACCTGGACACGCGGATGGGTGTTGACGTTGTTCAGAAATACCGTTCCGGCATGTTCGGAGCCATCGGGCAGTGTAATGGGGTGGATGCGCGCGGCATCGGGAAGTTGTGCGGGCATGGTGCCTCCTTTGACGTGACGGTTGTACCGGGGTGGTCAAAGGGGTTAGTTCATGTCGCTCTCCATCACTGACCCTGCCTGCCTAGCACAGGCGGCGCCAATTCGAAAGGGGGCTAGCCCTCCCCGGGCCGTTTCATGCTGAACGACTCGCGAATGACCGAATAGTCCATGTAGCCAAGGCGCGTGAGCGGGCGGACGCGCAGCACGTCGAATTTGCCGCCGACGATATACTCATCGCGCATATGCACGCCTGTCACCTCGCCAAAGACCACCACATTGGCCGCGCCCGGCAGCGTGACGATCTGGGTCAGTTTGCATTCCAGTGCCGCCGGCGCCTCGGCCACGCGCGCGCAATCGATCGTCTCGCACGGCGCTTTTTCGAGCTCGGCATCGGCGAATTCATCCAGCCCGGCCTCCCACGGTCCAGACGTGCGGTTCATCGCATCTTTCAGGGCCTCCGACACGATGTTGACGCAGAACACTCCCGTCTCGCGGATCTGGGCCACACTGTCCTTGGTGCCGTCGCGGTCCGGCTTGGAGCCGGTCGAGGCAAACATGACCTGCGGCGGGACATAAGCGACCGCATTGAAGAACGAATAGGGCGCAAGGTTGTCATGGCCATTTGCACCGCGGGTCGAGATCCAGCCGATCGGGCGCGGGGTCACGATGGCGTTGAACGGGTTATGCGGCAGGCCGTGGCCGTCTTCGGGTCTGTAGAACATCGCGGCACCTTCCAAATAGGTTTGTACTAGCCCTAGCGCCATGCTACCCGCATGGCCAGCCGAAAACCTGCGGGAGCGCACCCCAAGTGTTTGAACTGACGCCCGAAACGCCTGAGGACTGGTGGGAGGTCGAAGCCCTCTATGACCTGTGCTTTGCGCCCGGGCGCGAGGCGTTGTCTTCGTACCGGTTGCGCGATGACGTTCCGCCCGTCGACGGGCTCTGCGTCGTGGCGCGGGACGAGGGCGGCATTCTGGCAGGGGCGATCCGGTTCTGGCCTGTGCGCGTGGGCGGGGCCGAGGCGCTGCTTCTGGGGCCGGTGGCCGTGCACCCCACCTATCAGGGCGAGGGGCTGGGCGGCTATCTCATCCTCGACAGCCTTGACCGGGCGCGCGATGGCGGCTGGGCGCGGGTCATGCTGGTGGGCGATGCGCCCTATTATAGCCGCTTCGGCTTCCGGCGGTTGACCGATGTCGAAATGCCCCCGCCCACCAATCCCGAGCGCGTGTTGGGCGTGGCCCTGAAGGCCGGAGCCTGGGACGGGGTGAGCGGGCTGGTCACACGCGCGGCTTGAAAAAATGGCGCTCCGTGCCGATCTTTAACGCAAAGGGCCACGGAAAGGACCGCAATGGAGCTGCTGGACGCGCCAATCACCGAGGAAACCACCGAGGCCCGCCTCGACGCGCTGGTGCGCCGCCATGCGCGCGCGGGCAATATGGGGATTCAGGTTCTCAATCTCATTGGCGGGCAGGCGGAAAACCTGCTTGACCGGTTGCCCAAGGAGATGCGCGCGCGTTTGGGCGACGGCGCCGAGCAGGCGTTGCGCCTGGCCATGGAGGCGGCACAACGCTCGCGCGGGGTGGTGGGGGAACAGCCGGGCTGGCTCAGCCGGGCGGTGACCACGGCCATGGGTGCTGCGGGCGGTTTTGGAGGGTTGCCCTCGGCCATGGCCGAGCTGCCAGTGACCACCACGATCCTTCTGCGCGCCATTCAGGACGTGGCCGCCGAACACGGCTTTGATCCAAACGAGGAAAGCGTGCAGTTCGACTGTATCCAGGTTTTTGCCGCGGCAGGGCCGTTGGGTGATGACGACGGCAGCGATCTGGCCTTTCTTGGCACGCGGGTGACCGTGACCGGGGCCGCCGTGCAGGGCCTGATTGCGCGGGTCGCACCGCGTCTTGCCACGGTGCTGGGTCAGAAGCTGGCCGCGCAGACCGTGCCGGTGCTGGGGGCCGCCGCAGGCGCTGCCACGAACTATGCCTATACCTCCTACTATCAGGAAATGGCGCATGTACATTTCGGATTGCGCCGACTGGCGGCAGAGGCCGATCAGGATCATGCCGCGCTGGTTGAGGAGTTTCGCAAACGGGTCGCCGTGCCGGTCAAACGCGCCTGAGGGGTGGTGCGTGAAATCACGCACCCTACGCCTATAATTTTCCGCGCAGGTACTCGAGGACCGCGGGGCGTACCGACATATCGCCCCGGTCGCGCGCGGCGTGAATTATGGCGCGCAGCTCACCAAGATCGGAGCGCCGCAGAATCGACTTGACCGGACCAATGGAGGCAGGGCGCATCGACAGGATGCGCATCCCGATAGCGGCAAAGCAGGCGGCTTCGACCGGGCGGCCCGCATCCTCGCCGCAGAAGCTGAGCGGTGTGCCTGTCGCCTCGCATCGCTGCACGATCCGCTCCAGAAAGCTCAGGAAGCTGACGTTGAGCGTATCATAGCGCCGCCGGACACGCTCATTCTCGCGGTCTGCAGCAAAGAAAAATTGTTTGAGGTCGTTCCCGCCGATGGACAGAAACCCGACATCCTCAAAGAACTTGTCCGGCGCATAGGCCAGAGACGGCGTCTCGAGCATCGCGCCCAGTTCAAGGTTTTCGGGAATGGGGTGGCCAAGGATGCGCTCGCGCTCAAGAGCCTTGTCCATCTCTTCGCGGGCGCGCGTGTATTCTTCCATCTGTGCCACAAAGGGGAACATGACCGACAAGGGCCGTCCTTTCGCGGCACGCAAGAGCGCCTGCAGCTGCATCCGCATCACCCCGGGCTTGTCGAGGCCCACACGGATCGCCCGCCAGCCCATTGCCGGGTTGGGCTCGTCATTGGGTTTCATATAGGGCAGTACCTTGTCCGAGCCGATATCGAGCGTGCGGAACACCACGCGCTTGCCTTGTGCCGCGTCCATGACACGCGCGTAAAGCTCGCTCAGTTCGGCACGTTTCGGCATTTGGCTGCGCACGAGGAACTGAAGCTCGGTACGAAACAGCCCCACGCCTTCGGCCCCGGACCCGGCAAGGCTGGGCAGATCGGCCATCAGCCCGGCATTCATATGCAGCGCGATGGTGTGGCCGTCCAGTGTCTCGGCCGGCTTGTCGCGGATCGAGGCGTACCGCTCCTGCGCCTGGGCCTGCATCGCCATCTTGTCGCGGAAGGCGGATTTGACCGTGTCTTCCGGGCGCAGATGCACAACCCCCTGGTCGCCATCGACCATGATGAAGTCGCCATTCAGCGCCTCCGTGGTGACGCGGCTGGCATGGATCACCAGCGGGATCGCAAGCGCCCGGGCCACGATGGCGGCATGGCTGCCGACCGAGCCTTCCTCCAGCACGATCCCTTTCAGGCTCCGGCCGTAATCGAGAAGCTCTGCAGGGCCGATATTGCGTGCGATCAGGATCGGATCTGCGGGCATTTCGGCGCCCGTTTCAGAGCCTTGTCCGGTCAGAATCCGCAAAAGCCGGTTCGACAGATCATCCAGATCGTGCAGCCGCTCGCGCAGATAGGAATCCGACACCTGGCCCATGCGGGCGCGGGCGGTGCTTTGTTCTTTCTCCACCGCAGCCTCGGCTGACAGGCCGCGCTCGATGTCTTCCTCCATGCGCCGCATCCAGCCTTTGGAATTGGCGAACATGCGATAGGCTTCGAGGACCTGAAGATGCTCCTTGTCGCCGCCGCTTGCGGAACTGAGCATCTTGTCCACCCCAACGCGCAGTTCTTCGACAGCGGCATTCAGGCGCTCCAGCTCACGGTCAGGATCATCGGCAATCGGGTTGGTGACCACAACGCGCGGCTCGTGCAGCCACACATGGCCCTGTGCCGCGCCTTCCTGGCCGGTTGCACCATGAAAGAGCACCGGCTGCTGGTGCCGTGCCTTCAGCGCCGCGCCTTCGCCGACAAAGGCACCCAGCTCGGTCATCTCGGCCAGCACCATCGCTGTCACTTCGGTGGCATAGACCTCTTCCTCGGAGTAGATGCGCGCGTCTTTCGACTGTACCACCAGAACGCCCAGCATTTCGCCCAGCCGTTGCACCGGCACGCCGAGAAAAGAGGAATAGGCCTCTTCCCCGGTCTCGGGCATGTAGCGAAAACCACGGGTGTTGGGGGCGTCATCGGTGTTGACGATACGCCCCGTGCGCGCCACCCGGCCCACCAGACCTTCGCCAAGGCGCATCCGGGTCTGGTGCACGGCTTCGGGGTTCAGGCCCTGGGTGGCGCAAAGTTCCAGCGTGTCGTCGTCGCGAAAAAGATAGATCGAGCACACATCAGTGTGCATTTCCTGGGCGATCAGCTGGGTGATCTGGTCAAGCCGCGTCTGACCGCCCGCATCTTCGGCCATCACCTCGCGCAGGCGGCCAAGCAACTTCCGGCTGTCTGTGTCGCGTGTTGCGGCCATCGCCCCTTTGTCCCTCCGGCGTGTCCGGTTCGTGCCGGAGCCGCGCCGTTTAAATCACAGGTTGCCCGGCTGTGAAACGGATATTTGGGCTGAGCAGAACATCCATCCGCAAAAATACGCTGACTTGCCCGAAAAACAGGCAGCTCCCCCGTCGCGCCGGTTCCTGCGGTTTTGTTGGATCAGCCTGCCTTTTCCAGCTCGAACGCATCATGCAGCGCCTGCACGGCCAGCTCCATGTATTTGCGGTCGATCAGGACCGAGATCTTGATCTCGGAGGTGGCGATGACCTTGATGTTGATACCTTCATCAGAGAGCACCTTGAACATCTTGGCCGCCACACCCGATTGCGAGCGCATGCCGATCCCAACGGCCGAAACCTTGGCCACGTCGGTGTCGGCGATCAGATCGTGGAAGTTGATCTCGCCCGCGTCCTTGGCGGCGTTCAGCGCCTTCTCGGCACGCAGCACCTGATCGGTGGGGCAGGAGAAGGTCATATCCGTCCGGCCTTCTTCGGCGATGTTCTGGATGATCATGTCCACATTCACACCCGCTTCCGACAGCGGTCCGAAAATGGCGGCAGCGATGCCGGGGCGGTCGGCGACCGACACCAGCGTCATCTTGGCTTCATCGCGGCTGTAGGCGATGCCGTTCACAACATTTGATTCCACGATTTCCTCCTCGGCGCAGACCAGCGTGCCCGCCTCGTCCGATTGTTCCTCGAAACTGCTCAGAACCCGCAGCTTCACATTATAGCGCATCGCCAGCTCGACCGAGCGGGTTTGCAACACCTTGGCCCCGAGCGAGGCCAGTTCCAGCATTTCCTCAAAGGCGATCTTGTCGAGCTTGCGGGCCTTGGAGGCGATCCGGGGGTCGGTGGTATAGACCCCGTCCACATCGGTGTAGATGTCGCAGCGTTCGGCGTCGAAAGCAGCGGCGAAGGCCACCGCGGTGGTGTCAGAGCCGCCCCGGCCCAATGTCGTGATGCGGCCCTCGGGGCTGACCCCCTGGAAGCCCGCCACGACAGCGACACGCATGCCCTGGGCGAACTTGGCCATGATATTGTCGGTGGGGATCGCCTCGATCCGGGCGGCGGAATGGGCCGATGTGGTCTGAACCGGCACCTGCCAGCCCTGCCAGCTGCGGGCCGGGACATCCATTTCCTGAAGGGTCAGCGCCATGAGCCCGGCGGTCACGTTCTCGCCCGAGCTGACCACGGCGTCATATTCGCGTGCGTCATAAAGCGGAGAGGTCTCGCCGACCCACCCCACAAGCTCATTGGTCTTGCCGGACATGGCCGAGACGATAACGATGACATCATAACCCTTGGCAACCTCCACGCCAACGCGCTTGGCCGCGCGGCGGATGCGGTCGATATTGGCCACCGAGGTGCCACCGAATTTCATCACGAGAATGGGCATGGGATATGTCCTGACGTCTTGATCGCGCGGGGTTTACGCGGGCCTGCGCGCCAGTGCAATAGGCATCCTGCCGCAGGGTCGCTCATCCGCCTTTACAGGCGGCCTCGCGAGGCAGACGCAGGACCGGCCCGATCTGGGGCTCAGTAGGGATGTGCGCGTCCGTCCCAGGTCTCGAAGCAGCCGGTGGTCGACATCGAGAGCGCGGCGAAGCGCGCAATCAGGCCGTCGCAGGATTCCTGCATACTGATATCCGCCGAAGCGCCCCCCATATCCGTGCGCACCCACCCCGGATGGTAAATGCCCACGGCAATACCGTCCTCCCTGAGATCCATGGACAGATTGCGCCCCAGATTGAGCGCCGCGGCTTTGGATGCACGGTAGATATAGCTGCCGCCTGGTGCGCGTTCATGGCTGGCCATCTGGCTTGAGATGATGGCGATCTTCGCCGCCCGCGCCGCGCGGAGGTTCGGCAGGAGCGCCTGCACGGTCAGAAACACCCCTGTCACATTCGCCGCAAATGTCGTTGCCCACATCTCGGCGGGATAGCCCGTCTCAAGCGTCTGACCCTTATCGAGGTAAACGCCGGCGTTGCAGACCAGCAGATCCACGGCTTTGCCGCTGAGCCTCTCGGCCAGCGCGGCCTGTTGTGCCGGGTCGGTCACATCGAGCGGCAGACAGCCCCCGGCATTGCGCGCCGTGCGGGTCACGTCATCGCCGGATGCCTCATATTGCGCGGCAAGCGCGGCCCCAATCCCGCGATTGGCTCCGGTGATCACGACATGCATGAGAGTGTCCTTCAGTTGGTCTTGCGGGCGGGGACGAAGGGCAGTGGGGCCACCGGCACGCCGTCCTCGATCAGCTTCTTTGCGTCTTCCGGTTTCGCCTCGCCGTAAATCGCGCGTTCCGGGGAAATTCCGTCATGAATATCGCGCGCCTCGCGGGCGAAATTCATGCCGACATATTCCGAGTTTTCCTCGATCTTCCGGCGCAGTTCGGCAAGCGTCTGCTCGGCCGGGTGCTCGGACCGGGTCAGCGGTGTGTCCGGCTCGCTGCGGGATTTGCTGTCAGACACACGCGGGGCCATGATCGCCTTTTCGACCTGCGCCGACCCGCAGACCGCACAGTTGACCATGCCGGCGCTTTGCAGCTTGTCAAAGGCATCGGAAGATTGGAACCAGCTATCGAAGCGGTGCCCGTCCTCGCATTTCAAGGTGAAGCTGATCATGTGTTAGCCTCGGATAAACACTGATTGAAACGTAACCGCGTCCCGATGGAAATCAAGACCCGGAAAGTGTCAAAGCCGAGTGAACATGCCGGGATCAAAACGCCGGATGATATCGGCCAGTTCAGGCTCGTTCACGCGTTCTGCCGCCTTTTTCGGGCTGAGCCATTTCCGCTTGCGCATTCCGGCTTCGGGGAACTTGTTGGCAACTGACTTTACCTTCACCGGGTAAACCATTGCGACACAGGGCAAATCCGTCTGATCGTCCACCTGCTTGTGATAAGAGAACAACCCCAGCCCGACATTGTGAGCCTTGCCGATCACGCCGGCCTCTTCCCAGGCTTCGGTCAGCGCGCTCTCGCTCGGCGTTTTGCCATCGGCAGGCCAGCCCTTGGGCACGATCCAGCGGCCGCTTCTGCGGCTCGTGATCAGCAGGATTTCAGGCTTGCCCTTGACCATGCGATAGCACAGCGCGGCAAATTGTGTCCGCAGATCGCGCTTGCCCATATCAGCGAGTGAAATCGGCTCCTGTCGGGATGTCATGATCGTCATTTTCCTGTGCCCGCTTTCTGCTCTTCTCTCTGGGCTGAGGTGCATAATATGCGCAAATACAGGGTTTTGGCTAGGGGCAAAGAAAAATTGTGTGGAAAAATGTTGGTTTCGTGGGGAATTGAGTGAATCTCGCGTCGGGAGGTGGCCCTGTGAATTGTCTTGCGCCCGATATCGGCTTGCGGAATACTTTGGCGATGCGTCACCTTTTCCGAAATATTGCAGCGGTTTGCGCCCTGTTTTTTATGTCGGTTTCCAGCTCGGGATCGGAGCGCGTGACGGTCTTTGCCGCGGCCTCTCTGAAGGGGGCGCTGGATGAGGTGGCCGAGATGGCGCCGGTCGAGATGACCCTATCCTACGGTGGCAGCGGGTTAATCGCCCGGCAGGTGGCGCAGGGGGCCCCGGCGGACCTCGTGATCCTGGCCAATACCGACTGGATGGATTGGCTTGTGTCAGAAATGCCGGACAGAGACCTGTTGCCAAAGAACTTTCTTGGCAACAGCCTTGTCCTGATCGGCGCGAGGGACGCCGACGAGGTAACGGCGCTCTCGGGCAAAGAGATACATCGGCGTCTGGCGGGTGGGCGCCTCGCCGTGGGCCTGACAACGAGCGTTCCGGCCGGGATCTATGCCCGCCAGTGGCTGGAGACCGAAGGGATTTGGACCAGCCTGCGCCCGCACCTTGCGGAGGTGGATAATGTCCGCGCCGCTCTGGCTCTTGTCGCCCGAGGCGAGGCGCCTCTGGGCGTCGTGTATGCCAGCGATGCCCTGGCGGAACCGAGGGTGCGCGTGCTTTACAACATTCCAGCGTCGGCACATGAAGAGATCACGTATCCCCTTCTTGTCCTTGATGGCAAGAACGCCTCGCAAGCGTCTGTTTTACAAGACTACCTCATGAGTGAGGCCACCCAGGCCGTCTTTGTCCGACATGGGTTTCTGCCCGTCAGGCCGCGCCCGTGACCTTGCGCGACGAAGAATGGGCGGCGCTGACGCTGTCGCTTCAGGTCTCGGTGGTCGCCGTGCTGTTCACCCTGCCGCTGGCGGTGCTGGTGGCCTATCTGCTCGCGCGGCGCGAGTTTCCGGGCAAGGGATTGCTGAGCGCGCTCGTGCATCTCCCTCTGGTGCTGCCGCCGGTGGTGACGGGCTATCTGCTGCTGCTGACCTTTGGCCGAAACGGCGCTGTCGGGCGATGGCTAGACGAGATATTCGGCCTTGTCCTGGCTTTTCGCTGGACCGGAGCCGCGCTGGCCGCGGGCATCATGGGTTTTCCGTTGATGGTCAGGGCGATACGGCTCGCAATTGAGGCGGTGGATCCACGTCTGAACGCGGCGGCGTCCACGTTGGGCGCGGGCCCGTGGGCGCGGTTCTTCCTGGTCACTCTGCCGCTTATCGCACCAGGTATCCTGGCCGGGTGCGTCCTGGGCTTTGCCAAGGCGATGGGGGAATTCGGGGCGACGATCACCTTCGTGGCCAACATCCCCGGAGAGACACAGACCTTGCCTTCGGCGATCTACGCCTTCCTGCAGGTGCCGGGCGCGGAGGACGCCGCCATGCGCATGGTGGTGCTCTCGTTGGTGGTTGCGGTTGGGGCGGTTCTGATCTCTGAATGGTTGTCCCGGCGCGTGGCCGAAAGGATAGGCCGCTCATGAGCGTCGAAGCCGATCTGCGCCATGCGTTCCGGGGGTTCGAGCTTGACGTCACACTTCGGGCCGGACCTGGTGTGACAGCGATTTTTGGCCCTTCGGGATCGGGGAAAACAACGATCATCAACATGATCTCAGGGCTGCTGCATCCCGATCAGGGGCGCGTGGTGATTGACGGCGCGTCGGTTCTTGATACCGCCGCGAGGCGGAACATTCCCCCCCATAAGCGGCGCATCGGATATGTTTTTCAGGACGGCCGCCTGTTTCCGCATCTGAGCGTCGCGGGTAATATCCGTTTCGGTGCGCGCTTTGCCCATTCAGACCCCATCGCGAGCGAGACCGAAATCGTGGATCTTCTCGGGCTCGCACCGCTGATGGAGCGCCTGCCCGGTGCCCTCTCGGGAGGAGAGCGGCAGCGCGTGGCGCTTGCGCGGGCGCTTCTGTCTGCGCCCCGACTGCTGTTGATGGATGAACCGCTTGCCGCGCTCGACGAGCCGCGCAAGGATGAGATCCTTCCCTATCTCGAAGCGCTGCGGGATCGGACGGGCCTGCCGATTCTTTATGTCAGTCATTCCGTGGCTGAAGTGGCGCGCCTTGCGGATCATCTGATCCTGCTGCAAAACGGCAAAATCGCGCTTTCAGGCAGTACACAGGATATCCTGAGCACTCCGGCCGCCCTGCCGTTTCTCGGGGTGCGGGAGGCCGGGTCGATCCTGCGTGCTCGGGTTCTGGGGCACGACCCGGACGGGCTGAGTCGCCTTCAGCTGAGCAGCGGTGAGCTGGTGCTGCCGCGGGTCGATGCGAAGGTAGGAGAAAGCCTTGTTATCAGGATCTTGGCGCAGGATGTTCTTATTGCACTTCAACATCCCGAGGGGCTTTCTTCGCGTAACATTCTGCCGGTGACCGTGGAGGGGCTGCACAGGGGCGGTGGCCCCGGCGTCGCGGTGTCTTTGCGGCTTGGGGAGGATGTCCTGCTGGCCCGTGTCACTGCGCGTGCTGCCGATGACCTTGCCTTGCGTCCAGGTCTCGATTGCTTTGCGGTGCTCAAGGCCACAACGGTGCCGCGCCGGAATATCGGCCATGATCACATCGGTGATGCACCGTTTCATGCGTGACCAAACTTGTGTAAGAAGCCACGTTTATACACTTCGGGGCATGTCAGATTTCACTATCCTGACATTGCCCTGCATTTATCCCCGATGTGGATAACCTTTGAGACCGCATCGCGATGCTGGCCTGATCCCGGCGGGGTCCGGTTTGAAATTGTTTGTTGTTCCATGATCGTCGGCCAGACCTCTGACAGCTTTGAGAAATTCGCGGCTTTCCCCATCTTTTTGCACAGGCTGAGACGGCCCTAAAGCCCCTTCACCGGCCCCGGCCACGGTTGCACCCCCGATTGACCTTCACTGGCAAGATCATTACTGATCAAAAAACTCGGATTTGGAATGCGCCACCCCTGATGACTGACCGTTTGCTTTCTCACCTGGCCTGGCTGGCTGTGACGATCTGCGTGATCCCGATCGTGGCGGCGGCGGCTTCGGCCTTTTCCGGGGATCTCGACACCTGGCGCAATATCCTCTCTTCGGTGCTCTGGCGTTACACGCTGACCACGCTGACGCTGGTGATGATCGTAGGGATATCGACCGCGATCATCGGCTCTGTCACGGCCTGGCTGGTGACGGTCTATCGTTTCCCCGGCCACCGCCTGCTTGAGGTCGCTTTGGCCTTGCCGCTGGCCTTTCCGGCCTTCGTTCTGGCCTATGCCTACACGTATCTGCTGGATCACCCGGGCCCGGTGCAGACGCTTCTGCGCGATGTGATGGACTGGGGCCCCCGTGATTACTGGTTTCCCGAGATCCGTTCGCTTGGCGGGGCGGCTGCGATGCTGACCATCGTGCTTTATCCCTATGTCTATCTGCTGGCGCGCGCCTCGTTCAAACAACAAAGCGCCAATGCCTTTCTCGTGGCGCGCACGCTTGGGCGCTCGCCGGTCAAGGCGTTCTGGCGGGTGGCGTTGCCGATGGCGCGACCGGCGATTGCGGGCGGGACCTTGTTGGCGATCATGGAAACCATTGCCGATTTCGGCACCGTCGCCTTCTTCAACGTTCAGACCTTCGCCACGGGCATCTACCAGAGCTGGTTCTCGCTGGGCGACCGGCCCGCTGCGGCACAGCTCTCGCTCTGTCTGTTGAGCTTCGCGCTTCTCCTGGCCGGGCTGGAGAGGGCGCAGAGGGGCAAAGTCAAGACAGCGGGCAAGGGGGTGCGGTTCGAGTCGGTGGAGCGCCCGCAGCTCAAAGGCGCCGCGGGCTGGGGCGCAACCCTGGTGTGCGGATTGCCGGTGCTTCTGGGTTTCGTCATCCCGGTGATCATGCTGGGGCTGATGGCGCATGGATCGGGGCAGAGTATCCTGGCCCCGCGCTATGTCGATCTCATGCGTAACTCGATCACGCTTGCAGGGGCGGCGTCGGTGCTGACTGTGATGGGTGCGATCCTGATCGGGTATCGCGCGCGCACGCGCCCGGTGCGTTCCTCGCGCTGGATGGTGGTGGGCGCAGGGTTGGGCTATGCGGTGCCGGGCGGGGTGATCGCAGTGGGGCTTATGGTGCCGATGGCCGCACTCGACAATATCATCGACGCCATCATGGAAGCGCGTTTCGGCATCAATACCGGCCTGCTGATCACCGGCTCGATCTGGCTGATGGTGCTGGCCTATATGGTGCGTTTCATGGCGGCCGCACTGAACGCCTATGACAGTGGCATGGCCACGGTGCCGGTGCATTACGATGCCATTTCGCGCTCGCTGGGCAAGTCCAACCCACAGACGCTGTGGCGAGTGCATTTGCCGGTGGCGCGCACCTCGGTGCTGACGGCGCTGCTGATTGTCTTTGTCGATGTGATGAAGGAATTGCCCGCCACGCTGATCCTGCACCCGTTCAACTTTCAGACACTGGCGGTGCAGGCGCACAGGCTGGCGGCGGATGAACGTCTGTTCGAGGCGGCGGTACCGTCGCTGACGCTTGTGGCATTCGGGTTGATCCCGGTGGCGCTGCTCCTGCGCTCTATCGGGCGCGGACGGGTTTAATCGTTATCCGTAAGGCCGGCCCCGGCCCCGGCGAGGCGGCTTTCCTCGGTCTCGGGCGCATAGGTTCGGTGCGCGAAACGGTTCAGGATATCGGCGGGGCCCTCCGGCAGGCATCCGCGATAGCCGCGGCGCAGGCGCGACCCGGCGCGTGTGTCCGCCACGGTAAGGGTTAATTGCTCCACCCTGGGGGTGTTCAGCGCCGACGGATCCGCGTTGAGCCATGTTTCGCGCCCGGTGCGCGCAACGGTGACACCGGGCCAGGCAAGGGTCAGCCCCGCCCCGGAGAGATCCGAGGCCGAGGCGACAGCCGGGATCAGCAGGACAGGGTAGGCGGTGGGCCCGAGGGTGATCGTGTCGCCCGGTGTCAGCATCGCTGCCCGGTCACACAAGGCTGCACCTGTGATAAGAGGGCAGAGTACCCCGCCGGGCGCACGCCAGTCGTCCCCGGAACATTCCGGGCAATGCGCGCGGTACTCAGAGCCGTCATTCTTTGTAAGCCAGCCTGCCAGGGCCTCCGCGCCGGGGAGGCCGGCAGCACAGAGGAAGCGCACCGATTTGCCCGCCTCCTCGGCCAAGCCCCAGCTATACCCGGCACCACGCGCTGCCTTTCGGGCGAGGCTTTCAATCTCGTTGAGCGAATGGGTCATTGGGCGGCGTCCGGCAAGGGGGGATAGGTCCAGCCTTCTGCATTCGCCTTCGCCAGTTCATACGGGAAGGGCGCGTGCTGGAACATGTTGATCCGCAGCCACCGGTCGGAGCGCGGGTCGAAATGACAGGCCCCGAAGAAGCTGAGCTTGGCGCGCAACAGATCAATGGGCAGCATCGCGGCGCTGATCGTGTTGTCGCGGATCTCGGCATAGGGGTAGCGCGCGGCAATCTGGGCGCGGCGGACAATATGGCGATGCTCGGGATGGCGCAGAAGGAACTCGGCCACCAGCCCGGCGTCGGATTGCGCCAGATCAGCATACATCTGCGTGGCGTCGCGCCCGGGGCAGAGCGGTTGCTCATATGGCGCGATCGGCTCTGAATGGCGCTCGCCCACGCGCGGCTCCAGCTTGGCCTCGGATGTGTACCAGACGCGGGCCTGTGTCGCCGGATCATCCCAGTCGATCTTGAGCGCCCAGTCGTATATATCTTCGACAATGGCTTTGAGGTCAGCGATTTGCATCGCGCCGTCGATGCGCCAGCTTTCCTGCTCATCCGCATACATGCAATCCGAGAGCCCGTTGACCAGATCGCCATAGGGCTCCAGCAGGAGCGAAACAAGTTGCTCCTGCCCCTCCAGTGACAGCGCCCCTTCGGCCCAGAGCCAGAGCCGGTTCCACGGCATGTCCGAGGTCAGGTCAGCGCTTTGCAGGTGGTCCTGCAGGGTGGCCATGTCGCGGCGCAATGCGGCCAGCTTTTCGATCTGGATCGGGTGCTCGGATGTCCATTGCTGGGCATGCAGGGCGGCGCGTGTGCAGAACTGGCGGAAGATGTCGACCTCTTCCGGCGCGGCGACGGGCAGGGACCGCACCCGCGCCAGCGCCCATTCCTTCGCCGCGATCCAATTGTTGATCAACACGGGGTGCGTCATCAGGAAGGGGGCCATGCCAAGGCCCGTGGAGTTGCCGATGCCGAAGCTGCGGCGCAGCGCCGGATCAAGCGGTACAGCGGTGTCGGGCGCGCGCAGGCGGGCCATGTGTTCCACGAGGTCCATCACGAACGCACGGGTCAGATAGACCGAAAGCATCTCGATCTGGAACGGCGCCCGGAATTCCGGGCGGTCGGCGGTCGCCTCGCGGTCCGCCGCCCCCAGTTTGCCCGAGCCATAGACCGCCGTTGTACGCATCAGATAACCGACATCTCCGACCTTGACCGCATCCGGCTGGCGACCCGCGGCAAGGGCGTCGACCACATGTTCCCAGAGCCGCACGGAGCGATTGGCCCGCGAAACGGAAAGCGATTTTTCGGTGACACGCCCGGCTTCCTGCTTGGGGATGTTTTGGCTCAGACGTGTGATGTCTTCTGCATCCGGGATGCCGTCGAACAGGGTAAACGTGGCGTCCCAGGCGGTGGCAATCACCCGATCAGAGCGTTGTTCGGGCGGCAGGTCATGGGCGAAGGCGACAAGCGAGTAGCTGCGCTCAGGCCCGTGGGCGGTATAGACGGCATGGCCCACGCCCCTGGCGTCGATGTCAAACTCGCGCGTCTCGAAGCGCCAGTTTTCGGATTTCAGCCGCCGCAGCAGCACCCGCATGAAGCTGAGCCGGGACTGGTGAAACGATCCCATGCGCGCCAGCGTCATCACAATCGCAGGGTCGCGGGGGGAAATGGGCATGTCGTGGTCGATATGGCTCATCCTGTCCTCCTTGGTCCCTGTTCTAGAGCGATGCGATCAGTTTGCCCCTTGGGCGGTGAAGTTTGTCTCGAAAAAGCGCAGCCAGTTGTCGCCCATCAGCCCGGCGACCTCCGCCTCGCTGAAGCCGATTTTGCGCAGGCCCGCTTCGATATTGCCAAAGTCTCGGTTATCCTTGAACCACTCGGGCTGTGGGGGAAAGCCGGGGGCGGCGGCCGAGCCTTCGCCATAGTCGATTTCCTTGGACCAGCGGCCCACGCGCATCCATTCGACCACGCTGTCGGGCTGATCCTGACACAGATCCGATCCGATCCCGAAATGCTCCACCCCAAAGCGTTCAGCGGCGGTGGCGATCATCTCGCAGAAGCTTTCCAGCGTGCAGTCGGATTTGCCCTTGAGGTGATGCGGATACATGGAAAACCCCATCATACCGCCGTTTTCGGTGATCGCGCGCACCACGTCGTCGCGTTTGTTGCGCAGCGCGGGTTGCCAGGAATGCAGATTGGCATGGGTGATGGCAATCGGGCGCTCGGACAGATCCGCCGCCTCAATGGTGGAGCGGTCGGCAGAATGCGACATGTCCACCACCAGCCCGACGCGGTTCATTTCTTTGATGACCTGTTTGCCCATGCGGGTGATGCCGGGGTCTTCGGCCTCGTAACAGCCCGTGGCCAGAAGCGACTGGTTGTTATAGGTCAGCTGCATGAACCGCGCGCCCAGATCGTGCAGGATTTCGACAAGGCCGATATCGTCCTCGATGGGCGACGGGTTCTGAAACCCGAAGAAGATCGCGGTGCGCCCGGTCTCTTGCGCGCGGCGCACGTCATCGGCCCAACGGCCCTTCATGATCAGGTTCGGATATTGCTCGAACCAGCGATTCCAGGCTTCCATGTTGAGAACGGTCTCACGGAAATTCTCGTGATAGGAGATCGTGACATGCACCGCATCCACGCCGCCCTCGCGCATCTGGCGAAAGATCTTTTCCGACCAGTTGGCATATTGCAGGCAGTCTATGCGCACGCTCATGCCGGATCACCGGCGGCGATATAGGCGGTTTTCACGGTGGTATAGAATTCGCGCGCATGAATGCCTTGTTCGCGCGGTCCATAAGAGCTGTCGCCGCGCCCACCGAACTGCACATGGTAATCCGTCCCGGCGGTGGGCAGGTTGACGGTGACCACGCCGGTTTTCACGTTGCGGCGGAAATGCGTGGCGCGGGCGAGAGAGCGGGTCACGATGCCCGAGGTCAGGCCGAAATTGGTGTCATTGACCACCGAAAGCGCCTCGTCATAGCTGTCCACCTTGATCACGGCGGTCAGCGGGGCAAACATCTCTTCGCGGTTTATCGCCATGTCATTGGTGGTGTTCAGGAACACGCCGGGCGACATGTAATAGCCCTCATGCGGCATATCGAGCCGCACGCCACCACAGGCCAGTTCGGCGCCTTCGGTCTGACCCAGCTCTGCATAGGCGAGGTTCTCGTTCAGCTGCTGCTCGGAGACGACAGGGCCCATCTGCACACCGTCTTCCAAAGCGTGGCCGACCTTCATGGCCTTTGCTCCGGCAACCAGTTTTTCCACAAAGGCGTCGTGAATGCCCGCATGCACCACCAGACGGGACGAGGCGGTGCATTTTTGCCCCGAGCCGCCAAAAGCTCCGCCCAGGGCCAGCGACACGGCGAGATCGAGGTCGGCGTCGTCCATCACGGCGAGGGCGTTCTTGGAACCCATCTCCATCTGCACGCGCGTCAGGTTCTGGATAGCGGCCGAAGCGATGCCCTTGCCCACGGGCACGGAGCCGGTGAAGGAAATGGCATTGACCATCGGGCTTTCCACCAGTCGCTGCCCCACATCGCGCCCTGCGCCCATCACCAGGCTGAACAGAGCTTTGGGGATGTCCTGGCGGCTGATGATCTCGGTCAGCGCCACGGCAGAGGCCGGGGTAACATTGGCAGGCTTCCAGAGCACGGCATTACCATAGGCCAGCGCGGGCGCGATTTTCCACGATGCGGTGGCGGTGGGGAAATTCCACGGGCTGATGATCGCCACGGTGCCGACGGGTTCGCGGCGCACGTCGATCTCGATATTCGGGCGCACGCTGTCAGCATTCTCGCCCAGCTGGCGCAGTACTTCGTGGGCGTAGTAGGTAAAGAACTGACCGGCGCGATAAACTTCACCCTTGCCTTCGGCCAGCGGCTTGCCTTCTTCGCGGCTCAGCAGGGTGCCCAATTCCTCGGCGCGGGCCATCATCTCGTTGCCGATGGCCATCAGCACCGCCTGCTTGCGCTCCAGCCCGTAGGCGGCCCATTCCGCCTGTGCCGTGCGGGCTGCTGACAGCGCATCGTCAAGCTGTGCGGCGCTGGCTTGGGCATACATCCCGATCAGGTCGCTCAGGTCCGAGGGGTTGCGGTTCTCGATTTCGGACGTACCTGCGACCCATTCTCCGGCGATGTAGTTGCTATGGATCTGGGTCATGAGAGTCGTCCTCCGATTGTGTTTGCGCAGTGTGCGGCATAAATTGCGATTACCGCAGCCTCAAAAGGACACAGATTGAGAATTAAGGCAATCTAAAATAAATGTAATTTATTTCAGGATGTCTTAATTATAGGTCGTGCCGCGGAGAAATCCGATTGCCGGATCGCTGTTACCAAGGCCCGCGCCGCCGGGGTGAGCATCGTGTCAGGGGGCGTGACGATATAGACTTCGCGCCGCGCGGTGCTGTCGGTGAGGGGCAGAAACTCCAGGTCGTCATACTCGGGAAGGATCGCAAGCTCGGGCAGCAGGGTGACCCCGACCCCCGCCCGCACCAGCGACAGGATTGAGGCGGTGTTGCGCACCATCAGGCGTGAGGATTCGAGGATCGGCACGAACCCCTCGTCGCGGATATGGCTGCAAAGCCCGTTGGCGATAAAGTTGACCCCGTCCAGATCATTCCAGCTCAGCCGGGTCCAGTTGCGAGCCAGCGGATGATCGACGGGGCAGACCACGCCGAACGCATCGGTGAAGGCCAGCTCCCGTTCGAAGCCGGGGATCGGCGCGAGGCTGGCAATGCCGATATCGGCACGCTCCGAGACAAGCTCGCGATGCACCGAACGGCTGTCGGTGTCGATCATCTCGATGGAAACACCCGGATGCTGTTTCAGATAGGCCTCCAGAATGGGTGGCATGACGGTCTGCGCCACGGAAGGTGTGACCGCAACTCTTACATGCCCCTGTTCCGCGCGGCTCAGCCCTTCGATGGCCTGAACGGTCCGGTCGAAATGCGCCAGTTCCCGGCTTGCCTCGGCATAGATCATCTCGCCCAGGGGGGTGAGCCGGGATTTGCGGGTGCTCTCGAAAAGCGGCGCGCCGATGTGGTCTTCAAACTGTTTGAGCATCATGGAGACAGCCGACGGCGTGCGCCCCAACGCGTCAGCGGCATCCGCAAGGCTGCCATATTCCGCAACCATGTGGAAACAACGCAACATCTCGATCTTGATCGCCAAGTTCAGCCTTTCTGAAGTCTGTTTCAGATTGTCGCGAATAAACTGACCTCTGCCCCAGAGTCAATTTCTCTTATTCGCGGGTTTGCGATGCGAAACGCAAGCCCCAAAGCCCTGTTTTCATGGGTAAGGTGTCGTAAAACGGGCATATTTAGCCTTAAAAGGGTGGCGGCTCTCAGAATCGCTGTTAACAATGTGGCAGGGTACAACAGAGACCTGCGCCTCTTTCATGAGACGTTAACAGGGAGAAATCTTATGACCGAATCTGATATGCGTCAGGACGTCCGTCCTGTCGTCAAAAAACTCGCCGAAGACACGAAGGCCGGCAAAATGGACCGCCGGGAGTTCATGGCCCTGGCCAGCACGTTCGGGGCCAGCTCGGCCGCGGCCTATGGCTTGCTCGGGATGGCGGCACCAACCCCGGCCAATGCGTCGGAGGGCAAGAAAGGCGGCGTCCTGCGCGTCGCATCCCGCGTGCTCGAGATCAGCGACCCGCGCAAGTATGCCTGGACCGAACCGGGCAACCTGGCACGCATGTTCTGCGAGCCGCTTGTACGTTGGGACATGGATTTCAGCTTCACCCCGATGCTGCTGGAAAGCTGGGAAGTGTCCGATGACGCACAGACTTACACGCTGAAGGTCCGCCAGGGCGTGACCTGGAACAACGGTGATACGTTTGACGCTGATGACGTCATCCACAACATCACGCGCTGGTGCGACAAGGCGGTTGAGGGCAACTCCATGGCTTCTCGCATGGCAACGCTGATCGATCCGGAGACCAACAAGCTGGGTGACGGTGTCGTTGAGCGGGTCGATGACTATACAATCAAGCTTAACCTGCCCAGGCCCGACATCACCCTGATTGCCGGTATGGCGGACTATCCGGCTCTGATCGTGCACCGGAGCCATGGTGACGATGGCGATCTGGCGGCCAATCCGATCGGCACCGGCCCGTTTGAGTTGGTTTCCGTCGAAATCGGGACGGGCGCCGAAGTGAAGCGTCGCGAGAACGGCTCATGGTGGGGAGGCGAGGTTTACCTTGACGGCGTCAAATTCATCGATTTTGGCACCGATGGCGCGGCGGTCGTTGCCGCGTTCGACGGCGGTGAGATCGACCTCAATGACGAAACCACGGCCGACTTCATCGATACGCTGGACGGTTTGGGCCTCGAGAAGAAAACCAAGGCCACGGCGAACACCATTGTCGCCCGGATGCGTGCAGATACGCCGCCCTATGATAGCAAAGAGCTTCGCAATGCGATCCAGCTTGCTGTTGATAACTCAGTGACGTTGCAGCTGGGTATCAATGGGGACGGGATCACGGCGGAAAACCACCATGTCGCGCCGTTCCACCCGGAATATGCCGAACTGCCTCTGATCGCGCCGGACCCGGCGAAGGCCATGGAAATGGCGACGGCGGCAGGCCATGCCGAGACCGAGATTGACCTCATCTCGATCGATGGCGACTGGCGCACGGTGACCTCGGATGCGATCGGCGCCCAGCTGCGCGAAGCCGGATTCAATATCAAGCGTACGGTGATCCCGGGCTCGTCCTTCTGGAACGACTGGACGAAGTATCCCTTCTCGACCACCAACTGGGGCCCGCGTCCCTTGGGGGTTCAGGTGCTGGTGCTGGCCTATAAGGGCGGCGAAGCATGGAACGAGTCGGCGCATAACGACCCGGAGTTCGACGCGATCCTCGAAGAAGCCGTGGGTGTGTTCGATGCCGATGAGCGGCGCAAACTGTCGGCCAAGCTGCAGGCCCGTCTGCAGGACAATGGTGCGATCATTCAGCCCTTCTGGCGTAACCAGACGCTGCACCATACGGCGGCTGTGAAGAATGTGGAGCGCCACCAGTTCCGCGAAATGCATCTGGAAAAGGTCTGGCTCGACGCCTGAGTCTTTTGCGATGTGACGATTGCGGCGGTCCTTGCGGGGACCGCCGTTTTCGTGAGAAGTCACTCTCCTCAGTACCAGGATCGGCCTGGTTCCACGAAGGTGCGTGAAATCACGCACCCTACGCCAGATCATGTCGCGAAAAGCCTGTTCCCTGCTTTGGCGATACGCCTGAGGCGCTCGCGCGGGGCTTTACTCGGCGGCGATTTTGATGACCGGCTCCATCCGCGCGAGGATATCATCGGCAAGGTGGCATTTGAGCTGATGCCCGTCCGCCAGGACGCGCACCGGCGGCACCTCTTTCTCGCACAGGCCCCCGGGCACCTCCGATTTCCAGCGGCAACGCGTCTGGAACGGGCAGCCGGGCGGCGGGTTCATGGCCGAGGGCACATCGCCTTCCAGCACGATATGCTTTTTCTCCACATGGGTGTCGGCGATGGGTACGGCGCTCAGCAAAGCCTCGGTATAGGGGTGATAGGGCGGTGAGAAGACCTGTTCGGTCGTGCCCAGTTCGACCACGTGGCCGAGATACATCACCATAACCCGATCGCTCAGATAGCGCACGATGGACAGATCGTGGGAAATGAAAAGCAGCGTGGTCTTTTCCTTGCGCTGGATTTCCATCAGCAGATCCGTCACCGCCGCCTGAACCGACACATCGAGCGCCGAGACGGGCTCGTCCGCCACCACGATGCGCGCGCCACCGGCAAAGGCGCGGGCAATGCCGACACGTTGTTTTTGCCCACCCGAAAGCTGGCGCGGCATCCGCTCGGCAAACTCGCGAGGCAGTTTCACCAGGTCCAGAAGGCGCATCATTTCGTCATGGCGGTCCTTGTCGGAATTGCCTTTGCCGAACACTTCCAGTGCGCGCATGATCTGGCGGCCCACGGTCATCGACGGGTTGAGCGTGTCGAACGGGTTCTGGAACACCATCTGGATGTCAGCGACGGTCTGGGTGTCGCGCTGTTCGATCGGGGTCTGTTCGATATTGCGGTTGTCGAGCAGGATTTGCCCGTCGGTCGCGGTTTCCAGCCCCATGAGCACCTTGGCAAAGGTGGATTTACCGCAGCCGCTTTCGCCCACGATGGCCAGGGTCTCGCTTTCGCGGGCCTCGAAGCTAAGCGTTTCGTTGGCCTTCACGACCTTCTTGTCGCCGGATGATCCAAAAAGCGCGTTGGCGGCCACCTCATAGTATTTCTTGAGGTTGTCCATCTTGAGCACGACCTTGCCCTTTTCGGTCGCCTCGGTCTGCACCGCGGCGGCGATGGGCGCGTTCCAGTCGATTTCCCCGAAGCGCACACAGCGCGAGTAATGCCGGTCATCGCCGTCGATCTGCTCCATCGGGATGGCGATATCCTGATTGCAGCGGCCCTCTTCGAAATAGTCGCAGCGCGGGCCGAAATTGCAGCCATTCGGGCGCTCATGCGGCAAGGGAAAGTTGCCGGGGATCGCCACCAAGGGCCGCGCATTCTTGTCGGCGCCGGGCAGGGGGATGGAGCGGAACAGGGCCTGCGTGTAGGGGTGCTGCATCTTGTCGAACACGTCCTTGATGCTGCCGGTTTCCACAGCCTCGCCGGAATACATCACGCAGATGCGGTCGCAGGTTTCCAGCACAAGGCCCAGATTGTGCGAGATGAAAAGCATCGAGGTGCCGTATTTCTTGCCCAGGTCTTTCACGAGGTCGACGACGGCGGCCTCCACCGTCACGTCAAGTGCGGTGGTGGGCTCGTCCAGGATCAGCAGCGATGGCTTGGACATCAGCGCCATGGCGATGACAATGCGCTGCTGCTGGCCGCCCGAAAGCTGGTGCGGATAGCTTTTGAGGATGCGCTCTGGATCGGGCAGTTTCACATCCCGCACCACGTCGAGCGCGCGTTGCCAGGCTTCTTTCTCGCCGATCCCTTCGTGGATCATGGGCACTTCGATCAGTTGCTTGCCGATTTTCATCGCCGGGTTCAGTGAGGCCATCGGCTCCTGATAGATCATGGCGATCTCGTTGCCGCGGATATCGCGCAGTTCCTCGGCGCTCATCTGGCTCAGGTCGCGGCCCTTGAACTTGATCGTGCCGCCCACGACGCGGCCGTTCACGCCAAGGTCCTGCATCACGCCAAGCGCCACGGTGGATTTGCCGCAGCCAGACTCTCCCACCAGGCCGACCGCCTCACCGGGTTGGACTTCGACGGAGAAGTCCATCACGGCGGGGATTTCGCGCAGGCGGGTAAAGAACGAGATCGAAAGCTGATCAATCTCAAGGATCGGGCCGTCATAGTCTTGCAGTTTCGACATGGGCTTAGTCCCTCAGGCTTTCTTCGCGCAGACCGTCGGCCAGGAAGTTCAGCCCCAGCACGAGGGTGAGCAGCGCGAGGGCCGGCGGAATGGCGATATGCAGGATATTGGCAGAGAGCAGGCGGCGCCCGTCGATAATCATCTTGCCCCAGTCGGCGCTTTCCGATTCGAGGCCAAGGCCAAAGAAGCCGAGCGTGCCGAGCAGGATCGTGGTGTAGCCGATCCTGAGGCAGAAATCGACCAGGAGAGGCCCGCGCGCATTGGGCAGGATTTCCCAGAGCATGATGTACCACGGCCCTTCTCCGCGCGTCTGGGCAGCGGCCACATAATCACGCGTTTTGATGTCGAGAGCGAGGCCGCGGACGATCCGGAACACCGTGGGCGAATTGACGAAGACCACCGACACGAACACCACCAGAAGGTTGGGCGGGAAGGAAATGATGCCAAGCGGGTCCATGTCCCAGGCGATGCCCAGATAGGCCCAGAGCCCGATCACAAGCGTGACGGCGAGGTAGACATTCCGCTTTGCGGGCTGCGTGTGATAGCGCGAGTTCCACAGGATCACGAGGAAGATCACCGGGAAGATGAAGAGCACCCCGGCCATATAGACAGGTATCCCTGTCAGCACGATCTCGGGCGTGACCAGCAGATAGAAGAGCAGGATCACAGGGAAGGCCAGCACCAGGTTTGCGATGAAGCTCAGCACGGTGTCGAACTTGCCGCCGTAGTAGCCCGCAGGCAGGCCCAGCGTGATGCCCACCATGAAGGCAAAGATCGTGGCGAAAGGCGCGATCAGGATGACCTTTATCGAGCCCGCAATGACCCGGCTGAACACATCCCGGCCCAGGTTGTCGCCACCCAGCAGATAATAGGCCCCGGCCTCGGGATCGGGGGTGCCGATCAGCTTGGTATAGGGCGTGCCGGGCAGTTTCTTTTTCATCGATGCGGACTGATCCAGCGGATCATGCGTGGCGATCAGGTCGAACACCCCCGCAAACACGGCGGTGTAGACCCAGAACAGCACCAGCGCGAGGCCGATCATGCCGATCGTGCTGTCGAAGAGCTTGCCATAGAGGCCCAGCTTGCGCTTGTACGTGATCGAGACCGCGAAGGTGATCACCAGCGCGATCAGCGTGGGCATGAATTGCAGGATGATCTGGGTGATGATGCCGCCCCAGGAGAGTGCGTCGTTCATGATCTCTCTCCTCTCACGTCACGCTGATGCGCGGGTTGAGGTAGACATAGCCGATATCTGATATCAGCTGTGTCACCAGCACCACGATCACCGAGATGACCGAAACCGCAAGCAAAAGCTCGATGTCATTATTGCCCGCGGCCAGCACCAGCACCCAGCCGAACCCCTTGTAGTTGAAAAGCGTCTCGACGATCACCACGCCGTTCAGAAGCCAGGGGAATTGCAGCATGATGACGGTAAAGGGCGCGATCAGCGCGTTGCGGAGCGCGTGTTTCAGCACGATGTTGCCAAAGCTCACGCCCTTGAGCCGCGCGGTGCGGATATATTGCGAGGTCATCACCTCGGCCATGCTCGCCCGCGTCATCCGCGCGATATAACCCATGCCATAGGCGGCGATGGTCAGCACCGGCAGGAAGAAATTCTCGAAGGTGATGTTGTCCATCGCCGTGGTGGCCGTGCCCTTGAACCATTTGAGCCCCACGGCGGAGCTTGCGAAAATGGCGATGAACAGAACGCCCGAGACATATTCGGGCGTGGCTGTCGTGGCGATGGAAAAGGTGGACAGCGTGCGGTCCGTCCGCGAGCCTTCGCGCATGCCTGCGAGCACGCCGATGATCAGTGCCGAGGGCACCATCAGCAGCATGACCCAGAACATCAGGATACCGGTAAGTGCCAGTTTTTCCCTGATGATTTTGCCCACATCCTCCTTGATCACGGTGGATCTGCCCCATTCGCCCTGGAGCACCCCACAGAAGCGGGGTGCCTCCTCGATGGGTTGGCCGGGAGCGGCGCATTTGGCGCGTATGTTCCCGTCGGTGCCTTCGATCACATAGCCCGGGAGAAACCCGAGCCACTGGCCATATTTGACGATCGTGGGCTGTAAGTATCCGTTGTTGTTGAGATATGTCGCAACTTCCCCATCCGACATGCGGAAGTTGCCCTGGGTCTTGGCCAGCTTCTCAAGGTTCGGATAAAGATTGGTCAGAAAGAAAACGATAAACGTCAGGCACAGCGCAGTCAGCAGCATAACCCCCACTCTGCGCAGGATGAACTTTCCCATCAACGCCCCCCTGTCGGTCGTTGTCTTGCTTGTTTTCAGGGGAGGCTAGAGGAACTCGCGCATCAGGTCCAGATGCTTATCCTCAGGTCCGGCCATGCAAAAGCGCCCAGCCGAAGCCGGGCGCTTGAGTGCGGATATTCAACAGGTCAGTCCCAGCCGGCCTCGTTGAAAATCTTCTGCGCCTTCGCGGCATTGGCGCTGAACACCGCTGTTGGCGTGGTGGTGTCGGGCTTGAACTCGCCCATCGACACCGCTTCGGGACTTGCGGGGATCCCATCCACCGCCGGATATTCGTTGTTCTGGCTGGCAAAATGCTGTTGCGCGAAATCGCCCGTCAGGAATTCCATCAGCTTCAGCGCATTCTCTGCGTTGGGCGCATTGGCCAGCATGGCGGCGGTGGTCAGGTTCACATGGGTGCCGCGATCCTCCTGGTTGGGCCAGACCCAGCCGATATTGTCGGTCTTGCCGCTCAGCCCTTCGACGTCTTTCTCCAGCGCGCGGGCAAAATAGTAGTGGTTCGAGACGGCGATGTCGCATTCGCCAGAAACGATTCCGCGCAGCTGATCCGTGTCGCCGCCCTGCGGCTCGCGCGCCAGGTTGTCGCGAATGCCGTTGGCCCATTCTGCGGCGGCCTCTTCGCCATGCGCCTCAATGATCGACGCCATCAGAGACTGGTTGTAGATATTCGACGAGGTGCGAATGCAGATTTTGCCCTTATAGGCGTCATCGGCCAGCGCTTCATAGGTTTGCGGCGGGTTATCGACGCGGTCTTTGGCATAGAAAATGATCCGCGTGCGCTGCGAGACACCGAACCACAGATTGTCCGGGTGTTCCATATGGTCCGGGATGCGGCTTTCGATGGTGTCCGACATGTAGGCCTGCAACAACCCTTCGGCCTCGGCGCGATCCATCCGGCCGACATCCACGGTCAGCAGAACATCCGCGGGGCTGTTGGCGCCTTCGGCCTTGATCCGAGCGATCAGTTCATCGGCTTTGGCCTCGATGCGGTTCACGGCGATGCCGGTCTCTTCGGTGAACTTGTCATAGAGCACATCGTCGGTGTCGTAATGGCGGCTGGAGTAGACATTGACCTCCTGCGCGAAGGCCGGTGCGGCAATGGCCACAAGGGCCGCGGCGGCGCA
This sequence comes from Roseovarius faecimaris, assembly GCF_009762325.1. Lineage (NCBI taxonomy): Bacteria > Pseudomonadati > Pseudomonadota > Alphaproteobacteria > Rhodobacterales > Roseobacteraceae > Roseovarius > Roseovarius faecimaris. The sequence continues at coordinate 795,186 of NZ_CP034348.1, forward strand.
GGTCAGCTTGAGCGGAGCAAGGGTGCGTTTCATCGGTGAGTCCTTTTCCGAGTAAATTACTCAGGCACTAATTCAATTTCCGAGTAAAAGAGTCAAGAGAGCATTTCAAAAATATCCGCGGCCCGGTGACCTGCCTTTGGGATTTTGGTGGCGAGCGGTTCACAATCGGTTCAGGCGATGTTTCCGATGAGAAACACCAGCACAGCCCATCGCCGCAAGAAGCGGCGGAAATGTCGGATTCGCAATCTGTATGCCGTTGCAGACCGGATAAACCCGGCACAGCAAATTTCTGCCCTGGCCTCAACGAAGGAACCGCCATGAGCTACAAATCCGATATCGAGATCGCCCGCGAAGCTAAGAAACGCCCCATCCAGGAGATCGGCGACAAGCTTGGCATTCCGAGCGAGCACCTGCTGCCCTATGGCCATGACAAGGCGAAGATCAGCCAGGCGTATATCAACTCGGTCCAGTCGAACAACAATGGCAAGCTGATCCTGGTGACTGCGATCAACCCGACCCCGGCGGGCGAGGGCAAGACCACGACCACCGTGGGCCTTGGCGACGGTCTGAACCGGATCGGCAAGAAGGCGATGATCTGCATTCGCGAAGCATCGCTTGGCCCGAACTTCGGGATGAAGGGCGGCGCGGCCGGTGGCGGCTATGCACAAGTTGTGCCGATGGAGGACATGAACCTCCACTTCACCGGGGACTTCCACGCGATCACCTCGGCCCATTCGCTGCTGTCGGCCATGCTCGACAACCATATCTACTGGGGCAACGAGGCCGGGATCGACACCCGCCGCGTGACCTGGCGCCGCGTCGTCGACATGAACGACCGCTCCTTGCGTCAGATCACCTCGTCGCTGGGTGGTGTGTCCAACGGTTTTGCCCGCGAAGACGGGTTTGACATCACCGTGGCTTCCGAAGTCATGGCGATCCTATGCCTCGCCAAAGACCTCAAGGACCTCGAGACGCGCCTTGGCGACATGATCGTGGCCTATCGCCGCGACCGCTCGCCGGTCTTCTGCCGCGACATCGGGGCCGAAGGTGCCATGACGGTGCTGTTGAAAGACGCGATGCAGCCCAACCTTGTGCAGACGCTGGAAAACAACCCGGCCTTCGTGCATGGCGGCCCCTTCGCCAATATCGCGCATGGCTGCAACTCGGTGATCGCAACCACCACGGCGCTGAAAATCGCCGATTACGTGGTGACCGAAGCGGGCTTCGGGGCCGACCTGGGCGCCGAGAAGTTCATGAACATCAAGTGCCGCAAGGCGGGGCTGGCCCCGTCGGCAGTGGTGCTGGTGGCAACGGTCCGCGCGATGAAGATGAACGGCGGTGTGGCCAAGGCCGATCTGGGCCCCGAGAACGTGGACGCGGTCAAGAAGGGCTGCCCGAACCTGGGCCGTCACATCGAGAACCTGAAGGGCTTCGGCGTGCCGGTTGTCGTCGCGATCAACCATTTCGTGACCGATACCGAGGCCGAAGTCGAAGCGGTCAAGGCCTATGTCAAGGAGCATGGTGCCGAAGCTGTCGTCTCTCAGCACTGGGAGCATGGCTCGGCAGGGTCCGAGGCGCTGGCCAAGAAAGTGGTCGAGGTGGTGGATGCGGGCAATGCCAACTTCGCGCCGATCTACCCTGACGAGATGCCGCTCTTCGACAAGATCCAGACCATCGCCAAACGCATTTACCGTGCCGATGAGGTGCTGGCCGACAAGAAGATCCGCGATCAGCTCAAGCTCTGGGAAGATCAGGGTTATGGCAACCTGCCGATCTGCATGGCGAAAACGCAGTACAGCTTCTCGACCGATCCCAACCTGCGCGGCGCGCCGACCGGGCATTCGGTGCCGATCCGTGAGGTGCGTCTGAGCGCGGGTGCCGGGTTTGTCGTGGTGGTCTGCGGTGAGATCATGACCATGCCGGGCCTGCCCAGCAAACCGGCTGCGATGAGCATCCGCCTCAACGAAGACGGCCAGATCGAAGGCCTGTTCTAAGAAAAAGGTGCGTGCAAGCACGCACCCTACGGGTTTGACGTAGGGTGCGTGATCTCACGCACCAGTAACGAAGGAAATGAAATGACGGCGCAAATCATTGACGGCAAGGCCTTTGCGGCCACGGTGCGCGAGAAGGTGGCGGGCCATGTGGCGCGGCTGAAGGAAGAGCACAACATCACCCCCGGTCTCGCCGTGGTGCTGGTGGGCGAGGACCCGGCGAGCCAGGTCTATGTCCGTTCCAAGGGCAAGCAAACCGTCGAGGTGGGCATGAACTCCTACGAGCACAAGCTTGACGCCGATACCTCCGAGGCGGATCTGCTGGCGCTGATCGACCAGCTCAACAACGACAAGGATGTGCATGGCATCCTCGTTCAATTGCCGCTGCCGGGCCACCTGAACGAAGATCTGGTGATCAACTCGATCGACCCGGCCAAGGATGTGGACGGGTTTCACATCTCCAACGTGGGCCTTCTGGGCACAGGTCAGAAGAGCATGGTGCCCTGCACCCCGCTCGGGTGTCTGATGATGCTGCGCGACTATCATGGCAGCCTCAGCGGCATGGATGCCGTCGTGATCGGGCGTTCCAACATCGTGGGCAAGCCGATGGCGCAGCTTTTGCTTGGCGACAGCTGCACCGTGACCATCGCCCACAGCCGCACCAAGGATTTGCCCGACGTGGTGCGTCGCGCCGATATCGTCGTGGCCGCCGTTGGCCGCCCCGAGATGGTGCCCGGCGACTGGATCAAGGAAGGGGCCACCGTGATTGATGTGGGCATCAACCGCATCGAGCGTGATGGCAAGAACAAGCTCGTCGGCGATGTGGATTTTGCCAGCGCATCCGAGCGGGCCGGAGCGATCACCCCTGTGCCAGGCGGCGTTGGTCCGATGACCATCGCCTGCCTGCTGGCCAACACCGTGACCGCCTGCTGCCGCGCGCATGGCCTGTCGGAGCCGGAAGGGCTGACCGCCTGAACCCCGCCTCAGTGAACAAGACAGGGCGCGCCATGACGGCGCGCCCTATGTCTTTGGGGCCATGGGCATCATCGTGCCTGTCATCAGTGCGACATGCGTTTCCTGCCCGTCATCCACGGCATAGATATCCGCCTGCACCACCACCAACCGCCGACCCGGTTTGATCACCCTGCCGCGTGCCACAAGCTGTGTGCCCTTGCCGGGGGCAAGCAGGTTGATCTTCATCTCGGTTGTCAGAACCTCGTGATCGTCCGGCATCATGCTGAGAGCGGCATATCCCGCCGCACTATCGCCGATGGCAAAGGTCACCCCGGCATGGGCATACCCATGCTGCTGGAGATTGCCCTCGCGGATCGGTGCCGAGATCGTTATTTCACCGCAGTTGACCGTTTCAAGACGAGCGCCCAAACTCTCCATTAAGGATTGTGCGGCAAAGCTTCTGCGGATCTTGAGTTCAATTTGCGGGGACATATTGTGATCATTTCCCATATTGAGAAAGATTGAAGTATGGATACTGATGTTAAGTCAATCGAAACCCGGGGTGGACCTTTGCTAAGATACGGCACGTACTGCGCAAATTACAATCGGATCAGGTATGCCTGATCGTTCGGCAGGGGCTTTTCAGGATATTCTGATCAGCACCTATCGGCGTGCTTTTTCGCCGTTCACATTCTTTATACTGGGCAGTTCCTGGCTTGTCGCGGTACTGGCCGGCCCGTTTGGCACATATGAGCATCTCAGCCTGTTTTCGCGGACAATCTACTGGGGCGCCATCGCCTTCTTCGGTGTGGCGCTGGGCTTGAGTGTGCGCGCGGTGTTGTTCTGGTGGCTCGGCTCCGAGAACAGCTATCGTTTTTCGCTGATGGCGGCCTGCGCCTTGACCGTCATTCTTGCGCCCATGGTGATCGCCTGGCGTATGCTGATGGCGCAATCCGCACCTGGATTGTGGGTGTCGCCGCCGCTGATCACCTTCAATACTTTTGTCGTCGCTGCGGCGATCTTCACGTTCCGAAAGTTCCTGATGCCGCCGGACGAACCCGCCGACGAGGTACCAGAGGAAAACGTGAGCGATGAGACGAGCGAGGTGCGCCTGCTCCGGCGTCTTCCGGATGACATCAAGGCAGACATACTGAGCTTGTCCGCCAGCAATCACCATGTCGATGTCACCACCGATCGCGGTCGTGCCCTGGTACGCGTGCGGATGAGCGATGCGATTGATGAGATGGGAGGCGTTGAGGGATTTTGCGTGCATCGGTCGCACTGGGTGGCACGGGATGCAATCCGCGAAGTCAGGCGGGTCAATGCGCAGAAAATCGTTGTGGTGCTGCGCAATGGCGATGAATTGCCGGTAAGCCGCAAATACCGCTGCAACCTGGAAAAGGCCGGTCTGTTCCTGAAGTCGAAAGCCGCTTAGCGCGGCATCGGGACGGCAACGGGTTTGGGCCCGGTGAGAATGGCCAGCGCATCAGGATCCATCAACGCGCACAACGCCGCATCATGGCTTCGAAGACCGCCCGTATAGGTGCCATATGCCGGCAGGATCAGCCGCGCGCGATCCACCAGAAAGGCGGGTCTGGAAACCGATGCCCCGCGCAGAGCAAGCCGCGCCTTTGGATGGTAATGGCCGGACACTTCGGCCCGGGCTTCGGGTCTGGCGATGTGGCGAAAGCAAAGCGGGCCGATACGCTCTTCCTGCCGATGCGACCCGCCCAGGTCGATCGGGCCCGGATCGTGATTGCCCTCGATCCAGAGCCAGCGCCGACCGGCCTGCAATCGTGAAATCCAGAGTTTTTCGTCTTCGGGCAGGGTCGCGGCGGCACCGCTGTCATCAAAGCTGTCGCCAAGACATATGACATGGCGCGCGCCGGTATGGCGCAGGTCGTCCTCGAGCCGCAGCAGCGTATCGCGCGTTTCATACGGCGGAAGCGGTGCCTCTCCCATCCGCGCCCGACGCTCCGATTTCCCGAGATGCAGGTCAGAGACGCACAAAAGCCGCTGTTCGGGCCAATGCAGCGCGCCTGATCCGAGGGCGACCAGTGCTTCGCCGAAGAAAGAAAAACCATAACCGTTCATGGTCTGTTCTATGCGCGTCTCCTGCGGGTTTTGCAAGGGGGTCAGGGTGGCAGGCCCGCCTCCTGCATGAGCCGCGACGCCTCCTCTGCCAGAAGCCGCTCGTGTCCTTCGCCCTGAACCGGGGTTTTGCCCACCTCCAGCAGCAGCGGGGCGGCGAAGGGCGAGATATGGGGCAGGCGCAGAAGGTCAATCCGGCCGGATATCCGCGACAGCATCTCTTCGATCCTGCCAAAGTCGATCAGCCCTCGCATTGCCTCCTCGCGCGTGATCCGTAACAGGAGGTGATCGGGGTCGTATTTCACCAGCGTGTCGTAGATGATGTCAGAGGACATGTTCGCCTGCCTCCCAGACTTTCGCGCTTGGGGCGTATTGCGCTGGATCAGCCCGGCAATCGTGGCCGAGCTTCGAAAAGTCCGTTTCATCAAAGCGTTACCTGCCAGCCATTGGTCCAGCCCGGCGCGCAGCTTGTCAGGCTCAAAAAGCGGGCCCGCATCGGTCAGCCGGTCCAGCCCCCAGATCAGCGTGGCATAATCGGTGGCCACGAAGCCGAGCGGTGCCAGCCCCATCTCTTCCATTCTTTTGGTCAGCAGAAGGCCCAGGGTCTGCTGTGCGTTCCGCCCCGCAAACCCATAAACGCAGATATTTTCGCGCCCGTCCTGTTTGAAGCTTTCGATCAGAAGCCGCCCGGCGCGGGGCAGTTGAGACAGCTCTGCCTGCAGCTCCAGCCACTCCTGTGTATGAGAGGGCAGGGCGCTCCAGTCACCGGCTTTCAGCAGGGCGAGAATGCGCTGACTGAGCTGCGTGGACGTGGCGAACTTGGTGCCCATGAACGTGGCGATCTTGGGCTTGCGGCCGGGGTCACGGCTAACCTCCACCACCATCTCGCGCAGGCTCTCGAAGCGCACGATTTGTCCGCCGATGAGAAAGGTGTCGCCGGGGCTGAGCGTTGCGGCAAAGCCTTCCTCGACCTCGCCCAGCGGCTTGCCCCCCCGGTTGCGCTTGAGCCGCACCTTGAGCGTATCCGTGTCCTGGATCGTGCCGATATTCATGCGAATGAGCTGAGCCGCGCGCGGGTCGCGCAATTGCCAGAGCCCGTCGGGGCGCTGCTGAAGCCTCTGCCATTGATCATAGGCGCGCAGGGCATAGCCGCCGGTGGCGCAGAAGGTCAGGCAGGCATCGAATTCAGGACGTGTCAGGCCTGTATAGGCCCCGCTGGAGATGACCTCCGCAAAGAGCGTATCGGCGTCGAATGGCCCCGCGCAGGCCCGGATCAGGATATGCTGGCACAGCACATCGCGCGGTCCCGGCCCGCGCGGGTCGCCGTCAAGATCATGGGCGCGCACGGCTTCAAGCGCGGCATGGCACTCGATCACCTCGAACCGGTTGGCAGGCACCAGCAACGCCTTTGAAGGCGCATTGTAGCGGTGATTGGCCCGCCCGATCCGCTGAACCAGACGTTTGACGTTTTTCGGCGCACCAATCTGAATGACAAGGTCCACATCGCCCCAGTCGATCCCCAGATCGAGGCTTCCGGTGCAGACAATCGCGCGTAGTTCGCCACGCTGCATCGCCGCTTCGACCCGCTCGCGCTGTACCCGGTCAAGGCTGCCGTGATGAATTCCGATAGGTAACCCATCATCATTGGCAAGCCACAGATTATGAAAGAAAATTTCTGCCTGCGCACGCGTGTTGTGAAAGATCAGCGTGGTGGTATGGGCTTTGATCTGATCCATCACAGCCGGGATCGCATAGGCGGCGCCCCCACCGGCCCAGGGGGGTTTTTCTTTGGTTTCCAGCATCGAAATGTCCGGGTCCGGGCCCGGGTCGGCCTGCAGGATCTCACAGGGGTCGGGGTGACATGCAAGAAGCCCGGCGATGGCGCCCGGATCTTCCACCGTGGCCGAAAGGCCCACGCGCCTGAGCCCGGGGCACATGGCCTGAAGGCGGCTGAGCGCGAGGAAAAGCTGATCGCCGCGTTTGCTTTCGGCAAGGGCATGAATCTCATCGACCACCACGCGTTTGAGACCGGCAAACATGCGCGGTGCGTCCTCGTAGGAGGTCAGCAATGCAAGGCTTTCGGGCGTGGTCAGCAGGATATGCGGCGGGTCTGCCCGCTGGCGTTTCTTACGGCTGGCGGGTGTGTCGCCGGTGCGGTCCTCGATCCGGATCGGCAGGCCCATCTCATCGACGGGCGTGCGCAGATTGCGCTTGATATCTGCCGCAAGCGCCTTCAGCGGAGAGATATAGAGCGTGTGAAGGCCCCGGTGGTCGCCCGTCGCCAGGTCAGCCAGCGTCGGCAAGAAACCGGCCAGTGTCTTGCCGCCCCCGGTGGGTGCGATAAGCAGCAGCGCGGGATCTTCGGCGCGCTCCAGCATGGCCTGCTGATGCGAGTGGACGGACCAGCCGCGTGCGGCGAACCATTTGGATATCTGATCGGGAAGGCGTGTCATGCCGGAAATGTAGTGCGCGTGTCCCCGATTTGGCCATTGCCTATCCGCGGCGAGATCCTTGAGCGTGTGAAATTCCCCCAAATTTGACCGGAATTATGGTATGTGTTCCGAGCCAACCCGCAGAGCGGTGGCGAATTTTATTAATAACTGGGGGATAGATTATGTTTGCACGGGTAACACACTACCGGATGAAACCAGGCTCCAAGGACGCGGCCACGGAAAAGATGAACGCGTTGAAAGCAGAGATCCTCGGGATGCCGGGAATGCACAATTTCATCAATGTCATGAACGATGATGGTACCGGCTATGTCATCGCTGTGGTCGAAAGTGAAGAAAGCTCGAATGCCAATGCCGAAAAGGTGGCTGCGCTTTGGAGCAACTTCGCCGAGTTCATGCTGGCCCCGCCGGAGCCGGTTGGGTACGACGTGGTTGCAAACTGGAGCAACGGATAAGGTGTCTGGCAGGCCGGGTAACCGGCCTGCGGTCTGACAATCAGTGAACGATCTCTTCTTCCTTCACGAACATGTTGGCCCAGGCGCGTTCGATCAGTTCGGGGCTCATCTGATAGGGGAGTCCCTCGAATTCACAGATAGAGATCATCTGATCGATCAGGAAGATCGGCTGATAGTTCGCGTAGACATTGTCGATCGTCGGATATTTCGTTTTCAGCAGGTAAACGAGGGCCGCCTCATCCAGCGGCATCTGCCGCTTGCGCGCCACCATGGCAAAGATTTTTAGGAAATCTTCCTGACAGGGGCCGTCGACCTTGATCTTGAAGAAGATCCGGCGCAGGGCCGCTTTGTCGAAAATCTCGTTCGGGTGAAAGTTGGTGGAGAAGATCACCAGCGTGTCGAACGGCACTTCGAACTTCTCGCCTGATTGCAGGGCCAGAATATCCTTGTTTTCCTCCAGCGGAACGATCCAGCGGTTGACCAGCGATTGCGGCGGTTCGGCCTGGCGGCCAAGGTCGTCCACGATGAAGATACCGCCAGTGGACTTGAGTTGCAGCGGGGCCTGGTAGGTCCGCGCGGTGGGGTTGTAGACGAGATCGAGCATCTCGAGCGAAAGTTCCCCGCCGGTGATCACCGTGGGCCGCTCGCAACGCACATAGCGCGTGTCGAAGGTCCGGGTGCGACGCAGGCTGTTGGGGTCGTCCACCTCAACCTCTGCCTTGGAATGCACGATCGGGTCATAGACCGTGATCACCTGGCCGGAATATTCGATGGCGCGCGGAACATAGATCTTGTCGCCCATCGCGTCGCGAATACCATTTGAAATCGAGGATTTCCCGTTCCCCGGAGGTCCATACATCAGGATAGAGCGGCCGGCCGAGACCGCCGGCCCCAGATGGTCAAGCAGGCTGTCGGGCAGCACAAGATGCCCCATCGCATTGGTCAGCTGGTCCCGGGTGATCTGGATGTTGCGGATCGACTGGCGCTTGACCTGTTCGCGGTAGATATCGAGCGGGACCGGCATCGCCCCGAAATATTCTGACTGACTGAGCGCGTCGAGCGCACGGCTCTTGCCTGCATCGGTCAGCTGATAGCCCATCTCGCCACCCGAATTGGCGTTCAGCGTACCTGTTGCTTCGACAAGCTTTTGCACCCGGGCCATATCGACGAGCTCCTGCGTCACCGCGCGGGGCAGACAGATGGCCTGTGCGATTTCACTCACAAGATCGAGGTTCTTGCGGAATATCGTCTTGAGCAGAATATCCCGCATCATCACGATTGGAAGCTTCATCTCTTCCAGTGTGGCCGGGGGCGGTGGGGCCTGAACCCCTTGTGAGACTTGCATATTCATGTCGATCTGCCTGCCTTGTATTCTCAATATCCTGCTGCACCGCGCGCCGGGCGCAGTGCCTCAAAGGGCAATTTGCCCGGCAAAGATGTGCAAAATAAGGAAAGGCTCGGGCAGCTTGGGGGCAGGGGCTCAGGCGCCCCGAAGAAGCCCCATCAGCAGATAGGCGATCAGCGTCCCGCCCAGGGCAAACCCCATCGGGAATTTCTCGTCATTGCTCCAGCTGACCCAATCCGGCGCCATTTGGCGCAGGGCGCTTTTCTTGGCCGCGCGGTGTACGGCCAATGCGCAAAGCGTTATGGCCGCCAGCAGCATCAACACGGCGACCGCATCGCCCGGCGCCACAAAAGGGGCGGCGGCCGCAAGAAACTTGCTGTCGCCCGCGCCCATCATCCCGATGATATTGGCCAGGAAGGCCAGCACCAGAACGATCGCAAGCTGAACCAGCCGCCAGCCAAACGCCCCCGGCTCCAAAACGAAGAGCCCCAGAAGCACAAACACAGCCAAAAGGGCCATGTTTGCGACATTGGGGATCTTCATCCGGCTCAGGTCGCTCCAGATGATCCAGAGGCAAATAGGCGCCACGAAGGGCAGGAACAACGCCGCTTCGGCAAAGCTGAGGTGGAACTGCATGGGCTCAGTTCGAGACGTTGTCTTCCAGTGCCGCCAGTGACCGCGAGGCTTCCTCGAAATGCTGCGGATGGGTCTCAACCGCATCGCGGAACAGCCCCTTGGCAATCGTGGTATCCCCTTGTTTTACCGCAGAAAGTCCGAGCGTATAGAGAAGCTGCGCGCGTTCGGTCTGGGTCGAGGGGATGACGGGCAAAGAGTATTTCTTTTGCGCGCCACGGGCCAGGATGAGGTTGTTCTTGGCGGTAAAGAGCGACTGGTCGTTCTGGATCGCCTCGGTAAAGAGCCGCTCGGCCCCGGCGAAATCGCCACGGCTCAGCTTGGAATAGCCCCAGTTGTTCATCACGCCTGCCGGTCGGGTGGTCAGGCCCACGGCCGTTTCATAGAAACTGTCGGCCTTCTTCCACTCCTTGTTGCTGTCGGCGATCATCGCTTCCAGGCGGTAGCGCTTGAAGGTCTCATAGGTGGGCGGCACCTGGTCGAGCATGGCGTCGGCCCGGTCCCACTCATTGTTGCGAATGAGCGCGTCGGCGAAATCAACCTTGTCTTCTTCGACACTGTCCTTGTGATCGACCACTTTCTGCCAGGCGGCGACGGCCTCGGTCGGGCGGCTCGCCCGGACAAGAGATTTGGCCAGACCGCGCTGAAGGTCGATCCGGTCAGGTTGCTGGCTCGTCGCTTTCTTGAAATAGTTCACAGCTTCGCCCGCATCGGCGGCCACCAGCATCACATCGTTAAGATTGGTCTCATCCACGACGTTGATGTCCTGCAACGCGCGGTCCACCTCTTCGGTGTTGATCTTTTCTTCACAGCCCGAAAGAGCCATCGCCCCAAGGGCACACATGGAAAGAAGGATATAACGCATTGTGTTTGCGTCCTTTTACTGCCTCGCCTCGATTATGGTATCTTGCGTATCAGGTAGTCGCTGCTACCCCGCCGTACCACTTTGAATTCTTGTTCTTCTACCTCATCATAGACCGGATTTTCAATTTTTGCGAGCGCTAAGCGCAAATTATCGCGGATTGAGTCACTTTCGCCATTATCGAGCGCATAGGCCCGGCGAAACATCTGGCTCGCCTCAGCGATTTCGCCCTGTTCCATGAGCACAACGCCCAGATTGTTCCAGGCTTCGGGCGCCCGTTCTTCCTGTTCGATAGCCTTGCGCAACAGGTCTTCTGCCTGTCCCAGACGCCCCAGGGCCAGATAGGCGCTGCCGATCCCGGTCAGAACCTCGCCGGTCATGCCCTGATCAAGGGCCGCGCGCGAAAAACTCTTGATCGCAAGTTCGTATTCGCCCGCATACATCAGCCTGTGGCCCACGAGCATCGGGTCCACGGTCTCGCCCCGCTTGGCCACACCAGGTGCAAACGGACTCTCTTTATCAACGCGCTCGTCGCAGCCCGCAAGAGCCGCGACGAGAAGTAATACTAGCCCTGCCCGAGCCATTATGCCTCTTCCTATCAGAGGGCCATGGCAAACAGATCCATGATACCCAGAACCGATGGGCCGATCAGAATGATCAGCAATGGCGGAACTGTAAGCATCATCGTGGCCAAAGTCATCTTTGTCGGAAGCTTGTTGGCCTTTTCTTCGGCACGCATGACACGTTTGTCACGCATCTCCCCGGCATAGACCCGAAGCGCATCGGCAACGGATGTCCCGAACTGCTGGGACTGGATCAGCACGGTGGTAAAGCTGGCGATATCCTGCACGCCGCACCGCTCGGCCAGTTCGCCCAGAACGCCGGGCTTGTCGCGCCCTGCCTTGATCTGATGCGCCACGATCTCATACTCTTCCGCCAATGCCGGATAGGACGAGGCGAGTTCCTTGGAAACCCGGATAATCGACTGGTCCATGGACTGACCGGCCTCGACGCAGACGAGCATCATGTCGAGGCTGTCGGGGAACCCTTCCTCGATTTCCTGCTGCCGCTGCTGGCGACGCTTGGTGACCCAGTATTTCGGGATCATGTAGCCGACCAGGCCAGGGCCCAGAATGTACATGATCGCCTGGGTCGTGGTGGTGTTTTCGTTCCCGGCCTTGAACAGCAGGAAGTAAAGCACCCCGAGGATCAGCAGGCCGATCGCCCCGGCCATTTGCGCGAAGTGGAAGAAGCGCACCGCGTCGCGATGGCGATAGCCCGCCTGCATCAGCGTCAGCCGGATCTGGCTGAGTTGCTTGGCATCCTGCGGTTCCAGGAAGTTGGCGTATTTGTCCAGCTTCTTGTTTTTCTGCCCTGTGCGCAGCTGCTGTTGCAGGTCCGCATTGCGCATCTGGTTGTGCTGGCTTTCCTTCAGCTTCTCCAGCGGGTCCTTGCGCTGTGTCAGAAGGGCGGCCACCACGAAGGCAACGAGCACGATGCCCAGGCTGCCAACGGCGATGATCGGTCCAAAGGGGCCAAACAGATCTGTCAGAAAGTCCATATCTTCAGCTCCTTACACACGGATATTCACAAGGGCGCGCATCACGACGAGGTTGATCGTCAGGAAGAACCCCACAACAAGGCAGGCCGGGATGAACCACGGGTGTTCCATCGCCTCCGTGTAGTAGTCGGGGTCAAGCAGGTTGATGGCGATCAGCGCGATCAGCGGGAAGGCCGACAGGAACTTGCCCGACCATTTGGCCTCGGCGGTGATCGCCTTGACCCGGCGGAACAGGCGGAACCGTGCGCGGATCACCTTGGCAAGCCCCGCGAGGATTTCGGCCAGGTTACCACCTGATTGCTGTTGGATGGTCACGGCCACCGCAAGAAAGCGCAGATCCTGCATGTCGAGCCGTTGCGCCATGTCCTTCAGGCTTTCGCCCATCTCACGGCCATAGGCGGCCTCGTCGGCGATGATACCCATCTCTGTGGCGAGCGGATCGGCCACCTCATTGGCCACAATCGAGATGGCCGAGGAGAAGGGGTGACCCACGCGCAGACTGCGCACCATCAGCTCGATCGCGTCCGGAAGCTGCTCTTCCAGCAGGGCCATTCGTTTGCCCGCCTTCATGCTCACCCAGGTAAAGACACCGCCCACACCCATGGCCACCGAGACGATCACGCGCACACCAAGACCGGTCGCGGTGCCGACGCTGAGCCCGAGAAAGGCCAGGAAACTCAGGAGGACCATGATCATGATCAGTTGCCTGGGCGAAAACGCGATTGCGGCCTTTTGCGCCTTGTCCGACAGGATCGAATACAGCGGGATTTTCTTGGCCTTCATGTGCTGCTGCATTTCCTTGCGCAGCTGCTCCATGACCTGTTCGCGGTTCGAGTTCTTGTCGAGCATCTCCAGCCGACGGTTGACGCGGCTGTTGAGGCTGATCGACCGGCCAAACACCGTCAGGTAGAGGCCTTCGACGAGGACAAGCACCCCGACGAAGATCAGAATGTAGATAATCGGTTCTGCTGAGATAGTCATGGCGCTTACTCCGCCGCGATGGGTTCGAAGATCTGCGGCGGCAGGTCATACCCCCACAGACGGAACCGTTCTGAAAAGTTCGAGCGCACACCGGTCCCGGTGAAGTGCCCGATGATCTTGTTATCCGGGGTCAGCCCGACGCGCTGGAAGCGGAAGATCTCCTGCATCGAGATCACGTCGCCCTCCATCCCGGTCACTTCGGTGATCGAGGTCATGCGGCGCGAGCCGTCCTGCAAACGCGAGGCCTGGACCATCAGGTGCACAGCCGAGGCGATCTGAGAGCGCACGGCTTTCAGCGGCATCTCGATCCCGGCCATGGCGACCATGTTTTCCAGACGGGAAATGGCGTCGCGCGGGTTGTTGGCGTGGATCGTGGTCATCGAGCCGTCGTGGCCGGTGTTCATGGCCTGCAGCATGTCGATCACTTCCTCGCCGCGCGTTTCCCCCACGATGATCCGGTCAGGGCGCATCCGAAGGGCGTTTTTCAGACAGTCGCGCGGAGAAACCTCGCCCTTGCCTTCCACGTTGGGCGGGCGGCTTTCCATCCGGCCCACATGGGTCTGTTGCAGCTGAAGTTCCGCCGTATCCTCGATGGTCAGGATCCGTTCGGAATTGTCGATGAAGGACGACAGCGCGTTGAGCGTGGTCGTCTTACCCGAGCCGGTCCCGCCCGAGACGATCACGTTCAGCCGGGTGGCCACCGCGGCCTGAAGATATGCGGCCATCTCTTCGGAGAAGGCCCCGAAAGCCACAAGATCGTCGATCCCGAGCTTGTCTTTCTTGAACTTACGAATGGAGACGAGGCTACCATCTACGGCCACAGGCGGGACCATCGCATTGAAACGCGAACCGTCAGCAAGACGGGCGTCCACATAAGGGTTGGATTCGTCCACCCGGCGACCCACCGCGCTCACGATCTTGTCGATGATCCGCAGCAGGTGCCTTTCATCCTTGAAGGTGACGTCACTGAGTTCCAGTTTCCCGGCGCGTTCCACGAAAATCTGATGCGGTCCGTTGACGAGAATATCGTTCACCGTCTCGTCCTGGAGCAGGGTTTCGAGCGGTCCCAGACCCCTGACCTCATCATAGAGTTCCTGAGTCAGGGTCGTCCGGTCCTCGCGATTGAGCACGATATTGCGCTCGATCAGCACCTCTTCGGAGATTGACGCGATCTCGGCGCGCAGATCAGCCTCGGTCGCGGTTTCCAGCGCGCCGAGGTTCAGGTGATCCAGAAGCGACCGGTGCAGCTCGATCTTGATCTCGCTCAGCCGCTCCTTGCGCTTGCGTTCCTTGTCCTGCGGCACGCTTTCGGCCGGCTTGACCGGCACAGGCTTTCGCAGCGACACCGCCGGGGCCGCCTCGACTGGGGCGGTTTTCGGTCCGTCAGCTTTGGGGGACGCGGCCTTGTTCGCAGCACCGCTATCTTTCTTGTAACGTGAGAACATCTCTGATCCTCTCCTTAAGCGGCTTCAGCTTCGTCTTTGCCAAGGTCATGCAAAGAACGAGCCAGTTTCATGATTTCCTTGCGCAACGGGTTCTTCGCGGCCGATTCCGACAGGGGCAGGCCATGGTCATTGCATTGCGGGATCGGCTTGCCGCCATCGGGGAACTGCATCTCGATGCTGATATCGAGGCTTTCCGACATGCGTTTGACGCGGCTTTTGCCATTGAGATCGGTAAATTTCGGTGCGCGGTTGAGGCAGAAACGGATCTTCTCAAACGGCAGATCCTCAGCTTGCAGAGCACGCTTCAGACGCAGCGTGTTCTGGGCCGAACGCATATCCAGCTCCAGCGTCGCAAAATACACCTGGGCCTCATGCAGCACGGTTTCGGACCACTGAACCAGCGTTGAGGGCATATCGATCACCACGTAATCGAAATGCTGACGCGCCAGCGCGATCACCTTCGCCACATCCTCGGGAGAGACGAAATCAAGCGGCAGCATGTCAAGCGGCGCCGTCAGCACCTGCATCTTGTCGTTGAAGGAGGTCAGCGCCTGGCGGAAGATATCGTGGTCAAGCGCATCGGTGTCCGACCACATCTCATAGACCACGTCGCGGCGCGGCAAGTCGAGATAGGTTGCGACCGAACCGAATTGCAGATCGAAATCCAGCAGGCACACTTTCGGGTTCTCGGCTTTTTTCTCAACCGTGGCCAGTTCATAGGCAAGGTTCGTCGCCAGGGTGGTCGCCCCGGTGCCGCCCGCCAGACCATGCACGGCAAGCAGAACTCCGTCGCCAGTTGTACCACTCACGCCGTGACCCGTGGGGGCGGCCATGACCTGCATCACTGGTTCGGGCTGTTTGTTGAGGCGCTCGATCGCGGCTTGCAGCTCGTTCTCAGGAAGCGGGTAGGGGACGAATTCGTCGGCCCCCTGGCGAAGAAGCTGATGCAGCACAGCCGGGCTGACATCTTCTGCGATCAGGATGACCTTGATTTTCTTCGACTTTGCCAGGGTGATCAGATCGCCCAGCATAACGATTTCTTCTTCGTCGGAGCTGTCGATGGCGATGGCGACAAACTCAAGCCCGTCGCTGTCGGATTGATTGAAGAAAGCCATGGCTTCGCTGAAGCCGAGATCGCCCCAGGCTTCGCCAAGGGCGGTTTCCATATCTTCGATCAGAAGATCGAAGTTCTGCACATCGCGGCTGATCGTGCAGGCCGTGATCGGGCTGGCTTCTGGCTGATTCATCGCACTACTCGACATCGTTACTCGATCCCATCTGTTTTGCCTTTGACGTTCTGCTCAAAGTCTTTGTTTTCTGTGCTTTGCCCTTGTTTTCTCATCGAGAATTCATTGGGCGCACTTTTGCTTCGAAAGGACTTTCCCAAAGAATCGGGGCAACATTTGGGCCAAAAGATCGTAATTGTGCGGTATTGATAAACATTTGGCGCGGCACTCGGCGGCCTCGAAGCCCCCCGAAACGATGGGTTGAAAACAAAAGAAACCCGCCTCGTGAGGCGGGTTTAGGTGGCCCGGCTCTCGCCGGACAGGGAGATCCCTGAGCCCTATTCGGAGGACATCACAATCGTTTCGTTTTCCTTGACCGTGGCCAGATCGCTGGGCGGCTTGGCGCTCAAGATCGTCTCGCGATAGACGACCTGGGCATATTTGCCATCCATGATCACCGGATGCGACTGCACGAAACCGGTCACTTCGGTCACCGTGCGCCGATTGCGGCGCTCGCGCCCTTCCGTCACGATCAGCGGCTGGGTTTCACCGAAGGAAACCACTGCCTCCAGCCGGGAGCGGCTGATGCCCTGGCTGACGAGATAGTTCACCACGGTATTGGCCCGTTGCTGGCCGAGACGCTTGTTATAGGCGTTCGAGCCCACCTTGTCGGTGTGGCCATAGACCTTGAACCGCACTTCGGGGAACTGCTTGATCCACCGGGCTTGTTCACTCAGCGTATCACGCGCGCCGACATCAAGCTGCGAGGATCCGAAGGCGAAGTTGACCGTGGTCTGAACTTCCGAGGCGAAGCGGTTGCCGAGACTGTGCACGTAGCCCGCCTCACCGGTCATCACCAGATGGTTGTTCATATTGGCGTTGCCGAAATCGCCGCTATCCACGAGGCTGCCTGTTTCGCTGTAGGAGCGGAACACTTCACCCGGTGTGCTGGAACATGCAGCAAGGGCGACAAGGCCGACTGATGCGAGAAGATGTTTCATGTGCCTCTGCCTCCCATCAATCCATTACGTAACCATAAGAGCCGGTGAAGTCCTGTTTGGCAACTTCGCCTGCAGCACCTTTGACCTCGCGTGCGCTTTTGGCCACACGTCCATGCAGGAAGAGGTCTGCCTCAGAGGGCAGTTTCACCCGATCCGTCGGCAGGGCCAGAGCCTCGCCACGGGTGGGCGTGACCAGGTGGGCCGACACGATGATCACAAGCTCGGTCTGCGACCGCTGGTACTCCGCGGAGCGGAACAGCGCCCCGAGAATGGGCACATCGCCAAGCCAGGGCACCTGGCCGTTATTGTCGCGGAAGTCATCCTGCAGCAGCCCCGCAACCGCGAAGCTCTCGCCATCGCGCAGCACCACGGTGGTGGAGGCGTCGCGGCGCCGGAAACCGGCAATCGACAAACCGCCCTGATCGAACGAGTTGGTCGAATCGATCGAAGAAACCGCCGCGGAGAGTTCCAGGTTGATGATCTCATCATCCATAACCCGTGGCACGAAGTTCAGCTCAACACCGAAGGGTTTGTAATCGATGGTGATCGTGTCGTCTTCCTGGTTAACCGGAATGGGGTATTCGCCGCCCGCCAGAAACTTGGCTTCCTGCCCCGACAGAGCGGTCAGGTTCGGCTCGGCAAGGGTCCGGACGACGCCTTTGGCCTCCATGGCTTCCAGCAACATACCGACCTGAAGCGAGCCGACATTGAAGCCCAGCCCGATCGCGCCTTCGGTGCCTGCCTGCGTAATCACATTCCCCGAATTCAAGCCGTTTCCGGGGTCAAGCCAGGTGCCTGTTTCGCTTGTAACGCTTAGATCGCCGCTCAGCCAGTTGCCGCCAAAAGCGATCGAGGAACTCAACGATTTCGCGACCGAGCGGTTCATCTCGGCAAAACGGACCTTCAGCATCACCTGTTGCTTCCCGGTCACGGACATCAGGTTCGATACCCGCTCGGGCGCGTAGCGCTGCGCCAGATCGAGGGCGCGCTGCATCTTCGGTGTGCTGGAAACGGTCCCGGACAGAACGATGCCGTCATTGGCTGAACGCACTTCGATCCGTTCGCCCGGCAGAATCTGCCGCAGCCGCTCTTTGAATTCCGAAATATCCGGGCTCACGGCCACGTTGACATTGGTGATCAGACGCCCGTTGGCATCCAGCAATGTCAGGGTGGTGATCCCGGGCGATTTGCCGAGCACATAGATCGTACGATCAGAAAGTGTCGAGAAATCAGCAATTTGTGGGTTCGCGATGCTCAGCTCCGCGAAAGGGGTGTCGCTTTCGACGACAACTGCCCGGTTCATGGGGACGCTCAGATCGCGCCCGGTGCCTTTGCGTACAACCTGTACGTTTTCAGCCAATGCTTCGGTGGCAATTGGCCCCGCAGCAACAACCAGCCCCAAAAGGGCGGCCTTAAAAAGTCCGACGATTTTCATGTGACCTGCCTTTCCGATCACGCCTCAAGGATGGGTCTTTTTGCCCGTTATGGGGTTTACCTTGCGCCAATTTTGAAAACTTTTCAAGAATCAAAGGGCTTTCGACAAAAATCGTGGCTTTTGCAAAACAGCTTAGGCGGCGCGGCATGGAAAAAGGCGCCCGCATTGGGGCGCCCTTCAACTTCTTTCCGGGGTCAGATCAGTTGGTGCAGGGGATTTCGCTGACCACGACCTCGCCACCCCGATTGGTGCGCACGGTGCAGATGCGTTCTTCCTTCTGGATCGCAACCTCGGCCTGAGCAAGTCCCAGGAGGCGATGCTGGTCCACTTCGATGATCTCGGCCACGGTGTCATCCATAACCCCGACAAGCGAGAGCGAAAGACGACCGGTCGCCTGAGCCTGCGCCAGTGCCGCGACCTGCTGCGGCTTGACTGCCACGGTGACGGTCCGCGCGAGGGTCGCCCCCGAGACATCGCCGCTTGCCTGTTGGTCCACGGCAATGAGCCGCACGCCGGTTTCGATCAGCTTGGTTACGTTGCCAACGGAATTGGCCTCGGTGCGCAGGTCGGCGCCGCCAACCTTGCCGGTCCAGTACACATCGACACTGTCGCCCGGCCGCAGGAAGCCCGACACGCCGCTTGACACGTCAACCTTGATCGCGAACGCACGCTCGCCGCGTTGCAGCTGCGACGTCAGACCGGCCTCTTCGCCGGGCCCGGTGACCTTGACCTCCAGGATCGGCTCGAATTTCTCCATCGCGCGGAGAGCCTTGCGCGGCTCGTCTTCGCCTTCGGGAAACAGCTCCTCTTCGGTCATGAAGGGGCCTTCGGGCAGGTATCTTTGGGGGAAGCTGATCAGCTTCACGTCTTTCTTCAGGATCGGCTCGCCGTATTTCAGCGGACGCGAGGCGACATAGATGTCGGCCAACTGGATGGCGGGCGCGCGTTGCGACCGTTCTTTAGCCAGCTGTGCCTGATAACCTTGGATATAGCTCTTGGCCATATAGACGGCGAATCCGGCGAGGCCGAGGCCGAGTACCAAGACAAGTCCAAATACCAAACGCATGGCGTGTCCTTTCGGGTTTCTGCTCTTGCCACGTGCATTGAGCGCACGGGGTCACTTTTTCATCTGGCACGCGATTGTGGCGAAATCGCGGTCGCTCGGGGGAGGTTTCGCGACGCCGCACCTTACCGGCAGGCGTCGAGACATGTCAGCTCAATAGATCGCGCCGACTTTCTGCGCGGTCACGCCATCCTCGATATGGGCGGCCGCCGAGACGACGCCATCATTCACAAGCGCAGCGCTCGCACCGGCCAGGCCCACAACGGCGGCGGTCAGAAGCACCCAGTCGACGGTGATGGCCCCCACATCGGAAGCCACGAATTTACGGATAAGTTTTAGCATTGGGAACGTCCTTTCTGGTACTTATTCACTGATTATCAGTCACGCCCAGGCAGAATGTTCCCAGGTGCAAGGCGTCACCGTCTGCTCACTCATAAAAAAGGCCGCGCCCCAAGGCAGGGAGCGCGGCCAATTGTAGTTCAGGTACTCCGAGACCTTACGGAGTGGTGCTGCCGGTGCCGCCCACGCCCTGGCCAACCCAGGTGTCGCTGTCCACAGCGGTACCGATTTTGCCGGCCAGGCCAACAACGCCCGACTGGACGCTCGAGATGCCTGCAACGCCCAGGCCAACGATGGCTGCGGTCAGCACAACCCAGTCAACCGTAACGGCGCCGTCTTCTTCTTTCAGAAACTTGTTGATGAAGTTCGTCATTGTTTGGTCCCTCCAAAGGATCAGATTCTCAGGTTCACAACCGGTCCGGCGTGTGGCGGGCGCTCTCTCTCTGGCCCATTGCCGTTTCGGTATGAGCAGATATAGCCAGCGAAATCTGGCGCGATTGGGGCGCGTTTCGTGCCATTTTTGGAGCTTGTTAACTTTCGGGTGTTTGCACACTTAAGTCTTTGAAATACTTGGAAATTAAAAATCTAAAAAAACGTTCTGGCTCTGTTAACACGCGGATCGTGGCGCAAATTGATCACAAACGCGGTTTCCTTGCTGGCAACAATGCTGGTTTTGCACCCTCATTTTTGCGATACTTGGGAAAAAACCCATAAGAGGCAGAGCAAATCATATGATGCGACTCGACCGGATTCTGTGTCTCGGCCTGATTTTGGCTCTTGGCACCCCGGTTATGGCAGGCGATCCGCCCCCATTCCCGGATTTTACCTTCAAAATGGCCAAACCGCCGAAAAAGGGCGCGGCCAAGAGGATCATGGTTCAGATCGAGCCGCAGGTTCATCAGCCGAAGCCAAAACCGACCGAGACGGTCAGCCCCACCCCGTCCGCGCCCGTTCCGGCAACCTATGCGTGGTTCTGGTCCGATGTGCCGTCCGAGATCGGAGTCAACGGTGCGGACCGAATGCGCAAGGCGCTTGCCGGGCTCAACAAGGCGCCGGGCGGCGGGAGTATCCCCGGCCCACGGCTTCAGGACCTGCAGGGCATCGCCTCGGCACAAGGCAGCACGATCCTGCGTGAGACGATCGGCACGGATGTGTCGCCCGCGCTGGTGCTGGCGGTGATCGCCGTGGAATCCAGCGGGCGCGATACCGCAGAAAGCCACAAGGGGGCGCAGGGCCTGATGCAGCTTATGCCCGACACCGCCAAGCGCTTTGGGGTGGAGGACAGCCTGGAACCCGCACAGAATATCAAGGGCGGCGTGGCCTATCTCAACTGGCTGATGCGCGAGTTTGACGGCGATGCGGTTCTGGCGCTGGCCGGCTATAACGCGGGCGAGAACGCGGTGAAGAAGCATCAGGGCGTGCCGCCCTATGCCGAAACGCGCGACTATATCCCCAAGGTGCTGGCCGCTTTTGAGGTGGCGCGGGGGCTGTGCAAGACCCGGCCCGAGCTTGTCACCGATGCCTGCGCTTTGAACCTTGCGATGAACTGACGAAAAAAGCCCCGGACGCGATGCCGGGGCTTTGCTGTTTGATGCCGGTGCCGATCAGACGATCGTCGCCTCGGTCGCGGCAATGATGTCTTCGCGGCTCACGCCTGGTGCGCATTCCTGAATGTGCAGGCCCTTATGCGTCACATCCAGCACACCGAGGTTGGTGATGATCCGGTCCACAACGCCCGCGCCGGTCAGGGGCAGGGTGCATTTCTTCAGCAGCTTGCTTTCGCCATGCTTGTTGGTGTGGTCCATCACAACGACCACACGGCCCACGCCCGCCACAAGGTCCATCGCGCCGCCCATGCCCTTCACCAGCTTGCCGGGGATCATCCAGTTGGCCAGATCACCGTTTTCGGCCACTTCCATGGCGCCGAGGATGGCCATGGCGATCTTGCCGCCGCGGATCATGCCAAAAGAGGTGGCGCTGTCGAAATAGGAGGTCTCGGGCAGTTCGGTGATCGTCTGCTTGCCGGCATTGATCAGGTCCGGGTCCTCGTTGCCCGCCACCGGGAAGGGGCCCATGCCCAGCATCCCGTTTTCCGATTGCAGCGTGACGCTGACCCCTTCGGGGATGAAGTTGGGCACCAGCGTCGGGATGCCGATCCCGAGATTCACATAGGTGCCGTCTTCCAGTTCCTGTGCCGCGCGCGCGGCCATCTGATTGCGATCCCAGCCCATGATCATGCCTCCCGCACTGTGCGTTGTTCGATGCGTTTCTCGTGCTCGCCCTGCACAAGGCGGTGCACATAGACACCCGGAAGGTGGATGTTGTCGGGGTCGAGGCTGCCCACGGGCACGATCTCTTCCACTTCCATCACGCAGACCTTGCCGCACATGGCGGCGGGCGGATTGAAGTTGCGCGCGGTCTTGCGGAAGATCGCGTTGCCCGTTTCATCCGCTTTCCAGGCCTTCACGATGCTGAGGTCGGCGAAGATGCCGCGCTCAAGGATATAGGTCTGTCCGTCGAACTCCTTGTGCTCCTTGCCCTCGGCGACCTGGGTGCCGACACCGGTCTTGGTGTAGAAGCCCGGAATGCCCGCACCACCGGCGCGCATCCGCTCAGCCAGGGTGCCTTGCGGGTTGAACTCGATCTCCAGCTCGCCAGAGAGATACTGGCGCATGAATTCGGCGTTCTCGCCCACATAGGAGCTCATCATCTTCCTGACCTGCTTGGTCTGGAGCAGGATACCGATGCCGAAATCGTCCACGCCTGCGTTGTTCGAGGCGAAGGTGAGGTCTTTTACACCGCTGTCCTTAATGGCCTTGAGCAGCAGCTCGGGGATGCCGCAAAGGCCAAATCCGCCCGAGGCGATCAGCATATTGTCCTGTAACAGCCCGTCCAGTGCGGCCGCCGCACTTTCATATATCTTGCTCATGGAAGCCCTCTTTGCCGATTGGTCGTCTGCTTAGTGGCCGTTGACAGGGGGGAAGTCAACATGCCGCAAGTGCAGCATAAGCCTACGGCAAAGGCCCGCGATCAGAGGATGCGCACCTGGCAGCCCACGGGTGTAATCGCAAAGAGTTCTTCGATCATGTGGTTATAGAGCCCGATACAGCCCGCCGAGCTGCGTCGCCCGATCTTGCGGGTGTCATGCGTGCCGTGGATCAGATAGGCGGGCCAGTCGAGATACATCGCATGGGTGCCCAGCGGATTGCCCGGGCCAGGCGGCATGAAGTCGGGCAGGGACGGGTCGCGTTCGCGCATGGAAGGGGTGGGCGTCCAGCTTGGGCCGATTTTCTTGCGCACGACCTGCGTATAGCCACGCTTGGTCAATTCATCGCTCAGCGGGACGGAGGTGGGATAGATCCGGTAATCAGAGCCATCCGCATTCCAGTAATGCAGCGCGCGGGAATAGGTGTCTGCGACAATCGCGCCTTTGCCGAGACTTTCGAAATGATCCTCCCAGCGCTGGCTGCTGAAGCTCGATACGTTGCGCCGCACTTCTTTTTGTTCTTTTGCGCTGATCAGAGTGGGCGTGGCGAGGCTTATTGCCGTGCCCAGCACAAAGCTCCGCCGTGTTGTATGTGCCTTGCTCATGACATGTCCTTTCCTGTTTATTGCGCGAATAGGTCGCGTATCAAACCGCCGGATACCAATCAAATCGTCGTGAGCGGGGCGGTGTGCTTACTTCGCAGCTGCCTTCGTCTTGGGGGCGGCCTTTTTGCGGCCTTTACCCTTCTTGGCGGCTTTCTCAGCGATCAGGGCCACGGCCATGTCCATAGTCACGTCACCCGGCTCGACGCCTTTCGGAAGCGTGGCGTTGACCTTGGCCCATTTCACATAAGGACCGTACCGCCCGTCCATGACATTGACCGGCCCGCCCTCGTCGGGATGCTCTCCCAATTCCTTGAGGGGCTTGGCCGCGGCCGAGCGTCCGCGCCCCGGATTGGCGCGTTTTTCGGCCAGAAGCTCCACCGCGCGGTTCATGCCGATGTCGAACACGTCGCCCGGATCCTTGAGATTGGCATAGACCGGCTTTGCCTCATCCGGCAGCTGGTGCATGATGTACGGCCCGTACCGGCCAAAGTTCGCGCTGATCATCCCGCCCTCGGGATGGTCACCGATCTCGCGCGGCAGGCTGAGGAGCGTCAGCGCCTTTTCCAGCGTCATATCATCCGCCTGCCAGCCTTTGGGCAGTGAGGCGCGCTGTGGCTTGGGATTGTCTTCGGTCCGCTCACCCCGCTGCACATAAGGGCCGAACCGGCCCGAGCGCAGTGAAATCTCTTCTCCCTGGTTTTCGCCAAGCACCCGGTCGCCGCCCTCTGCGGCCTCCCCGCCGATGGGGCGGGTATAGCGGCATTCAGGATAATTGCCGCAGCCGACAAACCCTCCGGTGCGGGAGGTTTTCAGATGCAGCTTGCCGTTGCCACACAGCGGGCAGATGCGGGGATCGCTGCCATCCTCGCGCGGCGGATAGAGCGTTGGCGCCAGCGCCTCGTCCAGCACATCCAGAACCTCAGTGATGCGCAGCTCGGATGTTTCGGCGATAGCGGCCGAGAAATCGCGCCAGAACTGGCTGAGCACCTTTTTATAATCTGCGTCCCCCGCGCTGATCTGGTCGAGCTCTTCCTCAAGGTTGGCCGTGAACTCATAACCCACATATTTGCGGAAGAAATTCAGCAGGAAGATCGTGACGATCCGTCCCTTGTCCTCGGGGATGAGGCGGTTCTTGTCCTTGCGGACATATTCGCGGTCCTGGATCGTGGTCACGATGCTGGCATAGGTCGAGGGGCGCCCGATTCCCAGCTCTTCCATCTTCTTGACCAGCGTCGCCTCGGTATAGCGTGGCGGCGGCTGGGTGAAATGCTGTTCCGGGGTGACGCTGGCCTTCTTGGCTGTCTCACCCTCCATGATCTGCGGCAACCGGCGGTCATCGTCATCCAGCACTGCGTCGTCGCGGCCTTCCTCATAGACCTTGAGGAACCCGTCGAAGAGGACAACCTGACCCGTGGCGCGCAGGCCCACCTGACCATCCGCACTTTCGATATCGACGGTGGTGCGCTCCAGCCGGGCCGCTTCCATCTGGCAGGCCAGCGTGCGCTTCCAGATCAGGTCATAGAGCTTGCGCTGATCGGCATCCGAAATCTTCAGGCTGGCCGCGTCACGGGTCATGTCCGTCGGGCGGATGCACTCATGCGCCTCCTGGGCGTTCTTGGCCTTGTTCTTGTACATGCGCGGCGACTTGGGGACATATTCATCGCCGTACCGATCCTTGATCGCGTCACGCGCGGCATGCACGGCCTCGGGGGCCATGTCGATCCCGTCGGTCCGCATATAGGTGATATGCCCCGCCTCGTAGAGCCGTTGCGCCGCCGACATCGTCTGCCGTGCACCCATTCCGAACTTGCGCGACGCTTCCTGTTGCAATGTCGAGGTCATGAAGGGTGCCGATGGGTTGCGGCTTGCGGGTTTGGCCTCAACCCGTGCAATTTTCAGGTCGCGCGAGGTGACGGCCTGCACGGCCAGCTCGGCCTGGGTTTCGTTCTCGATATCGTATTTGTCGAGCTTCTTGCCCGCCAATACAGTCAGCCTCGCTTCATATTCCTGCCCGCGTGGCGTGCTGAGCAGCGCCTTCACGGACCAGTATTCGCGCGGGTTGAACGCCTCGATCTCCATCTCCCGCTCAACGATCAGGCGCAGGCAGACAGATTGCACCCGCCCCGCCGACTTGGCGCCGGGCAGTTTGCGCCAGAGCACCGGAGAGAGGTTGAAGCCGACAAGATAATCGAGCGCGCGCCGCGCCAGATAGGCCTCGACCAGCGGCGCATCCACTTCGCGCGGGTTCTGCATGGCCTGGGTGACGGCATCCTTGGTGATCGCGTTGAATACCACGCGGCTGACCGGCGTGTCCTTCTTGATCGCCTTGCGTTTGCGCAGGGTCTCTTCCAGGTGCCAACTGATCGCCTCGCCTTCGCGGTCGGGGTCGGTGGCGAGGATCAGCGCGTTGTCGTCCTTCAGCGCATCGGCGATGGCCTTGACGTGCTTGCGGCTGTCGTACCCCACCTCCCATTTCATCTCGAAATCATGCTCGGTGTCGACCGAGCCATCCTTGGGCGGCAGGTCGCGGACATGGCCATAGGAGGCGAGAACCGTGTAATCGGACCCCAGATATTTATTGATTGTCTTGGCCTTGGCCGGGGATTCGACGACAACGACGGGCATGAAAACTCCTTGCGACTCGGGGCGAGACTTATGGCGGCGGACCATGACGGCTGGCAGGCGACATTGTCAATGAGGCGCTCTGACCAGCTTGCCATGCGGGGTTAAATGGCGGCAGATTGACGGTAAGACAAGGGGGAGCATGATGCGCAGAGTGTTGATGATGGCCGCACTGGGGCTGGCGACGGCTGCCGGAGCCTGGGAAGAACCGGCGCGCGGCACGGCCGATCGCAAGGCATTGATGGACGCGCTGCGGCCCCATGCCGAATGGATGCTGGGCGCCCCGGTGGAGTTTGTGGTCTACGAGCTGCGGCGGGCGGGCGATGTGGCCTTTGCCAGCGTCGATGCGCAGCGGCCGGGTGGCGCGCAGATCGATATCTCGCAAACACCGGGCGGGCTGCGCGGTGAGCTGGACGAAGAGTATATGGACGGCTCGACCCTGCAGGCGCTCTATCGCAAGGTCGGCCAGACATGGGTCGCCGTACATTGGGAGATCGGGGCGACCGACGCGTGGTATTCCGATCCGGCGCTTTGCGCGGAGTACCGCAGCGTCCTGCTCGAAATCTGCCCAGACTGAGCGCCTGTCAGGAGGCGCGTTTGGCGGTGGCGAGACTGAGCAGGCCGCCCGTATCGCGCTTGATCCGGCCATCGAGCTCCAGATCCACGAGCACGGGAGAGACCGCATGCGCGGGCTGGCCCAGGTCGCGGATCAATTGATCCTCCGCCAGCGGAGAGGGCCCGAGGCGATCAAGGATCTGGTTGTGCAGCCTGGCGGTTTCCGCGAGGCTTCGGCGGTCTGGCGGCGGTGTTGGTATCGTGTTCTGGGGCTGGGGCTGGGGCTGGGGCTGGGGCCGCGGGGCGTCCTGCACCGGCAGCGCCTCGATCACATCGGCGGCGTTGCGCACCAGCCGCGCCCCGTCCCGGATCAGCATATTGCAGCCCGAGGCGCGCCCGTCCATCGGGTGCCCCGGCACGGCAAGCACTTCACGGCCCTGGTCGAGCGCATTGCGCGCGGTGATGAGGGAGCCTGATTTCGCCGCGGCCTCGACAACCACGACCGCGCCCGAGAGACCGCTGATGATCCGGTTGCGCCGGGGGAAATGCCGCGCCTGCGGGCTGAGCCCCATCGGCTGCTCGGAAAGCCGCAGGCCGTGCGCCTCGATCTCTCTGGCCAGATGGGCATTCTCCGACGGGTAAAGCACATCGACCCCGCCACCCATCACCGCGACCGTGCCGCTGTGAAGCGTGGCCAGATGCGCCGCGGTGTCCACGCCACGCGCAAGACCGGAGACGATGACAAAGCCCGCCTCGGCCAGTTCCGCGCTGAGCTGTCTGGCCATGCGCGTGCCCAGCGAAGAGGCGTAGCGCGCACCGACGAGGGCGACCATCGGGCGCCGCAGAACGGCGTTGTCGCCAATCATCCACAGAAGGGGCGGCGGGTCGGGTATGGTTCTGAGTGCGTCGGGATAATCCGCATCGGTGATCAGGAGAAGCCGGGCCCCCACGGCGTGCGCGGCTGCCATTTCTTCGGCGGCACGCGCCTCTGAGCAGGGCTGATAGCTGTCGACACCCGCCGCGCGGGCGATCGCCGGCAATTCGGCCAGCGCGGCCTGGGCGGTGTTATGCTCGGCCATCAGCCGGAAAAATGTCGAAACGCCGACCCGGCGCGAGCGCAAGAGACGAAGCCACGACAGCCGGTCATCTTCCGTGGTGGGTGGGAGTGGGGGGTGAGTGGAAGGATGTGTATCCACGGTCATCGTGACTCCGCCTGCTTGCCCTAACAGGCATACGAGCGCTTGGTTAATAGCCGGTAAACCGATCCCGGAAAAACGCCGGAAAACTGTCGGCGACTTAAAAATATATCCTCAGCTCAGCTTTTTCGTGAGATCCCTGTCACGTGCGGCCCCTGCGGGAGCGGCGTCCCGGGCCGCGACGGTGCGCGACTCTGCCTTACGCGGCAGAGCCGCCCACGGTCAGCCCGCCGATCATCACCGTCGGCTGCCCCACGCCTACTGGCACCCACTGGCCCTGCTTGCCGCAATTGCCCATGCCGGGATCGAGCGCCATGTCATTGCCGAGCGCGCGGATCTGCCGGAGCGCGGTGGCACCGTCGCCGATCAGGGTGGCCCCGGTCACCGGGGCGCCCACCTTGCCGTTCTTGACCCTGTAGGCCTCGGTGCAGGAAAAGACGAACTTGCCGTTGGTGATATCCACCTGCCCACCGCCAAATCCCACCGCATAGATCCCGTCCTTGAGCTCCGCGACGATATCGGCGGGGTCCGCCTCTCCGCCCAGCATGTATGTATTGGTCATGCGCGGCATCGGCGCGTGGGCATAGCTTTCTCGTCTCCCGTTACCGGTCGCCTCGACCCCCATCAGGCGCGCGTTCTGGCGGTCTTGCATAAAGCCCACCAGGATGCCGTCTTCGATCAGCGTGTTGCGCTGTGAAGGCGTGCCTTCGTCGTCAAAGCTGATCGAGCCACGCCGGTCGGGGATCGTGCCATCATCCAGCACCGTCACGCCGGGCGCCGCGATGCGTTCGCCCATCAGCCCGGCAAAGGCCGAGCTGCCCTTGCGGTTGAAATCGCCTTCCAGCCCATGGCCGATGGCTTCGTGCAGCAGGATACCAGGCCAGCCGGGGCCGAGCACCACATCCATCACCCCCGCGGGTGCCGGTTCTGCCCGCAGATTGACCAGCGCGACGCGCAGCGCCTCATCGGCCTTGGTCTTCCAGGAGGCCGGATCGACCAGGCCATCGAGACCGACACGCCCCCCGCCGCCTGCGTTTCCACTCTCACGGCGGCCGTCCTTTTCAACAATCACCGAGACATTCAGGCGCGCCATGGGCCGAGTATCGCTCAGCTCCGTACCGTCGGGGCGCAGGATCACCACCTCCTGATGCGAGGCCGCAATGGTGGCGCTGACCTGAACAACACGGGGATCGCGTGCGCGCAGATACGCGTCGATCTCGCGCAGGCAGTCGAGCTTGGCCGCAAAACCGAGCCCCGAAATCGGATCGGCGTCGGTGTAAAGGCGTCTGTTGGTATGTGCCGGGCCGTCGGCCAGCGTGCCGCCGCCATCGCCAACGGCGAGCCGGGCCGTCTCGACAGCGCGGGAGAGCGCGGCATCGGAAAGGTTGGTGGAATGGGCATAGCCCGTGACCTCGCCTTTCACGGCGCGCAGGCCAAAGCCCTCGGCGGCGTCATAACTCGCCGATTTTACCCGCCCGTCGTCAAGAACCAGCGCCTCGGAGGCGCGCCGTTCCAGAAAAAGTTCGCCATCATCCGCCCCCCGCGTCGCCTCCTGCAGCTCGCGCAGGGCATGGTCGCGATCCAGGGCGGTCTCGAAGGGTCGAAAGGGCGTGGCACTCATGAGGGCAATCCGCATCTGCGCGGCAAGGGCCGAAATTTGATCTGAATCAAAAAAAGTGGCCGTTTGCCGCAGGTGTCATTCTTGTCTGCGGGCTCAGAATATGATTTTAACCGGCAGTGACAAGCAAGGGATTCCTGCCAGTGTGCCGGGTGGCTTGCGACAAAAGACATAAACGCGAACCGATCAGGGTGACATATGCGACGTTTTTCCAGCCTTCTGGCCGCTCTGGCCACAGTGACCGCTCTTCCCGCCATGGCGCAGGACGGGCTTGAAATTATCGGCAAGCCGAGCGATGGCGGCCTGGGCTTCCAGCCCGCTGCGACGGAACTGGCGCGCGACATCCAGTGGCTTGACGGCATGATCCTGATCATCATCACCGCGATCACGCTTTTTGTCTGTGCGCTGCTGGCGATCTGCATCCTGCGCTTCAACCGCAAGGCCAATCCGAACTCGGCCTCCTTCACGCATAATTCGCCGCTCGAAGTGGCCTGGACGGTGATCCCGATCGTCATCCTGATCTTCATCGGCGCGTTCTCTCTTCCGGTGCTGTTCAAGCAGCAGGAGATCCCGGAAGGCGAGATCAATATCAAGGTGACGGGCTATCAGTGGTACTGGGGCTATGAATATACGGACCACGAGTTCGAGTTCGAAAGCTTCATGCTCGACCGCGCCTCGCTCGAAGAATACGGCTACACCCAGGCCGAATACCTGCTCGCCACCGACACCGCCGTTGTGGTGCCGGTTGACAAGGTGGTCGTGATGACCGTGACCGGGGCCGACGTGATCCATTCCTGGACCATTCCCGCCTTCGGCGTGAAACAGGATGCCGTACCGGGCCGCCTGGCTCAGCTGTGGTTCAAGGCTGAGAAGGAAGGCGTCTATTTCGGTCAGTGTTCTGAGCTTTGCGGCAAGGACCACGCCTATATGCCGATCACGGTCAAGGTCGTCAGCCAGGAAGCCTATGATGCGTGGCTGGACGGTGCCATCGAGGAATATGCCGGCACACCGCGCAGCGTGGATGTGGCCCTGGCCGAGTAACCTGTTCCCGGGGGCGTCTATGCGCGCCCCCGCCTTCCGACCC
Organism: Roseovarius faecimaris; assembly: GCF_009762325.1. Taxonomy (NCBI): domain Bacteria; kingdom Pseudomonadati; phylum Pseudomonadota; class Alphaproteobacteria; order Rhodobacterales; family Roseobacteraceae; genus Roseovarius; species Roseovarius faecimaris. The sequence continues at coordinate 825,684 of NZ_CP034348.1, forward strand.
GTAGGGTGCGTGATTTCACGCACCATTCCCCGGAGACCTGCATGAGCGATGCAAGCCTGAATAACACCCAGACGCAGACCGGCGACGCCGGATTTGGCGATTTCTTCGCCCTGCTGAAACCGCGGGTGATGTCGCTTGTGGTCTTCACCGCGCTCGTCGGCCTTCTGGCCGCTCCTGTCGGGATTCATCCGATGGTGGGTTTTACCGCCATCCTGTTCATCGCCATAGGCGGGGGCGCGTCAGGCGCGCTCAACATGTGGTGGGAAGCCGATATCGACCGGATCATGAAGCGCACGCGCAAGCGGCCGATCCCGTCGGGCCGGATCACCGAGGACGAGGCGTTCGGCTTTGGCATGGCGCTGGCGGGGATTTCGGTCGTTATGCTGTGGCTGGCCACCAACTGGGTTGCCGCGGCCCTGCTCGCCTTCACCATCTTCTTCTACGTGGTTATCTATACCATGTGGCTCAAGCGCTGGACGCCGCAGAACATTGTGATCGGCGGTGCTGCGGGCGCGTTTCCTCCGATGATCGGCTGGGCCGCGGCCACGGGCACGGTGAGCATCGAAAGCATCCTGATGTTCGCGCTGATCTTCATGTGGACGCCGCCGCATTTCTGGGCGCTGTGCCTGTTTGTGAAATCCGACTATGATGCGGCCGGTGTGCCGATGCTGACCGCCACCCATGGCCGCCGCGCCACGCGGGTGCATATCCTTGTCTACACCCTGCTTCTGGCCCCGCTGGCCCTCGGGGCCGCCTTCACAGGCATTGGCGGGCCGGTCTACCTGACTGTCGCGGTCCTCTGCAACGCGATCTTCCTGAAAGGCGCCTACGACATCTGGCGGCGCAGCGAAGAGGTGGCGGAGGCCGACAATTACAAGGTCGAGAAGAAGGTATTCCGATTCTCGCTTTACTATCTCTTTGCGCATTTCACCGCGATCCTGGCCGAGTCGGCGCTGGCCGGCTACGGGCTCGGAGGCTGGTGAGATGAGCCTGAGCAAACAACATGAGCTGCACAAACGCCGCTTCAGCCGCAATCTGGGGTTGGGTTTAGTGCTGGCCGCATTCGTGGCGCTGGTCTTTGGCCTGACCGTCGCGAAAGTTTCGAACGAGGACTTCGCTATACCGACCCAGGGAGATCAATGACGATGGCGATGGATCCGAAACAGAAAACCGTTCTGAAACTGGTGGGCGTGGGTGTGACCATGGGCGCGCTGGCCTGGGCCTCGGTGCCGTTTTACGACTGGTTCTGCCGGGTGACCGGCTTTGGCGGCGAACCGGGCGTGGCCTCTGCCGCACCGGGCGAGATCCTCGATCAGACCATTACCGTACGCTTTGACGCCTCCAAGGAGCGCGGCATGCCCTGGGACTTCAAGCCCATGGCCCGCGAGATGGAGATCCGCATCGGAGAGACGGGCCTGGCCTTCTATGAGGCCTATAACCCCACCGACCGGCCGATCGCGGGCTCGGCCAGCTATAACGTGGCACCCTATGAGGCGGGCGGGTTCTTCACCAAGATCGACTGCTTCTGCTTCGAAGAGCAGGTGCTGCAGCCCGGGGAGCGCGTCGAGATGCCCGTGACCTTCTACGTGGATCCGGAGATCGTGAGCGACCGTGAGGGTCAGTACATCCACACGATCACCTTGGGGTATACCTTCTACGAAATCGACCTGCCCGAGGCGCAAGCCGCCCTTGTGCAGGACGCCACTGCTGATACAACAACAAACTAAGCCTTTTGAACGAGGGAACCGAACAGATGGCACATGAAAAGAACCACGATTATCACATCCTGAACCCCTCTGTCTGGCCTCTGCTGGGCGCTCTGGCGGGGTTTGTCATGCTCTTCGGGGCGGTGCTCTTCTTCCACGATCACGGGCCCTGGGTCCTGCTGATGGGCGTGGTGGGTGTGCTTTACGTCATGTTCGGCTGGTGGTCGGACGTGGTGGCCGAAAGCAGCCAGGGCGATCACACGCCGGTGGTGCGGATCGGCCTGCGCTATGGCTTCATCATGTTCATCATGTCCGAGGTGATGTTCTTCGCCGCTTGGTTCTGGAGCTTCTTCAAGCACGCCATGTATCCGATGGGCGAGATGTCCCCGATCAAGGACGGCGTCTGGCCGCCCGTTGGCATCGAAACCTTCGACCCCTGGCACCTGCCGCTGATCAACACGCTGATCCTGCTCTGCTCGGGCTGTGCCGCCACCTGGGCGCACCACGCGCTTGTTCATGACAACAACCGTCAGGACCTCAAGCGTGGCCTGATCCTTGCCATTGTGCTGGGCGCGATCTTCACCGTCATGCAGGCCTATGAATATAGCCACGCGGGCTTTGGCTTCTCCGGCAACATCTACGGCGCCAACTTCTTCATGGCGACGGGCTTCCACGGGGCGCATGTGATCATCGGGACGATCTTCCTCTTCGTCTGCCTGATGCGGGCCTATCGCGGGCATTTCACGCCTGAGAAACACGTCGGTTTCGAAGCGGCGGCCTGGTACTGGCACTTCGTTGACGTGGTCTGGCTGTTCCTCTTTGCCGCGGTCTATATCTGGGGCTCCTAAAAGCGGAACAGGAAAGGTTGGGTTCCCCCCCGCCCGACACATGATCTGAAGGGTGTGCCGCATCGGCGCACCCTTTTTTCATGCTCCCCCGGTGGCTTCTGTGCGCGCGTGCGCGCAATCACCTTGTTCACCGCTGCGGGCTTGGTATAGAAGCGCTGTTTCTGTTTCGGACCCAAGGGGTTTCATGCGCCGTCTTCTGATACCTGTGATGTTTGGCCTGCTGGGGGTGGGCGTCCTGCTGTGGCTGGGCACCTGGCAGGTGCAGCGGCTGGCGTGGAAAGAGGGCGTACTGGCCGAAATCGAGGCGCGCATCGCCGCCGCCCCCGTGGCGCTGCCCGCAAACCCTGACCCCGAACGCGACCAATACCTGTCTGTGCGCCTGTCGGGCACACTTTCGCCCGAGACATTGCGGGTGCTGGTCAGCCGCAAGCAGATCGGCGCGGGCTACCGGCTGATCTCTGCCCTGGACACCGGTGAGCGCCGTGTACTGGTGGATCGCGGCTTTGTCCGCGTGGGTGAGAATATACCCGACGCCCCGACATCAGAGTTCACCGTCACCGGCAATCTCAACTGGCCCGATGACCGAAACAGCTCCACACCGGATAATGACGTGGCCGGTAACACCTGGTTTGCCCGCGACATCGCCCAGATGGCCGAGGTGCTCGACACGCAACCGGTTCTGGTCATCGCGCGCGAAATGTCTCCCGCAGACCCCGGCGTGACGTCTTTGCCGGTAGACACGAGCGCTATTCCCAACGATCACCTGTCCTATGCGATCACCTGGTACTCGCTTGCCGCGATCTGGGCGATCATGACCCTTTACTTCCTGTGGCGCCAGCGCGCGCCCCGACCCAAGGCCCGATGACATGCAATATATCTCGACCCGTGGCGACGCCCCTGTACTGAGCTTTGAGGCGGCCATGCTCACTGGCCTCGCCCGCGATGGCGGGCTCTACCTGCCCGAGAGCATCCCGCCGATGCTGAGCGCCGATATCGCGGCGCTGCACGGACAGAGCTATGATGAGGTGGCCTTTCGCGTGATGCGCCCCTTCATTGGCGATACGTTCACCGATGACGAGTTCCGCGAGATCATTGCGCGCGCCTATGAAGGCTTCGGCCATGCCGCGCGTGCGCCCCTCGTGCAGCTTGACCAGGGGCATTTCCTGCTGGAGCTGTTCCACGGCCCGACGCTGGCCTTCAAGGATTTCGCGATGCAGCTGATCGGCCAGCTTTTCGAGGCCTCGCTCAAGCGCAATGGGCAACGGGTCTGCATCGTGGGGGCGACCTCGGGCGATACCGGCTCGGCCGCCATCGAGGCGTTCCGTGGTCTGGACGCGGTGGATGTCTTCATCCTCTACCCGCATGAGCGCGTCTCGGAAGTGCAGCGCCGCCAGATGACCACGCCGTCCGAAAGCAATGTGCATGCGCTTGCCGTCACCGGGCATTTCGACGATTGCCAGGCGCGGGTGAAGGATATGTTCAACGATTTCGAGTTCCGCGATGCCGTGGGGCTTGCCGGTGTGAACTCGATCAACTGGGCGCGGGTGCTGGCGCAGGTGGTCTATTACTTCACCTCCGCCGTGGCGCTTGGCGCGCCGCACCGCAAGGTCAGCTTCACCGTGCCCACCGGCAATTTCGGGGACATCTTCGCCGGCTATATCGCCAAGCAGATGGGCCTGCCGATTGACCGGCTCATCGTGGCAACGAACCAGAACGATATCCTGCACCGCTGCCTCACGACCTCGGATTACACACCCGATGGGGTGATCCCCTCGATCAGCCCGTCGATGGATATCCAGGTCAGCTCCAATTTCGAACGCGCGCTCTATTATGCCTATGATCAGGATGGCAGCGCCGTGGCACAGCTCATGGACGAGCTTCGGCAGGGCGGCTTCTCGGTCAGCCAGGGCGCTTTGCAGGCGCTGCGCGAAAGCTTTGACAGCGGCCGCGCATCGGAGGAGGAGACCTCGGCCACCATCGCGAGACTGTCTGAAAAGACAGGCGAGCTTCTCTGCCCGCATTCCGCTGTCGGAGTGCATGTGGCCGAAACCCACCGCGACCCGGCCGTGCCGATGATCACGCTGGCCACGGCACACCCGGCCAAATTCCCAGCGGCGGTCGAGGCGGCGAGCGGACAACATCCCCCCTTGCCGGAACGCATGTCGGACCTGTATGAGCGGGCCGAACGCGTCACCCGGGTCGAAAACGACCTTGGCGCCATCGAGGACATCATCAGAGAGCGGACCGGCCATTGACAGTAAACCTGACCACGCTGCCGAACGGCTTTCGCATCGTCACCGAACATATGCCAAGCCTGCAATCGGCGGCGATTGGCGTCTGGGTGCTTGCCGGTGCGCGCCATGAAGAAGCGGCGCAGAACGGCATCGCGCATTTCCTTGAGCATATGGCCTTCAAGGGCACGACCACGCGCAGCGCCTTGCAGATCGCCGAAGCCATCGAGGATGTGGGCGGCTACATCAACGCCTATACCAGCCGCGAGGTCACGGCCTATTACGCCCGTGTACTGGAAGAGGACGTGCCACTGGCGCTGGATGTGGTGGCCGATATCCTGCGCAATCCCGTCTTTGACGCGCGCGAGATCGAGGTCGAGCGCGGCGTGATCCTGCAGGAGATCGGTCAGGCGCTCGACACCCCCGACGACATCATCTTCGACTGGCTGCAGGAGAAAGCCTATCCCGATCACCCGCTCGGGCGCACCATCCTGGGTGCCGAAGAGCGCGTGCGCAGCTTTTCACGCGCGGATCTGGATCGTTTTGTCGCTCAGCATTACCAGCCCGGACAGATGATCCTGTCGGCGGCGGGTGCCGTCGATCACGATGCACTGGTGCGCGAGGCAGAGGCGCTTTTTGCCGATATGGCCGCGGCGCCGTATCAGCCGCCCGCGCCCGCCCGCTTTGCCGGGGGCGAGAGCCGTCATATCAAGGCGCTGGAACAAGCGCATTTCGCGCTGGCTTTCGAAAGCCCGGATTACGGCGATCCGATGATTTATGCCGCGCAGATCTACGCCTCGGCGCTGGGTGGTTCCATGTCCTCGCGCCTGTTCCAGGAAATCCGCGAGAAGCGCGGACTGTGTTACACGATCTATGCCCAGGCCGGAGCCTATGCCGATACCGGCATGACCACGATTTACGCGGGCACCGCCGCCGATCAGATGGAAGGGCTGGCGCAGATCACCATCGACGAGATGAAACGCGCCGCCTCGGACATGACACAGTCCGAAGTGGACCGCGCCCGCGCCCAGATGAAGGCAGGTTTGCTGATGGGGCTGGAAAGCCCGTCCAACCGCGCCGAACGGCTGGCGCGGATGCTCCAGATCTGGGGCCGCGTGCCGGAGCTTGACGAGGTGGTCGAGCGGATCGACGCGGTCAGCCTCGCCGATGTCACCACGCTTGCCGAGACGCTGGCGTCCCGGGCCCCTGCCGCCATGGCGCTGTACGGCCCGGTGGAGGGGGCGCCGACGCTGGAGGCTTTGCAGGACAGGCGTGCCGCCTGATGTTCCTGCCGCGCCGCAAGATACGGATCGAGACCGAACGTCTGACCCTGCGGCAGCCGCATCTGAACGATTTCCGCGACTGGAGCAGCCTGCGCGACATGAGCGCGGAATTCCTCATCCCGTGGGAGCCCCTCTGGGCCTCCGATCACCTGTCGCGCAAGGGCTTTACCAACCGCGTCTACTGGGCGCAGCGGTCGATTGCCAACGGCTCGGCGCTGCCGCTCTTTCTGATCCGGCGCGAGGACAAGGTGCTGGTGGGGGCGATCACGCTCGACAATATCCGGCGCGGCCCGGCCCAGGCGGGCACGTTGGGTTACTGGACCGGACAGCCCTATGTGCGGCAGGGCTACATGCGCGAGGCGATCGACGCGATGGTGCACTACGCCTATAACCGGCTGGACCTGAGCCGGATCGAGGCCGCCTGTCTGCCGGAGAACGAGGCGTCGCGGCGGTTGCTGGAGGGGTGCGGCTTCAAATATGAGGGCGTCGCGCAAAGCTATCTGCAAATCAACGGACGCTGGCGCACGCATGTGCTTTACGCCGCGCTCAGAAATGACCGGCGCGGGCGGACAGAGGTGGGCTAGGGCGTCTCGCGATAACCTTGAGCCGCTCTCTCAAGACAAAACGCATTTGGCGTGCGTCCCTTTGCCAACCTCTGTCACCAAGCCCTGATGGGCCCATCCCGCAACGCGGCTGCGCATCCGGACAGGGCGAGGAGCCGCCCGCTCAGCGACCGAGGGCGCAGAACCATTCGCGGGTCGCTTCATCGGCAGGCAGCAGGGTCTCGATCCGCAGGTCATCCAGGGTTGCATCCATGCTCATCCCCACAGTGGCAATCAGGGAAAACAGGTTCAATTCGGCCCCGTTGATCAGGAATTCGATGGACAGAACCGGCGCGGGATGCTCGCTCGGACGCTCCGCGATCGCCTCCGCAACGCCGGGAAGGTCCTTCAGCTCGGTCAAGAGCGTCTGTCCCTGCTCATCATGGGGCCTGCGCGCGACTTCCAGATCAAGCAGGCGGAACAACGCGCGTGTCACCTCGGGCCAGTTGCGGATGTTGTCCCGCAGCGCGCCGGGTGCAAACACCTCTCGGAGCAGATTGGGCTGCCCCGTGCCACCCGCAATCGCAAAGAAGCGCTGTGCCGTTTCGTTGGCCCGTTGCAGGTTCCAGATACGATCGACCGATACTGCCGGGAACGGCTCATGACCTTTCAGGACATGCTCGATCGACGCCTCTACCGCATGTCTGACGTCGGCGCTCCAGGCCGCGTCGGCGGATTGCGGGGCGAAGCCTGCCGACATCAGCATCATGTCCTGTTCCGCAGCAGGCATGTCGAGCGCCTCGCAGATTTGCCGGATCGCATAGCGGCTCGGCATCGAGCGGCCGGTTTCGAGAAAACTCAGATGGCGTTGCGACATGCCGGCATCCAGCGCGAGGTCAAGCTGGCTGAGACGCCGCCTGTTCCGCCAGGATTTAAGCAACGGGCCGAACGCGTCTTGGGGTCGGTTCATCACGAGTGTCATGCTCCTTTTTCACACCACGCGGCGTTCTGCGCAATGACGTCACAGGTAATTGAGCCGCATCCACAACAGCGGCTTTGATGGCGGCGAAAGCCAACTTGCCAGAGGTGCCCCATGTCACAGTCCACCGCCGCCGCCCGAACCTTTCTCAAGATGAACGGCCTGTTTTCCACGCTCACGGCTCTGCCCCTTCTTTTGGCCGCGGGAATGGTCGCGCCGCTTCTCTTTGCCGATCCCGCCGAATGGGCCGCGATGGGCCTGCGCGGCCTTGGGCTTGGACTGATCGGATTTGCCGGGCTGCTCTTCGCATTGTCGAAATACAAGTATGTCTCACGGGTCATCGTCAACGACATCGTTGTCCTTGACGCGCTTTGGGTCATCGGCAGCATCGTGCTTGTTGTCTTTTTCGGCCGCATCCTGACCACGGATGGCGTCACGGTCGTGGTGGCTGTGGCGGTGGTGGTCGCGGTCTTCGCAACCTCTCAGGCCATCGCCGCGGCCAGAATCGAAACGCCCGTCCCGGTGGCCGATGTGACCTTTCGTGACGGAACGCTCCGGGCCAGTGTCACCCGCACCGTGCGGGCGCCAGCCGAAGCTGTCTGGGAGGTGATGATCGACCATCCGGCCTATGCCGATGTGGCCGACAACCTCTCCAGGGTCGATGTCCTTTCGGGCGACGGGCTGGGAATGATGCGCCGCTGCTACGGTCCCAATGGCGAAAACTGGGAGGAAACATGCGACCTCTTCGAACCCGGGCGCGCCTATGGGTTTCGGGTACATACCGAGGCCGAGAACTACCCGTACCCGTTCGCAGAGCTTTTAGGCCGCTGGTCGGTCGAACCCCACCCCGCAGGGGCCGAATTCAGCATCGAGATCACGGCGGTCTTGAAGGGAAACTCCCTGTCCAGATGGCTGTTCGCGGCGTTCGCCCGGCCTCAGTTCAAGACCATCCTCATCGATCTCGCGGATGGGTGGGCCGCGCGCATGGAGCGCGGCGCGGCGGCCACCTGTGACACGACGGCGGCGTCAGCGGTTGCGGAGCACTGCTGACAATCGGCTGCCCTGCGCTAGATTAGCGTCAAGGGAGGTGCCGAACCATGATCCGTTATGCCGTAATGTGTCTTGCCTGTCTCGTTGCTCTGCCGGTTTTTGCGCAGGATCGCCGCCCCAGTCATTGCATCGCGATTGCCGATGCGGCCCCCGGGCTCAGTTACATTCACAAGGCGGCCTGGACCGATCCGGTCGAGCCGCACACGGTGCGTCTGCGCTACGTGGCACATGCGAGCTTTCTGGTGCAAACCGACGCGGGCCTGAACATCGTCACCGATTTCACCGGCTTTCTGGGCAGCGCGCCGATGATCCCCGATGTGGTCACCATGAACCGCGCCCATTCCACCCATTACACCGAATTTCCCGATCCCGCGATTGCGCACGTCCTGCGGGGCTGGGGCGAGAACGGAGGAGCCGCGGATCATCACCTGGAACTGGGCGAGGTGCTGATCCGCAACGTGCCCACGGATATCCGCGACGGCTTTGGTGGGGCGGTGGAAGACGGCAACTCGATCTTCATATTCGAGGCTGCGGGCCTGTGTATCGGGCATCTGGGGCATCTGCATCATGTGCCCACCGATGAACAATTTGCCGCCATCGGGCGGCTCGATGTGGTCATGGCCCCGGTGGATGGCGGGCTGACCCTGCCGCTGCCCGACATGATCGGCGTGCTGAACCGTCTGAAATCGCGCGTCGTGATCCCGATGCACTGGTTCGCCGATGGTTCGCTCGGGCGCTTTCTGGCGGGGATGGAGGGGGCCTTCGACGTGGTCGTCACCGAGGAAAGCGAGCTGACGGTGTCCTTGCGGACCCTCCCGCGCGAGCCCACGGTGATCGTGCTGCGCCCGGCCTGGCTGCGTGCTGAAGAGTGATCAGTGATCGCGCAGCAGCATGCCGTACCCGTCGATCCTGTCACCGATCCCGGCAAGACGCAGCGTGTCCCAGGCCATCGCCTGATTAGAGGTCACCACCGGTTTGCCGACGCGCTGCTCCAGCGCATCGATCACGTCGATACTGCGCAGCGCTCCGCAGCTGATGAACAGCGCATCGGCATCCGGCGTGTCCACCCCGGCGGCATAGTCGGCAATGAACTCGGGACGGACACGGATCATGTCACTGTCCTTCTCGATATTCAGCCCCTGGATATTGGTGATCTCGAACCCGGCGGCGGTCATGTAGTCGGCCTCGTTCTGGTTGATCTCGTCCAGATAGGGGGTGGCCACGGCGATTTTCGTTGCCCCCAGCACCCTGAGCGCCCGCATCACCCCGGTGATCAGCGTCGTCGCCTTCGCCTTGGGCGCGCCCCTGTTGAGCTCGGTGCAGACCCGTTCCTCACCGATGACCAGGCTGCCCGAGGTACAGGCGTAACAGACCACATCGAGGCTGCCATCAGGCAGCAGCGTGGCTGCCGCCGGGGCCAGATGATCGGCCTGAGCCAGCAGGGTCGCGTTGGTGATACTGTCCGGGATCGGCGCGCGGGTGAAATGCAGCCCGACGCCGGGCGGATAAAGCGTGTTCATATCCGATTCGATGGTCTGCTCCGTCGCAAGAAGGACGAACCCCACCTTGGCGCGATGATGTCGCCCGTTGTCGAAGGCCTGTGACAGGTCAACCGGGTCGCTCTGCATCATTGTCGTTCTCCTCGCCGGGGCATGCGTTCGGACTGTGATCGGCAGAGGCCATCGCCGTCAATAGGCTTTACCATACCTGCGGGCATGATAGGACAAAGGCATGACCCTGAACCCCGCCGACCCGCCCTTTCTGACCGCCCTGCGCGCCGATTTGCCCGAGGCGGCCTTCCGCGCGCCCGAGCCGCGCTATCTGGAAGAGCCGCGCGGGCGCTGGGCCGGGCAGGCGGCCGCCGTGCTGGCCCCGGGCTCGGTCGAGGAGGTCAGCACGATCCTGCGCCACGCCCATGCGGCGCGGGTGCCGGTTGTGCCCTATGGCGGCGGCACCGGGCTGGTCGGCGGGCAGATCAGCGCCGAAGGCCCGACACCGCTCCTTCTGAGCCTGGAACGGATGCGCGCCATCCGCAGCGTCCATCCCGAGGAAAACGTGATGATCGCAGACGCGGGCGTGATCCTGTCGGACCTGCATGAGGCGGCCGAGGCCGCAGGGCGGCTCTTTCCGCTCAGCATCGCCGCCAAGGGCTCGGCCCGGCTGGGCGGGCTTCTGGCCACCAATGCAGGCGGGGTGAATGTGCTGCGCTATGGCAATGCGCGCGATCTTTGCCTGGGGCTAGAGGCGGTGCTGCCCGACGGGCAGATCTGGCACGGGCTCAGACGCCTGCGCAAGGACAACGCAGGCTATGACCTGCGCAATCTGCTGATCGGCTCCGAAGGCACTTTGGGCGTGATCACCGCCGCCAGCCTCAAGCTTCATCCGCAACCCGCGGGCGAAGGCACCGCCCTGATGGTGGTGCCGGACCCGCGCGCAGCGCTCTCTCTGCTGGCCCTCGCCCGGATGCATCTGGGCGAAGGCATCAGCGCCTTCGAGCTTCTGCACCGCGCCGGGCTGGAGTTCCTGGCCGAGACGATGCCGGAGACGCGCCAGCCGTTCGACACCATGCCGGACTGGTTTGTGCTGATTGACATCGGTCTCGCGCGCGGGCTGGACCCCGCTACCGCGCTTGAAACACTGTTTGCCGAGGCGCTGGAAGCCGGGCTGGTCAGCGACGGCATGATTGCCCAGTCCGAGGCGCAGCGGGCCGCGTTCTGGACCGTTCGTGAAACCATCCCCGAGGCCAACCGCCGCATCGGCTCGGTCAGCTCGCATGACGTGTCGTTGCCCCTCGGCGCGATCCCGGATTTCATCGTCAAAGGGGCGGAGGTGCTCGCGGGCATCGGCGATTTCCGGATCAACTGCTTTGGCCATCTGGGGGATGGCAACCTGCATTACAACGTGTTTCCCGTGGCAGGCCGTTCTCGTGCGGACCATCTGGACGATCGGGACCGGATCAAGCGGGCGGTGCATGACCTTGTGCACGAGATGGGCGGCTCGGTGGCCGCCGAACATGGGGTGGGTCGGCTCAAGGTTGAGGATCTGGAGCGCTATGGCGATCCGGCGCATCTGGCGGCGATGCGGGCAATCAAGGCCGCACTTGATCCGGCGGGCATCATGAACCCCGGCGCGGTGCTGCGCGGGCCCTGACCCCATGGACAAGTGATCTGCCCGAAGGCAGTGTGGCCCCAACCGAACCACCAGAGGCCACGCCCATGACTGACACCACCACCCGCGCCGCCGATCACCTCGTCGACCTGCTCGAGGCGCATGGCACAACCCATGTCTTCGGCGTGCCGGGCGAAAGCTATCTGCCGGTGCTCGATGCCTTTCACGGCCGCAACCGCATCCGCTTCATGACCTGTCGGCAAGAGGGCGGGGCGGCGATGGCAGCAGACGCCCATGCGCGGATCACCGGGCGGCCGGGGGTGTGCATGGTCACGCGCGGCCCCGGCGCCACCAATGCCAGTGCCGGGGTGCATGTGGCCTATCAGGACAGCACGCCGCTCATTCTTTTCATCGGTCAGGTGGCGCGCGACATGGTCGAGCGCGAGGCGTTTCAGGAAATCGACTATCGCCGCATGTTCGGACAGATGGCCAAATGGGTGGCCGAGATCGACGATGCATCGCGGCTTCAGGAGTTCATCAGCCGGGCCTACCGCGTGGCCATGTCGGGGCGTCCGGGGCCTGTTGTCCTGGCTCTGCCCGAGGACATGCTTTATGACCGGATCACCCCTCCGCCCGCGCCGCGCCGCGCCGAGGCCCCGCGCTATCTGCCCGCGCCCGAGGGTCTGGAGGGGTTGCGCGCGCGTCTGGCCGGGGCCGAGCGTCCTCTGGTGATGATCGGTGGCGGCGGTTGGACCGAGACAGGCCGGAAGGCTCTGGCGAGGTTTGCCGAAACTCAGGGCCTGCCGGTCACGGTCTCCATGCGCTCGCAGGCTCTGATCGACAACGACCACCCCAACTACGTCGGCCATTTCGCCGTGGCGCGCACGCCCTATCTGGCGGACGCACTTGCGGAGTCGGACCTGATCCTTGCCATCGGTCCGCGCCTGGGCGAGATGACGACCAATGGGTACATGAACCCCGCGCCGCCTGTGCCCGCGCAAAAGCTTGTGCATGTTTTCCCCGCGCCTGAGGAGCCGGGCCGCGTTTACGAACCCGACCTCGCGCTCGCCGCCGATATGCAGAGCTTTTGTGAGGCCGTCGCGGGCTGGGACCCCATCGCGCCTGACCGCTTCGCCCCGCGCCTGGCCGCGCTCAAATCGAAGTTGATCAGCTTCGCTGACCCCGCGACACTGCCCGCTCCGGACCCCCTGGCTAAGATGGTGGCGCATCTCAATGACGTGCTGCTCGAGGATGCGATCGTCACCAACGGGGCAGGGAATTATGCGGGCTGGGTGCACCGCTTCTATCGCTACCGCCGACATGGCTCGTGCCTTGCGCCCACCTCCGGCTCGATGGGCTATGGGCTGCCTGCCGCCGTGGGGGCCGCTGTGGCCGCTCCTGAACGCGAAGTGATCTGCTTTGCCGGCGATGGCTGTTTCATGATGACCTGTCAGGAAATGGCGACCGCTGTGCAGCATGGTCTGCGCCTGACCGTGATCGTGGTGAACAACAACCGATACGGCACCATACGCGCCCATCAGGAGCGCGAATTTCCGGGGCATATTTCGGGCACCGCGCTGACCAACCCGGATTTCGCCGCCTTTGCGCGCAGCTTCGGGGCGGCGGCGGTGCGGGTGGATACATTCGATCAGTTCAGGGACGCTCTGGCCGAGGCGCGCGCCCGGGGAGGCGTGAACCTGATAGAAGTGGCGCAGGACGAAGGCGTGCTGGCCCCCGGCGTGCCGCTACCCCAGCGGGGGTAGAAGCGCCTCCATCGCGGCAATCGTGTCGGCCATGTACTCGGCCGAGAAGGCGGATTCGTTTTCCAGCACGCTGAGATAGGCCACCACCCGGCCCGAGACGGTATCGGCCATCAGGAACTGTCCGCCATAGCCCGAATGCCCGATCCAGCGGCCATCGGTCATCATCTGATCGGCATAGCGGATATGGTCGCGCGGGGCGGGCAGGTGGCGATGGGTACGGCTCAGGGCCGAACGGGTGCGTGCGGTGTCGCCCACGCGGGCCTCCGTCCCTTGCGCGACCCGCACCAGCAGAAGGCCAAAGCGGGCAAGGTCCGTCGCCGTCAGGCAGCCGCCGCCGGAAAATGCGGGCAATCCCTTGCGGCTCAGGCTCATGTGAAAACAACCCTCCACCCCGGCGGCCTCGGCGATCTCTTCCAGCATGCCGGGCAGCGCTCCGGGACAGAGCCGGTCACAGATCACCGTCAGAAGGTCCGTATTGGCCGAGGAATAGCGGATAGTGTCCCCGGGATTGCGCAGATCATCGCCCGTGATCCCGCAGAGAAAGGACAGCATCGTCGGCTCCTCGCGGCCCGGCTCGGGCAGGCGAAACCCAAGCGCTTCTTCCTCGGCATAGACCTCGGCGTAAGGGTCGTCGTAATCCTCCGAGAAGTGATTGATCACATTCATATCCAGCACGTCCTGAACCTGCGCACCGCGAAAGCCGCTGCCGATCTCGGGCACGTACCGCTCAACCATGTGAGCCGGGTCGAGCCGCCCTTCGGCGATCAGACGGCTGGCAATGAGATGCATGGTCAGCTTGCTGATCGACTGGATCGAATGCGGCTGATCGGCTGGGAAATCCGCCGCATGACGGGCCAGCAGCAGCCTGCCGCCCTCCGCCACCACCAGCGCCGAAAATTCGGCCCGCCCGGTCAACATCGCCACCTCGTTCCGCGCGGCCAGTGCAGCGTCTTCTGCCTCCTCCAGCACCACCTGTTCCGCCGCCCGGAGGCTCAGCGCCCGGCGAAACATCCGGTGCGCATTGTGAAACCCGTGCCGGCGTGTCGCCGGCTGGTTCCAGCGGGGTTTGTTGCCGCTGCTCACGTGAAGGTCGGCATTGCGGCGGGTCTCGGGCATTTTCACTCCGGGGTTATCTGGCACAGCGCGTCGATGGCGAGCACGCGATCTTCATACACGAAAAGCGGATTGATCTCGATCTCGGCCAGATCAGGCCGCGTCATTGCGAACTCCGCCAGCGATTGCAGCGCCGCGATGAGGCCGGTGCGGTCCGCCGCCGGTTTGCCCCGGAACCCGGAAAGCAGTCTGGACACTTTCAGCCGGTCCAGAGCCCGTCCGATCTCGGCATCGCTGGCGGGCAAAAGCAGCGTGGCCGTGTCGCCGAGAAGCTCCACCAGAATACCGCCACTGCCCAGGGTCAGGCTCAGCCCGAACTGCGCATCGCGGCGGATGGCGACCACCAGCTCGGCCAGCGGGGCAGGGGCCATGGGCTCAATCAGGAACATGTCGCTGACCGCCTCGGCGTCATATGCCCCCACATCCCGCGCCATGCGGTCTGCCGCGTCGCGCACCTCCTGCAACGAGCCGAGCCCCAGCGCCACCGCTCTGGCCTCTGTCTTGTGGGCAAGGCGGTTGCTCATCATCTTGAGCACGCAGGGATAGCCCACCGCGTCCGCCGCAGCGTTCAGACCGTCACGCGCCACGCACCGGCCTTCGGGCACCGCAAACCCGGCCGCGGCCAGACGCTGTTTGCCCTCCGCCTCGGTCAGCATTGTCGGAGCGTTTGCAGCCCCATGTTCCACACACAGGGCCTTGGGCGGCTGTGCCAGAAGCTCCTTGCGACGCCCGGCCCACCACGCCGCGTCGCGCATCGCGTTCAGCGCCTCGTGAATGCCCTGCATCGGCGCCACCCCGCGCGAGATAAAGAGCTCTCTCGTTTCACGGTCCATATTCTCGGGGATCGTGGCGCAGATTGCGGCGGGCAACCCGGCTTCGGCGGCGGCCTCGGCAAAGGCGCCGGCGTCGTTGCGATAGAAGATCTGGCTCTCGTCCAGCCCTTCGGCGGGGTAATCCTGCACAAGGATCGTGGCATCGCCGGGGATCATCTCCATCGCCTTGGCAAAAACCGGCTTCGTTTTTTCCGGCTGGCCCCAGATCGGGGTGGTGTAATCCAGGGGGTTCGACAGTGTGGCGATGGGCGGCAGGAGCGCGGTCAGCGCGTCATGCGCCTCCGGTCCCGGCTTGGGAAAGTCGAGCGCGATGGTCTCGGCATGATCGGCCAGCATCGTCGCCCCCCCGCCCGAGCAGGTGAACCCCACCAGCCGGTTGCCGGCAGGTGCGCCCGCCACGCAAAGAAACTTGAGCGTTTCGAGAAACTGCGAGGGGCTGGTGACGCTGATGATCCCCAGCCGCTCAAAGAGGCTCTGATAGAGCGTGGCAGACCCGGCGAGCGATCCGGTATGGCTGAGTGTCAGACTTTCGCCAATGGCCGAATTTCCGGTCTTGAGCGCCACGATCGGAGTGCCTTGCTCCAGCGCCTTGAGCGCCGCGCGCTCGAAGGCGGCCACATCCGACAGCCCCTCGATATGCACGCCAATGGCGCGCACCTCCTTGCGGTCGCACAGAAGGTCGATGAATTCGGCCAGCCCCAGATCGGCCTGATTGCCGGCGCTGATCATATAGGCCATCGGCAGGGACCGCCGCGCCATGGTGATGTCGGACGAAAACATACCCGACTGCGTCAGGATCGCCGCGCCGTAACCCGGACAGCCGCCGCCATGCGCAAAGGGCCAGAGCGCCGAGCGGTCCACATAGTTGATCAGGCCATAGCAATTGGGACCAATGAGCACCATATCCCCCAGCTCGGCCTTGAGCTGCGCCTCCAGCGCCGCCCCTTCCGCATGGGCCTCGCCAAAGCCCGCCGCATAGCAGACGATCCCGCCCGCGCCCCGTTCGCGCAGTTCGGCCACGGCCGCGGGCACCTCCGCCGCGCGGATGGCCAGAAAGACGGCATCGGGCGGCTCTGGCAGGCTGGCCAGGTCGGGCAGGCATGGCACCCCGGCGATGTGCTCCCGCCTTGGGTTCACCGCCCACATCTGCCCGGCAAAGCCCGCGCGCCGGGCCTCGCCGATGGCAATGCCCGCATCCGTGCCCCCGACAAAGGCAATATGCCTCGGGGTCAGCAGACGCTGGAAATTCGCGCGCTTGGCGGGGGTCATGTTCAGGCCCCGAGCGGCCGCAGCATCGACCGGGTGATGATATGGCGCTGAATCTCGCTCGTGCCGTCCCAGATGCGCTCCAGCCGACTATCGCGCCAGAGCCTCTGAATGGGCAGCTCCTCCATCAGCCCCATGCCGCCGTGAATCTGCACCGCGTCATCGGCCAACTGGCACAGCATTTCCGAGCAGAAGACCTTGACCATCGCCGCATCCTGATCGGCCATCTGTCCGCGCTCGTGCCGGGCCACCGCATCGCTCACCATCAGGTCCGCGGCGCGCAGGTTCATCGCGCCATTGGCCAGCCGAAATCCGGTGGCCTGAAACTGGCCAATCGGTTTGCCGAACTGCTTGCGGTTCGCGGCCCATTCGGTCGCCATCTCCAGAATGCGCTCGGCCTTGCCACAGCAGGACGCGCCCACCCAGATACGCCCCATACCCAGCCACTGGTTGGCCACTTCGAAGCCGCGCCCCTCTTCGCCCAGGATCTTCCCCGGCCCCAGCCGCACATTGTCAAAGCTGAGCTGATAGGTCTTGTACCCACGGTAGCTGACCGATTTCGTCCCTTCGCGGCAGTCAAAGCCCGGCAGACCCACATCCACCAGAAACGCCGTCACCCGCTTGCGCTTGCCGCGGGGCGTCTCATCCTCGCCGGTGGCGGCAAAGACGATGGCAAAGTCGGGCATACACGGCCCCGATATGAAATGCTTGGAGCCGTTCAGGATCCAGTCATCGCCGTCGCGCACCGCGTTAGAGCGCATGCCCATGGCGTCCGACCCGGCCTCGGGTTCGGTCAGCGCAAAAAGCTCCCGCTTTTCCCCGCGCACGCAGGGCAGCAGATATTCGTCGCGCTGATCGCCCTCGCAGGCCAGCAAAATCTCCGTCGGCCGCGCCGCCCAGCTATGCAGCGCATGGCTGGTCTTGCCATATTCGCGCTCGATCAGGCGCTGCGCGCTCAGGCTCAGGCCGCCGCCGCCCACCTCTTCGGGCAGGTTGCAGGCATAAAGCCCCACCTCCTTGGCGCGCGCCTCGATCTGGCGGCCAAGCTCTTCGGGCACCTCGCCAGTGCGGTCCACCATCTCCTCATGCGGATAGAAGTTCTCCTCCATGAAGCTTTTGACCGTGCTCAGCAGCAGCTCTTCCTCATGGTCCATCATGATTGTCATGGCGTGTCTCCTTTACGCATCGGCCCCGCGCAGGCCCAGCTTGTTTCGGGCCTCCTGCGGGGTGAGGGCGCGCCCGCCCATGCGCTCGATGATCTCCACGACACGGCGCACCAGATCACCATTGGTGGCAAGCTTGCCCTTGTCGAGCCAGATGTTGTCCTCCAGCCCGACGCGCACATTGCCCCCTAGCGCCACGGCGGCGGCGGCCATCGGCATCTGATAGCGCGAAATTCCGAAGCTTGCCCAACTGGCCCCCGGCGGCAGCTGCGCCTTCATCGCGGCCATCGTCTCGACGGTCTGATCCGCGCCCCACGGGATGCCGAGGCAGAGCTGGAACATGGGCGGCGCGTCGATCAGCCCTTCCTCGACCATGGCCTTGGCAAAGCGGATATGCCCGAGGTCGAACACCTCCAGTTCAGGCTTCACCCCCCATTCCTGCGTGAGCTGCGCCATGCGCCGCAGGGTGGGCGGGGTCGAGATGTAAATCTCATCCCCATTGCCAAAATTGAGCGTGCCGCAATCGAGCGAGCAGATTTCCGGCAGACATTCCTTCACATGGGCAAGCCGCTCTTCGGGGCCGATCATGTCGGTGCCGGGGCCGGGCAGGGCCGGATCTTCCTTGCTGGGCACCCAGTCGCCGCCCATGCCCGCGGTGAGGTTGATCACCACATCCGTGTCCGACGCGCGCACCAGATCGACGGCTTCCTTGAACAGCGCCGGATCGCGTGACCCTTGCCCCGTCTCGGGGTCGCGCACATGCAGATGTGCAATCGCCGCTCCGGCCTCGGCGGCTTCAATCGCCGCGTCAGCCACCTCTTGCGGTGTAACCGGCACATGCGGGCTTTTGTCGGTGGTGGCCCCCGCACCGGTCACGGCGCAGGTCACGATAACCTCGAAGTTCATCGGCATCTCTCCCTGTTTTCCCGCAGATTGTCTTGCAGGATTGCAAATACATATCGATTATTCGCCACATGCAGGCTAGCCTTGGCGAATAATCGAAGTTTCACTCATGAAGGCCCCGCCGCCGATGACTGCATCAAATTCCGCCCCGCAACGGCCCAGCCGAATCGTCTGCGTGCTGCTGCCGCGGTTCAACATGATGAGCCTGATCAGCGTGCTGGAACCCGCCCGGGTGGCAAATTATCTGGTCAGCGAACCTCTCTATGAAATGGTCTACTGCTCGCCCGACGGGACACAGGTCACCGCCAGTAATGGCATGCCGATTGCCTGCGGACCGCTGCCCGAGAAGCTCAGCCAGGACGATCTGGTGCTGGTCGTGGCAAGCTGGGGTGCGGAGCATTATGCCAACCCGGCCCTGCTCAACTGGCTCAGGCGGCAGGAGCGGCTTGGCATGCGGCTCTGTGCTGTCGAAATGGCACCTTATGTCTTTGCCCGTGCGGGGCTTCTGGCAGGGCGGGCGGCCACGACCCACTGGGCCTATCTGCCTGGGTTTCAAGAGAAATATCCCGATATCCTGGGCGCAGAGCAACTCTTTACCATCGATGGGCGCATCATGACCTGCGCGGGATCCACCGGCGCGCTCGACTTCATGCTGCACATCGTGCGCGAGCGTCAGGGCGAGGCTCTGGCCCAAGAGATTTCCAACATCGTGCTGCTGGCGCAGATCCGCGAGGCAGGCGCGCCACAACGCCAGAGCATCGGGCGCGGGCAGGATGGGGTGCCCGGCCCGGTGAATGCCGCCGTCGCCCTGATGACCACCCATATCGCCGAGCCTCTGCCGGTGCCCGAGATTGCCCGGACCATCGGCCTGTCGCAACGCCAGCTTGAGCGGCAGTTCAAGCAGGCGATGGGGTGTTCGGTGGTGCAGTTCGGGCTGATCCTGCGGCTGCAACATGCCCGTGTTCTGCTGATCTCGACCGAGCTCAGCGTGCGCGAGATTGCCACTGCCTCGGGCTTCAACTCCCTGTCACATTTTGCCTATGCGTTCCGCAATTGCTTTGGCCGACGGCCGAGCGATTACCGCCAGGCCTGGCCAGACCATGCCGATGCACCAACCTGGCCCGGCACCCTGTCCACCTATCTCGACAGCCGCGCGCGGGCATCGGTGCCGACGGGCACGCCACGGGCCTGATCGGGCCTCATTGCCGGAGGCGGGTCACGCCCGGGATGAGTGTCCTGTCAGGCGTCGCCGCGCACAGCTTTCAGCACCGCCACGATCTTTGCATCGCGCTCGGCGGCCATCTCGGTGAAGTGCCGCGTGCCCGCCATCGCGTTGCAC
This sequence comes from Roseovarius faecimaris, assembly GCF_009762325.1. Lineage (NCBI taxonomy): Bacteria > Pseudomonadati > Pseudomonadota > Alphaproteobacteria > Rhodobacterales > Roseobacteraceae > Roseovarius > Roseovarius faecimaris. Next base: position 845,811 of record NZ_CP034348.1, read on the forward strand.
CCCTCCACCATCCGGTCGCGCAGCTCCTGGGTCAGCTCCGGCGCCTCCAGCCGGGTCCAGGGCCATTTCAGCGCGGGACCGAACTGATCCAGGTTGGTGGCCATGCCGCCTTCGCCACAGGCCACGTGAAAGGCCATGCACTGCCCTTGCACGACCATACGCGGGGCAGGGCCGTTTTTCAGCGCGATATCAATGTCTTCTGGGGTGGCTTCGCCATTGGCCACCATATGCAGCGCCTCGCGCCAGAGTGCCTCTTGCAAGCGTGTGGCCACGAAACCCGGCACTTCCTTTTTCATCTTCAGCGGCGCCTTGCCCGCCTGCTCATAGAAGGCCACGGCCCAATCCACCGCCGCAGGGTCGGTGCGTTCCCCGCCGATGATCTCCACCAAGGGCAGAAGGTAAGGCGGGTTGAACGGGTGCCCGATGACACAGCGCGCGGGCGAGGGGCAGCGCGCGGCAATCTCGGTCATGGTCATGCCCGATGTGGAGGAGGCGATCACCACATGCTCAGGCACGATCTGCCCCAGACGTTCATAAAGCGCCTGCTTGATCTCAGGTCGCTCCGGCGCACTTTCCTGAATGAAATCAGCACCTTTCACGGCTTCGTCCAGATCATCCGTCACCGTCAGACGATCCAGCGACGCGCCCTTGGCCAGTCCCAGGGCGGTGAGGCTGACCCAGGCCGTCTCGACAATCGCCATCAGCGCCTCGCGCTCGGCCATGTCATGCACATAGGCCGTCACGTCATAGCCACGGGCCAGAAAATGCGCGGTCCAGCCACCGCCGATCGGCCCCGCGCCGATGGAACAGACGCGGGAAACTGAGGAAGGATCAGGATACATCATTCACCTTTGAAATTCGGTTCACGTTTTTCCACAAACGCGGCCACGCCCTCGGCGGCATCGTCGGATTTCAGCATCTTGCGGTAGGTTGGCATCGGGTCGGTGCGCATCTTGTGGAACGCCTGTTCCAGCGGCACGCATTCAATCTCGCGCTGCACTTCCTTGACCGATTGCATCGCCAGCGGCGCCGACCAGGCGATTGAGGCGGCCCATTCGCGGGCGGCATCAATCAGTTGCTCTTTCGGGACCACCTTGTTGACGAGGCCATAATGCGCGGCCTCCTCGGCGCTCATCCTACGGCCCAGCAGGAACATCTCCATCGCGATATTGTGCGGAATGCGCCGGGGCAGCCGTTGCAGCGCGCCCGCATCCGGCACGATCCCCAGCGGCATCTCGGGTAGGCCGAACTCCACATGATCGGCGGCAATCAGCAGATCGCAGGCCATCGCCATCTCGAACCCGCCGCCAATGGCCAGCCCGTTGATCGCGGCAATCACCGGCTTGTTGAGCGCCCAGTTTTCCGTCAGCCCGGTAAAGCCGCCAAAGCCGTAATCGTCGCTCTCCCACCAGTTATCGAGGCTCATCTCGCCCGCATTCAGCGCCTTGAGATCCCAGCCTGCGCTAAAGATCTTGTCACCGCCCCCGGTCAGGATCGCGCAGCGCAGGTTCTTGTCCTCGTGCAGCTCCTGAAACGCCGCCGCCAGCGCCTGGGAGGTAGGCACGTCAATCGCGTTGACCTTGCCGCGCTCCAGCGTCACCTCAAGCACATGGCCGTCACGGACCACTTTCACTCCGTCGCTCATCGGAAATCCTTTCTCAGCGCATCACAAAGGGGTTGGCCATCGGCGCGTCCGAGGTGTTCATCCACACCGTCTTGGGCCGTGTGTAGTCATACATCGCCTGGAATCCGCTTTCGCGCCCGTACCCTGACCCCTTGATGCCGCCAAATTCGGCAACGGGCGAGACAACGCGATAGGTGTTGACCCAGACGATACCCGCCCGCACCGCGTCCGCCATGCGCAAGGACCGCGCGCTGTTTTGGGTGAAGATCCCTGCGGCGAGGCCGTGCTCGGTGTCGTTGGCCAGCTCAATGACCTCGTCCTCGGTCCGAAACGTCTGCACCGCCAACACCGGGCCGAAAAGCTCGGTGTCCACGATCCGCAAATCCTGCCGCGGGCATTTCAGGATCGTCGGCTCAAAGAACAGCCCCGGCATCCCTTCGGGCCGCTTGCCGCCGGTCAGCAGCTCGGCGCCCTCGCTCAGCGCATGGGCAATCTCTTCCTCGATCCGGTCGCGTTGTCCCACCGTACAGAGCGGACCCATTTGCGTGTCGTCCAGCAGCGGGTCGCCAATCGCGATCTCACGCGCCTGTGCCACCATGCGGGTCAGGAACTCCTCGGCAATATCCTCATGCAGGTAAAGCCGCGAGCCCGCGACGCAGCTTTGCCCGGTCGCGCCGAAGATCCCCGCGATGGAGGCGTTCACGGCACTTTCGATATTGGCGTCGTCGAACACGATAAAGGGCGATTTGCCGCCCAGCTCCAGGCTCACTTCGGCAAAGTTGTTCTTGGAGTTTTCCAGCACGTGCCGCGCCGCACCCGGCCCGCCGGTAAAGCTGATCCGCGCCACCTTCTTATGGCCGGTCAGCGCGCGGCCACATGGCTCGCCATGACCGGTGACTATATTGACCACCCCTGGCGGGAATCCCGCCTCTTCGATCAAACGGCCAAACTCCAGCATCGCCGCAGAGGCATGTTCCGACGCTTTCAGAACCACCGTATTCCCCGCCGCCAGCGCCGGGCCGATCTTGACCGCGACAAGGAAAAGCTGGCTGTTCCAGGGCACCACGGCGGCAACCACGCCCAGCGGCTCGCGTTTGGTGAACACAAACAGGTCCGGTTTGTCGATGGGCAGCGTCTCGCCGCTGATCTTGTCGGCACAGCCTGCGTAGAACTGGAAGAACTCGGCGATATACTTGGCCTGCCAGCGGGTTTCCTTCAGCATCTTGCCGGTGTCGATCGTCTCGGTCCGGCCCAGGTCTTCGGATCTATCCGCCAGCAGCTCGGCCAGACGGCGCAGATGCGCGCCGCGCTGGGTTGGCGTCATCTTGGACCACGGCCCCTTCAGAAACGCCTCGTGAGCGGCCTCCACCGCGCGGTTCACATCCGCCTCGGTCGCCTCGGGGATCCGCGCCCAGACCTTGCCGGTCGCCGGGTTCTCGCTGTCGAAGGTGGCCCCGTCCGAGGCGTCACACCACGCCCCGTCGATCAGCATCTGATAGGTTTGCACATCGGCCATGGCTGGCACCTCCCTTTTCGTTTTGGTCATTCTTGTCCGATCTTGGCACGCCATATGCGAATATTCGACAGGTCGTGGCGAAAATTATCAAATATCGGCCCCATGTGGCCTTCTACGGTCTTCCCGACAGCTAGGAGGACAGGATGGCGGACAGAACGGCGTTTGACCGGCACGGGCAACCCGGCGGGCCGGTGGTGGTGCTGATCCATGGGCTCGGGCTCAACCGCCATGTCTGGCAATGGACCCTTCCCGCGCTGGCGGATCGTTATGATATCCTGACCTATGACCTTTATGGCCACGGCGACAGCGGCGTCCCCCCCGAGACACCTTCGCTTGCCCTCTTTGCCCGGCAGCTCGCCGCATTGCTGGATCTTCTCGGCCATGAGCGCGCGGCGATTGTCGGCTTTTCCCTGGGCGGCATGATCGCCCGGCGCTTCGCGATGGATTACCCCGCGCGCGCCGTGGCACTGGGCATCCTCAACTCACCGCACAGGCGCACGCCCCAGGCGCAGGCGGCGATTGTCAAACGTGTGGAGCTTGCCGCAGGGGAGGGGCCATCGGCCACGGTAGAGGCGGCGCTGGAACGCTGGTTCACCGATGCGTATCGCGCGGCCAACCCCGAGATGATGGCGCTGGTGCGTGGCTGGGTGATGGCCAATGACCCTGCGATCTATCCCACCATCTACAAGGTGCTTGCCGACGGGGTCGAGGAGATCGCCGATGCGGGCCTTGCACTGCCCGCCCTCGCGATCACGGGGGATGAGGATTACGGCAACGGCCCCGAGATGACACAGGCCATCGCCGAGGAGATCGACGGCGGCGAGGCGCTGATCCTGCCCGGGTTGCGGCACATGGCGCTGGCCGAAGACCCGGCCTCGGTGAATGTCCCGCTCAGGGCGTTTCTGGACCGGGTGTTTCAAACCGCGCAAGGTGCGTGAGATCACGCACCCTACGGCGCTTGGTCAGGCGACCCGCTTGCCCTGCCGGACCAGATCATCCGTGGTGCGCCGGATCCCTTCGCCCAGAATATCGAACATCTGGTTGATCTGCGCCTCCTCGATCACCAGCGGCGGCGAGAACACGCACATATTGATCAGCGGCCGGAGCAAGAGCCCCATCTTGGCGCAATGCGCGTCGATCATCCCGCCCACCTCGTGATCCATCGACAACTGGTCGCCCTCGGCCTTCACATGGCATTCGACGCACCCCATCAGCCCTTCACCGCGCGCGTCGCCCACCAGCGGCAGCTCGGCAAGCGCATGCAGGCGCTCCAGGAAAAGCGGCGTCACCTTATGCACATGCTCAAGGATGTGATCGCGCTCGAACACTTCGATATTGGCCAGGGCGGCGGCCGCACTCACCGGATGACCCGAATAGGTGAACCCGTTTGAGAACGTCGCCCCCTTGGAGGCGTCTCCGGAGATATCCTCGATCAGGCGGTCGGAAATGATGCAGGCCCCCATCGGCACATAGCCCGAGGTCAGCCCCTTCGCGCAGGTGATGATGTCCGGCACAATGTCAAACACCGCTTCCGAGGCAAACCAGTGCCCCAGGCGCCCAAAGCCCGTCACCACTTCGTCCGAGATATAGAGCACGTCGTATTTGCGGCACACCTCAAGGCAACGCTTGTGATAGCCCTTGGGCGGCACGATCACCCCGCCTGAGGCCAGGATCGGCTCGGCGATGAAGGCGGCGACCTTCTCGGGGCCGATCTCAAGGATGGCGTTTTCCAGATCGGCGACCTTTTCGTCGAGGAACTCCGCCACTGTCTGCGCCTTGCCGCGCACATAGGGGTTCACGTTGGGCAGGAAATAGACCAGCCCCTCGGCCTGATCGAGCCAGCCCTTGTCGCGCTCCTTGCCGCTGACCGACGAGGACAGGTAGGTCGAGCCGTGATAGGCTTTCTGCCGCGAGATGATGACCTTCTTCTCGCGCTTGCCCATCAGGTTGTTGCGGAACTGGACAAACCGCAGGGCACTGTCCACCGCGGTTGATCCACCCGTTGTGAAAAACACCGTGTTCAGGTCGCCGGGCGTGCGCTTGGCGATCTCATGGGCCAGCTGCGCCGAGGCGGAGTTGGAGTTGGAGAAGGGCGACACATAGGCCATCTCCAGCGCCTGTTTGGCCATCGCCTGCGGAATATCCGTATTGCCATAGCCAACCTGCACGCACCACATGCCCGCAGGCCCGTCGATGAATTTCTCGCCCGCCTCGTTGGTCACATAGATGCCCTCTCCGCCTTCCACGAAGGTGCGCTCATAGGCGGCGGGGTCCTCCATACCTTCCCACGGGTGCAGGTGATGCTCGATATCCCAGTTGCGGACATCGTCGAAATTGGAGTTGGTCAGGGACATGTTGGCCTCCACGGGCTTGACTTTTTGTAACATTCATCACAAAATGAATGAGCGTTCAGTGAAAGTCAAGGCCCTCGAATGACTGCGTCCCCAACCCCGTCTTCCGCCCGTGCCGCCGGCAAGGCCCAGAGCCGTCTGAAACTGATCGAAGCCGCCGCCACGGCGATCTATCGCAACGGTCTGCGCGGCGCGACGATTGGCGAAATACAAGCGATTTCCGGCCTGTCGCGCGGCATGATCAACCTGCATTTCAACAGCAAGGAAAACCTGCTGCTCGCGGTGGCCGAGCATCTGGCCAGCCAGTACGAGGCGCATATGGCCGCAGCCCTTGAGGGGGCAGGGGAGGCGCCTCAGGCGCAGCTCAAGGCGCTGTTTCGGGCCGATCTTGACCCGCTCGTGCTCAATGCCCGCGATGTGGCGATCTGGTTTTCCTTCCGGGCCGAGGGCCATGCCACCCCCGCCTTTCAGGCACAGATCAACACCCGGGGCGGCGGCTTTGCGCAGATCCTGGGCGGCGTCTGCGCGGCCCTGACACCCGGGGAGGACGGCAATCCCCGGTTTGCCACCCTCGCGCTGATGTCACTGGCCGAAGGCCTCTGGACCGACTTTCACGTCAATCCCGACCGCTTCGACCGCGACGAGGCGCTGGCCATGTGTTTTTACGTGGCCGAACGGCTCTTTCCCGGTCGCTTCAGCGCCTGAGCTGCGATGGCCCGGTCATGCCCGCCGGGTCTGCGCCAGCGCCTCCAGCAATGCCACGATCATCGCATCGCGCTCCTCTGCCTGCGCTTCGAGAGATGCACCATTCGTGGCCGCCTCCAGCCCCGTCTCCAGCAGCTTTGCGGTCTCCGCATCCAGATAGGGTTGGCCCAGATCATCCCACCAGCCGTTAAACGTCTCCTCGAAATGCGCACAGAACGCGGCCAGCCCGCCAGCGCCCGCGCCAAGCCCGAAAAGCTGCGTCGGCCCCATTGCGGCCCATCTCAGGCCCGGTCCCGCGTGCATTGCCTTGTCCACATCCCCGACGCTGGCCACGCCGGTCCTGACCAGATGGATCGCCTCGCGCCACACGGCCGCCTGCAACCGGTTGGCCACATGGCCGGGTACTTCTTTCTTCACCCGGATCGTGACCTTGCCCACATCTGCATAAAACGCCTCCGCCGCCTCGACGACGCCCGGCGCGGTGCGTGCGTTGCCCATGACCTCCACCAGCGGAATCAGATGCGGCGGGTTGAACGGATGGCCCAGCACGAACCGCGCCGGATCGGCCCAGCCGCCCTGCATCTGGCCCAGCGTCAGCCCCGAGGCCGAACTGGCCACAACCGCCCCCTCGGCCAGCGCGGGCTCGGTCTCGGCAAAGGTGGCGTGTTTGATCTCCAGGCGCTCCGGCACGTTCTCCTGCACGAAATCGGCACCTGCCACGGCCTCGGCGGCCGATCGGTGAAAGCTCACGGCATCGGGTGTGCCCCGCCCGGTCAGCCCCAGCCGCTCCAGCGTGGGCCAGGCCTGCGCCACATAACGAAGCACCGCCTCCTCGGCCCCGTCAGCCGGGTCAAACACCGCCACACTGCGCCCCGACGCCAGGAACAGCGCGGTCCAGCTCGCCCCGATGACGCCCGCGCCCAGAACGGCGGTATGTTGAACCCCGGCCATCAGAACAGCCCCGGATTGAGTGGTGAGGCGGCGGTCATCCCGCCATCCACCGTGAACATCTGCCCATTGGCAAACCCGGCCTCGTCCGAGGCCAGCCACACCGCCATAGCGGCAATATCGGCAGGCTCGCCAAAGCGGCCCACCGGGTGGCGGGCAATGGCATCGGTCCGCGCCGCTTCCGGGTCGCCCGCCAGGTCAAACCCGGCCTCCAGCATCCCGGTATTGATCCAGCCCGGACAGATCGCATTGCAGCGAATGCCTGGCCCGTGATCCACAGCAATCGAGCGCGTCAGCCCATGCACAAACGCCTTGGAGGCATTGTAAAGCGCCATGCCCGGATCGGCCTGGTGCCCCGATATCGACCCGATATTGATGATAGACGCCCCCTTGGGCATGTAGGGGATGAATGCCCGGCACATGTGAAACACCCCCTTGCAATTGGTGCCGATCACGGCGTCCCAATCAGCGTCGGTGCTGTCGGTGACAGGTTTTTCCACCTGCACCCCGGCATTGTTCACCAGGATATCCGTGCCACGCGCCGTCTCGGCCACCTGCGCAACCGCCTCCGCATCCGTGACGTCCAGCTCATGCCAGAGTATAGTCTCCCTCAGCCCCTCTGGCCGCGCCCCGCGCCCGCAGGTTGTCACGATAGCCCCCTCCCGGGCAAAGGCTTCAACGATCCCGCGCCCGATCCCCTGCCGCCCGCCGGTCACGAAGGCACGCTTTTCTATCAACCGCATGAGCTGTCCCTCTCTCTGGCCTTTGCCTTTGCCTTCATCTTTCCCGAAAATACGCCAGCCCTCGCTTAGAGCCGCATCTGCTGCACCTGCGCGCTCAGCCCCCCGTCGAGCACCCAAAGCTGCCCGCTGGCATATCGCGCCTCGTCGCTGGCCAGCCAGGTCACAAGATTGGCGATATCGTCAGGCGTGCCATAGGTCCGCAGGGGATGCACATCGCGCACCGCCTGCTGCAACTGGTCAATCGTCTGCCCGCCCCCGCCCGAGCCTTCCCCTTTGAAGAAGCTCTGCAACATCGGCGTATCGATATAACCCGGACAGATCGCATTGACCCGAATGCCCTCGGGGCCGTGATCGCAGGCCATCGCCCGGGTCAGCGCATGCACCGCCCCCTTGGTGGCGCAGTAGACGGCAAGGCCCGGATCGGCGATGAACCCGTCATAGGACCCGAAATTGATGATCGACGCCGACGGGCCGACCGCCGCCGCCTTCCGCATCAGGGGTAGGGCATGTTTCGAGGTCAGGAACGTACCGGTGACATTGACCGCAAAGGACCGGTTCCATTCCTCCAGCGTGGTGTCCTCGATGGTCTTCTCGATCTCTATTCCGGCCGCATTCACCAGCACGTCGAGCCGCCCCTGATCCGCCTCCACCTGCGCCATCGCCGCCTTCACCTCGCCCTCGTCGGCCACATCGAGCCGCACAAAGCGCGCCGCGCCGTCAGGTGCGGCAAGCGATCCGCCTTCGTTCAGATCGGCGGCATAGACCGCGGCCCCCTCGCGCTCGAACCGCGCACAGATCGCCCGCCCGATCCCGCCGCGCCCCCCGGTGACCAGCGCCACCTTGCCCTTCAGCCTCATGCCTCGTCCTCCTGCGTCAGTGGCGGGAACCTGTAGCGCGCCGCGGCCACGGTCCAGTCCATATGGTTGCGCACATATTGCTGGCTGGCATCGCTCGGCGGGTTGTAATCCCAGGCCTCGCCCGCCCCCGCCTCCATCGCCGCATGCAGCGCCCGGCGTGATTTCTGCGTGGCCATCACGTCGGCGCGCAGGCGGCGACTGTCCCAGCGCTCCGCGACCTCCGCCGCAAAAGCGCCCGCGCGCGCGGCATAGGCCGGATCGCCCGCCATATTGCGCCGCTCGCCCGGGTCGGTGCCCAGATCATACAGCTGCGGCGGATCGCCGTCGCAATGGATGTATTTCAGATCTCCCCGCCGGATCATCAGCACCGGGGCCGGGGTCATCTCGGCGCAATATTCGCCGATGGCCTCGTCCACCGGATCCGCCTCGCCGCGCGCCAGAGGCATCAGTGACCGCCCGTCGATGGGCTCTCCCAGCATGGTCGCGTCACCGCCTGCGATCTCCAGGAATGTCGGCAGCAGATCCACCAGTGAACAGGCATTGCCCGCCACACCCCGTGCCACGCCGGGGCCCGCCATCACCAGGGGCACGCGCGCCGAGTGTTCGAAGAAGTTCATCTTGTACCACAGCCCGCGCTCGCCCAGCATATCCCCATGATCGGCGGTGACGATCACGACGGTGTTCTCCAGCTCACCCATCTGATCAAGAGCGTGCACCAAGGCCGCGATCTTGCTGTCGAAATAGCTGACATTGGCCAAATACGCACGACGGGCGCGGCGGGTCTCTTCCTCGGTCAATGGCACATAGGAGGCTTCGATCCCGTCCATCAGGCGGCGCGAAAACGGGTCCTGATCCTCGGGCGCAATGACATGTTCGGGCAGGTCGATCTCGTCATCCGAGTAAAGATCCCACCATTCCGGCTTGGCCACATAAGGGTCATGCGGATGAATGAAACTCGCCACCAGCGCAAAGGGCCGCTCATCGCCTGCCGCCCGGTCGCGCCCCCGGTCGATCAGCCAGCGCCGCGCGGCAAAACCGACCTCGTCATCGTAATCGGTCTGAAAGGTGGCGACAGCCACGCCGCTTTCCTTGACCGTCTGCATGTTGTGATACCATTTGTCGATCCGTTCGTCATGGGCTTCCCAATCCGGGGTCCAGGCGAAATCGGCCGGGTAGATATCGGTGGTGACCCGGTCCTGAAATCCGTGTTTCTGATCCGGCCCGACGAAATGCATTTTCCCTGACAACCCAGTGCGATAGCCCAGAGAGGTAAGGTAATGCGCGAAGGTCGGCACCGAGGCGCGAAACTCCGACGCATTGTCATAGGCCGCGATCCGGCTGATCAGCTGGCCCGACATGAAGGCAAAGCGCGACGGTGCGCAAAGCGGCGAATTGCAATAGGCGGCATCAAATCGCATGCCGCGTGCGGCCAATGCGTCGAGATGCGGGGTTTTGGCCACCGCATGACCATAGGCCCCGGTGAACTGCGGGGCGAGCTGATCGGCCATAATGACCACGATATTCGGACGGTTCATCTTGGCGCGCTCATTTTTTTCGTACGAAAAAAATCACCCAAGAAAATTCGTACGAATTTTCTCATGCCCCGGCTCCGTCGGCATAGGCATCCAGAACCAGACCGTGGAAATGATGCACCGCATGTTCCGACTTTCCTGAACCGGTCGGGTCGTTCACAATACGTCCCTGGCTGAAAGCAGGCGTGTTCATCCCGCGCTGCACGCTTTCCACCAGGCTGATATCCTCCACCTGCAGCACCTCGTCGAGATAGCGGATCGCATCCAGCTCCATCGGATCAGGTTCGGGTGTTTCGAGGAAAAAGTCATAGGTTTCCAGTGTCCGGTCCGGCCCCACCGGGATGATATTGAGCACGATCATCGACGAGCGCCCCGGATAGCGCATCAGGCAGGTCGTGGGCCACAGCCACCAGACCGCATGGGTGCGCACCGTCGCATTCGACACATCATAGGCCGAGTTCGCCCCCTTGCCCGCATCCGCCATATGGCTCGAGTAAATCCCGTAGGTCGTCACCTTGTAGGTGTCCATGTCCACCAGATCGCAGAAATCCTTATGCGCGGTCGGGCAGTGGTAACACTCCAGGAAGTTATCCACGACATTCTTCCAGTTCGAGCGGATGTCATAGGTCAGCCGGTGCCCAAAGGTCAGCTGGTCGATATCCGGGGCCCAGTGGCGGATCTCGGTTTCCAGATCGCCCGATTGTTCGCGCAGCGGCGCGGCCTCCGGGTCGAGGTTGACATAGACAAACCCGGCAAACTCCTCGACCCGCACCTGGTCGAGGCAGATCTCGCCGGTATTGAACTCCTCCAGATGTTCCGTTTCCGGGGCGCGGACAAGCTGCCCGTCCAGCTTGTAAACCCAGGCATGATAGGGGCACATGATCCGGGTTGTTTCACCCTCGCCGCGCAGAAGCTCATGGGCGCGGTGCTTGCAGACATTGTAGAAGGCACGCAGCACGCCGTCGCGGTCACGCACCACCGCAATCGGGCGACCGGCGATGTCGATGGTCACATAAGAGCCGGGCGCGCGCAGCTTTTCCACATGGCACACCCATTGCCAGCTTTTCGCCAGGATCAGCTGTTGATCGGCGGCGAACCACTGCGCTTGCGTATAGGCATCCGCATGCAGCGATTGCGACTTGCCGCTGTCGGGCGAATAGCCGCGCCGAATGGCGGCAAACTCGGACGGGGTGGGCAATTGGGTCATCCATCCTCTCCCTACTGGATCACGCCCGGCATATGCCGGATACGATATGATCCGGCGGGATCGTCCTTGGCTCTATGCAAAATTCGCCATGATTTTGCCTATACTCGCCATCACCCGCGTCCGGCGCCGCGATACATCGGCCAGGCGCGGAACTCGAAGGGCACCCGTCCCTCGACCCGGTCGCGGCTGGGGGGCAGCCCGAATCGCGCCTTGTAGGCGCGCGCGAAATGGTCCTGCCGGGCAAAGCCCGCGGCCTGCGCCACCTCGGCCATGCTCATCTCGGTTTGCGTCACCAGTCCGCGCGCCCGGTCGAGGCGGATATCGCGGTAATATTGCGCCGGGCTGGCCTGCACATGCGCGCGGAACAGCCGGTCCAGATGCCGCTGCGACACCTGCGCTTTCCGGCAGAGCTCCGGCAGGGTGAGCGGGCTTTCCAGGTGGCGCTCCATGATCGCGATCACCCGACGCAGCACCTCGGGCGCCCGCGCGCCGATCGGTTCGGCCTGTGGGTCGGCCTGTCGCATGCCCGGGCTTCGGATATGCGCGTGACACAGGTATTTCGCCGCATCATTGGCCAGCCCGTCGCCCTGCATCCGTCCCAGCAGGATCAGCCCGAAATCCACCGCCGCCGAGCCGCCGCAACAAGTGGCGCGCTGGCGGTCGAACACCATCAGATCCTCGTGCAGTTCCACATCGGGATAGGTCTCGGCAAAGGCGTCGATATGTTCGTAGTGACAGGTGGCCCGGTGCCCGTCCAGCACCCCCGCCTGCGCCAGAAGAAAGGCGCCCGTGTCGATCCCGCAGAGCATCGCGCCGCTGCGCGCCGCCCGCCGCACCACGCCCAGCAGCGCCTTGCTGGCATAGGCCTCCGGCGTCCAGCTTGACGAAAGAACGAGCATATCGCTCCGCCCGGAATCCACCATGCCGAGCGGCTGCGTCATAACGGCGGTTCCGTTGCTGGCCGGGCAGGCCCCGCCCGCTTCGGAAAAAAGCGCCCACCGGAACAGCGACCGGCCCGCCAGATAATTCGCCGCCCGGAACGGGTCCAGAAACCCCATCGTGGCGGCGATGTTGAAATGCGGGGTCACGATCAGGGTCAGACGGGTTTCGGGCATGGCCTTCCTATCCAAGCAAATCCCGCGAGTGTGTGTTGGCCTGAAAACCCCATATCATGTCGCTTTCAGATCATCTGGCGCATTCGGCGGCTTGACAGGGGGGGACATTCTGGCCTCATCCGCAAAAGAGCCGAAGGACGCGCCCCATGATCCAAGACAATCCCGCCCTGATCGACGCCATCCGCAGCCGTTTCGCGCATGTCGATGCCTGCCCGTTCCAGGGCCCGCGCATCTTCTTTGAAAATGCCGGTGGCGCGCTGACGCTCAAGCAGGTGGTGGACACCTCAGCCATCTATGCTGCCATTCCTGACAATCAGGGGCGCGACAACCCCGCGGCGCATGCGCTGGTGGATACGATCAACCGGGCCAAGGCGGATATGGCGGTGCTCATGAACGCCTCCTCGGGTCAGTTCTTCTGCGGCGAAAGCGGGACGGAGCTGCTGTTTCGCCTGATCCGCACGGCCTGTGTGAACGCGCCGAAAGGGGCCAAGGTCATCGGGTCCTCCATCGAACACCCGGCCTCCCGCTCGGCCGCGCGGCGCTGGGCTGACATCGCGGGGCTGGATTATGTGAACGTCCCGCATGACAATGCAACCGGCATGGTGACGGCAGAGGATTACGCCGCGCTCATGACACCTGATGTGGCCGTGGCCACGATCCTGCATGCCTCGCCCGTGACCGGCATGGGCATGGATGTGGCCGCCATTTCCAAGGCGATCCGCGCGGTCGCACCCGAGGCTTATATCATCGTCGACGGCATCCAGCACGCCGCGCATGGCCAGATGGATATCGACAGCTACAACGTGGATGGCTACGCGATCTCGCCCTACAAGGTGTTTTCCCGCCACGGCTATGGCCTGGCTTGGATTTCCGACCGGCTGACGGCGCTGCCGCATGACATGCTGATCGACGCGCCCGCCACGGGGTGGGAGTTCGGCACGCGTGATACGGGCGCCTATGCCACCATGTCGGACGTGGTCGACTATTTCGACTGGCTGGGGGGGGAAGTCTCGGACGAAACCGACCGCAGGGCGCGCATCGTCGCGGCGGGCCGCGCCATTCACGCCTATGAGACCTATCTGACCAGCGCCATGATCAACGGCACCGGCAACCTGCCCGGTCTGCGGGACATGGAGCATGTGACCGTGCTGGCGGGCGAGGACAACCCCGCGCGCGAGGGGCTGGTGTCAATCGTGGTCCACGGCATGGCCTCGCCCGATGTGGTGACGGCGCTGAACAACCAGGGGATCCGCACCCATACGCGCAAGGCCGACCATTACAGCGGCAACGTGCTCACCCCGCTCGGCCTCAGCGACTGCATCCGCATTTCCATGTGCCATTACAACACCATCGGCGAAGTGGCACAGGCGCTGGCGGCGATCAAGGCGCTGGGCGACAGCTAACGCACCGGCCCCATCGGCGTGATCCGCACCCCCTTGCGCAGGCGCTCATAGGGGATCGTCTCCAACCGACAGGGAAAGAGGCCCGGCGCGGCGACATTGACGATGCCTGAGGCGATGGGTTCGAAATCCGCCCGGTAATGCACGGTGCTTTTCACCGCGACCAGCCGGGCGCTGGACGGGTCCAGCCCGAGATGGGTAAAGCATGCCAGATCGAGGCACTGACAGCGCAGCGTCGTGACCACGACCCGCAGATCGCAGCGCGGGTCATCCACCCGCAGTACCGCGCAGGGGCCGATCTCGGCCACGCAGCCGGCATACATCTCGCCGGTGAAGGCAAAGCGCCCGTCGCTCAGCGCCTCGACGACAAAGCGCCCCTCATACGGGTCCGTTCCCGCCCTGCCGCCAAGCGCCCCGTCCAGCACCGCGCCCACACCCCCGGCATGCGCCCGTGCGGCCATCTCCGCATCGCACAGCATGCCCAGTATCGCGCCTTGTGCCCCGCCCTCGACCAGGGCGCATAACAGCCCGGTCGTGTCCGAACTGGCCCCTGCGCCCGCATTGTCCTGCACATCGGCCAGGATCACCGGGGCCTCCGCGCCCGCGCTCCGCCGCATCGCCTCGGCCACGGCCTCGTCCGGGTCCAGCAGGCCACCGTCAAATTCCGCCTCCGCCTCAAGGCAGGCCGCGTAAAGCGCATCCGCCGTCGCATCCGCCTGAGCCTGGCTCGGCCCATAGGCCAGAACGCTCGGCCCCATCTCGGCAATGTCGGCGGCAGTGAACCCGGCGGCAATCTCGGCCCAGGCGTGCGGCGCTGGCCCGACCGCGATCGCCCGCGCGTAAAGCCCTTGCATGGGCGGTGACCAGGTATGTTGCGCCACCAGCGGCAACAGATAGGGCAGGGGGCGGTGCGCCGCGAAAACCTGCCCGCCCTGCACCAGATGCCGCAGCACCGGAAAGGCCCGCGCACCGGTCGCGGCCATATCGAGATGCGGATAGGTGCGGAACATGGTCATCGCCGAGGCATGGCGCACCATCCCCGCCGTCACATTGGCATGCAAGTCAAGACTGATCACAACCGGCATATCCGGGCCGACCACCTCGCGGATCCGGCGCAAAAGCTCGCCCTCTCCATCGGCGTGGCTTTGCGTCACCATCGCCCCGTGCAGATCGAGATAGACGCCATCGAGGCCGCGCTCCCGGCGCAACGCGTCAAGGATCATGCCGGTGATCGTCTCATAGGCCTCATCCGTCACATGGGCCGACGGCTCCGCCGCGCACCAGACCACGGGCACGATCTCGGCCTGGCCCTCCGCCGCGGCAAGAAACCCCGCCAGCGGCAGATTTGCCCCTCTGAGCCCGTCATGCACCTGCGCCCCGCGCAGCATGCCCGGCCAACTGTCGGCCATCTCGAACTCGGGCAGGCCGGCGCGGGTGGCGCCAAAGGTGTTGGTCTCGTGCTGAAACCCGGCAACAAGAATGCGCATGCCCGTTCTTCTCCCATGCAGGGCGGCCCCGGTCGGGCCTTGGCCAAGCTATCCCGAAAACAGGCCGCCCGGGCAAGGCCAAAGCCCCCGCCCGGCGCCGCAATCGGCGCGTCGGCGGCCCGCTCACATATCTACTAATGAATTAGTTTGACAGAGTTCCGGCAACATGCCTAACCTTGGGCCAGTCGGCACCAGACCGGCTCTTGGTAGATAAATGGGAGGAGTGAAGATGCGCAAGTATCTGCTCTCCGCAGCCGCGGCCATTGCCGTCGTTGCGGGGTCAGGGCCTGCTTTTGCCGATGCGGCAGCAGCCCAAAAATGGATTGATCAGGAGTTTCAGCCATCCACGCTCAGCAAGGATGAGCAGATGGCGGAAATGGAATGGTTCATCCAAGCCGCCGAGCCGTTCAAGGGCATGGAGATCAACGTTCTGTCCGAGGGGATTCCGACCCACGGCTACGAGTCGGAAGTGCTGACCAAGGCGTTCGAGGAAATCACCGGCATCAAGGTCAACCACCAGATCCTCGGCGAGGGCGAAGTGGTCCAGGCGGTGCAGACCCAGATGCAGACCCAGCGCAATCTCTATGATGGCTATGTCAACGACAGTGACCTGATCGGCACCCATTCGCGCCTGCAGCTCGCCTATAACCTGACCGAGCAGATGGCAGGCGATTGGGCCGCGACCACATCGCCCACGCTGGATCTTGGCGACTTCATGGGCATCCAGTTCACCACCGGGCCCGATGGCAACCTCTATCAGCTGCCCGATCAGCAGTTCGCCAACCTCTACTGGTTCCGCAAGGACTGGTTCGACAACCCCGACCTGAAGGCGCGGTTCAAAGAGAAATACGGCTATGAGCTGGGCGTGCCGGTCAACTGGTCTGCCTATGAGGATATCGCCGAGTTCTTCACCAACGACGTGCAGGAAATCGACGGCACGCGCATTTACGGCCACATGGACTATGGCAAACGCGCGCCCGACCTTGGCTGGCGCATGACCGATGCCTGGCTGTCGATGGCCGGGGCCGGCGACGTGGGCGAGCCCAACGGCGTGCCCGTGGACGAATGGGGCATCCGCATGGAAGCAGGCACCTGCAACCCGACCGGGGCCTCGGTGTCTCGTGGCGGGGCGGCCAATGGTCCGGCGGCGGTCTATGCGATCCGCAAATGGGACGAATGGCTGCGCAACTACGCCCCTCCGGGTGCGGCAAGCTATGACTTCTATCAGTCGCTCCCGGCGCTCAGCCAGGGCAACGTCGCGCAACAGATCTTCTGGTACACCGCCTTCACCGCCGACATGGTGAAGCCGCAATCCGAAGGCAACAACACCGTGGATGCCGATGGCATGCCGCTCTGGCGCATGGCGCCCAGCCCGCACGGCCCCTACTGGACCGAAGGCCAGAAGGTGGGCTATCAGGACGTGGGCTCCTGGACCTTCCTGAAATCCACGCCCTCGGATCGCGCCCAGGCCGCCTGGCTCTATGCACAGTTCGTCACCTCCAAGACCGTGGACGTGAAGAAATCCCATGTGGGTCTCACCTTCATCCGCGACAGCACGGTCAACCACGAAAGCTTCACCGAACGCGCGCCCAAGCTGGGCGGTCTGGTGGAGTTCTACCGCTCGCCCGACCGTGTGCGCTGGTCGCCCACCGGCATCAACGTGCCGGACTATCCCAAGCTCGCGCAAATCTGGTGGCAGCAAATCGGTGATGTGAACTCCGGGGCCTTCACCCCGCAAGAGGCAATGGACCGCCTCGCCGAGGAGATGGACATCACCATGGCCCGGATGCAGGCCGCTGACGAAGGCGCCAATGTCTATGGCGGCTGCGGCCCGCGCCTGAACGAAGAGCGTGACCCGGACTACTGGCTGAGCCAGCCCGGTGCGCCCAAGGCCAAGCTCGACAACGAGAAGCCCCAGGGCGAGACCGTCAACTACGACGAACTGGTGGCGCGCTGGGCGCAATAAGCCCACGCTCAACCACCAAGCAAGACCTGAACCTCACCCTGCATATGTAGGGTGGGGTTTCACCCCACCTGCCGTTCGGTAAAGATACGACCCATGACAATCGAGCTCATCCAGGCCACCAAGACGATCCGTGGGATCACCCATATCAAACCCACGTCGCTGACGTTGGAGACAGGCCATTTCAATGTGCTCCTGGGTCAGACCGGCTCGGGCAAGACCTCGCTGATCAAGCTGATGGCCGGACTCGATCCGCTGGCCTCGGGCCAGATCCTCATGGATGGCGAGGACGTGTCGCGCCTGTCGACGCAAAAGCGCAACATTTCCCTCGTGCACCAGTTCTTCGTGAACTACCCGCACATGACCGTGTTCGACAATATCGCCTCGCCGCTCAAGGTGGCGGGCATGCCCAAATCCGAAATTCAGGGCCGCGTCGAGGAGGCCGCCGACATCCTGCAATTGCGCCCCATGCTGAACCGCCGCCCGCAGGAGCTTTCGGGCGGTCAGCAGCAACGCTGCGCTCTCGCCCGCGCCATTGCCAAGGAAAGCCGCGCGGTGTTTCTGGACGAACCTCTGGCCAATCTCGACTACAAGCTGCGCGAAGAGCTGCGCGAGCAATTGCCCGAGCTTTTTGCAGGCCGCGGGGCCGTCGTGGTCTATGCCACTTCCGAGCCCGAGGAGGCGCTTTTGCTGGGCGGCAAGACCGCGCTCATGGAAGACGGCCATGTGACGCAATTCGGCCCCACCGCCGAGATCTACCGCCAGCCCGCCAACCTGACGGCGGCACGCGTGTTTTCCGACCCGCCGATCAATGCCGCCGAAATCGTCAAGACAGGCACGACCGCCCGGCTCAAATCCGGCGTCAGCTGGGACATGCGCGGCGCGCCCGCCAACCTGCCCGACGGGGTCTATACCGTCGCCATCCGCCCGCACCACGTAACGCCATACGCCACGACCGAGGCGGATGTGTCGATGCAGGGCACCGTGCTCGTGACCGAGCTGTCGGGCTCCGAATCCAGCGCGCATTTCCAGATGGGCGATGTGGCCTGGGTGTCGCTGGCCCATGGCGTGCATCCCTATGAGGTGGGCGAAGATCACCAATTCTACATGGATGTCGACAAGGCCTTCTACTTCGGACCCGATGGGAGCCTGGTTCAATAATGGCAAAGATCACCCTCTCCGAACTGCGCCACTCCTACCTGCCCAATCCCAAGGGGGCCGAGGATTACGCGCTCAAGATGATCGACCTCGACTGGGAAGATGGCGGCGCCTATGCGCTGCTTGGCCCCTCGGGCTGTGGCAAGTCCACGCTGCTCAACATCATCTCGGGGCTTCTGCACCCGTCCGAGGGCCGGATCCTCTTTGATGGGCGCGACGTGACCGACCTGCCTCCCGATCAGCGCAACATCGCGCAGGTGTTCCAGTTCCCGGTGATCTACGACACCATGACCGTACGCGACAATCTCGCCTTTCCGCTGCGCAATCGCGGCGTGGACGAGGGGCGGGTGGCGCAGCGCGTGGCCGAGATCGCCGCCATGCTTGAGGTCGAGGAGATGCTCGACACCCGTGCAGCACATCTGTCGCCTGACAACAAACAGAAGATTTCCATGGGCCGCGGCCTCGTGCGCGATGACGTCAATGTGGTGATGTTCGATGAGCCGCTGACCGTGATCGACCCACACCTGAAATGGAAACTGCGCTCCAAGCTGAAAGAGCTGCACCAGCGCGTGCGCGCCACAATGATCTATGTGACCCATGACCAGACCGAGGCGCTGACCTTCGCTGATCAGGTGGTGGTGATGCAGGAAGGCGAGATCGTCCAGATCGGCACACCGGTCGAGCTGTTCGAGCGCCCGCAACACACCTTCGTGGGCCATTTCATCGGCTCGCCCGGCATGAACGTGCTGCCCGCCGTGGAGCAGGGCGGCGCGGTCCTGTTCGAAGGCCACAAGCTCGCGCTCGAAGGCAAACTGAGCGGGCAGGGCGGTGATCTGCGCGTGGGCATCCGGCCGGAATATGTCAGCCTTGCCGACACCGGTCTGCCCGCCACGGTGCGCAAGGTGTCGGATGTGGGCCGTCACGCGGTGGTCGAGGCGATGGTGGGCGACACACCCGTCAAGGCCATCACCTCCGGCGCTCTGCCGCCGCAGGGGGAAGCTGTGCATCTTGCCTTCCGACCCGATCAGACCCGTGCCTATCGTGACGGGTGGATTGCCACGGAGGTGGACACATGAAAACCGAATATCAAAAGGCCTGGTTCTTCGTTCTGCCGGTGCTCTTGCTGGTGGCGTTCAACGCGCTCGTGCCGATCATGACCGTGGTCAACTACTCGGTGCAGGAAACCTTCGGCAACAACGTCTTCTTCTGGCAGGGGCTCGACTGGTTCGAACAGATTTTGCGCTCCGACCGGTTTCAGGCCGCTTTGGGCCGTCAGTTCCTCTTCACCTTCCTGATCCTCGCCATTGAGGTGCCGCTTGGTATCATCATCGCCCTTTCCATGCCGCGCAAAGGGTTCTGGGTGCCGGTCTGCCTCGTTCTCATGGCGCTGCCCATGCTGATCCCGTGGAACGTGGTGGGCGCGATGTGGAACATCTTCGCCCTGCCCAAGATCGGCCTGCTGGGCTATTTCATGAACGATGTGCTGGGCATCAACTATGACATGACACAGGACCCGCTCGCGGCCTGGATCACCATCATCGTCATGGATGTCTGGCACTGGACCTCGCTTGTCGTGCTCTTGGCCTATGCGGGGCTCGTGTCCATTCCCGACGCCTATTATCAGGCCGCCAAGATCGACGGGGCCAGCCCCTGGAAGGTGTTCCGCTATATCCAGCTGCCCAAGATGAAGACGGTGCTGACCATCGCCATCCTTCTGCGCTTCATGGACAGTTTCAACATCTATACCGAACCTTTCGTGCTGACCGGCGGCGGGCCCGGCAACTCCACGACCCTGCTTTCCATCGACCTTGTGAAGATCGCCCTTGGTCAGTTCGACCTCGGTCCGGCGGCGGCGATGAGCCTGATTTATTTTGCCATCACGCTGCTGGTCAGCTGGCTCTTCTACACCCTGATGACAAAGGATGACCCGCAATGAGAAAACGCGCCCTCATCCCCATCCTCTATATCCTCTTCCTGATGCTGCCGATCTACTGGCTCGTCGCGATGAGCTTCAAGACGACCAACGATATCCTCGCCGGCTTCAGCCTCTTCCCCGAAGAGATCACCTTCGACAATTACCGGACCATCTTCACCGATCCGACCTGGTACTGGGGCTATATCAACTCGATCATCTATGTCTCGCTCAACACGGTCATTTCGATCTGCGTGGCACTGCCTGCGGCCTATGCCTTCTCGCGTTACAGGTTTCTGGGCGACAAGCAGCTGTTCTTCTGGCTGCTGACCAACCGTATGGCCCCGGCGGCGGTCTTCGCGCTGCCCTTCTTTCAGCTTTATTCCTCCGTTGGCCTCTTTGACACGCATCTTGCCGTGGCGCTGGCCCATTGCCTCTTCAACATCCCGCTCGCGGTCTGGATCCTCGAAGGCTTCATGCGTGGCGTGCCGAAAGAGCTGGATGAGACCGCCTATGTCGACGGCTATTCCTTCCCGCGCTTTTTCGTGACGATCTTCCTGCCATCGATCAAGGCGGGCGTGGGTGTGGCGGCGTTCTTCTGCTTCATGTTCTCCTGGGTGGAGCTTCTCTTGGCCAAGACCCTGACCGCCGTGGCCGCCAAACCCATCGCCGCGACCATGACCAAGACGGCGTCCTCTGCGGGCTACGAGCTGGGCCTGCTGGCCGCCGCCGGAACACTGACCATCATCCCCGGCGCCATCGTGATCTATTTCGTGCGCAACTATATCGCCAAGGGCTTTGCCCTGGGGAGGGTGTGATGCGTCTGCTGCTTGCCGCCCTTCTGCTTCTGCCCACCGCCGCACTGGCCAACTGGAACAGCGTCAGCGCCCCGAAAGAGGAAAGCTTCAGCTGGACAGCCCCGCTCTGGCCCAGCTTCTGGATGGCCTGGACGCCGGTCACCTTCGCGCTTTTCTGCGGTATCTTCGGCGCGATGGCGCTGATCGCCACACTGGAAATCACCCGCTACCGCGACGGGGTGGAGCGGCGCGGCGTCTTTGGCCTCACCACCACCCTGGGCGACCGGCTGTTCATCACGCTTCTGGGCACCGCTTACATTTTCCTAGCCTGGCTCGGCCTCTTCGGTCAGCCGGTCTGGGCCCCGCTGGGGATATCCATCGCCTGGGGCCTCTTCGTGTTCTGGAAAGTGTGAGGCACATGGCGCATCAAACACGGCCGCGGGGGTTGGCAGACAGAGCCCGATAGTGTTTGCTGGACCCCGGAGCAGGAGAACAAGCCCAGAAAAGGCGAAAGTGAATGAAACAGAAGAAGAAGCCGGACCTGCTGACCGAGGTCGAGCTGGAATTCATGACCAAGCTCTGGGCCCTGGGCGAAGGCACGGTGCGCGATGTTCTGGCCGAACTGCCCGAGGGGCGCGATCTGGCCTATACCTCTGCCGCGACCATCCTGCGTATTCTTGAGCAAAAGGGCTTTGTCACCTCCCGCAAGGAAGGCAAGCGGCATGTTTTCGTGCCGACACTGGCCAAGGACACCTATCAGATCCGGTCATTGAAAGACCTCTCGGCCAAGCTATTTGATGATGCGCCGGCCGCCCTTGTCGCGCGGCTGGTCAGCGATGAAAGCCTCAGCGAAGAGGCATTGGGGCAAATCCGGGCGCTCGTTGACGAAAGGTTGAACGATGATACCGGGTGACGCGCTGTTTGATGCTTTCATCAATGCCAATATCCTGATCATTCTGGCCTATGCGCTCTGGTGCGGGGCGCGCTTCCTGCTCGACCGCCTCGGTATGCGCGACGCATATGACACCCATCTGCGCCTGCTCAACGCCGTGTTTCTGGCCATTGTGGCCGCGCCCTTCGTGCTGCTTGCGGCGCAATGGGGGCAGGCGGCGCTTGGCGGGCGGGCCAATCTGACGCTGTCGGATATGGTCGTGGCCTATTACCTCAACGGCGGGTTCGAGATGAGCGCGGCCGAGCTGGAACGGCTCGTGCTGCTGCGCGACCGGATGAGCGCGGATGTGATGCAGGCCGCCAGCCCCTGGGCCATCGCGGCGATCGCGGTGTTTGTGCTGGGCTTCGCGCTGGGTCTTGCACGGCTTGTCATGTCCGTTTGCTGCCTGCGCAGCATCGTGCACGAAAGCTATCCCTGGCGCCGCTTCGGCCGGGTACGCCTGCGCCTGTCCGACCGCACGCTGGTGCCGTTCTCGACCCGCGGATTGCGCAATTTCTACGTTGTGCTGCCCGCCCATATGCTGGGGCAGGGCGACGAGGCCAAAGTCGCACTGGCCCATGAGTTTCAGCACATCCGACAGGGCGATATCACCTGGGAAATCGTGCTCGAGCTGCTGAAACCGCTCTTCTTTCTCAACCCGGCCTATCATGCCTGGAAACGGCAGGTCGAGCAGCTGCGCGAGCTGAGCTGCGACGCCCGCGTGCTCGCGCGCGGACGGATCGGCATCCGCGCCTATTGCGAAACGCTGATGAGCGTCTGTCAGCAGACCCTGCGGCGCGACCGGGTCTTTGCCGTGGCCATGCCCAAGGTGACGCTGGTGACCGCCGAACGCTCGGGCGGGCAGGGCGGCCTGGAACACCGGATCAAAACCCTGCTCAGCGCCTCTCAGAACCGCACGCCAAAAGGGGCCTTTGTCCTTGTCGGCCTGCCGCTCGTGGCCCTGATCCTAGGGGCTGCCATGGCCATCCAGAGCCCCGGCGACTGGAGCCAGGACCGGCTGATGCTCTCCACGGTCGTCAATCTGGAACGGCTCGACAAGATCAACAGCCTGACCACCTTCGGCGTGCCCCCCGGCGAATAGGCTCAGACAAGCAGGCTCTGCGCCCGTCCGAGATAGGTCTCGATCTGCGCCAGGTCGATAAATTCGTCCGCCGTATGCGCCTGGGCAATATCCCCCGGCCCCCAGACCACTGCGTCAAACCCGGCCTCCTGAAACATGCCCGCTTCGGTGCCGTAAGGCACGACGGCGAAATCCCCATGCCCCGACACGGCGGCGATCTCTTCGCGAAACGCCCCTTGGCGCAGCCCGCCAAGGCCCGGAAACCATTCCCTCAGCGTCACGGTGATATCCGCCTCCGGTGCAATCTGCCGCGCAGGCACCAGCAGGCTCTCGGCATAGGCCTCCAGCCGCCCCTGCACCTCCTCCAGCGTCTGACCCGGCATCAGCCGTACATCCCAGGTGAACCGGCAGGTCTCGGCGACGATGTTGAAGGCGTTCCCGCCTTCGATCACACCCACCGTATGGGTGGCGAAGTTGGGGTCGAACGCGCCGGCGACTGCCTCCGCCGCATTGCGCGTGGTCTCCTCCTCCAGCCAGGTGATCAGCCGCGCGGCCAGTGCCGTGGCGCTCACCGCGCGATGCGCAAGGCTCGCATGCATGGGCCGCCCGGTACAGACCACATCCAGCGTCGCCGACGCCTTGTGCCGGTCCACCGGTGCGCACAGCGTCGGCTCGCCCACCACCACACCGCGCAAGGGGGGAAGATGCGCTTTGGCGTGGTCGATCAGTGCCGGAGCCGACAGCAGATGCGTCTCCTCATCCCCCGACAGAAACAGATGCACCGGGCGGCTCAGATCGCGCCCGGCCGCCGCGATCATCAGCGCGATGGCACAGGCATCGAACCCTTTCATATCGCAGGTGCCGCGCCCGATCAGCCGCTCCCCCTCCCGGCGCAGCGCAAAGGGATCGCCGCTCCAGGCCTGCCCCTCAACGGGCACCACATCGGAATGCCCCGACAGGCCAATGCCGCCGGGCACATCCGGACCCACGGACGCAATCACACCGTCCAGCCCGCCGGGCCGCGCGGGCACATGCGCAACCCGCGCCCCCGCCGCCTCCAGCACCCCGGCCACATAGGCGTTCACCTCGGCGTTCTGCGCCCCGCTTACGGTGGCAAAGCCGATCAGGCGCTCCAGATGGCGCAGGGTGTCACTCAGCAGCTCCATTCAGGCCAAGGCTGCATCCGCCGTGCGCTCCTGGTCAATCAGTATTTCCAGTTGCCGCCGGAACCGCAGCTGCCCGCCATCGATCGGCAGGTCGATATGCGGCGTGCGCTTCTGCGTCATCCCCTTCTGCACCTCGTTCAGAACCTCGCGATCCTCCTCGAAGGCATGTTTTACATCCTCGCTCATCATCTCTGACAGGGCCTCATCCCCGGGCCGGATATTGCGCAGCTGGAACCAGTAATACCTCGTGCGGTCCCGCGTCTCGGGCGTCATGAAATTGTAGCTGTCCATGATGAATGTGTTCTCATGCAGCGGCCCATCTTCGCCGCCGGTGCCTGCAGGCGTGAACACCGCCTTGATCAGCGCATGGCACGGGTAACGCACCTCGTAATGCTGCAGCCGGTCGCACTTGCCCTCGAACTCCACGATCTTGGCATAAAACGGCGCCGGGTCCACATCCATCATCCAGCGCCAGACGGTGATACCGTCCTCCGATCTGGTGATCCTCAGCGGTGTGTCTTCCGTCGCCGCCTGCCCGAAAGAGCTTTGATGCACCCAGGCCACATGCGTGGGATCAAGCAGATTGTCGGTCACGTAGAGATAGTTGCAGTCGATCTCCAGCGCCTTGCCGCGATTGATGCCCCAGGCCGGGTTGTCGTAGTTTTCAATCTCGAAAATCTCACTCGGATCGGCCAGCGCCGGATTGCCCATCCAGATCCACACCAGCCCATAGCGTTCCTCGACAGGATAGGCATGCACCTTGGCGTTGGACGGAATGCCGCCCTTGCCGGGCGCGCGCACGCATTGGCCACTGCCGTTGAACGTGAGCCCGTGATATCCGCATTCCACCGCGTCGCCCTTGCGGCGGCCCTTGGTCAGCGGCAGCTTGCGATGCGGGCAGGCATTCTCCAGCGCGATGATGCGGCCTGCACTGTCGCGGAACATGCAAATGCTCTCTTCCAGCAGGATCACTTCCTGCAATTCCTCGGTGATCTCATCGCCCCAGGCCGCCACATACCAGGCATTTCTCAGAAACATCGCTTCCCTCCTGTCGCTGATCCCGCTTGCCAGAATCGGCAAACTGTGATCACACTTTTAGCGAACTCTAGGACTCAAGTTTACACAAGGCAAGACATCCGATGCTCGACAAACCCGATGACGAGATCTCCCGCCTGACCGCGGAACTGGCCGCCCGCGCAGGCAAACCGGCCGAGGAAGGCTATGCCATGCCGGCCGAGTATTACACCTCGCCCGCCTTTCTCGCGCATGAGGCCGACAATGTGCTGCGCCGCGACTGGATGTGCGTGGGCCATGTCGGTGAGCTGCGCAACAAGGGCGACTATTTCACCACCGACCTTCTGGGCGAGGAACTGCTCGTCGTGCGCGACCCCGAGGGGCAGGTGCGGGTGCTGTCGAATGTCTGCCGCCACCGCGCCAACCGCGTGGCCGAAGGCGCAGGCAATGCGCGCCGCTTTGTCTGCCAGTATCACGCCTGGACCTATGACACGACCGGCGCGCTCAAATCCGCGCCGATGATGAAGCAGCAGAAGCATTTCGATCAGAGCAAATGCGGCCTGCCCGAATTTGCCTCTGAAATCTGGAAGGGCTGGATCTTCGTCAATCTCGACGGCACCGCCACGCCGCTGGCCCTGCGTCTGGAGGGGCTGGCCGAGGTGATCCGGAACTATCACCAGGAAGACCGCTATCTGGTGTTCATGGAAGAGGACGCATGGGACTGCAACTGGAAGGCGCTGTTCGAGAACTTCATGGAAGGCTATCACCTGACCGCCACGCATCCCACGACGCTGCACCCGATCACGCCCACCAAGCTCTGCCGCAAGATGCGCACGGGCGAAGGCTGGACCGGCTATCACGCCTTCTATGATCCGGACTATCCGCCGCGTGGGCCGTTTCACCCGGACCTGACCGAGGACGAGAAGATGAACTCGCCCATGTACGGCATCTTTCCCAACCTGATGGTGGGCATGGGCACCGATTTCACCCTGTTCATGATCATCCGCCCGGACGGGCCGGGGCGCGTGCGCATCCGCTGGGGCGTGACCGGCCAGAAGGACGAACCGACCTCGGGTGCAACCCGCGGCTATGTCGATCTCTGCCGCGCCTTCAACGCCGAGGACAAGGAGAAGCTGGAGATATTGCAAAAGGCGCTCCAGACCCGCGGCTATCAGGGCGGGCCGCTGGCACCGGATGCGTTCGAAGGCACGATCTGGGACTTCATCCAGTATATGGGCCGCAGGCTCAGCGTGCAGGATCAGGCCTGAGATGTAATTAATTAGACGTCACGGGCGCAAAGGTGACGAAAATTCGACAATCAGAACGGACAGTGAGCGCCTTAATCAAAACCATAATAACCAACAGGGAAATCCGAAAATGACAAAAACACACGACCAGCTCGTGCTCGACCGCATCATTGCGGCGGGCCGACAGCGCGCCATAACCCGGCGCAGCTTCATGGGGCACGCCACCGCGGCGGGCCTGACCGCCACCGCCGCGACCGGCCTCTGGACCAACCAGGTTTCGGCCATGACGCCCAGCCAGGGCGGCACCTTCCGCGTGGCGATCCACGATGCCAACACATCCGATACGCAGGATCCGGGGCAGTATCTTTCGGTCTTCATGATCCAGCTCGCCCACTGCTCGCGCAGCTACATGACGATGATCAACCCCGACGGAACCGCCGGCCCCGACATGGCCGACAGTTGGGAAGCCTCGCCCGATGCGCGGGTCTGGACATTCCAGCTAAACAAGAACGCCACGTTCCACGATGGCCGCAAGTTCACCTCTCGTGACGCCATTGCCTCGCTCAAGCATCACATGGGTGAAGACAGTACCTCGGCGGCGAAATCGCTCTTGGGCAATGTCGTCGATGTGCGCGCCGATGGCGATCATACGGTGATCGTCGAACTGGATCAGGGCCTGGCCGATCTGCCCTACATCCTGACCGATTATCACATCGCCATTTGCCCGGCGGATGCCGATGGCAATCTCGACTGGAAAGGCGGCATCGGTGCCGGCCCCTACAAGCTGGAGAGCTTCAACCCAGGCGTCAGCGCCTCGTTCACCAAGCATGACGGCTGGCATGGGGAAGGGGCCTATTTCGACGCGGTCGAGATGATTGCCATCAACGACCCGAACGCCCGCCAGACGGCCCTTGTGTCCGGTGACGTGGATGCCGTCAGCTCGGTCGACCTGAAAACGCTCGAGCTTCTGCGCCGCCGTCCCGGGCTGGAAATCCTCAACCTGCCGTCGGGATCGACCGTGACCATGCCGATGCATGTCACCGCCGCCCCGTTCGACGACAACAACGTGCGCATGGCGCTCAAGCTTGCCATGAACCGTGAGGAGCTGATCGAGAAGATCGTCTTCGGCACGGCGACACTGGGCAATGACTTCCACATCTCGCCCAACATGCCTTACTACCCCGAAGGCATCGAACAGCGCGCCTATGACCCCGACAAGGCCAAATGGCACCTCAAGGAAGCCGGCATGGAAGGGCTGACGCTTGATGTGTCTGCATCGGATTCGATCATGCCGGGCGCTGTCGATTTCGTCACCCTGTACGCCGAACAGGCCAAGGCGGCAGGCATCACCCTGAAACCCGTGCGCGAACCGGGCGACGGATACTGGGCCGATGTCTGGCTGAAAAAGCCGTTCATCTTCTCCAAATGGGGGGCGCGTCCAACGCCGGACATGATCTATACCCTGGCCTATCAAAGTGGCGCGCCGTGGTCCGAAGCCTTCTGGAGCAACGAGGAATTCGACAAGATCCTGCTTCAGGCCAAGGCCGAACTGGACGATGCCAAACGCGCCGAGATGTATCGCGACATGTCCATGCTTCTGCGGGATCAAGGCGGCTCGATCGTGCCGATGTTCACGAACTACGTCTATGCCCATGCCGATACGGTCGGGCATTCCGACACGGTCAGCTCGACCTGGGAACTGGACGGCGCGCGCGCCTATCAGCGCTGGTGGTTCAAGAGCTAAGGAACCCATGCTACAAGCGACAGGCGCGGGGTTTCCCGCGCCTGTTTGCGTTTTACGAGGAGGCCATGACCGACGCCACCCCTCTCAAGGACCCGTCGCTGTCGGACCGGGTCTATGCCGATCTCAAGCGGCGGCTGATGCTGGGGGCGGTGCGGCCCGGACAGAAGCTGTCGATGCGCAAGCTGGCGGCAGAGTTCGGCACCAGCCCCATGCCCGTGCGCGAGGCGCTCAAGCGGCTCGCCTCCGAACAGGCGCTCGAAAGCGAGGCCGCCAAGGCGTTCCATGTCCCCGACCTCAGCCCCAAGCGCGCCGCGGACCTCTTCGAGCTGCGCGCCCTGCTGGAAGGGGCGGCGGCCCGCGCGGCACTGCCCCGCCTGACGCCTGCGCGGCTGGCCAAGCTGACCCTCATCAACGACCGCCTCTCGGCGCATCTCACCACCCAGGACGCGCCTGCCTACATGGCCGATAACCACCTGTTTCATTTCACGATTTATCGCCGTGCCGATAACCCGGACATGGTTTTCATGATCGAGCAGCTCTGGATGCAGACCGGCCCCTCCCTGCGCCTCGGGCTGGAACGCAGCACCGACACCGCCCCGCAATGGAACAGCGAACACACGCCCCTGCTCGCCGCGCTGCGCGCCGGTGACGCCGATGCCGCCGCGCGCGCGATGCAGGAAGACATCGCCTGGGGCGCGCATTTCTACCGCCGCGCGGCGGGTCTTACTGGCCCTTGATCTTGATGCTGAACGACCGCTGCGCGCCCTTGGGCGGGGGCGGGAAGGGGGCCGCCTTCTGGATGACGTTCAGCGCCGCCTGATCCAGCGCGCCCGACCCCGAACTGCGTGCCAGCGACAGCCCCGCAAGCCCGCCATTCGAGGCGATCTTGAACGACACCACCGCCGTGCCCTTGCTGCCCACGCGCGGTTTGCGCACGCGGCTGATTTTCTGCATCACCTTGCCGGGGTAATTGCTCACCGCCGCATTGCCGCTCTGCTTGGCGGTGGTTTTGCCCGCGCTGGCGGTCCTGGTCTCGGCCTGCGTGCTGCCCTGTGCCGCTCCGGCCTTCGCCGTCTCGCTGGCATTGCCCTTGGGCGCGGCCTGCTGCTTGACTGGCTTGCTCTTGCTCTTGCTCTTGCTCTCCGCTTTGGCCGGGGCAGGGGCAGGCTTATGCGCCTCCTCAAAGCTCTTGCTGCGCTGCTTCGGGCGCAGGGACCGGGCAACAGATGTCGCGGGTGCATCCAGTGGCGCCACCTCTTCCACCGGCAGGCTCGGACTCAGCCTTGGGACGACCGGCTGCGCCTCCAAAGGCGTCGCGCGCAGAGGCTCGGCCTTCGACGCGCGCGTGCGCGCCATCGGCTCTGGCTGCACCATCGCCGCGACCGCCCTCTCCGGGCGAAGCGCCTCTGTCGGCTGCACGGGCGTCGCGGCCTCGGGCACCTGTAGAGCCTCGGCCATCTCGGCAGGGGCGGTCGGTGTCAACGCCTCGGCCACATCGTCGGGCGCCAGAACCCCCGCGGCCATATCGGCAAAACTTGTCCCGATGCTCACCTCCGGCGCGCCCGTCGCCCCGTCTATGCTGACCGGTGCATCGCCCGACAGGCCCCAGATCACCGCGCCATGCAGCGCCACCGCCCCCGAGGCGGCCAGCAGTTTGGCAATGGGCGACGAGGCGATCATGGCAGCGCCCGTTCGGTCACGATCAGCACGCGCTCGGCCCCGCCCGCGCGCAGCTCTCTGGCCACCGCCACCAGCACCCCGGCGGGCAGCGCCCGGTCCGGGATCACCCGCACCGTGCCGGGCGCGTCGCTCTCCAGCGCCGCCAGGTAATCCGCCGCACTCGCCAGCGCCGCGCCGCCATGGCTCATCCGCCCATCGGCATGCAGCACCAGCCCGTCCACCGGCGCCCGCCCGTCCAGCTCAGCCGTGTCCACAAGCCGCAAATCCCGGTCCAGGGGCTGCGTCAGCGTCCCCGCCACCATGAAGAACACCAGCATCAGAAAGACGATGTTGATCAGCGCAATGGTCGGCTCGCGGCGGGAGGCAGGGCGCGCGCGTCTCATGTCGCCTCCAGCACGGTCACGCTGACGCCGTCAATGCCCCGCAGGGCCACCAGCAGATCCGTCAGCCTCTGCGCCGTCACCCCGCCCTTCAGGCTGATCAGAACGCGCGGCGCCTCCAGCCCCCCCAGGGCGGCCGGCAACGCCTCCAGCGTCTGCACCTCGCCGTTCAGGGTCAGGGTATCATCCGCCAGTTGCACGAAAAGCGGTGCGGTTTCCGAAGGGGCCGCCCCTCCGCCGCGCGCCGCCGCCAGTTCCACCTCGGCAAAACGCGAAAAGGTCGAGGACAGCATGAAAAACAGCAGCAACAGGAAAATGACGTCGATCAGGGACGTCATCGATTGCCGCCGCCGTGTCCGCCTCCTACGCATGGGCCGGGCTCGCGGTCTCGGTCAGGGCAACACCGCCCGCCCCCTGCGGGGTCAGCAATGTGGCGATGGCGCGCTCGGCGGTGACCCGCTCGGCATCCATCCGCGCCTCGAACCAGCTCAGCACCATCGACGTGGGCATTGCCACCGCCAGCCCCACCGCCGTGGTCAGCAGCGCCACCCAGATCCCGCCCGCCAGGGCCGACGGATCCACCTGCGCGCCTGCGGCCTGCATCGCCTGAAACGCCTCAATCATGCCCAGCACCGTGCCGAACAGGCCCAGCAGCGGGGCCAGTTGCGCCACCGTATCGAGAAAGCGAAATCCCCCCTCCAGCCGGGCAAAACGGGTCTCGGCCTCGGCTTGAAGCCTTGCCGCATCGGGCCGGCCTGCCGAAAGCCCCATATCGACCACCGGCGCGAGATAGGAGGTCGAGCGCTCCAGCGCCGCCCGCGCGCCGCTCCGGTCGCCCCGGTCAAAGGCGGCCACCGCCTCCTGCAGCGCCCGGTGCCGTCCCACCCCGGCCGAGGAAAATTGCCACAGCTTGTAGAGCACCACCGTCAGCGTGATCACCGATACCGCGATCAGCAGCAGCACCACCGGCCCGCCCAGATCGGCCACCTGCCGCAGGCTCTGCATCAGCCCGCTCATCCCAGCACCTCGATCGCCACCCGGCTGTCCAGTTTCAGCCCGTTCACACAGGCGCCCGGCTCCAGCCCCTCACCCTCGCAGGCATGCGCGCCATTGATCAGAATGCGCCCCAGCCCCTCGCAGGTCATGCCCGGCACCGAAAACTGCCGCACCCGCGGCCGCCCCGGCGGCAGGGCGCCGAAGTCGAACAGCGTCAGCCGGTTCACGCCGCCCTCGCTGTCAAACAGCACCGTCTCATAGACAAGGCTGTCGATCTCGCTCTCATAGCCGTTGATGATCTGAAAGGTCAGCGTACAGGCCTCGCCCTGGCTCTGCGCCGTGTTCAGCTCCAGAAGGACCGTGTCGCTCAGCTCCTCCTGCGCCTGCGCCAGTGCGGCCAGGCCGGTCAGGGCGGCAAGAACAAGCGGGGCAAGGGCAGCACGATGGGTCATGGGCGCTCCGAAAAGGCGGGCAGGGGCAGGTATGAGCGATGGCATCTGCATGGCGATCAAGGCGTGAAAAGTAAATCACGAATGACACGGCGCGACAATTCTCCGCGCGCACAGCCGCGACAGGTCGGACCTCTTGAGCGGCGAAACCGCGGCACGGATCGGGGAAATGGCGATCCCGGAAGGACTCGAACCCTCAGCCTGCTGATTAGAAGTCAGCTGCTCTATCCAGTTGAGCTACGGGACCGCTTCGGTCAGCTTTACCCGCGTGTCCGGACAGGATCAATGGGGGGCAGGATCAATCGGACACAGAGCCCTGGCCGAACGGATCGACCGGATAGCGCACCGCCTCCAGATACAGCCCCTGCGGCGGGCAAACCGGCCCGCAGGCCGCGCGGTCCCTGGCCTCCAGCGCGTGTTTGACATCCTCGGGCGCCCAGGCCCCGGCGCCCACACGCTCCAGCGTGCCGACGAAGCTGCGCACCTGATTGTGCAGGAACGACCGCGCCCGCACCCGGAACTGCACCTCCGGCCCGGACCGGCCCTCGATACGGGCAATCTCCAGCGCATCCAGCGTCTTGACCGGGCTCGCCGCCTGGCAGATCGACGACCGGAAGGTGGTGAAATCATGGTTGCCGATCAGATAGGCCGCGCCCGCCCGCATCGCATCCACATCAAGCGCGTGCTGCACCTGCCAGACCAGCCCCTTGTCATGGGTCGCCGGCGCGCGCCGCATCAGCAGGCGGAATAGATATTGCCGCTCTTCGGCCGAAAACCGCGCGTGCCAGTCATCCTCCATGCGCGCGCAGGCCACAATCGCCACCGGATCGGGCTTCAGATGATGGTTGAGCGCCTCGGACAGCCGGAACGGATCCCAGTCCTTGGCCATGTCACACTGCGCCACCTGTCCCAGCGCATGCACGCCCGCATCGGTGCGGCCCGCAGCGGCAATCGTGTGCTCTCTCGGCTCCAGCCTGGCCAGCGCGGCCTCGATCGCGCCCTGTACCGACGGCTGATCCGCCTGGCGCTGCCACCCGGCAAAGGGCGCGCCGTGATATTCGACTTTGAGGGCATAGCGGGGCATATCGGGGGCATAGCGCGCAGCGGGCAGGGGAACAATCCCCCAAAGCTCCCCTCTGGCAACCGGGGCCTTGGGTGGCTATCTTTGGATATGAGTATTTTGGGAACAATGAAAGCAACAGGGCGCGCCCCGCTTTTCATTGTTCTTCAAATACTCAAAACACATCAGGCGGCCCCAAAGCCCAAGGCAAGCAGTAAAGGCGCGCGAACTTGGTCATATCCTCCATAGCCGACGGGATCACGCGCGGGTTCGAAACCCTGGGCGATACCGTCTCCGAGACGTTCTTCGAGCCGGTCATCCGGCTGGGCGTCACGGGGCTCGCGCGCTCGGGCAAGACGGTGTTCATCACCTCGCTGGTGGCCAATCTGATGGACCGCGCGCGCATGCCCGGGCTTCTGGCGGCCTCCGAGGGGCGCATCGCCGCGGCGTTCCTGCAGCCGCAGCCCGACGACACCGTGCCGCGTTTCGATTTCGAGGCGCATCTGGCCGATCTCACCTCGCCCACGCCCCATTGGCCAGACAGCACGCGCGCCGTCTCCGAACTGCGCCTGTCGCTGCGCGTGCGGCCTTCGGGGCTCTTGGCCGGGTTGCAGGGGCCGCGCACGGTGCATCTCGACATCGTGGATTATCCCGGCGAGTGGCTGCTGGATCTCGCCCTGCTGGACAAAAGTTATGACGAGTGGTCCGCCGAGGTGCTGAGCCGGATCGCACCGCGCACGGAGGCCGCCGAGTATCTGTCTCAGGCGCAGGCCACCGATCCGCAGGCACGGCTGGACGAGCCGCAGGCCCAGGCGCTGGCCCGCGCCTTTACCGCCTATCTCGAGGCGGCCCGTGCCGCCGGGTTCTATGACTGCACTCCGGGCCGGTTTCTTCTGCCCGGTGATCTCGCAGGCTCGCCCGTGCTCACCTTCGCGCCGCTGCCGCGCCCGGCGGACACCCCGCGCCGCTCGCTCTGGCGCGAGATGGAGCGCCGCTATGAGGCGTATAAGGCGCAGGTGGTCAAACCCTTCTTTCGCGATCACTTCGCCCGGATCGACCGGCAGGTGGTGCTGGTCGATGCCCTCGGGGCCATTCACAAGGGTCCGGCGGCGGTCGAGGACATGCGCCGGGCGATGGCCGATATCCTTGGCGCGTTCCGGCCGGGGCGAAACGCGTTTCTCACCCGGCTGTTGATGGGGCGGCGGGTCGAAAAGATCCTCTTTGCCGCCACCAAGGCGGACCATCTGCACCACGCCCAGCACGACAAGCTGGCCAATATCATGGCGGCCCTGACCCGCGAGGCGCGCGACCGCGCCGATTTCGCCGGGGCCGAGACGCAGGCCATGGCGCTCGCCGCCCTGCGTGCCACGGTCGAGGACAGGGTGACACATGACGGCACGCCCCTCGATGTGGTGCGCGGCACCCTGCTGGAGACGGGCAAGCGCGCGGCCTTTCATCCGGGCGAGCTGCCCGAGGACCCCGCGCATCTGCTCAGCCCGGCGCGCGACGGCGCCGAACGCTGGCTCGATGCCGACTACCAGGTGATGCGCTTTGCGCCTGCGCCGCTGACGCTGAAACCGGGCGAGGGCCCGCCGCATATCCGGCTTGATCGCGCCGCGCAATTCCTGATCGGAGACCGGCTGTGAGTGTTCAATCTGTCACGGGCGACGCGACCCTCCGGCACATGCCCGGCTGCCTCGCGGCACTCTGGGCGTTCTCGCGGCGCACACCCTGGCTGCCGCGCGCGCGGGCCTGGTGGGAGGACACGCTGCTGATGGCGCGGCTCGTGCGCCGCGGCTGGGTGCGTTTCGTGCGCGACGCGCATGGCACTGCCGGGTTTCTGGCACGGGACGGCGCGCGCATTCATGCGCTCTATGTCCACCCGAGGGCGCGCGGGCAGGGGCTGGGCCGGGCGCTGCTGGAGGATGCCAAGGCCGGGGCCGACCGGCTGGAGCTCTGGGTCGTGCACGCCAATGCCTCTGCGCGCCGGTTCTACGCTGCGCAGGGCTTTGAGGAAGTGCTGTGCAGCCAGGGGCTTGGCAATGACGAGAACCTGCCGGACGTTCTGATGGTCTGGCACAGACCGCAAGGACAGATGCCATGAGCAAAGGCCCGATCCTGATCGACCTTGAGGATGCCCCCGCCGCGCCGGGCCCGTCCGAGGCGCCGCCGGTCCCCGACCCGGTGGAGCCGCCCGCGCTTGAGGGCCGCGCGATGCAGACCATCGCCACGCTCGCCGCGCGTCGCCCGTCGCGGCTGGCCCGGCTTTTCTGGGGGCTTCTCCTGGCCATTCTGGGGGCGGTCATCTCGGTGGCGGCCTGGGATTTCGTCACGGGTCTCATGAGCCGCGCGCCGGTGCTGGGCTATGCGGTCACGGCGCTGATCGCGGTGTTTCTGCTGGTCTTCCTGATCATCGCTCTGCGCGAGCTGGCCGCGTTTTCCCGCCTGGCGCGCATCGACACGCTGCACCGCTCGGCCGAGGCCGCGCTGGCCGGGAATGACCTGACCGCCGCGCGTGGCGTGACGCAAAGCCTGACCCGGCTCTATGCGCGGCGCGAGGATACCCGCTGGGGCCGGGAGCGGCTGGCGGAATACGGCCCTGAACAATTCGATGCCGCCGGTTTGCTGGGCCTGGCTGAAGCGGAACTGCTCACGCCCCTCGATGAGGCCGCCACCCGCGAGATCGAGGCCGCCGCGCGGCAGGTGGCCACGGTCACGGCGATCGTGCCGCTGGCCATGGCCGATGTGGTGGCCGCGCTCACGGCCAATCTCAGGATGATCCGGCGCATCGCCGAGATCTATGGCGGCCGGTCCGGCACCTTGGGAAGCTGGCGGCTGGCCCGCGCGGTGATGACCCATCTGGTGGCCACCGGGGCGGTGGCGGTGGGCGATGACCTGATCGGTTCGGTCGCGGGCGGCTCGGTTCTGTCCAAGCTGTCGCGGCGTTTCGGCGAAGGGATCGTCAACGGCGCGCTCACCGCCCGCGTGGGCGTGGCGGCAATGGAGGTTTGCCGCCCCTTGCCCTTCTCGCGGGTCAAACGGCCTTCGGTCACAGGTCTGGTGAAACGCGCCCTGACCGGGCTTTTCGGTCAGGGCTGAGGTGGCGCAATCCAAAGGCGTGGCTGCGCCACACATTATGTTTTGATTGGGGCTGACCCCAAACCCTGGCGTAGTTCAGCCAGAAAGACGCCTGGCCCGGGTCTGGGCCATGGTCTGGGTCAGGGGATCAGCACCTTGTCGATCACATGGATCACGCCGTTCGAGGCCATGATATCGGCGCTGATCACATTGGCGTCGTTCACCCGCACGGCCGCGCCATATTTGCCGCCCGTGCCATCCACGCGCACCGTGGCGCCATTGACCGTCGCCACATCCACCACCTGGCCCAGCACATCGCCGGCCACGTAAGAGCCGGGCAGGACGTGATAGGTCAGGATGCTGCGCAGCTGATCCACGTTCTCGGGCATCAGCAGTGTCTCCACCGTGCCCGCGGGCAGCGCGTCGAAGGCCGCGTTCGTCGGAGCAAACACCGTGAACGGCCCGTCGCCTTTCAGCGTGTCCACCAGACCCGCCGCCTGCACAGCAGCCACCAGGGTCGAGAAGTCGGGATTGCCCGCGGCGATATCGACAATGTCGTTGCCCTTGGGCGCAGAGGCGCAGGCCCCGAGCGTCAGCAAAAGCCCCGAGGCGGTGGCGCTGGTGATCAATGTGCGGCGTTTCATGATGAACTATCCTTGTCTTGATTGAATGAAAGCGAAGTCACTCGCAACCGGTACACTCGTTCCGTCCAGAACTACGGGAGGCGGGCGGATCCGGATCAATAATGTCTCTTCTGGGGGCTGAAACCGGCGGGGTTTCGCCATTTGCGGGCCGCGGCGTCGGCGGATCAGCGCAGTTTCGGCACGCCGCCCGGCAAGGTGGACCGGTCCACCACGCCCGCGCGCAGGGATCTGCCGATGCGATGCGCCGTGGCCGACCAGGCGGCGGCCTGTTCGGGGGTCAACTCCGCGCGCAACACCGAATCGAACAGATCGAGCCAGGTCGAGAACATGCCCGGCTGCACATTGCCCGCCTCCACATGCACCCGCATCGGATTGCCGTCATAGCTGCGCTCATGCAGCAATGCATTGGCCCAGAAATCGACGATCTTCGCCTCGTGCCGGGGCCAGTCCTCCACATGCACGGCAAAGACCGGGCCAAGGCCGGGATGCGCGCGGATGGCCTCGTAAAAGGCTGCCACGACGCGGGCAATCTCGGCGCGGCTGATGTCGAACTTCGGAGGCAGGGCGGTGCTCATGGGCTCATCTCATGCCCGCGTTGGACAAGGCGTTCAAGGCCGCTACTCGTCATAGAGCCGGTTTTCCTCGTTGTTGCGCAGATGCGCGGCGAGAGCGTCATAGTCTTCGCTCAGCCCGCCATGCGCGATCAGCGCCTCGGCATAGGTGGGCAGGCCGTCGACCGGCAGCTGCTTGTCCGGGTGCCACAGCCGCGACCGGATCACCGCCTTGCCGCAATGGAAAAACGCCTCTTCCACCCGCACCAGCACCGCATAATCGGGCACCCGGCCCTTGATCGCCAGGTCCTCGCGCACCGCCGCGTCGCGGATGATCTGGGCCGATCCGTTGACGCGGACCACCTCGGTGCGGTTCGGCACCAGAAAGACAAGGCCGATCCGCCCGGTCTCCATGATGTTCCGGAACCCGTCATAACGGTGGTTGCCCGGCCGGTCGGGGATGGCCAGCGTCTTGGGGTCCAGCACTTTGACAAACCCCGCCGGGTCGCCCTTGGGCGCGACATCCATCCGCCCCGCCCGGTCCATTGTGGCCATGGTCAGAAAGGTCGAATGCGCGATCCAGGCGGCGCAATGCGCGTCGATATGGTCAATGATTTTCAGGCGCTGGCTGTCATAGGGCTGACGCATGTCGGCATAGACCTGGTCGATGGAGCTGAGCACGTCGGTGGGTTGGTACATGGCAGGCCTCGGCAGTTGATCGGGGAAGGTTAGCACGGCTGCGCTGTGCCGCAACCGCGCAAGCCGCGGGGGGTCAGGGCGCGTCAAGCCCGGCGCGCAGCGGCGCCAGCAGGTCCCCGCAGACAAGCCGTGACAAAAGCGCCGGAGCGGGCGGGATACGCGACAGCGGGGCAAGAAGCCGGTCGCGCAACGCAGGCAATACCCGGCTCTCGGACTGGTAAAGCGGGGTGAAGACCGCGCTCATCAGCTGATAGGCCCACAGATGCCGCTTCCGGCTGCGATGATACCGGCTCAGCGCCGCTGCCAGGTCCGCCTCGTTCCGCAGCGCCTCGGCCAGCGCCCAGCCATCCAGCAGCGCCATGTTGGCCCCTTGCCCCAGTTGCGGGCTGGCGCGGTGCGCGGCGTCACCGATGTGAACAAGGCCCCTCTGCACCGGATCGCGCAGGCTGCCGTGGCTGTAGAACGCGGGCGTCATCTCGGAATGCGCACGCACGCCCTCGATATAAGGCGCGGCCTCGGGCCAGAGCCTTGTCGCCGCCTCCCGCCACGCCTCGATGGGTGCGGTGCGCCAATCGGTCAGCTCCTCCGGCGTGAGCGACCAGAACACCGCGGCCTTGCGCGCCCCGCCACCCGGCAGACAGCCGATCGGCAGCACCCCGACCATGCGCCGTGCCGCCTCGTAGCGCTGCGAAAGCTGGTGATCGGGCAGGGGGCCGGCCTCGGGCCAGTCCACCACGCCCCAGATCGCACCGAAGCGCAGGGCGCGAGGCTTCAGCGGTGAGAGGGCAGAGCCCGCTCCGCTTGCGTCTATGACCAGATCGAAGCGGGGGCTCTCGCGCCCATCCGCAAAGAGCAGCCTGCGTTGCGGCGCGGCGCTGACGCCCGTCACCTCATGCGCGGGCACAACCTCGGCCCCGGCCTGCCGGGCCGCCTCATGCACCGCATAAAACAGCGCGGCACGGTGCAGGGCGAGGCCATGGCGCCCGGGGCCGGGGCCGTATTTGACATCGAGGATGGGCAGCCGGATGCCCTGCGCATGGCCCAGCATATGCGTCACCCTTTGGCCCAGCCCGTCGGCACGCTCCAGCGCCCCGATCCGCGCCAGCACCGCCTGACCCACGGGCTGAATGACAAGGCCGGACCCCACCGGACGGGGGCTGTCGAACTGGTCATAGACCACCACCTCGTGCCCCGCCCGGGCCAGCGCCGCCGCCACGGCCAGCCCGCCAATGCCCGCCCCCGCAATGCCGATGGAAAGCCTGCTCATGCGTGTTCAAGGCCCCTTGCTTTTGCCGCACCCTAGAGCGCGGGCGACGGACGGGGCAAGGCCCGTTGAGCGGCACTGCCCGGGCCTGCGACGATGCGCTCCACCGCCACCCTCTCCGCGCCGTGCAGGGCCACAAGGTCCACCCCTTCCCTGGCGCCGAAGCGGCGAGGCGGTACGGGCCTTGCGCCGCGTGCCGTCAATCCGCCTCACCGGCCCGTGTCACTTTGCTCCGATCCCTGCGCGTCGCCCCTCTGGACGCCGCCCCCTGTCCTGCCTATAACGCCCCCCATGATGATCCGCACACGCATCATTATTCGAATTATATGCCCGGCGCTCTGACCCAATCGAGCCGCCGGGATGAAGGCGCTTGGAATGCCACGCCGCCCCCTCACCAGATTGCAGAAGACCTATCCGAAGGACGCCACCCATGTGCGCCGAGACGACCGAAACACACGATTACCGCGACACCCTGAACCTGCCCGAGACCGATTTTCCGATGCGTGCGGGCCTGCCCAAACGCGAGCCGGAATGGCTGTCGCGCTGGAACGACATGCGCATCTATACCCGCCTGCGTGCCAAGGCCGAGGCGGCGGAGCGCCCGCCCTTCACCCTGCATGACGGCCCGCCCTACGCCAACGGTCATCTGCATATCGGCCACGCGCTCAACAAGATCCTCAAGGATATGGTGGTCCGCTCGCAGCAGATGATGGGCCGCGATGCGCGCTATATCCCCGGCTGGGATTGCCACGGTCTGCCCATCGAATGGAAGATCGAAGAGCAATATCGCGCCAA
The DNA here is from genome assembly GCF_009762325.1 of Roseovarius faecimaris. Lineage (NCBI taxonomy): Bacteria > Pseudomonadati > Pseudomonadota > Alphaproteobacteria > Rhodobacterales > Roseobacteraceae > Roseovarius > Roseovarius faecimaris. The sequence goes on from NZ_CP034348.1 coordinate 885,905, forward strand.
GGGCCGCAACAAGGACGACGTGCCGATCATCGACTTCCGCCAGGAATGCCGCAAATTCGCCGAGGGCTGGATCGACATCCAGCGCGACGAGTTCAAACGCCTCGGCATCACCGGCAAATGGTCCAAGCCCTATCTGACGATGGATTTCCGCGCCGAGCGGATCATCGCGGAGGAGTTCCAGAAATTCCTGATGACCGGCACTTTGTACCAGGGCTCCAAGCCGGTCATGTGGTCGCCGATCGAGAAAACCGCCCTGGCCGAGGCCGAGGTGGAATATCACGACAAGGAAAGCTTTACCATCTGGGTGAAGTTCCGCGTCGCCACGCCCGGCGATCTGGAAGGCGCGAATGTGGTCATCTGGACCACCACACCTTGGACCATCCCGTCGAACAAGGCGGTCGTCTATGGCGACAGCTTCGATTACGGCCTGTACGAAGTCACCGGCACGCCGGATGAATGCTGGGCCAATGTGGGCGACCGTTTCATCCTGGCTGACAAACTGGCCGGCGATGTGATGGCCCGCGCCCGGCTGGAAGACGGCCAGTGGACCCGCCTGCGCGGTGTCAGTGCCGAAGAACTATCGGGCCTTTCGCTGGCCCACCCCCTCGCCGGGGCCGAAGGCGCGAACGGCGAATGGGATGACCTGCGTGATTTCCGCGCCGCCGATTTCGTGACCGATGAGGAAGGCACCGGTTTCGTCCATTGCGCCCCGTCCCACGGGATGGAGGAATATGAACTTTACCGTGATCTGGGCATGCTGGAACAGGTCATCACCTATAACGTGATGGACGATGGCAGTTTCCGCGCCGATCTGCCCTTCTTTGGTGGCAAATACATCCTCAGCCGCAAGGGCGGCGAAGGCGACGCCAACAAGGCGGTCATCGACAAACTGGTCGAGGTGGGCGGCCTGCTGGCACGCGGCAAGATCAAACACTCCTATCCGCATAGCTGGCGCTCCAAGGCGCCGGTGATCTATCGCAACACGCCGCAATGGTTCGCCGCCGTGGACCGGCCAGTGGGCGACGGGCAGGACACCTATGGCACCACGATCCGCGAACGCGCACTGCGGTCCATCGACGAGCTGGTGACATGGACACCGCAGGCCGGGCGCAACCGGCTCTATTCGATGATCGAGGCGCGGCCCGACTGGGTGCTGTCGCGGCAACGCGCCTGGGGCGTGCCGCTGACCTGTTTCACCAGACGCGGCGCTTTGCCGACGGACCCGGATTACCTCCTGCGCGATGAAAAGGTCAACGCGCGTATCCTTGAGGCGTTCGAGGCCGAAGGGGCTGACGCATGGTACAAAGACGGCGCGAAAGAGCGGTTCCTCGGGAATGACTACAACCCGGATGAGTGGGAACAGGTGTTCGATATCCTCGATGTCTGGTTCGATTCTGGCTCGACCCATGCCTTTGTGCTGCGCGACCGCGAGGATGGCTCCGATGACGGGCTGGCCGATCTTTACCTTGAAGGCACCGACCAGCATCGCGGCTGGTTCCACTCCTCCATGCTGCAGGCCTGCGGCACCATCGGCCACGCGCCTTACCGCGGCGTGCTGACCCACGGGTTCACGCTCGACGAGAAGGGCAACAAGATGTCCAAATCGCTGGGCAACACCGTGGCGCCCGAGGAAGTGGTCAAGCAATATGGCGCGGATATCCTGCGGCTCTGGGTGGCGCAGTCGGATTACACGGTCGACCTGCGGATCGGGCCGGAAATCCTGAAAGGCGTGGCCGATGGCTATCGCCGCCTGCGCAACACGATGCGCTTCATGCTGGGCGCGCTCGCGCATGTCTCGGAGGCCGACCGCGTGGCGCCCGCCGACATGCCCGAGCTGGAGCAGTGGGTGCTGCACCGGCTGGCCGAGCTGGATCACAAGGTGCGCACGGGCTATGCCGCCTATGATTTTCAGGGCGTGTTCCAGGCGCTGTTCAACTTCTGCACCGTGGAGCTTTCGGCCTTCTACTTCGATATCCGCAAGGATGCGCTCTATTGCGATGGCGACACCGCGCGCCGCCGGGCCGCGCGCACCGTGCTCGATATCCTGTTCCACCGGCTGACCACCTGGCTTGCCCCGGTGCTGGTCTTCACCATGGAAGAGGTCTGGCTCTCGCGCTACCCGGGCGACGACGCCTCGGTGCATCTGGAGGATTTCCCCGACACGCCCGCCGAGTGGCTGAACGAGCCGCTGGCGGCGAAATGGGCGCAGGTGCGCCGCGCGCGCCGGGCGGTGACGGCGGCCCTCGAGGTGCAGCGGACCGACAAGGTGATCGGTGCCTCGCTGGAGGCGGCTCCGGTGGTGCATGTGCGCGAGAAAGAGGTGCTGGAGCTGCTGAAATCGGTGGATTTCGCTGATATCTGCATCACCTCGGACATCTCGCTGACCGGCGATCCGGCCCCGGCCGAGGCGTTCCGCCTGCCCGAGGTGGACGGTGTGACCGTGGTGTTCGAGCGCGCCCCGGGCGAGAAATGCCAGCGCTGCTGGAAGATCCTGCCCGATGTGGGGCGGCATGCGCATGCGGGCGTCTGCGGGCGGTGTTCCGAGGCGCTGGGCTGAGCGGGCCGCTGTTAAAATGAGGGACTGCGTCCCGCTCTTTTCGTTTTTTGAATGGGGGCTCTGCCCCCAAACCCCCGGAGTATTTGCGGAACAATGAAAGCAGGGGCAAAGGGTTTGGACGATCTGGTTTTGACGCCAATGGGCCTGCGTTTTGCCGGGCGGCGCTTTCCCTGCACGGTGGGGCAGGGCGGTATCGTGGCGGACAAGCGCGAGGGCGATGGCGGCACGCCGAAAGGGGTGCACCGGATCGTCGGCATGATGTACCGGCCGGACCGGATGGCGCGGCCCAGCCCCTGGGCCGAGCCGATCCGGCCCGGTGATCTGTGGTCGGATGCCTCTGGGGAGCCTGACTATAACCTATTAGTGTCAAGGCCTTATGCGCATTCGCATGAGGTGATGCGGCGCGGCGATCCGCTTTATGATCTGGTGCTGATCACCGACTGGAACTGGCCCGAGGCCGAGCCGGGGCGCGGCTCCTGCATTTTTCTGCATCAGTGGCGCAGGCCGGGCTATCCCACGGCGGGTTGCGTGGCGTTCCGGCCCGATCACCTGCGCTGGATCGCGGCGCGGGTGGCCCCCGGCGCGCGGCTGATCGTGCGGGCTCAGCCGTAGTCGCGCGCGCCGAAAATGGCCGAGCCGACGCGCACATGGGTGGCCCCAAGTGCCACGGCGCGCTCGAAATCGCCGCTCATCCCCATCGAAAGACCGGTCAGGCCGTTGCGCGCGGCGATCTTGGCCAGAAGCGCGAAATGCAGGGACGGCTCTTCGTCCACCGGCGGGATGCACATCAGCCCCTTGACCGGCAGATCCAGCGCGCGGCATTCGGCCACGAAATCATCCGCCTCGCGCGGCAGCACACCGGCCTTTTGCGGCTCTTCGCCGGTATTCACCTGTAAAAACAACTCGGGGCAATGCCCTTCCTCCTGCGCCAGCCGCGCGATTGTATGCGCCAGTTTGGGCCGGTCGACCGAGTGGATCGCCTGAAACAGCCCGAAGGCCTGCCGCGCCTTGTTGGTCTGCAAGGGGCCGATCAGGTGCAGGTCGATCCCGTCAAACCGCTCGCGGAACTCCGGCCATTTGCCGGCCGCTTCCTGCACCCGGTTCTCGCCAAAACAGCGGTGGCCCTCTTCCAGCACCGCCTCGACCCGCGCGTTGGGCTGGACCTTGGAGACCGCGATCAGGCGCACGCTGCCGGTTTCGCGGCCTGCGTCGGCTTCGGCTTTGTGCAAACGGGCGGTGATCTCTGCGAGGCTCAAATGCGGGCTCCCATCGGCTGATATCTCGCCTCCTGCTTGCCATAGCGGCCAAGGCGGGGGCAATCCCCCAAAACGGCCCGGATGCGCCACTTGCCGATAACAAATGCCGCTTGGCGCCCAAACGGCTTGCCCCGACCGTCCAGCTTGGATAGTAGGGAAGGGCAACAATTTGAGACGCTGACATGATCTTTTCCCGCCTGAGAAACACCTTGCTTGTGCTCGCCGGTCTGGTGGTACTTGGCGCCTGCGGTCAGAATCAGAATATCGCGCTTGATCCGAACACCGGTCAGGTGGCCAGCGGACGCGAAAGCTCGGGCGCGGCCCGGGTGCAGAGCGGCGGCTCGCTGTTTGACATCTTCAAGGGCGGATCGGGCGAAGTGAAGGTCAACCGCTTCCTGTGGACGGCCTCGCTGGAGGTACTCAACTTCCTGCCCATCGAATCGGCCGATCCCTTCACCGGCGTGATCAGCACCGGGTATGGCCGCCCGCCCGGCGGGGGCCGCGCCTATCGCGCCACCGTGCTGATTTCCGATCCGGCGCTGGATGCGCGTTCGCTCAATGTGGCGCTGCAAACCAGCGGCGGCGTGCCCGTCGCCGCAGGCACCCAGCGCGCTGTCGAAGATGCGATCCTGAACCGGGCCCGCCAATTGCGCATTCAGGCTGGCCGGTACTGATCCGGCGCGTCAGCCTTTAACGCCGCACCCGCCCGTCCCGGGTCCGACCGGGACGTCAGCCCTGATTGGTCGGCATCCGCATCAGCGCCTCCACCCACTCCAGCTGTCGCGGCAGGCAGATATCGTTAAGCTCGTATTGCTCGACCATCAGCGCCCGTGCCGCGCGGCCCAGCCGCGCGCGCTGTTCCGGGTCGTCGAGCAGCTCGCAAACCGTCTCCACCAGAGCACCGGTATCGAAGAAATCGACCAGCCGCCCGGTTTCCCCATCGCTCAGCACCTCGCGCACCGGGGCCGTGTCCGAGGCCACGATCGCCGCCTCACAGGCCATCGCCTCCATCAGCGACCAGCTCAGCACGAAGGGGTAGGTCAGGTAGACATGCACGCGGGAGACCTGCAACAGCCTGAGGAACTGGTCATAAGGGATGCGCCCCAGGTAATGCACCCGCGCCCAATCGGCATCTGAAATCTGGCCGCGCACCTCGTCGATGAAGATCTGCTTCCAGGTCGTGCCCTTCGCGGGGCGCGCGCCATAGCTCACATCGTCGCCGCCCACGATCAGCACCTTCGCCTCGGGCCGCCGCTTGAGCAGCTCGGGCAGCGCCCGCATGAAACGGTGATAGCCGCGATAGGGCTCCAGATTGCGGTTGATGAAAGTGATCACCTCATCCTCTCGGGTCACATCCACCTGTCCCTCGATGCTCAGCCGCACCTCCGGATCGGGGCGCGCCGTGCGGGTGTCGATCCCGTCATGGCTCACGGTGATCTTGTCGCGGAAGGGCTGCGGAAAGGTGTCGGCCTGAAACCGCGTCGGGCTGATGCCGGCATCCGCCAGGGGGAAGTGGATGTGGTTGTTCAGGTTCTTCAGCCTTATGCGCAGCGGGGCGGTGTCGCTTGGCATCTCGAATTCCGGGTCGAAATGCAGATGCGGGTAGTCCGACAAATGATAAAGCTCGCAATAAAGGCCCATCCGTGCCTCCGGCCAGACATCGCGCAGGAACATCGACTCGCCCCAGCCCGGATGCGCCAGGATCAGATCGGGGGTGAAACCGTCATCCCGCATCTTGCAGGCCGCGCGATAACACGCTTCGCCGCGCGTCACCTTGGTGTCGAGGTCCACGATCCAGGGGTGCACATTCTGACCCGTGCGATTGGGCAGCGCATAGGGCACCAGCCGCACCCCTTTCCAATTGCCCGGCTCCTTCACCCTGAGTGTCAGCGCCACGCAGTCATGCCCACGGGCGGCCAGGAGCGGGGCCAGATGCTTGTACTGACCCGGGAAATTCTGGTGGATGAACAGGATTTTCATGGTCTGCGGTGCTCGATTTATCGTTTTGCCCGGTTATAGGCCGCTCTGCACGCTCTGCAAAGGCCCGCTTTGCTCTGGACCATAGCGCGTGTGCAGCCTATCACGCGTCAGGCAAAGACGAAGACAAGAGTAAGGGACACGGGGATCATGCAGCGCTACACCGCCGCCGAGATCGAAGCGAAATGGCAAGAGGCCTGGGACAAGGCCGGCGTGTTCAAGGCCGAGCGCACGGGCGACAAGCCCAAATATTACGTGCTCGAGATGTTCCCCTATCCCTCGGGGCGTATCCATATGGGCCATGTGCGCAACTACACGATGGGCGACGTGATCGCGCGCCACAAGCTCGCCACCGGGCACAATGTGCTGCACCCGATGGGCTGGGACGCCTTCGGCATGCCCGCCGAAAACGCCGCAATGGCCAGCGGCGGCCATCCGAAAACCTGGACCTATGACAACATCGCCGACATGCGCGCGCAGATGACGCCGCTCGGTCTGTCGATCGACTGGTCCCGCGAGTTCGCCACCTGCGACCCGGAATATTACGGCCAGCAGCAGGCGCTGTTCCTCGATTTCCTCGATAAGGGCCTCGTCTACCGCAAGAACGCCGTGGTCAACTGGGACCCCGTGGATATGACCGTGCTGGCCAATGAACAGGTGATCGACGGCAAGGGCTGGCGCTCGGGCGCGGATGTGGAAAAGCGCGAGCTGACACAGTGGTTCTTCAAGATCTCCGATTTCTCCGAGGAACTGCTCGAAGCCCTCGACACCCTCGACAACTGGCCCGCCAAGGTGCGGCTCATGCAGGAAAACTGGATCGGCAAATCGCGCGGGATCGAAATCCCCTTCCAGCGCACCGATGGTGGGGAGGCGATCGTCTGCTACTCGACCCGCCCCGACACGATGCGCGGCGCCAGCTTCATCGCCATCTCGCCCGAGCATCCCGTCAGCCGGGCGCTGGCTGAGGACAACGCCGAACTGGCCGCCTTCATCGCCGAGACCCGCAAGATGGACACGACCGAAGCGGCGATGGAAAAGGCCGAGAAGAAAGGGATCGATACCGGCATCACCGTGCAGCATCCGGTTTACCCCGACAAAACGCTGCCCGTCTGGGTCGGCAACTTCGTCCTGATGGATTACGGCACGGGTGCTGTCTTCGGCTGTCCGGCCCATGACCAGCGCGACCTCGACTTCGCCCGCAAATACGGGCTTGAGGTACGCAACGCCTTCTACATGCCGGGTCAAGAGGTCGAGGTCGAAAACGAGGCGCTTGTCCCCGCCAAATCCGAGCCCGTGGTCTTCATCGACCATTTCACCGGCATCAAGGACGTTACCAGCCAGGACGCCATCGACACCACGATCGACTGGTTCGAGGCGCAGGGCCTCGGCACGGGTCAGGTGAAGTACCGCCTGCGCGACTGGGGCCTCTCCCGTCAGCGCTACTGGGGCTGCCCGATCCCTGTCGTGCATTGCGAGACCTGCGGCGTGGTGCCCGAGAAGAAAGAGAACCTGCCGGTCCAACTCCCCGATGACGTGACCTTCGATGTGCCCGGCAACCCGCTCGACCGGCATCCTACCTGGCGCGACTGTGCCTGCCCCTCCTGCGGTGCGCCCGCCCAGCGCGAGACGGATACGATGGACACCTTCGTCGACAGCTCCTGGTATTTCGCCCGCTTCACCGCCCCGCGTGCCAAAACCCCCACCGATCTGGCCGAGGCCGGGTATTGGATGAACGTGGACCAGTATATCGGCGGGATCGAGCACGCCATCCTGCACCTGCTCTATTCCCGCTTCTTCGCCCGCGCGATGCATATCTGCGGCCACCTGCCGGAGAGCGCGAAAGAGCCGTTTGACGCGCTCTTCACCCAGGGCATGGTCACCCATGAGATCTACCAGACCCGCGATGCCAATGGTCGCCCGGTCTACCACCTCCCCGAAGAGGTGACCGACGGCAAGCTGGCCGATGGCACGGAGGTCGAGATCATCCCCTCCGCCAAGATGTCCAAGTCCAAGAAAAACGTGGTCGACCCGGTCAGCATCATCTCGGCTTACGGCGCCGATACCGCCCGCTGGTTCGTCCTCTCCGACAGCCCGCCCGAACGGGACGTGGAATGGACCGCCGCCGGGGCCGAAGCCGCCTACAAACACCTCTCCCGTGTGCACCGCCTCTGTTCCGAGATCGCGGCCAGCAGCGAGGCGGCCTTGCCCGAGGCCGACGAGCCGCTTCTGCGCGAGATGCACAAATGTATACATGATGTCACCGGCGGTGTCGAAAGCTTCGGCTTCAACGCCGCCATCGCCAAGCTTTACGCCTTCACCAACACGCTGGCCAAATCCAAGGCCGGGGCAGGGGCCAAACGTGAGGCCGCCAAAACCCTCGCGCAACTCATGTCCCCGATGACGCCGCATCTCTCCGAGGAACTCTGGCAGATGCTCGGTGGCGAGGGGCTGATCATCCACGCGCCCTGGCCCGTCGCGGATGAGGCCATGCTCAAGGATGACGCCATCACCCTGCCCATCCAGATCAACGGCAAACGCCGGGCCGAAATCAGCGTACCGGCGGACATGGCCAAGGAGGAGGTTGAAAAACTGGCCCTCAGCCATAATGCTGTGCTCAAGGCGCTGGACGGGGCCCAGCCCAAGAAGGTCATCGTCGTCCCCGGTCGGATCGTGAATGTCGTCGTTTAACCGCCGCCGCTTTCTCCTGCTCTCCGCCCTCGGCCTTGCCGGGTGCGGGTTCACGCCCGCCTACGCGCCCGGTGGGGCCGGAAACCGCCTGCAGGACAGTATCGAGGTCGATGCCCCCTCCGACCGTCCCGGCTATCTGCTCACCCGCCACCTCGAAGACCGGCTGGGCCGCGCAGGGGCCGCGCGCTATGGCCTCAGCTACGCCATTGAGCTCTCCGAGGCGCCGATTGCCATTTCGGCCAATAACGTGACCACCCGCTACAACGTGCTGGGCGAGATCACCTATGCCCTGCGCGACCTGACCTCCGGCGCCGTGCTGGCCTCCGGCAAGGTCGACAGTTTCACCTCCTATTCCACCTCGGGCACCACCGTGGCGACCCAGGCCGCCAAACGCGATGCCGAGGCGCGGCTGATGGTGGTTCTGGGCGATCAGATCGTCACCCGCCTTCTGGCCGCCTCGCCCGACCTGCCCGCATGAAGCTCAGCCCCCGTGACGCCCCGGGCTATTTCGCCCGTCCCGAGCCTGACCGCACCGGGCTTCTGATCTACGGGGCCGACGCGATGCGCGTGGCGCTCAGGCGGCAGGAGGTGATCGCGGCCCTGATCGGCCCCCAGGGCGAGGAGGAAATGCGCCTCACCCGGATCTCCGCCGCCGATCTGCGCAAGGACAAGGCGTTGCTCATGGACGCGGTCAAGGCCGTCGGGTTCTTCCCCGGCCCGCGCGTGGCCTTCGTCGAGGATGCCAACGATACGCTCGCCCCCGTCATCACCGACGCGCTGACCGACTGGCAGCCGGGCGATGCGCAGGTCATCGTCACCGCAGGCACGCTCAAGGCCACGTCGAAGCTGCGCAAACTCTTCGAGGGGCATCCCAATGCCTATGCGGCGGCCATCTATGACGACCCGCCCAGCCGGGCCGAGATCGAGGCCGAACTGAACCGCGCGGGGCTCGCCCGGATCAGCCCCGAGGCCATGACCGACCTGACCGGTCTGTCGCGCGTGCTCGACCCCGGTGATTTCCGGCAGACGATTGAAAAGATTGCGCTTTACAAACTCAGCGACCCCGCGCCGCTGACCTCCGAGGATGTCATCGCCTGCGCCCCCGGCTCGACCGAGGCGGATATGGACGACGTGCTGAATGTGGTGGCCGAGGCCCGCTCTGGCGAAATCGGCCCGCTCATGCGGCGGCTCAAGGCGCAGGGGGTCCAGCCCGTGGGCCTCTGCATCAACGCCACCCGCCATTTCCGCACGCTTTACGCGGCGGCCTCCGATCCGGGCGGGGCGGCGGCGGGGATCGCGCGCGTGCGCCCGCCGGTCTTCGGCCCGCGCCGCGACCGGATGCTGCGCCAGGCCCAGAAATGGGGCGCGCCCAAGCTGGAACAGGCGCTGGGCCTGCTGACCGAAACCGATCTCAAACTGCGCTCCGCCGGGCAATCCGCCCCCGACATGGCCCTCGTGGAACGCGCGCTCATCCGCTTGTCGCGCCTCGCCGCGCGCTGAGCCGTAGGGTGCGTGATCTCACGCACCATTCTCCCGTCTCTCCAGCGGTATCCGCCGGACACTCATCGCCAACACCGCCCAGAGCGCCAGACCGCCCAGCAGGAACCCCAGCAGGATCACCTGCATCTCGCCATAGGCCATTTTGCCCACCGCGTTGCTGCTGCCCGCCGCCCAGAACAGCGCCGCCGCAAAGACGATCCGCCCGACAAAGCTTTTCAGCGACAGGAAAGTCGCGCGCAGATCGTCGCTCAGCTCCGGCTGGATGCGCGCCTGAATGAACGGGGTGGAGAGCGAGCTTGGCACCATCCGCAGGAACAAGAGCGCGATCACCCAGGGCGCATTGCTGGCCGCCAGCGCCCCGATCAGCCCCAGCTGCATCGCCAGCGCCAGCAAAAGCATCGCCGCCAGCCCGATCCGCGCCCTCAGGCCGCCCGCCACCAGCGAGGCCAGCACCGACAGCACCATCATCGTCGCACTCACCACGCCGCTGATCACCGGCGCCTCTCCCGCCAGTCCCTGCCGCTCCAGCGCCTCCAGGATGAAGGGCTGGCCAAAGACGAAAGGCACATGCCCCAGCACATAAAGCCCCACGCTCAGGCCGAACAGCCAGAGCAGCAGCGGCCGCGCAAACCACCCGCGCAAGACCCGCAACTGCGCGCCAAGCGGTTGATATTCCTGCCGGTCCTTTGCGGGCTCGCGCAGCCTGAGCGTCAGCGCCAGCATCCATGCCCCGGCCAGCGCGGTCGCCCAGAACGGCGCGGTCCCGGACCAGCGCGCCATCGCCCCGCCCGCCGCCGCCGACAGGGCAAGTGCTATGAACATGACCCGCCAAATCACCAGTTCCTGCCGCTCCACCTCCGCCGAGCGCCCTTCGGCCCTGAGGCTCTCATATAGGATGGATGACCCGGTGCCCGACCAGAACGCCGTCGCCGCCCCCATCAGCACCTGTGCCGCCGCGAAAACAAGAAAGCCGCCCCCAAGCGCCAGCAACACCGCGCCCGCCGTCGCCGCCGCGGCGCTCGCGATCAGCGTCAGCCGCCGGCCCAGCCGGTCCGACATATAGCCCGACGGCACCTCCAGCACGGTCGCGGCCAGATCATAGACCACATAAAGCAGGATCGCCTCGGCCGCCGATAGCTGCGCCTGGAAATACAGAAACCATACCGCCTGCCAGAACAGCAGCGACTGCGCGAAACTGATCCAGGGCAACAGGGCGATATTGCGGGCCGTACCGGTCGTCTGCATCGGCGGTCAGCTTTCGGGCGGCGCAAACAGCGCCATCATCTCGGCCTCGGTCATCTTGTGCGTGTCTCCCGCAAAGGCATAGCCCTCGGGCTTGCGGTCGATGAAAATCTCCTCGGTCAGTGTGATGCCCGTGGTATCGTCCAGGCTGCCCAGCCCGAAATGATGCTGATCGTGATGCGGGCCCGGTGCGGTGACGCGGTAGAACAGGCTGCTCCCGCAGCGGGCACAGAACCCGCGCTCGGCCCAGGCGGAGGAGGCATAGCGGGCAAGTGTGTCGTCCGACTGGAACGTCACCTTCCCGCCCGGCACCTGCACCCCAAGATAGACCCCGCCCGAAAACTTGCGGCACATGCCGCAATGACAGGCCCCGGTCTGTCCGGGCACATCCCCGAGGGTGAATCGCACAGCCCCGCACAGGCATGATCCGGTCTTGTCCATCTGGCTCTCCTCCGCTTTCCAAACCATAGCGCGACCCTAGCCAGACGTCATGACAGTTTCCGACAGTATCATGCCCCTTGCCATTTGCCGGTGTGCGCGCGACGCTGCCGCCAAACCGTCACCCAAGGAGACCCCCATGTACGAGATAATCGGCACCCGCGCCAGCCGCGCCATCCGGGTGCTCTGGCTGGCCGAAGAGCTGGCGCTGGACTACACCCATATCCCCGCCAAGCCCCGCAGCGACGAGGCCCGCGCCGCCAACCCCTCGGGCAAGATCCCGGCCCTGCGCGAGGGCGACGCGGTGATCACCGACTCGACCGCGATCATGACCTACCTCGCCGACAAACACGGCGCGCTCACCGCCCCTGCGGGCACCATCGCCCGCGCCCGGCAGGACGCCATGACCCAGACCATCCTCGACGATCTCGACGGCGTGCTCTGGACCGCCGCCCGGCACAGCTTCATCCTGCCCGAGGAACACCGCGTGCCCGAGGTCAAGGACAGCCTCAAATGGGAATACGCCCGCAACATCGCCCGTATCGAAGACGGGCTGTCCGGCCCGTTCGTGATGGGCGAGGCGATGAGCGTGCCTGACATCCTGCTCACCCATTGCCTGCGCTGGGCCGGGATGGCTCAGTTCCCCGCCCCGGGCGAGAAGCTGACGGCCTATCAGGAGCGGATGCAGGCGCGCCCGGCCTTTCAGAAGGTCATCGACATGCCGTGACGGCCGCGCCGCGCCGCGGCGGGTGGCCCGGGGCGCAGCCGGCCCGATCAGGCGGATTTTCGCCCAGAATGTCGATTGTACAATTCAGGGGGTCATTTTGTACAATTTGTACAAAATTTCGCGCTCACCCGTGGGTTCTGGCCCAATCCGCCGCGGCGCGCCCGGCCCAGAGCCCGGTGGCAAGACAGGCGGTGATCAGATAGCCGCCCGTCGGCGCCTCCCAGTCCAGCATTTCGCCCGCGGCAAAACTGCCGGGCCGGGTGCGCAGCATCAGGCCCCCGTCAAGCGCGTCAAACCGCAGGCCCCCGGCGGTTGAGATTGCCTGATCCATCGGGGCAGGGCCGGAATGTTTGACCTGCAAGCCCTTGATAACAGGTGATAAATCTTCGGGCAGGGGGCGGGTAAACTCCATCAGCAAGGCCTGCTTTTCGGGCGGCAGTTTCAACGCCTTGCGCAGGTGGTTGCTCAGGCTCTGCTTGCCACGCGGCCGCGCCAGCCGCTCGCGGATCTGCGTTGCGCTAAGATCGGGCAGCAGATCGAGGATCAGCGGCGCACCGTCGCGCACCGCGCGAGACACTTCATACAGCCCGCCGCCCTCCAGCCCCTGCGCCGAAATCACCACCTCGCCCCGCGATTGTAAATCGCCCGCGCGCAGGGTTATGCCTTTGACAGGCTGTCCCAGATGCCGGGCCATATGCTCCGACCAATGGATGCGAATCCCCATATTTGCGGGTTGAAACGGTGCGGTCTGACCGGGCAGATGCTTGGCCCAGACCCCGTCCGACCCCAACCGCGCCCAGCTCGCTCCGCCACAGGCCAGCACCGTGACACGGGGGGTAAGTCGCTGATTTCCCTCAGGTGTTTCGAAGAGAACCGCGCCACCATCCCACCCCGTCCAGCGCCACCGTCGCCTGAGGTCGATGCCGAGCCGCTCCAGATGCGCGAGCCAGGCGCGCAGGAGCGGAGAGGCTTTCATCGCCGTGGGAAAAACCCGCCCAGTGCTGCCGGTGAAGAGCGGCTGCCCCAGCCCTTCGGCCCAGGCCATCACCTCTTGCGGACCAAAGGCTTCGAGCATCGGGCGGAGCGCGGGCACATCTCCATAAGCCTTTATAAACGCTGCTGAATCCTGTGATTTTGTCAGGTTCAGCCCCGATTTTCCGGCCATCAGGAACTTGCGCGCCGGTGACGGTTTCGCCTCAGCCACCAGCACGCTCAGCCCAGCCTCCGCCAGGGCCTCCGCCGCCATCAGACCGGCGGGCCCCGCACCGATGACAAGCGCATCCGTCACGAGGCGGGCGGCTCCTGCCCGTTCAGCCCCACATGATGCACCACGCGCTGCGGGTAGGGGATCTCGATATTGTTGGCTTTCAAGGCGTTCCAGATCGCGAACAGCACCTGCGGCGTATACCGGTTTTTGCCGTCATCGATTCCGTTGACCCAGAATTCCACCGCGAAATCCACGCCGCTGTCACCAAAGCCGCGCAGCTCGCAATCGGGCGGATCAGGCTCTTGCAGGATGAAGGGAAGGGCGCTCACCGCCTCTTCGATCATGTCGGGAATGATATTGATATCAGTATCATAGCTGACCGAAAACGGCGCCTCATAGCGGTTCGCTGTGCCCTGGTCAGAATAGTTGATGACCCGCCCGGTGATGAAATCCTCGTTCGGGACCACGATCCAGCGGCCATCGAATGTCTCAAGGATCATCGCCCGCGCGGTGGTCTTCACGATGGTGCCGGCCTCGCCATCAAGCTCGACGTAGTCGCCCACCGTGGCCTGCCCTTCAAGCAGGAGGATCACGCCCGAGATGAAGTTGGACGCGATCTTTTGCAGGCCGAACCCAAGCCCCACGCCAATCGCGCCACCCAGCACGGCAAGGCTTGTCAGGCTGATTCCCATGATATTCATCAGGATCAGGAACGCCGCGCCGAAAATGGCGATTTCCGCTGCCTTTGCAGCCAGTTGCCGCGTGGCGGGGGGCATCTCGTCCTGTGACTGGATATAGCTGTGGGACTGGTCGTTGGACCAGCGGCCCAGCCAGAAGATCACGCTGCCAAGGGCAACGCCCTGGATCAGCCAGAGCAGGTTGAACGACATGTTGCCCAAGGGCACAATTGTTGTCTCCAGCGCTTCGGCCACCACGTCGAGCAGACCCACGGCATAGAGGGCCGCAACTGGCAACAATATGTATTTGCCCAACAATTTGAGGAACGGATCCTTCAGGATCTGCGTCACGAGGCTGCGCGCGGCGAGGAACAGAAAGACCCGTTTGCCAAAGGCGATCACTGCGCCGGAATCGAACAGAGACCGCACCACCGTCTCGCCAATGGCGGTGAAACCATAGGCCAGCAACGGCAGAAGCAACGGCACGAAGACCAGCACGAACCGCCGCGCCGAGGCAAAGATCGACCGGCTCTCCGCCGCCGGTGTCAGCACCCGCCGCAGCACCGGCTTCAGCGTTCGCGCCAGCAGCCAGGCCAGCAGATACGCCGCCACCAGAAGCGCGAGCTGTGACCATGCCGCCGGGCTCATCGCCCAATCCCTGGCAATCTCCCAGCCCTGCATCGCGTAATCCATGGCCCGCGTTACGATCTCTGGCTGCCCTTCCATCACACACCCCTTGCCGTTTGTGATACACGCCCCATCGTCATGCCCGTCGAACCAGAAAGGTGCAAGCGCTAGTGTCGGATCATCCCCTCTGCCCCCTGTGTGGCCGCGCCATTCCGCCCGAGGCGCGGCAGAGCCAGCATCACCTCACGCCCCGGCTCAAGGGCGGCAAGGGCGGGCCAACCGTCCTGTTGCACCAGATCTGCCATAACGAGATTCACGCCACCCTGACCGAGGCCGAACTGGCGCGCGACTTCAACACGGTCGAGGCCCTGCGCGCGCATCCCCGGCTGCAGAAATTCATCGCCTGGGTGGCCAAGCGCCCGCCTGGCTTTCACTCCAAGACACCGGGCCGGCGGCGCAAGCGCTGAGCCGGTGCTTGACCCGCGCCGATTTCTTCCCATCCTTATCCGAAACGTCCCAGCGAAAGCCTGCCCATGCTCACACGCCGCCAGCTTCTGACCCGGGCCGCAGCCCTGCCGCTTGTCGCCGGGGCAGGGGGCGCTCTGGCTTCGGCGCAAGCGCGCAGTCTGACGGCCGCCGCGACGGCGTTGCAGATCGCCCCGCCCGACTATCCGCGCACGCCGGTCTGGGCCTATAACGGTCAGGTTCCGGGCGAGCAGCTGCGCTATCGGCAGGGCGAGGTTCTGGATGTCCGTTTTGTCAACGGCCTGGACGAAGGCTCCACGATCCACTGGCACGGGCTGCGCCTGCCCAATGCGATGGATGGTGTTCCCTACATGACCCAGGCGCCGGTGATGCCGGGCGAAAGCTTCGACTACCGCTTCGCGCTCCGGGATGCGGGCACGTTCTGGTACCACCCGCATGCCAACTCGGTCGAGCAGATCTCGCGCGGGCTCGCCGGTGTGCTGGTGGTGGATGAGGCCACGCCGCCCGATGTAGACCGCGACGAGGTGCTGGTGCTGGATGACTGGCGGATGACCGAGACGGCCGAGATCCACCCGTCCTTCGGGCACCGGCACGATATGTCCCATGCCGGGCGGCTGGGCAATTACGTGACGGTGAACGCGCGCGACGATCTGAGCTATCAGGTCCGCACCGGAGAGCGCTTGCGCCTGCGATTGGTGAATACCGCGACGGCCCGGATATTCCGGCTTGCCCTGCAGGGGATGCAGGGTTGGGTCGTGGCGCTGGATGGCATGCCCCTGCCTGCGCCTCAGCCAGCCAGTGAACTGGTCATCGCCCCCGCGCAGCGCGCCGATCTGATCGTGGACATCACCGCCGCCGACGAGGCGCTGATTGCTTCGGTGGAACGTCAGGGCACCTTTGCGCTGGTCAGCTTCGCCGTGTCCGGGGCCCCGCTCGCCCCCCGGCCCACGCCCGGGCCGCTGCCCCCTAATGATCTGCCATCGCTCGATCTGTCGGCGGCGCGCTCCTACCCTCTGGTGATGGAGGGCGGCGCGATGCGTGGCCTGCCGGAAGGCGCCATCTGGGACGGCAGGAAACTGGGCTTTCGCGAGCTCGCCGAGCAAGGTCAGTTCTGGGCCTTCAACGGCATTGCCGGGTCAACCGAAACACCCTTTCTCAGCGCCGCCCTGGGCGAGACGGTGCGCATACCCATCACCAACCGCACCGCCTGGTTTCACGCCATGCATCTGCATGGCATGCATTTCCGCGAGGTCCTGGCGGATGGCAGCTTCGGTCCCTGGCGCGACACGCTTCTCATTGCCCCTGACGAGAGCCGCGAGATCGCCTTTGTCGCCGACAACCCCGGCGACTGGATGTTTCACTGTCACATGCCGTCGCACCAGATGTCAGGCATGATGAACTGGGTGCAGGTCACCTGATCGCCCGCCACTTGTGTTTGGCGAAACTACTCCCGCGTGGCGCGCAAGACACTCTTACCCGATCAGCCGTTTGATCGCCTCGGCATGTTCCCGCGTCGCACCCAGCGTGTCGGCTGCCAGCGCGCGGGCCTCGTCCAGCAGGGCGTCGGGCGCGACATGCCGCTCCACCAGCCCCCAGGCCAGCGCCTCTTCCGGGCTGACCTTGTGACCGCCCATCAGGATCATCTTGGCGCGAGACGCCCCGACAAGGGCGGCGAGCCGGCCCGGATCGGAGGGTTGCGGCAGAAACCCGAGCTTCATCACCGGATAGAACGCCTTGGCGGTGGGCACCGAAATCCGCAGATCACAGGCCAGCACCATGCCCATCGCCCCGCCCGCCACCGTGCCGTTCAGGGCTGCAATGCTGAGGCCGGGCAGCGCGGCAATAGCACCTGATAGTCGTTCCCAGACCGGGTTGGTCGGCAGGTCGGTTTTGGCGGCCTCCAGGTCCATGCCCGCGGAAAACACCTTGCCCGCGCCGGTCAGGATCAGCGCCCGCGCCGCCTGTGCGGCCTCGGCGATATCGGCCAGTTCCGACAACATCTCATAGGTCAGAGAATTGGCCTTGTCGGGGCGGTCGATCGTGGCGATCCAGAGCCCGTCATTCTTGTCCAGCGTAATCATGTCAGCCCCACCTTTGTCCGAATCTCCGGGTCGCGCAGCGAAATTTCCTGGCCGAGATAGTCATCGGCCCCCGCCCCGCACATCCATAGGAGTGCCTGCGCGGGCCAGTCCGCCGGGATATGATCGGACCAGTCAAGCTGGGCGACCGGGTTCACGCCCGAGGCCTTGATCTGGTGCTGCATCTCCGTGGCCACCGTGCCGGGCGACAGCCCCATGGCGCGGATGCCGTGCGCGGCCCCTTCCTTGTGGGCGCACATGGTCAGCATCGCCGCCCCGGCCTTGGAGGTGCAGTAATGGCTCCAGCCCTCCAGCGCATTATGCGCGGCCCCCGAGGACACGGTCAGGATCGTCCCGCCGCCAGCCGCCTGCATCACCGGCATCGCCGCGCGCATCCCGTAATAGACACCCTTGAGATTGATATCGATGACCTTGCCCCAATCCTCCGGGTCCGACGCGGCAAGGTGGCTGATCGGCTCGATCACACCGGCATTGTTGATCAGGATATCCAGCCCCCCGAAGGTGCTCCGGCAGGCCTCGACCGCGCCCGCCACTTCCCAGTAGCGGCTCACATCGCAGGGAATGGCAATGGCCTGCGCCCCGATTTCGCCCGCCAGTTCGGCAATCTCCGCCTCCGAGCGCGCGACCAGCGCCACGCTGGCCCCCGCATTTGCAAAGACCCGTGCCGCGGCGGCTCCGATTCCCCGGCTCGCCCCGGTGATCAATGCGCATTTTCCGTGCAAATCCATTGCCCACTCCTGTAATTTTCTTCTGTCGTACATAGGTAGATAGCCGTGGTCCAGCAACAACAGCCCTTGACCCTCAGGGCGCTAAGTCGGAAGCTGCGTGCCAGTGATTTGTTAGATAGAAAGGCTTGATAATGCCCTTGATGCATAAAACGGCCGCCAGCGTGGCGGCGCTCAGTATTTTCATGAGTGGAACGGCCGCATTCGCCGAGGTTTCCGCGCAGGCGGTCTGGGACGACTGGAAAGGCTACATGACCGGCTTCGGCTACACGATCGACGGAAGCGAGGCGGCCTCCGGCGGCACGCTGACGGTCTCGGATGTGACCATGTCGATGCAGATCCCCGAAGAGGATGCGTCGGTTTCGATGACCCTGCCACAGCTCAGCTTTGTCGAAAACGGCGACGGCACCGTGTCGATTGAGCTGCCGCCGGTGATGCCGATGAATATCAGGGTCGACACGCCCGGCGACGACGATGCCGATATTGCCCTCGAATATGTCACCGACGCGTTCTCGATGGTTGTGTCCGGAGAGACGAATGATCTGCTCTATACCTATTCGGCCAATGCGGTCAGCCTGGCGCTGAAAACGCTGGTCGTGGAAGGTCAGACGATTGATGTCGGGGCCGCCGAGATGAGCGTGGCAAATCTGGCCGGCACCACGTCGATGAAGGTCGGCAACCTGCGCGTGAGCGAGCAGAGCATGACCACCGGCCCGGTAAGCCTCGTGGTGGATTTCAAGGATCCGTCGGGCAGCGGCTACCTGAAAATGAACAGCAAATACGACACGATGAGTTTCGACGGCGGCGGCAGCTTCCCGATGAACATGAACCCCGATGACATGGCCGCGATGCTCAAGGCGGGCTTTGGTTTCAACGGCGGCTTCAGCTACACCGGCGGCGCCACCGATTTCGAATTCGAAGACCGTGGCGAGAGGGTGGAGGCGACCACAAGCTCTGACAGCGGCGCCTTGCAGATGGCGATGGACGAAAGTCAGCTTGCCTATGCCGGTACGGCCAGCAACATGAAAATGATGATGGCGGGGGGCGAGATTCCCTTCCCCGTGGAACTGGCCATGCAGGACACGGCCTTCAGCATGAAAATGCCGCTCTCCAAGAGTGACAGCGCGCAGGAATTCGCCCTTGGCCTCACCCTGGGCGATTTCACCATGTCGGACATGATCTGGGGCATCTTCGATCCCGCAGGGCAGCTTCCGCGCGATCCGGCGACCGTGGCGCTTGATCTGACGGGCATGGGCAAGCTCAATTTCGACGTGATGGACCCGGCCCAGATGGAAGCGGTCGAGCGTGGCCAGATGATGCCCGGCGAGCTGAACGCGCTGACCCTTAAGGGCCTGACCGTGCGCCTTGTCGGTGCAGAGCTGACCGGCAATGGCGATTTCACCTTCGACAACTCGAATCTTGAGACATTCGACGGCATGCCCGCGCCGGATGGGGCGGTGAACCTCAAGCTGACGGGCGGCAATGCCCTGATCGACAAGCTTGTGGCCATGGGGCTGCTGCCGGAAGAGCAGGCGATGGGCGCGCGCATGATGATGGGCCTCTTTGCGGTGCCGGGTGAGGGCGAAGACAGCCTGACCTCCAAGATCGAGGTGAAGCCGGACGGGAAGATCCTGGCCAACGGGCAGCGCATTCAGTAGCGCCTCCCGCCCCGTATGACATGAAGGCCCGCCGCATCGTCCGACTGGCGGGCCTTTCCCTTTTCCCCGGGCCCTACGCCTTCGATACATTTCCATAAGGATTACTGATTTGCGTTCCCTTTTGCCTTTTACCGCCGCTTCCTCCCTTGCCCTCTTCGCCGCCGCGCCGACGCTGGCCGATGTCACCGCCGAGCAGGTCTGGACCAATATGCGCGCCCCAATCCTGGCCATGGGCGGTCAGATGGAGGCAAGCGCCACGCGCAAGGACAACCGGCTTGAGATCGGCGAGACGGTGATCCGCTTGGCCCTGCCGATGGGCGCGGGCGACGTGAGCATCACGACCTCTGGCATGAGCCTTGCCGAGAATGGCGATGGCACGGTTGCCTTGCTCCATCCCGCGCAGATGTACGCGCGTTTCCGGGTGGACGGGCCCCAAGGGCTGCTGGCTGCGGCGGCGATGACGATGGACGGGGCCAGCTACAGCGCCACCGCCTCGGGGGAGGCGGGCGATGTGACCTATGCCTATTCCCTTGGGAATGGCTCGTTCCGGCTGGGTGAGGTGAATGTGCCCGAGGCCCCGGATATGCAGATCGACATGAGCGGTAGCATGAGCGGAATGCAAGGCACCTATCGCATCCAGGAGGGCGAGTTGCTGACCGTCACCGGCGAGGGTGGCATGGGCGAGATGTCGTTTGACGTGGAGATGGTCGATGACCTTGGTATCTCCAGCACCGGCAGGCAAGTCCTGTCAGGCGGGCAGTCCGGTTTCGCCATGACGATCCCGGCAGGCAAGATTGACCTCATGAACCTTGCGCAAGGGTTGCGCGACGGGCTTGCGGTAAAAGTTACCACAGAAGGCGCTCGGCTGGACAGCACCACGACGAGCACGCTTGATGGTGAGTTGCTGGCAGTCCAGAATTACGGCTACCTGACCGACAGCATCAGCTATGTCCTCGACGCCTCGGGCCTGAACGCCACGGGGCGCAATTCCGATATCTGGATGGAATTCCAGGTCGCAGAGGCGCTGCCGATCCCGATCAAGGCCACAGCCGGGGCGATGGAAGGCGCGCTGGTGATGCCGCTCAATGCAACTGAAGGCACGGGACCGTTCACACTGAACACCATGATCGAGAACCTGGCCATTGACGAGGCGCTCTGGGCCATGATCGACCCCGGCGCACAATTGCCGCGCGATCCGGCGAGCCTCACGCTGAACCTTTCAGGGCAGATCGAGCTTCTGATGGACCTGCTGGATCTCAACCGCTGGATGCAGATGGGCCCCGATGCGCAAAGCCCGGTGCTGCTGCACGGTCTGACACTCGATGCGCTCAGGCTTGATCTGGCCGGGCTCGCGGTGGATGGCGAGGGGTCGTTTACCTTCGACAATTCCGACTATGACACCTTTGACGGGATCCCCGCCCCGGAGGGCACGCTTTCACTGAACGCCTCCGGGGTGAACGGGTTGATTGACAACCTGATCGCGATGGGGCTGATAAGCGCCGGAGAGGCCTCGGGTTATCGGCTGATGATCGGCAGTGTCGCCGTGGCAGGCGACGGCGAGGATACGCTGCGCTCGGTCATCGAAGTGAAGCCCAACGGTCAGATCTCGGCCAACGGGCAGCGGCTGCGGTAAGTGCCGGTCCCGGGCTGAAACCCATTGTATCCCGGCGCGCGCCGCTCTACCTCTTTGCGCGGTAAAGGAGGCTGACCCATGAGCGCATCGCTGGAGACCGTGACCCACGCATTGATCGACCGTGCGCTCAAGGCGGGGGCCGAGGCGGCGGATGTGCTGGCGGTGCAGGGCCATGCCATGACCATCGACATGCGCGGCGGGACGCTGGAACAGGCAGAGCGGGCCGAGGGCGTGGATATCGGCCTGCGCGTGCTTATCGGGCAGAAACAAGCCATCGTGTCGGCGGCCGATCTGCGCGAGGCAACGCTGGATCAGCTCTCCGAACGCGCGGTGGCCATGGCGCGCGAAGCGCCGGATGATCCCTATGTGGGCCTCGCCCGGCCGGACGAGTTGGCGCAAGGCTGGGACATGGCCGCGCTGGAGCTGTCCGACCCGGCCCCCGAACCCAGCCCGCAGGAGTTACAGGACGAGGCGGCGCGCGCCGAGGCGGCAGCGCTTGCGGTCAAGGGGATCACGCAGGTTCAATCCGCAAGTGCCGCCTATCACTGGCGCGAGATTTACCAGGCCGCAAGCAATGGCTTTTCCGCCGGGTTCACCCGCACCGACAGGGGGATCTCATGTGTGGCCATCGCGGGCACAGGGACCGGCATGGAGCGCGACTATGACAGCGACAGCCGGATTTTTCAGTCCGATCTGCGCAGCGCCGAGGAGATCGGGATCCGCGCCGGGGAGCGCACGGTCGCCCAGCTGGGCGCGCGCAAGCCCCCGACGGGGGCCTTTCCGGTGCTCTTTGACGAGCGCGTGGCGGGGACGCTGATCGGGCATCTTCTGGTGGCGGCCAATGGCGCTTCGGTTGCGCGCGGGGCCTCCTGGCTGCGCGACAGTCTGGGTGAGGCGGTGCTGCCCGCAGGGTTGAGCCTGCACGAAGACCCGTTGCGCCCGCGCGTTTCGGCGTCACGCCCCTTCGATGCGGAAGGCTTGCCGACAAAGCCGCGCGATATCGTCAAGGACGGTGTGCTGACCGGCTGGACGCTGGACCTGGCCTCGGCCCGGAAGCTGGGCATGACCTCGACGGCCAACGCCAAGCGCGGCCCCGGCAGCCCGCCAAGCCCGAGTTCGTGGAGCGTGGCTCTGACCCAGGGTGATCAAAGCCGGGACGACCTGCTGAAGGAAATGGGCACGGGCCTTCTGGTCACCGGCATGATCGGCTCGACGATCAATCCCAATACAGGCGATTATTCACGCGGGGCAAGCGGCTTCTGGGTGGAAAACGGCGAGGTGCAATACCCGGTCAACGAATGCACCATCGCCGGCAGCCTGCCGAATATGCTGCGCCACATCACGCCTGCCAATGATGCGCGCGCCTGGGTCAGTCGCGTCGTGCCCTCGCTTCTGGTCGAAGGTCTGACCCTTGCCGGCGCGTGATCTGCCGCTTCTGATCGAGGCGGCGCGGGCGGCGGGAGAGGTAGCGATGCGCTATGCCGGTGAAAGTGCCGTGCGCTGGGACAAACCGGAAGGTGCCGGGCCGGTCACCGAGGCCGATATCGCCGTGAACGATCTGCTGGAGCAGGAGCTGCGCGGAGCTCGGGGCGATTATGGCTGGCTTTCGGAGGAAAGTGCGGACGATGGTGCGCGGCTCAGCCGTGAGCGTGTCTTTATCATCGACCCGATCGACGGCACCCGCAGTTTCATCGAAGGCTCGAACACCTGGGCGCATTCCATCGCAGTGGCCGAGAAGGGCAAGGTGACAGCCGCCGTGATCTACATGCCGAAACGCGGCAAGCTCTATGCGGCGGCGGCGGGCGAGGGGGCCACGCTGAACAATGCGCCGATCCGGGTGGGCGTGGAGACGCGCCTCGCGCGGGCCACCGTTCTCGCGGCACGACCGGCGACCGAGCAAAAGCACTGGAAAGGCGGGCATGTGCCCGCGTTTCAGCGTGCCTACCGGCCCTCTCTTGCCTACCGGCTGGGGCTTGTCGCCGAAGGCCGGTTCGATGCGATGATGACGCTCAGACGCAGCTGGGAGTGGGACATCGCCGCCGGTGATCTGATCCTGCGCGAAGCGGGTGCGGTGACGTCGGACCAGGCGGGGCAGGGGCTGATCTTCAACAACCCCGATCCGCGGCTCAATGGCGTGCTGGCCGCCAACCCCGCGCTGCACCGTCAGATCGCGCATGCCCTGAGTTGAGCGCCAATCGAAAATGACACATTTTCGAGACTGTTTTCTGTGCCAGAAAACAGGGGGTGGCAGATGATGCGCTCAATTCGCTTGCCGTACCGGGGGAACCGGGTCTAATGCGCCGGAACACTGGGGCAGGGCCACATGGTACGATCCGACAACTTGACTGGCGCGCTGCTGATGATGGCGTCGATGGCGTGTTTCGTGCTCAACGACACGTTCATGAAGCTCATGGCCGGGCAGATCCCGCTCAACCAGCTGCTGTTTCTGCGGGGGCTGCTGACCTCGCTGGCGGTGGCGGTGATGGCATGGCGGATGCGCGGCCTGATCGTGCGCCCGCCGCGCAGGGACCGGCGGCTCATCGTCTGGCGCACGCTGTCGGAAGTGGGGGCTGCGTATTTCTTTCTTACCGCGCTGTTCAACATGCCGCTGGCCAATATCACCGCGATCCTTGCGGCCTTGCCGCTGACCGTCACCCTGGGGGCGGCGATCGCCTATCGCGAGCCGATCGGCTGGCGGCGGATGCTGGCCATCATTGTTGGGTTCGGCGGGGTAATGCTGATCGTGCGGCCGGGCACCGATGGCTTCACTTTCTACTCGCTCTATGGTCTGGCCGCAGTCGCCTGCGTGACGATGCGCGACCTCACCACGCGGGGGCTGTCGAAAGAGACGCCGTCGATTTTCGTGACACTCATCAATTCGGTGGCGGTCATGGTGGTGTTCGGCCTGGCCAGCCTGCTGGAACCGTGGGCCGAGATGGACCTGCGCGCCGCCGCCCTGACCACGGGGGCCGCCGTGCTGATCATCGGCGGCTATCTCTTTTCGATCATGGTGATGCGCGTGGGCGAGATCAGCTTTGTCGCCCCGTTCCGCTATTCCGGCCTGATCTTCGCGCTGGGCCTTGGCTGGCTGGCGTTTGGCGACTGGCCCGATCCGCTGACGCTTCTGGGGGCGGGGATCGTCATGGGCAGCGGTCTGTTCACGCTGTATCGCGAGGCAAAGCTGGGTCGGAAAACACGCGCTTCACGTGCGCTTCGTCGACATTGAACTTGTCGCGGAAATAGGCCCGCTGCGCATCTGTGATGGGGGTCAGCACGCCGGTCTTGTAGGCGGCGGCGGAATCGTTGTCGTCATGCTTGGCACGCAGATACATGTGCGGATGCGGGTTGATCATCGTCGGCATGTGGGTGTGCAGCTTGTGATGGGCATAGTTCATCACCGTCTTGCGGTCGCCCGGGCGGAACAGCACGGCGAGGCCACAGGCCCAGAAGGGCGACTGGATTTCCTCGGCCTTGATGCCGTCCGGGGACAGGCTCACCGAGTAGCCGGTGTTATATTCGAACGCCATGTTCTTCCAGCGTTTGCGCATCGGCTCGGTATGGCGGGCAAACCAGCGGGTTGAGCGCACGAAATTGATATTCACCGCGTCATCATCGTCGAGGCGGAACTGGATGTTTTCCTCGGTGTCCTCGCCCAGTTCTTCCTTGATGGCGATCTGCATGGCGAGGCGGTGCTTCATCGGCTCCATCGCGACGATCTTGATCTGGGGAATACCGGCACAGAGATCGCGGAGCCGGTCGCCATACACCTTTGGCAGGCTCTCCCCAATCAGGATGATGAAGGTAAAACGAGGGTCCTTCTGGGCCTTGATCGAGGGCAGGGTGAGCGCCTCGAAATGGGCAAATCGTAGCGCCATGCGGTCCGGGGCATAAAGATAAGCCTCGCGGTCTTCCACGCTGTCATGCATGCGTTTGAACCCGCCGAGGGCAGGGTAGGAAAAGCGACAGATGCCGATAACGCGCATGAAGGGCCTGATGTCCGGACTGCTCTTGCCGCCATGGTTGCAAATGCCGCCGCGCCCGGCAAGCCGCAAATAGCCGCGGCAGGGAACACGCGGGATTGCAAGGCGCGGCCCGGACGGTTTCTCATCCCGGCCGCTGTATATGGCGGGGCAGGCGCGGCACAGCCTAAACCCGTGTTGCAGCTTTGTGGCAAAATCCCTTAGAGATGGCACCGCACCCTGTCCGCAGGCGCGCCGGTGATCAGGCAAAAGGATAATAGCATGAGCACGACATCCCTCTCCCTCGACGACATTCAGGCGCTGGCGCAGAGCGCGCTGGTGGCCAATGGCTGTGATGCGGACAATGCCGGGGCGGTGGCCGATATCGTGACCCGCGCCGAACGGGATGGATCGCATTCGCACGGGCTCTTCCGCATCCCGGGCTATGTCAAGGCGCTGCGCAGCGGCAAGGTGAACGGCAACGCCCGGCCCCGGCTGAGCCACCGCAGCCCGGCGATTCTGCATGTGGACGGGGATGGCGGATTTGCGCCCCTCGCCCAGGCGACAGGGCTGAGCGCGCTGGCCGATGCGGCGCATCAGATCGGGGTGGCGGCATTGTCGCTGACCAACATTCACCATTTCGCGGCCCTCTGGCCCGAGACCGAGTTCCTGGCCGAGCGCGATCTGGCCGGGATTGCCTGCACCGCCTACATGCCGTCGGTCGCGCCGGCCGGGTCGACCGAGAAGCTGTTTGGCACGAACCCGATCTCCTTTGCCTGGCCCCGCCCGGGAAAGGCGCCGGTCTGCTACGATATGGCGACGGCGGCGATGGCGATGGGCGATGTGATGATCGCGGCCCGCGACGGCAAAAGCGTGCCGCCCGGCACCGGGCTGGATGCCGAGGGCAACCCGACCACCGATCCGGCGCTGATCGCCAAGGGTGTGCTGCTGCCCTTCGGAGGCTACAAAGGGTCGGCAATTTCGCTGATGGTCGAGTTGCTGGCGGCGGGGCTGACCGGTGAGGCGTTCAGCTATGAGGCCGCGATACGTGACAATCACGATGGCGGTCCGCCCCGTGGCGGCGAGATGGTGATCGCGCTGTCGCCCGCCCTGCTGGCAGGGCCGGGATGGGAGGATCATGTCGAGGGCTTCATGGACCGGCTGACCGCGCTCGAGGGCGTCCGCGTGCCCGGCGCACGGCGCCATGCCAACCGCAAAGACACCGGCCCGCGCGCCATCAATGCCGAGCTGGTCGAAACGATCCGCGCATTGATCTAGGCCTTTTCGGGGCCGATCAGCGGGCCCTTGGAGTTTGGAAATTGCATGTCCGGATATTTCCCGCAGAAGCGCAATCCGACAGGGTATGTGTCCGCCAAAGCGCCCCGGTTTGTCACTGTTTCGCTGAGACGCACGCGCCGTGTCAGGGTGCTGTTGACAACGCATCCGACTCCCCGTATACGCCCCCCAATCTCGGCTCGGGGGTCGCCCCGCAGGTCGATATCAAAACTGTAGTGGTCAAGATCCGGGCCGTTTGAGTGCCCCGATCCTCTGGGAACCCGCCGCGTCGTTCACCTCGGAATGGGAACGCATGCGGTGTTTGCGCTTTGCGGACGCGTGAGGTGCTCGAAGATTAACCGCACGGCCTGGTCGTGCAAGACACATGTGTTGAGAGACGGGGAAAGAGACCCAATGCCAACGATCCAACAGCTGATCCGCAAACCGCGCCAGCCGAAAACCCGCACCACCAAATCCCTGCACCTGCAGGGCTGCCCGCAAAAGCGCGGCGTGTGCACGCGCGTCTATACCACGACGCCGAAGAAACCGAACTCGGCCATGCGGAAGGTTGCCAAGGTGCGCCTGACCAATGGTTTCGAAGTCATCAGCTACATCCCCGGTGAAAGCCACAACCTGCAGGAGCACTCGGTGGTCCTGATCCGTGGCGGCCGTGTGAAAGACCTTCCCGGTGTGCGTTACCACATCCTGCGCGGCGTTCTGGATACGCAAGGCGTCAAGGACCGGAAACAACGCCGTTCGAAATACGGCGCCAAGCGTCCGAAGTAAGAGGAATACTGAGATGTCTCGTCGTCACGCCGCAGAAAAACGCGAAGTGCTGCCCGACGCCAAATATGGCGACCGGGTGCTGACCAAATTCATGAACAACCTGATGATCGACGGCAAGAAGTCGGTTGCAGAGAAAATCGTCTACAACGCGCTCGACCGCGTTGAGGACAAGGTGAAGCGCGCGCCGGTGGAAATCTTCCACGAAGCGCTCGACAACATCAAACCCTCGGTCGAGGTTCGCTCGCGCCGTGTTGGTGGTGCCACCTACCAGGTGCCCGTCGAAGTGCGCCCCGAGCGCCGCGAAGCGCTTGCGATCCGCTGGCTGATCACCGCCTCGCGCGGCCGCAACGAAAACACCATGGAAGAGCGCCTTGCCGGTGAGCTTCTGGATGCGGTCAACTCGCGCGGCTCGGCCGTGAAGAAACGCGAAGACACCCACAAGATGGCCGAGGCGAACAAAGCCTTCAGCCATTACCGCTGGTAATAAAACCCTAGAGGCACATTCAAATGGCACGCGACTATCCGCTCCAACGCTACCGCAACTTCGGCATCATGGCCCATATCGACGCAGGCAAGACCACCTGCTCGGAACGGATCCTGTATTACACCGGCAAATCCCACAACATCGGTGAGGTGCACGATGGTGCGGCCACGATGGACTGGATGGAGCAGGAGCAGGAGCGCGGGATCACTATCACGTCCGCCGCGACGACGACCTTCTGGCAGCGTCAGGAAGAACCGACCAACGAAGGCACGTCCGACACCAAGTACCGGATGAACATCATCGACACGCCCGGCCACGTTGACTTCACCATCGAAGTCGAGCGCAGCCTCGCCGTGCTCGACGGTGCCGTGTGTGTGCTCGACGCCAACGCCGGTGTGGAGCCGCAGACCGAAACGGTGTGGCGTCAGGCCGACCGCTATAAGGTTCCGCGTATCGTGTTCGTCAACAAGATGGACAAGATCGGCGCCGACTTCTTCAACTGTGTGCACATGATCGAAGACCGCACCGGCGCGCGCGCCGTTCCCGTGGCCATTCCGATCGGTGCCGAGAACGAGCTGGAAGGCCTCGTTGACCTCGTGACCATGGAAGAGTGGGTCTGGAAGGGTGAAGACCTGGGCGCGTCCTGGGTCAAGCAGCCCATCCGCGACGAGCTCAAGGATGTCTGCGAAGAGTGGCGCGGCAAGATGATCGAAGCGGCCGTCGAAGAAGACGACGACGCGATGATGGAATACCTGGAAGGCAACGAGCCTGACGTGGACACCCTGCGCAAACTGCTGCGCAAGGGCACGCTGGCCCTGCATTTCGTGCCGGTTCTTGGTGGCTCTGCCTTCAAGAACAAAGGCGTGCAGCCGCTTCTGAACGCCGTGATCGACTACCTGCCCAGCCCGCTGGACGTGGTTGATTACATGGGCTTCAAGCCCGGCGACGAGGACGAGGTGCGTAACATCGCCCGCCGCGCGGATGACGACATGGCCTTCTCGGCGCTGGCGTTCAAAATCATGAACGACCCGTTCGTCGGCTCGCTGACCTTCACGCGCATCTACTCGGGCGTGCTCAACAAGGGTGACACCCTGCTGAACTCGACCAAGGGCAAGAAAGAGCGCGTTGGCCGCATGATGATGATGCACTCCAACAACCGCGAGGAAATCACCGAAGCGTTTGCAGGCGACATCATCGCGCTTGCGGGTCTGAAAGACACCACAACGGGTGACACGCTCTGCGCCGTCAACGACCCGGTGGTTCTGGAAACCATGACGTTCCCCGATCCCGTGATCGAGATCGCCGTGGAGCCCAAGACCAAGAACGACCAGGAAAAGATGAGCCAGGGTCTGGCCCGTCTGGCGGCAGAAGATCCGTCCTTCCGCGTGGAGACCGACCTTGAAAGCGGTCAGACCATCATGAAGGGCATGGGCGAACTGCACCTGGACATCCTTGTGGATCGTCTGAAGCGCGAGTTCAAGGTCGAAGCCAATATCGGCGCGCCGCAGGTGGCCTATCGCGAGACGATCAGCCACGAGGTCGAGCACACCTACACCCACAAGAAACAGTCGGGTGGTTCGGGTCAGTTCGCCGAGGTGAAGATGATCATCACGCCGACCGAAGCCGGCGAAGGCTATTCGTTCGAGAGCCGCATCGTTGGTGGTGCCGTTCCGAAGGAATACGTGCCCGGCGTCGAGAAAGGCATCGAAAGCGTCATGGACAGCGGCCCGCTGGCGGGCTTCCCCGTGATCGACTTCAAAGTCGCGCTGATCGACGGTAAATTCCACGATGTGGACTCCTCGGTCATGGCCTTTGAAATCGCTGCCCGGATGTGCATGCGCGAAGGTCTGAAAAAGGCCGGTGCGAAACTGCTGGAACCGATCATGAAAGTCGAAGTGATCACGCCGGAAGACTACACCGGCAACATCATCGGCGATCTGACCAGCCGTCGCGGCCAGGTGTCGGGGCAGGAGCCGCGTGGCAACGCCATCGCGATCAATGCCAACGTTCCTCTGGCCAATATGTTTGGCTACATCAACACGCTGCGGTCGATGTCGTCGGGCCGGGCCCAGTTCACCATGCAGTTCTCGCATTACGATGCGGTGCCCAGCAACATCTCGGAAGAGATCCAAGCGAAATACGCCTAACTGCGGTGGGCCTGACAGGGGCCCACCCTACCACCCCCGTAGGGTGCGTGATGTCACGCACCGCACGACTTAAAAAGAAGGAGCCAATACCATGGCAAAGGAAAAGTTTGACCGTTCCAAACCGCACGTCAACATCGGCACCATCGGCCACGTTGACCACGGCAAAACCACGCTGACCGCAGCAATCACCAAATACTTCGGTGACTTCAAAGCCTACGACCAGATCGACGGCGCCCCCGAAGAGAAAGCCCGCGGCATCACCATCTCGACCGCACACGTCGAATACGAAACCGAGACGCGTCACTACGCGCACGTCGACTGCCCCGGCCACGCTGACTATGTGAAAAACATGATCACCGGTGCCGCGCAGATGGACGGTGCCATCCTGGTGGTGAACGCAGCCGACGGCCCGATGCCCCAGACCCGCGAGCACATCCTGCTCGGCCGTCAGGTGGGTATCCCCTACATGGTCGTCTACATGAACAAGGTTGACCAGGTCGACGACGACGAGCTGCTGGAACTGGTGGAAATGGAAATCCGCGAGCTGCTGAGCTCCTACGACTTCCCCGGCGACGACATCCCCGTCATCCCCGGCTCGGCCCTGGCCGCAATGGAAGGCCGTGACCCGGAAATCGGCGAAAACTCGATCCGCGCTCTGATGGCCGCTGTTGACGAGTACATCCCGACCCCGGCCCGTGCCGTGGACCAGCCCTTCCTGATGCCGGTCGAAGACGTGTTCTCGATCTCGGGTCGTGGTACGGTTGTGACCGGCCGTGTTGAGCGTGGCGTGATCAACGTTGGCGACGAGATCGAAATCGTCGGTATCCGCGACACCCAGAAAACCACCTGCACCGGTGTGGAAATGTTCCGCAAACTGCTCGATCGCGGTGAAGCCGGCGACAACATCGGCGCCCTGCTGCGCGGCATCGACCGTGACGGCGTTGAGCGTGGTCAGGTTCTCTGCAAGCCGGGTTCCGTGACCCCGCACACCAAGTTCGAAGCCGAAGCCTACATCCTCACCAAAGAGGAAGGTGGCCGTCACACGCCGTTCTTCGCCAACTACCGTCCGCAGTTCTACTTCCGTACGACGGACGTGACCGGCACCGTTGAGCTGCCCGAAGGCACCGAGATGGTTATGCCCGGCGACAACCTGAAGTTCGGTGTCGAGCTGATCGCCCCGATCGCCATGGAAGACGGTCTGCGCTTCGCCATCCGTGAAGGCGGCCGCACCGTCGGCGCCGGCGTTGTCTCGAAAATCATCGAGTAATCAACGTCTGACAAAACACCTCCATGGGCGCGCTGTACCGGCGCGCCCTACGGGTTCGACGAGGGGGGCCGGATGGTCCGGCCGTCCTCCTATCAACTCTCAAGCCTTGAAAGGCTAGACATATGCAAAGCCAAAACATCCGCATTCGGCTGAAGGCGTTTGACTACCGTGTTCTGGACGCCAGCACGCAGGAGATCGTCAACACCGCCAAGCGCACCGGCGCTGACGTGCGTGGCCCGATCCCGCTGCCGAACAAAATCGAGAAATTCACCGTTCTGCGTGGCCCCCACGTGAACAAGAAATCCCGTGATCAGTTCGAAATCCGCACGCATAAGCGCCTGCTGGATATCGTTGACCCCACCCCGCAGACCGTGGACGCGCTGATGAAGCTCGACCTGGCCGCCGGTGTGGACGTTCAGATCTCGGTCTGAGGAGGGCAGTTGAAATGTTGCGCTCTGGTGTAATCGCAAAGAAAGTCGGCATGACCCGGCTTTTCATGGAGGACGGCAAGCAGATCCCTGTGACCGTGCTTCAACTGGACAGACTTCAGGTGGTCGGCAACCGCACCCCTGAGCAGCACGGCTACTCGGCGGTGCAGCTTGGTGCCGGGTCGATCAAGGCCAAGCGGGTGAACAAGGCCCAGCGTGGCGCCTTTGCCGCCGTGAAGGTCGAACCGAAACGCAAAGTGGCCGAGTTCCGCGTGGCCCCCGAGGCGATGATTGATGTGGGTGAGGAAATCACCGCCAACCATTACTTCGAAGGTCAGTTCGTGGACGTGTCGGGCACCTCGATCGGTAAGGGCTTTGCCGGTGCCATGAAACGCCACAACTTCGGCGGCCTGCGCGCCTCGCACGGTGTCTCGATCAGCCACCGCTCGCACGGCTCGACCGGTCAGTGTCAGGATCCGGGCAAGGTCTTCAAAGGCAAGAAGATGGCCGGCCATATGGGTGCCGCGAAGGTGACGACGCAGAACCTGCAGGTGGTCAAGACCGATGCCGACCGTGGCCTGATCATGGTCAAAGGCGCCGTTCCCGGCTCCAAGGGCGGATGGGTGACGATCAAGGACGCGGTCAAGAAACCGTTCCCTGAAAACGCCATTGTGCCCGCCGCGTTGAAATCGGCCGCCGAGGAAGCCGCGAAAGCCGCTGAAGAAGCTGCTGCCGCTGCAGCCGCCGAGGCCGAAGCCGCAGCCGCCGCCGCAGCCGAAGCCGAACAGGCCGCTATCGAGGCCGCCGAGGCCGAAGAGGCCAAGGTCGACAAAGTTGCTGAAGCTCAAGCCGCTGAAGCCGAGAAGAAGGAAGGCGAAGAATGAAACTCGACGTGATCAAACTGGACGGCGGCAAGGCCGGCTCGGTCGATCTGGGCGAAGACATCTTCGGCCTGGAACCGCGCGCGGACATTCTGCACCGCGTCGTCCGCTGGCAGCGCAACAAGGCGCAGCAGGGCACCCACAAGGTCAAAACGCGGTCCGAGACCTCGTATTCCACCAAGAAGATCTATCGCCAGAAGGGCACCGGCGGCGCACGCCACGGTGACCGCAACGCGCCGATCTTCCGCAAGGGTGGTATCTACAAGGGCCCGACCCCGCGCAGCCATGCGCATGACCTGCCCAAGAAGGTGCGTCAGCTGGGTCTGAAACACGCCCTGTCGGCCAAGCTGAAAGCGGGCGAGCTCGTGATCATCGAAGCCGCCGATGCCGCAGGCAAGACCAAGGAGCTGGCCAAGCAGATCAAGGATCTGGGCTGGAAACGCGCACTGGTCATCGACGGGGCTTCGGTCAACGAAGGCTTCGCCAAGGCCGCGGCCAATATCGAGAACCTCGATGTTCTGCCGAGCATGGGCGCAAACGTATATGACATCCTCAAGCGTGACACCCTGGTGCTCACCAAGGCGGGTGTCGAAGCACTGGAGGCTCGTCTGAAATGAGCGCGAAACCAGAACATTACGACGTGATCCGCAAGCCGGTGATCACCGAGAAAGCCACCATGGCCTCCGAGGCCAACGCGGTGGTGTTCGAAGTGGCCATCGATGCGGCCAAACCGCAGATCAAAGAAGCGGTCGAGGCGCTGTTCGGTGTCAAGGTGAAGGCCGTGAACACGACCATCACCAAAGGCAAAAACAAACGCTTCCGTGGCCGTCCGGGCACCCGCAAGGATGTCAAGAAAGCCTATGTGACGCTGGAAGAAGGCAACACGATTGACGTGAGCACCGGTCTTTGATCGGTGTGGCGGGGTGAGCCTCGCCCTACGGTAGACATTGAGAATCCCCGGCTGCGAAAGTGGCCGGGTTTTTCGTTTTGCGTTGCAATTAGAGTGTCATGCTGCGACCAGTCGTAGCCATGACCGAAGAAGAAGTAAAAGCCCTCAATGACATTAACGCCTATGGTTGTCATGTTTTAAAGATACTTGGTGACGACCAAGTGCCGAATTTCGCTTACTCCATTGGGATCGAAGCGACTTCTCAGCAACCGGATCTTATTGTCGTTGGTTTGGACCTCGACGCAGCGCATTGGATCATCAACGAATACAATGAACGCATACGCCAAGGGGAGGAGTTCGTACAAAATAAAACGTACAATGAATTCCTAGAGGGATATCCGGTCGTCTTTAGCCCGATGTTGAAACAGTACTATCGCGACTATCTCGGATGGGGTCTGTGGCTTTACCAAGGTGAAGACTTCAGAATGCTGCAGTTCATCTATCCCACTGCATCGAAGCAATGGCCTTGGGAAGACGGAGCTCCCGAAGAATTCAAATGGCATATGCGGCTGCTGTGCGAAACGCCTCGATTACCTAACCAGCAATAGTATTGTAAGACGTAAAGTGTTTTCGCTCCCATTTGCGGGGTTTGAAAACCAAACAGGCCGGTTAACAGCGCCAAAGGCGCCCGGCCATCGCCAGCCCCCCTCTTTGGGCTGGCGATATGATGGGGCTGGGCGCGCCGCTCGTCTCAAGTGCGGATGTGGCGGGGATAAAGGGCTTTAGAATAACGGTCAGGATCGCCATCCCGGGGGCTGGCGATGGCCGGGCGGCGTTGAGCGGGGTGAAAGCGCTGTTTTTCTTGGGCGAGGCGCTTGACGTACACCCGGCCTTCCCCTACTAGACCCCATCGGCAAGGCCCCGGATTCGTCCGGGGCTGTGCTTTTGGTTTGTGAGGTGCGTGTAAACACACACCCTACATATCGCACCGCCGTAGGGTGTGTGTTTACACGCACCATTCTAACCGGGCACCTACGGGGGCCTATACAACAGGTCACCTCTCGAGGGGGCTATCACATAGGCGGGGCAACCCGTCGTTTGCTAGACGGAAGACAGAAAGCATGGCACTCAAGTCGTACAAACCAACGACGCCGGGCCAGCGTGGGCTGGTGCTGATTGACCGTTCGGAGCTGTATAAAGGACGTCCTGTCAAATCTCTCACCGAGGGTTTGACCAAGTCGGGCGGCCGCAACAACACCGGACGTATTACCTCGCGGCGGCGGGGTGGGGGGGCAAAACGCCTCTACCGGATCGTTGACTTCAAACGCAACAAATTCGATGTGGCCGCGACCGTTGAACGGATCGAATACGACCCGAACCGGACCGCGTTCATCGCTCTCGTGAAATACGAGGATGGCGAGCAGGCCTATGTGCTGGCACCCCAGCGCCTCGCCGTGGGCGATCAGATCATCGCCTCCGCGAAGGCCGACATCAAGCCCGGCAACGCGATGCCCTTCTCGGGCATGCCGATCGGGACAATCGTGCACAATATCGAGCTGAAGCCCGGCAAGGGTGGTCAGATCGCGCGCGCCGCTGGCACTTACGCCCAGTTCGTCGGCCGCGACGGGGGATACGCTCAGATCCGCCTCAGCTCGGGCGAGCTGCGCATGGTGCGCCAGGAATGCATGGCGACCGTCGGCGCTGTCAGCAACCCCGACAACTCGAACCAGAACTTCGGCAAGGCCGGCCGCATGCGTCACAAGGGCATCCGCCCGAGCGTACGCGGCGTGGTCATGAACCCGATCGACCACCCCCATGGTGGTGGTGAGGGCCGGACCTCGGGTGGTCGCCACCCGGTCACGCCCTGGGGCAAGCCGACAAAGGGTGCGCGCACCCGCAACAAGAACAAAGCGTCGCAAAAGCTGATCATCCGCTCGCGTCACGCCAAGAAGAAGGGGCGTTAATCAATGTCTCGTTCCGTATGGAAAGGCCCTTTCGTGGATGCCTACGTGCTGAAAAAAGCCGAAGCATCGCGCGAGTCAGGGCGCAATGAAGTCATCAAGATCTGGTCGCGCCGCTCGACGATCCTGCCCCAGTTCGTGGGCCTGACGTTTGGCGTCTACAACGGCAAGAAACACATCCCCGTCAATGTCACGGAAGACATGATCGGTCAGAAGTTCGGCGAATACTCCCCGACGCGGACCTATTATGGCCATGCCGCCGACAAGAAAGCCAAGAGGAAGTAAGCCATGGGTAAGGATAAAAATCCCCGCCGCGTGGCGGACAACGAAGCGATGGCGAAGCTGCGCATGCTGCGCACCAGCCCGCAGAAACTGAACCTGGTTGCGGCGATGATCCGGGGCAAGAAGGTGGACAAGGCTCTCAATGACCTGACCTTCTCGAACAAGCGGATTGCCGAGGATGTGAAGAAATGCCTTCAGTCCGCGATTGCCAATGCCGAAAACAACCACAACCTGGATGTGGACGAGCTGATTGTGGCCGAGGCCTATGTTGGCAAGAACCTCGTGATGAAGCGCGGGCGTCCGCGCGCGCGTGGCCGGTTTGGCCGCATCATGAAGCCGTTTTCAGAGCTCACCATCAAGGTGCGTGAAGTTGAGGAGCAAGCCTAATGGGTAACAAAGTCAATCCGATTGGCATGCGTCTTCAGGTGAACCGCACCTGGGACAGCCGCTGGTATGCCGACACCAAAGATTATGGTGATCTGCTGCTGGAAGACATCGCGATGCGCGATTTCATCAAGAAAGAGTGCAAACAGGCCGGTGTGAGCCGCGTGATCATCGAACGTCCGCACAAGAAGTGCCGCGTGACGGTGCACACCGCGCGCCCGGGCGTGATCATCGGCAAGAAAGGCGCCGATATCGAAACCCTGCGCAAGAAGCTTTCGGCCATGACCGACAGCGAACTGCACCTGAACATCGTGGAAGTGCGCAAGCCGGAACTGGACGCGGCTCTGGTGGGTGAAAGCATCGCTCAGCAGCTGGAACGCCGGGTCAGCTTCCGCCGTGCCATGAAACGCGCCGTGCAGAACGCCATGCGCATGGGGGCCCTGGGCATCCGTGTGAATGTCGCCGGCCGTCTGGGCGGGGCCGAGATTGCCCGCACCGAATGGTACCGCGAAGGCCGGGTGCCGCTGCACACGCTGCGCGCCGATATCGACTACGCCAATGTTGAAGCTGAAACCCCTTACGGGATCATCGGCATCAAGGTGTGGATCTTCAAGGGTGAGATCATGGAGCACGATCCGTCGGCTCGTGATCGCAAAGCCCAGGAACTGCAGGATGGTCCCGCGCCCCGTGGCGCTGGCGGCCGTCGCTGAGGAGGGTAGATAAATGCTGCAACCAAAGCGCACAAAATTCCGCAAGCAGTTCAAGGGCCGCATCAAGGGTGAAGCCAAGGGCGGGTCTGACCTGAACTTTGGCTCCTACGGCCTGAAGGCCACGCAGCCCGAGCGCGTCACCGCACGCCAGATCGAAGCCGCCCGCCGGGCCATGACGCGTCACATGAAACGTCAGGGCCGGGTCTGGATCCGGATCTTCCCGGATACGCCGGTGACCTCCAAGCCCACCGAAGTGCGGATGGGTAAAGGTAAGGGTTCGGTCGATTACTGGGCCTGCAAGGTCAAGCCCGGTCGCGTGATGTTCGAGATCGACGGTGTCAGCGAAGACATCGCCCGCGAGGCCCTGCGCCTGGCGGCGATGAAACTGCCGATCAAGACCCGCGTCGTCGAGCGTGAGGATTGGTGATTTTCGCTTAAGCGAAAATCACCGCGGTTGAAAATAGAGACCCCCCGTCAGACCTGGCGGGGGTTTTCGTTTTGTCACCCGCCCAATATCGCCCGTACCTGCCGGGAATAGGTCGCATAGCTCATCGTGGCCTTGTTGCCCGCCACCCCGTCATAGTAGCTGCGCCCCGAGGCCACTGGCAGACCGGCCCAGATCCTGGCGAGGTTGAGCATGAAGGCGTCCAGTGTGATCTCTCCCGTTTTCACCTTCATCAGCCCGGCATCGCCCAGAAGCAGATCGGCCAGACGGTCCTGTGTGGCCGGGCTGAACCGGGTTTTGGGGGAGAGGCCAAGCCGCTTGGCGGAATGGCGCAGGGTGGCGGGGATGAACTGATACCGCCCGATGGCGTGGGGCTGACCCGGCGTGGCGTCGATCCAGGCATAAATCTCTTGCAAGGTCATGTGTGTGGGGGCTTTGGGCGGCTTGATCCGCGCGCCGTGCTGTACCGCGTCATACCCCGCGCGCCCGGCTTCGGCGCTTGCGATCAGATCGCGCAGGCGCGCGGCTGTCCTGCCGCCACGCTGAAGCGGCGTGTCAAGACGGCCGGGCAGGGCGGCAAACAGCCCGCCTTCGGCCTCACCTACGAAAAGACTGGCGGAGGTCACTGCCGTTTTGGCCCCGCCCTGCATGGAAAAGAGTGGCTGCCGTGCCGAAAGCAGGCTGCCTGTGGCCGGATCCGCCGCGGCGATACCGGTCAGGCTAGAGCATATGAAAACTGCAAAGGCGGCTCTGAACACAAAAGGCCCCATTCTGGTGCGTCCTGCCGGTTATGTCGCACAGAGCTGAAGAAATCCTTGCCTTTGCCCCGGTGCAGGGTAAGACGCGGGGTATGCCCGATATCAAATCCCTCTTCGTGACCCGCCTCTACCGTGCCGCCTTGTCCGAACACGGCCCCGCCATCGACGCCGATGAGCTGGAAGCGTCCTGCTATTCCATCGCCGAGGATGATGAGGCCGGTCAGGAGTGGTGCGAGGAAAACGGCTATCCCGGCTATACCTCTTATGCCTCGCTCACCGATCTGCCCTGGCGGTTTCCGATCTTTGCCGATCTGGTGAAATCGCTCGATGCCCATGTCGCCGCCTTTTCGGAGGATCTGGAGTTTGACCTGGATGGCAAGGCGCTGGTGCTGGAAGACCTCTGGATCAACATCCTGCCAGAAGGCGGAACCCATTCCAGCCATATCCACCCGCATTCGGTCATTTCCGGCACCACTTATGTGGCCATGCCCGATGGCGCCTCGTCGCTCAAACTGGAAGACCCGCGCTCGTCCCGGATGATGGCCGCGCCTTCGCGCCGCAAAGACGCGCGCGAAGAGATGCGCCCCTTCATCTATGCCGCGCCCAAGGTGGGCGATGTGCTCTTGTGGGAAAGCTGGCTGCGGCATGAGGTGCCGATGAATATGTCAGAGGACGACCGGATCAGTGTGAGCTTCAATTACAAGTGGGAATGAATGGCTGCCGCCACGCCTAAGTTTCTCTTCAAACCCCCTTGCCCTCTATCCTCACCTCCCTTATAGAGCGGCATCGCACCTCCCCGGGGTTCCCCGGGGATTCGTGTTTTATGCAACGCATCCACCGGGTTTCTGCGTGACCCTGAGCCAAAAGTCAGGGGCGAGCCGGTGTTATGAGAAGGAAAAAGGCCGATGAACGCTGCCGAGCTGCGTGACAAAACGCCCGACCAGCTGCGCGAAGAGCTGGTGAACCTCAAGAAAGAGCAGTTCAACCTGCGCTTTCAGGCCGCCACTGGCGCGCTTGAGAACCCCGCACGTATGAAAACCGTCCGCCGCGATGTCGCGCGCGTGATGACCGTGCTGAACGAAAAAGCTGCTGCCGCAGCAAGCGAATAAGGAGAGCGACCCATGCCCAAGCGTATCCTGCAAGGCGTCGTGACCTCCGACGCAAACGAACAAACCGTCACCGTGTCGGTCGAGCGCCGCTTCACGCATCCGGTTCTGAAGAAGACCATCCGTAAGTCCAAGAAGTACCGGGCTCACGATGAGAAGAACGCCTACAAGGTGGGAGACACGGTCCGCATCATCGAATGCGCCCCGCGCTCCAAGACGAAACGCTGGGAGGTTCTGGAGGCGTAAGCCAAAGGAACCTTTTGGTTTGAACGAAACCATGGGGACAAGGCCAGAGAGAGCCCCCCAAAGGTCAGGAGAAACCCTATGATCCAGATGCAGACCAATCTGGATGTTGCTGACAACTCCGGCGCACGCCGGGTGCAGTGCATCAAGGTCCTGGGTGGGTCCAAGCGGAAATACGCGAGTGTCGGTGACATCATCGTCGTGTCCGTGAAGGAAGCCATCCCGCGCGGCCGCGTGAAAAAAGGCGACGTTCGTAAAGCCGTCGTCGTACGCACCGCCAAGGAAATCCGCCGTGAAGACGGCACCGCCATCCGCTTTGACCGCAACGCCGCCGTGATCCTGAACAACGCAGGTGAGCCGGTTGGCACCCGTATCTTCGGGCCGGTCGTGCGCGAACTGCGGGCCAAGAACTTCATGAAAATCATC
The DNA here is from genome assembly GCF_009762325.1 of Roseovarius faecimaris. Classification (NCBI taxonomy): domain Bacteria; kingdom Pseudomonadati; phylum Pseudomonadota; class Alphaproteobacteria; order Rhodobacterales; family Roseobacteraceae; genus Roseovarius; species Roseovarius faecimaris. The sequence goes on from NZ_CP034348.1 coordinate 925,833, forward strand.
TCGCTCGCCCCGGAGGTGCTGTAAGATGGCTGCCAAACTGAAAAAAGGCGACAAGGTCGTCGTTCTGGCCGGCAAGGACAAGGGCAAGGAAGGCACCATTGCCTCTGTTGACCCCAAGGCCGGCAAGGCCGTCGTTGATGGCATCAACATGGCCATCCGCCACACCCGCCAGAGCCAGACCTCGCAAGGCGGCCGCCTGCCCAAGGCGATGCCGATCGACCTGAGCAACCTGGCCTTCGTTGACAAAAACGGCAAACCCACCCGCGTCGGCTTCAAGATCGAAGACGGCAAGAAGGTGCGTATCGCCAAAACCACGGGGGACGTGATCGATGCTTGATAGTGCAGCTTACACCCCGCGTCTGAAAACCCAGTACCGCGACAGCATCCGTGCGGCTCTGAAAGAAGAGTTCGGCTACAAGAACGACATGCAGATCCCGCGTCTGGAAAAGATCGTCCTGAACATCGGCTGTGGCGCTGAAGCTGTGAAAGACAGCAAGAAAGCCAAATCCGCCCAGGAAGACCTGACCACCATCGCAGGTCAGCACGCTGTTGTGACCACCGCGAAGAACTCCATCGCCGGCTTCCGCGTTCGCGAAGGCATGCCGATGGGCGCCAAGGTCACCCTGCGCGGCGACCGCATGTATGATTTCCTCGATCGCCTGATCACCATCGCCATGCCCCGTATCCGCGACTTCCGCGGTGTGCCGGGTAAGAGCTTTGACGGACGTGGCAACTACGCCATGGGCATCAAGGAACATATCGTGTTCCCCGAGATCAACTTCGACAAGGTCGACGAAGTGTGGGGCATGGACATCGTTATCGCAACCACGGCGCAGACCGACGCTGAAGCCAAGGCGCTGTTGAAGCATTTCAACATGCCCTTCAACAGCTGAGCCGGGGAGGACACACGACATGGCAAAAAAAGCAATGATCGAACGCGAGAAGAAGCGTCAGAAGCTGGTGGAGAAATACGCCGCCAAGCGCGCCGCGCTCAAAGAGATCATCAATGATGAATCCAAGCCGATGGAAGAGCGTTTCCGCGCCTCCCTGAAGCTGGCGCAACTGCCCCGCAACAGCTCGGCCACACGGTTGCACAACCGCTGCCAGCTGACGGGCCGTCCGCATGCTTACTATCGCAAGCTGAAAATCAGCCGGATCGCCCTGCGTGATCTGGGCTCCGCCGGCCAGTTGCCCGGCGTTGTGAAATCGAGCTGGTAAGGAGGGTATGTGATGAACGATCCTATCGGCGATATGCTCACCCGTATCCGCAACAGCCAGATGCGCGGCAAGTCCACCGTGACCTGCCCGGCATCGAAGCTGCGCGGCTGGGTTCTGGATGTGCTGGCCGACGAAGGCTACATCCGCGGCTATGAGAAAGTGACGGGCGACGATGGTCACCCGGCGCTGGAAATCAGCCTGAAATATTTCGACGGCGCTCCCGTCATTCGCGAGATGAAGCGGGTCTCCAAGCCCGGTCGTCGCGTGTATATGGGCGTCAATGACATCCCCGTTGTCCGTCAGGGCCTGGGCGTGTCGATTGTCTCCACGCCCAAGGGTGTGATGTCGGACGCAAGTGCCCGCGCTGCCAATGTTGGTGGCGAGGTCATCTGCACCGTATTCTAAGGAGGGCAGCGTAATGTCTCGTATCGGCAAACAACCGGTCGCCCTTCCCAGCGGCGTGACGGCGACCCTGAACGGTCAGACCATCGAGGTCAAAGGCCCGAAGGACACCCAAAGCTTCACCGCCACGGATGACGTGACCATCGCCATCGAAGAGGGCCAGATCACGGTCAGCCCCCGTGGCAAGTCCAAGCGCGCGCGCCAGCAATGGGGCATGACCCGTACGGTCATCGCCAACCTGGTGCACGGGGCCTCGGACACGTTCAAGAAAGAGCTGGAGATCCGCGGCGTGGGCTACCGGGCTCAGATGCAGGGCAATGTCCTGAAGCTGAACCTCGGCCTGTCGCATGATGTGGATTTCGAAGTACCTGCTGGAGTGACTGTCACTGCGCCCAAGCCCACCGAACTGGTGGTCGAAGGCCATGACAAGCAGCTCGTCGGTCAGGTCGCGGCCAATATCCGCGACTGGCGGCGCCCCGAGCCCTACAAGGGCAAGGGCATCCGCTACAAGGACGAGTATATCTTCCAGAAGGAAGGCAAGAAGAAGTAAGGACGCAAAGAGATGGCAAACAGCAAACGACAACTGTTCATCAAACGCCGCCTGCGCGTTCGGAACAAACTTCGCAAGGTCAATGCAGGGCGTCCGCGCCTCAGCGTGCACCGGTCGTCCAAGAATATCAGCGTGCAGCTGATCGACGATCTGAACGGTGTGACCCTGGCGTCGGCATCGACTATGGAAAAGGCCCTGTCGACCGGCAAGAACGACATCGCCGCCGCCACCAAAGTGGGCGAGGCGATTGCCGAGCGCGCCAAGAAGGCGGGCGTCACCGAGGCCTATTTCGACCGGGGCGGGTTCCTGTTCCACGGTCGTATCAAGGCCCTGGCCGACGCCGCGCGTGAAGGCGGGCTGAAAATATAGGTGCGTGAGATCACGCACCCTACGGTCAGCTGTAGGGTGTGTGCTTGCACGCACCATGCGTTGAAGGCGGTTCGCCGCCTCGATGATCCGGGCGCAAATATCGCACTGGGATTGAGACAATCAGGGCCTTGGGCCCGCAAGACAAAGGACGCCAACAATGGCAAGAGATGACAACCGGGGCCGGGGTCGCGACCGCGAAGAAGCTCCAGAATTCGCCGACCGCCTGGTCGCGATCAACCGCGTTTCCAAAACCGTCAAGGGTGGTAAGCGCTTCGGCTTCGCCGCGCTCGTCGTTGTGGGCGACCAGAAAGGCCGTGTCGGCTTCGGCAAGGGCAAGGCCAAAGAGGTGCCAGAGGCGATCCGCAAGGCCACCGAGCAAGCCAAGCGCCAGATGATCCGCGTGCCGCTGCGCGAAGGCCGCACCCTGCACCACGATATCGAGGGGCGTCATGGCGCCGGTAAGGTGGTCATGCGCACTGCCCCCACGGGGACCGGTATCATCGCCGGTGGTCCGATGCGGGCCGTCTTCGAGATGCTGGGCGTGCAGGACGTTGTTGCCAAATCCATCGGCTCGCAGAACCCCTATAACATGATCCGCGCCACCATCGACGGGCTGCAAAAAGAAGCCAGCCCCCGCATGGTCGCCCAACGCCGTGGCAAGAAAGTCGCCGACATCCTGAAAAAGGATGACGCACCGGCTGCTGCCGACGCGGAAGCCTGAGGAGAGAGACAATGGCCAAGACCATCGTGATCAAACAGATCGGCTCCCCGATCCGCCGCCCCGCCAAACAGCGCCAGACGCTGATCGGCCTGGGCCTGAACAAAATGCACAAGGTGCGCGAGCTGGAAGACACCCCCGCCGTGCGCGGCATGATCAACAAGATCCCGCATATGGTGGAGATCATCGAAGAAAAAGGGTGAGATCGCGGTGCGTGAAATCACGCACCCTACACCTGAATTAGGCACCCCGGTCAGGACTGGCCGGGGTGTTTTCGTTCCAATTGCCTGATGCTACCCTATGCTTATGCGCAGATTTGCCATCATACGTGTGCCCACAAACGGACCGCCTGCCTTGATCAACATGGATAGTGTCTTCGAGAGCGAAGCCGAGGCACGCGCGAAGTTGGCTGGTCTGGAAGAAACGCAATTGAAAACGCACCATACATATCTCGATATCGTGGCGTTCGAAGGAAATTTGCAGGACGCGATGAGCAGGTTGGGTATTGTGTTTTAGGTCGCCGCTTTGCCATCTCCAAAGTCTGGACGAAGCACCAACAGCGCGGAATCAAGGCGAAGCCGCCGCGCCATCGCCGGGCCGCCCCCCGGCACGGCGTTATGTTGACGCTGGGCGCTCCGCTCGATCTGCACGCGCGCCGACAGGGATAAAACGCTGCAGATCAACCGTTGGATCGCCGCACCGCGGCCCAACGATCGCGCGGCTCACCCAGATCGGCGCAGGCTTGGCCTCATCCCGATCAAATCACACCCCAGCGTCACCCGCAAAGCCTCGGCCAGTTCCTCCACCGTCTCGGTGTTCACATACATCCCCCCCGTCGCATCCGACAGGCACTTGGCCACGCTATCCGCGCCGGTGAACACACCCGCCTCGGGGCTGTTCCAGGCAAAGGGGTCAAAGGCCACGCGGAAGCCGATCACATGCACGGTCAGCCGCGTCTCCTCCGCCAGCCGCCGCCCGAGCGCACAGGGCCGCCCACCGCAGGTCTCGTTTCCATCCGTCACCAGCACGATGATCCCGCGCGAGCCGAGCACATCGGCGGCGGCCTCGACCGAGGCGGCCAGTGGTGTCATCCCGCCGGGGATCAGCCCACCGATCTCTTCCGCCACCGGCCCGGCGGCATCGCGCACCGGCGCAAAGCGCAGGGAAATGCCGGTGCAGCCCTCATCCCCGCCGGGGCCATAGACCAGCAAGCCCACCCGCCGGATCGGGGCGATCTGCGGCATCGCCAGGGCCATGGCCGCGCGGGCGTCGTCGATGCGCGTGGGCGCGGTGAGGTCAAAGCCCTTCTCGTCCATCGAGGCGGAGCCATCCATCACCAGCATCGCATCGCGCGCGCAGCCATCCTGCGCAAGGGCAGGGGCAAGACCCACCGAGAGGGCAAGGACAGAGGCGCATAGAGACCGCAACATACCCCATGACACACCGAGACAGCGTTGAAATCAATCTGTAGGGTGGGGCGCACCCCATCTTGCACGGAACGGAGCCATCACATGTTCGTCAAAACCCTCGCCGATATTCTCGATACCGACGCTCATGTTACCGGTGACGCCTTTGAAAGCCGTCGGATCCTGCTGGCGTCGGACGGGCTGGGCTATTCCTTCCACGACACGGTGATCAAGGCGGGCACAACGCAGCATCTGCATTACAAGAACCATATCGAGGCGAATTACTGCATAGACGGGCAGGGGGAGGTGGAATGCGTGGCCACGGGACAGGTCTGGCCGCTTGGCCCTGGGTCGATGTATGTGCTCGACCAGCATGACGCGCATATCGTGCGGGCTGAGACAGATATGCGGTTGATCTGTATTTTCACACCGGCGCTGACCGGGCAGGAGACGCATGATCCTGATGGAAGTTACGCCGCGCCGGAGTGAATGGCGGGCAAGCGGGGCGAAGCTGCCATTCAACCGGCGCGCCACAGGCGGCCCATGGCCAGCCCCCGGGATGGCGATCCTGACGGACGTTCCGGGGCACTTTATCCCCGCCACATCCGCGCGCAGAACGAGCGAAGCACCCAGCTTACCCTATCGCCAGCCCAGGTAGGGGGGCTGGCGATGGGCCGGGCGCTTCGCGCTGTTAACCGGCCTGTTGTGTATCGCTCGAAGGTCCGCAAAGGGCTCAAAGCTGCCGCCCGCCAAAGCAGCAGCTCCCCCCTTGATCCCCCGCACCATCCCGTCTATACGCCCCCGGTGGCGCTTTGCGTCATGGAATCAAAACCAAGAAACGCCGCGGTTGGCCCCATCACGCTTCGGGGGTCACATCCGGCTCAGGAGAAGCGATATGAAACTGCATGAACTGCGCGACAATGACGGCGCAACCAAGAAACGCACCCGCGTAGGCCGTGGTCCGGGCTCGGGCAAGGGCAAGACCGGTGGCCGGGGTATCAAAGGTCAGAAATCCCGCTCGGGCGTGGCGATCAAAGGGTATGAAGGCGGGCAGATGCCGCTCTACCAACGCCTGCCGAAGCGCGGCTTCACCAAGCCGAACGCCAAGAAATTTGCCGTGGTCAACCTCGGCCTGATCCAGAAATTCGTGGACGCCAAGAAGCTCGACGCCAAAGGCACGATCACCGAGGACGTGCTGGTGGAAAGCGGCCTGGTGCGCCGCAAGCTCGACGGTGTGCGCGTGCTTGCCAAGGGCGACGTGACCGCGAAACTGAACATCGAAGTGACCGGCGCGTCCAAATCGGCCATCGAGGCGGTCGAGAAGGCGGGCGGCTCACTCAAGGTCACAACCGCGCAGGCGGCTGAATAAGAGGTTGTGAGCGGGCCGCGCGCCCCTTACATAGCTCTTAGTTTTCCAAAACACGCCGCCCGGCCGGAAAACGGCTCTGGGCGGCGTTGTCATAAAGAGAGAGCCGAATGGTATCCGCAGCTGAACAAATGGCCGCCAACACGAGCTGGTCGGCCCTGGGCAAGGCCACTGATCTCCGCAACCGTATCTTTTTCACGCTGGGTCTGCTCTGCGTCTATCGCCTGGGCACCTATATTCCCGTGCCGGGCATCGACGGGGCCGAGCTGCGGCAATTCATGGAGCAGGCGGCCACCGGCATCGGCGGCATCCTGTCGATGTTCACCGGCGGCGCGCTGGGGCGGATGGGGATCTTTGCCCTTGGCATCATGCCCTACATTTCGGCCTCTATTATCGTTCAGCTTCTGACGGCCATGGTGCCCGCGCTTGAGCAGCTCAAGAAAGAGGGCGAGCAGGGGCGCAAGAAGATCAACCAATATACCCGCTATGGCACGGTGTTTCTGGCCACGCTGCAAAGCTATGGCCTCGCCATGTCGCTGCAATCGGGCGATATCGTGACCAATCCGGGCGCGTTCTTTGTGGCGTCCTGCATGATCACCCTGGTGGGTGGCACGATGTTCCTGATGTGGCTGGGTGAGCAGATCACCGCGCGCGGTGTGGGCAACGGCATCTCGCTGATCATCTTCGTCGGTATCATCGCCGAAGTTCCGGCCGCTCTGGCGCAATTCTTCGCCTCTGGCCGCTCGGGCGCCATCAGCCCGGCGGTGATCATCGGCGTGATCCTCATGGTCATCGTGACCATCGGCTTTGTGGTGTTCATGGAGCGCTCGCTTCGCAAGATCCATATCCAGTATCCCCGCCGCCAGGTCGGGATGAAGGTCTATGACGGGGGCTCCTCGCACCTGCCGGTCAAGGTCAACCCCGCAGGCGTGATCCCGGCGATCTTCGCCAGCTCGCTTTTGCTTCTGCCGATCACCATCGGGACGTTCTCGGGCAATTCGACCAACCCGGTCCTGTCGACCATTCTGGCCTATTTCGGCCCGGGCCAGCCCGCCTATCTGGCCTTCTTCACCCTGATGATCGTGTTCTTCACCTATTTCTACACGTTCAACGTGGCCTTCAAACCCGATGACGTGGCGGACAACCTGAAGAACCAGAACGGCTTCGTTCCCGGTGTGCGCCCGGGCAAGAAGACGGCGGAGTATCTGGAATACGTGGTCAACCGCGTGCTCGTGCTGGGCTCGGCCTATCTGGCCCTCGTGTGTCTTCTGCCCGAGATCCTGCGCGCGCAGCTCAACATTCCGTTCTATTTCGGCGGCACCTCGGTTCTGATTGTGGTCTCGGTGACGATGGACACGATCCAGCAGGTGCAAAGCCATCTTCTGGCGCATCAATATGAAGGGCTGATTGAAAAGTCGCAGCTCAGCGGCAAGGGCAAGAAACGCGCCCGCAGAAAAGGGACTGGACGAAAATGAACATTATCCTTCTCGGACCGCCGGGCGCCGGCAAAGGCACGCAGGCACATATCCTCGTCGAAGGGCGCGGGATGATCCAGCTTTCGACCGGTGACATGCTGCGCGAAGCCAAGGACAGCGGAACCGAGATGGGCAAGATCGTGGCCGACGTGATGGCGCGCGGCGATCTGGTGACGGATGAGATCGTGATCGGCCTGATCCGCGAGAAGCTTCAGGGCGACAAGCAGGGCGGCTTCATCTTCGACGGCTTCCCCCGCACCCTGGCCCAGGCCGATGCGCTGGCCGATCTGCTGGCCGAGAATGGCGAGACGCTGGATGCCGTGGTGGAAATGCAGGTGGATGACGATGCCCTGGTGCAGCGGATCACCGCGCGATCGACCTGTGGCGGCTGCGGCGCGGTCTATAACGACATCACCAAGCCCTGGCCCGCCGATGGCAAATGCGCCAATTGCGGCTCGACCGAGGTCAAGCGCCGGGCGGATGACAATGAGGAAAGCCTCAAGAACCGCCTGATGGAGTATTACAAGAAAACCTCGCCGCTGATCGGGTATTACTACGCCAAGGGTCAGCTGCGCTCGGTCAACGGTCTGGGCGAGATCGACGAGGTGTCCGCGTCAATCGCAGGCGCGCTGGACGGGTAATCCCGGCTGGCCCTGTCCAAGGCCATGCCTGGGCAGGCGGGCGGATGTCAGTGGCTCGCAATCCGTTTGATCTGGGCGATGATCGCGTCCGCGTCGCCTTCGGGGCCATGGGGGCTTTCGCTGATCCCGCCTGGGGCGAGGCCGGAAAGGCGGGCCACCTGATATCCCATAGACCAGTCTGCGAAGAGCGGTTTGTCCACCGCTTCGAATTTGAGGCATTCAACATCCGTGTGACGCTGATCCCGGCAAATTCGTGCGAATAGAAGCCTCAGCCTGTCCTCGGAGCCTTCCAGCACCTGATAGAAGAGCCGCTGATCGCGCAGCAGATACCCGGAAATGCCTGCCAGCTTGTTGGCGGCAATGGCGTGGTTCAGAATATCCATATCGCTGCTATGCCATTTGCTATGGTTGGAGACGCTGCGATACAAGAGTTGAAAGTCCATGAAATTGCCGTCCATTGCCGCTGTTGAAGAAGTAGTGCCTTGGCAGGTATTGAGGTCTTGTTGCAGCAGCGTACGGTCGCCTTGATGGTGCGGCGCCAGAGAGCCGGGCAACAGGGCGCAAAGACCTTTGGCGTTTGGGGTTGACGCCCCTGTCAAACCTGACTAGACCGCACCATCTCTAAGAGAAAATGATTCCTTGACGGGTCGCGCCCGCCACCGAATCGATCACCTGAAGTCAGCTGCGGCCCGAGCATCATGCCTCGGGCTTACGTTGTGAAAAAAGGGTCTGGAGCTACGGACCCGCAACGAAAAAGGAAAGTGACACGTGGCACGTATCGCCGGCGTAAACATCCCGACCCACAAACGGGTCCCGATCGCCCTCACCTATATCACCGGTATCGGCCATGCTTCGGCCAAAGCCATCTGCGAAGCCGTGAACATCGACGCTGCCCGTCGTGTGAACGAGCTCTCCGACGCCGAAGTTCTTGCCGTGCGCGAGCATATCGACGCCAATTACAACGTCGAAGGCGACCTGCGCCGTGAAGTGCAGATGAACATCAAGCGCCTGATGGACCTCGGCTGCTACCGTGGCCTGCGCCATCGCCGCAATCTGCCCGTGCGCGGCCAGCGCACCCACACCAATGCGCGCACGCGCAAAGGTCCGGCGAAACCCATCGCCGGCAAGAAGAAGTAAGGGAGGGCAGAGCACATGGCACGTGATACCCGTCGCGCAAAGCGCAAGGTCTCCAAGAACATCGCCACCGGTGTGGCGCATGTGAACAGCTCGTTCAACAACACCAAGATCCTGATCTCGGACGTGCAGGGCAACGCGATTGCCTGGTCCTCGGCCGGGACCATGGGCTTCAAGGGCTCGCGCAAATCGACCCCTTACGCGGCCCAGATGGCTGCGGAGGATGCGGGCAAGAAAGCTCAGGAGCATGGCATGAAGACGCTCGAAGTCGAAGTGCAAGGCCCCGGCTCTGGCCGTGAAAGCGCGCTGCGCGCCCTGGCGGCGATTGGTTTCAACATCACCTCGATCCGTGATGTGACCCCGATTGCCCACAATGGCTGCCGCCCGCCGAAACGCCGCCGCGTTTAAGCATTCGTATTCCGGGTGGGGCCGCGTGAGACGTCACGGCCCCATTCCGCATTTTTGAAACCTCGGGCGTCGTCCACCTTTGGACATGGGGGGGCGACAGGTATGGAGGGAAGAGCATGATCCATAAGAACTGGGCCGAATTGATCAAACCGACACAGCTCGACGTGAAGCCGGGCAATGACCCGCTGCGTCAGGCCACCATCGTGGCCGAACCGCTGGAGCGCGGCTTTGGCCTGACCATGGGCAACGCCCTGCGCCGCGTGCTGCTGAGCTCGCTGCAAGGCGCCGCCATCACCTCCGTGCAGATCGACAACGTCCTGCATGAGTTCTCCTCGGTTGCCGGTGTGCGTGAAGACGTGACCGACATCGTGCTGAACCTCAAGGGCGTCGCCCTGCGCATGGAAGTCGAAGGGCCCAAGCGCCTGTCGATCAATGCCAAGGGGCCGGGCGTCGTGACCGCGGGCGATATCTCCGACAGCGCGGGCATCGAAGTGCTGAACAAAGAGCACGTGATCTGCCACCTCGACGATGGCGCCGATCTCTTCATGGAACTCACCGTGAATACCGGCAAAGGCTATGTCTCGGCAGACAAGAACAAGCCCGAGGATGCGCCCATTGGCCTGATCCCCGTCGATGCGATCTATAGCCCCGTGATCAAGGTCAGCTATGACGTACAGCCCACCCGTGAGGGCCAGGTGCTGGACTATGACAAGCTGACCATGAAAGTGGAAACCGATGGCTCGATCACCCCGGACGATGCCGTGGCCTATGCCGCGCGTATCCTGCAGGATCAGCTCAGCATCTTCGTCAACTTCGAAGAGCCTGAGAGCGCCGGCCGTCAGGACGAGGACGATGGTCTGGAGTTCAACCCGCTTCTGCTGAAGAAAGTGGACGAGCTGGAGCTTTCCGTGCGCTCGGCTAACTGCCTGAAGAACGACAATATCGTCTATATCGGCGACCTGATCCAGAAAACCGAAGCCGAGATGCTGCGCACCCCGAACTTCGGCCGCAAGTCCCTGAACGAGATCAAGGAAGTGCTGTCTGGCATGGGTCTGCACCTGGGTATGGATGTCGAAGACTGGCCTCCCGACAATATCGAGGACCTGGCCAAGAAATTCGAAGACCAGTTTTAGGTGCGTGTGAACACGCACCCTACCGCCAGGATGTAGGGTGCGTGATTTCACGCACCACCGGGCAATCCCGCCCCAAGGAGAGCGGCTGACACGCATCAGACCGCCGGACAAAGCAAAACCAAGAAGGAACCAGAAAAATGCGTCACGCACGAGGATACCGCCGCCTGAACCGCACTCATGAGCACCGCAAGGCGCTCTTTGCCAACATGGCCGGCTCGCTCATCGAACATGAGCAAATCAAGACCACCCTGCCCAAAGCCAAGGAACTGCGCCGCGTGGTGGAAAAGCTGATCACCCTGGGCAAGCGCGGCGATCTGCACGCGCGCCGTCAGGCCGCATCGCAGCTCAAGCAGGACATGCATGTGGCCAAGCTCTTTGACGTGCTTGGACCGCGCTATGCCGAACGTCAGGGCGGGTATGTCCGCGTGCTGAAGGCCGGCTTCCGCTATGGCGACATGGCTCCGATGGCGATCATCGAATTCGTCGATCGTGACGTCGATGCCAAGGGTGCCGCCGACAAGGCCCGCGTGGCCGCCGAAGAGGCAGCCGGCGACGACGAATAAATTGAATTCCCGAATGGGAATTGGGGCCCCTGCCGGATCGGCGGGGGCTTTTCTTTTGGGTCATTTGCAGCCTAACTGCAGCTATGCGCCTTGACGAACTTCCCCCCGCATTCACCGGCCCCGCGGCCTGGATCGGCCGCGATCTGGCGGCCCGGCCCGAGACATGGCACGTCGCCCTTTCCGATGCACAGATCGCTGATCTTGAACAGGCGGCTGAGGCCTATCTCGCCCTTGGCCGCGACATCGGTGAGATCACGGCAGAGGCGTTTCCGCTGGGCCCGTTTGCCAGCCATGTGACCCGGTTGCGTGACAAGCTGATCAAGGGTATCGGCGTTGAGGTGCTGAGCGGCCTGCCCGTGCAGCGGTATAGCCAGGAGATGGCCGCCACCATCTTCTGCGGGATCGGCGCGCATCTGGGGCGGGCGCGCTCGCAGAATGCCGCCGGGCACATCCTGGGCCATGTGCGCGATACAGGGGCGGACCCCAACGACACCAACACCCGCATCTATCAGACCTCCGCGCGCCAGACCTTTCACACCGACAGCGCCGACGTGGTGGGCCTGATGTGCCTGCGCGATGCCAAGGAGGGCGGCGATAGCCTTCTGGTCAGCGCCGAGACACTCTTTAACCGCATGCGCGCCACGCGCCCGGACCTTCTGGCGCTGCTCTTTGACCCCATCGCCACCGACCGGCGCGGCGAGGTTCCCGAAGGGATGAAGCCTTTCATGGAAATCCCGGTGCTGAGCTGGCACGCGGGTCATCTGACCGTTTTTTACCAGCGGCAGTATATCGACAGCGCGCAGCGGTTTCCCGACGCCATGCGCCTGACCGAGCAGCATATCGAGGCGCTCGATATGTTCGACGCCCTTGCCAATGATCCGGAGTTGCACATCCAGATGCGCCTCAAGCCGGGCGATATGCAGTTTGTCTATAATCACGCGCAACTGCACGACCGGACCGGCTTTGTCGACTGGCCCGATAGGGACAAGCGGCGGCACCTGATGCGGCTGTGGCTGTCTGTTCCGGGGGACAGGCCGCTGCCGGAATGCTTCCGGCAACGCTATGGCTCGATCGAGATTGGCAATCGCGGCGGGATCGTCACTGCCGGCACAAGGCTGCACGCCCCGCTGGACTGAGAGCTGCCTCGCCGCCCGCGCGGCTTGCAATCCGGCGGCGCGCGGCTCATATCCTGATCAGCGCCACCGCCGGAGTGACCATGTTTCGCGCCACGCTCGCTTGCCTCATACTGCTGACAAGCCCGCTCTGGGCTGAAACCCGCGTGCCTGCAAGCCAGGCCGAGATTTCCCTGGGTTTCGTGCCGGTGGTCAAATCAGCCGCGCCCGCTGTGGTCAATATCTACGCCAAGCGCATCGTCAATGTGCGCGCCAGCCCTTTCTCGAACGACCCGTTTTTTCAAAACCTGTTCCGCGATTTCGGCGCGCCCCGGCAGCGGGTGCAGAACTCGCTTGGCTCCGGCGTGATCCTCAGCGGTGAGGGGATCGTGGTGAGCAACTATCATGTGGTGGGCGAGGCCACGGATATCCGCGTTGTGCTCAATGACCGGCGCGAGTTTTCAGGCCGCGTGCTGCTGTCGGATGAGGAAAGCGATCTGGCGATCCTGCAACTGGATGAGGCGCAAGACTTGCCGGCATTGCCCTTGCGTGACAGCGACACGGTGGAGGTGGGCGAGCTGGTGCTGGCCATCGGCAACCCGTTTGGCGTGGGCCAGACGGTCAGCAGCGGGATCGTCTCGGGCCTGGCGCGGTCCGGCACGGCGATGGGCAACACACGCGGGTATTTCATCCAGACCGACGCGCCCATTAACCCCGGCAATTCGGGGGGCGCGCTGGTGGATGTGAATGGCGCTCTGATCGGGATCAATACCTCGATCCTGTCGCGCTCGGGCGGCTCCAACGGGATCGGCTTTGCCATTCCTTCCGCGCTCGTGGCCGAGTTCGTGGCGCAGGCGCAGGCGGGCAAGACGCGGTTTGAACGCCCCTGGGCAGGCGTCACCGGCCAGCCGGTCGATGCGGATCTGGCCGAGGTGCTGCAACTTGACCGCCCCGGCGGGATCGTCCTGTCGGAGTTTCACGAGGCGAGCCCCTTGAAGGCGGCGGGGCTGATCCCCGGCGATGTGATCACCGATGTGGATGGCGTGGCCGTGAATACACCAGCCGAGATGGTCTATCGCATGACCGTCGCGGGGCTAGGACAGGAAGCGGTCGTCACCCGCGTGCGCGAAGGCCGCGCCGAGCAGGTGACGCTCAGTCTCATCGCGCCGCCCGATGATCCGCCGCGCGGCACGCTCACCACATCGCGGCGCACGGTGTTTCCGGGCATCACCCTGGAACAGGTGAACCCGGCGGTGATCGCCGAGATGGGCCTGCCGCTGAACTCGCAAGGCGTGGTGGTGGCCGATCCGGGCCAGACCGGGGCGCGGGCGGGGATGCAGCGCGGCGATATCCTTCTTGGGATCAACGGCAAGCGTGTTGACAGCCCTGAAGAGGCCGAGGCGATGCTGCGTGAGGTGCGCGGACGGCTGGCACTCGATATCGGGCGGGGCAACCGGCGTGTCACCCTTCGGTTCCGGCTCTGAGCGGTGGCGGATCTCTTCGATACTGGCCCGACGGAGGCCCCGGACAGCGCCCCGCGCCCGCTGGCGGACCGGCTCCGCCCCAAGACCCTTTCGGAGGTGATCGGCCAGGAACAGGTGCTTGGGCCCGACGCGCCGCTTGGTGTGATGCTCGGCTCCGGCTCGCTTGGTTCGCTGATCTTCTGGGGTCCGCCCGGCGTGGGCAAGACCACGATCGCCCGGCTTCTGGCGGATGAAACCGACCTGCATTTTGTCCAGATCAGCGCGATCTTCACCGGTGTGCCGGAATTGCGCAAGGTGTTCGAGGCGGCCAAGCATCGCCGGGCGAACGGGCAGGGGACGCTGCTTTTCGTCGATGAGATCCACCGCTTCAACAAGGCACAGCAGGACGGCTTCCTGCCGCATATGGAGGATGGTACGATCCTTCTGGTGGGGGCGACAACGGAAAACCCCAGCTTCGAGCTGAACGCCGCCCTTCTGAGCCGCGCGCAGGTCCTGGTGCTGGAGCGGCTTGATCTGGCCGATCTGGAACGGCTGGCGCAGCGGGCCGAGAAGGAGCTGGGCAAGGGGCTGCCGCTGGACGGCCCCGCGCGCGAGGCGCTGCTGGAGATGGCCGATGGCGACGGGCGGGCGCTTCTCAATCTGATCGAACAGGTGGCGGCCTGGACCGTCGAAGGCAAGCTCGACACCGAGGCGCTGACCAAACGGCTGATGAAGCGCGCGGCCAAGTATGACAAATCGGGTGACGAGCATTACAACCTCATTTCCGCCCTGCACAAATCCGTGCGCGGCTCGGACCCGGATGCGGCGCTCTATTGGCTGGCCCGGATGCTGGAAGGCGGCGAAGACCCGCGCTATCTGGCCCGGCGGATCACCCGGATGGCGGTTGAGGATATCGGCCTTGCCGACCCGCAGGCGCAGGCCGTCTGTCTGCAAAGCTGGGAAACCTATGAGCGGCTGGGCAGCCCCGAGGGCGAACTGGCGCTGGCGCAGGCGGTGACTTATCTGGCGCTCGCGCCCAAATCCAACGCGGCTTATGTGGCGTACAAGGCGGCGATGAAGGCGGCCAAGGCCTCGGGGAGCGAGCCGCCGCCCAAACATATCCTCAACGCCCCAACCAGCCTGATGAAAGAGCAGGGATTTGGCGACGGATATGCCTATGACCACGATGCCGAAGACGGGTTTTCCGGGCAGAACTATTTCCCCGAGACGATGAAGCGCCCGGTCCTTTATCAGCCGGTCGAGCGCGGCTTTGAGCGTGAGCTGAAAAAACGACTGGATTACTTCTCAAAGCTGCGAAGCCGTCGGGGATAACAAGAAGTTTACAACTATCGGGGTGACGTCGTTTTTAGACTATTCTATGTTGTTTTCTGGCTAAGCTGAGCTGTGGAACAGGCCCATACTGGCTCCAATCGGCTCAATCTTCAGGGTTGTTTAAGAAATTCTGAAGTTTTGAACGATTTGGTGGAGTTTGATAAAGTTTCATGCTTTGCTGAACATGTCGCAAATGAACACTCGCCAGGAAGACGATCCGCTTGAACACTTTTTCCAAACCGACCGTCACCAACATCTGCGATGCATCCAATAAAACTCAGGGAGACAATGAAATGATCAAGGATCAGATGATGATTGATCGTCTGGCAGCGGCGGCCCGCGAAGGCCGTATTTCGCGCCGGTCGTTCATGAACTACTCACTTGCCGCAGGCATGACCGCCTCGGCTGCAACCGGCCTTTGGGGAACCGCAGCCAAGGCAGAGCCCAAGCGCGGCGGTAAATTCCGCCTGGGCGCACATGACGGCAACACCTCGGACACGCATGATCCGGGCACCTATGTGACCTTCTCGATGATCCAGCTTGCGCATACCTTCCGCGCCTATCTGACATTGATCGAACCTGATGGGTCGCTGGGGCCGGATGTGGCGACCGAATGGGCCGCATCACCGGATGCAAAAGAGTGGACGTTCAAGATCAATCCCAATGCGACCTTCCATAGCGGTGCGAAAGTGACCGCGAACGATGTGATCGCTTCGATGAATCACCACCGCGGCGAAAACTCCACCTCTGCGGCGGCCGCGCTGCTGGCGGATGTTCAGGACCTGGTCGACAATGGTGACAACTCGGTCACCTTCAAGCTGGGGTCCGGCAATGCGGACCTGCCGTGGCTTATGACTGACTATCACCTTCCGATTATCCCGGCCAACGACGATGGCACGGCCAATTGGCAGACCGGTGACGGTTGTGGCCCCTACAAGCTGGAAGAAGCCGAGTTTGGCGTTGGCTACAAGCTAAGCCGTCACGAGGATTGGCATCTCGAAGGCGCCTATTTCGACGAGGTCGAAATTATCGTGCTGAATGACCCCAACGCTCGCCAGACCGCGCTGGTCACCGGCGATGTGGACGGGATCACCCAGCTGGAGTTGAAAACCCTGGCGCTGCTGCAACGCGATCCGAATATCGAGATCGACAACGTGCCTTCAGCGGCGGCCATCACCATGCCCATGCTCACCGATGTGGCGCCGTTCGACAATGTCGATGTGCGCAACGCGCTCAAGCACGCCATCAACCGCGAGGAACTGATCGAGAAGATTGCGTTTGGCGCGGCCACCATCGGCAACGATTTCCATCATTCGCCGGCCATGCCTTACTGGCCCGAAGGGATCGAACAGACGCCGTATGATCCCGACAAGGCCAAGTCGCTGCTGAAAAACGCAGGGATGGAAGGCCTGACTGTCGACCTCAGCGTGGCGGATTCGGTTTACTCGGGTGCTGTGGACATGTGCGTGCTCTATTCAGAACAGGCCAAGGCTGCGGGCATCACCATCAACGTCACGCGCGAGCCAAATGACGGCTACTATTCCGACGTGTGGCTGAAAAAGCCGTGGTGTGCGGTGCAGTGGGGCGCGCGTCCTACCCCGGATGTGATGTATTCGCTGGCCTATAAGGACGATGCGGCCTGGAACGAAAGCCGTTGGCAAAACGCGCGGTTCAACGAACTGCTGCGCGCGGCCAAGGCAGAGCTGGACGATGCCAAGCGGGCAGATATGTACCGCGAAATGGCAATTCTGGCGAAGGATGATGGCGGCACCGTTATCCCGTTCTTCCCGAACTTCGTCTATGCGCACCGCAAGAACGTCAAGCATGGCGAGAACCTCGCGGCGAGCTGGCAGATGGATGGCGCACGCGCCTGTAGCCGCTGGTGGTTCGACGGCTGAGCCAAAACAGAATTCCCTGGCGCATCCCGCGCCAGGGTTTTCGCATGCAGGGCAATGGACCAGGCCTGAATCGCGACTACACTGTCTCCTCGCATAGCGGGAAACTGCTTCAGCGAGAGACACTTCGACGCCGGAAACGGCATGTACCAGGTCCAATAGGGAGACTAAAAAAATATGGTCAAAGATCAGATGTTGATCAATCGCCTGGCGGCGGCTGCCAAAGAGGGCAGCATTTCCCGCCGGTCGTTCATGAACTATTCGCTTGCGGCAGGCATGACCGCCTCTGCCGCAACCGGTCTTTGGGGAACATCCGCAAAGGCAGCGCCTCAGCGCGGCGGCAAATTCCGCGTGGCCCAGCATGACGGGAACACCTCGGACAGCCACGATCCGGGGTCGTACCTGTCCTATGCGATGATTTCGCTGGCCCATACGCACCGCTCGTTCCTAACCATGATCAACACCGATCAGACGCTTGGGCCGGATGTCGCAACCGAATGGTCAGCGACACCTGACGCGATGGAATGGACCTTTGTCCTGAACCCGAAGGCTACGTTCCACTCGGGCAAGAAGGTGACGGCGGCTGACGTGCTGGCGTCGATGAACCATCACCGCGGCGAGGACTCAGGCTCGGCTGCCAAGGCGCTTCTCGCGTCGGTAAGGGAGATTGTCGACAATGGCGACCACTCGGTCACCTTCAAGCTCGATGCGCCCAACGCTGACCTGCCCTGGATCATGCCGGATTATCACCTGCCGATCTGTCCTGCCAACGAAGACGGCACGCTGAACTGGCAATCGGCCGATGGCTGTGGCCCCTACAAGCTTGTCGAGCACGAGTTTGGTGTCGGCTCCCGCCTGGTGCGCCATGACGATTGGCACGGCGAAGGCGCCTATTTCGACGAGATCGAGTATATCGTCATCAACGACCCGAACGCGCGTCAGACCGCGCTGGTGACGGGCGATGTGGATGCGGTCACGCTTCTTGAGAACAAGACGCTGAGCCTGCTGCAACGCGACCCCAACATCGAGGTGGACAATGTGCCCTCGGCCCAGTGCATCACCATGCCGATGCATTGTGACACCGCACCGTTCGACAATGTCGATGTCCGCATGGCGCTGAAACTGGCGATGGATCGCGAGGAACTGGTCGAGAAGATCACCTTTGGCGCGGCCACGATCGGCAACGACTTCCACCATTCGCCCGCCATGCCCTACTGGCCCGATGACATCCCGCAGCGCGAGTATGACCCCGAAAAGGCCAAGGCTCTGCTGAAAAAGGCAGGCGCCGAGGGCCTGACGGTGAACCTCAGCACCGCGGAATCGATCACCACCGGTGCCGTGGACCTCTGCGTGCTTTATGCGGAACAGGCCAAGGCGGCGGGCATCAACATCAACGTGGTGCGCGAGCCGAACGATGGCTACTGGTCGGATGTCTGGCTGACCAAGCCCTGGTGCGTTGTGTCCTGGGGCGCGCGTCCCACGCCGGATGTGATGTATACATTGGGTTACAAGGACGACGCCGCCTGGAACGAAAGCCGCTGGCAGAATGCGCGCTTCAACGAGCTGCTCCTGATGGCCAAGGCTGAACTGGACGATATGAAACGCGCCGAGATGTATCGCGAAATGGGCATGATCGCCCGCGACGACGGTGGTTCGGTGATCCCGTATTTCCCGAACTTCGTCTATGGACGCCGCGCCAACGTCAAGCATACCGGCCAACTGGCCGCGAGCTGGGCGCTCGACGGGGCCCGAGGCGCACATCGCTGGTGGTTCGAAAGCTGAGCCAGTCACCAGGAAACCCGGCGCCTATCGCGCCGGGTTTTTTCATGAAGGTGAATCAAGTTGCACCATCATAAACAGCGCGGAATAGAACGCCGGATTTCCGAGTAAATGACGCCAGTTGGACAGGAATGCCGCGAGTGCGCATTGACCCTCAAGCCATTTTCCGAAAAGCTGGCCACAATAATAAATCTAAAACAGGGAGGGACACATGGGAGATATCCTGAAGCTCGTTGGTCAACGGCTTGGTCTCGGGTTGATCATTTTGCTGGTCATCTCGATTATCATCTTCTTCATGGTCGAACTATTGCCCGGCGACATCGCACAAGCGGTGCTGGGACAGGGGGCCACCGAAGAGAACCTTGCCGCTTTGCGCAAGGAAATGGGGCTCGATAAGCCCGCGATCGTGCGATACATCGAATGGCTCGGTGGGGCCATCTTCTTTGATTTCGGCAATTCGGTCGTCACCGGCGAACGGGTTTCGGTCGTCATTGGCGAGCGGTTCATGAACACGCTCTTCCTCGCGGCCTACGCAGCCGTTATCGCCGTGCCCGTGGCCATCATCCTCGGCATTCTGGTCGCGCTGCTGCGCAACTCGATCTTCGACCGGGTCGCCAACGTGCTGACGCTGACCTCAATTTCCTCGCCTGAGTTCTTCCTCGGTTATATCCTCATCCTCTACTTCGCGGTGAAATGGGGCATGTTCCCGGCCATCGCCAGCCTGAGCGACGGGATGAGCCTGGGGCAGTTGCTCGAACGCACCTTCCTGCCGGCGCTGACGCTGGTGCTTGTGGTGGTCGCGCATATGATGCGGATGACCCGAGCGGCGATCATCAACCTGCTGGCCTCGCCTTATATCGAAATGGCGCGGCTCAAGGGGGTTCCGCCCCTGAAGGTGATCGTCAAGCACGCCCTGCCCAATGCCTGGGCTCCGATCATCAACGTGGTGGCGCTCAACCTTGCCTACCTGATCACCGGTGTGGTCCTCGTCGAGGTGGTGTTCGTCTATCCCGGCATCGGCCAGGCTCTTGTGGACGCGGTGTCCAAGCGCGACTTCCCGGTTGTGCAGGCCTGCTGTCTGATCTTCGCGGCCACCTTCATCCTGCTCAATCTCGCAGCGGATGTGGGCGCCATTCTCACCAACCCGCGCCTGCGGCACCCGAAATAAGGAGGCAGAGCTATGAGTACTTTTGTCATAATCTACTATTCACTGCTTCTGGCCGGTTCGACCGCAGCGGCGTATTTCAACAAGAAGTCGGTGTTCACGCTGCTCTTCTCGCTTACGATGGTGTCCTTCGTTCTGGGTATCATCGGCGGGCCGGGCGCGCTTTACGGGGTGGCCATCTGTGCGGGGCTTCTGGCCCTCGCGGCGATGGTCTCCTACTGCTTCCGCGAGTTCCTGATCATGATGGTCAGCAACGAAATGGCCAAGGAACTGCGTACCGCACCCCTGACCGCCGCCTTCGGGATGTTCGTGATCTTCACCTACGCGATCACCGGCATCTTCGCGCCCTGGATCGCGCCCTATGGCGAGGCCGAGGTGATCTCGTCCGCCTTTGCGCCGGCGGATGAGAACATGCTGCTTGGCGCCGACCAGCTCGGCCGCGACATGTTCAGCCGGATCGTCTATGGCACGCGCAACTCGGTGGGTCTGGCACTGACCGCCACGGTCGCGGCCTTCATCCTTGGGGCGGGTGCCGGGCTTCTGGCGGCCACCAAAGGCGGCTGGTTCGATCAGTTCATGGGCCGTCTGGCGGATGTGATCATGTCGATCCCGTCGCTGATCTTCGCCCTGCTGATGCTGTCGATCTTCGGCCCCTCGATGCCGGTCATCATCTGTGCTGTGGCGATCATCTATGCGCCGCGCGTCTTCCGCCTGACCCGGGCGGTCGCGGGTAACGTGGTGGTCATGGACTATATCGAAGCGGCCAAGCTGCGCGGGGAAGGGACGGGTTATCTGATCCGTCGCGAAATCCTGCCCAACTCCATGGCCCCTCTCGTGGCCGAGTTCGGCCTTGAGTTCTGCTTCGTGTTCCTGCTCGTTGCTGGCCTCAGCTTCCTCGGCCTTGGCATCCAGCCGCCCACGGCGGACTGGGGCTCTATGGTGCGGGAGAACGCCACGCTGATCTCGTTCGGGGACATCACACCGCTAATCCCGGCGGCAGCCATCGCGTTGCTGACGGTGGCGGTCAACTTCGTCGTTGACTGGATGCTGTTCCGGTCCTCCGGTCTGAAGGAGAAATAATCATGAGCCAAGACAAAAGCGTATTGCTCGAAATCCGGGACCTGAAGATCCAGGGCTATTCGGATGAAACCTGGATCGACATCATCAAGGGTGTCGATCTGACCTTGCATCGCGGCGAAGTGATGGGCCTGATCGGGGAATCCGGGGCGGGTAAATCCACCATCGGGGCCGCGGCCATGGGCTATGCCCGCGATGGCACGCGGATCTGCGAAGGCTCGAAGATCGAGTTCGACGGGATGGAACTGACCACAGCCACCGAAAGCGAGAAGCGCGCCCTGCGCGGCTCGCGCATCGCCTATGTGGCGCAATCGGCGGCGGCGTCTTTCAACCCGGCGCACAAGATCATCGACCAGCACACCGAAGCACCCCTGCAATACCGTCTGCAAAAGCGGATGGAAGCGCAGGAAGACGCGATGGACCTCTACGAGCGTCTGCGCCTGCCCAATCCGAAGGAGATCGGCTTCCGCTATCCTCACCAGGTGTCGGGTGGTCAGCTTCAGCGGGCGATGACGGCCATGGCCATGTCCTGTCGGCCGGACCTGATCATCTTCGATGAGCCGACGACGGCGCTGGACGTGACGACGCAGATCGAGGTTCTGGCCGCGATCCGCGACATCGTCGACCAGTTCAACACCGCCGCGCTTTACATCACCCATGACCTTGCCGTCGTGGCGCAGATGGCCGACACGATCAAGGTGTTGCTGAAAGGTGAAGAGGTCGAGGAAGCCTCGACCGAGGAGATGCTCGACAACCCGAAAGAGGACTACACCAAGTCGCTCTGGGCGGTGCGCAGCTTCGAAAGCCCGCAGCGCTATCGCAAGGAAGGGGCGACACCTCTGATCTCGGTCAAGAATGTCGACGCGGCCTATACGGGTGGTCCCAAGATCCTCGACGACGTCAGCTTTGACATCCACGAGGGCATGACCGTTGCCGTGGTGGGCGAATCCGGTTCGGGCAAGTCCACCACCGCGCGGGTGATCACCGGGCTTCTGCCGCCCTCCAAGGGCGAAGTGCTGTTCAAGGGAACACCCTTCCCGCCGGATTACCGGAACCGGACCAAGGATCAGCTCCGCCAGTGCCAGATGATCTATCAGATGGCCGATACGGCGCTGAACCCGAAGGTGCGCATCTCCGAGATCATCGGCCGCCCGGCGCAGTTCTATTCGGGCCTCACCGGGGCCGCGCTCAAGAGCCGTGTGGATGAACTTCTGGACCTGATCGAGCTTGATCCCTCGAAGTTCTATAACCGCTATCCGCCCGAGCTTTCAGGTGGGCAGAAACAGCGGATCGGGATCGCGCGGGCACTGGCGGCAGAGCCGACTTTCATCGTCTGTGACGAGGTGACATCGGCGCTTGACCAACTGGTTGCCGAGGGCATCCTGCGCCTTCTCGACCGGCTCCAGAACGAGCTCAACCTGGCCTATATGTTCATCACCCACGACCTTGCCACCGTGCGCTCGATCGCCGACGAGGTGATCGTGATGCAGCAGGGCCGGGTGGTCGAACAGGGGCCGAAGGACGAAATGTTCACACCCCCGCACCATCCCTATACCGATCTGTTGCTCAGCTCGGTGCCGGAGATGGATCCGAACTGGCTGACCACGCTGCTCGAAGAGCGTGGGATCGACAATGTGGGCGACGCGGCTGCGGCCAAGATCGACCCGAACGATCCCAAAGTGCAAACCACCGGCGGCTGATCCGTCCGGACAGTCAAAAAGAAAGGCGGCCTGCAATGGGCCGCCTTTTTTTATTGAAATATGCGGGCAGAGCTCAGGTGATCACCATAGCCGACCCGACCATGATCCCCACGATAATCGCGTAAAAGATCACCACAGCAGGCCAGCTGGCGCTGTGCATCCGTGCCTCGCGGAGCCATTCGTCTCTGTTCATGCTCTGCCTCCTCTCCCCGTTCGGGCGGGGTGTAAAAAGCGAAAACGCCGGGAGGCCCGTTGATCAGGGCCTGCGGCGTGTTTCAATCATGTCGGGTTGGCGTTCTGCCAGGGGTCAGGCGGCCATGCCGCCGGGACGCTTACCTTGCCTGCTTACGCAACGATGGCCATGGCCGAAAGCACAAGCGTGCCAACGAGAGCCGCATACACAAGCGCAACAGCCTGCCACGTCGCGGAATGCATACGCAGTTCACGGTTCAGTTCGTCGCGGGTCATGTTGGCCTCCATCTTTGAAGGTTGCGTTAATACGGTAGATCTTTCGAGCCCCGTCACCCGCACATAATCGAAAATTGTGGCGAAGCAATGAAAATCAGCATGCAAAGCGTGCAACCCTGCTGACGCGTCATTGCATAGCTCTTGGCGCTACAAATCCCTTGAACTTCAAGGGCTTGTCTTGAGTTTACGTTGACCCCTGCAACGGCATCACCTGCAAATCGCCCTCTTGCCGCGCCTTGATCGCCATCGCCGCCGCATGGCTGCCCGCCGCGGTGGTGTAATAGGGGATCTTGTCATAAAGCGCGACCGAGCGGATTTCGCGGCTGTCTTCCACCGCTGCGGCCCCTTCGGTCGTGTTCATCAGCAGGTGAATCTCGCCGTCCTTGAGCATATCCACCACGTTGGGCCGCCCTTCATAGACCTTCTTGACCACCTCGCAGGCGATCCCGTGCCCTTCCAGGAACGATGCGGTGCCGCCGGTAGCGACGATGGAAAACCCAAGATCCACAAGGGTTTGCGCGGTTTCCACCAGAAGCGGCGTCTTGTCGGCATCC
The DNA here is from genome assembly GCF_009762325.1 of Roseovarius faecimaris. Lineage (NCBI taxonomy): Bacteria > Pseudomonadati > Pseudomonadota > Alphaproteobacteria > Rhodobacterales > Roseobacteraceae > Roseovarius > Roseovarius faecimaris. The sequence continues at coordinate 949,761 of NZ_CP034348.1, forward strand.
TTGATCGAGAAGAACACCTTGCCTTCGCTGGGCAAATCAACCCCCGCGCCCATCTGCGCCTTGAGGAACGCCCGCGAGAAAGAGATATCCCAGCCCATCACCTCACCGGTGGAGCGCATCTCGGGGCCAAGGATCGTGTCCACACCGGGGAAACGCGCAAAGGGCATGACCGCTTCCTTGACGCTGAACCACGGCATCGCCGGATCGGCCAGCGTCATCTGATCGGCCATGGGCAGGGTGCCGGGCTTGGCATCGGACGGGTAGGGGCCGCGATGCGGGAAAGCGTCGAGGCTCTCGCCCGCCATCAGCCGCGCGGCGATCGAAGCAATGGCGCTGTCGGTGGCCTTGGCCACAAAGGGCACGGTGCGGCTGGCGCGCGGGTTCACCTCGATCAGGTAAATCTCATCATCCTTCACGGCGAATTGCACGTTCATCAGCCCGCGCACGTTCAGCGCCAGCGCCAGCGCCTCGGTCTGGCGCTCGATCTCGCCGATGATCTCTTTCGACAGCGTGTAGGGCGGCAGCGAACAGGCGCTGTCGCCCGAATGCACGCCGGCCTCTTCGATATGTTGCAGAATACCCGCCACATGGACGCGGCTGCCATCGCAGAGCGCATCCACGTCGCATTCGATGGCACCGGCCAGATAGCCATCCAGCAGAACAGGGCTGTCGCCCGAGACCACCACCGCCTCGGCGATGTAGCGTTCCAGCTGCGCCATGTCGCGCACGATTTCCATCGCGCGCCCGCCCAGAACATAGGACGGGCGGATCACCAGCGGGAAGCCGATTTTCTCGGCAATCGCAAGGGCTTCGGCGTCAGAGCTGGCAATACCGTTATTCGGCTGCTTGAGGCCCAGATCGTTGACCAGCGCCTGGAACCGCTCGCGGTCTTCGGCGAGGTCAATCGCGTCCGGCGTGGTGCCGAGGATCGGAATGCCCGCCTCTTCCAGCGCATTGGCGAGCTTCAGCGGGGTCTGGCCGCCAAACTGGACGATCACCCCGTGCAGCGTGCCGTTTTCCTGCTCGACTGTCAGGATTTCCAGCACATGCTCAAAGGTCAGCGGCTCGAAATAGAGCCGGTCGGACGTGTCATAATCCGTGCTCACCGTCTCCGGGTTGCAGTTGATCATGATCGTCTCATAGCCCGCTTCGGTCAGGGCAAAACAGGCATGACAGCAGCAGTAATCAAACTCGATCCCCTGGCCGATCCGGTTGGGGCCCCCGCCCAGAATGACCACCTTCTTACGGTCAGAAGGCCGTGCCTCGCATTCCACTTCGCCCATCATCGGCTCTTCATAGGTGGAATACATATAGGGCGTCTGGGCTTCGAATTCGGCCGCACAGGTGTCGATCCGCTTGAACACGGCCTTCACCCCATGCGCCAGCCGTGCCGCGCGCACGTGCGCCTCGCTCTGCCCGGTCAGCTTGGCCAGGCGGGCATCGGTAAAGCCCAGCATTTTCAACGCTCTGAGGCCCGCCTCGTCAGCAGGCAGGCCTTCGGCCTGGACCTTTGCCTCGGCGTCTACGATCTCCCGGATGCGCGCCAGGAACCAGGGGTCAAAGCTGGTCACGCCAAAGATCTCATCGTCGCTCAGCCCCTCGCGCATCGCCTGCGCAATGGTGCGCAGCCGGTCCGGGGTCTGCTGGCTGATCGCCTTGATCACGGCGGATTTTTCCGGCGCGCCCTCGATTTCGACCTCGTCGAACCCGGTCAGGCCGGTTTCCATGCTGGCCAGCGCCTTTTGCAGGCTCTCATGGATCGTCCGGCCAATCGCCATCGCCTCGCCTACGGATTTCATCGCCGTGGTCAGATAGGGCGCAGAGCCTGCGAATTTCTCAAAAGCAAAGCGCGGGATCTTGGTGACCACATAGTCAATCGTCGGCTCAAAGCTTGCCGGCGTCACCTTGGTGATGTCGTTGTCCAGCTCATCCAGCGTATACCCCACGGCAAGCTTGGCCGCGATCTTGGCAATCGGGAAGCCTGTCGCCTTGGAGGCAAGCGCCGAAGACCGGCTGACCCGCGGGTTCATTTCGATCACCACCATCCGGCCGTCTTCGGGGTTGATCGCCCATTGCACGTTCGATCCGCCGGTCTCCACCCCGATCTCGCGCAGCACGGCGATAGAGCCGTTGCGCATGATCTGATATTCCTTGTCGGTCAGCGTCAGGGCCGGGGCCACGGTGATGCTGTCACCGGTATGCACGCCCATCGGGTCCACGTTCTCGATGGAACAGACGATGATTGCATTGTCCGCCTTGTCGCGGACGACCTCCATCTCGTATTCCTTCCAGCCCAGCAGGCTTTCGTCGATCAGGATCTGGTTGACCGGGCTGGCATCCAGCCCCGACTTGCAGAAATGCTCGTAATCGTCGCGGTTATAGGCCACGCCGCCGCCGGTGCCGCCCAGGGTAAAGGCGGGCCGGATGATCGCGGGCAGGCCGATATGCTCAAGGGCCGCCATGCATTCTTCCATCGTGTTGGCGATGGTGGCCTTGGGGTTTTCGATACCCAGCCGGTCCATCGCCTCACGGAACAGCTTGCGGTCCTCGGCCATCTCGATGGCCTCGCGATTGGCGCCGATCAGCTCGACGCCGAATTTTTCCAGCACGCCCATATCGGCCACGGCAAGTGCTGTGTTCAGCCCCGTCTGCCCGCCCATCGTGGGCAAAAGTGCGTCAGGGCGTTCCTTTTCGATGATCTTGGCCACGATCTCGGGCGTGATCGGCTCGATATAGGTGGCGTCGGCCAGCTCGGGGTCGGTCATGATCGTCGCGGGGTTCGAGTTGACCAGGATGACGCGATAGCCTTCCTCGCGCAGCGCCTTGCAGGCTTGCGCTCCCGAGTAGTCAAACTCGCAGGCTTGCCCGATAATAATAGGCCCGGCACCGATGATCATGATGGAGTTCAGATCGGTTCTTTTCGGCATGGGGCCCCCCGGGTCAGCGCAAATTGTTGGCGTTATATCCATGTCGGGCCGGGGTGCAAGGGACTTCGCAAATCTGGGGCATTTTGGCGCTTTTCGGGTGTCTTTACGTGGCCGGAGGGCTATCTAGACCCGAACGCTGACGAGGGACGTACCAGTGCAGATTCGCTTTGATCATGGGCCGGATGGCACCGCTTGCCTGTTTCGGCAGGCGTCTCGGCTGATCACGGCTTGGCGGGCGGAAGAGGTGCCCGATGCCCTGGCGGCACTCGATGAGGCGCGGGCCGAGGGCAAATGGCTTGCCGGTTATGCCAGCTATGAGCTTGGCTATGCGCTGGAGCCAAAGCTCTCGTCTCTCTTGCCGGAGGGGCGGGCGCTCCCTCTTGTGCAGTTTGGTGTCTATGACTGGCCCGTGATCGCGCCACAGCTCGTGCCCGGTGAAACCGCCTTGTCCGGGTTTGAACCACATTGGGACGATGCCCGCTATACCGACGCCTTTGGCCGGGTGCATGAGTATATCTGCGCCGGTGATTTCTATCAGGCGAACCTGACCTTTCCGATTTCGCTGCACGCGACGGGCGCGCCCGAAGCGCTCTATGCGGCGCTCGCGGCGGTGCAGCCCGTCCGTTTCGGCGCGCTGGTCGAGCAGGAGGGGTTGCCCGCGCTGCTGTCGAGATCCCCGGAGCTGTTCTTTCGCACCGACACCCAGGGCCAAATTCAGACCCGCCCGATGAAAGGGACGCAACCGCGCTCGGAGGATCCGGCCGAGGATGCCCGCCGCCGCTTCTTCCTTCAGACGGACGAGAAGAACCGCGCCGAAAACCTGATGATCGTGGACCTTCTGCGCAACGATCTCAGCCGCATCTGCCGGGCGGGGACCGTGGCGGTGCCCGAGCTTTTCTCGGTCGAAAGCTATGCCACGGTGCACCAGATGACGTCGCTCATCACCGGGTTGATGATCGGCGGTACGGGGCTTTCGGATATCTTTGCTGCTCTCTTTCCCTGCGGGTCCATCACCGGCGCACCCAAGGTGCGCGCGATGGAGGTGCTGGCCGATCTCGAAGGCGCCCCGCGCGACATTTATTGCGGCACGATCGGCTGGGTGGCCCCCGATGGACGCTCCGAGTTCAACGTCGCCATCCGCACGCTGATGGTGGGCGAGGGCGGGCAGGCACGGCTGAATGTGGGCGGTGGCGTGGTTTATGACAGCACCGCGGCAAGCGAATACGAAGAGGCGCTCTGGAAGGCACGGTTTGTCTCGCAGCTGATCGGCTGACCGCGCCGCTCTTCGGGCCTGACAGCCCGCCTCGCGAGGCCGCCCAGCAGGGCGGATGAGCTATTCCGCCGCGTGCCGCACCTCCTGACGCGCAGGATAGAGATAGTCGCGTGTCAGCGGCACGGCGTCCTGTTTGGGCGTCAGCTGCATCTGAAACACGACCTGATTGGCATGGCGGAAGGTCAGCTCACAGGCCACCAGGTAATAGCGCCACATCCGGCAGAACCGCTCATCATAAAGCGCGCGGGCGGCGTCGATGTTTTCCATGAACCGCTCGTACCAGTGCCGTAGCGTCTCCGCATAATGCAGCCGCCAGACCTCTACATCGGCCGCCACCAGCCCTGAGCGTTCATAGGCTGCCGCCGTTTCCGACAGGGCAGGGGCATAGCCGCCGGGAAAGATATACTTCCTGATCCAGGGGCTTGTCGTGCCCGGCGGGATCGAGCGCCCGATCGTATGGATCAGCGCGATCCCCTCCGGTGTCAGCCTCTCCTTCACCGTGCGGAAATATTCATCGTAATGCGGCACGCCCACATGTTCGAACATACCGACCGATACGACCCGGTCGAACTGCCCCTTCACCTTGCGGTAATCCTTCAGCTCAAAGCGCACCTTGCCGCTCAGACCCGCTGCCGCGGCCCGCTCCTCGGCCAGCTTGTGCTGTTCGGTCGAGAGCGTCACGCCCAGCACCTCCGCGCCATAGTCCTGCGCCAGCGTCAGCGCCATGCCGCCCCAGCCACAGCCGATATCGAGCACCCGCATCCCCGGCTCGATCAGCAGCTTGCCCGCGATATGGTGCTTCTTGGCCGCCTGCGCCTCTTCCAGGCTCATCCCCGGATGGGCGAAATAGGCGCAGGAATATTGCCGGTCCGCGTCGAGAAAGAGGTCATAAAGCGCCCCTGACAAATCGTAGTGATGCGCCACATTGCTGCGCGAGCGGTTGTCGGGATTGAACTGCTGCAACCGCCGCATCGCATGGCGCATCACCTCCAGCGGGCGGCGGAACCATGGCTGGCCCTGCGCCTCTCTGTTGCGGATGGCCAAGCCGATGAACCCATGCAGATCGTCGTTTTCGATCGTGAGTTGCCCATCCATATACGCCTCGCCCACCGCCAGATCGGGCGACAGCACGATGCGCCGGGGCAGGCTTGCATCATGCAATGCAATCGCCGCCCCCGGCCCAACCCCATTCCCGTAATGCCGGGTCGTTCCATCCGGGTAGGTCACGCTCAGCGCGCCCTCCCGCATCAGATGTGACAGCAACTTGTCCAAGGCCCTGGTCCACATGGCCACCCCCCCTTTTCTGATCCGCGCCCACCCGTGCGCTGTCATAAAGCGATGTGAAACCTGCCGACATTATCCCGGTTTGTCCGGGTATCTGCTCGAACCGCCCGGATTTTTGCGCAAAATCCCACGTCTGTAAACGGTTTTGCCGGAATGAGCGGGCGCTTGCCCATCGCCGCCCCTTGACTTTGCCGCCCCGCATTGGTGTATCGGCGCGAACCAAGACCAGCGCCCGGCAGCCGGGCCAAAGGGGAAATCATGCACGCCTATCGTAGCCATACCTGCGCCGACCTGACCAAATCCAACGTGGGCGAAACCGTGCGCCTTGCGGGCTGGGTGCACCGCATCCGCGACCATGGCGGCGTCCTGTTCATCGACCTGCGTGACCATTACGGCGTCACACAGGTGCTCTGCGACCCCGACAGCCCGGTCTTTTCCGAGGTCGAGAAGCTGCGCTCGGAATACTGCATCCGCATCGACGGCAACGTGAAGGCCCGCGACGAAAGCCTGATCAACCCCAAGATCCCCACCGGCGAGATTGAAGTCTTCATCCGCGATCTCGAAGTGCTGGGCGGCGTGGATGGCGAGCTGCCGCTGATCGTCTTCGGCGATCAGGAATACCCCGAGGAAACCCGCCTGCGCTATCGCTATCTCGACCTGCGCCGCGAGGCGATGCAGGCCAACATGACCCTGCGCTCGGATGTGGTGGCTTCGATGCGCCGCCGGATGTGGGATATCGGGTTCCGCGAATACCAGACGCCGATCATCACCGCGTCCAGCCCCGAAGGCGCGCGCGACTTCCTGGTGCCCTCGCGCCTGCATCCGGGCAAGTTCTATGCGTTGCCCCAGGCCCCTCAGCAATTCAAACAGCTGATCATGGTCTCGGGCTTCGACAAATATTTCCAGATCGCGCCCTGCTTCCGCGACGAAGACCCGCGCGCTGACCGCTCTCCCACCGATTTCTACCAGCTCGACATGGAGATGAGCTTTGTCGAGCAGCAGGACGTGTTCGACACGATCCAGCCGGTGATCTCAGGTATTTTCGAAGAGTTCGGCGGCGGCCGGAAGGTTGATGCCGACTGGCCTCAGATCTCCTTCCGCGATGCGGCCCTCTGGTACGGCACCGACAAGCCTGACCTGCGCAACCCGATCAAGATGCAGGACGTATCGACGCATTTCCGCGGCTCGGGCTTTGCCATCTTCGCCAAGCTTCTGGAGCATGAGGGCAACGAGGTCCGCGCGATTCCGGCCCCCACGGGCGGCAGCCGCAAATTCTGTGACCGGATGAATGCCTTCGCCCAGAAAGAGGGCCTGCCGGGGATGGGCTATATCTTCTGGCGCGATCAGGGCGAGGGGATGGAAGCCGCCGGCCCCCTGGCCAAAAACATCGGCCCCGAACGCACCGAAGCGATCCGCCAGCAGCTTGGCCTTGACGTGGGCGATGCGGCCTTCTTCCTCGGCGGCAAGCCGCAGGCCTTTGAAAAAGTGGCCGGCAAGGCCCGCGACGTGATCGGTGAAGAGCTGGGCCTGACCGAAAAGGACCGTTTCGCCTTTGCCTGGATCGTCGATTTCCCGATGTACGAGGCGGATGAGGAAACTGGCCGCGTGGATTTCTCGCACAACCCGTTCTCGATGCCGCAAGGCGGGCTGGAGGCGCTCTCGGGCAATCCGCTCGATGTGCTCGGCTACCAGTATGACCTGAGCTGCAACGGTTATGAGCTGGTCTCCGGCGCGATCCGGAACCACAAGCTCGACATCATGATCAAGGCGTTTGAGCTTGCGGGCTATGACGAGGCCGAGGTGCGCAAGCGCTTTGGCGGCATGGTCAACGCCTTCCAGTATGGCGCGCCGCCCCACGGGGGCTGTGCGGCGGGCATCGACCGGATCGTGATGCTTCTGGCCGACACCGCCAATATCCGCGAGGTCATCATGTTCCCGATGAACCAGCGCGCCGAAGACCTGATGATGAACGCGCCCTCCGATCCCACCTCGGACCAGCTGATGGAGCTGGGCCTGCGCGTCATCCCGCAGGAGTAACGGCTTTTCATCCCGGCCCGCGGTGCCTATCGTGCCTTGCAGGAGTTGGGGAGCTTACGGGATGACACAAGTCAGCAGGCCGGTTGGCCCGAGCGTTGGCGACTGGCGCGTGCCGCCGCTGCCCGCCGGAGAGCCGATGGAGGGGCGTTACTCCCGGCTTGAACGGCTCGACGCGGACAAACACGCGGCGCTGCTGTTCAAGGCGTTCGATGGGCATGACTGGGTCTGGGATTACATGCCGTCCGGCCCGTTTGCCTCTTCGGCGCAGTTTCACCGCTGGATGCGCGAGGCGACAGCGGCGAACCATATTCTGTTTCACGCCATCTATGACCGCGAGGCGCGGGCCTTTGGCGGCTTTGCCTCCTATCTGCGGATGAAGCCTGCATCGGGCTCCATCGAGGTGGGCTATATCGCCATGGCCCCGCAGCTTCAGCGCACCCGCGCCGCGACCGAGGCGATGTTCCTGATGATGGGCTGGGCTTTCGAGGCGGGCTATCGCCGGTATGAGTGGAAATGCGACGCGCTCAACGCGCCGTCGCGCCGCGCGGCGCAACGGTTTGGCTTCAGTTACGAAGGGGTGTTCCGGCAGGCTACGGTGGTCAAGGGGCGCAACCGCGACACGGCCTGGTTCTCCGTCATCGACAAGGAGTGGCCCGCTCTGAAAGAGGCGTATGAGGTCTGGCTCAACCCGGCCAATTTCGACGAAAGGGGCCAGCAGCGCGAGCGGCTGAGCGACCTGACGGCGCTGGTGCGCGCGGCCCCCGACCCGAGCCTGCCGCGCGAGCGGCTATAACGCCAGGCTTTCCTGCATCCGTTCATGCACCATCGCCGCCACACGCGCCAATTTGGCCTGCGAGGTCGCCCCTTCGGCCCGTGCCGTTGTCAGCTCCTGCGCCGCGAGCTCCAAGGCGCGATCATCCGCCAGACGCGCCACAGAGCCCAGGAACTGCGCCACGTAATCCAGCATCGCCCCAGACTGCGGCTCATCGAGGAGTCCGGCGATATGGGACATGTCATCGCGATAGGCCAGAGGATCGGGCGACACCGTCTCGGTGTTGATCGCACAGGGCCCCTGAACCGCCTGGTCTCGTGGCAGGGCGGCCAGGATCACCTGCTGAAATTCCCCGACCGTATCCACCGGTTTGGCCAGAAATCCGTCTGCCCTGGCGGCAATCGCACGGGTGCGCATGTGATCCTCTCCGCTGATGCCCAATATGGCCCCGACGCGCGGGCTGGACCGGTTCAGCTCATCGATCAGATCCAGTCCCGATCCGTCGGGCAGCCCCAGATCCACGATCACAACCGATGGCCGGTAGACCTGCAAATGCCGCCGCGCCGAGCGCAGGCAATCCGCCCTGCGGATCCGCGCACCGCTGCGCAGGCACATCAGCCGCATCGCTTCAGAAGCATAACGGCTGTCTTCGACCACAAGCACGGTCTTGCCCAGCAAGGGTCGCTTGGCCGAGGGCGACAGGCGGGGGGTGAGAGGGTCAAGGTCATCCATGACAGGCTCCTTCAACGCGGCAGATGCCCGAGCATGACCCCGACATGCCTAACAGCACGTTAATCCGCCTCGAATATCCCCGAACGGTCGGTTAAGTTTTGCACATGCGGCCCCCTGTCGCTTGTCTTGGGCGGGGGCGCGCCCCATAACGTACCCAAACAGATCTGACCAAAGGAGCTGCCATGATTGGCCGTCTGAACCATGTCGCCATCGCCGTGCCTGACCTTGAGGCCGCGGCGGACCAGTATCGCACCGCGCTGGGCGCCAATGTGGGCGCACCGCAGGATGAGCCGGATCACGGCGTCACGGTGATTTTTATCGAGCTGCCCAATACCAAGATCGAACTGCTCTATCCCCTTGGAGAGGACAGCCCGATCAACGGTTTTCTGGAAAAGAACCCGTCGGGCGGCATTCACCATGTCTGCTATGAGGTCGAGGACATCATCGCCGCGCGCGATCACCTGAAAGAAACCGGCGCCCGGGTGCTGGGCTCGGGCGAGCCCAAGATAGGTGCGCATGGCAAGCCGGTCCTGTTCCTGCATCCCAAGGATTTCAACGGCTGCCTCGTGGAACTGGAGCAGGTCTGATGGGACCGGTCTCTGGCCTTGTGCTTTATCTTGTCGTCTGGTTCATGACGTTCTTCTGCGTGCTGCCGATACGTATCACCACCCAGGGTGAGGCAGGCACCACCGTGGACGGCACCCATCACGGCAGCCCCGAACGGCACCATCTGAAGAAAAAGGCGTGGATTACCACGGGCATCGCCTTCGTCATCTGGGCGATCCTGGCCTATATCATCCTCACAGGGACGATCACCGTGCGCGATATCGACATGTTCGGCACAATGAGCGGGGCACGGAATTAGAATGTAGGGTGCGTGCTTGCACGCACCATGGCGCCCCGCAAGGAGGGGTGCGTGAGATCACGCACCCTACACCTTACCCCAATTCTTGCAGACGGGTGAGGGCCGCGCGCAGCTTCTCGGCCTCTTCTTCCCGCAAGCTGAGGTTTTCGCGGGCCTCCTCGACCACCTCTTCGGGGGCGCTCTCGACGAATTTCGGGTTGCCCAAACGCCCCTTCAGCCCGCCGATTTCCTTCTCCAGCTTGCCAAGCGCCTTCTCCAGCCGCGCCTTTTCTTCCGCGACATCAATCACATCCGCCACGGGCAGGCCAAAGCTCGCCCCCTCGGCCGGCACGGTGATACAGCCCTTGGGGAAGCTTGCCGCTTCCGAGATATCCTCGACCCGTGCCAGCCGCTTGATCATCACCTGGTTGTTCTCCCAGGCCGCGCGCGCCGCCGCGTCCCACTCGGTGACCACCAGCGGCACGTAAAGCCCAACCGGCACATGCACCTGCGCGCGCGCCGACCGGATGCCGTCGATGAGATCAATGACCCAATTCATCTCGCGGTCCGCCGCCTCGTCCACCAGTTCCGCGCCATAGTCGGGCCAGTCACCATGCACCAGCATCTTGTCGCGGGTGCCCAGCGTGCCCCAAAGCTCCTCGGTGACAAACGGCATGATCGGGTGCAGCAGGGTGAGACATTGGTCGATCACCCAGGACATGGTGTCTTGTGTCTCGGACTTGGTGACCTCGTCGCCATCCAGCAGAAGCGGCTTGGAAAACTCGACATACCAGTCACAGACCTTGCCCCAGACAAAGGCATAAAGCGCGTTGGCCGCATCGTTGAAGCGATATTGCTCAAGGGCTGCATCCACCGCCTCGCGCACCTTGGCGGTCTCGCCGATGATCCACTTGTTCACGGTCGCTCTGGGCGCGGGAAGATTTTTCGCCGAAAAATCTCGGCCCACCGCGCCGTTCATCTCGGCAAATCGTGCGGCGTTCCAGAGCTTCGTGCCAAAATTCCGATAGCCTGCAATGCGCTGCGTCGAAAGCTTCAGATCCCGGCCCATCGCCGCCATCGCCGTCAGGGTAAAGCGCACCGCATCCGCGCCGTATTCGTCGATCAGTTCCAGCGGGTCCAGAACATTGCCCAAGGATTTCGACATCTTCTTGCCCTTCTCGTCGCGGACGAGGGCGTGGACATAGACATCCGAAAACGGCTTTTCGCCCACAACGGCGTATTGCATCATCATCATCCGGGCCACCCAGAAAAAGATGATGTCAAATCCGGTGATCAGAACGGAGGTTGGGAAGTAGCGCTTCAGTTCTTCGGTCTCCTCCGGCCAGCCCAGCGTGCCGATGGGCCAGAGACCCGAGGAGAACCAGGTGTCAAGGACGTCGGGGTCGCGCCACACGGGATAGATCAGATGTGTCGGGTCCTGGCTTGCGGTGTAGTCCGCCAGTGAGGCCGCCAGCTTGTGCAGCGCATCCTCACGGCTTTCAGCCCCAACCACGCGCATCGCCTGCAAAGGCACAGGCAAGGTGGCCAGATCATCGTGATAGGCCTTCGCAATCGTTTCGAAATCCGGCCCGCATTCCATCAGATGGGTCACATGGCCCTCGTTCAGACCGCGCAGCATCTCGACAAGGTCGATCACCCCGTCGCCTTCGTCATCGCGGAAGTCATCCGAATTCAGGTCGAACCCATACCAAACCGGGATCTGATGCCCCCACCAGAGCTGGCGTGAAATGCACCACGGCTCGATATTCTCCAGCCAGTGGAAATAGACCTTCCGGTCCGCCTCCGGCATGATCCGCACGTCACCCTGCTTGACCGCATCTATCGCGGGGGCAACGATCTTGGCGGTGTCGACGAACCACTGATCCGTCAGCATCGGCTCGATGACCACTTTCGAGCGGTCGCCAAAGGGCTGCATGATCGGTTTCGATTCCACGTAAGGCACCAGGGCGGGGGCCTCTTCGGGCTCTTGCGTGCCCGCCTCGGCAGGCACCATCACCGCCAGCCCTTCTTCGGTGATCTGCTCAACCACCCGCTTACGTGCCTCGAACCGGTCCAGCCCGCGCAGATCGTCCGGCACAAGGTTGATCGTATCCGCCTCGGCCTCGCTCAGCTCCCGTTCGCCGTTGGCCACGGCCATCGCCACCTCGGCCATCTGGGCATAGGGCGCGCCATCGGCACGCATCGCGCCTTTCGTGTCCATCAGCCGGTACATCGGAATGCCGCCGCGCTTGGCGACCTCATAGTCGTTGAAGTCATGCGCGCCGGTGATCTTCACCGCGCCCGAGCCGAAATCCGGGTCAGGATACTCATCGGTGATGATCGGGATCAACCGGCGATGCTCTTTCGGGCCCACCGGAATTTCACAGAGTTTCCCGACGATTGGCGCGTAACGCTCATCTGATGGATGAACCGCAACGGCCCCGTCGCCCAGCATCGTTTCAGGCCGTGTCGTGGCGATGGAGATGTAATCGCGCTCTTCGCGCAGGGTGACATTCCCGTCCTCGTCCTTTTCGACATATTCATACGTGGCCCCACCGGCGAGCGGATATTTGAAGTGCCACATATGCCCCGCCACCTCGATATTCTCGACCTCCAGGTCGGAAATCGCGGTTTCGAAATGCGGGTCCCAGTTGACCAGGCGTTTTCCCCGGTAAATCAGGCCCTTCTGGTGCATATCTACGAAAACCTTGATGACGGCATCGTGGAAATTGCCCTCTTCGCCTTCGGGGGCCGAAGGGGCGCCCGACATGGTGAAGGCTTCGCGCGACCAGTCACAAGACGCACCTAGACGCTTGAGTTGTCCTATGATTGTGCCCCGCGATTTGATCTTTTGCTGCCAAACGCGTTTTTCAAATGCCTCACGGCCCATCTCGGTGCGGCTCGGCTCACCATTGGCGGCCATGTCGCGCTCGGTCACCATCTGGGTGGCGATCCCCGCATGATCCGTGCCCGGCTGCCAGAGCGTGTCATCCCCGCGCATCCGGTGCCAGCGGATCAGGATATCCTGCAACGTGTTGTTGAACGCATGGCCCATATGCAGGCTGCCCGTCACGTTGGGCGGCGGGATCATGATGGAAAACGCCGATGCCCCGGGCCGGGCATTGGCGCCTGCCTTGAAACATCCTGCCGCTTCCCACGCCTCGTAAAGCCGTTTCTCGGCCGTGGCGGCATCAAAGGTCTTTTCCATCGCCATGATCGTGCATCCTTACGCGTCTTTATCCGTCGCCGCCCCGTCTACCCAATCTCCGGGCCAAGGGGAAGCGCGAAGGCTTGCCTCGCGCGCCCAATCACCGCAGTCTGGACATCATGACCGAGATACCCGTGCCCCCGCCCTCGCTTTTCCGCCTGTTCAACCGGATGGGCGGGTGGATCGTGCTGCTGATCGGCGTGTTCCTCCTGGTGCTGACCCTGATCAGCCAGCTGGCCTTCAACATGGCCGCCCGGTTCGAGGAAGAGGGCCGCGCGGCCACCGCCACGGTGCGCGAACGCTACACCACCACCGGCCGCGATTCCGACGGCAACACCACCACAAGTTATTGGCTGACCTTCGATTTCATGACCCAGCGCAAGGAAGAGATCTCTCTGACCGAGACCGTGGGCTCGTCGCTCTATAACAGGGTGCAGGTCGGGGACAGCTTCGATTTGCTCTACCTCGCCAGTGAGCCCAGAAAGGTCGAAACCACCCCCGGAAGCAACCGCACGGCCACACGGGTCACCCGGATCATCGCGCTTGTGCTTGGCCTGATTTGGCTTCTTGGCTTGTGGAAAGTGGGCAACTGGGCCGTCGGCGCCGTCCGCGCGCGGCGATATGGCACGCGGGTTTCGGCAAAGGTGCTTGAGATCGAACGCTCGGCGGTGCGCGTCAACAACCAACCGCGATATCGCCTTGTCTGGAGAGAGACCGGCGGCCGCCGCGGCAAGAGCCTGCTGCGCAAAAAGGGGGATCTGTCAGGTCTCGCGCCCGGCGACGAGATCGAGGTCTTCCAGGGCATCAAATACAGCTGGTGGATCGGCGATGTCGGTGAGGCGCCGGACAGACAGTAAAGACTTGTCGCGAAGCTGAAATCCGCGCGACCCGAATCGGGTCCGGGGCCACGCGGCAGGTGTGGACATCCCGGGACGGGCCCGGGACACCTGGCTCAGCTGCGCTGTGCCGCCACCTCGGCATCCACCAGCGGCTCGCGCTCGCCGGCCCGGATCACGCTTGGGTCATAAGGCTCGCGGGCGAACACCTCCTCGACCATCGGCGCAAAGAACTCCAGCGGCAGATCGTCATAGTCGGGGTCAAAGCTCGCCTGATCCCAGCGTTCGCAAAACTCGGCGCAGTCCTCGAAATACTTGTGCCCCGCATGCCGCTCCCGCTTGTTCTGGTCGAACCCGTCCAGATGATGCCCATAATACAACATCTGGAAATCGCCATGGGTTGCCACGCACCAGGTGCATTGCTCGCGTACGAAGGGTTTGAGGATCGTGGCGGCGTATTCGTCGTGGTTATAGGGTGCATAGATATCGCCGATATCGTGCAGCAGCGCTGAGACGACCCAGTCGATATCCGCGCCATCCCGCCAGGCCCGCGTGGCCGACTGCACCGAATGGCCCAGCCGGGTGATCTGATAGCCGCTGAGGCTCTCATCCAACTCCACCAGTGCCTTCAGAAGCCGCCTTGCGGTGTGTTTGGTGTGATCGATCTCATGCGCCGTGAGGAACTCGTAATCCTCCTTGGTGCCGTCTTTCATCTGGGTGAAGCTGACCTTGTCCATCACGCGTAAAGCCCTTCCTTGTCTTGTGCGGACCCCTTCATCAGGGCCTGCGCCTGTGCTTTTCTGATCTCATCGTACAGGGCGAGACTTCGCGCCGTAAAGGGGGCATCTGGCGGCGTGAAGTTGATGAAATGACCCGTCCGGTCCGCCCCGCGCGCGAGGATCGCATAATCCTTGTCCGCCACCTGCTGCGCGACCTGCGGCGACAGATAGCGCACCACGCAGGCAATGCGCCTGTCATCCGTGATGTTGGCGTCCGAGCCGTGAATCGTCAGCCCGTGATGCAGAGACATCTGGCCGGGATGGATCTCGATCGCCTCCCTATCTTCCTCGGCCACGTCAACCCGTATCTCCTGACCCCGGCTCAACAGGTTGTTGGCGTCATGAGTGTCCACATGCGGCAGGATCGGGTTCTTGTGGCTGCCGCGCACGAAATTCATGCAACCCGAATCCGGCGTGGCCGGGCTGAGCGCGATCCAGGCGGTCACCAGGTGATCCACCGCGCCGAAGCCCCAATAGGTCAGATCCTGATGCATCGACACCATCTGCTTGGTCCTCGGTTCCTTGATGAAGAACTCAACCGACCAGATCAGGATATCCGGCCCGATAATGCCCTCCACCACATCGAGCACGCGGGGATCGGCGGCAATGCGATGCGCCATCGGCATCACGCAATGGGCATTGATGCGTTTGTAGGTGTTCAGCGGCAGCGGCAACCCATTGTCGAGCCATCTGCGCTCCATCTCCTCCAGCTCTGCGCGCAGGCCCTGTGCTTCCTCGGCCGGAATGACGGGAATTGGGAAGAGATAGCCATCCTCCCAATAGGTCTCGATCTGGTCTTGTGACAGGCGACCATCGGTCAGTTCTACAGGTGTTCGCATCGCAATTCCAACGCAAAGAAAGGTGATTTTGCGGAAAGTTACCGTTTCTTGCGGCTGCGCCAAAGCGATTCCGCTGGACGCTGAGACTAAGCTCAACTTATTCTGAACGCATGTCCCAACCCGTTCCCTCGCTCAATTGGCTGCGTGTGTTCGAGGCGGCCGCGCGGTATCAGAGCTTTGCCCGCGCCGCCGGTGAGCTCAACATGTCCGCCGCCGCCGTCAGCCAGCAGATCCGCGCGCTGGAGGCCCGGCTGGGCACGCCGCTCTTTGATCGTCACGCCCATGCGGTCAGCCTCACCGAGATGGGGCAGGCTTACCTGCCTGCGGTTCAACACGCCCTGGTCTCGTTGCAGGAGGCCACCGAGGGGCTGTTTGGTTCCGCGCAGCAGCAGTCAGTCTTTATCGAGGCGGTGCCGCTCTTTGCCGATGGGGTGCTGGCGCAGGTCATTGCCAGCTTTCGGGTGTTGCACCCCGAGGTCGAGGTGACGCTGACCACCGATCTCGGCGGCGGCCAGGCGACGCGCCGCTATCACGATCTGCGCGTCATTTTCGGCACACCCACCGGCACAGACGGCCTCTCTGAGTGGCTTCTGGGCGAACGGCTCTATCCGGTCGCGACACCGGCACTCGCCGCCGAGGTGTCAGACCCGGCGGACTTGCTGAAACACCCGCTGATCGACGTGGCGCAGCATCGGACAGGATGGGCCTATGTCTTTGAAAAAATGGGGTTTGTCAGCCGCGCTGCGCGCTATATCCGCACCGATTCCACCGTCATGGCCGCCGCCCTTGCGCGGGAAGGAGCCGGGATCGCGCTGGCCCGCGCACCGGCCTCCGACGCGGTGATGCGCGGGGCCGGGCTGGTGCCCTGTCTGGACGGCTTCATGCTGACCGGGGCCTATGGTTATCACCTGACCTATGCCGATCATCCGGCCCTGCGCCGCCCGGCACAGCTTTTCCGGGCGCATCTGCACGCGGCCTGCCGCACGCTTGAAGCAGGGCCTTAATCGCCCCGGCGCAGCTTGGTCGCCAGATGGATCAGGCTTTCGGAACTGCGCACGCCCTTGGCCTCTCCGATCCGGTCAAGCGTGTCGTCCAGCGCTTCGGTGCTGGCCGCTTCAAGCGTCACGATCAGATCCCAACGCCCCGATGTGGTATGCACCCGCCGGACCTGGGGCAGGCTTTTCAGCCGGGCCAGAACGGTGGGGCCGCTGCGGGGCTCGATGCTGACCAGCACCGTCGCGCGCAAGGGCAGGCGCAACGCCTCGTTCAGCCGCACCGCATAGCCCTGGATCGCGCCCGTACGTTCCAGCCGGTCAAGCCGCGCCTGCACCGTTGTCCGCGCCAGCCCCAGCCGCCTGGCCAGCGTGGTGACAGGCAGGCGGGCATTGTCCTGAAGCAGGTCGATCAGCGCGCGATCCGTTTCGTCAATCTGCATCTTTTGTCGTCACTATGCTGAATATAAGAGTCACTATGCACATAATGACATGAGGAATCGACGGGAATCTCGCCCAAACTTGAGAAAACGCAATTCGAAAAGCTGAGCGAGGTAGAGCAATGCGCGCATCCCAGGACTGGCAGAGCCCGGTGGACCATCTGAGCCGGGAGCGGCCCGACACGGTACAGCTCTATTTCAGTCCTTCGGTCCTTCAGGCCACGGCGGCGCGGTTCCGGGCTGGGTTTCCCGGGCTTGTCACCTACGCGGTCAAGGCCAATCCAAGCGCCGAGGTGCTGGCCAATCTGAGCGCGGCCGGGATCACGGCCTTCGACGTGGCCAGCCCCGAGGAAATGCGTGCAGTGCGCGCGGTCAACCGGCGCGCGGTCCTGCATTACAACAACCCGGTGCGCTCTGCCGCCGAGGTGGAGGTGGCCATCGCCTCTGGCGTTGCGTCTTATTCCGTGGACGATGCGGGCGAGCTGGCGAAGCTCAGCGCCGTCCCCAAAGGCACTGAAATATCCGTGCGCCTGGCCTTGCCGGTGAAGGGGGCGGCCTATGATTTCGGCTCCAAATTCGGCACCACGCCCGCGCGCGCGGCGGCCCTTCTGCGCGAGGTAAAGGCGATGGGGCTGACCGCATCGCTCACCTTTCATCCCGGCACACAATGCGCCGACCCGGCGGCCTGGGCCGCCTATATCCGGGCGGCGGTCGAGGTCTCAGAAGCGGCAGGCGTGCCGCTGGCGCGGCTGAATGTCGGTGGCGGTTTCGCCGCGCATCGGTGGCAGGCAGCACCCGATCTGGAAGCGATCTTCGCCCGCATCCACAAAGAGGTGCGCAGCGCCTTCGGGACCGAACGCCCCGCGCTTGTCTGCGAGCCGGGCCGCGCCATGGTGGCCGAAGCCTTCACACTGGCGACCCGTGTGAAGGCACTGCGCGCCGATGGCAGCATCTTCTTGAATGACGGCATCTATGGAGGTCTTGCCGAGGCGCGGGATATGCCCGTCGTGGACCGCGTCACGGCCCTGTCTCCGGCCGGAGAGCCGCGCCTTGCCCCCGCCCGGGCGCGCGTGATCTTTGGCCCCACCTGTGACAGCATCGACCGCCTGCCTGATCCTCTCGCACTGCCTGCCGACCTGGCCGAGGGCGATTATGTGCTCTTCCGCGGCATGGGGGCCTATGCCCAGGCGCTCAACACCGGGTTCAACGGCTACGGGCTCTGCACCCCGGTCACCGTCACCGCGGCATAACCCGCTCGCGTGCCGTTCACGGCAAATTTCATGGACTGTAAACCCCTTGCCCCCCAGATTGGGGGCATGACGGGTTCAACCATATCGCGCGCGCATGCCCTGGCGTAGCTGGGGCAGGGCGCTCTATGGCCTGCTGCGCCCCGGTCGGCGGCAGGACCGGCAGAGCTTTGCCGGCGCGCGCGGGGTGCAGACCCATGTGATCATCCTCGACGGGACGATGTCCTCGCTTGAGGACGGCTGCGAGAGCAATGCCGGGCTCACCTACAAGCTGCTCTGCGACCGCAAACAGCCCAATGTCTCGCTCTATTACGAGGCGGGTCTGCAATGGCAGGACTGGCGTGCAACGGGGGATGTGCTCTTTGGCCGGGGCATCAACCGTCAGATCCAGCGCGCCTATGGCTATCTGGCCAGCCGCTACCACCCCGGCGACCGGATATTCCTGATGGGCTATTCCCGCGGCGCCTTTGCCGTGCGCTCGCTGGCCGGGGTGATTGACCGTATCGGGCTTCTCAGGGCGGAACATGCCACTGAACGGAACGTGACCACCGCCTACCGGCACTACCGGTCAAACGGCGGCGGCGCCGCCGCGCAGGATTTTGCTCGCGCCTATTGCCATGCGACGGTCGAGATCGAGATGGTCGGCGTCTGGGACACGGTCAAGGCGCTTGGCCTGCGCCTGCCGATCCTCTGGCGCTGGAGCGAACCGGCCCATGCCTTTCACAATCATCAGCTCGGTGCCTCCGTGAAACACGGCTATCATGCGCTCGCCCTGGATGAGACCCGCGCCGTCTTCACGCCGGTGATGTGGCTCAGCGACGGCGATCTGCCCGGGCATGTGGAGCAGGTCTGGTTTCGCGGCAGCCACGGCGATGTGGGCGGCCAGCTCAACGGGTTCGATGCGGCGCGCCCGCTGTCGAATCTGTCGCTCGTCTGGATGCTGGAACGGGCGGTCGTCGCCGGGCTGGAACTGCCCCCAGGCTGGCAGGCGCGTTTTCCTCAGGATCCCTCGGCGCCATCGACCGGCACCTGGCGCGGCTGGGGCAAGCTCTTTCTCGCGCGCAACCCGCGGCGCGTGGGCGAGGACCCGTCAGAACGGCTGCACAGTTCGGTCGCGGTCCGGGCAGGCAACAAGTTGAATGGCTCGCCTGACAGTCTGGGGTCGGTCCCGTAGCGGCGCGGCACTCTCCGCTCATCCTGTCATGATGATACAGGTGGTGGACCCGCTGGCATAGAGTTGGCCGTCCTCCACCCCGCGCACCTCACCCACGGCCACCCCGGTGGACCGCCCCGCATGCAACACCGTGCCGATCGCCCGTACCGGCAGGCTTGCGGGCAAAGCCCTTGTGATATTCACCTTGAATTCCAGCGTGGTGTAAAAGGACCCCTTCGGTACCTCCGTCATCACGGCGCAGGCCATGCAACTGTCCAGGATGGCCCCGTACCAGCCGCCATGAACGCCGCGCATCATGTTCATCGCCCCAAACCCGGCCGCCCCTTCGAACACCACGCGCCCGGGCCCGGCCTCTACGGGCCAGAAACCCAGGGTCTGGCCTATCGGCGGACCGGGCAGGCGCCCGGCCACCACATCCTGCATGAAATCCAACCCGCTCCGGGACAATACGTCCCCCGGCCCGGGCAGCTCTTCAACGGATCCGGCGATGGTCTTGGTCATCCTGTCACCTCGGTCTGTCCAGCGCCACCAGCCCCAGAACCCGGGCCGTGGCAAGCGACAGGATGCCGCTGTCCAGCCCCAGCGGCTTCTGATAGCGGCGGATCGCAGTGCGGGTCGGTGCGTCCATCACCCCCGAAACCGGCCCGCGATACAGCCCGCGCGCCTGAAGCGCCCTCTGCAATGAAGCAATCAGCTCGGGCGTCATTTCGTCGGGGCAGGGCACCTGAAACACCGTGTCTTTGCGTTCCTGCACGATCTCCTGCCTGGTTTCGGTCCTGTAGACCGCAGGCCGGATCACCCAGCCGCTCGCATCGCGCAGTTCCGGCTCGACGATGATCTGCTCGGTCACCGTCTCCAGAACCGCTGGTGTCGAATCCCGCGCCCAGCAGTTCCCCTCCGTTGCTCCGGACGGGGCAGGGGCGGCCTGCCCGCCGGACGACGCGGCCGCGTAGCGGTCGACGGCGCTTCTGTCCTGGCAGCCCGCAACAGCCAGCAGCGCCAGAAGCGGGGCCAGCCTCCGCCAAGATCGAAATTTGGGCCGCATGCTCACGCGCCTCACACCAGCGTTCTGCGCGCAGCTTATCCGCTTTTCCCGCGGCAAGAAAACGGGCGATACGCGGGTTTTCACCGGCGCTGGGGCGAAATTGCCACGGATGCGGCTGGGATTTTCGCTCAAATGTCGCAAATGGGGCTGGCATGACCTAGATGGCTTGTCTAGGAGACTATGAGTTTCGGCACAGTGAAGGGGAATCCGCAGAAATGGCGAAAATCACCTATATCGAACATGGCGGCACCGAGCATGTGGTCGAGGTGGCCAATGGCCTCACCGTGATGGAAGGCGCGCGCGACAACAATATTCCCGGCATCGAGGCCGATTGCGGCGGGGCCTGCGCCTGCTCGACCTGCCACGTCTACGTGCATCCCGACTGGGTCGAGAAACTGCCCGCCAAGGACGATATGGAAGAGGATATGCTCGATTTCGCCTACGAGCCCGATCCGGTCCGCTCGCGCCTGACCTGCCAGGTCAAGGTGACCGACGCGCTTGACGGGCTGATCGTGCAGATGCCCGAAAAGCAGATCTGATTTGACCTCGGGGGCGCCGCGCCGGCCGTCGCGCCTTTGCCGCGCTATCGCCCGCGGCGCAGTCTCCGCGGCGGCTCTTTGGCTGGCGTTGCTGGCGCCGGGGGCGGCTGTGGCGCAGCAGATCACCGGCGCGCGGTTTATCTCGCCCACCACCCATTACCCGCATGGCGTGCTGGGCGACAGCACCGAATATTCCGGCATGGCGGTGGAGCTCTCCTCGGGTCCGCCCGCGCGCGTTGACTTCGCGCCCGGCACCCGCGTGTTTGAGGATATCGCGCCCCGGCTCTGGGACGTGACGGGCGATGGCCTGCCCGAGATCGTGGTGGTTGAAACCGACCCGCCCCAGGGCGCGCAACTCTCGGTCTATGGCCTGCGGCAGGGCCGGATCACCAAACTCGCCGCGACGCCCCATATCGGCCGGACCAATCGCTGGCTCGCCCCCATCGCCGCCGCCGATCTCGATGGCGACGGGCATATCGAGATCGCCTACATCGACCGTCCGCACCTGGCCAAGACCCTGCGCATCTGGCGCTACCGCGACGGCGTGCTCTCTGAGGTGGCCAGCGCAACAGGGCTGACCAATCACAAGATCGGCTGGGATTTTATCGCCGGGGGCCTGCGCGATTGTGATGGCACCCCCGAGCTCATCACCGCCAACGCAAATTGGTCCCGGATCATTGCCACCCGCTTTGATGGCACCACCACCAACAGCCGCCAGCTCAGCGCCTATACCGGCCCCGACAGCCTCACCGCCGCCACCGCCTGCGACTGAACGCGCGCCTTTCATTGTTCCACAAATACTCCGGGGAGCGCGAGGGGCAGCGCCCCTCGCATCGGTCGGATGGCCGTCAGGCCATTCGAAACCGGATCAGAGCGCCCGCCAGCCGATATCGCTGCGATAAAACCCGCCGGGCCAGTCTATCGCGGCGATCATTTCATAGGCCCGGTCGCGCGCCTCCTGCAAGGACGCCCCGCGTGCTGTCACGTTCAGCACCCGGCCACCGCTGGCGGTGATCTGCCCATCCACCAGCTTAGTGCCCGCATGAAACACCATGTGAAAGCTGTCTTCCGGGCAATCATCCAAGCCCTTGATCACACTGCCTTTCTCATAAGACCCCGGATAGCCCTGCGCGGCCATCACCACGGTGATGGCATGGTCCTCGGCCCAGTTGACCCGGCATTCCGCCAGCCGCCCCTCGGCGGCGGCCTGCATCAGGTCGAGTGCCTGCGCCCCCAGCCGCATCATCAGCACCTGGCATTCCGGATCGCCAAAGCGCACGTTGTATTCCACCAGCCGGGGCTGACCATCCTTGATCATGAGCCCGACATAAAGCACGCCCTGATAGGGCATCCCCCGCCGCGCCATTTCGGTCAGCGTCGGCGTCACGATCTCATCGAGCGCCTTTCGGGTGATCTCCTCGTTCATCACCGGCGCAGGGGAATAGGCCCCCATGCCGCCGGTGTTGGGGCCGGTGTCGCCCTCGCCCACGCGCTTGTGATCCTGCGCCGTGCCAAAGGGCAGGGCGGTCTGGCTGTCACACAGCACGAAGAACGATGCCTCCTCGCCCTCCATGAACTCCTCGATCACCACCTCAGCCCCGGCGCCGCCAAAGGCGCCTCCGAACATGTCGTCAAGGGCGTCCAGCGCCTCGGCCTCGGTCATCGCCACGATCACGCCTTTTCCGGCAGCCAGCCCGTCGGCCTTGATCACGATCGGCGCGCCCTGCGCCTCGACATAGGCGCGGGCCGCCTGCAGATCGGTGAAATGCCCATAGCCTGCCGTCGGCGCGCCCGCCGCGTCGCAAATCTCCTTGGTAAAGCTTTTCGAGGCCTCCAGCCGCGCCGCGCCTTCGCTCGGGCCAAAAACCAGCAGCCCCGCATCGCGCAGCCGGTCCGCCACACCCACCGCCAGGGGGGCCTCCGGGCCGACAATCACGAAATCCACCGCGTTGGCCTCGCAGAATTCCGCAACCGCCCCGCCATTCTCGATATCCAGGGCCGCGCATTCTGCGATCTGGGCAATTCCGGCATTGCCCGGCGCCACGATCAGTTTGTCGCATTTGGGGTTCTGCATCACCGCCCAGGCCAGCGCATGTTCGCGCCCACCGCTGCCGAGAATCAGGATATTCATTGGGGCTCGCCTCCCGCTCATGGACCTTGGGCATTGCATAGGACGCCCCCGGCACAGGCGCAACCCACCCGACCGATTGCCGGGCATCTGAGGTCAATCCCCCATTTTGAGCAGAGGCGGCCATCCCTCCCTTGCAATGCGGCCGATCTCGCGACACACTCGGGAAAACGACTTAGCAACAAGGAGATGTTACAATGATTACGCGTCGTGCTGTTACTCTCGGCCTCGCGGCCATGGCAGTCCCGGGCGTCGCCCAGGCACAACAGGTTCGCCGCCGCGCGATGGAAGAAATTTTCGAAGCGCTGAGCTATGAGCGCCGGACGCGCATCCAACAGGTCCTGTCCGCCGCTGGCATCTACAAGCTCGGCATTGACGGCCTGTATGGCCCCGGCACCGAGGCCGGGCTGATCAAGGGCGCGCGCTATCTCAACCGGCGGTCCAACAATGCCGCAGGCATCGACCTGAGCACCCGTGACGGCATCATCGACTATTATCGCGGTATCCTGACCGGACGCTACGCAGCCTATTACTGACACTGGCCGGGACATGGGGCGATCTCTTGACCTATCTCTTGCATTCATTGCCCCATGTCTGACCTGATCGACGACCCGGCCCCCGGCGAAAACGCGCCCGAATTCTCCATTTCCGAGCTCTCGGGCGTGATCAAGCGGATGATCGAGGGAGAGTTCTCCCATGTCCGCGTCAAGGGGGAGGTCGGGCGCGTCTCGCGCCCGCGATCTGGGCATCTCTATCTCGATCTCAAGGATGACCGCGCGGTTCTGGCCGGCGTGATCTGGAAAGGCGTGGCCTCGCGCCTTTCGGTACAGCCCGAGGAAGGGATGGAGGTGGTCGCGACCGGGCGGCTCACCACCTTCCCGGGCCAGTCGCGCTATCAGATCGTCATCGAAGATATCAAACCGGCCGGTATGGGCGCCCTTATGGCGATGCTGGAGGCCCGCAAAAAGGCGCTGGCCGCCGAGGGCCTTTTTGCCCCGGAACGCAAGAAGTCCATCCCCTATCTGCCTGAAGTCATTGGGGTTGTGACCTCACCATCCGGGGCCGTGATCCGCGATATCCTGCACCGTCTGCGCGACCGCTTTCCGCGCAAGGTGCTGATCTGGCCCGTGGCCGTGCAGGGCGAGAAATGCGCCCCCGAAGTGGCCCGCGCCATTGCCGGGTTCAACGCTTTGACACCAGGCGGCGCGCTGCCCCGGCCGGATCTGCTGATCGTGGCGCGCGGCGGCGGCTCGGTCGAGGATCTCTGGGGTTTCAACGAAGAGGCGGTCGTGCGTGCCGCCGCTGCCTCCGACATCCCGCTGATCTCGGCGGTGGGGCACGAGACGGACACCACGCTGATCGACTTTGCCGCCGACAAACGCGCGCCGACGCCCACCGCCGCCGCTGAACTGGCGGTGCCGGTGCGGCTCGATCTTCTGGGCTGGCTCGACGGGCAGGAGGCCCGGCTGACCCAGGCGCTCACCTCCGGCATCGCCACCCGCGGCCAGCGCCTGCGCGATCTCTCCCGCGCGCTGCCCCGCGTGGAGACGCTGACCGAAGGCCCCGCTCAGCGGCTCGATGCGGTGGCCACCCGTCTGCCCGCTGCTCTGATCCGGTCGGTGCAAACCCGCAAGGTGGCCCTGTCCGAAGCGTCCGGCGCGCTGCGCCCCAGCCTGTTGCGTCGGGGGCTGAACAGTGACCGGCAAAAGCTAGCCAGCCTTTCTGCCCGGCTCAACCTGCGCCCGCTGCAAAGCGAGATGGCCGGCCAGCGGCAAGAACTCGACAGGCATTCGCGGCGTCTGGCCGAGCTTGGCAGCCGCCAGATCAAGGCGCTCAAGGATCAGGTCGCAGGTCTTGATCGTGTTTTGCAAACAGTGGGTTACGAGGCGACGTTGAGGCGCGGATTTGCCGTGGTTCGCGCGGGCGACACGGTGATCTCCAGCCAAAAAGCAGCCGCCGGTGAGGCGCATCTTGAAATTCAGTTTGCTGATGGGCGCCTGGCGGTCAGCCCGGCCGAGAAAGCGGCAAAGCCTGCAAAGCCAAAGCCCAGAGCAGCCCCGCCGGAACAGGGCGACCTGTTCTAGACCCCCACATCCGGCCCCAGGCAGGACAGCGGCTCATGGCTGCGCTCAACTTCGTACAATTCCAGCTCCCCCGGGTCGTCCTGAAACTTCGCGATCAACCCGCCACCGGGCGACTCACGGAAGCTCCAGCATTGCACGTCCTGCAGCTGTTCATACTCGAAACAGATCATCCCGCTATGCTCGTACCAATACCCCTCCTGGCACCGGCCATCGAGAAAAGTCCATATAACCCGGCGATTTGAGAGGTATTCTTCAGCCCCATAGGCCTGCCCGTTCGTGCCGTAATAGAAGGTTTTGCCACGGGTGAAAGCGTCAAATTCCTCCGCCGACATCGTCTCGGCGATGGCGGGCACGGCAAGCCAGAGGCACAAACAGGCGATCAGGTGTTTCATGAACACAAGTTTCGCAAATCCCATGTCGCAGCGCCAGTCACCATTCCGCCGCAGGCGAGGCCCCGCGCGCCGCCCATCTGGCACAATGCGGGTCCATGACGCGGCGCCACAGCGGCGGGAAAAGCGCCAGCGCCGCCATCGCAGGTAGTGAGTATGGCAGATAGGGCATATCCTCGGGCCGCAATTGCAGCGCCGGATAGGGCCGGGCCGGTGTGACGTGATGGTCCGAATGCCGCGGCGCGTTCAGTGTCATCGCCGCCGAGGCCCAATGCGGCGCGTTCCACGAATGCTGCGGGCCCACGGGTTCCAGCCTTCCATCCGCCTGCGTCGCGCGGCGAAGCCCGTAATGCTGCACGTAATCCGACAGCAGGATCTGAACCTGCGTGTAAAATCCGATGAACAGCAGCGCCACAAGCGCGGGCAGACCGCCCAGCCACGCCGCGCCGACCAGTATCGCCACCGCCCCGCCGCAATAAAGCAGATACGGGTGACGCAGAGCCCCGCCGCGCCCCGCGCGCAGCCGATTCTCCGCCGCCAGCCCCGCGCGGAAACTGCCTCTCCAGGCCCTTCGGGCAAAGCGGTAGAACCCCTCGCCCCAGCGCGCCGAGTTCGGGTCCGCGTTCGAGCCGACATGCACATGATGCACCCTGAGATGCGCGCTGGCATGGTGCCCGAACAGAACCGACGTATAGATCAGCCGCCCCAAAAGCCGCATATCCCGCGCAGGCCGATGGATCAGCTCATGCGCCACCGGGTGCGAAATCTGCCCGAAGATCAGCGCGCAAGTGATCGCCACCAAAAGCTTTTCCGGCAGGCTCAGGCCCGATGCGCCGGTCATTGCCCACAAGCTTGTCGCGAAGGCCAGGAAGTGCAGCCCCCCCAGCACCCGCAACAACCCGTCCGAGCCGGGAAACTCCGCCTCCGGGTCTGCGTTGCTTGCGGCGACAGGGCTCAGCCGGTCCATCAGGTAGACCAGCAGCGTGACATAGCCAAAGGCCAGCCCGCTCCAGGCTCCGCCCCACAGCGCCGCCGCGATCAACAGGGCGAAAGGCAGCAGGGTGGCGGTGGCAAACAGGGGCATGAGGCGGCGGTCTCGCTAGGGGCTCAGGCGCAGAATTAGAGGAATTTCCGGCCGTCGCCAACGCTTCCGGGAGGGCGGATGTCGTTTTTGACCTCGCGCGCGCGCCCGCATGGCGATACATCTTTGCGAAACCTCAATCAGGGAAGTGACCATGGCACTGGATGAGCGCAAGGGCGTATGGAAATCGGGCAAGGGCAAGGGGCGGCGCACCCCCAAGGGCCGTCAGCTGGAAGATCAGGCCTGGGCCGAGGTTCGGGCGCTTCTGGGCGAGCAGCCTCGCAACCGTGATCTGCTGATCGAATTCCTGCATCTCATCCAGGATGAATATGGCCACCTCTCCGCCGCGCATCTGCGCGCCCTGGCCGAAGAAATGCGCCTGAGCATGGCCGAAATCTATGAGGTCGCCACCTTCTACGCTCATTTCGACGTGGTGAAAGAGGGCGAGACACCGCCGCCCGCGCTGACCATCCGGGTCTGCGACAGCCTCGCCTGCGAACTGGCCGGCGCGCAACAGCTCAAGGCCGCGCTGGAGGACGGGCTGGACCCTTCGGAGGTACGCGTTCTGCGCGCGCCCTGCATGGGCCGCTGCGACACCGCCCCGGTGCTGGAACTGGGTCACAACCACATTGATCACGCCACGCCGGAAAAGGTGCAGGCTGCGATCGCCGCAGGCGACACACACGCACATATCCCGGAATATCAAGGCTTTGACGCCTATTCTTCATCTGGTGGCTATGCCAAGCTGCAAGAACTCCGCGAAAGCGGTGTTTTCGAGCAGGTGCAGGAAACGCTTCTCGAATCCGGTCTGCGTGGCCTGGGCGGCGCGGGCTTCCCCTCGGGCCGCAAATGGGGCTTCGTGCGGGCTGCCGAAGGGCCGCGCTATCTGGCCGTGAACGGCGACGAGGGCGAGCCCGGAACCTTCAAGGATCGCTTTTACCTTGAGCGCGAACCTCATGTTTTCCTTGAAGGAATGCTGATTGCCGCCTGGGCGGTTGAAGCTGAAAAATGCTTTATCTACATGCGCGACGAATATCCCGCTGTGCTGCATATCCTCGCCGATGAGATCGCGGCGCTGGAAGCGGCAGGGATCGTCGAGCCGGGCTATATCGACCTGCGGCGCGGGGCCGGTGCCTATATCTGCGGCGAAGAAAGCGCAATGATCGAATCGATCGAAGGCAAGCGCGGTCTGCCCCGCCACCGCCCGCCTTTCGTGGCCAATGTCGGCATTTTCGGCCGTCCCACGCTGGTGAACAACGTCGAAACGCTCTACTGGGTCACCCGCATTCTGCGCGAAGGCGGCGAGATCCTGTCCGGCGTCGAAAAGAACGGCCGCAAGGGTCTGCGCTCTTTCTCCGTCTCGGGCCGGGTGAAAAATCCGGGCGTGCATCTCTTGCCTGCCGGGTCGTCCATGCAGGACATCATCGACGCCTGCGGCGGGATGCTGGATGGCCACAGCTTCAAAGCCTATCAGCCGGGCGGACCTTCCGCCGGTCTGCTCCCGGCCTCCATGGCCGACATCCCGATGGATTTCGACGTGCTGCAACAGCACGGCACCTTCATCGGCTCAGCCGCCATCGTCGTTCTGTCGGATCACGACAGCGCCCGCGATGCCGCGCTCAACATGCTGCGGTTCTTTGAGGATGAAAGCTGTGGCCAGTGCACGCCATGCCGGGTGGGATGCGAAAAGGCGGTCAAGCTTATGCAGGCCGACAAATGGGACCAGCCGCTTCTGGAAGAGCTCTGCATCGCGATGGCCGATGCCTCGATCTGCGGTCTAGGCCAGGCGGCCCCCAACCCGATCCGCCTGACGATGAAGCATTTCCCGGATGAGGTTTGACGCCTAAGCGCTTACCTCGCCTTGAAAATCCGCTGCCAAAGCCGTCCGCCATAGCGCGGCATGAGCACCATATACGCGATCACCAGCGCGAAAAGCACGATCGCAGGCGCGCCGTTCAGTTCAAAACCGCCTTCGGTCGTGTCGCCGGTGACCAGCGCGATCAGATAGCCGAAGACGAAGAAGCTGCTGAACAGGTCGAGGATAAAGGCGGGGATCACGCGCCAGAGCGAGGGTTTGGGCGGTTCGGTCATGTCAAAATCCTGTACCGGTCAATGCCGCCAATCTATGCCGCACCTGCCGCCGCGTTAAGCTTTTTCCACGGCGCGCAGCGCTCTATCATGCGTCAGTCTTCGGGAGGACGCCACTTTGACCCTCATCCTTCTCGCCGCCCTGGCGGCGCTGATCTATCTGCTGGCTTTCTGCCACCGCCCGGCCAGTTGGCCGAAAACGGGGGTCAAGACCGTCTCCGTCGCCGCTTTGGCTCTGGTGGCGCTCATCGGCGGCGCGCCCTGGCTGCTTTGGCTGGCGCTGGCCCTTTGTGCGGTGGGCGATTACCTGCTTTCACGCGACAGTGAGGCGACATTCCTGGTCGGCGTCGGGGCGTTTGCCGCCGGGCACCTTGCCTATATCGCGCTGTTTCTCACCACCCTGGGCGCTGACGTCAGCCATATGAGCTCCGGCGTCTATCTTGTCGCAATCGCAGCGCTTTTTCTCTATGGGGCAGGTATGATGACCCTGCTTTACCGAAAAGCAGGCGCGTTGCGGTTCGCGGTCATGGGCTATGTCCCGATCATCCTTGGCATGGGCCTCGCGGCAATGGCGGTGCCGATACTTGGCCCGCTCGCCTGGGTGCTGCCCGCGGCCTGTCTCTTCATGCTCTCCGACAGCGTGCTGGCCGCCGAGCTTTTCCTTTTGCCCGACGGGCACCGGCTCAGACGCGTGACGCCCTTCGTGGTCTGGAGCACCTACTGGCTGGCGCAGCTTGGCTTCACCCTCGCCTATACGCCGCTCTAGCCTCGGTTTTCGCCCGAAGGCCGGTTCGCGGCGGGGCGATCATATCGTTGCCACTTTTCATCGCCGCCGGGGAGGGTTAACTGAAAGTAATCAGGAAAGGCCCGCGATGTCGTTTTTCAAGAAACTCAAGAACAAGCTGTTCAAATCCTCGTCGAAGATCGAGGAGGGGCTTGATGCGATTGTCGAGGATGGCGGCGAGGAAGAGATCGTCGAGGCAGGTGTGCAGCCTGATCCCGCGCCGGAACCGGAACCCGCGCCCGAGCCAGCGCCAGAGCCGGAACCCGCCCCTGCGCCAGAGCCAGCGCCAGAGCCGGAACCCGCCCCTGCGCCGGAGCCGGAACCTGAGCCCCATCCTGCACCGGAACCCGTGCCTGCACCCGAACCGGAACCCGTGCCTGCGCCCGAACCGGAACCCGTGCCTGCGCCCGAACCGGAGCCTGAACCCGAACCCGAACCGATCCCGTTCCCTCCGAAACCGCAGCCCGAGCCGGAGCCGGCCCCCGAGCCGGTCGAACTGCCCGACCCGCAGCCCGCGCCGCCCGAAATCCCGGTCTCGCCCAGCGAAATGCCCATACCCGCCCCGGTGGAAATGCCCGACGCCACGCCGCTGGAGCGCCCGGTCCTGCCGCCGGAGCCGACCACGGTCCCCACGCCCGTGGAGATCCCCGCGACCGAGGACAGGGCCGAAAAGCCCGGTTTCCTCGGGCGGCTCTTCAAACGGGGCGAGGCCCGCACCGTCACCCGCCGCGTGCTGGATGACGACATGGTCGAACAGCTCGAAGAGCTGCTGATCACCGCCGATATGGGTGTCGATACCGCCCTGCGCGTCACCGCCAACATGGCCGAGGGCCGCATGGGCAAGAAGCTCTCCACCCAGGAGATCAAAGAGCTGATGGCGTCCGAGATCGCCCGCATCATGGAGCCCGTTGCCCGCCCGATGCCGCTCTATCCGAAAAAGCCGCAGGTGGTGCTTGTCGTGGGTGTAAACGGCTCAGGCAAGACCACGACCATCGGCAAGCTCGCCAGCCAGTTCAAGGCGGCGGGCAAGCAGGTGGTGATCGCCGCAGGCGACACGTTCCGCGCCGCCGCCGTGGAACAGCTTCAGGTCTGGGGCGACCGCGCGGGCGTGCCCGTGCTCACCGCACCCGAAGGCTCGGACCCGGCCAGCCTTGCCTTTGACGCGATGGATCAGGCCGAACGCGATGGCGCGGACCTTTTGATGATCGACACGGCCGGGCGTCTGCAAAACCGTCAGGACCTGATGGAAGAACTGGCCAAGATCGTCCGCGTGATCCGCAAGAAGGACGAAAGCGCACCGCACAACACGCTTCTGGTGCTCGATGCCACTACCGGGCAGAACGCGCTCAGCCAGGTCGAGACGTTTCAAAAGCTTGCTGACGTGTCGGGCCTCGTGATGACCAAGCTCGACGGCACCGCCAAGGGCGGCGTGCTGGTGGCGCTGGCCGACAAGTTCGGTCTGCCCATCCATGCCATCGGCGTGGGCGAGCAGATCGACGATCTGGCCCCCTTCGACCCCGAGGAATTCGCCGCCGCCCTGACCGGGCTCGAGACGTGATCCGCGCCACTCTGCTGACCTGCCTGCTGGCGCTGCCCGCGCAGGTGCAGGCGCAGGCGATGACCCAAGAGCTCTGCCGCCTGGGCTGGGAGGCGCTCAACACCCTGATCGACGAAGACAAAGACATGATCGCCGCCGTGCCGGATGTCACGCCCGACGGTCTGTGCCGGATCGACACGTCCAACGCGCCGCTTCAGCAGAACGATTTCGAAAGCGTCGAATGGCAGGCCACGGGTGTCGCAGAGGCGGTGGCCGAACAGGGCATGCCGCTCAGCCTCACGGCCAGCTTCACCGGGATCGACCCGGTCTATGGGCTGAAACTGCCCCTGGATGAAGCATATGACGGCCCGCTGGGCACCATGCAGCTCGCCTTTTCGCGCGATGCCGTGACGCGCGATGCGGCTCTGCAGGACTGGACCACCGATTTCGGGCCGCTGGGCAGGATCAGTTTTCGCGCTCGGGGCGGCGGGATCGACCTTGGTTCGCTCAAGGCGATGCAGTTCACCTCAGG
The DNA here is from genome assembly GCF_009762325.1 of Roseovarius faecimaris. NCBI lineage: Bacteria > Pseudomonadati > Pseudomonadota > Alphaproteobacteria > Rhodobacterales > Roseobacteraceae > Roseovarius > Roseovarius faecimaris. Next base: position 981,352 of record NZ_CP034348.1, read on the forward strand.
CGGGTTGCGGATTTATGAGCTTGCGATGGACCTGAGCACCACCGCGCCGCTCAGCAAGGCGCTTCTCGCCGATCTGCCGCAGGACACGGCCCTTGCGCTTGTCGATGGCCTGTCCGAAGGCGCGCTCAACCCCGAAAGCCGCGATGCGCTGCGCCTCTTCCTTCGGGCCGGGCCAGAGGCCGTGGGCCGCCTGACGCTCTCGGCGCACTCCGAGGCGGGCGTGGGGTTTCTGCAGATGGTGGGTGCCCTGCGGCCGATGGAAGAGGCGGGCCCGACCGCACCAGCCCTGAGCGAAGGGCTCGGTATCCTGCTGGACGGCGTCTCGCTTCGCGCCACCTGGACGCCTGAGACCTGATCAGAGGCTGACATCGCGCCCCCGCTGTCGCTTTTGGCCGCTTCACCTTGGCTACGGCCTGCGCTAGCCTGTTTCACGGGCCTCGCCCTGCTTGTCCGCAGGCCCCTTTGCAAAAGGTCTTGTCATGTCAAAACCGCGCTCCTCCGGCACGACGCTGACCACGGTCGCGGTGGCGGGGTTTGTCATCGTGACCGCCCTGCTTCTGATGCCGGGCTATTTTGAGAGATGGTCGGCCAAGCCCCCGGAAGACGCCGTGTTCTACGCCTCGCAGGCGGTCGAGCGCCGCACACGCGTCTTTCACGCCGATGGCACTTTCGGGCGTATCCCGGCAGGGGTCGGGTTCGGGCGGGTGCTGTCCTTCGAGTGCGGCACGTCACGCGAAGCCCGGCGGGAATTTGGCTGGCGCGGCGCGCGCGAGGTCCTCTTTGACTGCCCGATCCAATTCGAGGACATGGGCGGTCAAACTTACGCCTGGGTGTTCCGCCTGATCCCCGATACGGACCCGGCCGCCGACCCGTCGCCCGAAGGCTACCGGCCGATGCATATCGACGCCGAAGAAGCCCGCGATATCCTAACGGCGCGGGGCCTGATGCCGTGATGCTGTTCCGCATCCTGTCGGGAGAGGCTCCGGCGTGAGCGACTGGCTGATCTCCTTCGAAGGGACCGAGGCAGGCACCCATCTGGCGCTTGCGCTGGCGATTCTCGCGGCCGTCCTGCATGCGGTCTTTGGGGCGCTGCAAAAGGGGCGGCATGATCCCTGGCTGACGCGCGGGGCCATCGACGTCTGGCTCGTGGTGCTGGCCGCACCCTGCGCGCTTTTTCTGGTGCCCTTCCCCGAGCCGCATATGTGGCCCATCTTCGCCACCGCCGTGGGCATCCACGTCATCTATAAATGCCTTCAGGCCCAGGCCTATACCAAGGGGGCCTATACGGTCGTCTACCCGGTGGTGCGCGGCACAGGGCCGCTCTTTGCCGTGATCGGGGCCTATCTGATCTTCGACGAAAGCTTCACCGGGCTGCAATGGCTGGGCGTGGCGGTACTGCTGAGCGGGATTTTCGGCCTGGCCGCCTATAACCTCGTCTTTCTCACCTTCCAGCGTGACACGTTGCCCGCCGCGCTGGCGCTGGCGGTGGCCACCGGGCTTCTGGTCGCGCTTTACACGACCTTCGACGCCTATGGCATCCGCGCCACGGCCGATCCGTTCACCTTTCTGGCGTGGTTCTTCATGTTCGAAGGCATGACCATGCCCTGGATCGCTCTTGCACGCTGGCGGCGGATGGCCGACCCGCCGGCACCCGGTCCGCTGTTCCGGCGGGGGTTTTTCGGGGCCGTGGTGGCGCTGATGTCCTTCGGCTCGATCATGCTCGCCACCCGGCTCGACAAGGTGGGAGAGGCGGCGGTTCTGCGTGAAACCTCCGTCGTCTTCGCCGCCATCATCGGCGTCGTCTTCCTGCGCGAAACCGTCGGGCCACGCCGCATCGCTCTGATGATCCTGATTGCACTCGGGGCCGTGATCGTTGAAATGGGGGGCTGAGGGGCCAAATATGAATGATCTGTAAACTTTGTACAAAACACCCCCTCGGATTGTACAAAACGTACAAAATTTGAAGAAGGCTGCCCCATGTCTGAAAAGAACCTCCCCGGCTGGTTGAAACCCGCGCTTGAGCTGGGTCCGATCCTGGGCTTTTTCGTGGCCTATCTAATACTCAAGGACCGGATCTTTACCATCGGCGGAACGGAGTATGAGGGGTTCATCATCGTCACCGCGCTGTTCGTGCCGGTGCTTCTGGCGGCGATGGGCGTGTTGTGGTGGCTCACCGGGCATCTGTCGAAAATGCAGATTGTCACGGTGGTGATGGTGGTGGTCTTTGGCGGGCTGACGGTGTGGTTCAACGATGGCAGCTTCTTCAAGATGAAGCCGACGATTATCTACCTGATTTTCGGGGGTGTTCTGGGCTTCGGCCTTTTGCGCGGCACCTCCTATCTGCAGGCGCTGATGGACAGCATGCTGCCGCTGACAGATGAGGGCTGGATGATCCTGACGCGCCGTTTAACCATGTTTTTCATAGGCTTGGCGGTGCTCAACGAACTCATCTGGCGCACCCAGACCGAAACGATGTGGGTCTATTTCAAGACCTTCGGCCTCACTGCGGCGATCTTCGTTTTCTTCATGACCCAGGGGCGGCTTTTCGAAGCGCACAGCACCGAAGACAAGGACGCCACCGACACATCCGACTGAACGCCGGTTTCGCGGAATTCCCTTAACAGCGCCCGGCTTTGGCCGCATTTGCCGCTTATGCAGGGCGCAGCAGTAAAAGGGTGTGACGATGAAAAAGCCGACTTCCCGCGTTCTGGACATGTGCATGTCCATTCCGCCGATCAAACCGCAGAACCTGCTGCCGGTCCTGATCATGCTGGGGCTCTGGATTCTCCTGCGCAGCCAGGGCGCAGGCGAGGATGCCGCCTTTGTCGTCTCCGTCGTCTCGGCCCAGGCCTATCTCGTCTGGCGCAACCTGCCGCTTGCCAAGGCCAATCTCGACACCGTCGGCAGCCCGCCCCGGACCTTGCTCTACGGGATCGTCGGGGTCACCTTCGCGATTGCGCTCCTGCAGCTTGGGCTTGGTAGTCCCTTGTTTACACAACGGGTTTTGACCGTACTCTGCGTGTTCTTCCTGGTGGTGATGGTGCTGGGCATCCTGCGCGAACGCGATGTGATGCAACGGATCGAAACCGCCATGCCCAAGGAGGGCGGGTATTCGGCCCCGGTCAGCCTGCTGCGCATCAACGCGGTAATGGCGGCACTTATCATCGCCATGAACGAATGGCTGATCTTCTTCGAAAGCCCGCCGGTGTGGATCACCGTGATGCCGCTTTTCATGCTGGTGCTGCATGGGGTCTACTGGTTCATGGTCCTTGCCGCGCTCCCCGAAAACGGGAACGAACCGGCCTGAGCGCCAAAATTCCCCCAGAGCGGTGTTGACCTGCATCCTTGCGGGGGGTAATCACTGAACCACAGTGGCGATTTGTTACCGGATTGCGGGCCACTTTAAAGATGCTGCTAAAAGGTCAGGATGAAAGAGCCCTTTCGCTTGACCGCGACGGGGCTTTTTCATTGGGGGCGCGGCCCCCGGGAGGACGGATATGTCACAGGATTGGAACACACGCACGCGGCTGGTGCATGAAGGCACGCGCCGCAGCCAGTATAACGAGGTGTGCGAGGCGATCTTTCTCACTCAGGGCTTTGTTTATGAGAGCGCCGAGGCCGCCGAGGCACGGTTCATCGAAAGCGGACCGGACGAGTTCATTTATGCACGCTATGGTAACCCGACCGTGGCCATGTTCGAACGGCGGATCGCCGCCCTGGAAGGGGCCGAAGATGCCTTTGCCACCGCCTCGGGCATGGCGGCGGTGAACGGCGCTCTGCTCTCCATGCTCAAGGCGGGCGATCACGTGGTCGCGGCGCGCGCGCTGTTCGGATCATGCCTCTACATTCTTGAGGAGATTCTGCCGCGCTACGGGGTCGAAGTCACCTTTGTCGACGGCACCGACCTGGATCAATGGGCGGCGGCGCTGCGCCCGGACACAACACTTGTTTTTTTCGAAACCATCGCCAACCCGACGCTGGAAGTCATTGATGTCAATGCCGTTTCGGCGCTTGCGCGCGGGGTCGGGGCGAAGGTGGTGGTGGATAATGTCTTTGCCACGCCGGTGTTTTCCCGTGCCGTCGAGCAGGGCGTCGATGTGGTGATCTATTCGGCCACCAAGCATATCGACGGGCAGGGGCGTGCGCTGGGCGGTGTGATCCTGGGCAGCCGGGACTATATCCGCAAAACCGTTGAGCCCTTCATGAAGCACACCGGCGGCTCGATGTCGCCTTTCACGGCCTGGGTGATGCTCAAGGGGTTGGAGACGATCGATTTGCGCGTGCGGGCGCAGGCCGCCTCCGCGCTGGCCATCGCCGAGGCGTTGCAGGATGAGGCGGCGCTGGCCCGCGTGGTCTATCCCGGTCACGAGAGCCATCCGCAGCACGCGCTGGTCAAGCGGCAGATGGGGCAGGGCGGCACGGTGGTGGCGCTGGAACTGGCAGGCGGGAAAGAGGCGGCGTTCCGTTTTCTCAACGCGTTGGAAATCATACTGATTTCCAACAATCTGGGCGATGCCAAGTCGATCATCACGCATCCCGCAACCACGACCCATCAGCGCCTGACCGATGCGCAGCGCGATGTTTTGGGGATCTCCCCGGGTCTGCTTCGGCTGAGCGTTGGGATCGAGGACACGTCCGATCTGATCAAGGATCTGAAACAGGCGCTGGCGGCGGTTTAAGGAGGCGTCATTTTCCGCACGGAAAATGAACCAGAAAATGCGCATTTTCTGGTCCGGAATTTGCGCAAATTCCGGGGTCTCACATCTCCCAGGGGAAACTGTCCAGCCGCTCACAGCCCTCGTCTGTGATCAGAACCTGCGTTTCCAGCTTGATGCTCTCGCTGCCCTCTTCGGCGATCAGGCTTTCGACGCAGAGCACCATCCCTGCCTCGATCTGCCCGCCATGGGAGTGCTCGAAATCCGGGTGCAGCAGGACCACTGGCCATTCATCCGCCATGCCGACCCCGTGCAGGGCCAGTGAATAGCGATAGTCCACATGCTGCGGCGGGATGCGCCAGCTTTTGGCGTTGAACTCGGCAAAGCTGAGCCCGGGGCGCAGCAGGGCCATGTTATGTTCGATCTGGGCGCGCGCGGTCTCATAGAGCCGCGTTTGCGTTTCGGTCATTGGCGCACCGCCACAGGTCCAGCTGCGCGACAGATCGGCGCAATAGCCATAGGGGCCGATCATGTCGGTATCAAACGAGATCATCTCGCCCAGCTGGCAGACGCGGTCCGAACATTCGCGATACCACGGGTTCGTGTTCGGCCCGCAGGTCAGCAGTTTGGTTTCCAGCCACTCACCGCCCGAGCGGGCGTTTTCGAAATGCAGATGCGCCCAGAGCTCGCGCTCGGTCACGCCGGGCTGGGAATGCTGGTAGATGCGCGCCATCCCGGCCTCGCACACGCGGATGGTCCAGCGCATCAGGGCAATCTCATCCTCGGATTTGATCGCCCGGGCCAGCTCGGCCACCTTGCCGCCATCGACCACCTGCACCCCGCGCTCGGCCAGTGCAAACGCCCCCGCAGGCTCCATCCGGTCCACGGCAAGGCGCATATTGCCGCCGCCATGGGTGCGCAGCTCGGCGGCGATCTCGTCGGCCCAGCGGGCAAGATCCTCTTCGGCCTTCTCGCCGCGGTTCATGAACATCCAGCCGATGGAGCTGCGCCGCTCGTCAATCCCCGGCAATCCGTCATTCAGATGCTCGCACCCCTTGAACTCGAACATGATGCCGGGGCCGCCGCTCAGGATCAGCGCGTAACGTAACGGGTTGTGCGCGGTCCAGATGCTCATGTTCACGCTGTCAAACGCGTAGCGGATATTGACCGGGTCATAGAGCAGGAGCCCCGCCACGTCTTGTCGCGCCATTTCCTCGCGCAGGCGGCGCAGGCGATATGCGCGGGCACGATCCAGCACGTCGGGGGGGAGCGGGGATTTCAGCGGTTTGTCCGCCCCTTCGGCGTTCAGATAGGTGAGCTTGCGGTCGTCCTGAAAGACCGTTGTCATGAGGCGCGCCCGTAAAACCCGATGCGCTCGGCCTCCGAAAACTGCACGCCGGGCCGATCATAGTATGAAAAGACGGCGATCACGCGGTCCCTTTTTCCCTGTACCTTGGTGACGCGATGCGGCGTGTTTTTGCCTTTGAAGACATTGAGCGTGCCGGGGCTGAGTGTCAGTATCCGCGCCTCCGGGTCCTCTCCGCGCAAAAGCCGTGCGACGCCGTCATAGTTCGGATCCTCCTCACTGCGCAGATCGGTGCGGTATTCGAAGGCACCGCCCGCCTCGGGCGCCTGCAAGAGCAGCGTCGTGGTAAACTCCGAGCGGTCGAAATGCCAGTTCAGAGTCTGCCCCTCGTGATAGGACATGACGTTGATCCGTGCCAAGGGGTCGGACATGGTGTGCAGGGCAGACCGGCCCATGGTGGCCGCGAGAAAACGGGTGAACTCGGGCCACTCATAGAGACGTGTGAGGGCCGACGCGCCGATCTGATCGGCGCAAAGCGTCTGGTTCGACGTGTGGGTGCGCCTCAGCGCCGGGTGGTCGTCCGGCAGCCCGTCGATATGATCGAGGAAATAGATATTGTGTTCGCGTTCATGGCGAAAGCTTTCGGTCGCGAATTTGGACGAAAGCCGCGCCACCTCTTGCGCAGCCACATCCGCGCGCATCAGCCCGTGCAGGTTGAACATGCCCTCCCGGGCCAGATCGGCCTGGCATTGGTTGACCAGATCGCTCCAGCCCACACTGTCCGGCCGGTCCAGCGGATAACGCTCCAGATCAAGAATGTCGCGCATGATGTGTCTCACTCAATGCCGTGGTGTCGCGACCGAGATTGTCAGGTTTTTCTTGTCGCGCCAGAGGAAAAACGCTTATGCAGCGAAAGAAAAACTTGGGGAACGACCAATTTGCGCCTGCCACCTCTGAATGCTTTGCGTGCATTTGAATGCGCTGCGCGCACCGGGTCATTTACCCTTGCGGCCAAAGAGCTTGGGGTGAGCTCGGCAGCGGTCAGCCAGCATGTGCGCAATCTGGAGGCCTATCTCGACCGAAAGTTGTTTTTGCGCAATAACAACCAATTGCAGCTGACCGATGCGGGCCGTGATCTCTACATGAACGCCGCCGCGTCATTGCGGGATATCTCTCAGTTTACCGAGCGCTTGCTCGCTCCGCGCGGGCCAGCGGCACTGGTGATCTCGTGTGACGCGTCACTGGCTGACCGCTGGTTGCCGCCGCTGCTTGCCAAATATCATGCCGCTCCCGTTGAGCTGAGGATCGAAGACCGTCCGGAAGAGATGGAAAGCCAGAATATTGATATTCGCCTTGGCTATGGGGTGGATGGCTATGCGGGGTACTGGACGAAAGAGCTGTTTCACGATCGTCTTGTGCCGTTGGCGGCTCCCGCGCTCGCCACGCGCTGGCAAAGCGGAGAGGCTGGCCTGCGTCTGATCCAGATGGATTGGGGCCCCAGCTTTTCGCAGGTTCCGGGCTGGTCCGACTGGATGGGCGGGGCTGTCGACAATCACGCGATCCTGCGCGCCTCGACCGGGGCACAGGTTTTGCGGCTCGCGGAAGCCGGGGCCGGGGTGGCCCTTGGACAACTCACTTTGGCAAGGGAGGCGCTGTCAGAGGGGCGCCTTCTCCGTCTTTCGGAGAACAGCCTGCCGCTGCCTGCACCGTATTTTGCGATTGTCGCCCATGCACGGCTGCGTGCCTCGCGTATTCAGGCCTTCCTTGCGATGTTAACTGAGCAAGACTGATCCGTCCGGTCGCTTTTCGCGTATATCTTAGCGTGATTGGCAATTATGGCCCTGTGTTCCTATCTATGATAGGTGCTGGCCCAACATGGTGGATTGGTCAATGAATATACATACGCCCGATATTGCGCAGCTCCCGGATCGGGAGGACGCCGAAGAGGCGCTCAACGTGCTGCGCCAATGGGCCAAATCCGCAACACCCGAAGAGGTGGCCGATCTTGACCCGTCGGTCACGCGGCTGATCCCCGGATTTGAAGTGTCCAACTATCCGGCTCTGGCGCGCGCCTACCCGGAGGATTTCAAGGTGGATGACACCTACAAAGCCTCCATGCCCGACCTGCAGAATGGTCCCAGCTCGCTGATCCGTGGCGCCAAGCAGGATTTGCAGCATGTCGGTATTTCCAATTTCCGCCTGCCGATCAGCTATCACACCCGTGACAATGGCGATCTGACGCTGGAGACCTCGGTGACCGGTACGGTCAGCCTGGAGGCCGGCAAGAAGGGTATCAACATGTCGCGCATCATGCGCAGCTTCTACAAACATGCCGAGAAGACCTTCAGCTTCGAGGTGATTGAGGCCGCACTTGACGATTACATCACCGATCTCGACAGCTTTGACGCTCGTATCCAGATGCGGCTGTCCTACCCGGCCAAGGTGAAATCCCTGCGTTCGGGGCTGGAAGGGTATCAGTATTACGATATTGCCCTTGAGCTTGTCGAAAAGGACGGGGTGCGCCGCAAGTTCATGCATCTCGACTATGTCTATTCGTCGACCTGCCCGTGTTCTCTGGAACTCAGCGAACATGCCCGCCAGTCGCGCGGGCAGCTTGCCACGCCGCATTCGCAGCGCTCGGTTGCGCGGATTTCGGTCGAAGTGCTGTGCGGCGATTGCCTGTGGTTCGAAGACCTGATCGACATGGCGCGCGACGCCGTGCCGACCGAAACCCAGGTGATGGTCAAACGCGAGGACGAGCAGGCCTTTGCCGAACTGAACGCCGCCAATCCGATCTTTGTCGAAGACGCCGCGCGGCTTTTCTGCGAGCAGCTTTTGCGGGACGAGCGGATCGGCGATTTCCGCGTGGTGGCCAGCCATCAGGAGAGCCTGCACAGCCATGACGCGGTCAGCATCCTGACCCATGGGGATCTGTTCACGGCGGATAGCCTCGACCCCAAGCTTTTCAGCACGTTGTTTCACGTCGGGTGATGACATCCTGAGCGGCAAACCCCGGCGCATTTCGGGAAACATCGGACGGGCAGATTTTGCCGAAATTTCAGGGAAGGCTCAGATAGTGCGGGCTTTCGCGCCTGACAGCGCCTGAAACAAAACTCGAAATGCCTCAAAAAGCGGCATGTCCCTGCCGATTTGCCGCATCAGACCCATGCTCTTGTCAAAACCGGTTTTCTGCACCTGCAAAATGGTGTATGCAGTTGCGGAAACGCCAGTTAAGGGGCCTTTCGGGGCCGAAACGAGGATATGTTCATGGATTTAGTTTCCGCTCAACTCAAACTCTCTGCGGTCGGATTTCGGGCGGCAGGGCTGGTTATCGAAAACAACCTGCGGGCGGCGCAATATTTTGGTCAGGCCGCGTGGGAAGCGAACCCGTTTTTCATCGCGCATCGCGTGAAAGAGACGGCTGCCAAGCCCTCCAAGCCTGCCGCCGCAAAGGCCAAGGCCGCGACCAAGGCCAAGGCGAAAAGGGTTGCAGTGGCGCCTGCAGCTAAACCTGCTCAGGCAAAGGTTGCAAAACCTGCTCAGGCGGCCAAGCCCAAACCGGCAGCGAAGAAGGCTGCGCCCGCGGCGAAGAAAGCAAAGCCCGCCGCCGCCAAACCGGCACCGGCGAAACCTGCGGCCAAAGCCGCGGTTGCTGCGCCTGCGAAGGCGGCAAGCCCGGCGAAATCCGTCAAGACGGCGAAGAAAGCGGCCCCTGCCAAGTCGGCTGTGAAAAAAGCGGCTGCGAAGGCCGCGACCCAGCCTGTTGTTGCCAAGGCGGCCGCCGCCAAACCCGCCGTAAAGCCTGCTGCCGCCCCTGCGCCCGAGAAGTCGACTGCGGCGGCCGAGGCCAAGACACCGCGCAAGCCGCGCCAGCCGTCGCTGCCCCCGGCCATGCCGGAGGCCGTCAGCGCCGAGGTGAAGAGCAACTGAGCACACCTATGTCCCGGGTGGCCGACACCCGGGATCGTGCTTGACTTAACCGTGGCGCAGGGACAAGGCTGCGCCGCATGATCGACCTTCGGCCAGTGGGATATGTGGTGGGATTGATGGTGATGGCGCTGGGCCTCGCCATGATCCTGCCCCTGCTTGTGGATATTGCCGAAGGGCTCGGGCACTGGCCCGTTTTCGCCGAAAGCGCCATTCTCACGATCCTGATCGGCGGTCTTGTGGCGCTGACATGCAAGAACGGCGTGCGCGAGGGCCTGACGATCCAGCAAACCTTTCTGCTGACCACGGGTGTGTGGGTGATCCTACCGGTCTTTGGCGCGTTGCCGTTCGTGCTGGGCGAAACCGATCTGCGCTTTGTCGATGCGTTTTTCGAGGCCATGTCGGGGCTGACAACCACCGGCTCCACTGTGCTGAGCGGGCTTGAAGGCTTACCCAAGGGGATCCTCCTGTGGCGCGGGGTGCTGCAATGGCTGGGCGGGGTCGGGATCATCGTTGTCGCGATGGTGTTCCTGCCCGAACTCAGGGTGGGCGGCATGCAGATTTTCCGTACAGAGGGCTTTGATACCTTTGGAAAAATCCTGCCGCGCGCAACCGAGATTTCAAGCCGGATCTCGGTGATCTATCTGGCACTGACGCTGAGCTGTGTCGCCTGCTACATGATGTCGGGCATGAACGCGTTCGACGCCACCGTGCACGCCATGACCACCGTCGCTACCGGCGGGTTTGCCAATTATGACGCCTCTTTCGGGGCGTTCGGGGCGGCGACGGAATATGTGGCAGTGGCCTTCATGATGCTGGCCGCCTTGCCCTTCGTGCGCTTTGTGCAGATGACGGCGGGCACGGCAAAGCCATTGCTGACCGATCCACAGGTGCGCGGGTTTTTCATTACGGCGACGGTTCTGGTCGTGGTGCTGACGCTCTGGCAGCTGGGGATTCAGGAGGGGTTCAGCGAGCAGAGCTTCCGCAAGGTGCTGTTCAACACTGTCTCGATCCTCACCGGCACCGGCTATGCCAGCGCCGATTACATGCAGTGGGGCAGTTTCCCCGTGGCCTTCTTTTTCTTTGTCGGCCTGATCGGCGGCTGTGCCGGATCGACCGCCTGTTCGATCAAGATCTTCCGCTACCAGTTGCTGTTTGCATCGGTGAAGGTGCAGATGCGCCGGATTTTCACGCCGCACGGCGTCTTTGTACCGCGCTATCAGGGGAGGCGGGTGTCGGATGACGTACTCAACTCGGTGATGTCCTTCTTCGTCTTCTTCACCGTGACGCTGGGTGTGATCTCGGTGGCGCTCGGGCTGACGGGTCTGGATTTCGTCACCTCGATTTCCGGCGCGTCGGCGGCCCTCGCCAATATCGGGCCAGGCCTTGGCGAGATCATCGGTCCGGCAGGCAATTTCGCAACGCTCAATGACACGGCCAAATGGGTCCTGTCGGGGGCGATGCTCATCGGGCGGCTGGAGCTTCTGGCCGTCTACGCAATCTTTACTGTCAGTTTCTGGAGGGCATAATGGCCAGACGACCCCTTGGAGCCGAGATCAGCCATATGCTGAAATCGCGCGGCGTGGACGTGATTTTCGGGATCCCCGGTGTTCATAATCAGGAGATGTATCGCGGCATCGAAGAGGCCGGGATCACCCATGTTCTGGCCCGGCATGAGCAGGGCGCGGGGTTCATGGCCGATGGCTATGCGCGGGCGAGCGGAAAGCCCGGAGTGGCCTATGTGATTACCGGGCCGGGCCTGTGCAACATCATGACGCCGATGGGGCAGGCCTACTCGGATTCCGTGCCGGTCCTGGTGATCTCGTCCTGCCTTGATGAAACGGCGGCACGGCGCGGGCAGTTGCACCAGATGCTCGATCAGGAAGGGGCGGCGCGCACGGTCTGTGACTGGTCCTATGAGGCGCGCACCGCCGGGGCGGCCTATCAGCTTATCGACCGGGCGCTGGCCGAGTTCGCCGGAACGCGCCCCCGGACCAAGCATATCCAGGTGCCGATCCGGGCGCTGGAGGCAGAGGCCGAGCCTGCCCCTGCGGCGCCGGCCCCCGAGATGGCCCGCGCGGCACCGGAGGCGGCTGTGGCGCTGGTGGCTGACGCTCTGCGTGCAGCAGAGAAACCCCTGATCATCCTGGGTGGCGGGGCTGTGGCCGGGGCAGACGCCTGGGCAGAGCTTGCCCGGCGGATCGGAGCGGCGAGCTTCACCACCTATGCCGGCACCGGTATCATCCCCAAAAGCGACCGTCTGGCCTATGGCAGCTACCTGGCACGGCCCGACAGCCCGTCTGTGATCGGCGAGGCCGATCTGGTGCTGGCTGTGGGCACGGAATTGTCGGAGAATGACCTCTGGCGGGTGCTTCTGGGTCATCAGGGGCGGCTTATCCGGGTGGATATCGATCCGGAGCAGCTCAATTCGATGCCGGGCACCGACGATGGGGTGCTCTGCGACGCGGCGGCGCTGGCCGAAGGGGTGCTGGCAGAGGACCTGACGGCGGTCAATTCGTGGTCGGCGAAAGATGTGGCGGCCACACGCGCCCGCTGGGAGGCCGAGACCGACGCGGAACGCCCCGGGATCGTGCCGCTGGCGCGGGCCTTGGAGGCGGTGCTCCCCGACGATACGATGATCTATTCGGACATGACGCAGTTTGCCTATGTGTCCAAGGAGGTGTGGACCATGCCGCGCCCCGGACATTGGCATCATCCCTGTGGGTTTGGCACACTTGGATATGCAATGCCCGCGGCGATCGGGGGCTGCATGGCGCGCAAGGGCCTGCCAACAATGGCCATCGCGGGCGATTACGGCTTCCAGTACACGCTGCAGGAGCTGGGCGCCGCCGTGGAACTGGGCCTGCCCCTGCCGATCATCCTGTGGGACAACGGCAAGCTGAAAGAGATCGAGGACAGTATGGTGCGTGCTCAGATTGCGCCCAATGCGGTGATTGCCCATAACCCCGACTTCTGCGCGCTTGCGCGGGCCTATGGCGCCCATGCCGAAGCGCCGGGGAGCATCGAAGAACTGCAATCGGCGGTTCTGGGCGCGTTCAAGGCGGACAAGCCGACGCTGATCTACGTGACACCGGAAACCGCCTGACAGCGGTAGGGTGCGTGCTTGCACGCACCTTCCTGTCAGATCAGTCCCAGCAGCTCACCAGCACGGTCATCTTGACCACTTCGCGGGTCAGTGCCTCGGCCGCCATTTGCGCGCTGTCGGTGGCGTCCGCCGTTGTGACGCCCGCCTGTTCCAGCACCGCGCGGACCGCATCGGCATCGGCGGCAAAGCTTACGCCTTCGGGCAATTGACGGCCATTCTGGGTATTGGGCAGGAGCATGCCCAGCACCGCACCGCCGGCATCCACAACCGGACCACCCGCGTCGCCTTCCAATGTGGAAAGGGCGAGACGTTTCATTTCGGTCTCGCCGTTCAGCCCCTTCACATCCGCGAGGCGGCCAAAGGTCAGCGTGGGCGCGCCCAGAACGCCGCCATAGGAATAGCCGGCAACGGCCACATCGGATTGCAGGCGCGGCGGGGCGCTCTGAAAGGTGGCGACAGCCATCGGGGCAAGCCGCTCCGACGGGCGCAGCACCGCGATGCCAAGCGCCGGGTCGCTGGCGGCAAGTTCGGCGTCATAGACATCTTCGATGGTGATCTTGCGGCACCCCTGCACGGCTTCGGCGGTGGTCACGACAACGCCCGACCGGTCCACGAAAAAGCCCGAGCGTGACATCCTGGGTTTGCGGATCTCAAGCCCGGCCACAAGATCGATGCTTTGTTCGGTCTCTGCGCCCGCGGCAGGGTCGAGCACACCGTCGAGCCGTTGAAAGCTTTCCTGCATTTCGCCCAAAATCCGGGTGCGACGTTCCTCGTCGCCTGCGGGCCAGACCAGCGTGAACCCCTTGATCTCGCCATTCTTGAGCCAGGCCTGGGTGTGGGAAATACTGAACGCCCCTTCGCCGATCAGGGTGAAGGCATCGGATTTGAGCGTGCGCGGACCGCTGTCGGGGACGATCTCAAGTGTCTGCATGATATCGTAGAGGCCGCCGAGGGTGTTGCTGTCGCCCTCCTGGCTGATCAGCAGCACCTTGGCGTCGATATCGCCGGTGGCCGAATAATGCACGAAAGGCGGGCTGAGCTTTTCGAAGGCCACCACGCCGAGCGGCAGTTTCATTTCGATCCCGGCATTGCTGTCCTGAACCAGTTTCAGGCCCATCCCGTCAAGCACCGCATTATACTGGCGCAGAAGCTCGGCGCGTTGCAGCGTTGTCAGGATGCCGGTGGCTTCGAACCCGTTAGCGGTCTGCCAGGCGGACATGGAATTCCGCGTGCCCCGGCCAAAGGCGGCGTCGATGGCGCCCTCGTAGAACCCGGCCCACTTGAGCGCGACCTGCAGATCGGCGCGCTCTTCCCGGCTAAGGTCCCGCTCACTGGCGCGGGCCTCGCGCGGGGTTTCATCCGCGGGCTCCGGCTCTGCGATCACGGTCTCGACGACAGATTCGGAAGGCTCGTTTTCGGTTTCGTTGGTCGCGGTTTCTTCGACGCCGATACTCAGCGCGGGCGCCGTGAGCAGGTTGGTCCCCACGGGCCAGAACTGCTGCTGATAGTCGGAGCTCACGGCGATATAGCTGTCACGCGGGATCAGCCGCTCGGCCCGGTAAGCGGCAAGGATCTGTTGCGCCCGTTCCGGCGTGTAGGGGCCAAGCGCGATGGCATACCAGCCGGCGCCGATGGAGAAGCCGTTGACGTCCTGGAGGTTGGTCGCGTACTGGCGAATGCTCTGCTCGGCGCGCGCAAGGCTTGGCTGCGCTTCGATCTGAACCCAGGAATTCTGCTGCGCCTGGGCAGCGGAGGTGGCCAGGATAATGGCGAAAAGAAAACCAAGAATGCGATACATCGTAAAATCTGCCTGCTCATACACAGCCCCCGTGGCGGGGCGTCACTGCTTTTTATCAAATCTGTGACGAGGTGCATCCGAAAATTGCAGGTTTTGACTGGAATCTTGGGCCAGTCCGGGGCTGCCGCGCCGGATCAGCCCCGGTTCAGGAGGCACTTGGCACGGCCGCAGTCAGCGATATTCGGCGGCGGCGATGAACTCGCCAAAGGCTTCACACCAGATCAGCACGGTGGTGTAGCGGTCCAGGTCCACATCGGGGGGCAGATCGACAATGAACCCATGGAACGTCTCGACCTTGCCAACCATCCGTGAGGCCGACATCAGCGGGGTGAACGCATCCTCGTCGTCCACGAACTCGGGCACGAGGTACAGCCGGTAATCGGGACCGGGGGCCAGACGCCCGGTATGGACGATCTGGGTTGCGGTCAGGCTCACCGTGCCCTCGCCCCAATGCAGCGCGTCATTGCCGGGCAGGCCGGTTGCGAACTCGGCGGTGAACACTGCGGCCTTGGCCGACTGGTCCAGCATCGCCTGATCCGGCGAAGGTGGGGCCGTCAGGATCGGCAATGTATACACACCAATGGCAAAGCCCGCGACAAGGGCAATCAGATGCGTGACCACGCGCAGGGCAAGACGTTTCAACTCGGGCTCTCCTGACAGACTGAGCGGCGGCATTCCGCGCCCACGCAAAAGCTTAGGCGGACAAGGGCGCGCGTCAACCGGGTAGGGCGTTGACCCCGCCAGAGTCGCGCCGTAGGTAGGGGCGAAATCCGCCCCGATCCCATGGACGAGGACCACATGGCACAGAGCAAAAGCAAACCGCGCAGCTTTCAGGAGATCATCCTGCGTTTGCAAGCCTATTGGGCAGAGCGCGGCTGTGCCATCCTGCAGCCCTATGACATGGAGGTGGGGGCAGGGACGTTTCACCCCGCCACAACGCTGCGCAGCCTGGGCAGCACCCCCTGGGCCGCGGCCTATGTGCAGCCCTCGCGGCGGCCGACCGACGGGCGCTATGGCGAGAACCCGAACCGGTTGCAGCATTACTATCAGTATCAGGTGCTGATCAAACCCAGCCCGCCCGATCTGCAATCGCTCTATCTGGGCAGTCTTGAGGCGATTGGCATCGACATGGCCCTGCATGACATCCGCTTTGTCGAGGATGACTGGGAAAGCCCCACCCTGGGCGCCTGGGGGCTGGGCTGGGAGGTCTGGTGCGACGGGATGGAAGTGAGCCAGTTCACCTATTTCCAGCAGGTCGGCGGGCATGATTGCCGCCCCGTCTCGGGCGAGCTGACCTATGGGCTGGAGCGGCTGGCGATGTATGTGCTGGGCATTGATCATGTGATGGAGATGCCCTTCAACGACCCGGGCGCGCCCATCCCGCTCAGCTATGGTGATGTGTTTCGCCAGACGGAAGAGGAATACAGCCGCTTCAACTTCGATGTGGCCGATACCGAGGTGCTGCTGCGTCACTTTGAAGAGGCCGAGGCCGAGTGCCACGCAATCCTGAGTGCCGAGGCCGATGACCCCAAGACCGGCAAGCGGATCATTATGGCGCATCCGGCCTATGACCAGTGCATCAAGGCCAGCCATATCTTCAACCTGCTGGATGCGCGCGGGGTGATCTCGGTCACCGAGCGGCAGGCCTATATCGGGCGGGTGCGGGCGCTGGCCAAGGCCTGCGCCGATGCGTTTGTGCAGACCGAAGCCGGAGGCTGTGCCGCGTAATGGGCAAATTTCTGGGGGCTGTGATCTTGGTATCCGCATTGCTGGCCGGTGTGGCCATGTATTACCTGCAGGTCTACCATTTCTATGAAGAGGTGGAGGCCGACGGCGAAACCGATGTGATGCTTGTAAGCCTGAGTTCGGGCGCGCCCGAGCCGGTGCTCTATGACGGCTTCCGCGCGATTGACGCCAGCAGCTCTCCGATCCGCTATCGCGCCTGTTTCACCACGACGATGAGCCTTGCGATGCTGACGGAAACCTATGAGATTTACGAGGCTGCCGAGCCGCTGGTCGCGCCGGGCTGGTTCGACTGTTTCGACGCCGAGGCGATTGGCGCTGATCTCGAAGCCGGCCGGGCGCTGGCCTTTCTGGGGCAGCGGGACATTCAATATGGCATCGACCGGATCGTGGCCATTACCGAAGACGGGCGCGGCTTTGCCTGGCAGCAGATCAACCGCTGCGGCGAAGTGGTGTTTGACGGGAATGCCGCGCCGGACGATTGCCCTGAGCCGCCGCAAGGAGACTGAGCCATGCCTGACCTTCTGATTGAACTCTTCTCCGAAGAAATTCCGGCGCGGATGCAGGCGCGGGCGGCGCAGGATCTGCGCGAGCGCGTTACCAACGGGCTGGTCGAGGCGGGGCTGACCTATGCGGGTGCCGCGGCGTTTTCGACGCCACGGCGGCTGGCGCTGGCGCTGGAGGGGCTGCTTGCGGAAAGCCCCACGGTGAAAGAAGAGCGCAAGGGCCCGCGCGTGGATGCGCCAGAGAAGGCGATCGAAGGCTTTCTGCGCGGCGCGGGTGTGTCGCGTGACGATCTGGAGATCCGCGACGAGAAGAAGGGCCAGGTCTATTTCGCGATGATCACAAGGCCCGGACGCCCGGCGGCGGAGATCATCGCCGAGGTCCTTTCGGACGTGGTGCGCAACTTCCCCTGGCCCAAGTCGATGCGCTGGGGCAGCGGGTCTTTGCGCTGGGTGCGGCCGCTGCAATCCATCCTGTGCATCCTCACTGACGAGGCGGGCGAGGCGACGGTGGTGCCGCTGGATATCGACGGGATCACGGCGGGAGACACCACCGAGGGTCACAGGTTCATGGCGCCGGAGCGGTTCCGCGTCACGTCATTTGAGGACTATGCCGCCAGGCTGAAACGCGCCTACGCCATCCTCGATGCCGAAGAGCGCGCCGCGCATATCTGGCAGGAGGCGACCAATCAGGCCTTTGCCTGCGGCCTGGACGTGGTCGAGGACAAGGGCCTGCTGACCGAGGTGGCGGGCCTTGTGGAATGGCCCGTGGTGCTGATGGGTGAGATTGGCGAGGAGTATCTGAGCCTGCCGCCCGAGGTGCTGCAGACCTCCATGAAGGAACATCAGAAGTTCTTTTCGGTGCGCAACCCGGACAGCGGGCGGATCGAGCGGTTTGTGACCGTCGCCAATATCGAGACCGCCGATCAGGGCGCGACCATTTTGGCCGGCAATCAGAAGGTGCTGTCGGCGCGGCTCAGCGATGCCAAGTTTTTCTGGGAGAACGATTTGCGCGTGGCGCGGGACGGTATGGGCGCGTGGCTGGAGCAGCTTGAAAATGTGACCTTTGAGCGGCGTCTGGGGTCACAAGCCGAGCGGATCGCAAGGATCGCGGCACTGGCGCGGGAACTGGCCCCGGTGGTGGCGGCGGATGCCGATCTTGCGGAACAGGCGGCACGGGTGTGCAAGGCGGACCTAAGCTCGGAGATGGTCTATGAATTCCCCGAATTGCAGGGGTTGATGGGGCGCTATTATGCGGCTGAGGCGGGGCTGCCCGATGATGTGGCGGCGGCAGCGCAAGAGCATTACTCGCCGCTGGGCCCCTCTGATGAGGTGCCGACGCGTCTCGTTTCTGTTGTGGTGGCGCTGGCCGACAAGCTGGACCTGCTGACCGGGTTCTGGGCGATTGAGGAAAAGCCGACGGGATCGAAAGACCCGTTTGCCTTGCGCCGGGCGGCGCTGGGGGTGATCCGGATCATCCTTGAAAACGGCTACAGGATAAAACTGGACCGGTTTGTCGACAGCCAGCTTGTGAAACACAAGATCGCCCTGCATCGCACAAAGGCCAGCAGCGGTGAGATCGACACGCTCGAAGAGATCCTGCAGGAAATGGCCGAGCACGGGGTTTTCGGGGCCGCATGGCACGCCGTCATGGACCGGCGCAAAAACGGGGAGACCCCGCCCGACATGTCCGATGGCAGCGTCCTGCGGACAGTGGGGGACGCGGTGCCGGACCTGTCGACCGACCTTCTGGCGTTTTTCCATGATCGTCTGAAGGTCTATCTGCGCGATCAGGGCTTGCGGCATGATGTGATTGACGCCTGCCTGTCTCTGGGCGACGGCGATGACCTGGGCCTGATCGTGGCACGGGCGCGCGCACTGTCCGACGCGCTGAGGACCGACGATGGCGAGAACCTCGTGCAGGGCTTCAAGCGGGCCAACAACATCCTGACCCAGGCCGAGGAAAAGGACGGGGTGGAGTATTCCTTTGGCGCGGACGTGAAATTCGCCGAGACCGCGGAAGAAAAAGCGCTGTTTGCCGCCCTCGATGCCGCCGAGGCGCAGATCGCCACCGCGATGCAGGCCGATGACTTTGCCGCCGCCATGGGGGCGATGGCCGCCCTGCGCACACCGATTGATGCGTTTTTCGAGGCGGTGCAGGTGAATACGGATAACGAGGTGCTGCGGCGCAACCGGCTCAACCTCTTGTCGCGCATCCGGCAGATTTGCCTGCAGGCGGCGGACCTTACCCAGATCGAGGGCTGAGGCACTGATCAGCTAAGGCCCCGCGCGCCGCGCGGGACGGGTATTTTCAGAGGCAAAACGCCGCCTTGCTTTGTCTGGCGCGCGGCGTATGCTGCGCCCACGAGATAAAGGTGCCGCAGTGCAGAATAACGACCCTGATATTACCCTGATCACCCCTGATGCGCCGATGTCGCCGGGGACCCATGGCGGCCGGGCGAAATGCCTGCAGCGGCTGGTGCGGCTCGATCTGCCGGTGCCGGTGACGGTGGCGCTGTCGTTTGATGCGGTGCATCGGCTGGCGGCGGGGGAGCCTCTGGATATGCAGCGGATACTCGCACCCTTCGGCGAGGCGCCGCTTTTGTGTGTGCGCCCGTCGTCGGAAGACCCCGATTGGGGCGGGCCGGGCGCGATCCTGAACATCGGGATGAATGACAGCCTCTATGTGGAATTGTCGGACAGGATTGGCAAACGCGCGGCGGCCTCGCTCTATCTGCGCTTTGTACAGGCCTATTCGATCCATGTGGCGCGGCTCGACCCGGATATGTTCGACGAGGTGTCGGACGATCCGGTGACGGGTTTGCCCGAGGCGCTCAGCGCCTATGAAGAAGAAACCGACGAAAGCTTCCCGCAGGAACCCGCTGTGCAGCTTCTCGAAGTGCTGCGCTCCATGGCGCGCACCTGGGAGGGCACCTCGGCGCGGCTCTTGCGGCAAGCCAAGGGCGCGCCTGCGGATGCCGGGCTGGGTCTTGTGGTGCAGCAACTGGCGCTTGGTCTCGGCGAGACGACGGGTGAAAGCGGTTCGGGTGTGATGCAGCTTGTCAACGGGCAGACCGGCGAGCGCAAGATCACCGGGCGCTATCTGAGCCAGAGCCAGGGGCGCGACGCGCTGGGGCAGGGGGCCGGGGCGCTTTTTCTTGCCAGGGATGCGCGCGGGCCGTCGCTGGAAGAACAGGCGCCGGATGCCTATGCTCAGTTGATCGCGCATACGGCGCTCATGCGTGAGAAGCTGCGCGAGGAGATGACAGCGGAATTTACGGTCGAGAACGGCAAGGTCTGGCTGCTTGACGGGGTGCGTGTGGCGCGCAATGCCCGCGCGGCTGTGGCGATTGCCGTGGCATTGGCCGAGGACAGGATCATTCCGCGGGAAGAGGCGCTGATGCGGATCGAGCCGCGCGCGCTTAATGAGCTTCTGCACCGGCAGGTGGACCCGGAGGCCAAGCGCGACCGGCTGACACGTGGCGTGGCGGCCAGCCCGGGTGCGGCGAGCGGCAAGATTGTGTTCTCCGCCGCCGATGCTCAGGCCAGCGCCGCGCAGGGGGAGGCGTGCATTCTTGTCCGGCGCGAGACCAGCCCCGAGGATATCCGCGGCATGCATGCCGCGGCGGGGGTTCTGACCGAACGCGGCGGGATGACCAGCCACGCCGCGGTGATCGGGCGGGGCATGGGCCTGCCTTGCGTGGTGGGGGCATCCGATCTGACGTTCCAGCTCAGGCGCAAGCGGATCGTGGCCCCGGATGGGCGGGTGTTCAAGGCGGGCGACGTGATCACCATCGACGGCACCAGCGGCGATGTGCTGGCAGGTGAGCCGACGCTGGTGGAGCCTGCGCGCGACGATGCGCTCAAGACGCTGATGACCTGGGCTGATGAGGTGCGCGATATTTCGGTGCGCGCCAATGCCGATACGCCCGCCGATGCCGAAATGGCGCGCGGGTTCAAGGCGCAGGGGATCGGGCTTTGCCGGACCGAGCATATGTTTTTCGAAGCCGACCGGCTGACCGTCATGCGCGAGATGATCTTTGCCGACACGCCTGCCGAGAGGGCCGAGGCGCTGGAGCTTCTGCTGCCCATGCAGCGCGCGGATTTTGCTGATCTCTTCCGCATCATGCAGGGCCAGCCGGTGTGTATTCGCCTGCTTGACCCGCCGCTGCACGAGTTCCTGCCGACCGAGCGGTCGGGGCATGTGCAGCTTGCCGAGGCGCTCGATCTGCCGGTGTCTGACGTGACCCGCCGGGTCGAGGCGCTCAGCGAGTATAACCCGATGCTCGGCATGCGCGGGGTGCGGCTGGGCATTGTGGTGCCCGAGATCTATGAGATGCAGGCGCGGGCGATTTTCGAGGCCACGATCGAGGCCAGCCAGCACGGGGCGCCAGTGGTGCCGGAGGTCATGATCCCTCTGGTGAGCGCGATGCGCGAAGTGGAACTGGTCAAGGCCAAGGTGGATGCCGCCGCCGCCGCCGTGCGGGCCGAGACGGGCCAGGCGTTCGACTACCGGCTGGGCGTGATGGTCGAGACCCCGCGCGCGGCGCTCAGGGCAGGCGATATCGCGCCTCTGGTGTCGTTCCTCAGTTTCGGGACCAACGACCTCACGCAGATGACTTATGGGCTGTCGCGCGATGACGCGGGCAAATTCATGTCGGAATATGTGCAGCAGGGCGTCTTTCCCGAAGATCCGTTTCACTCGCTTGACACGGACGGTGTGGGCGAACTGCTCAATCTGGGGATCGAGCGCGCGCGGGCGGCGAACCCGGATGTGGTTATGTCGATCTGCGGTGAACATGGCGGTAACCCCGAATCAATCGCCTTCTGCCGGGATGCCGGTTTTGACTATGTAAGCTGCTCTCCCTTCCGGGTTCCGGTGGCGCGACTTGCTGCCGCACAATTGGCCGTGCGCGACAAGATCGGGTAGGCGCAGGCCGGACATCCCCAACATACTGCGGTGTATGGTTGTTTTACAATGCTGCGCTGCGGCGTAAACCTGCCGTCGGAAAGCCCCTGGGCTGGACGGAAGGCCTTGTTTGCTCTACGTCCCGCCCAAGTTTTATGCAGTTTTGGGGAAGTGGGGACACGATTATGTTGCGGATTGCAATGATTTTGAGCCTGGCTCTGGCCGGTTCGGTCATGGCCGATACGCCGGTGAAAAAATTGGTGGACCAGGAACAAAGCGCGCTGAAGGCGCTGCCTGACGGTAAGCGTGAGGCGCTTTTCAGTCGACCGGAAACCAATGTCACCTACACGCGTGAATGGCTGGCGCAGAATGCGGTCGCCAAGGGCGATGAGCAGTGGCGCTGTCTGGCGGAGGCTCTCTATTTCGAAGCGCGCGGCGAAAGCGTGAAAGGGCAGTTCGCCGTGGCCGAAGTGATCCTGAACCGGGTTGATAACCCGCGCTATCCGGATACGGTCTGTGGGGTGATCCACCAGGGCACGGGGCGCAAGTATCAGTGCCAGTTCACCTATACCTGTGACGGGCACAAGGAAGTGATTGCCGAACCCAAGGCGTTCAAACAGGTGGGACGCGTCGCGCATCTTATGTTGAACGGCGCAGAGCGTTCGCTGACCAAGGGGGCAACGCATTACCACACCCGCGCCGTGCGTCCGAAATGGTCCAAGACCTACCCGCGCACCGCGACGATCGGTGTGCACCATTTCTATCGCCAGACCACGCGCGTCTCGTCCAACTGACGCGCGGGTCTTGGGGGCCGCGCATCGTCCGAGATGGAATAGCGCGCAATGAAGGAGCGTTTCGCCGTGTTTCGCGAAGCGGGTCAAAGCTGCAGGTCAGGGTTGTCGGCGGCGTCAAAGACGCTAAACACTTTTGCATGCCTTACACCTGGTACAACAGCTCGACGGATACGCAGACCAAGCGGTTGGAGCTCTGGCCTTACCGCTCATTGCCGCGCAAGGGCTTTGCCGCGGCCATCCTGGGCGCTTTTGCACTGGGTACGATCCCGCTTTACGGACTTTTGGGCACGGTTCTGATCTGGGGGCTGCTGCCGTTTCTGCTCTTGGCGGTGGCCGGGCTCTGGTGGGCGCTGGAACACAGCTACAAGACCGCCAGATTGCATGAGGAACTGACCATTGATCCCGAGCGGTTGCATTTGCGGCGGGTCAATCCCAGAGGCGATGTGCAGGAATGGGACTGCAACAGCTATTGGGCGCGGGTCAGCATCCATCCCAAGGGCGGGCCGGTGGATCATTACATCACGTTGGGCGGAGCGGGCCGAGAGGTCGAGATCGGGGCGTTCCTGTCCGAACCGGAGCGCAAGGTTCTGTACAGTGAGCTTCAGGACGCGCTGCGGGCGGCCAAATCGGCGTGAAGCGGTCACTGCCGGGGGCAGCTGAACGCGGGTTTCACCTACAGGCGCGCGCACGTTAACGCGATTTGGCAAATGGCAGGATTGAGCCCTTTGGGGACATGTGATGTGGGCGCATTGCGCGGAATCAAGGGCGAAGCCCGCCGCGCATCGCCGACGCGCCCCCACGCGGCGGCGATTGGGTTCAGCTTGGCACATCATTCGGAATGCGTTCGGATGTGACGGGGATAAAGTGCCCTGAATTTCGGTTGGATCGCCCCCGCGCGCGTCGGCCATACGCGGCTCAGTGCCCGGAACACCAAACGGCGGCTTCCTCCCGCGAAGCGGACAGAGAGCCGACACGGAGCGGAGGGTGACCCCCCTTCGCGCGCGCTGCGCTTATCCCTGGCAGAGCTTGTCCTTGACCAGCGGGCCGACCGCGCCGAAATCCATTTGTCCGGTGTAGCGTTCTTTGAGCGCGCCCATGATCTTGCCCATGTCCCGGATCGAGTCTGCACCGGTCTCTTCGATTGCCTTGTCGATGGCTTCGACCACCTCGTCGTCGCTGAGCTGGCGCGGCAGGAACTCTTCTATAATCGCGATTTCGGCCTCTTCGCGCTCGGCGAGGTCGATCCGCCCGCCTTCTTCATAAGCGCGCACGCTTTCGCGGCGTTGCTTGGTCATCTTGCCGAGGATTTGCAGGATTTCCGCATCGCCCACACCCTCTTCGGCGCCGTCGCCCCGGCTGGCTATGTCCTGATCCTTGATCGCGGCGTTGATCAGGCGCAAGGTGGCCAGTCGCTGCGATTCCTTGTCTTTCATGGCTTGTTTCACGGCCGAATTGACCTGATCACGCAAACTCATCCGTTCCATCCCGGGTGGTTGATCATAAGTTACGGACCCTACCCAAAGACCGAACCCGAGGCAAGCGGTGCCGTGGCGGTTCAGGAGGATCGGGCCGGTCCCGTTGCGTCACGATCTTGGGCCTTGACCCCCCGGGGCGGCCTCCGTAGGTTCGCGCCAATTTGCACCCCGGAGAATCGTGATCATGGCACATGCGCCCATGCCCCACCCGACCGCTTGCCTGGCACTCGCGGACGGGACGTTGTTTTATGGCAAAGGCTTTGGCGCAGTGGGGGTGACCACGGCGGAGCTGTGTTTCAACACCGCCATGACCGGCTATCAGGAGATCATGACCGATCCGAGCTATGCCGGGCAGATCGTGACCTTCACCTTCCCGCATATCGGCAATGTCGGCGTCAATCCCGACGATGACGAGACCGCTGACCCGGTGGCCGAGGGGATGGTGGTCAAATGGGATCCCACTCAGCCGTCGAACTGGCGCGCCACCGAAGGGCTGGCCGACTGGCTGGAGCGGCGCGGGCGCATTGCCATCGGCGGGGTGGATACGCGGCGGCTGACCCGTGCCATTCGCCAACAGGGGGCGCCGCATGTGGCGCTCGCCCATGACCCCGAGGGCAAGTTCGACGTCGAGGCGCTTGTGGCCAAGGCGCGGGCTTTTGTCGGGCTTGAGGGGCTGGACCTCGCCAAGACGGTGACCTGCGCGCAAAGCTATCGCTGGGACGAGATGCGTTGGGCCTGGCCCGAGGGATATACCCGCCAGACCGCGCCCAAGCACAAGGTCGTGGCGGTGGATTACGGGGCCAAGCGGAACATCCTGCGCTGCCTCGCATCGGCGGGTTGCGATGTGACGGTGTTGCCCGCCACGGCGACGGCCGAGGAGGTGCTGGCGCATCAGCCCGACGGTGTCTTTTTGTCCAACGGGCCCGGCGATCCGGCGGCCACCGGTGAATACGCCGTGCCGATGATCCAGGGCGTCTTGACGGCGAACCTGCCGGTCTTCGGGATTTGCCTGGGCCACCAGATGCTTGGGCTGGCGCTGGGCGCGCAGACCATCAAGATGAACCACGGCCATCATGGCGCGAACCACCCGGTGAAGGATCTCGATACCGGCAAGGTCGAGATCACGTCGATGAACCACGGTTTCGCGGTCGACAGTCAGACCCTGCCGGAGGGGGTGATCGAAACGCATGTGTCGCTGTTTGACGGCTCGAACTGCGGTATCCGGATGAAGGACCGCCCGGTGTTTTCGGTGCAGCACCACCCCGAGGCAAGCCCCGGCCCACAAGACAGTTTCTATCTGTTCGAGCGGTTTGCGGCATCGATGGCGGGATAGCGGAGCTAGGCAATCGCTCTGTTAACCAAATATTTACGGCAAATTAACCTTTAACTGAAATCCTGGCCTGCGGAAGATTTGCTAGGGGACAGGTCATGGGTGTGTCAGAACTGCGCCAACTGGGGCGGCAGGCGCTGGATCGTACTGGCGATGCGGGCGCGATTGGCGACGAGCTTGTGCGCATCGGCGCGCTGTCAAAATCGGATGCACTTCTGGCGCAACTGGTCAAGCGTCATTGCGATGCCTCCCTTGATCGCATCCTGACCGCCGAGGGACTCGCCGGTCAGGAGGATCTGCTCAGAGCCCATGCCAACCGCCTGAGCACGACCTTCATAAGTGCGGAAGAGCTTGGCAACCGGGATCTGGTTGAGACGGTGATCGACCCGCGCGCCATGCTCAAGCAAGGCTTCGTGCCGATCAGAGATGCGCGCGGTCGGCCGGTTGTGGCGACTGCGCATCCTGAACAGTTTCGCGAAGCGGCCGCCGGGCTCCCCGTGGATGTCGCCGGGGCGCCGCTGGTGATCGCCGAACGCACGCAGGTTCAGGCGCGCGTGGCAGAGGGGTTTCGCCCGGAACTGACCCGGTTTGCCGAAACGCGCGTTCAGTCGCTCGAAAGCTGCCGCAACTGGGGCGGGCGCTTGCGGCTGCGCCTTGTGGCGACGCTGCTCTCCTTGCTGGCCTTCGCGGCGCTGACCCTGATCTTTCCCGGGGCGGTGTTTGCAGTATTTGCCCTCTGGGCGGCCTTTACTTTGCTGGTGACAGCAGTGATGAAAGCCTCGGCCTTTATCGCCGCGATCACGATGGACCCTGATCCGCCGCCGTCGCCGCAGATCACCGGCAAGGCCCCGCTGCCCAAAGTGTCGATCCTGGTGCCACTGTTTCGCGAGACGGAGGTACTGCATGCGCTGGTGGCCCGCCTCATGCAACTGACCTATCCCAAATGCCTTCTCGATGTGATCCTGATCCTGGAGGAAGAGGATGAACTGACCCAGGCCACGTTGGCCGAGATCGACTTGCCGCCGTGGATTCGCGCGATCACGGCGCCGGATGGTCAACCACGCACCAAACCGCGCGCGATGAACTATGCGCTGGATTTTTGCGAGGGGGATATCGTGGGCATCTACGATGCCGAGGATGCACCCGACCCGGACCAGATCACCGTCATTGCCCGACGATTTCAGCAATTGCCCGAAGAGGTGGCCTGCCTGCAGGGGGTGCTGGACTACTACAACCCACGCCAGAACTGGCTGGCGCGCTGCTTCACGATTGAATACGCGAGTTGGTTCCGCCTGATGCTGCCGGGCATGGCGCGGCTTGGCTTTGCGATCCCGCTGGGCGGCACGACACTGTTTTTCCGCCGAAAGCCCCTGGAAGAGCTGGGCGGGTGGGATGCTCATAACGTGACCGAAGACGCGGATCTCGGCTTTCGGCTGGCGCGCCATGGCTACCGCACGGAAATGGTCCATACCGTGACCGAGGAAGAGGCCAACTGCCGCTTCTGGCCCTGGGTCAAGCAACGCTCTCGCTGGCTCAAGGGGTACATGACGACCTATCTGGTGCATATGAGGCGGCCGCTACTGCTCTATCGGCAATTGGGCGGGTGGAAATTCCTGGGCTTTCAGGCGCATTTCGTGACCGCGCTCTCGCAGTTCATCCTGGCCCCTGTCCTGTGGTCCTTCTGGCTGGTGCTGTTCGGCCTTCCGCACCCGCTCGACCCGCTGATCTCTCGCCCGGTGATGGTGGCGATCGGAAGCCTGTTTCTGCTCATCGAGGTGATGAATGTGATCATCCACATGACAGCCGTTTCGGGGGTGAAACACCGGCACCTGCTGTTCTGGGCGCCGACCATGCACTTCTATTCGCCACTGGGGGCGATTGCGGCGTATAAGGCGCTCTATGAGCTCGTTTTTAAGCCGTTTTTCTGGGACAAAACCACACATGGCTTGTCGCCTGGCGCGGTTGCCGCGCCGCGGCAGGCGGGCTCAGACGGTGCTGCCGACCTCACCTGAATCGAGTTTCAGCCGGGTTACGAACGCCTTGGAGATATGCGCGCGCAATGCTTCGCCCGCCGCATTGCTGTCGCGATTTTCGATCGCGGTGACGATGGCGTCATGCTCGGCAAGCGCCGCCTCATCGCGCCCCACCGCGGCAAGCGAGGTGGTGGCCAGAAGCGCCATGGACCGATGCACCAGATCGAGCTGCTGAACCAGGAAGCGGTTATGCGAGGCGAGATGGATCTGCTTGTGAAAGCGCCGGTTGGCGCGGGACATCGCCTTGGGATCGCCCAGAAGCTTCTTGTCGTCCTCGACCATGTCTCGCAGCACGCGTACTTCCTCATCTGTGGCGTGGCGCGCGGCAAGGTTCGCGGCCAGCCCTTCCAGCTCGGCGCGCACGACATAAAGCTCGGCAAGCTGGTTGTGATCAAGCGAGGAGACGATCAGGCTGCGCCCGTCGCGTGTCAGCAGGCTTTGCGTCTCCAGCCGTTGAAGGGCCTCGCGGATCGGCGTTCGCGAGACACCCAGCCGTTCGGCAAGGTCGCTTTCCACCAGCCGGTCGCCCGGTTTGTAAACCCCGCTGTCAATCGCATCGAGGATAAGCGTATAGGCGTCTGTCTGTTGCGGTTTCATGGGTGTGGTCCGTGATGTCTCTTTGTCTTTGACCCTAGCCCTCAGAAACGCGCGCGTATACCCCTTGGGCGTTGCACCTTTGTCGCGGGATACGTAGGGTTCGGGCCATGCCAAAACACCAGTTTGCCCATGTCGAGACCTGGGTCTTCGACCTTGACAATACGCTCTACCCGCCACAGGCGCGCCTCTTCGATCAGATCGAGGTGAAGATGACGCAGTATGTGATGGACGCGCTTGGTGTGCACCGCGCTGAAGCGGACCGCCTGCGCCAGCATTATTGGCGGGAGCATGGCACAACCCTTGCCGGGCTGATGCGGGAGCATGGTGTGGACCCCGGGCCCTATCTGACCGATGTGCATGAGATCGATCTGGACCATCTTGAGCCGGAGCCCGCACTTGCGGCGCGCATCAAGTCCTTGCCGGGGCGCAAGATCGTTTACACCAATGGCACCGCCCCCTATGCCGAACGTGTGCTGGCCAAACGCGGCCTCAGCGGGGTCATGGATGCGGTTTATGGTGTGGAACATGCCGCGTTTCGTCCCAAGCCCGAGGTCGAAGCGTTCGAAACCGTCTTTGCCCACGATGGGGTGGACCCGCGCCGCGCTGCGATGTTCGAGGATGAGCCGCGCAACCTGGCCGCGCCGCATGCGATGGGGATGCGCACTGTGCATGTGGCGCCGGAACGGCATGTGGCACCACATATTCACTATCATACGGACGACCTTTCAGGCTTTTTGGCCAGGCTGCTCTGATATTGCTGCACCTGCGGCATAATGCGCATGGGCGGGGGACAGGCCGCGCCTAACTCAGGGTTGTAACCCGATAGAGAGGAGCGCAAGATGCCGTTTGACAAGACCGAGTATACCGAGGAACTGGCCCAACTCGAGGTCGGCTCAGACACGAGCGAGAGCCGCGCGCAAACGGCGCTTTATCTTGTCGCGGCGGTGCTCGTGACGCTTTGGGCGACCAGCGTGGCACTTTATGGATTGCCCGGTCTGGTGCTTCCGGCGCTGGTGATGGTGCCGTTGATGATGGTGATTTTGGTGCGGCTGACCCGGGGGTAGACGCCGCGAAAGGCGAGGACATGACGCAAAGCCAGGTGGATATCCTGATCTCTGGCGGGGGCGTGGCCGGGCTGACCGCTGCCGCGTTGTTCGGCAAGGCGGGCTTTTCGGTGATATGCGTCGATCCAGCACCGCCGGTCACCGAGCGCGACAGCAAAGGCGCTGACCTCAGAAGCACCGCCTTTTTGCAGCCCGCCCGGGCGCTTCTGGAGCAGGCGGGGCTTTGGCAAAGGCTGGCGCCTTATGCGGCGGATTTGCAGATCATGCGGATTGTGGATGCAGGTGGCGCGCAGCCCGAGCCGCGCATCACCAAGGAGTTCGACGCCGCTGACATCTCGGACGCGCCCTTTGGCTGGAACCTGCCCAACTGGCTTTTGCGGCGCGAGATGGTGGCGCATCTGGACCAGTTGCCGAATGTGGAGTTCTGCCCCGGGGTCGGCACCACATCTCTGTTCACCCGCGAAGCCGAAGCCCGCATCGGCCTGAGCGATGGGCGGCGGGTGCGGTGCCGTCTGGTGATTGCGGCGGACGGGCGCAATTCTTTTATCCGCGAACAGGCGGGGGTGCCGGTCAAGACCACGCGTTACGGGCAGAAGGCACTGGCCTTTGCCGTGACGCATCCGATCCCGCATGAGGATGTCTCGACCGAAATCCATCGCACGGGCGGGCCGTTCACCCTTGTGCCGCTGCCCGATTACGAGGGGCGGCCGTCCTCGGCTGTGGTCTGGATGGAGGACGGACCCGAGGCGGTGCGCCTGCGGGACTTGCCGAAAGCGGCGTTCGAGGACGCGATGAACACGCGCTCCTGCCTTCTCTTCGGGCCGCTGACGCTGGCTTCGCAGCGCACGCTCTGGCCGATCATCAGCCAACTGGCCGAGAGGATGTATGCCGAGCGGGTGGCGCTGGTGGCCGAGGCGGCCCATGTGGTGCCCCCCATTGGTGCGCAGGGGCTGAACATGTCGCTTGCGGATATGCGTGAGCTGCTCGACCTGGCGGTGGCGTCGCCCCGCGATCTGGGGAGCCGCGATATGCTGGAGGCCTATCACAAGCGCCGCCATCTGGAGGTCAGCGCTCGGGTCAGGGGCATAGATATTCTCAACCGCGCAAGCCAGGTCCACGCCCAACCCCTGCGCGACATGCGGGCGTTGGGGCTTAACGCGATATATAGCCTCGCGCCGGTGCGCAAGACGCTGATGCAGATGGGGCTTGGCGTGCGCTGAGCCGCTCATCGGTCCCTTGCGTGCCCGCCTCGCGAGGCCGCCTGTCAGGGCGGATGAGCCGCCAGTCAGAGGACCTCGTCAATCACCGCTTTCAGCCGCGCCAATGTGCCGGGAACATCATAGAGCTTGTCGAGGCCAAAGAGCCCCAGGCGGAAGGTCATGAACCCGTCAGGCTCGTTGCAGGCAAGTGGGACACCGGCGGCGATCTGCATGCCTAATGCGCTGAATTTCTTGCCATTCTGGATATCCGGGTCGCTTGTATAGCTCACCACCACACCAGGGGCGCCAAAGCCATCAGCCGCCACAGACACCACGCCTTTCCCGGCCAGCATCGCACGGACACCGTCGCCCAGTTCCCATTGGGCCGCACGCAGCCGCTCAAAACCATAGTCGCGCGTTTCGATCATCGTGTCCCGGAAGGCGCGCAGCGCGTCGGTCGGCATGGTGGCGTGATAGGCATGACCGCCGTTTTCATAGGCCTGCATGATCGCATACCATTTCTTGAGGTCGATGGCGAAACTGTCTGAGCTGGTGGTCTCGAGCCGCTCCAGCGCGCGGGACGACATCATCACAAGCCCCGCCGACGGCGAAGCCGACCAACCCTTTTGCGGAGCTGAAATCAGCACATCGACGCCGGTGGCCTTCATATCCACCCAGGCACAGCCCGATGCGATGCAATCGAGCACCATCAGCGCGCCGACCTCATGCGCCGCCTCGGCCAGCGCGGTCACGTAGTCATCGGGCAGGATAAGACCGGCCGAGGTTTCCACATGCGGAGCAAAGACCACATCGGGCTTTGCCTCACGAATTTTGGCGGTCACTTCTTCGATCGGGGCAGGGGCGAAAGGAGCCTGGACGCCGTTGCCGGTTTGCCGCGCCATGCAAACAGTGGTTTCCGCGGTAAAATCACCTGCCTCGAAAATCTGGCTCCAGCGATAGGAGAACCAGCCATTGCGCACGATCAGTGCATGAGCGTCATGGCCGAACTGCCGCGCCACCGCTTCCATCGCGTAAGACCCGCCGCCGGGGACAAGCGCCACGGCGTCGGCATTGTATACATCTTTCAGCATGTCCGAGATGTCGCGCATCACCTGCTGAAAGCTGGCGCTCATATGGTTGAGAGACCGGTCGGTGAAGACGACCGAAAACTCCTGAAGGCCGTCGGGATCGATATGGTCGAGAAGGGCGGGCATGGGCGTGTCTCCTGATTCTGCGAAGTAAGTGCTAACGCGCTTTCAAGGCCATGGCAAAGTCCCGATCTGACAAGACCGGTCCGTGCCATAGTTTCGCCACAATTTTGACTAAAAGTTTAATCGAAGGCGGCACGTCATCCGTCAAACCGGGCGCAAGATCCGGCAACCGAGGCAGAAAAAAGAGCAGAAATGGCCGATACAACGCTGTTGTTAAACGGTTTTAGTGTTATTGGTGATCCGCAGACAAACTCGAATGCCAGCAATGGCGGCGAGTTCATGATCCATGATGGTACCGCCGTTTTCGAGGATGATGACATCATCGTCTTCGAGGTGGAGGGGGCCACCGAGGATGGCGTTTTGACCGACGAGTCCGTCATCGTGCGGATTATCGTCTATGATAATGCCTCGGATTATTACAATGACATTCCGAAATACACCTACGACGCCCCGCCAGATGGCGGCGGCGAGATTGACGACGGGCGCAACAATATGGGCGACCGTTATCTGGAGTTCGATGCGTCCTCTTTGACCTCCAGCGACCCGGACGCGCCGGTTCTGGGTGAATTGGCACTGGTGGCTGGTATCGATATTCTGGGCGCCTTGGAAAGCCAAAGCGGGCCCTACGAAATCCCGACAAACGAAGATATCGACCTCAATGGCGATGGGATCATCAGTCCCGATGAGGTTGGCGATGGGGCCTTCGAAAGCGATCTCAACATTCTCACCGTGATCTGCTTCATGCGCGGCACTCTGATCGAGACACCAAGCGGGCCACAGGCGATCGAGACGCTCAAGGAAGGCGATATGGTGAGCACGCTTGACGAGGGGCCGCAACCGATCCGCTGGATCGGGACGATGACAGTCCCCGGTCGCGTGGCAGAGAATGCGCCGGTGCGGGTGAAACGCGGCGCGCTGGGCAATGTCCGCGACCTGTGGTTGTCGCAGAACCATCGGGTCCTGCTGCGCGGAGCAACGGCGGAACTGCTCTTTGGGGAGCCCGAAGTCCTCGTGGCGGCAAAGCACCTGTGCAACGATGACACGATCCGCATCATGCCCTGCGATACGGTGGAGTACTGGCACTTCCTCTTTGACAGTCATCAGATTGTTTTTGCGGAATGCTGCCCGGCTGAGAGCCTGTTTCCGGGGCAAGCTTCGCTGGATACGGTCACGCCCGTGGAGCGCGACGAGATCATCGCGGCCTTTCCCGAGCTGGAGCAGGGCGATTGCGGCTATGACATGTCACGCTATACGCTGAAGAAATACGAAGCCGAGGCGCTCAAACGGTCCGCCTAACCGATTGGTCCGGGGCACCGTTCCTCGCTCAGAAGCACGTTTGCCTCCACGTCGCCCACCCCTGGAAGCATCATGATGCGCCGCCGCAGCACGCGCTCGAAATCCGCAATGTCACGCGCCACGACCCGCAGACGGTAATCGTAAAGCCCCAGAATATGCTCGACGGTCTGCACTTCGGGGATGGCGCAGACGGCGCGCTCGAAATCCTCCAAGCTGACCCGGCCCTTGGTGGCGAGCTTGACGCCCAGAAAAACCGTGACGCCAAAACCCAGCCGCTCGCGGTCCAGATCCAGACGGCGGCCTGTGATCACCCCGGCCTCTTCCAGTCGCCGCACCCGTCGCCACGTGGCCGGCTGGCTGAGCCCCAGCTTGCGCCCGAGTGCGCTGGCGGATTGGGTGGCGTCGGCGCTGAGCGCGTGCAGGATCTTGCGGTCAATGGTGTCCAGCTCGATCATAGCGGCAGTGCCTCGTCGGATTTGATGCGGGCCACATGCATCAGCGCTTCGATATCGGCGATATGGGGCAGGGTGAGAATGGCGCTGCGGTAGATCTGCTGATATTGCGCCATGTCGCGGGCAATGACGGAGAGGCGCACATCGACGCGCCCCAGAAAGCTCTGGATTTCAACCACCTCGGGCACGTCCCGGGCCGCAGCGGTAAACTCGTCGAAGGCGCGCGGGTTGGTCTTGTCGAGCGTGATGCGCAAGGAAACCTCGACCTCATACCCAAGCGCGCGCCAGTTGATCACTGCGCGGGTGGCCCGGATCACGCCCGCCTCGCGCAGCCGCTCCAGCCGCCGCGCACAAGTGGCATGGGTCACGCGCGCCCTTTCGGCAAGCTCGCCAGGGGTCAGGGTTGGATCGTCCTGATAATAGCGCAGAAGGCGGCGGTCTGTGTCATCAAGCATGATTTTTTCGCAAAACTAACAATTTGAGAATGAATACTGAAAAAGAAATAGGATTAAAAGGAAAAGTAATGGCTACATTCCTGGGTTTCACCAATATGGTCCGCGCCACACACCCCATTGGAGGAGAGACTCATGCGCGTCTATTACGATCGCGATTGCGATATCAACCTGATCAAGGACATGAACGTGGCCATTCTGGGCTATGGCAGCCAGGGCCACGCCCATGCGCTGAACCTGCGCGACAGCGGCGCCAAGAACGTCGTCGTTGCCCTGCGCGAAGGTTCGGCCAGCGCCAAGAAGGCCGAAGGCGAAGGGCTGAAGGTCATGGGTATCGCAGAGGCGGCGGCCTGGTGCGACCTGATCATGTTCACCATGCCCGATGAACTCCAGGCCGAGACCTACAAGAAATACGTCCACGACAACCTGAAAGACGGTGCCGCAATTGCCTTTGCTCACGGTCTGAACGTGCATTTTGGCCTGATCGAGCCGAAGCCCGGCGTTGACGTGATCATGATGGCCCCGAAAGGCCCCGGCCACACCGTGCGTGGTGAATATGTCAAGGGCGGCGGTGTGCCCTGCCTTGTGGCGGTGGACAATGACGCGTCGGGCCGCGCGCTGGAGATCGGGCTCAGCTATTGCTCGGCCATCGGCGGCGGGCGTTCGGGCATCATCGAGACAAATTTCCGCGAAGAGTGCGAAACCGACCTCTTTGGCGAGCAGGCCGTGCTCTGCGGTGGTCTGGTCGAGCTGATCCGCATGGGCTTCGAAACGCTGGTCGAGGCCGGGTATGCGCCCGAGATGGCCTATTTCGAGTGTCTGCACGAGGTGAAGCTGATCGTCGATCTGATCTATGAAGGCGGTATCGCCAACATGAACTACTCGATCTCCAACACGGCGGAATATGGCGAGTATGTCTCGGGTCCGCGGGTTCTGCCTTATGAGCAGACCAAGAAAGAGATGAAGGCGATTCTGACCGACATCCAGACCGGTAAGTTCGTGCGTGACTTCATGCAGGAAAACGCCGTGGGCCAGCCCTTCTTCAAAGGGACGCGCCGGATGAATGACGCCCACCAGATCGAGGAAGTCGGCGCCAAACTGCGGGCGATGATGCCCTGGATTTCGGCTGGCAAACTGGTGGATCAGGAGAAGAACTGATCACGAAGGTGGGTTGAAAACCCACCCGACATCTTTATCCATGGAGAGGGGCATCCGGGCATGGATGTCCCTTTTCCTTTGAAAGGTCTGTCATGCATCAGGTCACGGCAAAGCACTGGATATTGCTGGCGGGGCTGGCGATGGTCTGGGGCGCGTCCTTCATGTTCATGTCGGTGGCGCTGCGCGGGGTGGGGCCGCTGGTGATGGCGGCCTCCCGGATCAGCTTGGGCGCTTTGGCGCTTCTGATTGTGCTGGCGCTGATGGGGCGGCGGCTGCCGTCCTGGCGCGGGGAGAATGGGCCGACCATCTGGGCCTTTGCGCTGGCGATGGCGCTCTTTTCCAATGCGATCCCGTTCTTTCTGCTGGGCTGGGGGCAGCAGGTGGTGGCCTCGGGCTTTGCAGGCGTCTGCATGGCGGTCGTGCCGCTGCTGATCCTGCCGCTGGCGCATGTGTTTGTGCCGGGCGAGAGGATGAGCCTGCGGCGGCTCACTGGTTTTGTGATGGGGACGCTGGGGGTGATTGTGTTGATCGGGCCTGCGGCTTTCGCCTCGACCGGCGCGGATCTGGAACTCCTGGCCAAGCTTGCCTGTGTGGCGGCGGCGGCCTGCTATTCGGTGGGCTCGATCTGCACGCGGCTCTGTCCGGAGGTGGACCGGATCGCGCTGTCCGCGGCGGTGCTGTCGCTCGCGAGCATTGTTCTGGTGCCGGTGGCACTGGCGGTGGAGGGCTGGCCGGAAAGTATTGACCATACGACCCTTTTGGCGCTGCTCTATCTTGGTGTTTTGCCCACGGGCGTGGCACAGGTGGTGCTGGTGATTGTCAACCGTGAGGCGGGGCCGGTGTTTTTCAGCCTGGTGAATTATCAGGTGCCGCTCTGGTCGGTGTTCTTCGGTTCGGTCTTCCTGCTGGAGCCGCTGCCGCCCAGTCTGCTCCTGGGGCTGGCCTTGATCCTGAGCGGGGTGGCGCTGAGCCAGTTGGGACGGCTCCGAAAGTTGTTCTCCGGGCGCTGAAGAAAATTCGTACGAATTTTCTTATGGTCCCGTGGCGGCCCGCCAGAGCGCCAGGGCCTGTGCCGTCTCGGTCACGTCATGCACGCGCAACATCTGCACCCCTTGCGCCACGCCCGCAAGCGCCACGGCGACAGAGCCATGCACCCGCGCTCCGGCCTCTTCCACACCGCTCAGCGTCCCGATGAAGCGTTTGCGCGAGGCCCCAAGCAGGATGGGGCAGCCGATACCGTGAAAGAGCGAAAGACTGCGCAGGAGCGTCAGGTTATGCTCAAGGGTTTTTCCGAAGCCGATGCCGGGGTCGATGATCATCTGGCTGCGCGGGATGCCGAGTGCTTCAAGTGCGCTTACCCGCCCTTCAAGATAGTCATAGATGTCGAGCGCCACATTGTCGTAGCGCGGATCGTTCTGCATGATTTCCGGTGTGCCCTGGGCATGCATGATGCAGACGGGCAGGCGCGATTTGGCGGCAAACGGGGCCAGCGCGGGGTCGAAGGTGAAACCGGCCACATCGTTGATCAGGGTCGCCCCCGCTTCATGCGCGTCGCGGGCGACCGCGGCTTTGCGCGTGTCGATGGAAATGGGCAGGTCGGTCTCGGCACGCAGGGCGCGGATCACCGGCGCCGTGCGGCGGATTTCTTCGGCGATGGCCACTTCTGCCGCGCCTGGCCGGGTGGACTCGCCTCCGATATCGACGATCTGCGCGCCGGCCTTCTGCATGGCGCGCGCGCGGGCGAGGGCGATCCCGGGGTCGAAATGCTCCCCACCGTCGGAAAAGCTGTCAGGGGTGACATTGAGAATACCTATGAGAGAAGGGGCATCGAACGCGATCCCGCAAATGGCAGGCCGCGGGGCGGTGAGGCGGAGCAGCGCCTCCTCCGGCACCTCTTCCGCGGGGATCAGCCGCGCGGGGGCGTCACGGTGCAGCTCTTCGACCCGGTCGAACCAGCACCATCCCCCGGCAAGGGTATGGGCCCCTGCGGGGCGGGCGGCATCGGTATTTGGAATCGGGCGGTAATAGGTCATTCGCGGCTTGCCTCCGGGGATCGGCGATGAGCCTTGCCGTTCAGGGGGGTGACAAGGGGCAGGCGGCCCCGGATCAGGCCCGGGGCGGGGGCGTGCGTTGTCAAACTCATAGGCCCGATTGCGCGATGTCCTGAATCAGCACGGGCACGGGCGAGGCCTTGGGCGGGGCTTCTCCGATCAATAGCAGGTCGGAGGCCTCGATATGCCCGGCGAACCAGGCGGCGAGGGCCACCGGATCGTCCGGGCCGACCGTTGGCCCATCCACCGCGTCGAGCACGATCTTGGACGGGGCCCAGACGCTGATCTGGCCATTTTTCATCGACCAGTCCAGTTCGGTGCGGGTTTCGACCACCACGCAGCGATCGTCACGCCCGGCGAGCACCCAGGCGTTTTGTTCCAGCGCCAGAAGATCCACCCGGCGCTGAGTCATCCTGTGGCCGGTTTTCGGACCTTCCACATCTGGCAGGCCGACACAGAGGATCACAGGCTCGGCACGCGCTTCCAATTGGTCGAGCCAGCGGTTGAGGTTGGGCGAGCGGATGGCGGCATTGGTGAGATACACGATATGCGGATGGGGCGTGATATCCGCATGGGGCGAGACCGGCTTGGTCTTGAGATCGTCGACAGAGCGGACAATCTCCACGCCAAGCGCGCCCGGCCCGCGATCCAGCTTTTCGATGCGGATAAAGGTGCGCATGGCCTGCGGTTCCAGAAGGATGCGCTCGGCAATGCGCTCGGCCAGGGTTTCAAGCAGATTCAGCCGTTCAGCGGCCAGTTCAGCGGCAATCGCCTCGGTCACACGATCATAGGACAGGATACGGTCCACATCGTCGTCGATCGCATCAGTCAGCGGGCGGACCTCGACCACGACATTGAAGCAAATACGCTGGGTTGTGCCGCGCTCAGCCTGAAAGGCGCCGATCTCCACCTCGACGATATGATCGCGCAGTGAGATGCGGTCGAGTGGGCCGTCGGGCGCCGTGGCGTCGGCGCGGGCCGAGGGATGCTCGAAAGCGAGGCGGATTTCGTGGGGCATGGTGCGCCCTCCGGTCAGGTCCTGGTCGCGCCGGACTTATCATGAGGGCTTGGGCGGGTGAAAGGGGGAATACGACCCGCAAGACGCGCCTTGCGGCACACTGCCGGTGTGGCCGTAAAAAAATGGGGTCAGGCAAGGCCCGATCGCACGAGGGACATGATGGTGCGATGGAGGACCCTACCTGACCCTTAGGCCGGAGGCTTTGCTGCCGTCACTTTCTATCGTGCTGGGGAACCTCCGGTTTGCTGTCTGTCAGCGCTTCTTTCAGCCCGTCGAGATCGGAACTGTGAAACAGTTTGGCTGACATGAGGGCGGTATAGACCTGAAACATGTATGCCCCCTTCAGCTGCTATAGGGCGGTTGGACGCCCTGGCGTTGCAGCATGGTGCGGGTGACATGGATGGCGTCCTTCAGGCCCAGTCGCTCTTGTTTTAGGGTGCGGATGCGTTGCGTATCGGGCCAGGGGCGCATCTGTTCCTCTTCGACCTGTGCCGTGAGGTCGCGGCGGCGACGGCTCAGGGTCTTGATCCGGGCGATCAGGCGGTCGGGGGAAATGGTCCTGGCTTGCATCGGCATCTCCTTGCTTCGCGTTTCCATGATCGAAATATGGCAGGGGGGTGGTCTAAAATAAATCCTATTGAGCCTGAAAGTTTCATCGGAAAAAGCTATATAACTCTAAGAGAGCAGAGGAGAGGCCGATGGCTGATGAACTGACCCTGAAGCAGCTGCGTTACTTTATGGCGCTGGCCGAAACCCATCACTACCGACGTGCGGCGGAACGGGCCGGGGTAAGCCAGCCGTCATTGTCACAGCAGATTGTCGCGCTCGAAGGGGCGCTGGGGCTGGAATTGGTGGAGCGGGGGCGTCGTGGCGCGGTGCTCACACCTGCGGGGCGCGAGGTGCGGCTGCGCGCCCAGGCGATCCTGGATGACGTTGCGGCGCTCGAAGCGATGTCCGGCGAAATGCGCAAGGGCGAGGGCGGGACCATCCGACTGGGCTCCACCCCAACGCTCGGGCCTTATCTTCTGCCCTATGTGGTGCGGCGGCTGAAGCTGTCCTATCCCGGTCTCAAACTGGTGATCCGGGACGCGGCCCCGCGGCAGTTACAGGAAGAACTGGTCGAAGGGCGGCATGATCTGATCCTGACGCAACTGCCGGTGCAATCGGGCGATGTGGAGGTGGAGCGGCTCTTTCGCGAGCCACTGAAACTGGCCGTGGCGGCGGATCATCCGCTGGCAGACCGCGAGCACATTCGCGAGGCGGACCTGAAAGGGCAGGACATCCTGTCGCTGTCGGATGCCTATCTGCTGCACAGCCAGACCGTGCAGCTTTGCGCGGAGCTGGGCGCGCATTTGCGGCAGGACTACGAGGGCACCAGCCTCGACGCCTTGCGGCAGATGACGGCGCTCAATATGGGCGTCAGCTTTCTTCCTGCGCTCTATGTCCGCTCGGAAGTGGCGCGTGGAAAGGGGGACGTGGTGATTCATGCCTTTCGCAAGGATGGGTTTACCCGCTCGATCGGGCTTGCCTGGCGCAAACGCTCGGCGCATGGGGCGTTGATCGTGCGGATCGGGGCTATGATCCGCGAGGTGGTGCGGGCACAATTCGCACAGCTTGTCGTGGAGGAGGGTCAGGGATGAAGAGCTATAAACCGGGCGACGATGTGGGCGCGCTGGAGGACTGGCCGTTCGAGGCGCCGGAAAGCGCCTATCGGATCATCGAGGGCGCGCCGCGCGCGTCAGGCAGGCTTGAGACCGGTGGGGCGGGGCAGGTCACCCGGATGGGGATCTGGCGCTGTACGGCCGGGGTGTTCGAATGCACCGAACAGGGGGATGAACTGATGACGGTGCTGGAGGGACATTGCCGCATCACCGATCACGCCAGCGGCACGGTGCTCGATTTGCGCCCGGGGGACAGCGCACGGCTGACCGATGGCGCGCGGGTCACCTGGGAGGTGCTGGAAGAGGTGACCAAGGTCTTCTTCGGCTACAAACCCGGCGGCTATTGACCGCCGATCGCAGATTCTCGAACCTTGATGCAGGTCAAGGCGCGTAAGTGCCAAAAGACTACTCTCGACAGTCGCAAGAGGAGGACGAGCGTCATGGACATCACCGCCAAGAAACAGTCACTGGAGGCCCGCCGCGCGGAACTGACGGCGCATCTGAGCGATGTGGAACATAGCCTGGACGAAGCGCCCCCGAAAGACTGGGAAGACAGGGCGTCTGAACGGCAAGGCGATGAGGTGCTCGAATCTCTGGGGCATGTGGAAATGGCGGAATTGCGCCGGATCGATGCCGCTCTGGAACGGATCGAGGCAGGCACCTATGGCGAGTGTCAGAAATGTGGTGAGGATATCTCGGAGGAGAGGCTCGATCTTCTTCCGGACACGCCGTTTTGCAAGAATTGCGCGGTTTGATACGCTGACGCCATTCAGCTTCTGCCATCGGGCCATTGCAGGATGGCGCAGGCGAAGCCGCGCGATTCCCTGAACGCTTCATCAAAGAGCGACATCGGGGTTGGCCAATGCGGGGCAAGGGTGGCTTCGATGGCGCCGGGCTCATGATGCAGCTGGGCGTCGTGTTTTCTGGCCAGGTGCGTCATCCGTTCGTTCTCACGCAGGCAGATCATGTAGAGGGTTCTGACCCCCCGGTTTTGGGCTACCGCAAGAATATGATCGAACAGCGCTTCACCGATGCCCCGGTTCTGCCAGTTGCTTTCGACTGAGAACGCAGCTTCGGCCGTTGCGGGCCAGCCATTGAACAGGCCGCGCAGTTCGGCGACGGCGCGCAGCCTGCCGCCGACAAACGCCCCATAGACCAAGCTGTCCAGTCGCAGGATATTCTGGGCGTACCGGGCAACCGCAGCGTCGTTCAGGTGTCCTGCGAACCGGGCTTGCCGCGTATCCGGGTCGAGACGCAGAAAATGTGCCTGGATCGCTTCGAGATCCGGCCCCCAGAGGCGTCGGATGATCGGATCCAGGTCTTCGCAATGGCGCGTCATGACTGGTCCTTTTGTCTGTTCGCATGACGATCAGACAGGTGCGCGTGTTGTGTTTCAATACATTTCCGCGGCGCGGCATCGGGGTGGCGCATTTATGCTGCGTCGCAGCGCAAACAGTGCGTGGCCGATTAATCCTTGGGCAGGTTTGTGGGCAAAGCTGCAGTGCCATAAAAAAAGCCCCGGATCGCTCCGGGGCTTTCTGGTGTCTGAACAGGCCGCTTAGTGGGCGTGTTGCTTGTCCCAGTCTTCCTGCTTCGGAAGCTGCTCGAACGTATGTTCGGGCGGCGGGCTGGGCAGGGTCCATTCCAGCGTGTCGGCATATTCGTTCCACGGGTTGTTTTCCGTGACCTTCGCACCGCGATAGAGCGTGTAAAGGATCACCCCGAAGAAGAACACGAAGCTGGCGAAGGAGATGAACGCACCCACCGACGACCACCAGTTCCAGGGCGCGAAGGCCTCGGGATAGTCGATATAGCGGCGCGGCATACCCTGACGGCCCAGGA
This sequence comes from Roseovarius faecimaris, assembly GCF_009762325.1. Classification (NCBI taxonomy): domain Bacteria; kingdom Pseudomonadati; phylum Pseudomonadota; class Alphaproteobacteria; order Rhodobacterales; family Roseobacteraceae; genus Roseovarius; species Roseovarius faecimaris. The sequence goes on from NZ_CP034348.1 coordinate 1,022,932, forward strand.
AGTGCTGCGGGAAGAAGGTGAGGTTGGCACCGATGAACATGGCCCAGAAGTGCAGCTTGCCAGCCCATTCCGGATACATCCGGCCCGACATCTTGGGCAGGTAGAAATAGATCCCTGCAAAGATGGCGAAGACGGCGCCAAGGCTCATCACGTAGTGGAAGTGAGCAACGACATAGTAGGTGTCATGATAGGCACGGTCGATGCCTGCCTGGCTGAGCACGATACCGGTCACACCGCCCACCGTGAACAGGAACAGGAAGCCGAACGCCCAGAGCATCGGCGTCTTGAACTCGATCGAGCCGCCCCACATCGTGGCGATCCAGCTGAACACTTTCACGCCCGTCGGCACCGCGATGACCATGGTGGCGAGCATGAAATAGCTCTGCTGCGTCAGGCTCATCCCCACGGTGTACATGTGGTGCGCCCAGACGACAAAGCCCAGGGCCCCGATTGCGATCAGTGCCCAGACCATCGGCAGGTAGCCGAAGACCGGCTTGCGCGCGAAGGTGGCGATCACGTGGCTGATGATCCCGAAGCCGGGTAGGATGATGATATACACCTCCGGGTGGCCGAAGAACCACAGGATATGCTGGTACAGCACCGGGTCGCCGCCGCCTGCGGGATCAAAGAAGGTCGTCCCGAAGTTGCGGTCGGTCAGCAGCATGGTGATGGCCCCCGCAAGAACCGGCAGGCTGAGCAGGATCAGCCAGGCGGTGACGAAGATCGACCACGAGAACAGCGGCACTTTGAACAGCGTCATGCCGGGCGCGCGCATGTTCAGGAAGGTGGTGATCATGTTGATCGCCCCAAGGATCGAGGAGGCACCCGAGACGTGTACCGCAAAGATCGCAAGGTCCATCGACATACCAGCCTCGGTCGTCGAGAGCGGCGGGTAAAGCACCCAGCCCACGCCCGAGCCAAGCTGACCATTGCCGCCCGGAGCCAGGAGCGAGGCCACCCCCAGCGATGTCCCGGTCACATAGAGCCAGAAGCTGAGGTTGTTCATCCGCGGGAAGGCCATATCGGGCGCGCCGATCTGCAACGGCATGAAATAGTTGCCAAAACCGCCGAAGAGCGCCGGAATAACAACGAAGAACATCATCAGCACGCCATGATAAGTGATCATGACATTCCAAAGATGCCCGTTCGGGGTACATTCGCCTGCGGCGGCCGCGGTGAACCGCGCGCCTTCCAGACACATGTATTGAACGCCGGGCTCCATAAGCTCCATGCGCATGTAAACGGTGAACAGAACCGAAATCAGACCGACAACCGCCGACACCACAAGATACAGGATACCGATATCCTTGTGGTTGGTGGACATGAACCAGCGGGTGAAGAACCCGCGTTCGTCATGATGGTCGTGGCCGTGAATGGCTGCGTCTGCCATTATCTTGCCTCCTGCTGGTATTTTTCGAGCCAACACCCCACCATAGGGGCCGCCCAGAATCCATTCCGGTTTTAGAATGCTTGTCCAAGAGGGGCAATGTCAGAGTTTGATCTGCGTCAAATAAATTTGTCGCACCCAAGAAAAGGGCCCCGGCAGTGTCTGCCGAGGCCCGAACTTTGAAAATATTATTATTTTTCAGCGCGTTGTCACTCGGCTGCGGGCGCGACAGACGCCAGGTAGGCCGCGACGTCCTCGCCACCCTTCTTAAGTTTGAAGGTCATTTTCGACTTTGCGGCATAGCCTTTGTCACCCAGCCAGGCTTTCGGGTCGGCCACGTAGACAGCGAGTTCTTCCTCGGTCCAGGTGAACTCCGCCGCCATCGCCTCTTGCAGGCCGTCGCCATATTTGAAACCGTCCTGCGAGCCGGCGACACGGCCGATCACACCATAGAGGTTGGGGCCGGTCTTGCCGCCCTTAACGATCTCTTCGCCATCATCGGAGACGATCATGTGGCAGGCCTTGCACTTCTTGAACGCCTTTTCGCCTTCCTCGGCGTCACCTGCGGCAAAAGCGGGCACAGCGAGGGCCAGAAGGGCGGCGGATGTTGTCAGCAGAGTTTTCATTGGAACCTCTTTCCTTGCATGAAAAGCATTTCGATTGCCCTTAGAATACTAGAGCGTTTGCGAAGAACAACAGGGGAAATCCGCAGTTTAATTGTCGCAGTTGGCCAAATGTGACCCGGCGTGCTTGTCAAAAATCAAGTCGAAGCTGCGGCGCAGGGCCACATCAAGGTCATCCATGGTGACAGGCAGGCCAAGATCGACCAGCGAGGTCACGCCATGCTCGGCGATTCCACATGGCACGATTCCGCCGAAATGGCTCAGATCAGGCTCCACATTGATGGAGATGCCGTGAAAGCTCACCCATTTGCGCAGGCGAATCCCGATTGCCGCGATCTTGTCTTCGGGTTTCTGTCCGGCCGCGGTGAGCGGCTTGTCATCGCGCACAACCCAGACCCCGACGCGGCCGGGCCTGATCTCGCCGCGGATATTGAAGCTGTCGAGCGTGGCGATCACCCATTGTTCAAGCTGACGTACGAAACACCGCACATCACGACCGCGCGCGCCGACATCGAGCATCACATAGATCACCCGCTGACCGGGGCCGTGATAGGTATATTGCCCGCCGCGTTTGCTCTCATAGACGGGAAAACGGTCCGGGTCGGTCAGATCCGCAGGTTTGGCAGAGGTTCCGGCGGTGTAGAGCGGCGGGTGTTCCAGCAGCCAGATACACTCCTCGGCCTCGCCCGCAGCGATGGCATTGGCGCGCGCCTCCATGAAGGAAACCGCCTCTTCATAGCCGGTCAGGCCGGGGGTGGAAATCCAGTCTACCATGGGCATGGGTGATAGCCCTGATGAGGCATAATGAAAAGCGGGCAATGAGGGGCAAATTGCCTCTTCACAAGCCTGGGTGGGTCGTCTATACGCGCTTCCGTTACCAGATCACGTGCGGTCGTGGCGGAATTGGTAGACGCGCAGCGTTGAGGTCGCTGTTCCTTAACCGGAGTGGAAGTTCGAGTCTTCTCGACCGCACCATTATCTTCCTTATGAACTTCAGGCGCCTGATCCCCTGCGGGATAGGCCGTGTTTTATTTGCCGGTTTGCCGAGAGTGTGCCAAGCTTCGCGGGTCCTGTGGGCTTTTCAGCGAAGGTGCCGTATGCAACCGGAAGACATCATCAACCTTGACGCCTATCCTATCGCCGATCGGAATGCGCCGGAACGCAAGGCGCTGATCCAGCGCCTGCGGGCGGAACTCGCGGACAAGCAATATGTCTCGTTGCCCGACTTCATTCGCCCAGAAGCGCGCGCGCAGGCTGTCGCTGACGCGATGGAGGCGTTGCCGCGCGCCCATCCGAACTGTGCCGATCGCAGTTGCTATCTGCACCGCCAGGGTGACGCATCGCTGCCGCCCGATCACCCGCGCAATATCATGCTCAAGTCCAGCACCCGGATGCTGGCCTATGACCGGTTCTCTGATGAAAGCCCGGTCAAGACGCTTTATCACTGGGCCCCCGTGCGCGAGATGGTGACCGAGGTCGTGGGCGCGCAGGCACTCTATGACAGCGCGGACCCGTGCCAGCCGGTCAACCTGCTCTGTTATGAGCCGGGGGATCAGTCGGCCTGGCATTTCGATTCCGACAACGCCTTCACGATGACCCTGATGCTTCAGGCGGCCGATCGGGGCGGCGAGTTTGAAATGGTGCCCAATACCCGCAGCGACGATGATCAGAATTATGATTATGTGGCGCAGGTCGTCACGGGCGCGCGCCCGCAAGACACGGTGGCGGTCGCGCGTGAGGTGGGGTCGCTCTGTATCTTCCGGGGGTGCAATTCGGTCCACCGTGTTTCGCCCGTCGAGGGCGAGACGACGCGCATCATGGCGGTCTTTGTCTATGAAGATGCCCCTGGTGTGGTGGGGGATCCAAAGGTGAACGAGACGATTTACGGGCGCGTGTGATCAGCGCGATCAAGCCAGCGGAGGATCAGATCGGCGACCTCCTCGGGGCGTTCTTCATGAAGCAGGTGCCCAGTGCCGTGCATCACATGGCAATCGGCATGGGGCAGGCGCTGTGCGGCATTCTCCGAGACCGAGGGGGCGACCGCGCGGTCCCGGTCGCCCGCGATCAGAAGCGTGCGTGTCTTGATCTGCGGCAGGCGGTCGATCAATCCGTCGATTTCCCATTGCGCCATCATCTGTAGAGCGCCGTCCACATGGGCCCGGTCGGCAATGAGCCGTGCGTAATAGCCCAGACCGTCTTCGCTGAGCGTTGAGCCGGTTCCTTCGATCAGGCGCCGAGCGCGCGCAGCGCTGTTGCGCCCGGCGGTGAACATCAGCGAGGTCAGCGGATTGAGCGCCAAGAGCTTCGCCAGAAGAGGAAAGAGCCAGCCGGCAATGCCTTCGAAGCGGCTGAGCGCCGCGTTGATTCCGATCACCTCCGGGGCCGCCCGGCCTGAGGGGTCGTGACGGGCTGACAGCTCCAGGGCAATGGCCGCCCCTGCGGAATGTCCGATAATCCCCGAGGGGTGCCACCCCTGATCACGGCAAAGCGCCTCGATATCGGCGGTCATTGCCTGAAGCCCGCAGCGGTTGCGCGCCGTGCTCTGGCTGAAGCCCTGGCCGGGCAGGTCAAGCGCCACCAGATGAAAGCGCCCGGCCAGCAGCGGGATCAGATCGCGCCAGCTATGGGTTGAGGCCCCCGCACCATGCAGCAGAAGAAGCGTGGGACCGGTGCCGGTTTCCTGAACATGCCAGCGATGTGTCCCCAGCGTGACCCGCCGCGACAGATCGTGATGCGGCCAGGTGGGAAGATCGCGGGCCCAATCCACGGCCTCACCCGCTCAGGCTCGTGTCCACCGCCGCGCTGATCTTGCGGGCGTCGGCACGGGGCAATGCGAGATAGCGTGCATTCAGGGCCGCGGCGAGTTCGGCAGCTTGCGGCGCGGGGCGGTTGGCGATGTCGATCAGCACGGCGTCGAGCCCTTCGGCCCCAAGGTTGCGGGCCATCTGGATCGCATCCTCCTGGGCTGTCGCCCGCCCGGGCTGACCATCCAGCGCCACGTTGGCGCGCCCGTCGGTCAGCAGGGCAAGCATGGGGGTGAGCCCGCGCCGCCGCGCCTGAAGCATCAGGTTTGCCGCGCTGAGCAGGCCCGAGGCGAGCGGTGTGCCGCCACCGCCGGGCAGGGCCGACAGGCGGCGCTTGCCCTGGACGAGCGAGCGTGTCGGCGGCAGAAGGACCTCGGCGCCGGTGCCGCGAAAGGCGATGAGCGCCACCTGATCGCGCTTGGCATAGGCCTGCGCCAGCAAAAGCTCGACCGCCCCCTTGGCTTCGGCAAGACGGGCCATGGCCGAGGATCCCGACGCATCGACGGCAAAGACGAGTAAGCGGTCGGAGGCAAGCTCGAACCGGCGAATATGAATGTCGGAGGGGTGCAGGATAATGCGGCGGCCTGTCGGGTCGGAGAGGCGGCGCATCTTTTGCCATGGGGCTGCGGCGCGCAGGGTGGCCACGGGATCGATCCGGTTGCGGCCATCGGGCTTTCCCGGCCGGGCGGGCAGGGGGCGGCCACGCCGGTTGCCGATCCGCCGTGCCCCCGCCCCGGCGCCGCTGGCACCGCGGTGCCGCACTGTGCGCGCTATCCCGTCCAGCAGACCGGCGGGAAGCAGAGCCGCGATGGCGCTGACAAGTATCTCATCCGGCAAGGCCTCCAAGAGGTTTGCATCCGGGTCGGTCTCGCCTTGGTCAGGCGCGGGCGGCTCGGGAGATGCCTGCTCCTCGGGCTCCTGTGGCAGCATCGTGGCCCGGCTTGGATAAACCAGTTCGGCTGCTTCGCGCAGATGGTCATCCTGCACCTGCGGGTCCCGGTCGAGCGCGGCCAGAACGCGCGCAGTTCTGAGCGCGAGGATCGGCGCGCGCAGGCTGTCGATGCCGAAACGGGCGGCGACGCTGACGAGAGTGGCCATGTCGGTCTCGCCCACGGAGATACCCGGCAGCGCGGCCCGCGCGTGATCCAGATCTGCCGGGGCGGGCAGAAGAAGCCGCGCCTCGGCGGCAGTGATGCCGTCCAGATCGGCCGCGAAGGCGAGCCGATCGGTCAGCGCCCCGGGCGGGGTGTCATCCGGCTCAACACCTTCGTCCAGCAGAAAGAGCTGATGCCCGAGCCCCCTGTCGAGCAGTTGAGCGAGCCGCGCCGCCAAGGAGGGCGTCAGGCGCTCGGCCATGGGCATCACAAGTGCTGCGGGGACGGCACTGAGCCCTGCATCCATCACCGGGCGCCCTTCGGCAAGCGTGGCGGCGATGTTGAGCCCGCCGAAAAGTTGGGTGTCGGAGATACCGGGAGGGACCCGGTGCTGCGGGCCCGGCAGGCGGGCAAGCGCGGCCTCGAACGCGGCGCGCGCGGGGCCGACACGGGCACGCAGGACCATACCGCCGAGCCCGGCGGGATCCACCGCCAAAGCAGCGAGCATACGGGCGGCACGCGCCATGGAAGGCGCGGGGCCTGTCATCCCAGAACGTCCGCCACCGTGCGTTCCACCCGCGTGGCAGACCCGGCCTCGTCAAGCGGGTCGCGGCGCAGGCGGTGGCTGAGTGCCATGGGCGCGATGCGGCGCAGGTGATCGCGGCTGACCTGTCGCGCCCCGTCATAGGCGGCAAGCGCCCGGGCAGCGCGCATCAGGGTCAGTTCTCCGCGCAGCCCATCGGCCCCAAGTGCCAGGCTGAGCGCTGCGCAGTCGCGCAGGATGTCATCGCTCACCGAGGTGGCATGGAGCGCGTCGCGGGCCGTCAGGATGGCTTTGCGCACCTTCGCATCCTTGCGCTTCCAACGGGTGATGAAGGCTGTGCGGTCGGTCTCATAAGCGTCGCGCCGGCGGATCACCTCAATCCGCTCGTCGATATTGTCCGGCGAACGCACTTCAACCGAAAGCCCGAACCGGTCAAGCAGTTGCGGGCGCAGTTCGCCTTCTTCTGGGTTGCCTGATCCCACCAGCACAAAGCGTGCCGGGTGGCGGATCGACAGCCCGTCGCGCTCCACCGCATTCACCCCGGATTGGGCCACATCGAGCAAGAGATCGACAATGTGATCCTCCAACAGATTGACCTCGTCGATATAGAGATAGCCGCGGTTCGCCTGCGCCAGGAGACCCGGTTCAAAAGCCTTTTCGCCTCGGGTCAGGGCGCGTTCGATGTCGAGCGCCCCGGTGACGCGGTCCTCGGTCACGCCCAGAGGCAGATCGACCACCGGTGTGGGCCTCTTGACGAGTTTTTCCGTGGTCACACCCGCCCAGTCCGGGCTTTCGCCGAGGCTGGGCGCATTCACCGGGCAGCCTTTGACGGCGGTGATCGGGGGCAGCAAGGCCGCCAGCGCTCGCACGGCGGTGGATTTGCCTGTGCCGCGGTCTCCGAAGACCAGCACGCCGCCAAGACCCGGGTCAATCGCGGTCAGGATCAGCGCGCGCTTCATCTCGTCCTGGCCGACGATGGCGGAGAATGGGAAGGCGTCGTTCATCGGGTTTGCTCCGTATCGGCCAGCGGGCTGTTTCCCTGCCATGTGCCACAATCCCCCAGCACGCGGAAGCGGGCATAGAGCTCTTCGCTGAACCAGTTGCCATCCCGCACGGCACGAATGGCACGGGCATGCGGGCCGTCGGCGCGCGCGAACCGGGCCATGCTGGCGGTGTCCGGCCAGATCGAGAAGGTGATCTGCTGAACAAGAGGCACCTCGCCGATACCGATCTTGAACAGGACATTGCCATCCGTGCCGATAACGCTGCTGATATCCGGGACCCGCCGCCAGAACCGAAGCGCCGTGAGAGGGCGGACCGTGGCGCGGGTCAGTGCGGCGATGGGGCCTCGCGGAGCCGCGTCTTCGGTGGGGGTGAAGGGATGCTGTCCCGACCATTGGCCGCGCGCCGAAATCGGTTCGAGAAATACCGTCCAGGCTTCGCTGGCGCGGTTGTGATAGGACCGAAAGACGGGGGCCGAGGCGGTCTGAGTGCGCGCCGTGGCCTCATCCGGCCAGGTTGCGAGGATCGAGTAGACGCCGGTATTGGGCACGGGGGTAAACCCTTCTCCCGTACCCGAACCGCAGAGTTTCCAGAAGCCCAGCCCCTCAACCCGACGCATCCGGGGACGGGCAAGGCCCATCATGGCAAAGGCCCAAAGGCGGCTCACGCCCTTGGGAAACTGGAAAACGCTCAGGGATACGGTTTGAATGGCTCGGCTCCTCTGGCTGGCGCGTCCGCAGGATGGCACGGTTTCAATTGACAGAAAAGCGCCGCAGGGAAGGATTGTCAACTAAACTAGACAGATGTAGTCTTGCGTTATGTTGACACGCCCCGAATCCTTCAGCGAAGACCGGCTTGGCGGTGCTGCGCGCCCGCATGCGGTGGTGATCGGGGCGGGGCTCGGCGGCCTGTCCTCGGCGATGCGGCTGGGGGCGAAGGGCTACCGGGTGAGCGTTCTGGATCGGCTCGACGGCCCCGGCGGCCGCGGATCCTGCATCTGGCAGGAGGGGCACCGGTTTGACCTCGGACCCACGATCGTGACAGTGCCGCATGTGTTCCGTCAGCTCTGGGCTGCCTGCGGTCGGGAGTTTGACGCCGATGTGACCCTGATGCCGCTCGACCCCTATTACGAGATCCGCTGGACCGATGGCAGCCGGTTCAAGGTGTTCGCCGATGAGGCGCAGATGCGCGAAGAAGTGGCGCGACTCTCCCCCGGTGACGTGGCAGGTTATGAGCGGTTCCTGCGCGACAGCGAAGCACGCTATCACTTCGGCTTCGAGGGGCTTGGCCGCCGCCCGATGAACAAACTCTGGGACCTTGTGAGGGAATTGCCCGGCTTTGCGATGCTGCGCGCGGATCGGTCGGTCTATGGTCACGCGGCCAGGCGGGTGCGGGACGAGCGGCTGCGCATGGCGCTTTCGTTGCACCCTCTTTTCATTGGCGGCGATCCGACCCGTGTGACTTCGGTCTATATTCTCGTCAGCCACCTGGAAAAGGAATTCGGCGTGCATTACGCGCAGGGCGGGGTCGCGGCGATCGCGCAGGCCATGCAAAATGTGATCGAAGATCAGGGCGGGCTGGTGCGTCAGAACGCCGAGGTGGACGAGATCCTTGTAAAAGACGGCTCTACCCGCGGGGTGCGCCTCAGCTCGGGCGAAGTGATCACCTCCGATATCGTGGTGTCCAATGCCGATGTGGGCCATACCTATGATCACCTCTTGCGCAACCACCGCCGACGCCGCTGGACTGCGGCCAGGCTCAAGCGCTCGAAATGGTCGATGAGCCTGTTCCTTTGGTATTTCGGCACGAAGGGCACGCGCGGCAAATGGAAGGATGTGGGCCATCATACCATCCTGAACGGGCCGCGCTATCGGGGTCTTCTGCGCGATATCTTCAAAAACGGCACGTTGGCCGAGGACATGAGCCTCTACATTCATCGCCCCACGGTGACGGACCCGAGCGCGGCCCCCGAAGGCGATGACACGTTCTATGCGCTGAGCCCGGTGCCGCATCTGGGGCATGACGCGCCTGTTGACTGGGATACCATGGCCGAGACCTATCGTCAGAAGATGCAGGACGTGCTGGAGGATCAGCTTCTGCCGGGGCTCGGTGCACATGTGAGCAGTTCACTGGTCTTCACGCCGCACACATTCCGTGACCGCTATCTCAGCCCTTACGGTGCCGGATTTTCGCTGGAGCCCCGCATTTTTCAGAGCGCGTGGTTCCGGCCGCACAACGTGAGTGAGGAGGCGCGCGGGCTTTACGTGGTGGGTGCGGGCACGCATCCCGGTGCGGGGCTGCCCAGTGTGGTGACCAGCGCCGAGGTGCTTGACCAGCTTGTGCCAGCCGCAGATGAGGTGACCGCGCGATGATTGATCCAAAGGATATGGCACATTGTGTCGAGGCGATCCGCCACGGGTCTCGTTCGTTTCACGCCGCTTCAAAACTCTTGCCGCGCAGCCTGCGCGACCCGGCGCTGGCGCTTTATGCGTTCTGTCGGCTGGCTGATGACGCGGTGGATTTGCAGGCGGCCAAGGCCGAGGCGGTTCTGACACTGCATGAGCGGCTCGATCTGGCGTATCGGGGTGCGCCGCGCAATGCGCCTGCCGATCGGGCTTTTGCCGCCATTATCGAGGATTTCGAAATGCCCCGCGCCTTGCCCCAGGCCCTGTTGGAAGGGCTTGCCTGGGACGCGATGGAGCGGCGCTATGAGACGCTGTCGGATCTGCGCGACTACTCGGCACGGGTGGCTTCGGCGGTGGGGGCGATGATGTGCGTTCTGATGCGCGTGCGCGATCGCGATGCGCTGGCGCGGGCCTGTGATCTGGGCGTGGCGATGCAGTTGACGAATATCGCCCGGGATGTCGGAGAGGACGCACGCGAAGGGCGGCTGTATCTGCCGACCCAATGGATGGACGAAGCGGGGCTGCCCCCGGAAAGATTTCTCGCCGATCCGCGCCATAGCGCCGTTACGCGCCGCCTGATCCGTCGTCTGTTACAGGAGGCCGAGGCGCTTTACATCCGGTCCGAGGCCGGAATCGGTGCCCTGCCGGTGGCCTGTCGGCCGGGGATTTTCGCGGCGCGCTTCATCTATGCCGGGATCGGCGGGCAGGTGCGGCGGTTGGGCTATAATGCAATCGACCACCGCGCGCGCACGCAGGACAGTCAGAAGCTCGGCTGGCTTCTGCATGCCACGTTTCGGGCGGCGGGCACGGTGGTGATGCCGCGCTCTTCTGTCATCCATGCGCGTTGCCTGCCCGAGACGGCCTTTCTGGTCGAGGCTGCCGCTGATCGGAGCGCGCCTGACACCGGCTGGAGCGATGCGCTCTATGGCACGCTTGCAGGTCTCAAGTCGCGCGATCAGGTGCAACGGGCGGCGTTGATGGCCGGCGCGCGCGGTGCTAAGACATCAGCATGATCTGGCTTTATTTCTGCATATTCCTCGCCGCCTGTTTCGCCGCAGGGGCAACTGGCGCCATGTTTCCGCCCGGAGACTGGTATGACGAGTTGGACAAGCCCACATGGACCCCGCCCAACTATGCCTTCCCGATCGCCTGGACGACGCTTTACCTGTGCATGGCCTATGCCGGGGCGCGCGCGGCAATCAGCCCTGACAACGGGTTGGCCATGGCGCTCTGGGCGCTTCAGATCGCGCTCAACACACTTTGGACGCCGGTGTTTTTCGGGCTGCGCAAGATCAAGGCTGGTATGGCTGTTCTGGCCTGCCTCTGGGTGGCGGTCGCCGCGGCGATGGTGGCGCTTTGGCAGGTGGATTGGATCGCTGGGCTGTTGTTCGTGCCGTATCTGGCCTGGGTTTCCACCGCGGCGGCGCTGAATTTCTCAGTGATGCGGCTCAACCCTGGCCGGGCCTGATCTCGGGCCCGAAGGTCCAGCCAGAGCGGCGCGGCACCCGGCAGGCCAGCACGGGCTTCAGCAGAGGCGAGCGGAAGCGGCGCAAATCTAGGGCCTCGTGCACGCCGGTCGTTTCTTCGCCATTGATCACCGTCCGCACCGCCGCGCGGCTGTAGAATGGCGCATCGAGCATGGATTGCACTTGTCGCGGCGTTGTGCCCGCATCGGCCCGGGTTTCGCGTTTCACGGCCCAGTTGCTGCGGCGAAACCGTGTTTTCGGTGGCAGGGCGATTTCTTCGGCGCGGCCATCGGCATCAAAATGAACTCCGAGCGACAGCGCGCTCCCGTCAAGGCGCGTGGCATCGTAAAAACAAGTGCTGCCACCTGCGAGAGGAAAGCGGCCCCAGGTCCAATAGGAAAAATCCTGCTCCAGCGCCCGGGTGCCGAAATTGGCGTCGAAATACCCATGTCCATCCCATTGCCAGCCCGGCGATTCCAGATCGACACGGATCGCCGAAGTGGGGGCGAAAGGCCGCCAGATATGCGTGCCGTCCGGGGTCAGGGTCGCCTCTACCCCGGTGAGTGCGCTGGGCGTGACGGTGACCGTGCCGCGCACGCGGCCGGGCAGGGGTGGGGCGGCAAGCTCGTTGATCTCTATGATCAGCCGTCCCCCCTGCCAGCGCATGGATGAGGGGCCGACGGTCAGCGTCTCGCGGCTTTGTCTGAGCGCCGCCTGTCCGCGATCGGTCATGGTGAAGCGTCCGCCTGGCCCGTAGGTGGCGACGTTGATGCAGACATGGTTCTGCGGGCGTCGGCGGCCAGACCAGGCATACCAGGGTGAGAAGACCGACCCGATGAAGCCGATGATGCTGATCGCGCGTCCGCCGCTGTCGCTTATCCCGTCGACATACCACCAGGCATAGCCGTTGGAGGGGACCTCGATGTTGAAATTGGGCTCTGCATGATCGCTGCGGCCGCATGCTGGCCGGAGAGCGCCGCCATTGGCACACCCGCCCCCGGATGCGTGCCGCCCCCCGCCAGAAAGAGCCCCCCCAGCGCCGTGCGCGCCTGTGGCCTGTTCAGCGCTGCTGTCATGCCGTGCGGGCTCTGCCCGTAGAGTGACCCGGCCGATGCCGGATGCAGACCGGCAAAGCCCCTCGGCGTCGTGAGCGCGGTTGGATCCGGTGTCGGACTGAACCGAAGCCCGAAGCGCGCGAGGGTCTGAAAACTGCGTGTCGGACATGAGGGGGCCTCCTCTTCACGCCCGTCCGCAGGCAGCGGAGGAGCGTTTGCAATGGTTTCGAACCGTTCGAGCGCGGGCCGCGGTGCCGCGCCGTTTCGGTCCATCGCACAGACATAAACTGTTGGATCGTCGATATATTTTCCCTGCATGAGCGCGCGAAACTCGGGTTCGGGATCGGTCCGGAAAAACACATTGTGATAGGACAGTTCCGGCCCCGTGACCTCGGCGGCAAAGGCCCAGACCTCAGCCGACAGGCTACGGGCACTGCGCAGGGTTTGCCGCCCGATATGGTCGGAGGCGCGGCCCATCAGGCCTCTGGCCAGAGCACGCGGGTCGCCATTGAACACGATCGCATCGGCGCTGACCGGCGTGCCGTCACCAAGGGTGATCCCGGTCACGACACCATCTGACGTGGTGATCCGCTTGACCGGCATATCATAATGATACCGGGCCCCATGTGCCCTGCCGAGGTCTTCGAGCGCCCGGGCGAGCCGGTGCATCCCGCCCTTGACGGCCCACACGCCCGCGCTTTCGGCCCTCCAGATCAGGGCCAGAAGGGCGGGCGCATGATAGGGTGATCCACCGACATAAGTGGCATAGCGGCCGAAAAGCTGAACCAGGCGCGGGTCGCTGAAGCTGCGGGCAAGAAGGCCGTGCAGCGACGTGAACGGGGCCAGTTTGGGCAGAAGCCAGGGCCGGCCTGCCACATGCGCCGCGAGCGACCGGAAGGAGGGGGCGGGCGCGCGCATCATCGGCGCATCGAAGGCGTCAAAAAGCTGCCGCGCGCGCCGGTCGAATCGTCGAAACTCGCGGGCCGCCCGTGCTCCGGCAAAAGCGGTGATCGCGGCGGCGTTGGCCTCGGCCGTGTCATGCAGATCGAGTTGGCTGCCATCGGGCCAGAAATGGCGCGCAATCACGGGCTGGCGCAGAAGCGTCACATGCTCCTCCAGCCGGGCACCGCATTCGGCAAAGATCTGGTCGAACACCGACCGCATGGTCAGCACGGTCGGCCCGGCATCCACTGGTCCGGCGGCGGATTGCACACAGCGCATCTTGCCGCCCGGAGCACTTGCCTGGTCGAAAACAAGCACATCAAACCCCGCATGAGCAAGTCGCGCTGCCGCCGTCAACCCGGCAACGCCAGCGCCGATGACAATCACGCGCCTGTCTCGCAGAGGGTGTGAGATGTTCATGCGTGATTGTTGACTCCTGAGCGCGAAGTGTCCAGTATGATTTACACATCAGCTGTCTAATTATACAGACAAAGCCGCATGGGAGCAGATCATGCCACTCTCCAACCGGATTGAAACTGCGATGGGCGCCGCCCTTGCCTCGACGCTGGCGGATACAGCCCCGGCGCGGCTTACCTCGGCGTTGACCTATGCCACGCAACCAGGAGGGGCGCGGATCAGGCCGACGATCCTTTTGTCGGTGGCGCTGGCCTGTGGCGATGACAGGCCGGAGCTTTCGGATGCGGCCGCTGCGGCGCTTGAGCTGATGCATTGCGCGAGCCTTGTGCATGACGATCTGCCTTGTTTTGACGACGCCGATCTGCGGCGGGGCAAACCATCGGTTCACAAGGCGTATTCCGAGCCGCTCGCCGTCCTGACCGGCGACAGTCTGATCATTCTGGCGATCGAAACCGTGGCCCGCACGGCGGCGCTGGACCCGGCGCGCGCCTCCGACATGCTGCTGACGCTGACCCGCTGCACCGGTGCCCCCTATGGGATCTGCGCGGGGCAGGGATGGGAGAGCGAGCCGCAGATCGACCTCAGCGCCTATCACAAGGCCAAGACTGCCGCGCTTTTCGTTGCGGCGACGCAGATGGGAGCCATCTCGGCCGGGCATGACCCGGAGCCCTGGTATGACCTCGGGGCGCTGATCGGCGAGGCATTCCAGGTGGCGGATGACCTGCGCGACGCCTTGCTGGACGAAACCACACTGGGCAAGCCGGTGGAGCAGGATCACCTGCATGGACGGCCCAACGCGGTGGCGCTGCTTGGGGTCAAGGGGGCCTATGAGCGGCTGTCTGACATCCTGGCAGGCGCGATTGCCTCGATCCCGTCCTGCCCCGGCGAAGCGGCGCTGGCCGAGGTGGTGCGCCTCAAGGCGAAGTCGATCATGCCGAAAATGCCTGCCGGGCATCGGGCCTGAGCCGATGTCCGCAGCGCATCAGAGTCATCGTTTGACGGATGCGCCCCTGCAATGGCTCTCGCGCCTGATCGCGCGAAGTTCGGTGCAGGCGCGGGTGGCGCGGTGGCCTCTGGGTGGCCGTCTCGCACGTCGGGACGGTGACGAGATTTTTGATATTCTCCAGGGGTTTGTCAAATCCCAAACCTTGCTCGCGCTGATTGAGCTGGACATTCTTGAGCGGCTGCTTGATGCGCCTGCGACTGCAGAGCAGCTTGGTCTCGTGGCAGATATCCCGGTGAACCGCATGGCGCGGCTTCTGGCGGCGGGGGCCGCGATCGGCCTGCTCAAGCGGCAGCGCGGTGAGCGATACCGCCTGGCACGGCGCGGTGCGGCGATCCTGGGGGTGCCGGGCCTGATGCAGATGATCCGGCACAATGCCGTGCTCTATCGCGACATGGCGGACCCGGTGCGCCTTTTGCGGGGCGGGCAAACGACGGAGCTGTCGCAATTCTGGCCCTATGTCTTTGGCGCGGGCGGAGAGGTCGATGCGGAAACCGCCGCGCGCTATTCGAAGCTGATGGCCGACTCGCAACAGCTTGTGGCGCAGGACACCCTGAGGATGGTCGATCTGCGCGGCGTCGGCACGCTGCTCGATGTGGGCGGCGGAAGCGGCGCGTTTCTGCGCGCAGCCTTGCGGCATTGCCCCGACGCACACGCGATTCTCTTCGATCTGCCCGAAGTCATGCCAAGTGCCGAAAAGGCCTTTGATGTGGCGGGCCTGTCGGATCGGGTCACGCTGATCCCCGGCAGTTTCCGCAGCGAGGCACTGCCTCTGGGGGCGGATGTCATCACGCTTGTCCGGGTTCTCTATGATCATGAGGATGATACGGTCAAGCATCTGATATCGAAGGTTTATGAGGCCTTGCCCCGAGGCGGGAGGCTGATCATCTCAGAGCCGATGTCCGGAGGAGAGCGGCCGGAGCCCGCGGGGGATGTCTATTTCAACTTCTACACGATGGCTATGGGCACCGGGCAAGTCCGCTCGGCGAATGAGATAGGACAACTTTGTGCCGATGCCGGTTTTGTCGAGATTCGCATGCCGCGCGCCCCGCGCCCCTTCGTGACCAGCGTCGTGACCTGCGCCAAGCCTGTTTGAGCAGGCGGCCCTGCCGCGAAAGTGTAAAGATAACTTGACACTTTAGAATGTTTATATAGGCTGACATTAAGCCTGTGAGGCATCCGTCCAATAATGGCCGGACGGAAACAAGGGGGAACCGATATGGAGGCGCGTGCCGTCTTTTTAAACGGTCCAAGGGATCTGCATCTCGACACGTTATCGCTGACTGACCCCGGCGCGGACGACCTGGTTGTGGATATTGCCTACTCCGGTGTGTCCACTGGCACTGAAAAACTTTTCTGGTCTGGTGAGATGCCACCGTTCCCGGGCATGGGCTATCCCCTGGTGCCGGGCTACGAGGCGGCGGGCGAGGTTGTTTCGGCCCCGCGCGGCTCGGGCTTCAAAACCGGTGATCATGTCTTTGTACCCGGCGCAAATTGCTTCGACGGGGCGTTCGGCCTGTTTGGCGGGGCGGCGTCACGTCTGGTTACGCCCGCAAGGCGGGTTACGCGGATCGATGCGGATCTTGGCGAGCAGAGCGCGCTTCTCGCGCTGGCGGCCACGGCGCGGCACGCCATCGCCGGGCTGGACAAGGCCATGCCTGAGCTGATCGTGGGTCATGGGGTTCTGGGCCGGCTTCTGGCACGGCTGACGATCGCTGCGGGGGCGCCCGCACCGGTGGTCTGGGAAGTCGAGCCCGGACGGCATTCCGGCGCAGAAGGGTATCAGGTGCTGCATCCGGATGAGGACAGCCGCCGGGATTACGGCGCGATCTACGATGCCTCCGGTAGTGCTGCTGTGCTGAATGAATTGATCGGACGGATCGCGAAGGGCGGCGAGATCGTCTTGGCGGGGTTTTATGCCGAACCCCTCAGCTTCGCCTTTCCGCCCGCCTTCATGAAAGAAGCGCGCCTGCGTGTGGCCGCGGAATGGGATCCGGCGGACCTGGTTGCGGTGCGCGATCTCGTTGAAAGCGGCGCGCTCTCACTTGGTGGCCTGATCACGCATCACGCCCACACCGATGATGTGCAGGGCGCTTATGAGACAGCTTTTGAAGACCCGACTTGCCTGAAAATGATAGTCAACTGGAAGGACGCAGCGTGAAGGACGATGTACCGAACCTGAAGGATTTCGACCAGCGCCTGCGCGATGAAGCGGGCGAAGACCTGGCCGATCTGATCACCGACGAGCCGACCAAGAAAACCCAGATCATCGCGATTTACGGCAAGGGGGGCATCGGGAAGTCGTTCACGCTCGCGAACCTGAGCCATATGATGGCGGAACAGGGCAAGCGCGTGCTGCTGATCGGCTGTGATCCGAAATCTGACACCACGAGCCTGCTGTTTGGCGGCAAGGCCTGCCCGACGATCATCGAGACCTCGACCCAAAAGGGCCTGTCCGGAGAGCCGGTCAAGATCGGCGATGTCTGTTTCAAGCGCGGCGGCGTGTTCGCCATGGAGCTGGGCGGGCCTGAAGTGGGCCGCGGCTGCGGCGGGCGCGGGATCATCCACGGTTTCGAACTCCTGGAGAAGTTGGGATTTCATGATTGGGATTTCGACTATGTGCTGCTCGATTTCCTGGGCGATGTCGTCTGTGGCGGCTTTGGTCTGCCGATTGCGCGGGACATGGCGCAGAAGGTGATCCTTGTCGGCTCGAACGATCTGCAATCGCTTTATGTCGCCAACAACGTGTGCTCGGCGGTGGAGTATTTCCGCAAGCTGGGCGGCAATGTCGGTGTCGCGGGTCTTGTCATCAACAAGGATGATGGCTCTGGCGAAGCGCAGGCCTTTGCCAAGGCAGTGGATATCCCCGTCCTTGCGTCGATCCCGCAGGATGACGACCTGCGCAAGAAATCCGCCAATTACCAGATTGTCGGCACGGCTGAGAGCCAGTGGGGCGCCCTGTTCGCCGAACTGGGTCTCAACGTGGCCGATGCCCCGCCGGTTCGCCCGAAGCCTCTCACCCAAGATGGTTTGCTTGAATTGTTCGATGGCTCGGAAACCGGCGCGGGTATCGAATTGGAACCCGCCACGGACGAGGACATGCGGGGCAAGAATGCGGAACCCAAACAATCGCTTGAAGTGATCTATGACGATGCCTGAAGGACCGCGCATGACCGATGAGGTCACATATGACGACGCCGCCGAGGCCGAGGTGATCCGGGGCAAACCGCGCCCGGATGACGCGCCTCAGGGAGAGGTGTCGGGCCTGGGCTGTCATTCAGGATCGGAGATGGAAAAAGCTGCGCGCATGGCCGGGCAGTCGGATCTTCTGGATCAGTATGCGCGCGATTATCCGCAAGGGCCCCATGACAAGCCGCAAAGCATGTGCCCGGCCTTTGGCAGCCTGCGCGTGGGCCTGCGGATGAAGCGGGTGGCGACGGTCCTGAGCGGCTCGGCCTGCTGCGTTTACGGGCTGACTTTCGTGAGCCATTTCTATGGTGCGCGGCGCTCGGTCGGCTATGTGCCGTTCAATTCCGAGACGCTGGTGACGGGCAAGCTGTTTGAGGATATCCGTGACGCGGTGCATGAGTTGGCGGACCCGGATCGGTTTGATGCGGTGGTGGTGACCAACCTCTGTGTGCCCACGGCCAGCGGTGTGCCGCTCCGGCTTTTGCCAAGTGAAATCAACGGGGTGCGGATCGTGGGCATTGATGTGCCTGGCTTTGGCATTCCCACCCATGCCGAGGCCAAGGATGTTCTGGCCGGTGCCATGCTGGCCTATGCCCGCAAGGAGATCGAGGCGGGCCCCGTGGCCGCGCCCGAGGGTGGCAAATCCGATCGTCCGACCGTCTCGCTGCTGGGAGAGATGTTCCCGGCCGATCCGGTGATGATCGGCGCGATGCTGGCCCCGATGGGTCTGGCCGCTGGGCCGGTGGTGCCCTGCCGTGAGTGGCGCGAGCTTTACGCCGCACTCGATTGCGGGGCGGTGGCGGCGATCCATCCGTTCTACACCTCGGCCATTCGTGAGTTTGAACGTGCAGGTCGGCCCATCGTGGGCAGCGCGCCGGTGGGCCATGACGGCACGGCGGCCTGGCTTGCCGGGATTGGCGAAGCCTTCGGACTGGCGCCCGACAGGGTGGCCGCGGCACAAAACGCGTTCCTGCCCGCGATCAAAGGCGCTTTGGCGCAGGCTCCGGTGAAGGGGACAATCACGCTCAGCGGCTATGAAGGCAGCGAGCTTCTGGTGGCGCGGTTGCTGATCGAAAGCGGCGCGGATGTGCCTTATGTCGGCACCGCCTGTCCGCGCACGCCCTGGTCACAGGCCGATGCGGAATGGCTGCGCTCCAAAGGCGTCACGGTCAATTTCCGCGCCTCGCTGGAAGAGGATTGCGCGGCCATGGAAGGGGTCAAGCCGGACCTCGCCATCGGCACGACGCCGGTTGTGCAGAAGGCCAAGGAGCTGGGTATCCCGGCGCTTTACTTCACCAACCTGATTTCGGCGCGCCCTCTGATGGGGCCCGCGGGGGCGGGAAGCCTGGCCGAGGTGGTGAACGCCGCCATCGCCAACAAGGCGCGCATGGATCACATGAAAGCGTTTTTCGAAGGCGTGGGCGAGGGCGACACGGCGGGTGTCTGGGAAGGAGAGCCGAACCTGCGGCCCGATTTCCGCGCGCTCAACCTCAAGAAAATCGAAAAGAAGAAACGCGCCGAAAAAGCGCAGGAGATGATCTGATGCTGATCCAGGATCATGACAGGGCAGGGGGCTATTGGGGCGCGGTCTATGCGTTCTGCGCGGCCAAGGGCCTTCAGGTCGTGATTGACGGCCCGGTCGGGTGCGAGAACCTGCCAGTCACCTCTGTACTGCACTATACCGATGCGCTTCCGCCGCATGAGTTGCCCATCGTGGTGACGGGCCTGGGCGAGGAGGAGCTGGGCCGCGAAGGCACCGAAGGCGCGATGAAACGCGCCTGGGGCACGCTTGATCCGGCACTGCCCGCGGTGGTCGTGACCGGCTCCATTGCCGAGATGATCGGCGGCGGGGTCACGCCGCAGGGCACCAACATTCAGCGATTTTTGCCGCGCACCATCGACGAGGATCAGTGGGAAGCCGCCGACCGGGCGATGACCTGGCTTTTCACCGAGTTCGGGATGACCAAGGGCCGCATGCCGCGCGAGAAAAAGCGCGAGGAGGGGGCGAAGCCGCGCGTCAATATCCTTGGCCCGATGTATGGCACATTCAACATGCCGTCGGACCTGGCCGAAATCCGGCGTCTGGTCGAAGGGATCGGGGCCGAGGTCAACATGGTCATGCCGCTGGGCGCGCATATCGCCGAAATGCGCGATCTGGTGAATGCGGATGTGAATATCTGCATGTACCGCGAATTTGGCCGGGGCCTCGCCGAGGTGCTCGAGAAACCCTATCTGCAAGCGCCGATCGGGGTCGATTCGACCACGCGTTTCCTGCGCAAGCTGGGTGAGCTTCTTGGGCTCGATCCCGAACCATTCATCGCCCGCGAAAAGCATTCAACGCTCAAGCCCGTCTGGGACTTGTGGCGCAGCGTGACGCAGGATTTCTTTGCCACGGCGAATTTCGGCATCGTGTCGAGCGAGACCTACGCGCGCGGCATCCGCAATTTCCTTGAGGCCGATATGGGGCTGCCCTGCGCCTTTGCCGTGGCGCGCTGTGCCGGGACCAAGACCAACAACGAAGAGGTCCGCGCGCTTATCGGGCAACACCGGCCGCTGATCCTGATGGGCTCGATCAACGAGAAGATCTATCTCGCCGAGTTGCAGGGCGGACACGGGCCGAAACCGGCCTTTATTCCCG
Source organism: Roseovarius faecimaris (assembly GCF_009762325.1). NCBI lineage: Bacteria > Pseudomonadati > Pseudomonadota > Alphaproteobacteria > Rhodobacterales > Roseobacteraceae > Roseovarius > Roseovarius faecimaris. Next base: position 1,043,501 of record NZ_CP034348.1, read on the forward strand.
CAGGCTTCCCCGGGGCAGCGATCCGCCGGGCCACGGGCACGCCGTTCATGGGCTATGCCGGTGCGACGTATCTGGTGCAGGAAATCTGCAACGGGCTTTTTGATGCCCTCTTTCACATTCTGCCGCTCGCGTCCGAGATGGATGCCGCCGCTGCCACGCCCACGCCGCTGCGCCGCGATTTCCCCTGGGATGCCGACGCGCAGGCCGAACTGGACCGTATCGTGGCAAGCCACCCGGTCCTGACCCGCATTTCCGCCGCCAAGTCGCTGCGCGATGCCGCCGAAGACGCGGCTTTGCGCCAGGGGGCCGAACGTGTCGTCCTGGAAACAATCAGAGCGCTGTCGCCACAAGGCCGCGCCAAAACAAATTCAACAGAGGAGTAATTCGAATGACCGACATGACCTCGGGCCCGCTTCACAAGCCGGCAGGACGCCGCCGCGGCACCGAATTCTGGGTCTATTTCACCCTCATTTTCTTTGTGGCGTTGCCCTCGGCAAGCTTTCGCTGGGGACGGGACGTGATCCGCAAACGCACATTGAACCTGCGCGGGCCGATGGCGCGCGCCTGGGCCGAAGCCGACAGGCTGACGCCGATCATCTTCTCGGTCTGAGCCGTCCCGGCGAGGTATCCGAGCACGACCTGCCTGCCCGCAAGGGCGGACAGATACCTGAAGGGCCATGCAGGCCTTGACGGACCCGGCCGCGGGGGACGCGGCGTCAGCGTAACGTTCCGGAGGAAAGTTTATGGCTGATAACACCGACCTGTCCTTCACAGGTCTTACCGACGAGCAAGCTCAGGAGCTGCATTCGGTCTATATGGGCGGCCTTTGGCTGTTCGTGGCGATTGCAGTGGTTGCCCATCTGGCAACCTATATCTGGGCGCCTTGGTTCTAAGGAAGGGTTGAGAGATGTCAAAATTCTACAAGATTTGGCTGATTTTCGACCCTCGCCGCGTGTTCGTGGCGCAAGGCGTTTTTCTGTTCCTTTTGGCCGTCATGATCCACCTGGTGGTTCTGTCGAACGGCGTCAACTGGTTCGAAAACGCTGCAGCGTCGCGGGCGGCAGCGTCCGAATAAGCCAGGGATGCAAGTCCACTCCAAGACCGTTGCGGGCGGCGTTTCTGTCGCCCGCAACAAACCAAACATAGCGAGACGATGGCTTGAGGTCTGCACCGGACCGGTGGCCAGATGCGGAGAAAAAAGATGGCTTTGCTGAGCTTTGAACGAAAGTATCGGGTCCGCGGCGGAACATTGATCGGCGGTGATTTGTTCGATTTCTGGGTTGGTCCGTTCTACGTAGGCTTCTTCGGTGTCACGACGGCGTTTTTCGCGCTCTTGGGCACCATTCTGATTTTCTGGGGGGCGGCGCATCAAGGCACCTGGAACCCCTGGCTGATCAACATCGCGCCACCCGATCTGAGCTACGGGCTGGGGGTCGCCCCGCTGATGGAAGGCGGGTTATGGCAGATCATCACAATCTGCGCGACGGGGGCCTTCATAAGCTGGGCCCTGCGCGAGGTGGAAATCTGCCGCAAGCTGGGGATAGGCTATCACGTACCCTTCGCCTTCAGCTTTGCCATTCTGGCCTATGTCACGCTGGTCATCTTCAGGCCGCTGCTGATGGGGGCCTGGGGGCATGGATTTCCTTACGGGATCTTCAGTCACCTCGATTGGGTGAGCAACACCGGCTACGCCTATCTGCATTTCCACTACAACCCGGCGCATATGCTGGCGGTGACGCTCTTTTTCACCACCTGCCTCGCGCTGGCGCTGCATGGCGGGCTGATCCTGAGTGCCGCCAATCCTGAAAAGGACGAGGAGATGAAGACGCCGGATCACGAAGACACGTTCTTCCGCGATTTGATCGGCTACTCGGTTGGCACGCTGGGCATTCACCGGCTCGGGTTCCTGCTGGCCATCAACGCGGTCTTCTTCTCGGCCGTCTGCATCATCATCAGCGGCCCGGTCTGGACGAAAGGCTGGCCCGAATGGTGGAACTGGTGGCTTGAGCTGCCGATCTGGCCCGGCCAGGGAGGGATGTGATCATGATCGAATATCAGAACATCTTTACGCAGGTTCAGGTCCAGGGTCCGCCCGAGATGGGCATGGACAACGAAAACAACATGGCCGAGGAACGCACGACAAAGCCCTTCTTCAGCACGCTGGTGGGCTGGGTCGGCAATGCGCAGATAGGACCGCTTTACCTGGGCTGGACCGGACTGGTGAGTGCCGCGACCTTCATCCTGTGCATGAACATCATCGGGATCAACATGCTGGCCCAGGTCAACTGGTCGATCCCCGAGTTCCTGCGCCAGGGCTTCTGGCTCGCTCTTGAGCCGCCGAGCCCGGAATACGGCCTGAGGATGCCCCCGTTGCAGGATGGCGGATGGTACATCATCGCCTCGTTCCTGCTCTTGGTCAGTGTCTGCACCTGGTGGCTCAGAACCTACCTTCTGGCGGCGCAGCACAAGATGGGTAAACATGTGGCCTGGGCCTTTGCCAGCGCCATCTGGCTGTTCCTGGTGCTGGGCCTTTTCCGCCCGATCCTGATGGGCTCGTGGTCAGAGGCGGTGCCTTATGGTATCTTCCCGCATCTGGACTGGACCACGGCGTTCAGCATCCGCTACGGCAACCTCTACTACAACCCGTTCCACTGTCTCTCGATTGTCTTCCTCTACGGTTCGGTGCTGCTCTTTGCGATGCACGGGGCCACCATCCTCGCGGTGACCCGCTTCGGCGGGGACCGGGAACTGGAACAGATCTTGGACCGTGGTACGGCGACCGAGCGGGCCGCACTTTTCTGGCGCTGGACCATGGGCTTCAACGCCACGATGGAAGGCATCCACCGCTGGGCCTGGTGGTTCGCGGTGCTCACGCCGATCACCGGCGGGATTGGCATTCTTCTGACCGGGACAGTTGTCGACAACTGGTTCATCTGGGCGCAGGAGCACCATTTCGCACCGGCCTATGACGGCTCTTATGGCTACGAGTCCTACGGCTCTTACGAAGCCTTCATCGGGCGGGAGGAGTGAACGATGCTACCCAATTGGTTCAACAAATGGAACGCCGAGAACCCGACGGATATCTATCGTCCGATCTTTATCTTCGGGGCGATCGGCGGGGCGGTGATCGTGGTGGTTGCGTTGCTCATGTTCGGGCAGCCCTACGCCACGGACAGCCTTCAAACTGGGCCGCGCGGCACGGGCATGTCGGTGCCCGAGTTCGAGGCTGATCTGGCGGTGCCGGACCCCGGGATCGAGGCGTTTCTCGCCTCGACCTCCAGCCCGGTCGTTCCGCAAGGTGGCGAAGAAATGGCCGGGTCGGCGCGCGAGAACGTGCCGCCGGGGCTTGAAGGGCTGACGGTCGAGAATTACGACCGCCTGCTTGCGGCGATGCGCAGCTGGACGGGGATCCCCGATCTTTTCGACGATCCGGACAATTACCAGACCGCCGTCGGCCATGTGATGATCACCATGACCCAGAACCTCAATGAAAACTGGGACGGGCATGTGAATGCCAACAAGCAGGTTGGCGTGACCTGCTACACCTGCCACCGGGGTCAGCCCGTGCCAAGCGATGTCTGGTTCGACGCGACACCCACGGTCAAGGCGGCGCAGGGCTGGTCAGCCAATCAGAACCGCGCCACGGCGACCAGCAGCTTCACCTCGCTGCCGTCGGATGCGTTGCAGCATTTCCTTGTGGATGGAGAAACCATCGGCGTGCACGACCTGGAATCGCGGGTGGCCGGTATCCCCGGGCAGGATGATTTCCCGGGTATCCAGCACGCCGAACGGACCTATGCGCTGATGAACTACGTGGCCAATTCTCTGGGGGTGAACTGTGTCTTCTGTCACAATTCGCGCGCCTTCTATGATCCGGGCCAGGTGACGCCGCAATGGGCGACCGAGATGCTGGGGATCGGCATGGTGCAGGAACTCAACAACGAGTATCTGATCCCGGTCGGGGCGCTCTTGCCCGAAGACCGGCTTGGCCCGGTGCATCAGGATGCGCCCAAAGCCGCCTGCAAGACTTGCCACAAAGGCTATCAACAGCCGCTCCAGGGCACGAATGTGATCGGTGACTGGCCCGAACTGGCCACGACCGAGGCTCCGGACTACAGCAACTGACCAGCGGGAGGGCGATCCGAGCATATTGGATCGCCCTCCCGACCATCGCGCCGTCCCTGTTGCGGACCGATCGTGGGCGACGCCTCAATCCACCGACAGGAGGACCCCGCGATGAAAGATTCCCACTCCAAGACACCGTTGCTGGATCAGGTCGCCACCCCGGACGCGCTGCGCCGGATGTCGGATGCGGACCTGACCGCCCTTGCGGGCGAGCTTCGCGCAGAGGTGATCGACACGGTCTCGCAAACCGGCGGGCACCTCGGGTCGAGCCTGGGCGTGGTCGAGCTGACCGTGGCCCTGCATGCTGTCTTTAACACGCCCGTGGACAAGCTTGTCTGGGATGTTGCCCATCAAAGCTATCCCCACAAGATACTCACCGGCCGGCGGGACCGCATGCATACATTGCGGCAAAAAGGCGGGCTCAGCGGGTTCACCAAACGCTCGGAAAGCCCCTATGATCCTTTCGGTGCGGCTCATAGCTCGACCTCGATCTCCGCGGCCCTCGGCTTTACCGTGGGGCGCGATATGGGCCAGCCGACCGGCGATGCGATCGCGGTGATCGGCGATGGCTCGATCAGTGCCGGTATGGCCTATGAAGCGCTCAACAATGCCGGTGCGGAAGGGCGGCGGCTCTTCGTTATTCTCAACGACAATGAGATGAGCATCGCGCCGCCCGTCGGCGCCATGTCGCGCTATCTGTCCGGGCTCTATGCCGGTGAGCCTCCGGCCCGCCTGGACGAGCTTGCTTCGGACATAAATCAGAACCTGCCCGCCACGCTGCGCGAAGGTGTCGCCTGTGTTCGCGAACTGGCCGGCGGGTTGACCGCGTCAGGCAAGATTTTTGAAGAACTCGGTTTTGACTATGTGGGGCCGATTGACGGTCATGACATGGATCAGCTTCTGATGGTTCTGCGTGCGGCACGGGTCCGGGCCACGGGGCCGGTGCTGATCCATTGCTGCACGGTAAAGGGCAAGGGCTATGTGCCCGCCGAGGCCAGCGACGACAAGTATCACGGCGTCTCCAAGTTTGACGTGCAAACCGGAGCGATGGCCAAGAAGGCGGCGAGCGCCCCGTCTTATACCTCGGTCTATGGCAAGGCGCTCAGAGGCATGGCGGCGCAGGATCCGAAGATCGTCGCGGTGACGGCGGCGATGCCGTCGGGCACCGGTGTGAATATCATGGCCGAGGCCTTTCCCGACCGCGTGTTCGACGTGGGTATTGCCGAGCAGCATGCCGTGACCTTCAGCGCCGGAATGGCGGCGGCGGGGCTGAAGCCATTTTGCACGATCTATTCCACCTTCCTGCAACGCGGCTACGATCAGGTGGTGCATGATGTGGCGCTTCAGGGCCTGCCGGTGCGATTCGCGATTGATCGCGCGGGGCTGGTGGGCGCCGATGGTGCAACCCATGCGGGCAGCTATGACATCGGGTATCTCAGCAGCCTGCCGGGCTTTACCGTGATGGCCGCCGCCGATGAGGCGGAGCTGGTGCATATGGTGGCAACGGCTGCGGCACATGATGAGGGACCGATTGCGTTCCGTTATCCGCGTGGCGCAGGCGAGGGGGTCGAGCTACCCCAGCAGGGCGAGGTGCTGGAAATCGGCAAGGGCCGGGTTGTCGAGCAGGGCGAGGATGTGGCGATCCTGTCCTTCGGTGCGCATCTTGGTGTCTGCCGCAAGGCGGCGGCACTGCTCAGGGCGCAAGGGATCAGCACGACGCTGGCCGATGCGCGATTTGCCAAGCCGCTCGACACCGTCCTTTTGGCCGAGCTGGCACGCGACCACCGGGCGCTGATCACCGTGGAGCAGGGGGCCGAGGGCGGCTTTGGCTCCATTGTGCTGCACGAGCTGGCCCGCCAGGGTGCCTTTGACGCAGGGCTCGCGGTTCGCAACATTTGCCTGCCGGACCGCATCATCGAGCAGGCCAGCCCCGAGGAAATGTATGCCGATGCCGGGATGACGGCGGAGGATATCGTCGCCACCGTGCGGATCGCTCTGGGCTTATCGGAGGACGCGCCGTCGCTCGACGCGGCCGAATAAGCGCCGCTGGTTTCAGGCACGCACCTTACAAAAAAGCCGCGCCAGGTTGCCCCGGCGCGGCTTTTGCGTTGCTCTTCAGTTGATCACGCGACCGCGTGGGCGATGGCGCATTGCTTCCACAGCACATCCAAAGCCTCGACCACGCGATCGATATCGGCATCGGTGTGCAGCGGCCCCGGAGTGAAGCGCAGCCGCTCAGTGCCTTTCGGCACAGTCGGATAGTTGATGGGTTGTACATAGATCCCATAATCGCGCATCAGGATGTCGGCCAGCATCCGGCACTTGACCGGGTCCTTGATCGGCACCGGGATAATGTGGCTGGGGTTTTCCATATGGGGAATGCCCCGCGCATCGAGCATGGCGCGCATACGCGCCACCTGACGCCGCTGCTGGGCGCGCTCGATCTGGCTGACCTTGAGATGCGCGATCGACGCCTGCGCCGCCGCCGCCACGGCCGGGGGCAGAGCGGTGGTGAAGATGAAGCCGGACGCAAAGGACCGGATGAAATCGCAGAGCGCCGGAGAACCCGCGATATAGCCGCCCATGCACCCGAAGGCCTTGCCCAGCGTGCCCTCGATCAGGGTGATCCGGTCGGCCAGCCCCTCGCGTTCGCTCAAACCACCGCCGCGCGGCCCGTAGAGCCCCACCGCGTGCACCTCGTCGAGATAGGTCATTGCGCCGTGCTTTTCGGCGACCTCGACAATTTCGGCCATAGGACAGATGTCGCCATCCATCGAATAGACGCTTTCGAACGCCACGATCTTGGGCGCATTTGCCGGGAGGGCGGCGAGCTTGCGGTCCAGGTCCTCGGGGTCGTTATGCTTCCAGATAACTTTCTGGGCGCGCGAGTGCCGGATGCCTTCGATCATCGAAGCATGGTTGAGCGCGTCCGACAGGATCACGGCATCGGGCAGGCGGCTGCCCAGGGTGGAAAGTGCTGCCCAGTTCGACACATAACCGGAGGTGAACAGGAGCGCGTCTTCCTTGCCGTGCAGATCGGCCAGTTCGCGTTCGAGCGCGACATGGTGGTGATTGGTGCCCGAGATGTTGCGTGTGCCCCCCGCGCCGGTGCCACAGCTGTCGATGGCATCCTTCATGGCCTGGCGCACGACCGGGTGCTGGCCCATGCCAAGATAGTCGTTCGAACACCATACGGTGACCTCGTCGGGCGCGTCGTCATCATGGCTTTTGGCGCGTGGAAATTGCCCGCAACGGCGCTCCAGTTCGGCAAATATGCGGTAATTGCCCTCTTCCTTCAGCGCCCCCAGTTGCGCGTTGAACATTGCATCAAAGTCCATGATGTCCCTCCGGTCGTGGTGTCTTGTCGTGTTTGGTGGGCGCCGGAAGCATCCAGCGCCAGAGTTTGGCATCGGGCAATGGCAGCACCATCAGCCAATGTTCGAGTAAGGCCAGCGCGGTGAGCGCGGTCAGCAGGGCAAAGCCTGCTGTTTCGGCTGGTGTCTGGGCCGAATAGAGCCGCTCCAGCCAGCAGGCCACGGCAAAGCTGAGCGCCGTGACCGATATGGGAAACACCCAGTTCAGCCGCGAGATGCGGAAATGACTGGGCAGGTGGCGCAGTGCATCGGGGATGAACTCCGCGTTGATACGCGGCACACCGTAAAACAGGTTCAGTTTGGCCGAGATGCGGGCGAAATAGAGGATGGTAAAGGTCCAGAGGCCAAAGCCATTGGCGGCTCCCTGTCCAACCGCCCAGAGCAGCAGCAGAGCCGCCAGCAACAGCATTTCGTGATAGGCGATGGTGCCGAAGGCGCGGATGAACCTCTCCCATTCCGGGGCGCCTTCGGGGCAGTCGTACAGGTTGGGGCCGGTGATGGCCCCGGTGAGAAAGGCCAGTTCGATCCAGCCCCAGATCGCAAGAGCCGACAGAAACGCAACATAGGCGGCTTGCAGGGATGGGTCGTTCAGCGTGGTCCAGCCCCCCCAGACGCCAAGCACCAAAAGAGGCAACCCGGCCCAGGTACATGCCACGCGCCCGGCCCGACCGCGCCGGTCGGCATGGCGCACCGCCCACAGGATAGCCCCGGTGGAAAACCACCAGGCAAAGAGCGCAAAGAGCGCTGCTATCCAGGGCGACGCCATCAGTACGCCGGTTCCAGCCTGGTCGAGGCGGGCACCACGTGCTTTTTCGCCGGGATCAGGTAAAGCCCGGCAAAGGCGAGGGCTGCGCGGGTGCTGGCAGAGGCGCGCCGGAGCATGGCAAGAGGGCCGCTTTGCTCCTTCGCCGCGGCCAGATCGGCATTGGCCTTTTGCAGCTTCACCAGACCGGACTGCCAGCGCGGATGCTCGATATCGAGCGTGATCGGGAAGATCTGCTTCGACAGCGTCGAGGTCTTGGTAAAGACCTCATGCGCATACCAGTCGGGGTCCACCCCCAGAGCCTCATGAAACGCCGGGCGCTGGTGATCGCGCACATACATCGTGGCATAGACCGCCGTGAGGAAGAACTTGATCCACAGCACATTGCGCCCCGAGGTCAGTTTCGGGTCGGTCTTCATCAGCAGCGCGAAGGCCTCGCCATGGCTGAACTCGTCATTGCACCATTCTTCGAACCATTTGAAGATCGGGTGAAAGCGGTGCTCCGGATTGGCCTGAAGGTGGCGGAAGATGGTGATATAGCGGGCATAGCCGATCTTCTCGCTCAGATAGGTGGCGTAATAGATGAACTTGGGCCGGAAATAGGTGTATTTCTTCTTCTGGGTCAGAAACCCCAGATTGACCCGAAGCCCGGCCTCGCGCAGGGCGTCATTGATGAAGCCCGCATGGCGCGCCTCGTCCCGCGCCATGAGCTGAAACAGCTGCGTGATGTCATCGTTATTGCCGCGCCGCTTCATCTCCTTGTAGAGCACACAGCCCGAAAACTCGGCGGTGCAGGAGCTGATCAGGAAGTCGATGAATTCCTTCTTCAGTTGCGGCTCCATCCCGTCCCAGTCGATCTGGTCCCAGTCATCGTTTTTCTTGAAATGCCCCTTGTTGGGGTCCGAGACCATTTGCGCGATCAGCTTGTCCCAGTCCTCGCGCACTGAAGACACGTCGATGGCGTCCAGCTCATCGAAATCCGTGGTATAGAAGCGCGGGGTAAGGAGCGTGTTGGCCATGGCCGTTTCGGTGGCCATCTCGTCGGTATATTGCGCGTCCTGCGCCTCGGCGATGGCAAGGCCCTCTTCGACAGTGGTCGCATCGGCGGTGTGTTTTCCGGAATAGGCGTTCATAGCCGCACCTCCTCGGAAAAGGAGAACTCGCAGAGCTCCATCACCTCGAAATCACCGGTCAGGCGCGTCCAGATCTGTTCAAGTTTCGACGCGCGCACGATGGTCGCGTCGCGGTCTTCGCGCACGATCTCTCCGAACGGGGCCATGATCTCGGGCCCGTGAACCTTCACCTCATCGCCGGGGTACACAACGGCGCCGTTGTTGAACCTCACATGCGCATGCAGGCTTTCAAACTTGTGACTGATTTCCACAGTGCACGGCGCATGTTCTACTTCTTTGGTCAGCCATCCCATTATTGGCCTCCTCTCTCTCAGTTTGCCAGAAGCCTTGCGAAGGCCATGGCGTTATCGGCGCCGAATCCCATTAAATCGGCGCTCCAGCCTGTGCTGGGGTCTTGAATTGAAATGCGTCCCGTATCCTTCCACAGAAGGACGACCGGCCCGTCCTGTGCCACGCGGTTTTTCATCCGCTCGCGTTCGATCACCCGGCCCACGCCGGAGATGAAGCCGCCCTGCTCGGGCGCGAGATCGGCGATCAGAGTGCCATCTTCGGCGCGCACGGTGGCGGCACCGCTCTGGCTTACGTTCAGCAGAACGGTGCGCGATGCCACAACCTCGCCCTCGGGCGGGGTGGCAAGCGGCTGGTAGCCGGTGAACGTGGCCAGAGACACGATGATCAGACAGACCATCACCAGACCGAACATCGCCCGCACCAGGGCACGCGGGATCAGCTCCTTGTCGTAGGGGGCTTTTTGGGTGGCGGTCTGGGTCATCTCAGTGTCTTTCCTTGACAGGTCCTATTCGGCGGCCACGGCGGCCGGTGCGGGGGCGTTGCGCACCAATTGGGGCGTGCTCACCCTTGCCTCCGCCGCGGTGGCGAGGATTTGGGCCACGTCTGTGGCATCGGGGATGCAGCGCAGGGCCGGTTGGGTGCGGCGCATTTTCCACGGGCGCACATGCGGCCAGCACACCAGATAAGAGAGCCGGACCGGCCCGATCAGGTCGAGCGCGATGGTGCCAGTGCCATCGCGGCGCAGGTCCAGATCGGCGCGGCCGAGCTGCGTGAACGGCAGGTTGAGCGTGACGGTCAGCGCTGCCCCGATGCGCATGGCGACGCGGCGGTTGGTGATGGTGTAGACGGTTGCGCGGGCTTGCACATACCCGACAATCATCAGAAGTGCGCAGACGATACCGCCAAGGATCAGGAAAGGCGTGGACCCCGCCAGGGCGGCACCCGCCCCGACCTGATCCACGGTACTGCCAAAGCGCCAGACCGCCAGGATCACAAAGTAACCCGCGACCCAGTAAAGGCTGAGCGAGGCCCGGGTCAGCGCCCACCAGTTCGGGCGGCCCTGCCAGAGAATGCGTTCGCCCTCGGGCGGTGCTTCGGGCAGCCCTTTCACGGGCTCGATGGCGAAATCATCGTGATGCATGGCGGCCTCTTTCCTGTCAGCCCAGTTGCGGCTCTTGGCGGGCTTCACTGGCGTAGAGGGTGCCACCCGCGTAGTAGCCACAGATCTTGTCTTCTTCGAGCAGCGTCACCTGATGGGCGGACACATGCTGGGGAACGCCCGAGAAATGCTTACCGAAGATCGACCGCACCTTGACCCGGTCCGAGCCGATACGTGCCATGGTCAGCGGTACCAGGCGTTTGCCTTCGCCGTACTCGCCATCAAGCTCCAGCTCCAGATAGCGGACCATTTGTTCGGGCTCGTCGATCCACATATCGGTGATCTTGCCGACCACCGCGCCGTCGCCGGCCTGCACCGGCAGCCCGCGCGGGTCGCGCCCGGCGGCCACGCTGAACTGTTCCTTGTTGCCCATGGGCACGATCTTGGGGTGACCATGACCGTCAAGCTCGGGCACATCGCGGCGCGGGGCCCAGGACGCAGGGCCAACCCCGTCCACCATAGGATCGCCCGTAGGTGCGAAGGGAAAGCCATTGCCCGCCGCGGTCTTCTCCAGCGGCAGGTTGGGGCGCTCGGGCGTCTGACCCGAGGGCACGGTTTTTTCGCCACGTCCGTGGGGCAGTTTGAAGGTCTTGTCTTCGGGCACCGGGAAGAGGCCCTGATTGGCGCTTTCCCTGCCGTCGTCATCCTCAAGCGGATAACCTTCCCGCATATTCTCGCGCTGAATGTAGAAGATCAGCAGGGCAAAGAAGATCCAGAACAGCCAGATCGAGAGGCTGGCGAGATCGAAATTTCCAAAGAAGGGGTCGGTCATGGTGATGTCCTTTCCGGGGAGCTCCTCATGTCGGGAAATCGGCCAGGCCAAGAGGGGCCGGTTTGCCGGTTGAGTGGGTGGAGGGCCGCGCGCTGCGCACCAGCGGCCCGAGCAGGGCCAAGGTCACGAAGATCAGCCCGATTTCGATGTGGTAGACGAAGGAATAGCCGGTCGCCGGGGTGTTCAGCGCGTCACCCCAGGCCCCTGACAGGGCCAGCGTGCCGACCCAGTCGCGAAGACCGCCGCCGAGTGCGATGGCCATCCCTGCCGCAGTGGCCTGCGCCGCGCCCCAGGCCCCAAGAGCGAGCCCGTGCCCTGCCGCGCCTTCGGCTTTCATGTTCATGGCTGCGATCAGGGTCGAGACAGCAAAAAGCCCGCTGCCGAAACCGATCAGCACGGCCCCAATATAGAAAAGCGTGGGCGATGACATCGGTGCAGAGAAGATCACCGCCGAGAAGGCATAAATGCCGACAACAAGTCCGGCCCCGGCAATACGAAAGGCATCGCGCCCCTGCGCCAGCATGCGCCCGGCAAGGGCAAACCCTGCGAGCGCCCCGGTCGCCCAAAGGGCAGTGAGCAGGGTGGTGGCCGAAACCGACAGGCCCAGGATCTCTCCGCCGTAGGGCTCCAGCAATACGTCTTGCATGTTCAGGGCCATGGTGCCGAAGAACACCACTGCCAAGAGCCGCCCGGCCTCGCCCCCACGCATCAGATCGGCCCATGCATCGCGGAAGCGCGGGCGCGGTGCGGTGCGCTCTTCGCGGCTCATCGGGCGGACCTTCTCCTGCCGCCAGAGCGCGATCAGGTTCAGCACGATCCCGGCCAACGCGGCCCCCTGGACGACGCGCACCAGCGTGAGGCTGGAAAAATCGCGCAGAAGCCAGCCGATGATCACAGCGGAAAATCCCATGCCCAACAGGAACATGACATAAAGCAGCGCCACGACGCGCGGGCGGGTTTCGTCGTCGGCGCGATCACTGGCCAGCGCCAGCCCCGCCGTCTGGGTCATGTGCAGGCCAAGGCCCGTCATCAGGAAGGCCAGCGCCGCGAGGACTTCGCCCGCCCAGGCAGGCCCGACGGTTTGTTCCCCTGACAGCACGAGGAGCGCGAAGGGCATCACCGCAAGCCCGCCCATCTGCCACAGTGAGCCGAACCAGAGATAAGGGATACGTTTCCAGCCGATCGCGCTGCGGTAGGTGTCCGAGCGGAAGCCCAGTAGCGTGCGGAATGGCGCGATGAGCACCGGCAGGGCGATCATGATCGCCACGATGGTGGCCGGTACCGACAGCTCGACGATCATGACGCGGTTGAGCGTGCCCAGGAGCATGACCGTCGCCATGCCGACCGAGACCTGAAACAGCGAGAGCCGCAGAAGCTGTGCCATCGGCAGGCCGTCGCTGGCTGCATCCGCGAAGGGCAGATACTGCGCCGGAATACGCAAAAGGCCGGAGGGTGGGCGCCGGATCATGCCGCCACCTCCATCGCCTGGCTGATGTAAAAGCCCGAGCTGACCCGCGAAAACGGCGCGAGGCGGGCCTTGCTGCCGTGGCTGCGGAGCGCATTTGCGATCCGCGCGGGCGCATGCGGCACCATCGTGGGCGAGCGATCCGAGCGGGGAAAGACCTGCCCCATCCGCCACATCGCCATCAGCAGCGGTGTGCGAGGGGCAACGGTGAACAAGACCTGCCCGGAGGTGCGCCCGGCCAGTTCATGCAGGGCCGCGGCAAGATCGGCCTCGCGGTAATAGATCAGGCTATCCATGGCGACGACGAAATCGAAGGAACCAAGGCGCTGATCCAGCATGTCCCCGGCCTCGAATCGCACCTTGCGATGCAGCCCCTCCGGGACGCGTTTCTGTGCAATCTCGATCAGGGAGGGGGAAATGTCGACGGCGACCACATCGGCGCCACGCGCGGCCAGTTCGGCCGTCATCTGCCCCGCGCCACACCCCGCATCCAGCACCCGCGCACCGCCCAGATCCTCAGGCAGGCGCGACAACAGCAAGGCGCGCATCTCATCACGTCCCCGCCGTACCGTCTCGCGGATGCGCGATACCGGCGCATCGCTGGTCAACCGCTCCCAGGTGCGGGTGGCGGTCTTGTCGAAATAGGTTTCGACGCGCGCGAGGGTGCGGTCATATGACATCAGTCAAACCCCAGCAGTTCAAAGATATCGCGGTCTTCCATCGGGGCGGGGGCCAGCGGCTCGGTGCCGTTCCAGAGCGTTTCGGCGAGGCGGATATATTCGGCGCGGGCAACAATGATGTCGTCCTCGTCATCCATCTCGAAAAGGGTCTTTTTCTTCAGCCGCGAGCGGCGGATCGCGTCGATGTCGGGCATATGGGCAATCCGGTTGAAGCCCACCGTGTCGCAATAGCGATCCACCTCATTGGTGTCCTTCGAGCGGTTGGCGACACAGCCCGCCAGCCGCACCTTGTAATTGGCCGATTTGGCCTGCACGGCGGCGATGATCCGGTTCATCGCATAGATGCTGTCGAAATCATTGGCCGTGACGATCAGCGCGCGGTCGGCATGTTGCAGAGGGGCGGCGAACCCGCCACAAACCACATCGCCCAGCACGTCGAAGATCACCACATCGGTGTCTTCCAGCATGTGATGCTGTTTGAGAAGCTTCACCGTCTGACCGACCACGTATCCACCGCAGCCCGTACCGGCCGGCGGGCCGCCTGCCTCAACGCATTTCACGCCGCCCCAGCCTTCGGCGACGAAATCCTCGGGGCGCAGCTCTTCGGGGTGAAAATCCACCTCTTTCAAGATGTCGATGACCGTGGGCTGCAACCGGCCCGTCAGGGTAAAGGTGCTGTCATGCTTGGGGTCACACCCGATTTGCAAGACGCGTTTGCCCATGGCCGAGAAGGCGGCAGAAAGGTTCGAGCTTGTGGTGGATTTGCCAATCCCGCCCTTGCCGTAGACGGAAAAGACCTTGGCGCCGTCGATCTTGGCGCTCGGGTCCTGATGGACCTGAACGGAGCCTTCGCCGTCCTGGCCTCTGAGATGCGGGATGTCGTCGCGTGGGCTCATGTCATACAGTCTTTCTGAGGGTCGGCCGTGTCATTCTGCGGCGACCCCCTCAAGGTGATCTTCCATCTCGTCGGCGGCATTGCGCAGCGCGTCGAGCGTGGCAGCATCGGGCTGCCAGTAGTTGCGGTCATGCGCTTCAAGCAGGCGGTTGGCCATGCGTGAGGACGCGGCGGGATTGAGGGCGCTCAGGCGGCGGCGCATCTCTTCATCCAGAACGAAGGTTTCGGAGATCCGCTGATAGATCCACGGCTCGACCTGGCCTGTCGTGGCCGACCAGCCGACCGTGTTGGTGATGTGACTTTCGATCTGGCGAACGCCTTCGGCGCCATGCTGCAAAAGTGCTTCGTGGAATTTCGGATTGAGCGAGCGCGAGCGGGTTTCCAGCGCCACCTGATCGGCCAGCGTGCGCACCTTGCCACTGCCGCGCGTGGTATCGGAGATATAGATCGCCGCCTCTTGCCCGCCGCGCGCCCGGCGCACCGCGCGTGAGATACCGCCCAGCGTATCGAAATAATGATCGACGGAGGTGACGCCCAATTCCACCGACTCGAGGTTCTGATAAGCGATATCGACGTCGCCCAGCACCTTTTGCAGCACTTCGGCGCTTTGCCGGGCCTTGCCGTTGGTGCCATAGGCAAAGCTCTTGCGCGCCTCATAGGCGTCCGCCAGTTCGTCCTCGTCCCCAAAGGCAGAGCTGTCGACCATCATGTTGACGTTCGATCCATAGGCCCCTTCGGCGTTGGAGAAGACGCGCAAGGCGGCGGTTTCCAGATCGCAGCCGATGGCATCTGCATAGGCAAGCGCATGTTTGCGTACGAAATTCTGCTCCAACGGCTCGTCAGCACTTGCGGCCTTCAATGCGGCCTCAGCCAGCAGCTTGGTCTGCAAGGGCAGCAGATCGCGGAAAATGCCCGAGAGTGTCATCACCACGTCGATACGCGGGCGGCCAAGCTCGGCTAGCGGGATGAGATCGGCGCCGCAGAGACGGCCAAAGCTGTCGAAACGCGGCTTGGCCCCGATCAGGGCCAGCGCCTGCGCAATCGGGGCGCCGTCGGATTTGATATTGTCCGACCCCCAGAGCACCAGGGCCACGGTATGCGGCAGGGTGGCATGGGTGTCGAGCAGAAGCTGCGCCTGTTTCGCGCCGTCGCGACAGGCATATTCGGTGGGCATGCGGAACGGGTCGAACGCGTGGATATTGCGCCCGGTGGGCAGGATCGCCGGAGAGCGCACCAGATCGCCGCCCGGCACTGGCGGGGTAAACCGGCCGTCCAGCGCGTTGAGCAGGGCAGGGATTTCACTGTCGGTCGCAAGAAGCTTGTCGATCCGGGCGCGCGTCGCGGCATCGCTTTCGGGCAGCAGGTCAAGATAATCGGCGCGGGCTTGGGCCGACATCGGCGCGCCCAGCACGTGCAGCCCTTCAGGGATCAACGCGTCTTCGGTTTCCAGAAGCTTCACCCAAAGCGTTTCGGCCTCCACCCCGCCCATATCGACCGCTGCGGCCTGTTCGGCAATCAGTGTCTCGATCTCTGCCCGCTCGGGCGCATCCGGTGCGGTGCCGCGCCAGCGGTTCAGACTGTCCTTCAGCTCGGCCAGCCCCTTATAGAGCCCGGCAGAGGCCAGCGGCGGCGTCAGATGCGTGATGGTAATCGCCCCGGCGCGGCGCTTGGCCAGCGTCGCCTCTGACGGGTTGTTCGAGGCGTAAAGATATACGTTGGGCATGTCGCCGATCAAGCGGTCGGGCCAGTCATCGGCGCCGGGGCCTGCCTGTTTGCCCGGCATGAACTCCAGCGCGCCATGCATCCCGAAATGCAGCAGCGCATCGGCTTTGAAGCTGTGCTTGAGCCAGAGGTAGAACTGCGCGAACGCATGGGTGGGGGCAAAGCCGCGCTCGAACAGCAGGCGCATCGGATCGCCCTCATAGCCGAAGGCGGGCTGCACGCCCACAAACACATTGCCGAATTCGGCGCCAAGGATGAACACGCCGCGCCCGTCCGATTGCACCTTGCCGGGGGCCGGGCCCCATTGCGCCTCGATTTCTTCCAGCCAGGGCGTAGCTGCCACAATCCTGTCCGCGCTCACATGCGCGGCGATATTCGCTTCCTGACCGTATTGCTGCGCTGTGCCGTCAAGAATGGCGCTGCGCAATTCTTCGACCGTGGCGGGCGGAGTCATATCATAGCCGCGCGCCGCCATGGCATGCAGCGTGTTATGGAGCGAACGGAACACATCGAGATAGGCCGCGGTGCCGACCGCGCCCGCATTGGGCGGAAAGCCAAAGAGCACGATCCCCACCTTGCGGTCGGCGGCGCGGGACCGGCGCAGCAGGGCGAGTTTTTCAACGCGTGCGGTCAGACGATCGATCCGTTCATGGCAGGGTGCCATCGCCTTTACCGTGGAGGTGGCCGGACAGGCATGTGCGCAACCTGTGCAGCCTCCGGCCCCGTGCCGCCCGGCAAAGACGGTGGGATTGGTCGCCCCGTCCAGTTCGGGCAGCGCGATAAGCATCGTTGTTTCGATCGGGCCTAGCCCTTGCGGCGAGGCGGCCCATTGATCCAGTGTCTGGAACTCCAGCGGATGTGCCGCGATGTAGGGAATGTCAAGCGTTTTCAGTGCTTTGATGGCCGATTCATTGTCATTGTAGGCTGGGCCGCCGACCAGTGAGAACCCGGTGAGCGACACCAGCGCGTCGATCCGGGGCGTTCCGTTTTCCAGAAAGAAGCTGTCAATCGCGGGCCGACCGTCCAGCCCAGCGGCAAAAGCCGGGATCACGCGCATGCCGCGCGCCTCAAGGCTGCGGATCACCGCATCGTAATGCGCCGTGTCGCCCGAGAGCACATAGCTGCGCATCATCAGTAGGCCAACCGTGGCCTTCGGATTGGCTGGAGCGGGCAGGGCGGCAAGATCGGTGGTCATCCGTCCCGGCCGATCCGTTTGCAGGTCGGGGTGATACAGCCCGGTTTCAGGGTAGTCGAGCGGCGCCGCCGCCTTTACCCCGCGCCATGCCTCAACCCGCGCATAGCGCGAGATCAGGAACCGCACCATGGCGTCGATGTTGTCGTCTGACGCTCCCAGCCAGTATTGCATCGCCAGGAACCAGGCGCGCAGATCCTGCGCCTTGCCGGGGATGAGCCGCAGGATGCGGGGCAGGCGACGCAGCAGCTTCATCTTGCGCGCGCCCTTCTCGACCGAGGGTTTGCCCGCACCGCGCAGCTTCTTCAAAAGCTTGCTGGTGCCGGATTCCGGGGCCGACATGTCCAGTGTCCCCATCCGGGTCAGCCGCACGATGGAAGCATCTGCGATGATCCCCACCATGGCATCGCAGGTGTCGCGCCGCGCGTTCAGGTCGGGCAGGATCGCGTTGATATGCTCTTCGAGAAAGAGCAGCGTGATCAGGATGATGTCGCCTTCGGCAATCGCCCGGCGCGCGGCGTCCAGCGTATCGGGGCACTCACCCCATTCGGCGGCCGCGTGCACGCTGAGGTTCAGGCCGGGAAAGTCTGCGGCGAGTTGATCGGCCACACGTGCGCATGGCCCTGCCGCGTGCGAATCCAGCGTCAGGATCACGATGTTGTAGGCGCGGGCGGCGCGAGGGGGGATCACATCATCGCGCATAATGGGCCTTTGCCTCGTAAAGCGTTTCGATGCTGATCACTTTCTCGCCGCGATCGGCCGCGAAAAGCTCGGTATTGCGCCGGGCCTTGCCGCGTACGAAGAAGGGGATCTTCTTGAGTTCCTTCTCGGCATCCGCCAGCCAGATGACTTCTGCGCTTTCCTGCCTTGGCTCGGGCTCGTCCGGCGGCGGCGGGGCAGCATGGCCGCCATGATGGCTGGGTCCGGCCGCATCGTGAAACTCGAAATCGTCGCGGAACATGTGCAACAGGTGCTCTTCCAGCCCCATCACCAGCGGATGCACCCAGGTGTCAAAGATGACATTGGCACCCTCGATGCCCATTTGCGGGGCATAGCGCGCCGGGAAATCCTGCACATGCACCGGCGCGGAAATCACCGCGCAGGGAATGCCGAGCCGCTTGGCGATATGGCGCTCCATCTGGGTGCCGAGGATCAGCTCCACCGCCAGATCCTCGATGGCGCGCTCCACCTCCAGATAATCATCCGTGATCAGCGCCTCGACGCCGTATTCCTTTGCCAGAGCCCGGATGGGGCGGGCCATCTCGCGGTTGTAGCAGCCAAGGCCGACCACCTCGAACCCCATCTCATCGCGAGCGATGCGGGCCGCCGCGGCCACATGGGTGCCATCACCGAAAAGAAAGACACGCTTGCCGGTCAGATAGGTCGAGTCAACGCTGGCCGCATACCAGGGCAGGCGCAGACGGGAGGTATCGAGCCGGGGCTTCACCCCTGCCAGACCCGCCACCTCATTCACGAAGTCGCGCGTGGCACCAACACCGAGCGGCACCGTCTTGGTAAAGGGTTGGCCCAGCTCGCGCTCCATCCAGCGGCAGGAGCTCTCACCGGTTTCGGGATACATCAGCACGTTGAAATGCGCCGCCCCGAGCCGGGTGATATCCTCCGGAGACGCCCCATAAGGGGCGGCGACGTTGACCGAGATGCCCATGTCCTCAAGCAGGGCGGTCACTTCGGTGATGTCGTCACGGTGCCGGAACCCCAGCGCCGTCGGGCCGATCAGGTTGCAGCTCAAATGCGCTGTGCGCTCCATTGGGCGGGCGAGGTGGCGGATGATCTGAAACAGCGTCTCATCCGCGCCGAAATTTTCCTTACGCTGATAGCTGGGCAGCTCCAACGGGATCACGGGCACGGGCAGGCCCATCGTTTCGGCCATCCCGCCCGGGTCATCCTGAATAAGCTCCGCCGTGCAGGAGGCCCCGACAATCATCGCCTGCGGCTGGAACCGGTCATAGGCGGCCTGACAGGCGGTCTTGAAGAGGTTGGCCGTATCCGCGCCCAGATCGCGCGCCTGAAAGGTGGTGTAGGTCACCGGCGGGCGATGGTCCCGGCGCTCGATCATGGTGAACAGGAGATCGGCATAGGTGTCGCCCTGCGGTGCGTGCAGCACGTAGTGCAACCCCTTCATCGCCGTGGCCACGCGCAACGCGCCGACATGCGGCGGGCCTTCATATGTCCAGACGGCAAGCTTCATTCCGCCGCCTCCAGTTGCAGAAGGTTGCGGCGCCGCAGCGGGCGCGAGAAGAGCCCGGCCAGATCGCCGGCCTGTTCGTAGAAATGCACTGGCGTGAACACCAGTTCGATCGCCCATTTGGTGGCCAGCCCCTCTGCCTCCAGCGGGTTGGCAAGGCCCAGGCCGCAGACCGTCAGGTCGGGCCGCGCCGCACGGCACCGGTCAAGTTGCAGCTCGACATCCTGACCCTCGGCCAGGGTTGGCCCTTCTGCGAGCAGGTCGAGCTCTTCGCCCACAAGCCCCTTGTGAATAAAGGGCGCGCCGACTTCCAGCGCCTGCATGCCGCATTCGCGGGTGAGAAACCGCGCCAGCGGAATTTCAAGCTGGCTGTCGGGGAAAAAGAAGACGGATTTGCCGCGCAGCGCGTCGGCGGCCTTGGCCACTGCGCGTCTGGCGCGGGCGCGGGGCGCGCCGGTGACGGCGTCGAAATGCGCCTGGTCGACGCCGAACTCCCGCGCAACGGCTTGAAGCCACGCGGTGGTGCCCTCTTCGCCGAACGGGAACGGCGCGGAAAGGTGACGCGCCCCGCGCCGTTCCAGGGCGGCATGGGTGCCCCCTAGAAACGGCTGGGTTAAGGCGAAAACGGTATTGGGGCCAACGGCCAGACCGCTTTCAAGGTGACGGGCGGGCAGGACCGAAACCGGTCCGATACCCAGAGCTTTGAGCAGATCGAGCGCCTGATCCTCGACGACATCAGGCAGAGCGCCGACAAGCAGCAGTTGGCGCGCATCGGTTTCGGGCAGGGCAGGGACCATCGCCGCGAGGCAGGCATCCTCACCTTCGGTGAAGGTGGTTTCGATGCCCGAACCGGAATAATTGAGCACGCGCACCTTGGGGGCAAATTTTGCTGACAGGCGCTCGGCGGCACGGGCCAGGTCAAGCTTGATCACTTCGGACGGGCAG
The DNA here is from genome assembly GCF_009762325.1 of Roseovarius faecimaris. Lineage (NCBI taxonomy): Bacteria > Pseudomonadati > Pseudomonadota > Alphaproteobacteria > Rhodobacterales > Roseobacteraceae > Roseovarius > Roseovarius faecimaris. The sequence continues at coordinate 1,064,223 of NZ_CP034348.1, forward strand.
GAGCCAACAAGAAAGAGCTGGCGGATGTCGGCACGGCGCGTAAGCAGGTCGACGACCACGCGCTCCAGCTCGTCCTGGGCATCCTTCAGCCCGGCCAGATCGCCCTCTTCCAGGATTGCGGTGCCAAAGCGCGGCTCGGCGAAAATCATCACGCCCGCCGCCGATTGCAGCAGATGAGCGCAGGTCCGCGACCCGACCACCAGAAAAAATGCATCCTGCATCTTGCGATGCAGCCAGATAATGCCTGTCAGCCCGCAAAACACTTCGTGCTGGCCGCGTTGCTTGAGAATCGGAGTATCACGGCAGCCCCGTGCCTGTGCGGGCGGATGGGGCCTGTCCGGGGGGCGCGCGTGGTGGGTCATGCGGCTCCTCCCGCCTGAAGTCGGGCCGCCCTGAGTTTGAGCAGGAATTGCCCGGCATTGATGACGTAGGTGACATAGGCCGCCATCGCGAGAACCATGAGTCCCGCAGGCGACAGTGCATCGGTGAAGAGGGCCCACACATAGGCGGTGTGCAGGGCGATGACGAGCATGGAGAACACATCTTCCCAGAAGAAGGCCGGAGCAAAAAGAAATTGATTAAAAACAACCTTTTCCCAGATCGCACCGGTGATCATGATCAGGTAGAGAAACCCGGTTTTCACGAGGATCGAGAGGGTCGCCGCTTCATAGCCCAGCCCGGTGGTCAGATAGCGCAGGATGAGCGCCAGAGAGATCAGGAAAACCAGAAACTGCGCCGGGGCGAGAATGCCCTGAACGAGTGTCCAGACGGTGCCGTCCCGGCGCTGTCTTTGAGCGTCGGTGTAAAGCGTCGTGCTCTTTGATTTATGTGGCGCGTGCGGCGTCATCAGTCCCCTCGCCAGCGGTCGTGTTCCCATTTCATGCTAGTGGCTGACGCGCAAAACTGTCAATTAAAATTTACACATTGGGATTTTTGGAAATGTCAATTTTGATAGGCAGCCGGAGATTCGCGCCCTAAAAGCTGAATCTGCCGGAAATATTTGTGATCAAAGTCATTTTCCAAAAGATTCTCCGGAGTGATATCAGGTGGTTGCAGTCACATTTGATATGTCCGTGTCAAGAAAAATTGACAATGGGATCAATTGGTCGCACACTTGACGGAAAGCCAGACAGATCTATTTGAACCGCAATATGCGGTTGTTCTGAGCTTCCATGGGGAGACATGGGTGCATGACTGACGTTGAGAAGAATTCCACCCAAGACCCTTCAAGCCCGAAGCGAAGCGGGGCTGGGCAGACAGACGCAAAGCGCCCGGCCATAAGATTTCTTGTGGAGTCGGCGTTGAGGACAGTTGCCAAAACACGAGCCGAACGACAGCCGCGCAGCAAGGCCGAATGGGTCGCGCGCCTGGGCGAGGCGCTGATGTCCGAATCCGAAGTCGAACATCAGACCGTTGTTGCGTCGCTTATCGCGAGCGGGGCTTCTTCGAACGACATTTACCAATATTACATTCCCGAAGCCTCTCGTTTTCTGGGAGAGAAGTGGGTTCGGGACGAAGCCAGCTTTGTCGATGTCACCGTGGGCTCGGCACGCCTGCAGGCCCTTTTCCGGGACCGGACCGAAGGGGACGCGTATGCGCATCTGTTGGATCGGAGCATACCGCTCGGGCAATCGGTGCTGATGGTGATCCCGGAATTCGAGCAGCACTCCCTTGGGGCCTTTGTGGCGGCCGACGGGTTACGGCGGCACGGGGTCTGGGTTCGCATGGCAATTGGGCTAAACAATGAAGAGTTGTGCAGACTGGTGTTTTCAAACCGATTTTCGATGCTTGGGGTTACTTTAGCGACTTGGAAATCTGTTGAACATAGTGCAGAACTGATAGGGTATCTGCGGTCACATGCGGAAAATCTGCCGCCTATCGTTGCGGGGGGGCGTGTGGTCGAAGACAGGAATTTGGTCGCGCAACGGTCAGGGGTGGATTTTGCGGTCAAATCTGTTCACGAGGCTGTCGAGCGCTGCGGCTTGGCAACCGTCGCCGAAAATCTGTCTCACATAGATGAGACGATTTGATTGGGGTCGTGTTTGTAGCGGGGAAAGAACGTGTCGAGCTTAGAGCCGAGAACGGATGCGCTGCGCGCCGGGGAATTGCCGGAAACTTCGAGCGTGGAACATCTTGTCGAACAGGCGTCCGATATTGCGATCATGATTGGGGCCGATGGAACTGTGGAGGGGATATCGGTAAATTCCGAGTGCCCGTCACTTGGCTGTCTTGATCATTGGATTGGCCGGGACTTTGACAGTTTTCTGACTGTCGAGAGCCGTGCGAAGTTCGCTGAACGTCGCCGTGCCCTTGAGGCCAAGCCGGACTCTGCGCCGCGCTCGGTGCAACTCAATCATGTGGACAATGCGGTCTGGGAGTTTCCCATTCGTTATACGTTGCACCGTGTGACCGGGCGCGACTCGTACCTGCTTTTCGGTCGCGACATGCAACCGATTGCCGATGTGCAGCAGCGACTGGTCGCAGAACAGACCTCGCGCGAGCGGGATCAGCAGAAAATTCGCCGTAATGAAACGTTCTTCAGGGTGGTGTTGGAAGCCTCCGAGACGCCGCTGATGCTTGTCGAGCCCGAAACCGGAAAAATCACCGATCTGAACAGTTCCGCGGCCCTTCTTTTCGGAACAAAGACCGATACGCTTGCGGGAACGTCTCTGGCGCAGGCGCTGGAGGGGCGGCGCAAGAGTGAGCTGATCGATAACCTTCAGGCCGCCGCCAGTGCCGAGGACGTCAAGGCCATCGAGGTGACAGCGCGCCGCAGCGGTCGCGATCTTGTCGTCTTCCCGCGTTACTTCCGCGCTGCGGGAGAGCTTGTCCTGCTCTGTCGTCTGACGCCCGTGGATGAGGCGGATGGGGCCGGGCCGGAGGCAGCCCAATCCCTGGCGACACTCTTCAATCTGGCAAGCGATGCGATCGTGCTGACTGATTCCAAGGGCATGATCCGCGATGCGAATGAAGCTTTCCTGATCCTGACGGATGCCGCGCAGTTGCGTGATGTGGTCAACAAACCCTTGTCGGATTTCCTGGCGCGCGGTGCGGTTGACATGAAGCTTGTGCTTGAAAATACAAAGAAGAAGGGCAGGGTGCGCAGCTATGCGACGCAAGTGCTCAGCTCTGTCGGAACGCGCGCGAATGTGGATCTTGCCTCGACAAGGCTGTCGCGGCGCGGTGGGGATCTGGGCTTTGGCATGATCATCCGAGAGGTGGTGCCGAGCGACCTGATTGACGGTGATGCCAGTGCGACCCTGATGAGCGAAGAGGCGATGAAAAGCGTGATGGACCTCGTCGGGACCGCCTCGCTCAAGTCGCTCGTTTCGGCCACCTCGGACGTGATCGAAAAGATGTGCATCGAGACGGCCATTCAGATGACCAACAATAACCGCGTCGCCGCTGCCGAGATGCTGGGTCTGTCGCGGCAGAGCCTCTATGTCAAACTCCGCAAGCATGGCCTTCTAGGCAATGACGCGGACGACGAGTAACCCGCGGCGTTCTGCCCTTGTTGCGAAATAAAGCTTTCACGACTCGGAGTTGTATAGTTTAATTGACACTATGAGTGTCATGACGAATTTACATTCCTCCCGGCGGGTTCCGCACCCGCGCGCGGTTCTGTCGCTAATCAAGCCTGTCACATGGTTCCCGCCGATCTGGGCGTATTTATGCGGCGTCATTTCGGTCGGCGTCCCGGTCTGGGAGTCTCCGGGGATGCTTGTCATCGGGATGATCCTAGCAGGACCGGTGGTATGCGGGATGAGCCAGGCAGCGAATGACTGGTGTGACAGATATGTGGATGCCATCAACGAGCCAAACCGACCCATACCATCGGGGGCGATCCCGGGCCGGTGGGGGCTGTGGATCGCCATTGCGATGAGCGTACTCGCCCTTGGCCTGGGCTCTGTGCTTGGGCCCTGGGGGTTCGGGGCGACGGTCTTTGGTGTTGTGGCGGCCTGGATCTATTCTGCGGAACCCTTTCGCCTCAAGCGATCCGGCCTTTGGGGGCCGGGGCTAGTCGGCCTCTGCTACGAAGGGTTGCCCTGGTTCACCGGGGCGGCGGTGATGGCGGCGGGTGCGCCGTCCTGGCCGGTAATCACCATCGCGGCCCTTTATGCAATCGGCGCGCATGGCATCATGACGCTCAATGATTTCAAGGCACTGGAAGGTGACCGGCAAACCGGCATTGCCTCTCTGCCTGTCACCCTTGGCCCGGAACGTGCCGCGCGGGTGGCGTGTTGGGTCATGGCGGTGCCTCAGGTCGTGGTGATTGCGGCGCTGATCCTCTGGGACCGCCCGCTGCATGCCATGGCAATCGCGGTGCTGCTGGCCGCGCAGTTCTGGGCGATGCGGGTGCTACTGACCGATCCGAAGGGCCGGGCGCCCTGGTACAACGCGACCGGCGTGATGTTCTACGTGACCGGCATGATGGTCGCCGCCTTTGCGCTGCGACATCTGGGAGGCTGACATGAGTTTAGGCTGGATTTCGATCATACGGCTGGGGCTGGTACAGATGGCGCTGGGGGCTATCGTGGTGCTGACCACGTCAACGCTGAACCGGTTGATGGTGGTCGAGCTGGCCTTGCCGGCGGTCCTGCCCGGGCTGCTTGTTGCGTTGCATTACGGCATTCAGATCACCCGGCCGAACTGGGGCTATCGCTCGGATACGGGCGGGCACCGGACCCGTTGGATCATCGGGGGCATGGCTGTGCTGGCACTTGGCGCGCTTGGGGCGTCCGTGGGGGTCTTGCTATTCGAGACGAGTTTCTGGGCCGCGCTTTGTGTGTCGATTCTGGCCTATGCGCTGATCGGATTGGGGGTAGGGGCGTCGGGCACGTCGCTTCTGGCTCTGCTGGCCACGTCCACCGCACCGCATCGGCGCGCGGCGGCCGCGACGATCACCTGGCTGATGATGATCTTTGGCATCGCCATGACAGCAGGCGTCTCTGGCGCATTCCTCGACCCGTATACGCCGATGCGCCTGATGGAGGTTGTGGGCGTGGTGACAGGCACCGCGGTGCTGGTCACGGCGCTGGCGGTCTGGGGCATCGAACGTCGCTGCGCCGCAAGCGAAACCCGCACAGAATCCACCCCCTTCCTCGAAGGGCTGCGCGAGGTCTGGGCCGAGCCTTCGGCGCGGAACTTCACGATTTTCGTTTTCCTGTCGATGACCGCCTATTTCATGCAGGAACTCATCCTGGAGCCCTATGCGGGCCTGGTGTTCGGCTTCACGCCCGGCCAGTCAACGAGCCTCAGCGGGGCGCAGAATGGCGGGGTCTTCCTGGGGATGCTGACCGTTGGTATTGCCGCCACCGGGTTGCGGTTCGGCAGCCTGCGCGCCTGGGTGATCGCCGGGTGTCTCGGCTCGGCCGCGAGCCTTGCGCTGATCAGCCTGCTCGGCGGGACCGCCGTTCCGGCAACTCTGACGCCCGCAGTGGTTTTACTGGGATTTTTCAATGGCATGTTTGCTGTTGCCGCCATTGGTTCAATGATGGCGCTCGCGTCGCGGGGCCGCGCTGAACGGGAAGGCACGCGGATGGGCCTCTGGGGCGCCGCGCAGGCGCTTGCGGCGGGCTTTGGCGGCCTGATCGGGGCGGCGGCCGTTGATGTGATGCGCGCCTTTGCAACGCAGGATGCGACCGCCTTTGGGGCGGTGTTTCTGGCCGAGGCCGCGCTTTTCGTGGTGGCCGCCGGGCTGGCGTTGCGGGTGATCGAACATAACAGGGGCGGCATACCCGCCGTCATACCGGGAGAATGAGGATGTATGATGTTGTCGTTGTAGGAGGGGGGCCATCGGGGGCCACGGCGGCGGAGCATCTGGCCCGCTCCGGGCACAAGGTGGCGATGATCGACCGGGCCGGACGGATCAAGCCGTGCGGTGGGGCCATACCGCCCCGACTGATCGCCGATTTCGACATTCCCGACAGCCAGCTTTGCGCACGGGTTACCACCGCAAGGATGATTTCACCCACCGGACGGCAGGTGGATATCCCCATAGAAAACGGCTTTGTCGGGATGGTGGACCGCGAGCATTTCGATGAATTCCTGCGCACGCGCGCGGCCGCTGCGGGGGTGGAGCGCTTCACCGGCACCTTCACCTCGGTAGAGCGCAGCGATGACCGGACAGAGGTGCTTTATCGTGACAAGGCCAGCGGCGAGACGGAACGCCTTCGCACAAGGCTGATCATCGGTGCCGATGGTGCGCGGTCAAACGTGGCCCGCGCGGAGGTGCCGGGCGGCGACCGAATTCCTTATGTCATCGCCTATCACGAAATCATCGAAGCACCCGAGCCGACAGCGGCCTATGACCCCGAGCGCTGCGATGTGATCTATGACGGGCGTATCTCGCCCGATTTCTACGGCTGGGTGTTCCCGCATGGGCGCTCGGCCAGCGTCGGGATGGGCTCGATGATCCGCGACGTGGACCTCAAACAGGCCACCGCCGATCTGCGCGCGCAAAGCGGGCTGAGTGAGTGCAAGACAATCCGCCGGGAAGGCGCGCCGATCCCGCTCAAACCGCTGGACCGCTGGGACAATGGCCGCGATGTGGTGCTGGCGGGCGACGCGGCGGGCGTGGTGGCACCAAGCTCGGGCGAGGGAATTTATTATGCCATGGTCGGCGGAGAAGTGGCAGCGGCAGCGGCGTCGGCCTGTCTTGCCTCTGGGCGCGCGCGCGACCTGCGCCTTGCGCGGCAACTTTTCATGCGCGAGCACAAGACCGTGTTCCGGGTCCTGCAGAGCATGCAGAATGCGTATTACCGCTCGGATGAGCGGCGCGAGCGATTTGTCTCGCTGTGCCATGACATTGATGTGCAGCGCCTCACTTTCGAGGCCTACATGAACAAGAAGCTCGTCAAGGCACGCCCGATGGCGCATTTGCGGATCGGGCTGAAAAACCTTGCGCATCTGACGCGCCTCGTTCGGGCGGAATACGTATGACCGCGCTGATCCCGGCCTGGATCGGCGGCGACCTTGTCGCCGTTGAAAAGCTTGACGTGCACGAGCGCGGGTTGAAGCACAAGGCGGTGTCCGTCTTCGTGCTCAGCGGGACAAAGGTTCTCATCCAGCAGCGTGCGATGGGCAAGTATCACACGCCCGGGCTCTGGGCGAATACCTGCTGCACGCATCCGCATTGGGGTGAGCGGGCAGAAGATTGCGCCGTGCGGCGCCTGCAAGAGGAACTTGGGCTGACCGTGCCTCGGCTGAGTTACCGTGATCAGGTGGAGTATCGCGCCAATGTCGGAGGCGGGTTGACCGAGCATGAGCTGGTCGATGTGTTCGTCAGCCATGTGGCAGACCCCGTCACGGTGTCACCCAATCCCGATGAGGTGATGGACACGGCCTGGGTCGAGATGGAAGAGCTGCGGCGGCACATACTGGATGCCCCGGCGCGTTACACGCCCTGGCTCAAGATCTACATGTTAGAGCATGCCGATCAGATATTTGCAGGCAGTTCGGAGTTGCTCGGCGTCTATTGATCTGTACGCCCGGCATCACTTTCCGGCTCGACATCCCGAGTTAGTCCGGCCTTAATGCGCCGATGAGCAGCGAGGCAGGATCACGGCCCGGATGGGGGGTCTTCTGGATGGTCGTGACCGGCCTGCAATTCATTGGCGTGACCGCGCTGGTGAAGATGCTGGGCACGCGCATTCCCGCACCAGAAGCCGCGTTTTTGCGCTATGTGCTGGGGCTTGTCTTTCTGCTGCCCTTTCTCAAAAGCCTCATTCGTATTCGCATGGAGCGGGACACGTTCCTGTTGTTCTGCGCGCGGGGCGCGGCGCACACGATCGGCGTGGCGTTGTGGTTTTTCGGAATGGCGCGGATCCCCATCGCGGATGTGACCGCGCTGAACTATATGGCACCGGTTTATGTCACGCTCGGTGCGGCGGTGTTTCTGGGGGAAAAGCTCGCCTTGCGACGTGTCTTGGCGGTTCTGGCGGCGCTTCTGGGCGCGCTGATCATCCTGCGCCCGGGCTTTCGAGAGATCGGCCCGGGGCATATCGCAATGGTGTTCACGGCGCTTGTCTTCGGCGCGTCCTACCTGCTGACCAAGCTGCTGACCGACCGCACCAGCCCCGGTGTCGTTGTCACCATGCTCTCTCTGACCGTGACAGTTGGCCTTGCACCGCTTGCGGCGATGAACTGGGTCACACCGACGCTTTATGAACTGGGTATTCTGTTCTGCGTGGCGACCCTGGCCACGGGCGGGCATTACACGATGACACTCGCCTTCCGGGCGGCGCCGCTGGCCGTGACGCAGCCGGTGGCCTTTCTTCAGCTCGTCTGGGCAGTGCTGCTGGGCGCCGTGTTCTTTGCCGAGCCGATTGATCCTTGGGTGATCTTTGGCGGGATGCTGATTGTCGGGGCGGTCAGCTTTATCTCCTGGCGCGAGGCAAAGCTCAAACGCCGGGCGATCACGCCTGCTGTGCCTGAACCAAAGGTCTGACCGCGTCAGAACCAAACGCCAATGGGCCGCGTTTTTCACCCTGTATTCACGCTTGGGTTGAGACTGCATTGACCAAAATCACGCCAGGGGTGATGGTTCGCCCATGCCTGAGATTTGGCATAAGCGCCCGGAAATATGGTCCGCAAGCGCATCAGATAGATTACCAAATTGATTTTGTGGAGAAAATTTATGATGGATTGCATTCGACAAGGGCTGATGAACAATGCCCTCATTATTTTCATGGTGGCGGCGATCATGGCCGTGATTGCCGCAGCGGCGGCGATTGGCGGTGGGCTAAGCATCGTGATCGGGCCAGTTTCGCTTGGGGTTGTCGGCTCACCTCTCTTTGCTGCGTTGCTGGTCTTCGGGGCGGTGATTGCCCTCGCCGTTGCGGCCGTGGTGCTGAACTGCCTGATCGGGGCACAGCCGCCGAGCATTGACGAGGTGCCGCCCGAAGAGGATGGCATTCAGCCCGAAGACCTGGTGGAGCCGGGCACCAGCTCGGGCGCCCTCACGGGTGTTGCAGACAGCGCTGAACCGGACAATTCATCGGGGGGCGCATCGAAGCCAAAGCCGAAATATCCCAAAGGTCCCAAGCGTGGCACACCGGCCAACCCGGTAGGCGGGGGCGGGTTCAAGAAAACCGCGTGAGACCCAAGAAAAAAGGGGCCGGAAAACCCGGCCCCTTCATTGTCAATCCGTGATGAAGGAGGCTTACGCGATCCACCAACGCTCGGCCCAACGCGAACCATCGAGATCCCAGTTGGTGGCCATGACTTCGGGCGTACCCACCTTCTCATTGACGGCAAACACGAAGTCATTGAACATCGGGATGACCGAGCCGCCGTCATTGGCGCAGAGGTCCTGCATTTCCCAATACATCTCGCGACGCTTTTCTTGGTCGAGTTCGGCGCGGGCCTTGACGAGCAGTTCGTCAAAGCGCTCGTTGCTCCAGTAGCTTTCGTTCCAGGAGGCACCGGACTTGTAGGCGGTCGAGAACATCTGATCTTCCACCGGGCGGCCGCCCCAATAGGAGAAGACCATGCCCTTTTTCATCCACACGTCCGACCAGTAGCCATCATTCGGCTCACGGACCACGTTGATCTCGATGCCCGCGGCTTTGGCCGAGTTCTGGTAGAGCACGGCCGCATCCAGCGCACCGCCGAAAGCTGCGTCGGAGGAGCTGACGTCAATCGACAGGCCGTCCAGTCCGGATTGCTGCAGATACCATTTTGCCTTGTCAGGGTCGTAGGTTTTCTGCTCCAGCTCGGTGTTGAAATAGCGTTGACCCTTGCCGATCGGGTGGTCGTTGCCTGCCGAGCCATAGCCGAACAGGATTTTCTCAACCATTTCCTCGCGGTTGATCCCGTATTTGAGCGCCTGGCGCACGTTGTTGTCGTTGAACGGGCCAATCTTGGTGTCCATCGGGATGGTGTAGTGCGCGTTGCCCGAGACCGAGATGATCTTGACGCCCGGCTTGCGGCCCAGAAGGCCGACCGTCTTGAGGTCGAGCCGGTCGATCACATCCACATCGCCCGAGACAAGTGCCGTGGTGCGCGCGTTAAGGTCGATAAGCGAAAGCATCTCGATGGTGTCGAACCACGCCACGTCATCGCGCCAGTGGTTCGGGTTCCGCTCAAAGCTGGCCTGAACGCCAAAATCGACGCTCTTGAGGATGTAGGGGCCACAGCCATCACCCGATTTCCAATCGATACTGTCGCCTTCGGCCTTGCAGATCGGAATGTGATAATCGGTCAGGATGAACGGGAAGTCGGCATTGCCGCCATCGAGCTTGAACACGATGGTGTCGTCACCGTCTGCAGAGATATCCACGATCGGGGCCACGATCGGACCCGCCGCCGAGGTCGAGCCTTCGCCACGGTGGAAGTTGACCGAGGCGATCACATCCTCGACAGTCACTTCCTTGCCGGAATGGAAGGTCACACCTTTGCGCAGTTTCACGCGCCATTCGGTGGCATCGGCGGAGGCTTCCCAGCTTTCGGCCACGTTCGGGACCATGGAGCCATCGGGGCCGACTTCCACAAGATAGCCGTGAATGGCGAAGGCCATGTCGATGGTAAAGCCGTTTTCCCAGGTGCCGGGGTTCATGGTGTCGGTTGTCTGGCCGTGGGCCTTGCCGACGCGAATATGCCCGCCGCGCTTCGGCATGGCCATCGCACTGCCCATGGGCAGGGCCGCTGCTGCGGTCGCCGCAACGGTCGTTTTCAGAAATCCACGGCGGTCAAGCATCCCGCCTTTGATAAGTGCCATGTGTTCGGTTCTCCCTATTTATGACAGTTGGTTATTATGTGTCCCCGGCTCGTTGTGGCCGGGGCTTCTCGCATAGTTGTGCCCTGAAAAGCTTTTCAGGTCCAGTGACATGGGTGTGACACCGCAGGGTCAGGCCATCGACCACCGTTCCATCCAGCGCTCGCCGTCCAGATCCCAGTTCGAGGCCATCTGATCCGGCAGCACGATTTTGTCTGACACGGCAAAGACGAAATTGGCGAACATCGGGATGACCACGCCGCCCTGATTGGACACCAGATCCTGCATTTCCCAATACATCTCGCGGCGTTTGTTTTCGTCGAGCTCGGCGCGCGCGGCGACCATCAGCTCCTCGAAACGGTCATTGCACCAGAAGCTGTCATTCCAGTCCGCTCCACAGGAATAGGCGGTCGAGAACATCTGGTCTTCCACCGGGCGGCCTGACCAATATACGGCCGAGAAGGGTTTCTTCATCCAGACATCAGACCAGTACCCGTCATTGGGTTCGCGGATCACTTTGAGGTCGATCCCCGCAGCCTTGGCCGAGTTCTGATAGAGCGTCCCGGCATCCACCGCACCGCCAAAGGCCGCGTCGGCGGCCGACAAGGTCACCGAAAGCTCGCTCAGCCCGGCCTGTTCAAGGTGCCACTTGGCCTTGTCCGGGTCATACGTCTTTTGGGCCAGCTCGGAGTTGAAATAGCGCTGACCCTGGCCAATCGGATGGTCATTGCCGACCGAGCCGTAGCCGAAGAGAATTTTTTCAACCAGTTCTTCACGGTTGATGGCGTATTTCAGCGCCTGGCGTACATGGTTGTCGGTGAACGGGTCCTGATTGGTGGACATCGCGAAGGTGTAGTGCTGATTGCCTGCGATCGTCCGGATCGAGACGCCGGGATTGCGGCCCAGAAGGCCGGCGGTCTTGAGGTCCACGCGGTCCACGATATCCACATCGCCCGACACCAGCGCGGTTGTGCGGGCGTTCTGATCCACCAGCGCCAGCATTTCGATCGAGTCGAAGAAAGCAACAGTGTCGCGCCAATGGTTCGGGTTGCGCTCGAACGCCGCCGATACGCCCGGACTGAAGTTCTTGAGCACGTAGCTGCCGCATCCATCGCCGGATTGCCAGTCAATCGTGTCATCTTTGGCGGGGCAGATATTCAGGTGATAGTCGCCGAGGATGAAAGGGAAGTCCGCATTGCCGCCGGAGAGTTTGAACACCACGGTGTCGTTGCCATCTGCGGACACCTCGGTGATCGGTGCGACAATCGGGCCCGCTGCCGAAGTGCTGTCCGGTCCGCGGTGGAAGTTGATCGAGGCAATGACATCCTCAACGGTCAGATCCTTACCCGAATGGAAGGTCACGCCCTGGCGGATTTTGAACCGCCATTCGGTCGCATCGGCGGAGGCTTCCCAGCTTTCCGCGAGTTCGGGGACGAGCGTGCCGTCTGCGCCGACTTCGGTGAGCCGTCCATGCACGCCGCTGCTGAGACCTGCGGTGAAGCCATTCTCGTAAGTCGCCGGGTTCAGCGTGTCGGTCGTTTGCCCATGCGCGCGGCCGATACGCAGATGCCCGCCCTTTTTCGGAGCGGCAAGCGCGCGCCCCGCGGGAAGCGTAGCCGCGAGGGCGGTTGCGGCGGTGGATTTGAGGAATCCACGACGTGTCTGATCTGTTGATCGAGGTGTCATGTCTTTTTCTCCCTGATATCGCGCATCGCGGGTCATGCCCTTCGATGCGTTTGACATGATGTATGGCACTTTGGTTGGCTCAGGCCATCGCGAAGAGTGGAATGGTGGCCACCCTGAACAAGCTTATCCCCCAAACTCTCTCGCGCAAGCTCAAAATAGACCCCTGTCTATTGTTGATTGACGAGTCAATTAAACAGCAATATCCCTGTCTGGCAAGACGTTTTAGGATGCGGGTAGGGCGATGCCAAAGCTGGGGATGGAGCCGATCCGGCGCTCGGCTTTGGTCGAGGCCACAATTCACGAGATCGGTCAGCGCGGGACGCTGGATGTGACGGTCAGCCAGATCGCCAAGCGCGCAGGCATGTCAAGCGCGCTGGCGCATCACTATTTCGGCTCGAAAGAGCAGATTTTCGCGGCGGCCATGCGTCACATTCTGACAATCTATGCCGCCGAGGTGCGCGGGGCGCTGATCATGGCAAAGACACCGCGAGATCGCATAGAGGCGATCATCCGCGCCAGCTTTGCGCCCAGCCAGTTTCGCGAGGCGAGCGTGGCTGCCTGGCTCAATTTCTATGTGCAGGCGCAAAAGTCGGACGAGGCGCGGCGGCTTCTCAACATTTACCAAAGGCGTCTTCGCTCAAATCTTCTGCATGATTTCCGGCAACTGGCTGGCGCGGATGCGCGCATGTTGACGCGCGGCTTGGCGGCGATGATCGACGGACTCTATATCCGCCAGGCCCTGCGCCGTGACCCGATCGCACCCGAGGCGGCGATCGACATCCTGATGCACTATCTCGACACATCCCTAGCGAAGGCGATACATGAATGACGCAGCCTAACATTCTGATTTTCATGGTGGATCAACTTAATGGAACATTGTTCCCGGACGGTCCCGCCGATTGGCTGCACGCCCCCAACCTCAAGGCGCTGGCAGCGCGTTCGACCCGGTTTGCCAATGCCTATACCGCCTCTCCGCTCTGCGCGCCGGGGCGGGCAAGCTTCATGTCGGGGCTGCTGCCGTCGCGCAGCCGGGTCTATGACAACGCTGCCGAGTTCGCCGCCGACATACCGACCTATGCCCACCACCTGCGCCGTGCGGGCTATCAGACCTGCCTCAGCGGCAAGATGCACTTTGTCGGACCCGATCAGCTGCACGGGTTCGAAGAGCGTCTGACCACCGATATCTACCCAGCGGATTTCGGCTGGACACCGGATTATCGCAAGCCGGGTGAGCGGATCGACTGGTGGTATCACAATATGGGCTCGGTCACAGGGGCAGGCGTAGCCGAGATCACCAACCAGATGGAGTATGATGACGAGGTTGCCTACAACGCCACGCGCAAGGTCTATGACCTGGCGCGCGGGCATGACGGCCGCCCCTGGTGCCTCACGGTGAGCTTCACACACCCGCACGATCCCTATGTGGCGCGCAAGAAATATTGGGATTTATATAACGATTGCCAACATTTGCTGCCTGAAGTTCCCGCAATGGATTATGACGATCACGACGCACATTCAAAGCGCATTTTCGACGCGAATGACTGGCGCAATTTCGACATCACCGAAGACGATATCCGCCGCTCCCGACAGGCCTATTTCGCCAATATCTCCTATCTCGACGACAAGATCGGCGAGGTGATGGAGGCACTTGAGGCGACGCGCCAGGAGGCGATCATCCTCTTTGTGTCGGATCATGGCGATATGCTGGGCGAGCGGGGATTGTGGTTCAAGATGTGCTTCTTCGAAGGCTCGGCGCGGGTTCCGCTGATGATCGCGGCGCCGGGCATGGAGCCGACCCGCGTCGATGCACCGGTGAGCACGATCGACGTCTGCCCGACGCTGTGTGAACTTGCGGGGGTAAGCATGGCCGAGGTGATGCCCTGGTGCGAGGGGCAAAGCCTTGTGCCGCAGGGCAAGGGCGCCAAACGCATGACGCCCGTGGCGATGGAATATGCCGCCGAGGCATCTTACTCGCCGCTTATCTGCCTGCGGCAAGGGCATTGGAAATATACCAATTGCGCCCTCGACGATGAGCAGCTTTTCGATCTCGACGCCGACCCGCATGAGCTGAGCAATCTGGCAGGCGAGCCACGCGTTGCGAAAGTGCTGGAATATTTCCGACGCGAGGCTGCAGGGCGCTGGGACCTTGAGGAATTCGATGCGCAGGTGCGCGAAAGCCAGGCGCGGCGCTGGGTGGTGTACGAGGCATTGCGTCAGGGCGGCTACTACCCCTGGGATTATCAGCCCCTTATGAAAGCCTCTGAACGTTATATGCGCAATCATATGGACCTCAACGTAGTTGAAGAAAATCAACGCTTTCCGAGGGGCGAGTGATGTTGACAGTCTACGGTCGCGCGACCTCGTCAAACGTACAGCTTGTGATGTGGGCGGTGGCCGAGCTTGGCCTGTCCTGCGAGCGTCTGGACTATGGGCATCTGCATGGCGGGCTTGATAGCCCCGAGTTCGGTGCGCTCAATCCTCACCGCAAGATCCCGGTCTTGCGAGATGGTGACCTTGTTGTTTGGGAAAGTGCCGCAATCCTGCGCTATCTGGCGGCGCGTTACGGGGACGGTGGTGATTTCTGGCCGTCCGATCCCGCCCGCCGCGCGCGCGTGGATATGTGGGCCGAATGGGGCAAGAACGAGCTCTGCAATGGCTTCACAGTGCCGATCTTCTGGTCCCGCGTCCGAACCGCCGCCGCCGAGAGGGACGAAGAGGCGCTGTCGCGGGCTGTCGCGCAGTTCGATGCCTATATGGGCCATCTGGCCGGGCAACTGAGTGATGCGCCTTTCATATGCGGTGAGCAACTGACAGCGGCGGATATCGTTGTTGGTCACCTTCTTTTTCGCTGGTTCACCATCGATGTTCCGCGCGCGGCAAACCCGGTCGTTGAGGCCTATTACGCGCGCCTTGCCGAACGACCGGCATACCGCGCGCATGTGATGGTGCCCTTTGATGTTCTGCGTGCGGAGGGGGCATGATGGAAGCTGATTATGTGATTGTCGGAGCGGGAAGTGCCGGCTGCGCCATGGCCTATCGGCTGAGCGAGGCGGGCCAGTCGGTTCTGGTGGTCGAGCATGGCGGAACGGATGCCGGCCCCTTCATCCAGATGCCGGGCGCGCTGAGCTTTCCGATGAACATGAAACGGTATGACTGGGGCTACCGGTCCGAGCCGGAGCCGCATCTGGGCAACCGTCGCCTGGCCTGCCCGCGCGGCAAGGTGATCGGTGGATCGTCCTCGATCAATGGTATGGTCTATGTGCGCGGCCATGCGCATGATTTTGACCATTGGCGGGATCAGGGCGCGCGGGGCTGGGGCTATGCCGATGTGCTGCCCTACTACAAGCGCCAGGAAAACTGGACCGATGGCGGCCACGGCGGCGACGCAAGCTGGCGCGGGACAGATGGGCCATTGCATGTGACCCGTGGCGAGATGGCCAACCCGCTTACCCGCGCTTTCATCGAGGCTGGGCGGCAGGCGGGCTATCCGGTCACGCAGGATTACAATGGCGCGCAGCAGGAGGGCTTTGGACCCTTCGAGCAGACCACCTATAAGGGTCAGCGCTGGTCGGCGGCCAATGCCTATCTGAAGCCTGCGCTCAGGCGCGAGAATTGCGATCTTGTGCGCGGCTATGTGCGGCGTATCGTGATCGAAGAAGGCCGTGCCGTCGGGATCGAGGCTGTCTGCAAAGGCAGACGAGAGGTCATCCGCGCCCGGCGGGAGGTGATCATCGCCGCCTCGGCCATCAACTCGCCCAAACTCCTGATGCTGTCCGGCATCGGCCCGGCCGCGCATCTGTCCGAGCACGGTATTGACGTGGTCGCGGACCGCACTGGCGTTGGGGCCAATCTGCAAGACCATCTGGAGCTCTATATCCAGATGGCCGCGTCGCAGCCCGTCAGCCTTTTCAAGTACTGGAACCTTTTGGGTAAAGCCTATGTCGGTGCGCGCTGGATGCTGACCAAGACCGGACCGGGAGCATCGAACCAGTTTGAAAGCTGCGGCTTCATTCGCTCCGAGGCGGGTATTCCGTATCCGGATATTCAGTTCCATTTCCTCCCCATTGCCGTACGCTATGACGGGCAGGCCTCGGCCGAAGGGCACGGGTTTCAGGCGCATGTCGGACCGATGCGCAGCCCGTCGCGCGGGGCCGTGACCCTGCGCAGCGCCGACCCGGGCGACGACCCGGTCATTCGCTTCAACTACATGAGCGAGGAGCGCGACTGGGTCGAATTCCGCAAATGCATTCGCCTCACTCGTGAAATCTTTGGCCAGGAGGCGTTCAAACCCTTCGCACGGCACGAGATTCAGCCCGGAAGCGCCGTGCAGAGCGACGAGGAGCTTGACGGCTTCATCCGCGAGCACGCCGAAAGCGCCTATCACCCCTGCGGCACCTGCCGGATGGGGGCCGCGGATGACAAACATGCCGTGGTGGACCCGGAATGCCGGGTGATTGGTGTGGACGGGCTGCGCGTGGCCGACAGCTCGATCTTTCCTCGCATCACCAATGGCAACCTCAACGCGCCCTCGATCATGGTGGGAGAGAAGGCCAGCGATCACATCCTGGGTCGCACGCCTCTGCCGCCCGACAATGCGCAGCCATGGATTCATCCGGATTGGCAGACAAAGCAGCGTTGATGCAGTGCCGGTTTGACAGGGATCAAAGTGACCCGTCCACGGCTGCGATAAACTGGCAGAAACAGACCAATGGGAGGACCTGCCGATGTCGCATACGCCGCATGAACTGCTCGAAGATTTTCCGGAACATGCCGACCGCATCACCGAGCTCAAAACCACTGATGCGCATTTTGCGCGACTGTCAGAGGAGTATCACGCGTTGAACCGCGCCGTGCACCGGGCCGAAACCAATGTGGAGCCGGTTGACGCTCTGGCCGAGCAGGAGATGCGCAAGAAGCGGGCCGCGCTGAAGGATGAGCTTTATCGGATTCTGACGGCTGCACCGGCCTGACCCTGCGCGGGTCAATCCGCCTCAACGAAGCGCCACAGCGCGCTGAGATCGCCCATTTCCCAGACATTGTTGTGACCCGCGCCGCGGATCGCCTGGAATGTCTTTGGGGATGAACGGGCCGCGTCGTGAATGGCGCGACCCTGTTCAATCGGGATCAACGCGTCCTCCGTTCCGTGAAGGATCAGGAGCGGTGCGGTGAGTGCCCGGGCATGGGCCTGGCTGTTCCAGACGTTTTTCATCTGCGGAATCAGTGGCTCAAACTGAGGGGCAGTGTGCCGGACAACATCGGCGAGGGTGCGAAAGGGCGCCTCCAGAACCACGGCCCGGGGTCGGGGCGTGTCAGGCGCATCGAGCATTTTGAGCGTTACAGCGGCGCCAAGACTTTCCCCATAAATGACGATATCAGTGGCACCAATCCCGGAGATCAGACTGTCGACGTTGCGCCATATGGCCCGCGTGTCACGGGTGATTGCGCGTTCAGATGGCTTGCCGGTACTCCCGGATGAGCCGCGATAGGCCGGGGCGATCAGGCCATACCCACGGTCCAGAAAGGCCGCAAAGCGATGCGCCCGGTTGGCAAGATTGCCGGCATTGCCGTGGAAATAGAGGATCACCGGTTTTCCCGGCTCAGGCGGGGAAACCCAAAGCACCAGCGTCTGCCCGAGACTGTCAAACAGCACCTCCCTCACGCTGTCGAGGCCGATGGTCTCGGGATATGTCCGGCTCTTGTCGAACGGATACACCATCGCGCGTTCAAAACGCCCGAGGCCCAGAAAGCCAGCCCCTCCAAGGGCGGCAACGAGCGCAAGGAAGGTGATCAGGCGACGTGCCACGGGTCAGCCAACGCGATAGGGCAGCACACCGCGCTCATCCGGTGTGATCGACAGGTGCCGCTCCAGCGGAGGAACGGCGCGCTGGTGACATTCCGTCCGCTCGCAGATCCGGCAGGAGATGCCGATGGGCTCAAACGCGCGGGCGTTGGAGATATCCAGATCATCGGCATAGACCAACGCATCGGCATGTTTGACTTCACAGCCAAGAGCAATGGCGAAGCGGCGCACAGGCGCGCCGAAACTGCCGCCCGTTTTGGACACGTCCCGCGCCAGGCTGATATAACGCACCCCGTCCGGTGTCTCGCCAAGCTGGCGCAGGAAGCGGCCCGGCGTTTCAAAGGCGCGGTGCACGTTCCATAGCGGACAGGCCCCGCCGAAACGCGCGAATTGCAGACGGGTGGCCGAATGGCGTTTGGTGATCGTCCCCGCCTGATCGACGCGCACAAAGAAGAAGGGGATCCCCTTGGCGCCCGGGCGTTGCAAGGTCGAAAGCCGGTGGCAGACCTGCTCGATCGAGGCCCCGAAGCGCTTGGACAGCAGCTCCAGATCGTGGCGCAACTCCTGCGCGGCCTCCAGGAAGCGCGTATAGGGCATCATCGCGGCCCCGGCGAAATAGTTGGCCAGGCCGATCTTGGCGATGGAGCGCGCCGCGTCGGACTGGAACTTGGCAAGGTCGAGCGTGGCCTCCAACAGGGCATCCTGGGTGAGCAGGGCCAGTTGCAGCAGCATCTGAAAGCGCCGGGTTTCCGGCTCTGCCCGGGAGGACAGGTAAAGGATGCGCGACTCGCGGTCAAACTTGCGCAAGGGACCTTCCTCGGAATTGGCGATGGTGATGCCAAGCTCGCTCAGCCGGGCCTCTGCCGCGTCTGGACGGCCTGAACGCGCGAAATGCTCGGCGGCGCGGTCCACGGCATCAATGTAGTTGTCGCAATAGTGGAAGAAGTCGCGCACCTCGTCCCAGGGAGAGGGCCGCGCACGCGCGTCCTCGCGCCCCAGCGCCTCATCGAGCGAAGCCAGCCGCTCATGGGTCAGCCGATACGCGCTGTGCAGCGCCAGGAAGGCACGCGCCAGCGCCGGCGCGTTGGATGCGGTAAGGCGCAGATCGGCCAGGGGCGGCATATCATCGACAAAAACCGGATCGGCCAGTGCCTCGCGCATGTCCGAGACCATGCGTTCGGCATCGCCTGTGCTGAGCTCGGTCACGTCAAAGCCGAACTCCTGCGCCAAGGCCAGCACGACCGTGGTGCTGACCGGGCGGTTGTTGTTTTCCATCTGGTTGAGATAGGGCAGGGAGACGCCGAGCTTGGCGGCAAACTCTTTCTGCGTCAGCGCCAGGCGTTGTCGCGTCTCGCGCAGTTTGGCCCCGGCATAGAGTTTCTGTGTCGCCATGGTTGGTCCTGTCGGATTTGCAGTTTAGCCTTTTATGCAGGCTATGTTTGCAAAGCGCGGATGTCCATATGGCTCAGACCCCTGCGAGCCGCCGTTCGCGCCGTATGGTCAGCCAGATCGCGCCAACCGCCAGAAGCCCGGTGCTCAGCATGATCCACAAAAGGGGGAAGGCCCCCGAGCTTTCGGTAAGCATTGCTCCGGCCGCGGCGGAAAGAGCAGCGCCACCGCCGATCATGAGCGCCCCGGCAAGCCCCGAGGCTGTGCCCGCAAGATGCGGGCGGACCGACAGCGCCCCGGCGGTGGCATTCGGGATCGTCATGCCATTGCCAAGCCCCATGAACGTCATCAGCCCAAAGAAGCTGAGCGCGTTGCCAAGGCCGAGATAGAACAAGGACAGGTTGATGGAAATGCCGATAGCATTGAGCAGCGTACCCCAACACACCATCCGGTTGAGCCCGATCCGGGTGGAAAACCGCCCCGAGATGAAATTGCCAACGAAGTACCCGATGGCGGGCGCGCCGAAATAGAGACCAAGCTCGGCAGGTGAGAGGCCAAAGACCACATCGCCCACAAACGGCGCCCCCCCGAGATAGGCAAAGAACGACCCCGAGGACAGCGCAGAGGCCAGGGAATAGCCCCAGAAGCGCGGAGAGGTGAGCAATTCGGGGTATTCCCGGGCCTGCTCGCGGAAGGTGCGCGATCTGTTTGGCGCCGTTTCGCCCAGATCCGCCCAGGTGAGCCAGAACACCCCGGCCCCGAGGATCAGCAGGGCGACGAAACTGGCCTGCCACCCAAAGGCCTGATCGAGCCAGCCGCCGAAGGCCGGGCCGATCATCGGAACGACGGCCATGCCCATGGTGACATATCCGATCATGGATGCGGCCTGTGCATCGGGAACCATATCCCGCACGATGGCGCGGCTTAGCACCATGGCGACCACGATCGTGGCCTGCAGCATGCGGAAAATCAGGAAAACCCACACATTGCCAGCCAAAGCACAGCCCAGCGTCGCCAAAAGGAACGTCGCCATTCCGGCGAGGATCACCGGGCGCCTGCCAAGTTTATCGGAGACCGGCCCGATGATCAGCTGCAAGACGGCATTGACCCCGAGATAGAGCGCGACCGAAAGCTGGAGCAGGCGGTAATCCGTCTCAAAATACAGTGTCATACCCGGCAGGCTGGGCAGGAAGATATTCATGGCCAGCGCCGACAACCCCGCGAGCAGGATCAGCGTGAGGATATGCGGGGGGCTGCGTCGATCCAGAAAGCGGACCAATGGCGGAGTAGACATGAAATACCGGTAGGAGGCTGCGACCCGGAAGTCCATTCATCCGTGAAATAATTAGCAAATTTTCAATTATTCAGCCATCTGTTTCCAATAGTTTGCAAATTTGCCGGATTCTGCTTTGGCCTGAGGCATTCGGACAGTATGGTGCCGCAAATTTGCGCTGACATCATCTACAGGGGACATCATGGAAGATATTCTTCAGGTTCTGGAAGACCGCCGCGCCGAAGCGCGCTTGGGAGGGGGCGAACGCCGGGTTGCGTCGCAGCATGAGAAGGGCAAGCTGACAGCGCGCGAGCGGGTTGAGCTTTTGCTGGACGAAGGCAGCTTTGAAGAGTTTGACATGTTCAAAACCCATCGCTGCACCGATTTCGGGATGGAGAAGTCAAGACCTTATGGCGACGGCGTGATCACCGGCTGGGGAACGATCAATGGCCGTATGGTCTATGTGTTCAGTCAGGACTTTACCGTGCTGGGCGGTTCCGTCAGCGAGACCCACGCCGCAAAAATCTGCAAGATCATGGACATGGCCGTTCAGAACGGCGCGCCGGTGATTGGCATCAACGATTCCGGTGGCGCGCGCATTCAGGAGGGCGTGGACAGCCTTGCAGGCTATGGCGAAGTCTTCCAGCGCAATATCGAGGCCTCCGGCGTTGTCCCGCAGATCAGCGTGATCATGGGCCCCTGCGCGGGTGGTGCGGTTTATTCACCTGCGATGACCGACTTCATTTTCATGGTCAAGGACAGCTCTTACATGTTCGTGACCGGCCCTGACGTGGTCAAAACCGTGACCAATGAACAGGTGACCGCCGAAGAACTGGGCGGGGCGAGCACCCACACCAGGAAATCAAGCGTGGCCGATGCGGCATTTGAAAACGACGTGGAGGCACTGGCCGAGGTTCGCCGCCTGGTCGATTTCCTGCCGTCCTCGAACCGTGAAAAACCGCCTGTGCGCCCGTTCTTCGACGAGCCGGGCCGTGTCGAAGACAGCCTTGATACGCTGATCCCCGACAACCCGAACACCCCCTATGACATGAAAGAGCTGATCGTCAAACTGGCCGACGAGGGCGATTTCTATGAGCTTCAGGAAGAGTTCGCCAAGAACATGATCACCGGGTTCATCCGCCTCGAAGGGCAGACGGTGGGTGTGGTTGCCAACCAGCCGATGGTCTTGGCCGGTGTTCTGGATATCGACAGCGCGCGCAAGGCCGCGCGCTTTGTAAGGTTCTGCGATTGCTTCGAGATTCCGATCCTGACGCTGATCGACGTGCCGGGCTTCCTGCCGGGAACCAGCCAGGAATATGGCGGTGTGATCAAACATGGGGCCAAGCTGCTCTTTGCCTATGGCGAGGCGACCGTGCCGAAGGTGACGGTGATCACCCGCAAAGCCTATGGCGGGGCCTATGTGGTGATGAGCTCCAAGCACCTTCGCGGCGATTTCAACTATGCGTGGCCGACGGCCGAGATCGCTGTGATGGGGGCCAAGGGCGCGACCGAAATCATCCATCGTGCCGATCTCGGCGATGCCGAAAAGATCGCGGCGCACACGAAGGATTACGAGGATCGTTTCGCCAACCCGTTTGTGGCGGCGGAGCGGGGCTTCATCGATGAGGTCATCATGCCGCACAGCACGCGGCTACGGGTGAGCCGAGCTTTCGCCTCGTTGCGCAACAAGCAACAGAAGATGCCGTGGAAGAAGCACGACAACATTCCTCTTTGAGCCGGTTGGCACAGGTTTTCAGGACCTGTGCCGCCAACTGACCGAGATGAGAAAGGGCTGAGTACGCGAGCCATGGCACGCAACCACTGGCATATACTGCATGACGACGGCGCGCTGACAGTTGCGCGCCGGGTGCCGGTGCGGTTTGACCTGGCGGTGTCTACCCGGCTGCCGATGGGGCGCAAGCTGCGCCTTGCGCAGCAGGTTCGCCAGGATCTGTGGCGGCTGTTGCGCGGGTTGCGTGGCTTTGCGCCCGTGGTGCGTGTTGAGGAACAAAGCGGCGGCCTGCTGTTGACGGCAGGCGGGCAGGTGGACGGAGATTGGCCCGCCGAAACCGAAAGCCAGATCGCTGCGCTGCTGGCCTGTCCGGCGCGTCGCGCGCGCTGGCTGAGGTGGGCGGCATGATGCGCTATGTCTATCTTGCTGTTGGCCCGCTGGTGGTGATCGCCGTCGGGGCCTGGCTGGTTCTGAGCCTGCCCGAGGAGGAGGTCAAGGACAGCGCGCGCTCCGGCAGTGCCGGTGTGAGCCTGCCATCGGGGCTTGAGGCGGAACTGCAAGAGATGCTGTGGGACCGGCCGGGTCAGGGCCTGGTCTACCGGTTCCGCTTTGTTGCGCCTGCGTTTGAGCAGACCGACGATGTCGAGCGGACCATGACCGACCTGGAGCATCTTTGCACCCATTTTGCCCTGCCCAAGCTTGCCAATACCGGTCCGTTGCCCAATCAGATCATTATTTCGCTGGCCGACAAACCCTCGGAATTCGGCCAGTACGACGAGAATGTCGTCCAGGTTTTCGAAGCGTTCCGGGTCGAAAACGACACCTGTATCTGGGAGGTGTTCTGATGCAACCACAATATGTTGCGGCGCACTCTTCATGTTCGGCCCTGGTTGAGGCTTTGGCGTCACAAGTGCGCGCTATGGCTTTGAATTCATGTTGTTCTTTCGCCCGATCAGCTATGCTGTCCCTTGGCTGCACGGCAGCCGTCGAACCCGCGCAAAGCGGGGACCAGCGGGGTCAGCCCCCGCACCCGGTTGCGCAAGAAAACAGGAGCAGTACATGTCGAACACTCTCAGGACCCTGGCAGCGCTTGGGCTGGTCGCCTTCGTGGCGGCTTGCGGCGGACAGAGCCAGGAAGAGGACTTTGTCGTGGTGGCGCCCGAGCCCATCTCGGTCGAACCGGAATACACGGGCAAATACAAATAAGCCTTTGACAGGTGGCAAGGCGCGGGTGATGTCGCCCGGGCCTTGCCTTGTGCGCCCTCTGATCAGGGGGGGCGTAAGATGCTGAAACATCGTGGTTTCCCGGGGCGTCTGCCCGGAACGGATTATCAATTCACCATACGGCGGGCCAATCCGAAAGGCGTCACGCCGATCAAGGCACGCGAACGGTTCCGCGACCGGCGTCCGGCTGACCGACGCGCCGATACCGCGTTTGTGCGCGCCCTCTGGGAGGCGTTTGGCAATCAGCCTTTCGAGCGCGGCAATCTCGATGCAGGACGGTTGAGCTGGCTCTTCGGGCGAGAGGTTCTGCCTGCTGAAGAGCCGTTTGATCCGGAAAGCTACGAAGCCCTGATGGTGCTCGATGTGGCCGCCGCGCGCGCGTCCTTTCCCCAGGCCTTCGACGACGCGGGAGATGAATGGTGAGGTGGCAGGATCCATTTAAGCCATGCGGCCCGGCCCGGAATGGCATTTTCTTGCCGATCGACGGCGCGTTTGTGCGGATTGCAGCCGATCCCATAAAAGGGACACGGACGCGGATGGACAGCGCGCAAAAACCATGCAGCATGGGGGCTGTAGTACCAGCCCTTCCCCTAGGGGCTCTGTTTGCAAGTCTATTCCGTTACCCTTCCCCTATTGGGCGGCCAGCATTCATCCCAAGCTGGCCGTCCATTTTTTGCTTTGAAAACAATGCCTATTGCCGTCAGCGAGCCTTTGCCGAGATTGGTGTTTTGCCGCAAGGCGGCTTGGATCGCCCTCGGGTAACCCCTATCTCTGCACCTGCGCTCCTGGGGAACTCAACAAGAGGCGATAGACCATGCAGATCAACGTCAAAGCTTTCATACTGGTCCTCGGTTTGGCCCCGCTTGCGGGCTGCGGCGACACGGCGCTTGAACAGGCCGTGCTTGGCGCAGGTGCCGGTGCGGGCACAGCGGCTATTCTCGACGGCAACATCCTCACCGGAGCCGCTGTCGGGGCTGCGGGCAACGTGCTTTACTGCCAGACCGGCAAGAAACGGCGCTGCTGAGACCAAGACCCCCCTTGGTGAAGCAATCACGCCACAAGGGGGAATGGCCCGCGAAACTTCCCGTTGGCAAAGCGCTTTCAATACAGTAGTTTATGCGCAATGGGGGGCGTCCAAGAAACGAGGCGCCGAATATGGGCTATATCAAAGCAGTGTTTCTACTGTCCATGTTGGGGGCGTGTGCCGCGCCCGAAGTGTCGAGCCGCATGGCTTTCGACCCGTACATGATGACACCGATCACGAACTGATCGGGTGGCCCGGCGCGTATAGCGTCGGACTGGCCGGTCCCAGCAATTTGACGAAACGCACGACCTGCAGATCGCGGGCCGTGCGTTTTGTCGTTTTCAGACGTCAAACAAGGGGACAGATATGTTCAAGAAGATCCTGATCGCCAACCGTGGTGAAATCGCCTGTCGGGTCATCAAGACCGCGCGCAAGATGGGGATTGCGACCGTGGCCATTTACTCTGACGCGGACCGCAATGCGCTGCATGTGAAAATGGCGGATGAGGCGGTGCATATCGGCCCGCCGCCCGCCTCCGAATCCTACATCGTCATTGACAAGGTGATGGAGGCCATCCGCCAGACGGGGGCCGAGGCCGTGCATCCCGGCTATGGTTTCTTGTCGGAGAACCCGAAATTCGCCCAGGCGCTTGAAAAAGAGGGCGTCGCCTTTATCGGCCCGCCCGTGGGTGCAATCGAGAGCATGGGCGACAAGATTACCTCGAAGAAGATTGCGCAGGAGGCCAAGGTCAGCACCGTGCCGGGTGTTATGGGGCTGATCGAAGATGCCGATGAGGCGGTGAAAATCTCTAACGAGATCGGCTATCCGGTGATGATCAAGGCCAGCGCCGGGGGCGGTGGCAAGGGCATGCGGATTGCCTGGAATGATGCCGAGGCGCGCGAAGGTTTCCAAAGCTCCAAGAACGAGGCGGCAAGCTCGTTCGGGGATGACCGGATCTTCATCGAGAAGTTCGTGACGCAACCGCGCCATATCGAGATCCAGGTGCTGTGCGACAGCCACGGCAACGGCGTGTATCTGGGCGAGCGCGAATGCTCGATTCAGCGGCGGAACCAGAAAGTGATCGAAGAAGCCCCGAGCCCGTTCCTGGATGAGGCCACCCGCAAGGCGATGGGTGAACAGGCCGTCGCCCTGGCCCATGCCGTGAACTATGCCAGCGCCGGCACGGTGGAGTTCATCGTCGATGGTGAGAAGAATTTCTACTTCCTCGAGATGAACACGCGCCTGCAGGTGGAACACCCCGTGACCGAGCTGATCACCGGCGTGGACCTGGTAGAGCAGATGATCCGGGTCGCCGCAGGAGAAAAGCTGCAGCTTACCCAGGACGATATCAAGCTCGGCGGTTGGGCGGTCGAAAGCCGTCTTTATGCTGAAGACCCTTATCGTGGGTTCCTGCCGTCCATCGGCCGGCTGACCCGCTATCGCCCGCCGGTCGAGGTGGCCGCCGGCCCGCTTCTCGACAATGACAAGTGGCAGGACGACGCGATCACCGGCGAAACAGCGGTACGCAACGATACCGGCGTCTATGAGGGCGGCGAGATCAGCATGTATTACGACCCGATGATCGCCAAGCTCTGCACCTGGGCCCCGGATCGGGCAGGCGCGATCGAAGCGATGCGCAACGCGCTCGACGGGTTCGAGATCGAGGG
This sequence comes from Roseovarius faecimaris, assembly GCF_009762325.1. Taxonomy (NCBI): domain Bacteria; kingdom Pseudomonadati; phylum Pseudomonadota; class Alphaproteobacteria; order Rhodobacterales; family Roseobacteraceae; genus Roseovarius; species Roseovarius faecimaris. The sequence goes on from NZ_CP034348.1 coordinate 1,090,735, forward strand.
GATCGGCCACAACCTGCCGTTCCTGAGCGCTGTGATGGACCATCCCAAGTTCGTTTCGGGGGACATGACCACGGCCTTCATCGCCGAGGAGTACCCGGATGGGTTCGAAGGCGTGACCCTGAGCGAAGAGGCGCTGCGCCCGATCGCGGCTTCGGCGGCGGCGATGCACCGGGTGGCTGAAATCCGGCGCACGCGGATCTCGGGGCGGATGGACAACCATGAACGCCACGTGGGCGAGGATTGGGTTGTTTCGCTGCAGGGTCAGAGCTACGCAGTGACGATTGCCGCGGACAAGGCGGGCTCGACGGTCAGCTTTGAGGATGGCACCGCGTTGCGGGTCACCTCGGACTGGACGCCGGGCGATCAGCTCGCGCAGCTCATGATTGATGGCACGCCATTGGTGCTCAAGGTCGGCAAGATCTCGGGTGGTTTCCGTATCCGAAGCCGGGGCGCCGAGCTGAAAGTACATGTGCGCACGCCGCGCCAGGCCGAGCTGGCCGCGTTAATGCCCGAGAAACTGCCGCCTGATACATCGAAAATGCTGCTGTGTCCGATGCCCGGTCTGATCGTGAAGGTCGATGTGGCCGTGGGCGACGAGGTGCAGGAAGGCCAGGCATTGTGCACGGTCGAAGCAATGAAGATGGAGAACATCCTGCGCGCCGAGAAGAAGGGCGTTGTCTCGAAGATCAATGCCGGTCCTGGCGACAGCCTGGCGGTGGACGATGTGATCATGGAGTTCGAGTAAGATGCGGCTGTGGCTCGTGGCGCTGATCTACACGCTGGCTTTCCTGGCTGGCCTGGCGACGCTGTGGGCCGTTACCGTGCTGGCCGTGCTGGACCTCTTCGAGCAGCGAAGTGACAGTCTCTTCGTATTGCTCATGATCCCGCTGATGGCCGCGCTCGCGGTATTTGCGGTGGTCTATGGTTTGGCGTCCGGGCGGGCGTTGAAGTGGCAATACTGGCTCTTCGCGCCGCTGGTCATGGCTCTGCTCGCATGGTCCGTGCCAAAGCTGATCCTGTTGGGCTATGCCACGGTTTTCCAAGGCTTTGTGGGGGCGGTCATGCTGGTCTTTTTCGGCGGCTTTCTGGCCTGCCTGAAACGGGATGGCATCGCGGTGAGCTCTGAGGCGGGGATGTAGAAAGGACCAGATGACCCTAACACCTGCTGCCATACATTCACCCTTTCGCGGGATGAGCGTTGCCATGCTGATGGCCTGCCTCGGCCTTTCTGGCTGTACGCGCATGGACGAAGCGGCGATGCGGGCCTATGCCGCGCAGTGGTTCCAGCTTGACGAGACGATGGGCTTTGCCGCGACGGGCGGCTGTACATCGGCCGCGTTCCGTCTGGTTGATACGCAGGTGGGCTCGTCCATGCCCGTGGTTCGCTCGGTCGGTCAGGCCCTGAACCTGATGCAGCAGGCCCGGCCCGTCGCGCTTGACCGGCGCGATCAGGCGCCCGACGCGGGTATGATCGATCTGGTAAACCTGGACCGCGAGTTGGGTTACCGCATGCGCCGGGCCGCGCTCGAAGGGCGTGGGTGCATGGACGCGGTCACCTCCAGCGCCTTCGGCTATGCGCTGGTCAATCCGCGGGCGCTTCTGGCTTTCGAACCGGGCGAGGCGGCGCTGATGGTGCTTGACCCGGACACCCGGGTGCTGGTCGTTTCGATGGGGGAGGGGTGATGCGCGCGCAGGCTCAGTTGATGCCGCGACGGTCGCGAATTTCCTGCTGGCGCATGGGCATCTTGTCAATGACGCGGGATATCTCGCGTACGTCCCACGGTACGGGCTTGCGCAGCTTGATCATGCCGTCCTTGCCGATCAGGACCAGCATGAAGCCACGCGGATGGAGCGCCTCTCGCAACGCCGAGTTGGCGGACGGATCCGTGTCGGTCAACACAACCACATCGCGTTCCGCAAGCTCGTCGAGCTCTGCTTCGATGAACTTCATCTGCTGGATGAAACGTGGATCCTGCGGGCTGTCAGCAAGCACGACGATGGGGCGATTTATCCAAACAAATTCGCTCAAATCCTTCGCATCAGAGCGCAAAACCCCTTGCTCAGCCGGCGATTGGCCAATGTCTGAGGCGTCCTGTGCAGCCGCGGAGAGCGGCGCAAGTGCCAGAAAAATAAGGACGAATACTCGGCGCATGGGGTCTCCTGTCTGCAAGGATATAGGATGTAGCGGTGCGGATGCGAAGGGGAATGAGCCCAACCCCGAAAAAAATTTGGAGTTTAATCGGATTGTGAGAGTTGGAGATCTAGGATGAGCCCCGGATCAACCCTCTTATCGCGGCACGCGACCCTGCAAGAAAAGGCTGGCAAACCGATGGACATCATTCTGCATCTTGGGGCTCATCGCACAGCGTCAACCTGTTTCCAGTATTACCTGCGGGAAAAGGCCCGGCAGTTGAGCACGCAAGGCATTGGCGTGTGGGGCCCGTGGCGCACGCGTGACGGGGTGCTGACCGGTGTTCTGCCCGTGCCCGGGGCGATCAGATCCCCCAAGGATCAGCACCTGCGCGCGCGCGGTCGGATATCACTGGCGCTGCACCGGTTGCGCGAGAAAGGCGTCAAACAGCTTATCGTGTCGGATGAGAATATGATCGGCGCCCCCCGCCGGAACCTGCGGACCAGCAAGATCTACGATGGGATCGGGGAGCGCATGGCACAATTCTCGGATGCGTTCAGTGGCGGGATCACCCAGGTCGTCCTGTCGATCCGGAGCCAGGAAACCTATTGGTCATCCGTGTATGCCTTCGCGGTCGGGCGCGGTCACAGGCTTCCCTCACGGGATGACCTGGACCGGCTTGTGACCACCAATCGCCATTGGCGAGAGGCGATCCGCGATCTGAGCTGCGCCTTGCCGGGGGTGAAGATCATCATCCTGCCCTACGAAGAATATGGCGGACGGCCTGAGCAAAAACTGTCGATCATGACAGGGCTCTCCAAGCCGCCAATGAAATTTGCCCGGGAGTGGATCAACCGCTCGCCCAGCCTGGCGCAGCTGCGTCAGATCCTGAAGGACAGGGGCGAAGACCCGGCAGCTTTGCCGGAGGGAGAGGGGCGCTGGCATCCGTTTGACCACGCCCAAAGCATGGCATTGAGGGAGGCGTATGCCGACGATCTGTTCTGGCTGCGCGCCGGGGCGGAGGGCATGGCCACCCTGATTGAAGGAACCGGGACGCATCAGACGGGGCAAACCCGCGATGTGTCTCAAATGACAAGAGGACAAACTAATGGCATCGAAAACCGACGTATGGCGTGAGATCGCGGAAAAGGAGCTTCGCGGCAAGCCGCTCGACGATCTGACCTGGAAAACCCTGGAGGATATCGAGGTCAAGCCGCTTTACACAGAAGATGATCTCGCAGGGCTGAACCATCTGGGTTCGATCCCCGGCGAGGCGCCGTTCACGCGTGGGGTGAAGGCCACGATGTATGCCGGGCGCCCCTGGACGATCCGGCAATATGCGGGCTTTTCGACGGCGGAGGAATCCAACGCCTTCTATCGCCGCAACCTCGCCGCCGGTCAGCAGGGGGTGTCAGTGGCCTTCGACCTGGCCACCCACCGCGGATATGACAGTGACCATCCGCGTGTCGAGGGCGATGTGGGCAAGGCCGGTGTCGCCATCGACTCGGTCGAGGACATGAAAATCCTTTTCGACGGGATCCCGCTGGATCAGGTCAGCGTCAGCATGACGATGAACGGTGCGGTGATCCCGATCCTGGCGAATTTCATCGTGGCGGGCGAAGAGCAGGGCCATGACAAGTCCGTGCTCGCAGGCACCATTCAGAATGACATCCTCAAGGAATTCATGGTGCGCAACACTTATGTCTATCCGCCCGAGCCGAGCATGCGGATCATCGCGGATATCATCGAATACACATCGAACGAGATGCCGAAATTCAATTCCATCTCGATTTCCGGGTACCATATGCAGGAGGCCGGCGCGAACCTGGTGCAGGAACTGGCCTTTACCCTGGCGGATGGCAAGGAATACGTCAAAACCGCCATGGCGCGCGGCATGGATGTGGACAAGTTTGCCGGGCGCCTGAGCTTCTTCTTTGCGATCGGCATGAACTTCTTCATGGAGGCGGCCAAGCTGCGCGCGGCACGGCTTCTTTGGCATCGCATCATGGATGATCTGGGCGCCAAGAACCCCCGCTCCAAGATGCTGCGCACTCATTGCCAGACCTCCGGGGTCAGCCTGCAGGAACAGGATCCGTATAACAACGTGATCCGCACGGCCTATGAGGCGATGAGCGCAGTGCTGGGTGGGACGCAATCGCTGCACACCAACGCACTGGACGAGGCGATTGCCCTGCCCACGGACTTTTCCGCCCGGATCGCGCGGAACACACAACTGATCCTGCAGGAAGAAACCGGTGTGACCAATGTCGTCGATCCGCTGGCAGGCAGCTACTACGTGGAGGCGCTGACCAATGAGCTGGCCGAGGCCGCCTGGAAACTGATCGAGGAAGTCGACGAGATGGGCGGCATGACCAAGGCCGTGGCCTCCGGCATGCCCAAGCTCAGGATCGAGGAAAGTGCCGCGCGGCGTCAGGCGATGATCGACCGGGGCGAAGAGGTGATCGTCGGGGTCAACAAGTACCGCAAGGACAAGGAAGACCCGATCGACATTCTGGAGATCGACAATAACGAAGTGCGCGAGCAGCAGGTCGCCAAGCTGAAACGTATTCGCGCAGAGCGCGATGAGGCCGCCTGTGACGCGGCCCTCGCTGAATTGGAAAAACGTGCAGCGGAGGGCGGCAACCTCTTGGAAGCGGCGGTCGAGGCCGCGCGCGCCCGTGCATCGGTGGGAGAGATCAGCATGAGCATGGAAAAAGTATTCGGACGGCATCGCGCCGAGGTGAAAACGCTGGCCGGTGTGTATGGCGCCGCCTATGAGGGCGACGAGGGCTTTGCCGCGATTCAGAGATCGGTCGAAGAGTTTGCCGAAGAAGAAGGCCGCCGCCCGCGCATGCTGGTCGTCAAGATGGGCCAGGACGGGCATGACAGGGGGGCCAAGGTGATTGCCACGGCCTTTGCCGATATCGGCTTTGACGTGGATGTGGGCCCCTTGTTCCAGACCCCTGAAGAGGCTGCACAGGACGCGGTTGACAATGATGTGCATGTCATCGGGGTGAGCTCTCAGGCGGCAGGTCACAAGACATTGGCGCCCAAGCTTATCCAGGCTCTGAAAGATAAGGATGCGGGCGATATTCTGGTGATCTGCGGGGGGGTTATTCCACAGCAGGATTACGACTTTCTCAAGAAAGCCGGAGTAAAGGCGATCTTTGGCCCGGGCACCAACATTCCCGAGGCGGCTCAGGACATCCTGCGCCTGATCCGCGAGGCGCGCGGGTAAACCGATCAGGCCCCGGGGTGATCTCGGGGCCAATTTCCTGATGCGGGATTTTGGTGGCGTGGGGGAGACTTGAACTCCCGACCTCTCGATTATGAGTCGAGCGCTCTGACCAGCTGAGCTACCACGCCTTCGGCGCGTGGGTTAAGCCAGCCACGCCCGCCCGTCAAGGCAGAAATGCCGATATGGCAAAACCAAAGTGCTGTACGCGCCATTGCATTTCCAATGAGAAGGCCGGACACTCTGCGTTGAGGTATCAATCGCACCGGGAGGCAAGGGCCAAACATGCACAAACGCGCCAAGATCGGCCTTGGCATGGCAGCGGGAATGGGCTGGGCCGTGGTTCTGCTTTGGGCGGCGGCGCAATTCGTGAGGCTGCCGGTTTTCACGTTGATGCCAACGATCATGACAGCCTTTTTTGCGCCTGGTGTGGTCATGTTGCTGATGATCGGGCGGCTGGCGCAGCGGCGGTTTTTCGACGATGCGATCATTGATGGCGACATGCTGACGGGGGCCGCTCAGATTGATCAGCGCGTGTTGCAAAACACCCTGGAGCAGCTTGCGCTTGCATTGGCCATCTGGCCTGCAGCGGCGGTGATTCTGACGTCGGAGGGGCCGGGTGTTATCCTGTGTCTCGGGCTTGGATTCGCCGTGGCCCGGCTGGCCTTCTGGGGCGGGTACCACCTGTCGCCTCCCCTGCGTGCCTTTGGCTTCGCAGCAACCTTTTATCCGACATTGCTGGTGGCGATCTGGGCGGGCTGGCGCCTTGCAACAGGCAGCCTGCTGGGAGGGTGACAGGATGGCCAAGCCGATTGTTCTCGATCATCTGGCGGTGGCTGCGGAAACGTTGGCCGAGGGGCAGGCTGCGGTTGAGGCAGCCCTTGGCGTGGCTCTGCAACCCGGCGGGCAGCATCCGCATTTCGCGACGCATAATATGCTTCTGGGGTTGGAGGACGGGCTCTATCTGGAGGTGATTTCGGCTGATCCTTCGGTCCCCAGCCCCGATTACCCGCGCTGGTTCGACCTCGACCGCTTTAGCGGCCCCCCGCGGCTGAGCAACTGGATCTGCCGGGTGCCGGACCTTGCCCGGATGGTCGGTGTGCTGCCCCAGGCGGGCAGTCCTGTGGCGTTGGCGCGGGGTGATCTGCGCTGGCAGATGGCGGTGCCCGAGACTGGCATCCTGCCCTATGACAACCTGTTTCCGGCCCTGATCGAGTGGCAAAGCAGCCCGCATCCTGCAACGCGGCTTGCCGCGTCGGGCTGCCGTCTCAGGCGCCTGACGATCCGGCACCCGAATGCCGCCGCGCTGCACGCCGATCTAGCGCCGCAGTTTTCCGATGACAGGGTGCGCTTTGAAACCGGAGAGCAGGCGATGCTGGCCGCGTTTGATACCCCACATGGCGAGAGGGAGCTGGCATGATCGTCCGCGACGCGCGGGCCGCGGACACGCCCGCGATTGCAGAAATCTGGAATCACAATATCCGCCACACCGCGAACACCTTCACCACCGCTGAAAAAACGCCCGAAGGTCTTGCCCGCGATATCGAAACGCGCCGGGCCGAGGGCAAGGGGTTTCTGGTGGCAGAAGACGGGAAAGACATCGTCGGCTTCGCCACCTATTTCCAGTTTCGTGGCGGTCCCGGCTATGCCTTTACAGCCGAACATTCGGTGATGCTGGCGGAGGCCGCGATGGGCAAAGGCACGGGCCGGGCACTTATGGAGGCGCTGGAAGCGCATGCGCGCGGGGCAGGGATGCATTCGCTTATAGCGGGTGTCGCCGGAGAGAATGCGGCGGGTATCGCCTTCCATGCGGCTCTTGGGTATCGAACGATTGCCGTTTTGCCGGAAGTGGGCCGCAAGTTCGAACGCTGGATGGACCTGACACTGATGCAAAAGATGCTGTAACGCCGCACTGACAAGGCCGACGAAAGGCGATAGGGTCCGTGCCATGTCGATCTGGACCCGCATCACCGAAGCGCTGAGCGCGCTGGCCTCGGGCGAGGGGCTGAGCGCGGTCTTTGATCGGTTGCGCAGCCCACCCGAGCGTTCGGTTGCCTTTACCATCGCCGTGATCGCCCTCAGCGCCAAGATGGCCAAGGCCGACGGTCTGGTGACGCGCGATGAGGTGACAGCCTTCCGCGAAGTCTTTCAGATTGCCCGTGCCGATGAGCCGGGGGCGGCGCGTGTCTTCAACCTTGCGCGACAGGATGTGGCGGGGTTTGAGGATTATGCCACGCGTATTAGCGGGATGTTTTCCGAGGACAGCTCGGTGTTGAGCGACTTGATGGAGGGGCTTTTTCATATCGCCATGGCGGATGGGGTCTATCATCCCAACGAAGATGCGTTCCTGGCGCGGGTGGCCGAGATTTTTGGCCTGAAAGAAACCGAATTCAAATCGCTGCGCTGCCGTTTCGTGCCCGATGCCGCGCCCGATCCCTACTCGGTTCTGGGGGTGTCGCCCGACACGCCGATGGACGAGATCCGGCAGGTGTGGCGGCAGATGGTGCGCGATACCCACCCGGACAGAATGCTGGCGCGCGGCGTACCCGAAGAGGCGATCAAACTCGCCGAGAAGCGGATGGTCGACATCAACCGTGCCTGGGAAGAGATCAGCGGGGCAGGGTGAGATGCGCATCGCCACCTATAATGTGGAGTGGTTCAACGCGCTCTTCGATGATGAGGGTAACCTGCTCGACGATGGGGAATGGTCGGCCCGCTATGATGTCACCCGTGCCGATCAGCTTGCCGCGCTGGGCATCGTCTTTACGGCGATGGATGCCGATGCGGTCATGGTCATCGAAGCACCTGACACCAACGGCAAACGGTCCACTGAAACGGCATTGGAGAACTTTGCCCGGGTGATGGGGTTGCGCGCGCGCAAGGCGCTGATGGGGTTTGCCAATGACACCCAGCAAGAGATTGCCCTGCTCTATGACCCGGATGTCTTCAGCGCGCGGCATGATCCGCAGGGCGATGAGACGGGCAAGAAAGGGTCGCCCGATGCGCCGCGCTTTGACGGGGTGTTCCGGATCGACCTCGATATTGACGCGACCGAGGATATGGTCACCTTTTCCAAACCGCCGCTGGAGGTGGCGCTAACGACGAAGGACGGCTTTGCGATCCGCATGATCGGAGCGCATCTGAAATCCAAAGCGCCGCATGGCGCCACCAACCGAGATGAAATCATGCGTATCGCCATTGCCAACCGGCGCAAACAACAGGCTCAGGCGGTCTGGCTTCGCCGCAGGTTGGAGATGCATCTTGCTGCGGGCGAGCCGACGATCCTTCTGGGGGATCTGAATGACGGTCCGGGGCTTGATGAGTATGAAAACCTTTTTGGCCGGTCTGTGGTCGAGATCATCATGGGCGAAGGCACCGGCGGGATCGAGCTTTTCGACCCGCATGCCCGCCAGGCACTCACGCGCAAGATCGGTGGTGTGACGACCACGGCGCGGTTCTATCTGAGTCATGAAAAGCGGTATATGCAGGCCCTTCTGGACTATGTCATGCTCTCGCCCGATCTGATGCGTCTCAATCCCAGGTGGCGCATCCTGCATCCGTTCGATGACCCGGATTGTTGGAAGATGCCCGAACTGCATGCGGCTCTGATCACCGCCTCGGATCATTTCCCGGTTCTGGTCGATCTGCAGTTGTGATCTTCTTTTCGGGAAATGCGTGCTTATATGCAGGGTATGAGACGGTTTATCACAACCTCCGGTGCGGTTTTGCTGGCCGCGACCCTGCCGCTTCAGGCGCAGGAGGAAGATGGCTTTTCGCTCATGGAGCGCGGCGCGCAACTCTTTTTCGAAGGGATTCAGCGCGAAATGGAACCGGCGCTGAACGATCTGATGGCGCTTGCCGATGATATGGAGCCCGCCTTGCGCGCGTTTATCAGCGAGATGGGGCCCGCCTTCGTCGAGCTTCTGGGACAGATCGAGGACCTCAGCGCCTATCACCCGCCCGAGATTCTGCCCAACGGCGATATCATCCTGCGCAAGAAGACGCCGGAAGAAATGGCCGAGGAAAACCCGGAAGGCGAGATCGAGATATAAACTCGCCGCTGCGGATCACCGCTGCATTTTGATCTCGGTTTCGGCTTCGAGTGAGCCGGCAAGAGAAGCAAGGCGCGCCTGCGCGACCTCCCCGAAAAGCGGCTCGGCCTCCGGGGTGAGCCGAAGTTCCAGCACACGCTTTTTCGGATACCAACGGAGCTTGCCGGGCGAGGCGTTCTTGTCCAGCCACAGCATTGCGCCGAAACGCATCGCCTTGCCGAGGATTTCCGCTTCGCGCTGCTCCTTTTCAGGGATCAGATGATAGAGGTTTTCAAAATGCGTGCCATCACGGCGATTGGTATAACGATGCAGAAGAGCCAGCCCCAGAAACACCCGTTCTGAATGTTTCAGCCCGCCCAGATTTGCGCGGGTCGCATTGTCAAAGCACACTTCGGCACGATAGTCGGGATGCGCCCGCCAGCTGACATCGTGCAGAAGGCAGGCCGCCTTGACGAGCCGCCGCCGTTCCGGGTGCACCGATTTGAACAGAGGCTGGATGAACTCGTACAGCAACTTGCCGAAACCCGGCACGCGCGCGTCCTTGTTCTCGGCAAAGCGGCAGGCCTCGATCAGCGGATCCCGATCGCGCAGCCGTTGGGGCATCTGCTCATAAAGCATGCCCTCACGGATACCATAGCTGGAAATGGCGATATCGTGCGGTCTGAAGAATTTGACCACTTCACGCAGCACCTCGGCGGCATGGGGCACAAGGCCGATCCGGGCCGAGGATATGCCGGTCTGCAGGCGCAGATCGTCTATTTCGTTGTCGAAGATGAATTTGGAGGTTGCGCGTACAGCCTTGGGCGTCATGCGATATTCGTGCAGCACGTTCAGGGGATAGCCGCGTCGCAGCATGTCGATCTTGGCGATGGCACGCCAGGATCCGCCCACCAGAAAGAGCCGGTTGCGCTGCGCTCCGAGTTCGCCCTGCATCTGCTCCAGCGTCTCGCGGATATGCGCCTTGCGTGCGCGTTTGCCGCCCTTGATGTCGCGCAGTTTGAGAGGCCCGAGCGGAGAGGTGACACGACGCCCGACCGTGCCGCCGTTGATCTCGGCCAGCTCCATGGATGACCCGCCGATATCGCAGACCAGCCCGTAAGCGCCGGGCCAGCCCAGCAAAACCCCCTGACCGGAGAGCCGTGCTTCTTCCCGTCCGTCGATCACAAAGATCTTCACGCCGGTCTTTTCCTCGACCTCGCGGACAAACTCCGCGCCGTCCTCGGCCTCGCGCACGGCGGCGGTGGCAACAGCGGTCAGCGGTCCGGTGCCCATCCCTTCGCCAAGGATCTGAAACCGCTTGATCGCGTGCAGCGCACGCACGCGCCCCTCGGGGTTGAGCCGCCCGGTCGCGGCCATGCCGGCCCCCAGCGCACACATGATCTTTTCGTTGAAGAAATAGGCCGGACTGCGCGCCGCCCCATCGAACACCACCAGACGAACCGAGTTGGAGCCGACATCGACAACACCCACTCGGCTGAGCGCGCGCACGGAGGGGTCATCGAAAAGAGGGCGCCCGAACGGGCCCCAATCGCCGGTTGACCTGTCGCTTGTGCCGTCCATGTCACCCCCGGGTGTCGTCCTCTTCGGGTTATGCGATGTTCCGCTCTACGGGTCAATCGGGGCAAGCTGTCGCGCCTCGAAAGAGCCTTTGTCAATCCTCGGTATGGGTGAGTTGCGGCACATCCGCCGCCCCGGCAGAGCCGCGCCCGGAAAGCGAGGGGTTCTCCATGAAAAACCGGTGACAATTGAACGCAAATTCGCCCTCGGGCACCTGCATCCGGGTGAAGCTGCCATCGGGGGCCATGACCCAGCTTTGCGCCACATCTGCCATGTTCGCGGCCATGATCTGACTGACGATCTGCGCCTTGACGGTGGGGTTTTCAATCTCGACCAGCGTTTCAATACGGCGATTGAGGTTGCGGCCCATCCAGTCGGCCGAGGATATGAACACGCGCGCCTTTTTCGAGGGCAGTTCGCGGCCGTTGCCAAAGCAGACGATGCGCGAATGTTCCAGAAAGCGTCCGACAATGGATTTGACCCGGATATTCTCGCTCAGCCCCTTGATGCCCGGTCTGAGCCCGCAGATGCCCCGCACCACGAGGCTGATCTTCACCCCGGCCTGGCTGGCCGCGTAAAGCGCGTCGATCACATCGGGCTCGATGAGGGAATTCATCTTGGCCCAGATTTCGGAGGGCTCGCCATTGCGGGCGTTCTCTGCTTCCTGCCCAATCATCTCGATCAGCCGATCCTTCAGGTGATGCGGAGAAATGGCGAGGTTTTCCAACCGCTCGGGCAGGGCATAGCCGGACAGATAATTGAACACCTTCGTGGCATCGCGGCCCAATGCAGCGTTGCAGGTGAAAAAGCTCAGGTCGGTGTAAATCTTCGCCGTGATCGGATGGTAATTGCCGGTCCCGTAATGAGTATAGGTCACCAGGTTCTCGCCCTCGCGGCGCACCACGGTGGAAATCTTGGCATGGGTTTTCCAGTCCATGAACCCATAGACCACATGCGCACCAGCCCGTTCCAGCCGCCGCGACTGGCGGATATTCGCAGCCTCGTCGAAGCGGGCTTTCAGCTCCACAAGGGCGGTGACGGATTTGCCCTCTTCGGCGGCTTCGCAGAGGGCGGCGACGATCGGGCTGTCATGAGACGTACGATACAGCGTCTGTTTGATGGCCACGACATCCGGGTCACGCGCGGCCTGGCTGAGAAAGCGGATGACCATGTCAAACGTCTCATAGGGGTGATGCAGCAACATGTCCTTTTGCCGGATCGCGGCGAACATGTCGCCGTCGAAATCCTGCACCCGCTCTGGCACGCGCGGCGTGAAGCTGGGCCAAAGCAGGTCGGGCCGCGTGTCGATCACCAGCTCAGAGAGGTCCGCAAGGCCAATGATGCCCTCGACTTCGACCACCTCGTCGGGCGTTACATGGAGCTCATCCATGATCACCCGGCGCAGGCCCTTGGGCGCGTCCGAGGAGATCTTGAGACGGACCACCTCGCCCCGGCGGCGGCGCTTGAGCGCGACCTCGAATTCGCGCACCAGATCTTCGGCCTCTTCCTCGACTTCCAGATCGCTGTCGCGCAGCACGCGGAAGGTGCAATGCCCTTTGTAGCGATAGCCGGGAAAGAGACTGTCGAGATGCAACAGCAAAAGCTCTTCCAGCGGCAGAAACCGGTGCGTGCCTTCATGCGCGGGCAAGGTCACGAAGCGGTCGATCATCTGCGGGATCGGCAACAGCGCCTGCAGCGGGCGTTTGTCCGTCTTGCGCTCAAGTTGCAGCGCCAGCGAGTAACCCAGATTCGGAATGAACGGGAACGGATGCGCCGGGTCGATGGCGAGAGGCGACAGGACGGCAAAAACCCGGTTCAGAAAGACATCTTCCAGATAGGTCTTGTCCGCCTCGGTCAGCTGGCCAAGATCGAGAATTGACAGGTTCTCGGCTTCCATCTCGCGGCGCAGCGCCTGATAGGTGCGTTGCTGCGCCTGCAGAAGCTTGCGCGCGTCTTCGTTGATCAGCACCAACTGTTCGGCAGGGGTCAGACCGTCGGCGGCGGGGGTCGTGTTGCCCGCATGTGCCAGCTCGCGCAGGCCCGCGACACGCACGTTGTAGAACTCGTCGAGATTGTTCGCCGATATCGACAGGAAGCGCAGCCGTTCGAGCAGGGGCACGCGCGGATTTTCGGCCTCTTCCAGCACACGCCAGTTGAAGCCCAGCCAGCTGAGCTCGCGGTTGAAGAAACGGCCTGGGCCGGTGATGTCGAGATCCGGCAGTTCGACCGGCGCTTGCAGATCGGAGGCCAGAAAATCAGAAGTCAGCATATCGGTCTTTGTCATGGGCCAAGAGTATCGCAGAAATATGACCGTGAACAGATAGGCCGCCGCCGCGCGCGCGCCTAACCCTCCAGCAGCTTGGCGGCAAAACGCGTGGTGATCGGAGCGCCCTGTTCCAGCGCCGCCTTGTCGAGCCGCTCCACGATCTCGCGCGCAGCCTGAAAGGACCGGTCGATGCGCGGCACCAGATACGGGATCAGGCGCGGCTCGGGGCGCAGTTGCCGGTCAGCCATCAGTTTCATCAGCACGGCCCCGAGTAGCGCGTCATCGGGGGGCTGAAGGTCGGCCTGGGTGGTGCCCTGCATGCGGCTTGCAAGATCCGGCAGGCCAAGCCCCCAGCGCGCGGGAGGGGTGCGCGAAGTGATCAGAAGCGAGCCCCCCTCGGCCAATGTGAGATTATGCAGGTGAAAGAGCGCCTCTTCGGCAGGCGCGCAGCCCGCGATCCGGTCGGCATCTTCGACCGCAACCGGCCCCCGTGCGAGGGCGGGTATGTCGCTGTCGGTCAGGGTGGTCGCGGATATAACCCGTGCACCCGAAAGCGAGGCCCAGACCTGTGAAAGATGGGTTTTGCCGGCCCCTTCCGGTCCGGTCAGCAACAGCTTGTGAGACGGCCAGTCGGGCCAGCTCTCGATCAGCGCGACGGCGGTGGCATTGGCCGGAGAGACGAAGAAATCCTCGCGCCCCAGCGCCTCGCGCACGGGCAGGTCAAAGCTGAGTTGGCGGGGCATCAGTCGGAGTCGTTCTGATCAAGGCCGCGATAGAGCCTGCTTGCCTTGTATTGCCCGATCACAAAGCGCGCCAGCACGCCGATCGCGGCGGCAACGGGCACGGCGACAAGCATGCCGACAAACCCAAAGAGCATACCGAACACCGACAGCGCAAAGATCAGCCAGACCGGGTGCAGCCCAACGGAGCCGCCTACCAGCTTGGGGGTCAGTATATTCCCCTCGATCACCTGGCCCAATACAAAGACCGCCCCCACCAGGCCAATACTCAGCCAGTCGCCCCAGAACTGAAACAGGGCCAGCCCGATCGCCAGCGCGCCGCCGAGCAATGCGCCGATATAGGGAATGAAGGTGATCAGTCCGGCGAAGGCCCCGACCACCAGGCCGAACTGCAACCCGACAAGCATCAGCGCAATCGCGTAATAGCTGCCGAGGATCAGGCAGACCGTGCCCATCCCGCGGATGAAGCTGGCCAGCGTCCGGTCGATCTGACCGGCCAGGTCGCGGATCACCGGGGCATGGTCGCGCGGCAGAAGATCATCCACCGCCGCCACCATCCGGTCCCAGTCATAGAGCAGATAGACCGCCACCACCGGAACGATCACGAAAAGCAGCGCGATATTGATGATCGAGGCCGCGGATGTCAGCAGCGAGTTGAGAAGCTCTCCCCCCCGCTGGCTGACGGTTTCTCCGACAGCAAGAAGTGATCTGTGCAGGGTGCTTTCGGGCTCGACCAGTTGCGGGAAGCGCGTGGTCAGAAACTCCCGAAGGTTTTGGGCCAGTTGCGGCGCCGCTTCGAAAAGAGCGACCGCCTGATTGATCAGCGTGGGCAGGATCAGCAACACCATGATCACGAAAATCATGATCGCGATGAAGGTGATGACCGCCACCGAAACCGCCCTGCTGAACCCCATTTTCTCAAGCCGGTCCGCCACCGGATCAAGGAAATAGGCCACCGCCCCGCCCAGAACAAAGGGCAGCATCACGTCGCCCAGCAGCCATAGGGCCAAAAGAAACACCAGTGTGGCGATGCCCCAGTATCTCAATTGTGTGTTAACGGGCAGGGCCATGAATGCCTCGGTTCAGTTCGGTCTGTCCTACATGTCGCCCATGGGGCGATGGGTTTCAAGGGCGCGTGTCGCGCGAAACGGCGACAGGTGTCAACCGGCCAGCGCGCCGGTCGCCCGCAGAAGCCGATAAAGCGCCTCGGGCGGTCTTGTCTCGGAGCGTGTGAAGCCATAAACCCTTGGCAAAACCTGCGCCGCCGAGAGGAGCCTTTTGATGCGTCTGAGCCGTTACTTCCTGCCCGTTCTCAAGGAAACCCCCGCCGAGGCGCAGATCGTCAGCCATCGGCTGATGCTGCGTGCCGGCATGATCAAGCAAGCCAGCGCCGGGATTTACTCCTGGCTGCCGCTGGGCTTCAAGGTGCTGCGCAAGCTGGAGGACATCGTGCATCAGGAACAGGTGCGCGCCGGGCATATCCCGATGCTGATGCCGACGCTGCAATCGGCTGATTTGTGGCGCGAAAGCGGACGCTACGACGATTACGGAGAAGAAATGCTGCGGATCAAGGACCGCCATGACCGCGACATGCTTTATGGGCCGACCAATGAAGAGCTGATCACTGACATCTTCCGCGCGCATGTCGGCAGCTACAAGGACCTGCCGCTGACCCTCTATCATATCCAGTGGAAGTTTCGCGATGAGATCCGCCCGCGGTTCGGCGTGATGCGCGGGCGCGAGTTTTTCATGAAGGACGGGTATAATTTCGACCTCACCAAGGAAGATGCGCTGCACGCCTATAACCGCCACCTGGTCAGTTATCTGCGCACCTATGAGCGGATGGGCCTGCAGGCGATCCCGATGCGCGCCGACAGCGGGCCAATCGGTGGCGATGACACCCACGAGTTCCTGGTGCTCGCGGAAACGGGCGAGTCGGAGGTGTTCTATGACAGCGCCGTGACCGACATTCGCCTGGGCGAGCGCGAGATTGACTACGACAATGTCGATCAGTGCCGGGCGGTGATGGAAGAGTTCACCTCGCTCTATGCCCGCACCGACGAAACCCACGAAGAAGCTGTGTTTAACCAGATCCCTGAAGAGCGCCGCCGCAGCGCACGCGGGATCGAAGTGGGCCAGATCTTCTATTTCGGCACCAAGTATTCCGAGCCGATGGGCGCCACCGTGCAGGGCCCCGACGGCAAGCCCGTGCCGGTGCATATGGGCAGCCACGGCATCGGCGTAAGCCGCCTTGTCGGCGCGATCATCGAAGCCAGCCATGACGACAAAGGGATCATCTGGCCCGAGGGGGTCACGCCCTACCATGTCGGCATCGTCAATCTGAAACAGGGTGATGAGAAGGCCGACGAGGCATGTGAGGCTCTCTACAAATCGGTCCAGGCGCTGGGCTTGGAACCGCTCTACGATGACCGCGACGAACGCGCCGGAGGCAAGTTTGCCACGATGGACCTGATCGGTCTGCCGTGGAGGATCACGGTCGGACCGCGCGGGTTGAAAAACGGTGTCGTTGAATTGACCTGCCGCCGCACTGGCAACAGCGAGGAATTGACGCCGGAGAAAGCCGTGGAAAAAGTCGCGGAAATCTATGCGCCGCACCATCCGCATCATGTCGCCCGGACAGAGCCGATGGCCAAGCAATCGTTCCACACCTGGATGTAATCTGTTACCCTCTGGCAGTTAAGAGGGCAGAGCATGGTGTTCAGGGCGTTGACATTGGCAGGCGGCCTCGCCGGAGCGGCGGCGCTGTCGCAGTTTCCGGAATTTTCACAGCAATATCTGCAGCGCATGGCGGGTCACGTCGAAGAGTTGACTCGCTTTGTCGAGGCGTTTGACGCCGATGCGGCAGCGTTGGGTGTCAGTCGCGAGCAGGCGCTGACCGACCTCGCGCAAGGTGGAGCGATCGGGGCCGAGCGGGCAGAGACCATGCGCCAGACGATGATACGGCAGGCACGTCTGTCGGCGGCCCTGCAGGATCTGCGCGGGGCCGGGCCGTTTACAAGGGCGTACCGCGCATCCGCGTTTACCGACACCGAGCTGGCGCGGGCCACATTAAAGGACTTCAAGCCCGCCATGCCGCTGACGTTCGAGGGTCTTGTTTTCGGTGCCGTCGGCTTTGTCGCGGGCATGCTGGCGTTGTCGGGCATTTCTGCCATGCTGGGCCGGGCGCTTCGGCGGCGCGGGCCTGCATGATATCCGCGTCACGATATGATCGGGGAGAAGAAAATTCGTACGAATTTTCTTGGCCCTCTCCCAAATCGTCTTATTCGCTTGACGATGAGCATTCGCGCACTCAGGTTGCGCCCAGCAGTCATTTGGAGCCCTGATGCCCGCCTCTCCCGCCCCCTTTGCCCCGTTTGAATGGATGATCGCCTGGCGCTACCTGCGCGCCAAGCGGGCCGAGGGCGGGGTCAGTGTGATGACCTGGATCAGCCTGATTGGCATAACGCTGGCGGTCTTTGCCCTTATCGCCACGCTGGCGGTGCGCTCGGGCTTCCGGGCGGAGTTCGTCGACACGATCCTGGGGTCCAACGCGCATGTCACGGTCTATTCCCTCGGCGAGGTGGATGCCGTGACGGGCCGGATCGACCGGACCCTCAGGAACTATGAAGAGATGGCCGAGGCGGTGCGTGGCGTGGAGGGCGTGACCCGTGTTGCCCCGCTTGTCAAAGGCCAGGTGATGGCCAATGCGCGCGACCGAAACTCGGGCGTGCAAGTCTTCGGTATCACGGCGGACAACCTCAAGACCATTCCGCGCATCGCAGACCCGGAGACGGGGATCGGCAATATTGACGATTTCGATCGCGGGGTCGCCATTGGCTCGGGCGTGGCGCGCGAGCTGGGCGTGGGCGTGGGCGACCGGATCAAGCTGATTTCACCCAATGGCGTGAAAACCGCCTTTGGCACCAGCCCGCGCATCAATGCCTATGACGTGGTCTATGTTTTCACCGCCGGGCGCTATGACATCGACCGCACGCGCATCTATATGCCGTTTGCCGAGGCGCAGAGCTATTTCAACCGCGAAGGTGTCGCCGATGAGCTGGAGGTGATGGTCGCGGCCCCGGAGCAGATCGACGATATGACCCTCGCTCTGATGCGCGCCGCCGGAGAACGCAGCCAGGTCTGGACCTGGCAGGATCAGTCCGGCAGCTTTCTGCGGGCGCTGGAGGTGGAGGATAACGTGATGTTCGTGATCCTTTCGATCCTCGTGCTGATCGCAGCGATGAACATCACCAGCGGGCTGATCATGCTGGTCAAGAACAAGGGGCGGGACATCGGCATCCTGCGCACGATGGGCCTGACCGAGGCGTCGATCCTGCGCGTGTTCTTCATCTGCGGGGCGTTCACCGGCATCATCGGGACGGCGATGGGTGTGATCCTGGGCTGCCTGTTCGCGATCTATATCGACCCGATCTTCAGCCTGGTGAACTACGTGGCCGGGGGACAGGTCTGGGATCCGTCCATTCGCGGTATCTATCATCTGCCGGCGCAGTTGCGGTTTGGCGATGTCATGTCGGCGGTGGTGCTGTCGCTGGGGCTGAGCTTCGTCGTGACCATCTTTCCGGCCCGGCGTGCGGCGCGGATGAACCCGGTGGAGGCGCTGCGCTATGAGTGATGCGATGTTGCGCCTGAGCGGGGTGAAAAAGACCTACAACGCCGGACGGAGCAACGAGGTGTGCGTTTTGCAGGGCGTGGATCTGGAGCTGCGGGCGGGTGAGCTGGTGGCGCTGGTGGCCCCTTCCGGAGCGGGCAAGTCAACCCTGCTGCATATCGCGGGTTTGCTGGATACGCCCGATACGGGGCGGGTCGAGATTGCGGGCACCGATATGACCGGGCTCAGTGACCGCCGACGCACCATCGCGCGGCGTCAGGATGTCGGCTTTGTCTATCAGTTTCATCATTTGTTGCCTGAGTTCACGGCGCTGGAAAACATCGTTTTGCCGCAACTCGCCAATGGCGTGGCCCGCGGCGAGGCCGAGACCCGCGCGCGACAACTCCTGGCGCAAGTGGGCGTGGTGGAACGGGCCAGTCACCGGCCGTCCGCCATGTCAGGCGGCGAGCAGCAGCGCGTCGCCTTTTGCCGGGCGCTGGCCAATCAGCCGCGCCTGCTTCTTGCTGATGAGCCGACAGGCAACCTTGATCCGGGCACGTCGGATCAGGTCTTTGCCGCGCTGATGGAGCTGGTGCGCGGCACCGGGCTTGCGGCGCTGATCGCCACCCATAATCTGCAGCTTGCCGCCCGTATGGACCGGGTTGTGGAGCTGAACCACGGAACCATCGCAGCCAGACCAAAGAGCGACTGACAGAGCGGAAGGAATACCGACATGCCGATGATATCCCTCGCAGAAATCGAAAGCACGACCCGCACCGCGCTGGAGCGGCACGGCGCTGCGCCCTGGATCGCGGCCTCTGTGGCGCGCGCTGTGCGGCAGGCAGAAAGCGTCGGCAACAGGATTTGCGGGCTCTACTATGTCGAGAGCTATTGCCAGCAACTCCGTTCGGGCCGGGTGAAGGGCGATGTGGAACCGGAGGTGAGCCGCCCGCGCGGTGGCACGGTGCTGGTGGATGCCAAATACGGGTTCGCGCAGCCCGCCTTCGAGCGCGGCTTGCCCGAGGCGGAGAAAGCGGCACGCGAGTGCGGGATCGCCAGCCTGGCGATTTGCCACGCGCATACCTGCACGTCTCTGGGATACTTCACCGAGCAGATTGCACAGGCGGGGCTGATTGGCCTTGGTTTTACCAACGCGCCGCCTGTGGTGGCGCCACCGGGCGGCAAGACGCGTATCATCGGCACGAACCCGATCTCGTTTGCCGCACCGGACGGGCAGGGCGGGGTTGCCATGCTGTTCGACCAATCGACCACCACCGTGGCGCTTGGCAAGATCACCATGGCGAAAGCCGCCGGAGAGAGTATTCCCGAAGGCTGGGCCATGGATGCCGAGGGTAATCCGACGACCGACCCGGCCAAGGGCGTGGAAGGGTCCTTGTGTTCCATGGGCGGGTACAAGGGCTGGGGTTTCGGCCTGATGTGCGAGCTGCTCGCGGCGGGTATGACCGGCTCGAAAGTGGGGCTTGATATGCAACCGTTAAAGGCGCCAGAGGGCGCGCCGCACGGCATCGGAGATTATTATCTGCTGATTGACCCGGGTACGACCGGCACGTTCCATGACCGCTTTGCGCGGGTGGCGGGGGCTGTTGCCGCCGACGGCGGCGGGCGCATCCCGGGCCAGAACCGGGCCACAACGGACCCTGTAGATGTGCCCGATGCCGCTTGGGCGCAGGTTCTTGAGCTTGCCCAAAACTAACAGCAAAGGCGTTTCATCGCGACGAAGCTGATGTTAATCGGTTCGAGCGGGTTGGATCAGAAACGCCCTTCGCTGGGGTGCTTGATCCAAGTGTCTAAGCCCTTGATGTATTTCTGCGTTTTCTGAATCTGTTCCTCAGCCTCCGCAGCAGCCCTGGTGTACCCTTTGTCCTTGGCACGTTGCCGTGCCTTCTTGAGGTCATTCAGCTCTTTCTGGACGCGGTTCCTTTCACGGGTGAGACGGGCAACGCGTTTCTTGTCGTCTTTCAGTTTTTGCATCTCGAGGATCAGGCGCTGCGTCCGGCGACGACGGTGCACTGCCATGAGGATCAGGTAATCGCTCATGTTCTGTGAAAACCCGGTGATATGCAGCCGCTTCCCACGAGTAAACTTCCACTCGAGCTGATCGAGTTCTGCGGTGGAGAGGCGCGTGAATTCGTCTTGTGTATATTTTGACTTTGTTGCCGGTGGCTGTTTTGGTCGCGGGCTCAGGCCGCTGTTTCCGCCGCCTCCGCCGTCGCCTCCTGCGGCCGAAGGAGAGCACAGGAACAGCGCCAGACCGGTGAGCAATAGCTGGCGACGGGTGGCGGAAGGGGGGCTCAACATGTTCATAATCCTCTCCGACTTGCGACGAAAAAACTGGGGACATCAAAAGCATCTGAAAAGTATGAAGGAAAGTTTACGCCAAAAGCACGATTTCGTCAAAAACCGGAGACGAGGCAGCGAAGATGGCTGGGTGCTGGCGCCGGGCGGCACCATGATCCAGATCATTGAACTTTGAGCCGTTCCGCAGGATACTTTGGTCAAAACAAATCGGAGGGCGAGCGATGCGACTATGGTCAGGCGTTGGAATTCTGGCGCTGGTGGCCTGTGCCCAGACGGTCAGCGACACATCTCTTGAGCGCGGGCGCGAGATTTTCGCAAGCTATTGCGCAAGTTGCCACGGAAGCTCCGGCACCGGCGATGGGATTTTGGCGACAGATCTGCCGGTGCGGCCGGCGGACCTCACGATGTTGAGCAAGCGCAATGGCGGCGTGTTTCCGACCTCTGACGTGATGGCCAAGATTTACGGCTATCCGGGGCGATACCAGGCTGAAGTGATGCCTGAATTCGGCCCTGTGCTGGAAGGTCCGTCGGTGCGCTGGACGGATGAAGCGGGGTTGCAGGTCGACACCCCTCAGGCGCTTTTGGACCTGGCAACGTATCTGCAATCTCTTCAAGACACGTAAGGACGTGGGGCGCATAGAGAAGGAGTGACGATGATGAAGATCAAATCCGTTACGGTGCTGCTGGCCTGTCTTGCGGGTGCGGCCCATGCCGCGGATGGCGATGCGATGCGCGGTGAAGACACCTTTCAACGCCATTGCGCTGTCTGCCACGGGCTGGAGGCGACAGGGCACGGGCCGATGGTGACGGTTCTGACGATCCCGCCGCCTGATCTCACGCGGCTGAGCGCGCGAAACGACGGCACCTTTCCGATGACACGCGTGGTCACGCGGATCGACGGACGGGATCCTCTGGTGTCGCATGGAAGCCCGATGCCGGTCTATGGCGATTTCTTTGAGGGGCGGGATGTGATGCTGCCTGCAGAGACCGGCCAGCCAATCGCCACGAGCCAGCCGATTGCCGACCTGGTGGCATATCTGCAAGGCTTGCAGCAGACCGGGGATTGATCGGACATGACAGCGCGCTACCCTTATCTTAGCGATGGGGGAGCAACGATGCGACATTTGCTGTATGCCTTTGCGATGATTATCGGGCTGACTGGCGCCGTACGCGCCGATGAAGCCGCTATTCAGGGCGTGATTTCCAGCCAGATAGACGCATTCAAAGCGGATGATTTCGCCACGGCTTTCACCTATGCCAGCCCGACCATTCAAGGTGTGTTTCGCACTCCGGAGCGCTTCGGCCTGATGGTGCGGGAGGGCTATCCGATGGTCTGGCGTCCGGCGGAAATGCGGTTTCTGGACCAGCAGGTGATCGATGGAGAGTTGTGGCAAAATGTGCTGATCCGCGACGCCGAAGGGCAGGAATATCTGCTTGGTTATCAGATGGTCGAAGGTGCGGACGGCTGGAAGATCAACGCTGTACGTGTCGAAAAAGCAGCCGCCGGTATGGCACAGAGCCCGGCACCGCGCGGTGGTCTGAGTTTCGGTTAACCCCTTGTTGATAAATCCCTGAGCCACCGGGCGCGCCCGGCAGGCGAAACATATGACATCCCGCGCGCATGGGCCGGATCCGAACCGGGGCGTGGCGCGGGGTGAGGAAAGGGATTTGCATGAACAAGGCAGTCACCGAAGGCATCCAGTTTAATCCGACCCCGTTCTCGGAGGGGCTCGATGTCTGGTCGAGCGGCGACGGGACGCCCGGCTCCAACACCTATCTGAACGATCCGAATGCGGCTTTCGTGCCTGCGGACCAGGATTTCGGCGGCGCGCTCGAACTGGTCAAGACCGATGCGGTGCAGAAGATCCGTTTCATGGGCGAGACGCCAATCCTGCCGGGCTGCTATCTGCAGATCAAGGCGCGGGTGAAGGCGATCAGCGGGGCCTTGCCTGCCATGCGGGTCGCGGGCTGGGCCGGGCAGGCGGGCGGGGCGCACCTGAACGGGGTGACCGAGATCACCGCCTCCACGGCGCTGACCAGCTATGGCGAGGTGGTTGAAGTGACGGGCATTGTCGGTGTGGGCGTGCGGTCGGGCGTGGATATGCCCTGGGGCACGCAGGCCGTGTTCGGGCATTTTGGCATCGACCTGATCGGCGCCAGCGGCGGGATCGTTCGGATCGACGATATCGAGATCACGGACGCGACCGAGTTTTTCCTGCGCGACATGATGGATTGGGTCGATGTGCGCGATTACGGCGCGATCGGAAATGGCAGTGCCGACGATCATGCGTCCTTCGAGCTGGCGGATGCGGCGGCGGACGGGCGCGAAGTGCTGGTGCCTGCCGGGACGTACCGGCTGAACAACAGCGTGACTTTCCAGAACCGGGTGCGCTTTCAGGGCACGGTGACGATGCCCGACGACAAGATTCTGTCGCTCACCAAGAATTTTGACCTGCCCGCGTATATCGACGCATTCGGCGATGAAGAGCTGGCGTTCAAGAAGGCGTTTCAGGCGCTGTTCAACAATTCGGGGCACGAATCGCTCGATCTTGGCGGGCGGCTGATTGCCGTGCGCGCGCCGATAGACATGCAGGCGGCGGTGAACAACAAAACCACCTTCAAGCAGCGTCGCTATATCCGCAATGGCCAGTTCTCGATTGTGCCGGGGTCGGCCTGGGACACGGAAACATACACCTCTCAGGGGACATACTCGCCCTCCAACAACAAGGTTCTGACCGGGGTCACCAATGTTGCGGCGATTCCGGTTGGCTCTCTGGTTCAGGGTAACGGCGTGGGCCGTGAGATTTATGTGCGGTCCAAGAATGTCTCGGCGCAGACGCTTACGCTGAGCGCGCCGCTTTATGATGCCGCCGGGACGCAAACCTATACCTTCAAGCGCTTCAAATACATCCTGGATTTCAGCGGGTTCGACCAGATCTCCAAGTTCGCCATGTCCAATGTCGATCTGCAATGTTCGGGCGATTGCAGCGCGATCCTGCTTCCGCCGAGTGGCACCGGATTTCAGTTGCGCGATTGCTTCATCACCGCGCCGAAGGATCGGGGTATCTCAAGCCACGGTGAGGGCGATCAGGGGATGATGATCGACCGGTGCCAGTTTCTGTCGAACGAAAGTCCCCTGCTTGTGGACAACCGCGAGTCGATCGGTCTGAACGCCAATGGCAACGATGTGAAAATCCGCAACAACAGGGTCGTGCATTTCAAGCATTTCGCGATTCTGGGCGGCTCCAGCTCGATCATCATGGGCAACCACATCTTTCAGGGCGATAACGGCCCCGTCGGGCCGCGCTCGGCCGGGATTGTTCTGACCAGGACGAACAATCGCGCGACCATCACCGGCAACTACATCTGCGACTGTTCGATTGTCTGGGCCAATGAGCACGACGAGGCTCCGGGTTTTTCAAGCGAGTTCTCCTTCAGCGGGCTCAGCATCACCGGAAATGTCTTTCTGTCGCAAAGCACCGCACCGTGGTTCAATTTCATCTCGGTGAAACCGCATGGCTCCGGGCATTTCATTAACGGGCTGGCGGTGACCGGCAACACGTTCCGCCTGATCGACGGAGCCATCGACCGGATCGAAGGGATCGACACCAGTTTCGCCAGCATGGATTTCAACCGGTTCCAGAACATCACCTTCGAGAACAACACGTTCAGCAATGTGAACGATCAGGTCGCGAACCCGCTGGTGCTGGATCACAATGAGGCCAGCGCGCAATCGGTCTGGAACGTCGTTCTGGCTCCTAAACTGCCGTTCGGGGCCTGGGTGCAAACGGTCGAATCGGTGCAGCCCGCCGGCGCGATCCGTGATGCGAACAATGCCGCCTATTATGGCATTCCGTACTACCAGGCCAAGCAAGGGCCAAACAAGGATCAGGTCAACCTCAACTGGGAAAAACCGGTGCGGGGGACGGTAACGATGCGGGTGCGGATTGACGATCCGGTGTGATGTCGTTTTTCAGAAGTGATGCCACAGGCCCAGCTTGACGGCATAATCCCCTTCTTCCTTGAGTCCGGCCTTCATCCCCAGTTCCAGATGCAGGCCGGGCGACGCTTCGAACACCACCGATGGGGCGAGGTTGATATAGTCGGGATCCATCGGGTGGTCCCCGCTCTGCACTTGCACCAGGAGTTTCAGCGCATCGGTCATGTTCAGGCCGACCGTGACATCGGTGCTGAATTCGACGTTATTGTTTTCGATTTCATAGATGGCGAGGCTCTCTATGGAGAGCCAGCCCGACCGCTCGGCAAGGTTGAAACCCCGCCCGAAGCTGAGGCCGGGGCGCAACACGGCGTTGTCCTCGGTGACACCGATCCCCAGTTCAAAGGCCGTTTTCCAATCCGCAGCAGCGTCTGAAAGCGAGACGCGGCCAAACGCCACGGCCTTGTAAAGCGTATCATCGCTGAACCCCAGATCGACCCCTGCGGTGATCCGCCCGGTGAGCCCGTATTCGGCGAAGGCGGCGGTGAAGAAGCTTTCATCTTCGGGCGCATATTCGATGCTGAAACTGAAAAACCCATGGCCTCTTTCCCGAGGCCAGGCACCGGCCAGAGCCTGCCCGGTCATCAGTATCAGTAGCAACAAGGCCCGGATCGCCATCCATTCTCTCCTGCAAGCAGCATCGTTAAACAAAGTAAACGGGGGGTTAACGACGCTTGGGATTTGACCCGGGCGATCAGGCTGATACGCTGGAGCGGAAGGGAGACAGACATGCCCATAATCGCCAAATCCGCAAGCTATCAAACCGTCATCACCACCTTCGAGATGACACCCGGAACCTGCCAGGATCTGCTTGATGCTCTGACTGACGCCTATGAGAGTTTCATTTCGAAACAACCGGGCTTCATCGCCGCTGGTCTGCATGTGAATGACGCCCAGACGCGTATCGCCAACTATTCCCAGTGGGAGCGCCGCGAGGATTTTCAGGCGATGCTGAGGACCGAAGAGATGCGTCAACGCAATCGCCAGATCAACGAGATGTGCAAGACATTCGAGCCGGTGATGTACGACGTTGCCGCCACATTCGACTGATGTCCAAGGCGGATGACAGGCGCGAGGCCGAACTTTCGGTCACGGCAGAACTGAAAGCGGTGCGCAAAGAGCTCGAGCAGCTCAATTCGCACCGTTTCATCCGCATGCACAATTCATTCTTTCGTCTGATTGGTTTCAACCTCGCCCGTGGGCTGGCCTTTGGCCTGGGTACGGTGCTTGGCGCGTCGGCCCTGATTTCCTTCATCGCCTGGTCCGTAAGCCAGATCGAGTTCATCCCGATCATCGGTGAATGGGCGACGGAAATTCTCAAGCAGATCGAACAGATACAGGAAAGCCGGTAACCGCATGAAACGGGTCGCCGGGCAGGGCGTCCTGATGCGATGAGGGCGTATGACACCCACCGCGCCCCGCATCACCCCTGTCGCTGCTCTCATGTTGTTCGCCCTTGCGTTTGTCTGGGGCGGCTCTTTCTTTTTTGCCGAGGTGGCGCTTACCGAGCTGCCGCCCCTGACCGTCACGCTGCACCGTGTTGCCTGGGCGGTGCCCGTTCTGTTCATTGTGGTGTGGCGCATGGGGCTCTCGTTGCCGCGCAGCCCTTGGGTCTGGGGGGCGTATCTTGTCATGGGCGGGCTCAACAACGCCTTGCCGTTTTCGCTGATCTTCTGGGCGCAGACCGAGATCGAGAGCGGGCTTGCCTCCATTCTCAACGGAACCTCGGCGGTGTTCGGCGCTGTGGTGGCCGGGGTATTGCTGAAGGACGAACCCCTCAGCCCGCGCAAGCTCCTTGGCGCGTGTTTCGGCCTTGTGGGGGTGGTGTTCATCCTGGGCTTTGATGTGTTGCGCGGGCTCGACCTGCGGAACCTGGCGCAAATTGCGGTTCTTGGCGGGGCGTTGTCCTATGCGTTTGCGAGCGTCTGGGCCAAGCTGTGTCTGGCGGGCCAAGCGCCGCAAATGAACGCGTTGGGCATGTTGATGGGCAGCACGGTGATCATGGCGCCGCTGGCGATCTGGCTGGATGGTTGGCCGACGTTCCATCTGTCTCTTCCCGTCTGGGGGGCGATTGCGGGGGTCGCGTGCCTGTCTACCGCGCTGGCCTATCTGCTTTACTTCGCCATTCTGGTCAGAGCCGGTGCCGCCAATCTGATGCTGGTCACGCTGCTGATCCCGCCCTTTGCCATCGGCCTCGGCGCGGTGTTTCTTGACGAAAAACTCTCAGGATCGGCCTATCTGGGCTTTGGTTTGATCGGGCTTGGACTGATTGTCACCGATGGCAGGCTTTGGGCCTGGCTGACCCGGAAACGGAAAAATCGCGCTTCGCCGCGACGGGGAAAAGCGGGGAATTCCGCGCATATGTGCTAAAAATCCAAGGAATTCTTTGGTTTTGACGCCTATTCCGTGTATCTTCCCCTATCGGTGAGAAAGTTTTGCGACAGAATTGAACCACTCGCCCGTATCAGATGCAGATCGTCGATCTCAAGGAGGCAGACAGTGTTTAAACGTTTTATCACCCCGCTCGTGGCTGGCGCAGTGGCCCTGACCCTTTATGCCGCGCCCGTGCAGGCCGGTCCCGGCGAGGACCGTCAGCAGGGGCTGGACACCTATCAGACCTGGCAGCACGATAGCGTGACATCGCGCAAGGCCTGGAAGCGCAATGGCGAACTTCGCAAATCGAAGCGGCGCGGAGAGCGTGGCCAGTTCCGTAAGGGCAAAAAGCGCGACAGATGGCAACAGGCCCAGGTGAACCGCAAGGCACGGCGCGCCAATGGCGGGGCTGTCCGCTCTGCCGATGTCGGGGGTCATCCCGGCTCCTTCACCCAGATTTTGAGCGGGTATGACCTGCCGGATTATGTCGGTGGGTACAACCAGCCGCCGGACAACGGCTCGGGCGGGCTGACCCGGATCCTGAACGAATACGATCTGCCCGACTATATCGGCGGGTATAACCAGCCGCTGAACAATGGCGGGGCCTCGATCCGTGACTACATCGGCGATGTGAACGTCTATCAATAAACGACGATCAGCAAGAGTGCCGAGAGCACGCATACGCGGGCAGACATAGGGTCTGCCCGTTTTGTTACGACCGCCAAACCTTTAAATCGAGCAGGAATGACCTAAATCTGAGTGATACGCTCAGATAAGGAGACCACCTCGATGCAATGCCCGATTGATGGAACCCAACTTGTCATGACTGATCGCGCCGGGGTCGAGATTGACTATTGTCCACAATGCCGCGGCGTATGGCTCGATCGGGGGGAGCTGGACAAGATCATCGAAAGATCCGCGCCGCAACAGGTCGCTGCGCAACCTGCCCGGCAGCATGATGACGGCTATGGCGGCAAACCCTACAAAAAGAAGAAACGCGGCGGGTTCCTTGAGGATATCTTTGATTTCTGATCGTGCGGCGGGGTGAGCCTCGACTCGGCAAAAGATCTGTCATGACGCCAGCGGCGCGCCCTCGCAGGCCCGGAATGCGGCGACCGGCTCGGCCGCGCCCTCCAGTGGGAAACTGACCTGCGCATCACCGGCCATCGCAAGGGCCGTGTGATTGAACTCCAGCCCGTCCAGCACATTGCCAAACCCTGTGTCGATCACGGTCAGGGCCGTGCCGCCCTCGTGCAGCTTGTGCCTGTCCGTGCCGATCCCGATCGCGCGGGGGCCGTCAAAGCGCATCGCGAAGACGGGCGCGTCGGGCCAGGGTAGGGCGCGGGTGATCGTGATCGTATAGAGCGGTTGGATGGGATCATAGGTCAGCTCGATCTGCGCCTCTGGCGTCTCGTGGCTGAGCCGACAGGGCAGGCCGGGTGTGAACTCCCAGGCCTGGGCGGGCAAAGCAAGACTGAACAGCAGACCAATGACGCGCATGACCGCAAGATAGCGCCTTCATGCGCCCCTGCCAGCCCCCGCGGCTCAGTCGCGCGGTGGATAGGCAAAATGATAGGCCAGCGCCACGCCGCCCGCGCCGCCAAGAATATTGCCCAGCGTGACCCAGATGAGGTTTGCAACCATTGCGCCGATGGGGGCTGTGCTGCCAGCCAGAACACCTTGGGGAAAGAGGTACATATTGGCGACCGAGTGTTCGAGACCAAGAAGGACAAACGCGGAGATCGGCCAGAGAATGGCAAGTATCTTGCCCGCCGCCGTGCGTGCTCCGAAGGTGAGCCACACCGCGAGACAGACCAGACCATTGCAGAGCGCGCCGCGCATGAACGCCTGCAAGGGTGATAGGGCCGTCTTGCCCTCTGCGATGTTCATGGCTGTCTGGCCCATCGGGCCGTCGAGAAGACCCGTCAGCGCGAAGGCAACGGCAAGCCCAAGCGCACCCAACGCATTGCCGACATAGACAAGGCCCCAGTTGCGCAGAAGGGCGGCAAGGGTGATGCGCCTGTCGACCGCGGCCATCGTCATCAGAGCATTGCCGGTAAAAAGCTCTGCACCACCGATGATCACGAGGATCAGACCCAGGGAAAAGACGACACCGCCCAGAAAGCGCGCGGGGCCGAAACTGCTGTCCAGGCCCGTCATCACCATGGTGTAGGCCGCACCGCCAAAGCCGATGAATGCCCCCGCAAGAATGGCCAGTGTCAGCATCTGACGCGCGGGTAGCGCGGCCTTGGCCACGCCCGCGATTTCGACGCGCTCCGCGATCTCGGCAGGTTTGTAGGCGTCAAGCCCGGTGGGATTGGCAGGTGTCATGACAGGCACAATGCCCGGTTCGCGGTCAAGACGATTTGATCGGGATCAAATCAGAGGGAGCGGTCTTCGTACTTATCTCTTGCGCCGCTTCACATTCCCGCCACGCTGCCCCGGACGGCCGGCCGTAGAGCGGCCTTTCGTGGCCTCGCTTGCCGCCTCCACCACAGATTGCCGGGCCAGCGGATCGTCAGCCACGGCCAGGTCCACCGCTTCCAGCCGTTTGATCTCGTCGCGCAGGCGGGCGGCTTCCTCAAATTCCAGGTTTTCGGCGGCCTTGCGCATATCCGTGCGCAGCCCGTCGAGATGCGCCTGAAGATTTGCACCGACCAGAGGTTTGTCGACCTTCGCCGTGACACGCGCCATATCCACGTCGCCCTTGTAAAGCCCGGCCAGGATGTCCTCGACGTTTTTCTTTACCGTTTCGGGGGTTATGCCGTGTTCTTCATTATAGGCGATCTGTTTGGCGCGACGGCGGTTGGTCTCGTTCAGGGCACGTTCCATCGAGCCGGTCACCTTGTCGGCATACATGATCACGCGGCCCTCGGCGTTGCGCGCGGCGCGTCCGATGGTCTGAATGAGAGAGGTCTCAGAGCGCAGGAACCCTTCTTTGTCGGCGTCCAGAATGGCCACCAGCCCGCATTCGGGGATGTCGAGCCCCTCGCGCAGCAGGTTGATCCCGATCAGCACGTCGAACGCCCCGAGGCGCAGATCGCGCAGGATCTCGATCCGTTCGAGCGTGTCGATGTCGGAATGCATGTAGCGCACGCGGATGCCCTGCTCATGCAGGTATTCGGTGAGGTCCTCGGCCATGCGCTTGGTCAGCGTGGTGACAAGGGTGCGATAGCCATCCGCCGCCACGCGCCGCACCTCGTCCAGCAGGTCGTCCACCTGCATCTCGACAGGACGGATTTCCACTTCGGGGTCCAGAAGGCCGGTGGGGCGGATCACCTGCTCGGTAAAGACCCCGCCCGATTGCTCCAGCTCCCAGGCGGCGGGGGTCGCGGAAACGAAAACGGATTGCGGGCGCATCGCATCCCACTCCTCGAACTTGAGCGGGCGGTTGTCCATGCAGGAAGGCAGGCGGAAGCCATGTTCGGCCAGGGTGAACTTGCGCCGGTAGTCGCCTTTATACATCCCGCCGATCTGTGGGACCGAGACGTGGCTTTCGTCGGCAAAGACGATGGCATTATCCGGGATGAACTCGAACAGCGTGGGGGGCGGCTCTCCGGGTGCGCGCCCGGTGAGATAACGGGAATAGTTCTCGATCCCGTTACAAATCCCTGTGGCTTCAAGCATTTCCAGGTCGAAGTTCGTGCGTTGCTCCAACCGCTGCGCTTCCAGCAGGCGGCCCTCGTCAACCAACTGGTCCAGGCGGATGCGCAGCTCTTTCTTGATGCCCTGAATCGCCTGCTGCATCGTGGGTTTGGGCGTCACATAGTGCGAATTGGCATAGACGCGGATCTGCTCCATCGTGTCGGTTTTTTCCCCGGTCAGGGGGTCAAATTCTGTAATCGATTCAAGTTCTTCACCGAAGAAGCTCAACTTCCAGGCGCGATCTTCAAGGTGGGCGGGCCAAATCTCCAGGCTGTCGCCGCGCACACGGAACGCGCCGCGCGCAAAACCCTGATCGTTGCGGCGGTAGGCTTGCGCCACCAGATCGGCCATGATCTTGCGCTGGTCATATTCGCCGCCGACTTTCAAATCCTGCGTCATTGCCCCGTAGGTCTCGACCGACCCTATGCCGTAGATACACGAAACCGAGGCCACGATGATCACATCATCGCGTTCCAGCAGCGCCCGCGTGGCCGAGTGGCGCATGCGGTCGATCTGTTCGTTGATCTGGGATTCCTTCTCGATATAGGTATCCGAGCGGGGCACATAGGCCTCGGGCTGGTAGTAATCGTAGTAGCTGACAAAGTATTCCACAGCGTTATGGGGAAAAAACCCTTTAAATTCCCCGTAGAGTTGTGCTGCAAGTGTTTTGTTGGGGGCGAGAATGATCGCCGGGCGTTGCGTTTCCTCGATCACCTTGGCCATCGTATAGGTTTTGCCGGTGCCGGTGGCCCCGAGCAGAACCTGGTCGCGCTCGCCGCTCAGCACGCCCTCGCTCAGCTCGGCAATCGCGGTGGGCTGATCGCCTGCGGGCGAAAACTCCGAGACCATCTCGAACCGCTTGCCGCCTTCGAGCTTGGGGCGTTCTCTGACATCGGGCGCCGGGTTCGACAGCAGCGCCTCGGTCTTGTCGGAATGGGCATAGGGCATTGGGGGTGTCCTCTGGTTGCCCCCAAAGTTGATGTCTTTGCCGGGTACTTCAAGCCCCTATCCCGGGATCATGACGGAAACTGGCAGGAGCAAGCGGCGCATTCGGGTCCAAGTGTCGCGATTTGATGGCTTGCCGGGGACGCGGGATTTTGGGATAACGGGCACGCTAAAGATGGAGAGCGCCCATGCCCGCACGGATTTACAAACCGGCCCGTAACGCCATGCAGTCTGGCACGGCCAAGACCAGGCATTGGGTGCTTGAATATGTCTCGGAAACCGCGCGCGCGGTGGACCCGCTGATGGGCTGGACTTCCAACGACGACACGCAGACCCAGGTGCGCCTGCGCTTCGACAGCAAGGAGGCGGCGCTGGATTATGCCCAAGCGCATGGCATCGACGCCGTGGTGCAGGAGCCGAAGCCGCGCAAGCCCAACATCCGCCCGGGCGGGTATGGCGATAACTTCGCGACCAACCGGCGCGGTGCCTGGACCCACTGACGCACATCGGCGGCCCGCTGCGTGTTGATCCGGATCAAAGCGGCTGCACCCCAAAAATGTTAGTCTTGCATAAAGCGTTTTGACGCCAGACTGGTGCAACGTTGCAGATCGTGTACTGCCGTCCCGCGAAGGGTGGTGTGTGCGCGAACGGCTGCGGCGCAGGCTTGGTGCAGGACGCGTTTTTGTCATTTTTGGGAGAGTGCATATGACATCCACAAGCAAGACTGCCACGAAACCCGCCGCGCAGCCTGACCCCATCACCGACGTCGGCCTGCCGGAGATGCCGGAAACTCCGAGTGTCATCGAAGCCTTCGAAACCGGCGAATATCCCTATCAGGTCAAGATGGGGCGTCGGGAATATGAGGAACAGAAGGCACAGCTTCAGGCCGAGCTTCTGAAAGTGCAGCTCTGGGCGCAGGAGACGGGGGAGAAGTTCGTCTTGCTTTTTGAAGGGCGTGACGCCGCCGGCAAAGGGGGCACGATCAAGCGCTTCACCGAACATATGAACCCGCGCACCGCCCGCGTCGTGGCGCTCAACAAACCCACGGATGAAGAGCGGGGTCAGTGGTTTTTCCAACGATATATCAATCATTTGCCCACGTCTGGTGAAATGGTGCTCTATGACCGCTCCTGGTATAACCGTGCCGGTGTGGAACGGGTGATGGGCTTTTGCGAGCCGACGCAATACCTGGAATTCATGCGCCAGACGCCTGATTTTGAAAGGATGCTGACCCGCTCGGGCATCCGGCTGTATAAATATTGGTTCTCGGTGACGCAGGACGAACAGCGCCGCCGCTTCGCCAGCCGTGAAACGGACCCGCTGAAGCAGTGGAAGCTGAGCCCGATCGACAAGGCGAGCCTTGATAAATGGGATGACTACACCGAGGCGAAAGAGGCGATGTTTTTCTATACGGACACGGCGGATGCGCCCTGGACGGTGATCAAGTCAAATGACAAGAAACGTGCCCGGATCAACTGCATGCGTCATTTCCTGGCCTCGCTCGACTATCCCGGCAAGGACGAAGAGATTGTTGGCCAGCCCGATCCGCTGATCGTCGCCGCCGCGCATCATGTGATCCACAACAGCCAGCATATTCTGGGCGCGGCCCTGCATCCGGATCAACGCAAGGCCCGCTGAAAGGCCGGAACGGCGCGTGGCAGGCCCGGGACGCTATCAACCCGAGCTTGTCTAAACACGGCCCCCGGCGTAGGGCTGGGGGATGCACTCTCTGACCCATCATATGCGTGCGCATCTGCGCCTTGGTCTGCCGCTGATCGGCAGCCATATCGCGCAGCTGTCGATCACGCTGACCGATGCGATGATGCTGGGCTGGTACGACGTGGAGACGCTGGGCGCGCAGGTGCTGGCCTCCGAGGTCTTTTTCGTCCTCTTCATCTTCGGCTCGGGTTTCGCACTGGCGGTGATGCCCATGGTCGCCTCGGCGGAGGCCGCGGGCGACGGTGCGCAGGTGCGACGGGTCACGCGCATGGGGGCCTGGGCCTCGGTGCTTTTCGGGCTGGCGATCCTGCCGGTGTTCCTGTCGGGGCGGGCGATGTTCCTGGCGCTGGGACAAGAGCCGCTGATCGCCGATCTGGGTGGGGCTTATCTGGCCATTGCGGGGTTCGGGATCATCCCGGCGTTGCTGGTTATGGTGCTCAAATCGTTCCTGTCTGCCCTGGAGCGCACGCAGATCGTGCTGTGGGTCACGGTCGGGGCGGTCGGGCTGAACATGGTGCTGAACTATGCGCTGATCTTCGGCAACTGGGGAATGCCCGAGCTGGGGATCCGGGGTGCGGCGATTGCGTCAGTCGCGGTCAACACCGCGTCCTTCCTGGCCCTGGCGCTCTATGCTGCGCGCAAGACACCGGAACATGCCCTGTTTCAGCGGGTCTGGCGGCCGGATTGGGAGGCGTTCGGGCAGGTGTTTCGCCTTGGCGCGCCCATTGGGGTAACCATGCTGGCCGAATCCGCGCTGTTCATGGCGTCCTCGATCATGATGGGCTGGATCAGCGCGCTGGCGCTGGCGGCCCACGGGATCGCTCTGATGATCGCGTCGGTGACCTTCATGCTTTATCTCGGGCTTGCCAATGCCGCGACGGTGCGTGCCGGTCAGGCCTGGGGGCTGCGCGACATTGCCAATCTCCGGCAAGGGGCCAAGGCGGTGACCTTGCTTGTGGGCGGAATTGCGGTGGTGACCGTGACAATCTTCCTGACCATGCCCGAGCCCCTGATCATTCTCTTCATGGACCCCGATGAACCCAATCGCGAGGCGGTGCTGGCGATGGGTGTCGTTCTGATGGCCGGAGCGGCGCTGTTTCAGTTCATGGATGCGGCACAAGCGCTGGCGCTCGGGTTGCTGCGCGGGGTGCATGACACAAAGGTGCCGATGTGGATCGCCGCGTTCAGCTATTGGTGCGTGGGAGTAACAGCCAGCTATGTGCTGGGATTCACTCTTGATCTGGGCGGGATCGGCATCTGGCTGGGTCTTGCCATCGGGCTTGCCTTTGCTGCGGTGCTGCTGATGGGGCGGTTCTGGATCTGGACCGCGCGTTCAGACCGGATGGCGGCTGTGGGGTGAACCCCCAGGCTGCACAACTTTAGTCTTCGCCCTTGTCGCGCCCGGAAAGAAGGCGATCGGCCTTCTTGCGCACCAGCACGCTGCGCAGGTCGTGCATGGCCAGCAGAAGCGCGTCGCTGACATTCTCCAGATCCTCGTCCGAGGCCTTGGACTGCGCCCAGTGGGTCGTCTGGTTCAGGTAATCCACCGCCCGGTGAATGTCGTCGATATCGCGCGCGGCCAGAAGTGCGGTGCGCTCCGCCATCCATTCTTCGATGACGGCCATATCCTGATCGCTCAGCTCCCGCTCGCCATGGGCCTTGATCTGACCGTTGCGGATGTTGACCACGGCGATCTGGTCCATATCGATCCGGCGCTGTCTGTTCTCGGTGTCCACGCGAAAGACGAAGGCACCGTTTTCACGCACGCGAAAGTAGTAATCGGGCAGATCGGACATGGGGATATTGGCGCTCGTGATTGGACCTCTTCCAGACCATGCCTTGCCTGTGATGGATTTTCAACACATGCGTTAACCCTGCGCGGGAATGCGCGCTTGGCCCCGAGGGCGGCCCTGCGGACAGGATCCGTTATGTCAGGTTCGCACAGAAGCGCTGAATGCGGCTACAGGCCTCTTTCAGGTTCTCGTCCGAGGTGGCATAGCTCACCCGAAAATTCGGCGAGAGGCCAAAGGCCGCGCCGAAGACCACCGCAACGCCGGTCTCTTCCAGCAGGGCCGTGGCAAAGACTTCATCATTCTCGATAACGGTCCCTTTGGCCGTGGATTTGCCGATCAGTCCGGCAATGGAGGGGTAGACATAGAACGCACCCTCCGGGGTGGGGCAGGTGATGCCGTCCGCGGCGTTCAGCATATCCACCACCAGATTACGGCGGCGTTTGAAGACCTCGTTGTTGCTGGCAATGAAATCCTGCGTGCCGTTGAGCGCCTCGACAGCGGCCCATTGGCTGACCGTGCAGGGGTTTGAGGTGCTCTGCGACTGAATTTTCCGCATTGCCCCGATAAGGGCTTTCGGGCCGGCCGCATAGCCGATGCGCCAGCCGGTCATCGCATAGGCCTTGCTGACGCCGTTGCAGGTGAGTGTGCGGTCATAGAGCCCGGGCTCTACCTGTGCCGGGGTGCAGAACTCGAACCCGTCATAGGCGAGGTGCTCATACATATCGTCGGTCATCACCCAGACATGGGGATGACGCATCAGCACGTCGGTCAGCGCCTTAAGCTCGTCGCGGCTATAGCCGGCGCCGGTCGGGTTCGAGGGAGAGTTGAAGATGAACCACTTGGTCTTTGGCGTGATCGCCGCCTCAAGCGCCTCGGGAGTAAGCTTGAACTTTGTCTCAAGCGAGGCTTCGGCAATCACCGGCTCGCCCCCTGACAGCAGGACCATATCGGGATAGCTGACCCAATAGGGGGCAGGGATCACCACCTCGTCGCCGGGGTTCAGCGTGGCCATCAGCGCGTTATAGAGGATCTGTTTGCCTCCCGTGCCGATGCTGACCTGATCTGTGCTGTAGCTGAGCCCGTTGTCGCGCCGGAACTTGTCGCAGATCGCCTGCTTCAGTTCGATAATCCCGTCCGGAGCGGTGTATTTCGTCTTGCCGTCGCGAATGGCCTGGATACCTGCCTCGGCGATATTGGCCGGGGTCGGAAAGTCCGGCTCGCCGGCACCAAGACCGATGACATCCTGACCTGCGGCCTTCATCTCATTCGCTTTGGTTGAAACGGCGATGGTCGGGGACGGTTTGACGCGAGATAATGTCGCGGACAGGAAGGTCATGGCAGACTCCACTTGGTATGGGTGTTACGCCCCCTATTATGTAGAGATGTCGGCCGCATCAAGCGGCATAAAATGAGAGGAGACCCCAATGAACACGCAACCTCAGGACGATTGGTACGATCCCGAGGCCACCACTTTCGGCGATCGCCTGTCGGGCGCGCGGGAAGAGGCGGGAATGACCCAGCAAGAACTGGCACAGCGTTTGGGGGTGAAAATCAAGACACTCAAGGCGTGGGAAGATGATCTGTCAGAGCCCCGCGCGAACAAGCTCTCGATGATGGCGGGTATGCTGAATGTATCGCTCTCTTGGTTGCTCACCGGCGAGGGCGAAGGGCCGATGGACCCCGCGATCGGAGATTTGTCGCCCGATGTGAATATGCTGCTGGAAGAGTTCCGCGATTTGCAGAACCAGATGGCGGCCACCAGCGACCGGCTGGGGCGGCTCGAGCGCGAACTGCGCAGCACGCTCAAGGTGGAAGCGATTGACTGAAACCGAAGAGACGCGGCTCAAGCGGCTGCGCATGCGCTCGATGCGGCGCGGGATCAAGGAGATGGATATCATCCTGACCCGCTTTGCCGATGCGCGGCTGGCTGCGATGTCCTCCGGGGAACTCGATGTCTATGAGCGCCTGCTTGAGGAAAACGACCAGGATCTCTACCAGTGGGTGACAGGGCAGGCCCCGTCACCCGAAGATCTCAGCGCGCTCATTGATGATATCGCCTCTCTGGTAGAGGCGCGCCAGGGCTGACACCAAGTGCATGGCATTTTATGCGTTATTGCCTCGGTTTAACTGATTATTACGCAATTTGAGTCACGGTCTCGTCTGAGCAGCATCAGACGGAGACGGATATGAGTGTGCATTCGGATATCAGCCCCCCGGTGGATCAACGGAGTTTCATGGCGGGCTATCTCGATGCGTTGGCCCTGGTGGAGCGTCTGCACCGCCTGTTGCTCGACGTGATCAAGGATGAGTTTGAACGGGTCAATGTGCTGGAGATCAACGCCGTTCAGGCGCTTTTGTTGTTCAACATCGGCGAAAATGAAGTGACCGCGGGCGAGCTGAAGACGCGCGGCTACTATCAGGGCTCCAATGTCAGCTATAATCTGAAGAAGCTGGTGGAGATGGGCTATATGCATCATCAGCGCTGTGATGTGGACCGCCGCTCGGTCCGGGTCCGGCTGACAGAGAAGGGCCGCGGAGTGCGCGATGTGGTGGCCCATCTTTTTGAACGTCATGCGGAAGGGCTGCAATCCAAAGGGGTCCTTGGCGCGGATGGCATCGACCAGATCACCGGCTCCCTGCGCCGGGTCGAACGCTATTGGACCGACCAGATCCGCTATATCTACTGAGGCAAAGACGACAGGGCAGGCGGGCTGATCTCACGCAGAAGCTTGCGTTTCATGGCCTCCGCAAAATCGGCATGATCAATGGCAACCTCGGCAAAGGCCCCGGGGCCGCGCAGCACAAAGCTGCGGAAATAGCTTTCGAGCGATTTCACGTTATGCAGGTTCTTCGAGGTGTTCGAGCGGCTATGCAGCCCGATCACGAGGGCGTTGACGACGATATCGCCCAGTTGCTCATCAGTGATGTCGGTGGGGTGCTTTCCCACATTCGCAGGCCCATCGCCTGAAATATCCAGAGTTTTCTGCCAGCACCCCGCCTGCTGCGCGAGGGCATCCGCACCAAACAGCATGGCCGGGCTGATCGCGGTGGCCGGGTCATTGATATGCGCACTCTGCGTGGTCCGGAGCCGGTTGGCCACGGCAAAGATCTGATCCTGCGTGGTCAGTTCCGTCCAGTCCAGCAGGACCCGTTGCTCGTAAAGCCCGCTCCATTCATAGATAAAAAGCCGGATCGGCGCGTCTGGCATCGCAAGGATGGCGGCCTGAACCTCGGGCGTGCTCAGCGCATGGGCCAGCCCGTCCAGTTGCAGGCGGTACTCCGTCGCATCGACTGACCCAGAGACATCAAGCGCCAACGCCAGGGCCTGGCGACAGGCGGCTTCGGCGCTTTGCACACCAAGACCGACCAGTACCGCAAAGGCGCGCAAGACCGGCGTCATCCCTCGTTGTCCGGATCGGAATGCGATGCAGATCCCAGGGTGATATCATTGACTTCGCGATATAATTTCTTGGTCATGGCATCCCTGAAATCGTCAAAGCTCTGCGCGGCAATTACAAAGGCATTGGTCCCGCGCAGGATCTGGCTTTGATAGTAATGCAGCACATCCACGTCCTGTGTGAGGATCGCCAGCCCGTTCACCGTCACCCCGTCAAAGGGGAAATTGGCATAGGCTTCCTCTGCGCCATAGCCATAATTGTTGACCCCATCGCCCGACACATCAAGCACCTTGCGTGTACAATCCGGAGACCGTCTGAGCAGGGTGGCGCCATAGCCGAGCGCCTGGCCCACCGCGGTTGGAAAATCGTCATGGCTGCGCTCCATTCTGGCCAGGATACGCACGGCCTCGTCAATGTCCTCGTGACTGCGCAGCAAGGTCCAGTCGAGGTGCAGCTTCTGCTGGTTGAAACCGCTCCATTCATAGACCGCAAGCGCCACATCGCCGCGCGCCCCTGCAAGGATCGCGTGACGTACATCCGGCGCGTCCAATGCCGCGGCAAGCCCGACCCGCTGCAGATCATATTCCAGCGCATCCACCGAAGAGGAGACATCGAGCGCCAGCGCCAGCGCCAGCCGACACCGGTCCTGCGCCTTTACGGATTGGGCCAGGACGATATCTTCCGCCCAGGCCGCGGCACTCATCCCCAGCAGCAAAAGCAGCGCGGCCCTTACCAATGGCCTGTGTTCTCCATGCTGGCCCATGGCTCTTGCGGGGGCAGGTTCTCGCCCTCCTGCAACAGCTCGATAGAGATATTGTCAGGGCTGCGCACAAAAGCCATATGCCCGTCGCGTGGGGGGCGGTTGATCGTCACTCCATTGTCCATAAGGGTCTGACATATCTCGTAAATATTATCCACGCGATAGGCGAGATGGCCAAAATGGCGGCTGTCGGAGGGCAGGCCTTCATCGCCGTCCCAGTTATAGGTCAGCTCGACCGGGCAGTCCTCTTGTCCCGGAGGGGCCATGAAGACCAGCGTAAACCGCCCGCCCTCGTTATCCCAACGCCGGGTTTCCTTCAGGCCGAGCAGTTCGAAAAACGCCATGGATTTTTCCAGGTCCTTCACCCGCACCATCGTATGTAGATATCGCAATGCCATTACTCTCTCCTATTTATTCATCATGATCCTAAGCCCTTTGCGGCCTTCGTCCAGCCGGCATTTTGCTCTGGCGGTCGGCCGCGCACCTGTCTTATCGTGCAGGCAAAGCAAAGGAGGCCCCGCGTGCAGCAATATCACGACGCCCTGCGCACCGTGCTCGATCATGGTGAAAAAAGCACCGACCGGACCGGCACCGGAACCCTCTCGTATTTCGGCCTGCAAAGCCGTTATCCGCTTGCCGATGGTTTTCCTCTCGTGACCACGAAAAAGCTGCATCTGCGCTCCATCGTGCATGAGCTTCTTTGGTTTCTGTCAGGGGACACGAATATTCGCTACCTGCAGGAAAACGGCGTGACGATCTGGGATGAGTGGGCCGATGAAAACGGCGATCTTGGCCCGGTTTATGGTCATCAATGGCGGCATTTCCCGACAGCGGCGGGCGAAGTGGATCAGATCGCCAAGCTGGTCGAGGCCATCCAGAAGACGCCCGACAGCCGCCGCCTGATCGTTTCGGCCTGGAACCCGGGGGAGGTGGATCAGATGGCGCTGCCGCCGTGCCATACGCTTTGGCAGGTGCGCATCACCGGGGGAAAACTGCATTTGCAGCTTTATCAGCGGTCAGCCGATATGTTCCTCGGTGTGCCGTTCAACATCGCCTCTTACGCGCTGTTGCTGGCGATGCTGGCGCATGTGACGGGCTATGAACCCGGGGACTTCGTTCATTCTATTGGCGACGCGCATATTTACTCCAACCACATGGAGCAGGTCGAAACTCAGCTCGCACGGACACCCGGTCCCCTGCCAACCCTTCGTATCAAGCGCGATGTGGGGTCTATCTTTGATTTTCGGTATGACGATTTCGAATTCGAAGGCTACGCGCCGCAGCCCGCCATCAAGGCGCCGGTGGCGGTATGATCACGCTGGTGGTCGCGCGAGCCCGCAACGGGGCGATTGGCAAGGAGGGGGATATACCCTGGCATGCGCCCGAGGATCTTCGGGCGTTTCAGCGTGAAACCATGGGGGGTGCGCTGATCATGGGGCGCCGCACCTGGGAAAGTTTGCCGGTCAAGCCATTGAAGGGGCGTATGAATTCCGTGATTTCACGCGATGCGTCGCTGACCGAGCATGTGTTTGACAGTGTCGAAGCGGCGGTGATCGCGAGCTATGGCGCAGGCTATACGCGCGTGTACGGGATCGGCGGGGCGCGCATTTATGAGGAAATGCTGCCC
Source organism: Roseovarius faecimaris (assembly GCF_009762325.1). Lineage (NCBI taxonomy): Bacteria > Pseudomonadati > Pseudomonadota > Alphaproteobacteria > Rhodobacterales > Roseobacteraceae > Roseovarius > Roseovarius faecimaris. The sequence continues at coordinate 1,131,901 of NZ_CP034348.1, forward strand.
CTGGCACACAGGCTCTTGCTGACCGAGGTTGAGCTTGACGTGCCGGACGCTGACGCGTTCTTCCCTCCTATTGACGAGGGCGAATGGGTCGAAGCCCGGCGCACATTGCTGCGCGAGGACGGCCCGCCCTGCCTCTTGCGCGACCTTATCCGCCGCCCGTAAACCCCCGGACCCAAAGCCCTGACCGGGGGGATAAAAATTGACATGTGGCCGGGCATACGTACCATGACAGCACGTCAGGATTACCACCAGTTGATGAGGGACACATGAGTATCACAAAATCTGTTGTTGCCGCCGCGGCCATCGCAATGCTCGGGACAGGCGCCTTGGCAGAGATGAAGATCTATCCCTACAAGTCGGCTGAAAATTATTGCCCGGACGGATTGCAGCCGGTGACCATAAGCGGCGTGATCTGCTGTGGCAGCCCCACAACCAGCCAATCCTACCAATCGGCAATGGCGCATCCGACACCGAAGAAAAAACATCGGGCGCACAAGGCGCGGTCGGTCGAAACCTGCGCCGAAGGTGTGAAAGGGTGCTACTGAAGCGGCTCGTTTAGGACCTGGCTCACTGCGATTGGCAAAACGCATCGCACACGGACCATCCAGAAAGAAATAAGGGCGCCTGTCAGATCAGCGCCCTTTGAGTGGATGCGCCTGCCGTGTTGCCCGGCAAGCGGTTTTGAAGAAAAAGGCCCATGCCGCTCCAAGGTGGTGCGGCAGTAAACCCTTGAAAACCTGTTCTACTTCAGGGGTTTAAAGTAGCTTCAGATCGCCGGCCATCTGACGGCCATCACGGCCCTCTTCCAGCTCAAAACTGACCTTCTGATTGTCGGCCAGTCCCGTCAGTCCCGATCTTTCAACAGCGGAAATATGCACGAACACATCTTTTCCGCCTCCTTCAGGTTCGATAAAGCCGTAGCCTTTCGTGGTATTAAACCATTTCACGGTGCCATTCGGCATGCCGCTTCTCCTTCTTCGTGTCGTCTCCCGGAAAATGCCGGGCCGTCAGACCCGCCCCGCCAGACATGCCAGAGGATGCGGGGTCATGGTTAAGATCATTGCAGCAGTGGGGCAAAATGCAAGAAAAACCCCGTGACGGCGCGCCGGGCCCTATGTATGCCGTCTGCAAGCAAAAGGAGGATGCGATGATCCTGTATGGACTCAAAAGCTGCGACACCTGTCGTAAGGCGCTGAAATCATTGCCAGAGGCGACATTCGTCGATGTCCGCGCAGAGGGCGTGCCCGATCAGGTGCTAAAATCCGCCTATGCTGATTTGGGCAGCGCCTTGCTGAATACGCGCTCAACCACATGGCGGGAGTTGAGCGATGAGGCGCGCGGTCAGGAACCGATCGAACTGCTGAAAGCGCATCCGACCGTGATGAAGCGCCCGCTGATCGAGGCAGACGGACGCTTCTATCTTGGCTGGACCAAGGCCACGCAGGAGGCCCTGCTGAACTAGGCGGATTTGCGCGATAGCAGCCGGTCGAGCGAAAGCGGCCCGGCCCCCTTCACCGCGATCACGATCAGCAGGAAGATCCACATCACCCGCTCGTCGATCAGCCCGATGCTGGTGTCAAAAAGCGTGCCCAGCTTTGCCCCGTGGCCGGTCACATCCACGACCGTCTGCACAAAGACAAACCCAATGGTGCCCAGTGCCGCGAGCCGGGTGAGCAGCCCGATCAGGATCAGAACCGGCAGCACGAACTCGGCCACTGTGCCGGCAAAGATGACAAGCCGTTGGAACCCCGTCAGCGCCTCGACATTGTAAAGCGCCTCTTCGGCGGCTTTGGGAAACATCTGCCCGAACGCCCCCGCCGAGGGCGAAAAGATGGACCCGTCAATCTTCAGCGTGGCGGAATTCCAGTAATAGATGAACAGCACCGCGACAAAGACCAGACGCGCCAGGGTGGGCAAGAGCCACTCGGCCCGTTCAAGCCGCTCAAAAACAGAATTGTGCAGTGAAATCAGGGCGTTCATCTAGGCGTCTCCAATGGTGATCTCGGTGATGGCGCGATTGGTCAGAAGCAGGCCCAGCAACCCGCCAAGGTCAAAAGCGGCCTCTTGCGACAGCGCGGTATCATTGGCGTCCGACAGGCTGGCACCTGCCATCAGGGCCGCGATACACTCTGCCGCCGCCTCGCTCAGCAGGTGCAATTCGGGATCGAACTCCGCGCGCAGGATCAGCACGGATTCGCCCCGGTTCTGCGGTTTCGGTGCTCCGTCTTCCATGTTGAAAGTCCAGATGCCGTGGATCGGCCAGGGCGACCGGACAAGCCGGGCGGACGGGGCGAAGGCAAAACGCGCGGCCGCCATCTCTTCCGGTGTCAGAGATTGCAGCGTTCCCGTATCGATCGGAGCTGCGTCAGCGGCATGATAGGAGGTGCGGATCGCCTGTTCCAGCCGCGCCACATCCGGAAGATATCCGATGTTTTCCAAGGGCTTGAAGCCTTCGAGAAAGCCCGGCATTTCATCGCCATATTGGCTGAGCATCGGGACTTTGGGCGGGTGCTGGCGCAGGAACACGCCCGATAATGCCTTGAAGTTCTGCGCGCCGATCAGCTTCTGGATGACCGGAAAACTGATCTCTAGAGCTTCGGTCAGAGAAGAGGCCACGTTGTTGCGATAAACCGCAAAGCGGCGACCGGCGGGCTGACCCAGCCCATCGGACAGCCCGTCCGGGACCGGCTGATCGGGGTCGAGCAACGCGGTGTGGAAACGGGTCTGTGAGACGGTCATGCCGACACCTTCTCCAATGCGCGGGCGGCGCGCATGGCTTCGGCGGCAAGGGTGGGCCAGTCTGGCACATCGGCGTCCCACTCGATCAGAAGAGGGCGCGGGCCAGACCGCTCAAGCGTGTAATCCAGAAGTGCCCAGACCGGATCAGCGACTTCGCGGCCGTGACTGTCGATCAGCAGGGGCGCGCCGTGATCATCCTCGTCCTCGTCATGGCCGCCCAGATGAATTTCGCCAACAAGGTCCAGCGGGAAAGCATCGACATAGGCGCGCGGATCAAGCTTCAGATTGGTGGCGGAGACAAAGATGTTGTTCACATCCAGAAGCAGCCCGCAGCCGGTGCGCTTGGCCACCTGCGACAGGAACTCCGTCTCGGCATAGGTGCTTTCGTCAAACGCCAGATAGCTGGAGGGATTTTCCAGCAGCATCCGGCGGCCTAGCAACTCTTGCAGCTCGTCGATATGGTCGGCAACACGGGTCAGCGTGGCCTCTGTGTAGGGCAGGGGCAGCAGGTCGTTCAGAAAATGCGCATCATGTGTGGACCAGGCGAGGTGCTCGGAAAAACTGGCCGGTTGCAGCCAGTCGCAGAGCGTTTTCAGGCGCGCAAGGTGGTCGCGGTCCAGCGGCAGTTCGCCACCGATGCTCAACCCCACACCATGCACGGAAATTGCAAATTTTTCAGAAAGATGGCGCAGCTGCGCCAGGGGACGGCCGCCGTCGCCCATATAGTTCTCGGCGTGAATTTCCAGCCACTCGACAGGTGCTGCATCCTGCGTGATCGCGGCAAAATGCTGAGGCTTGTAGCCGAAACCGGGCGCGGCGGGCAGATGGGGAAAGCGCGGAGACGTATCGAGCATTGCAGGGCCTTCGGTCTTTGAGGTCGGGATGCGCCCGGCGGTCCGCGCGCATCCCCGGATGTGTCTTAGCCCGGCAGGTCGCGGTCCAGCTCGGTCAGCGAACCCATGCGGTCGCCCGGCAGTTCCATGCTTTCGCAGGTGCCTGCATCGACCAGGGTCCAGGCATTGCCTTGATAGTCAACCGTGGACGAGCCTGCACAGGTGGTGCCTGCACCGGCTTTGCAGTCGTTCTGGCCAGCGAGCGAAACGCCATAGCACTTCTCTTTGTCGGCGGCGACGGCAGTGGTGGTGTGCGCGGCCAGAGCGGCGGTCACGGCGCCAGCGATGGCAACGGTTTTCATCATATTCGACATTCGGGGTTCTCCCTTGAGGTTACAAAAGTCATATCGCGGGTTCGGTCAGGAAGCAGCAGGATTTGCGCTCCTGCCTCACAACCTTCGGATGCGATGGGTTCAAGATAACCGCTTTTCGTCGCAGTGCACTTCACGAGCCTGTCAGACACGAATGCGTTAGCGGATGTGAGCCGGTTCATTTGCGGCTTGTCCTTGTTTTATTGGGGTTTGGCGTCTCTGAAACAAAAATCCCCGGCACAGGGCCGGGGATTTTCAGGCGAAATTCCGCAAATGTTACAACAGATCGGGCGGCGTCGCGGCGCGGGCCAGATCGGATGTTACAGCCTCCAGCGGCTCGACCGAGGTCTGTTTCTCACCGAGGCGACGGAGCGTTACGGTGCGATCCTCAACTTCCTTCATCCCGCAGGCCAGGATCACCGGAACCTTGCCAACCGAGTGTTCGCGCACCTTGTAGTTGATCTTTTCGTTGCGAATGTCGGCTTCCGCACGGACGCCTGCCTTGCGCAGCGTGGCGACCACCTCTTTCACATAGTCGTCGGCTTCGGAAATGATCGAGGCAACGACCACCTGCCGAGGTGCCAGCCAGAAGGGCAGTTTGCCCGCGTGTTCTTCGATCAGGATACCGATGAAACGCTCGAAACTGCCGAGGCAGGCCCGGTGCAGCATATACGGTCTCTGTTTTGACCCATCGGGCGCGATATAGGTGGCGCCCAGCCGCTCCGGCAGGTTGGGATCGACCTGGAACGTCCCGCATTGCCAGACCCGGCCAATCGCATCGGTCAGATAGAAATCCAGTTTCGGCCCGTAGAAGGCGCCGTCTCCCGGTTCGAGCACGAAATCACGGCCGGTGGCCTTGATGGCCCCTTCCAGCGCGCCCTCCACATGGTCCCAGCTTGCATCGCTGCCCACGCGTTTCTCGGGGCGGGTGGCGAAGCGAATCTCGAATTTGGCGAAGCCGAGATCGGCATAGATCCCCGCCAGAAACTCGATGAAGCGGGCACATTCGCTTTCGATCTGGTCCTCGGTGCAGAAGATATGTGCGTCATCCTGCGTGAAGCCGCGAACGCGCATGATGCCATGCAGCGCACCTGACGGCTCATAGCGGGTACAGGATCCGAACTCGGCCAGGCGCAGAGGCAGGTCGCGATAGCTTTTGAGGCCCTGGTTGAAGACCTGCACGTGGCAGGGGCAGTTCATCGGCTTGAGCGCGTTGACCGCTTTCTCGCGGGCATGTTCCTCTTCGACTTCGACGATGAACATATGTTCCTGGTATTTATCCCAGTGCCCCGAAGCTTCCCACAGCTTGCGGTCCACCACCTGCGGTGTGTTGATCTCATTATACCCGCCGGCGCGCTGCTTGCGACGCATGTAATCCTGAAGCGTGGTGTAGATGGTCCAGCCATTCGGATGCCAGAAGACCTGGCCTGGGGCCTCTTCCTGCATGTGAAACAGGTTCATCTCGCGGCCCAGGCGCCGGTGATCGCGCTTTTCGGCCTCCTCAAGGAAGGTGAGATATTTCTTCAGCTTGTCGCGGTTCTCAAAGGCCACGCCATAGATGCGCTGAAGCATCTGCCGGTTGCTGTCGCCGCGCCAATAGGCCCCGGCCACGCTCATCAGCTTGAACGCATCCGCCGGAAGCTGGCCCGTGTGCTGCAGGTGTGGGCCGCGGCAGAGATCCTGCCACTCGCCATGCCAATACATGCGCAGCGGCTCGTCGCCCGGGATGGCGTCGATCAGCTCCACCTTGAAAGGCTCACCGGCATCCTCGTAATGCTTCACCGCGCGGGCCCTGTCCCACACTTCGGTACGCACAGGGTCGCGCAGGTTGATGATCTCTTTCATCTTCTTTTCGATCAGCCCGAGATCCTCGGGCGTGAACGGCTCGGCCCGGTCGAAGTCATAATACCAGCCGTTTTCGATCACCGGGCCGATGGTCACTTTCACATCGGGCCAGATCTCCTGCACCGCGCGGGCCATGACATGCGCGAAATCGTGGCGGATCAGCTCAAGCGCCGCCGCCTCGTCCTTCATGGTATTGATGGTGATCTGGGCATCGGCGTCGATCGGCCATTGCAGATCCCAGTGCTTGCCATCGACAGTGGCCGATATGGCCTTCTTGCCGAGCGAGTTGGAAATGCTCGCCGCGACCTCGGCGGGGGTGATGCCAGCCTGAAAGCTGCGGGCGTTGCCATCGGGGAATGTCAGGGAAATGTCGGCCATCGGGCACGGTCTCCTCGTCAGTTTGGCGCCTACGAAGCGCCCGGTTGCGGGTTATGGTCGCGCTCTCTGTGCCGGTCCGGGGCTGTGAAGTCAAGCCCGGCCGGGCGGCTAAGTGCCTGATGCGTCACAGGATATGCCTCATGGTGCGCAAAGGTATGCAAAATCGGTGTGCAAACGTATGCCGTGTATCTCGTAACACTTTGTCGCACAACGATTTTTTTCTTGAACTTTCCTATCGGAAACATACTTTATGCGTAGCTCCGCAGCGTGCGGATAGCGATACAACAGGGAAAAAAGGAGCATTCACATGCCCAAATACAACGACAAGTTCGAGCTTTCGGTTGCGGATGTCGACCTGATCGAGGAAGCGCTGCGCCAGACCAAGCGCAGCCTGGCGGTTCGGGCCATCGACGCCACAGACGCCGACGTGACGCCGCGCGACACTGATCAGGATGACACGGTCCGCCAGATCCACGATCTTCTGGGTCGGCTGCATAATCAGAAAGTGTTCTACCGTCCTCAGTCCGGTGCATATATCGGCGGCTGATCCCTAAGAGCCGCCGCGGTCCGGTCGCGGCGGCCGAAATGTAGACGATTGTGAACCTTCGTATGCAGTTGCATATTGTAACATACTGACACAAAAAGATATTTTTATTTAACTTCAGCTCTGTTAACGCTTGAAAACATGGCTATATGCCTTCAGCGGAAGCAATGCACCGCGGCGTCAACAGGACAGTGAGCATGACCCAGAGCGACACAAAAAACCCGCAACAAACGGGTGAAGACAAACAGGCAGACGTTCAGAGCTATTCAAAGGAATTCCCGCCGGAACTGGGCGAGCGCGCGGGACAGCCGCGCGAGTGGACGATCAGCCGGGTCGAGTCCGTGATCGGCTCCATCGCCTGACGTTACGGCCCGCACGCCCCTCGCATCTTGCACAGCCTGCGCCTTTGCGGCGATGGTGACGCAGGATGACAGTCAGGAGGGGCCATGCAAGACGCCAGCTTTTTCACAACGCCGCAAGGGCGCGACATCGCCTATCACCTGAACGGTGGCGGGGGACCCGGCGTGGTTTTTCTCGGCGGGCTCAAGTCCGACATGCAAGGCACCAAGGCGACGCATCTTGAAGCCTGGGCCAAAGCGCGCGGACAGGCCTTTTTGCGGTTCGATTATTCCGGGCATGGCCAGAGTTCCGGCAGCTTCGAACAAGGCTGTATCGGGGACTGGGCCGAAGATGCCGAAGCCGCGATTGCGGCGTTGACATCGGGCCCGCAGGTTTTTGTCGGGTCGTCCATGGGGGGCTGGATCTCGCTCCTTATGGCCCGGCGGATGCCAGAGCGCATGGCGGGCCTTGTGACCATCGCCGCCGCACCTGACTTTACCGAAGACAGTATGTGGGCCGGGTTCAGCGAGGCGCAAAAATCCGAGATGGCCGAGACGGGGCGCGTGGCGCTGCCCAGCGATTATGGCGATCCCTATATTATCACGCAGCGGATGATCGAGGACGGTCGAAAGCAGCTCGTCCTGCGCACCCCGCTGTCATTGCCGGTGCCCGTGCGGTTCCTTCAGGGCACGGCCGACAAGGATGTTCCGATGTCCGTCGCGCTTCGGCTGCTTGAACATGCGCAGGGCCCAGATCTGCGGCTCACCCTGGTGGATGGGGCCGATCACAGTTTTTCGACCGCGCCGTGCCTGGATCTGATCACCAACAGCATCGAAGAGGTGCTTGGTTTGGCAGGGCAGCCGTGAGACGCGCGCTGCGCTGGAGCGCGCTGATCCTCGTCGGGGCCTTGGCCGGGCTCGTTGCATTTGCCCCCCATGAGCCGGTCGACACAGATGTGAGTTTTGATGCGCGACTGCTGGAGGGCGGGGTCGCTGCGTATCTGAGGCGTGTCGAGGCGCGGTATGACGATATCCGCCCGGATAGCGCCAAGCGGGTGATCTGGGCCGCCGGGCAGGAGGAAAGGCAAACCCCGCTGTCGATCGTCTATCTGCATGGTTTCTCGGCCTCATCGCAGGAAATCCGCCCCGTGCCCGACAGGCTTTCCGAGGCATTGGGAGCCAATCTTGTGTTCACCCGGTTCAGAGGCCACGGGCGCAGCGCCGATGCCATGGCCGAGGCGCGCGTCGCCGACTGGATGCATGACGCGGCCGAGGCGTTGGCCGTGGGCCGGGCGGTGGGCGAAGAGGTGATCGTGATTTCAACCTCCACCGGCGGAACGGTGGCGGCCCTTGCACTTTCACAGCCGGAACTGGCCGAGCGGGTTAAAGGGGTGATTTTCGTGTCGCCCAATTTCGGCATTCAGAACACGCTGGCCCCGCTGCTCACCTGGCCCGGCGCGCGCCATTGGCTGCCGCTTCTGGCCGGAGAAAGACGCAGTTTCGAGCCGCGCAATCCGGGCCAGGCGGCGCATTGGACGACCGAATATCCAAGTGCCGCGGTCTTTCCCATGGCGGCCATGGTGCGGCATGCGATCAAACAGGATTATAGCCGAACGACCATTCCCGCGCTTTTCTATTATTCCAGCGATGACAAGGTGGTACGCCCCGATATTACAGCAAAGGTTGAAGCGGCCTGGGGCGGAGAGGTCACGCGCCTTTCGCCCGTGCTGACTGAGACTGACGATCCCTTCGCGCATGTTGTGGCCGGTGATATCATGTCACCAGGCAATACCGGTGCCGCGACACAGGCCATGCTCACCTGGATCACGGGCCTTTAGGGAAAGGTATGAAAGATGAGGCCGCCGCGCAGCATGTGGAGCCTTGAGACGCTCGGGCGCGTGCGGCTGAGCCGGTATTTCTACATGCGCGATTTCCTTTATTCAGAGATCGGCAGTTTTCACCAGATCCCGAACATTCCCGAAGACCCTGACATGGCCATCGCCAATGGTCGTCGGCTTTGCGAAGAGCTGCTTGACCCGCTCACCGAAACTTTTGGACGCATCGCCGTCCGCTCGGGGTATCGCAGCCCCACGCTCAATCGGTTCGGCAATGAAAACAACCTCAACTGTGCCCGCAATGACGCAAATTACGGCCACCACATCTGGGACCGGCAAAGCCCGGACGGGGCCGGGGCGGGTAGCTCTCTGGTGATCCCGTGGTTTGCAGACAGGTACGCCCAGGGGCGCGACTGGCGCGATCTTGCCTGGTGGATCCATGATCACCTGCCGTATTCCGACCTGTGGTTCTTTGCCAAGCTCTGCGCCATGAACCTGAGCTGGCGCGAGCAGCCCCGGCGGACCATCTCCAGCTATATCGCGCCCAAGGGGATGTTGTTGAGATCCGGGGACGATCCGCACGAAGCGGCTGAGGCGCGCCGGTCACGCTATGCGGATTTTCCGCCGTTCCGGGGGCTTGATCTGCCCTAGGCCATTGACCCGCGCCGCCTCTGTGGCATGCTGAGCAAAAAAAGCAGAGCAGGCAAAGGATATCGGGCAGCATGAACGAACCATTGGTGTTTTTGCCGGGCATGATGTGCGATGCGCGGGTGTTCGGGCCGCAGCTGGCCGCGCTCAGCCCCCATTACACGCTGACTGTTGCCCCCATCACCGGCGGCGACCGGATCGAAGAAATCGCCTCTCGCCTGCTGGATAATCTGCCCCGCAAATTTGCCCTGGCCGGGCTGAGCATGGGCGGGTGTGTGGCGATGGAAATCCTGCGCCGTGCCCCTGACCGGCTGACGCGGATCGCGCTGATGGACACCAACGCGCTTGCCGAGACGCCGCAATCGGCGGCCAATTATGAACCGATGATCATCAAGGTCCGCTCAGGCCGTCTGGCCGAGGCGGTGCCGGACTTCCTGCCGCCGGACAATATCTCGTCCACCTACCGCAACGAAATCATGGCGCTGGTGCAGGACATGGCGGAAAACCTGGGCGCGGACACCGTCATCCGACAGGCCCGTGCGCTGCAACGCAGGCGAGATCAACAGCCTGCGCTGCGGCGGTGCAAAATCCCGGCGCTGGTGCTGTGTGGCTCCGAAGACAGGCTGACACCGGTCAAGCGGCACCGGTTCATGGCCGAGCTGATCCCATATGCCGAACTGAAGGTGATCGACGGGGCCGGACATCTGCCGACACTCGAACAGCCCGACGCGACAACGCAGGCCATTCTGGATTGGATGAAACAGCCGTTCGTTCTGCAAACCCCTGCAATCACGGGCTGATCGTTACGACCTGGCACAAGAAAATTCGTACGAATTTTCTCAATGCGCCCGGGGTCGATGTTGTGCGGTTCAGGCCGCGGCGTTCTTGTTTGCGGGTTTGCCCGGCTTGGCCTTGCGCGGCGCCGTGCGGTTGCGCGGGGCAGGGGCCTCGGAATTGGCGTCGATAAACTCCAGCACCAGCGGGCGGATGTTGTTGCGCCAGCTGCGTCCGGCGAAAATCCCGTAGTGACCGGCCTCAGGCTCGATATAGCTGGCCTTCTTGCTGTCGGGCAGGCCGGTGCAAAGGTCAAGCGCGGCAACGCATTGACCCGGGGCCGAGATGTCATCTTTGCCGCCTTCGACGGTTTTCACTGCGACATTGGTGATCGCTCCGATATCGACCTTGTGGCCATCGACCACAAACTCGTTGCGGGCGATCTCAAGCCCCTTGAAGATACGTTCCACCGTCGACAGGTAGAATTCGGCCGGCATGTCCATCACCGCAAGATATTCGTCATAGAACTTGTTGTGCGGGTCATGGTCGCTGGCGTCGCCCTGGGCGACCCGGCTGATCTGATCGACGAAGGCCTTCGTATGCCTGTCGGCGTTCATCGACATGAATGAGGCCAGTTGCAGCAGGCCCGGATAAACCTTGCGGCCCGCGCCCTTGTATTTGAAGCCAACGCGTTGAATCATCGTCTCTTCGAGCTGACCCATGGTCACGCGGCGGCCGAAATCGGTCACGTCGGTGGGGGTGGCGTCGGGGTCGATCGGACCGCCGATCAGGGTCAGCGAGCGCGGCTGCGCATCGGGGTCAAGCTCGGCCAGGTAGGCGGTGGCAGCAAGCGTCAGCGGCGCAGGCTGGCAAACGGCGATCACATGCAGATCCGAGCCCAGCTCGCGCATGAACTCCATCAGGTAAAGGGTGTAATCCTCGACATCGAACTTGCCTTCGCTCACCGGGATGTCGCGGGCATTGTGCCAGTCGGTCACATAGACCTCGCAATCGGGCAGAAGAGAGCGCACGGTCGAGCGCAGGAGCGTGGCGTAGTGGCCTGACATCGGAGCCACCAGCAGAACGCGGCGGTCCATATCCGCACGGCCCTGAACGTCGAAATGAATGAGATCACCAAAGGGGCGCTCCAGCACGGGTTCGATCTTGATCAGGTGATCACGGCCGTCTTCGCCGGTGATTGATTCGATGCCCCAGTCGGGCTTGATGATCATCCGCTGAAAGGTGCGTTCCGTGACCTCACCCCACGCCGCCATCCACTGAAAAGCGGGGTTTGGCACCATGCTGAAAATTGGGTAAGATGCCATGGAAAGGGCCGTTGCGCCCAACCATTGATTGGTGTTTCGGAGGGTTTCCATCAGGTCGTAAGTTGCCATGTACCGCATCATCGTCTCCTTTTTGGCCGCGCAGGCCTGGTCGCTTTCGTCGCATGGCCCCTCCTGACCACCAACGTTATGCTGCATAGCAGAAACTTAAAGGGAAAACTCTTTCATGGCAACGCAAGAGGATGTCGCAGTACAAGATTTTCAGAAATTGAATGAAAATCTCGTTAAGGTTGAGGAGCTCTCTCAGCGCCTGATCAAGGCGTTGACGGCAAGAAACCCTCCCAAACCAACGCTTTCCGCGCCCTCGCAGGATTTGTTCGCGAAGGCGACCGCATCTTATATGAGCGAATTTCTGGAAAATCCTGGCAAGCTCTATGAAAGCCAGCTTGAATATTGGGGCAAGTCGGTGCGCCATTTCCTGGAAGCCCAGCAGGCGATGCTGCAAGGCGGCGAACTGGAAGAAGACGAAGACGACCCGCTGGCCCGCGACAGCCGTTTCGCCAACCCGATGTGGAAGACCAACCCGTATTTCCACTGGATCAAGCAGCAATATGCGCTCAATGCCAAGGCTATCGCGCAAGCCGTGGAAGAGGTCGACGATCTGGACAGCAAGGAAAAGGCGCGCCTGCGCTATTTCTCGCAGCAGATCATCGACATGATGGCGCCCACCAATTTCCTCGGCACCAACCCGGACGCTCTGGAGCGCGCGCTTGAGACCGAGGGCGAAAGCCTGGTGAAAGGGCTGGAGAACCTGGTTGCCGACCTTGAGGCCAATGATGGCGAAATGGTTGTGCGCCTCGCGGATGAATCCGCCTTCCAGATCGGTGAGAATGTTGCCACCACGCCCGGCGAGGTGGTGTTCCGCAACCGCATGATGGAGCTGATCCAGTACACGCCGAGCACCGAAAAAGTGCATAGCGTCCCGGTGGTGATCTTTCCGCCCTGGATCAACAAATATTACATCATGGATCTCAAGGAACAGAACAGCCTGATCAAGTGGATCGTCGATCAGGGCTACACGCTGTTTGTCGTCTCCTGGATCAACCCTGACCGCAGCCATGCGGATGTGGGCATGTCCGATTACATCGAAGACGGGTTTTTGACCGCGATCGACGTCGCCAAGTCGATCACCAAGCAGAAACAGGTCAACGCGGTCGGCTATTGCATCGCCGGAACGACTCTGCACCTCGCTCTGGCGCTGATGAAAAAGCGGGGCGACAAGTCGATCAAATCGGCGACCTTCTTCACCACCCTGACGGATTTCTCGGATCAGGGGGAGTTCGTGCCCTTCCTGCAGGATGATTTCATCAACGGGATCGAAGAGGAAGTGGCAACCCAAGGCGTGCTGCGCTCGTTCATCCTGGGGCGGACCATGTCCTTCCTGCGCTCCAATGACCTGATCTATAAGCCGGCGATCAAAAGCTACATGATGGGCGAAACACCCCCGGCCTTCGATCTGCTCTACTGGAACGGCGATGGCTCGAACCTGCCGGCCAAGATGGCCCTCGATTATCTGCGCGGGCTTTGCCAGCAGAACCTCTTTGTCACCGACGGGATCGAGATGTGTGGCGAGACATTGCATATCTCGGACGTGAACGTGCCGATCATGGCCGTCACCTGCGAAACCGATCACATTGCGCGGTGGAAAGACTGCTATCGCGGCTTCAAGATGACGGGCTCCAAGGACCGTTCCTTTATCGTGTCCGAATCCGGTCATATCGCGGGCATCGTCAACCCGCCGTCCAAGAAGAAATACGGCTATTACACCAATGAGGATCTCAGCGGCGACGCCGAGGCCTGGATCGACGGCGCGACAGAGCATGAAGGCTCCTGGTGGCCGCATTGGGAAAGCTGGCTGAGCAAGCGCTCGGGCAAGATGGTCGAGGCACGAGAACCCGGTGATTCTACGCATAAACCCATCGCTCCGGCCCCGGGAACCTATGTGCGCAAGAAGGCAAGTGTCTGAATCAATGTGATTTCCTGGCTTTGTGAAAATTTTGCTGCAGTGCAGAAAAAATACTTGAAATGCCGCAGTGCAGCATGTATATAGTTTGCAGACGCAGAAAGCAGCGACCCTCGCTGATCACGCAAAGCCAAGTAAAGGAATTGATCCATGGCCAAAGCACAAGACATGAACACCGTCCTGAAAGACATCATGGGCGCATTCCCGGTTGACACCAAAGCAATGGAAGAAGCCTTCCAGAACCAAGCCGCTCTGAACGAAAAGCTGTCGGGCGTCGCCCTGGCCGCTGCTGAGAAATCGGCCGAGATTTCGAACAAGTGGACCAAAGAGACCCTGGCCAAGCTGAACGACATGACCAAAGTCAAAGCCGAGCCCGCCGACTACGCCAAAGCCATGACCGATTTCGCATCGGCCAGCGCTGAAGTGGCCGCCGAGAACATGGCTGCCTTCGCTGAAGTCGCCAAAAAAGTTCAAATGGACACCGTCGAGCTGATGATGGCCGCTGGCAAAGACCTGCAAAACGACGCAGCTGCCGCTGTCAAGAAAGCCACCGACGAGGTTACTGCCGCTGCCAAGAAAGCAACCGCAGCTGCCAAGTAATTGAGCGATAGGGTCCGCTCCCTCCCTTCGGACCTCTCCTCATAAAGAGCGAGCCAACGGCTCGCTCTTTTCTTTTCTGCGCCGTGGCATTAAGCTGCACTGCAGCGATGCCGATGTCTGGGAGGAACGCACCGTGGCTGACACCAACAAACCCCTGCTGATCAAGCGATATGCCAGCCGCCGGTTGTACAACACCGAGACGTCCGATTACGTGACGCTCGACGACATTGCCGAATTCATTCGCGAGGGGCGCGAAGTCCAGATCATCGACCTGAAATCCGGCGATGACCTGACACGGCAATATCTTCTGCAGATCATCGCCGAACATGAAAGCCGCGGAGAAAGTGTATTGCCGATCAGTGTCCTGACGGATTTGGTGCGCAGCTACTCGACACAGGCCACCTCGATGGTGCCCGACTTTCTGGCGGCTTCTTTCGAGATGCTCCAGAAAAGTCAGAGCCAGATGATGGAAAACATGGCCAAGGCCAACCCGCTGGCCGGTCTGCCCGGGATGGATGCCATGCGCGCCCAGCAAGAGGCGTTTCTGAAGGCGATGACAGGCGGCATGGGCGCAGCCGGTGGCCAAGAGGGTAGTGCTGAAGCGCCCCCCGCCGCGGATGCCGATGACGCCGAAGGCCTCGACGATATCAAGAAACAGCTCGCCGATCTTCAGGATAAGCTGTCGAAACTGGGCAAGTAACCCGCGATGGTCGATAGTCCCGGCCGGATAACCCTCTGGGGCATCGAGGTTTTCATGGCCGCCGCCGATGAGCGGTCAATCTCTGCCGCCGCCAAGCGACTGGGGGCCAGCCCGTCCGCCGTCAGCCAGCAACTCACCAATCTCGAAGGCGCCGTTGGCGCGACGCTGCTGCAACGCAACGCGCGGCCCATCCGCCTGACCCCTGCGGGCGAGATCATGCATCGCCGGGCGCAAACCATCCTGAACGAGGCGACCCAGGCGCGGGCTGAATTGGCCATGGCGAACCTGTCGGCGCTCACCCGTTTCCGCCTCGGCATGATCGAAGATCTGGAGGCCGATGTGACGCCTCAGCTCCTTACCCATATGGCGGGCGAGTTGAAGGGGTGCCAGTTCCTCCTGGAAACCGGGGCCAGCCACTATCTCTATGATCAGCTCGACGCCCGCGCGCTTGACGTGATCGTCGCTGCCGAGCTTGGTGCCGAAAGCGACTGGGTCGAGGTGCACCCGCTGATGCGCGAGGGTTTCATCGTGGCCGCGCCCAAGGGCAAGATCCACCGTGATGGCGATATCCTGCGCCAGCTCAAGCGCATGCCGATGGTGCAATATACCCAGCGGCATTACATGGGGCGGCTGGTCAACGCGCATCTCGCGCGCCAGAACCTGACCCTGACCCACCGTTTTGAGATCGACAGCTATCATGCCATCCTGGCGCTTGTCGGGCAGGGCACCGGCTGGACAATCCTGACGCCGCTGGCCCTCATGCGGGCCCGTCGGTTTGCCGATCAGATCGACGTGATGGATCTTCCGTTCGAGCCCCTGACGCGCACCATTTCGCTTACCGCGCGCAAGGGTATCCTGCAGGACATGCCCGCGCGGGTCGCCGCGACGCTGCGGCCGATCCTGCAGGAAACCATCGTCGAGCCCGCCCTCGCGCAGCACCCGTTCCTGCGCGGCAGCCTCACCGTTTTCTGACAGCGATTGTTCCTGAAATGTCAGCAAATCAGATGTTTACACGGCGCTTTTCACCTTGGTGAGATACCTGCTGTCCTGCATCAGCGCCCAGTAAGCCTGCCGCAAGCGCAACGCCTGCGCCCCCGCCGCGCCATTGGAAAACTGCCGGTCATTGATCCGTGCCACCGGGATGACCCCACCGCCTGAGCTCGACAGGAACACCTCGTCGGCTTCCATCAGCTCCGCGACCGGAAGCGTGCGTTCTTCCACCGAAAACCCCTGCGCCTCGGCCAGTTCCAAAACTGTGCGCCGGGTGATCCCGTGCAACACGCCGCGCTCCGGTGTGATCACGCGATTGCCCTTCAGGGCAAAGACGTTGAACCCCGGACCCTCGGTCACATTTCCCGCATGATCGGGGAGCAGCACGGTTTCAAACCCGGCGGCCTTCGCGGCGAACAGCCCTTGGGTGAAATCGCCCCAATGGTAGTTTTTCACCAGAGGGTTCACGCTGTCTTCGGGGATGCGCCGCACCGTATCAGGCAGCATCACCGCGACGCCTGCCTCAGCGATCTCGGGCTTGACCACATGCACGTAAGGCACGCACCAGGCATAGAAATGGTTGGCGCAATCGCGCGGGTCGCGACTGCCGGGAATGATCGGTACACCCCGCGCGGCCACCATCGCCACATAGGCGGCATCAAGGCCCGACCCTGCCACCATGTCGTGCAGCGCGCTCTCGATTGCCGCGCGATCCATGCCGACATCCATATGGCAGGCTGTCATCGACGCCTCGAACCGGTCGAGATAATCGCCCAGGCGGAAAAAGGCCCGGTTCCAGACCGGCACCACGTCATAGGTCACGTCCGAATGGGTCAGCGCCCAGTCGGTGACGCCGATTTTCGCCTCATGGATCGGAACAATATCGCCCCGTATCCACGCGGCGCCCTTGGAGAAATCCTTGCTCATGCGCCCATCAAGCGGGCAGGGCGCTCTGGCGTCAAGTCCCGTAGGCGAGCGGATCCCCTTCCATCACCTGACCTGCGGCAGAGAGAAGTATATCAGCGACCAAGTCCTGCTCGGCCCGGGTCAGCCTTGCGGGCAGACGTACATCGCAGGCGCGCATCAGCATGGCACGGGTTTGCGGAAGATCCGGGGCCTCACCGGGAAGGAATTTCCAGTTCCAATAGGCCCGGGCGTTGTCCTTGCTCTGGCCGAAGACCTGCACCTTGACTCCGCCCGCATCGGCGGCGGCGACAAAGGCATCCACATCGTCGTCCGACAGCCCCACGAGGTTGAACTGGATCGAATCCGGTGCGCGTTCTTCCTTGGGCAGGGGATCCGGCACATGCAGCCAGAGCGAGGTATTGAGCCGGGCCGCCACATGATCATGCCCTGCGCGGCCATCGCGCACGCGGCGCGGGATCTCGGGAAGCTGTGCGCGGATAATCGCGGCCGAAAGGTTGGACAGACGCAGATTGTACAGCGGAACATGGTTTTGCCAGCGCGCGAAGGCCGCTTCAAGTTCGGCATCCATCCCGTTGAAATGTTTCGCCCAATTATGCTCGTATGCACCTGACATGATCACGGCGCGCGCGATCAGATCGGCGTCGTCGGTGATCAGGATCCCGCCTTCGCCTGCGTTGACGAGCTTGTAGGATTGAAAGCTGAAACAGCCCACCCGCCCGATCGTCCCGATATTACGGCCGTCCCAGGTGGTGCCGAGCGAATGCGCGGCGTCTTCGATCACGGGGATATCGCGCGCCTCGCAGAGTGCCATGATCGCGTCCATGTCCGAGGTATGACCCCGCATATGGCTGATGATCACGGCCGAGATATTCGCATCAAGTTTGGCCTCGAAGTCCTTGAGGTCAATCCGGTAATTCTCACCCACCTCACACAGAACCGGGACGCAATCGGCATGCACGACCGAAGATGGCACCGCCGCGAAGGTAAAGCCGGGGATCAGCACGCGCGCGTCGCGCGGCAGGCCAAGCGCCTTGAGCGACAGGAACAGTGCGGCAGAGCAGGACGAAACAGCAAGCGCATAGCGGCTGCCCATGAGAGCGGCAAATTCCTGCTCCAGAAGCGTCACCGGTGCGTTTTCAGGCGCGGTATAGCGGAAAAGATCGCCGGATTTCAGAAGCTTGTCGATTTCCTTGCGGGCGGATTCGGGGATCGGCTCAGCGTCATAAACGTTCGGAGGGAGTGGCATCTTCGGATTTCCTGAAACTAGACTTCGGAATACCGAAATACATACTCCAAAGAGGGGTAAAACCCAAGTGTTAATTCTGTGACCTTTTCTGGGCGCGAAACTTCGCGCACCGCCCTTGTGGGCGGCCCGCTGAGGCAGAAACATCAGTAAAAGAAATTTGCCGGGTTACATGCCCAGACGGTCGCGCATGGCATACCAGGTCATCGCCAGCGCAAGAAGAGGCGAGCGCATCATGGCCCCGCCCGGAAACACCTGGGCGGGTACGCGCGCCATGATGTCAAACCCTTCGGATTGCCCGGCAATCGCCTGAGCCATGAGCTTGCCTGCATGGGTGGCATTGCCCACGCCGTGCCCTGAATAGCCGGACGCCGACAGGATATTCGGCGCCACCCGGGCCAGATAGGGCATCCGCCGCATGGTGATGGCCAGCGTCCCGCCCCAGCTATAGTCGATCCTCACATCCCGAAGATGCGGGTAGATCTCAAGCATCGGTTTGCGCACCGTCGCTGTGATGTCGCGCGGGAACTTGTAACCATAGCTTTCGCCGCCGCCAAAAAGCAGCCGCCCGTCATGGCTGAGCCGGTAGTAATTCACCACGAACTTGCTGTCGGCCACCGCGATATCGCGGGTCAGCACCTGCGCGGCGGCATCGCCCAGGGGCTCGGTGGCGATGATGAAATTGTTGATCGGCATGACCCGCGCGGCCACCTTGCGGTCCAGCCCGCCCAGATAGCCATTGCAGGCCAGGATCACATGATCGGCTGCAATGCGCCCGCGATCGGTCTGAACCACGGGCTTGGCGCCGCGCTGGATATGATGCACCTCGGAGCGCTCGTAAATCCGGACGCCCGCCAAAACGGCGGCCTTGGCCAGCCCCAGCGCATAGGCCAGCGGATGCAGATGCGCCGCCCCCATATCAAGCGTGCCGCCATGATAGCTTGGCGAGGGGACAATCGCGCGCATGGCCTCGGCGTCGAGCGTCTCGATCTGGTCATAGCCATAGCGGTCCTGCAGGTGACGCGCATAGGCGTGCTCCTCGGCCATCTCACGCGCGGAAAAACAGGTATGCGCAACCCCCGGTTTCAGGTGGCAGTCAATCTTGTGCTTTGCGATCAATGATTTCACGAGGTCTTTTGTCGCTTCAGCCTGCTCCCACAGCAGCCGGGCATCATCCTGCCCCACCAGTTTTTCAAGGCTGTCCTGACCGACCCGCTGACCCGATCCGAGCTGACCGCCATTGCGCCCCGAGGCCCCGAACCCCACGCGATGCGCCTCCACAAGCGCCACCTCGTAACCGGCTTCCGCCAGGTGCAGTGCCGCGGACAGCCCGGTGAAGCCGCCGCCGATGATGCAGACATCCGCGCGCGTCTCGCCCCGGAGCGGGGCAAACTCTTTCAGCGGCTCGATCGTCGCCGCGTACCAGCTGTCCGGGTATTGCCCGGGGCGGTCATTGCTGTGCAGAAGGTTCATCGTCGGCGATCCTGAAATAGGAGAGGGTGAAGGTCGGCGGTTTCGAGCGGGTCACGCGGATCGCGTCCACCGTTTTGACCGGCAGTTCGATCTTGAAACAACCGGGGCAGGGGCGGCTCAGAACCTCTTCGGCAAGGGCATCGAGCCTCGGCGCAAGCGTTTCCGGCTCGCGGGCGAAATCGGGCATCCGGGAGAACGGGTCAGGACCCATCAGGGCATCGGCAAGACGCGGGGTCAGATCGACAAGCAGGTAGGGCTTGACCACCATGATCCGGTCGATCCCGCGCGGGTGCTCCTGTTCGTCGTAGAGATACCCCTCAAACGCGTCCGAGACGACGGGCCAGCCGGTTTGGGGCGGATAAATGTAGCTGAAATCGATCGGCCCGAGCCTGTAGGCATCGGTTTCCGGGTAGGCGTGGGTGAAGGCGGCAACGAAACGCGCGCGATACTCGGCCTCGTCGAAAGGGGTAAGCGGGGTGTTGCCGCTCTCGTCCGTGTCCAGCAACACCGCCGGCAGATCGAGCCGCACCCGGGCGGGATACATGATCGTGCCCGGCGGCGGCAGGTCCGCAGGCTCGATCAGCACGATGCTCTCGTCGCGCAGCGCCTTGAAATGAGCGGCACGCACCTTGTCGGGATGCGCAAAGCGTTCGGTGATCAGCTCCACCGGTTTCGACGCCTCCAGCAAACCGGCCAGATCACGTTGGTGCCGCGCATCTCCTCCGATCTCGCCGCTGGTGCAGAACACCGGGGCGCAGGTGAAGCTTTTGACCTCTTCCTTGCCTCGGATCAGGGTGGCAAAACGGCCGTCGGGCGGGTTTCCGGGCGGGCTCATGAAGAGGATCGACAAAAGCAGCAGCTTCATCGTCTCGCCCGGTTTGTCCGTGTAATACGCCGTGGGCTGGGCGGCGCGCAGCGCGGTCTGATCGGTCACCACACGCCAATCGCCTCCCGTGGCCAGAGGGTGCAGCATCAGCGCATAGTCCGGGCCATTCTCCAGATCGGCGTCCTGCAGGATCATGTGCCGCACCACGCCGGAGGGATCCTTTTCGGAAGGCGCGGAGGGGTCGCCCCGGACCGCATCCGACGTTCCTCCACCAAGGCTCAGGGTCACCACAGCGCCCAGGGCCAGAGCGACGGCCCCGGCAGCTATCAGTCCGCGCTTAGACATTCAGCAGCAGATGCTCGCGTTCCCAGGGGCTGATCACGGCAAGGAATTCTTCGTATTCATCACGCTTGATGGCAGTGTAGACGCGGGCGAATTCGGGGTGCAGAACGCTTTGCAGCTCCGTGGCCTCTTCGAACAGGTCGAGCGCATCGCCCAGGATTTGCGGGATGCCGGTGTCACCCTCATAGGCGTTGCCCTTGAATTGCGGGCGCGGGCGCAGTTCGTTCTTCAGGCCGAGATAGCCGCAGGCCAACGATGCCGCGATGCCGAGATAGGGGTTGCAGTCCATCCCGGCGAGCCGGTTTTCCACCCGCCGCGATTCCGGCCCCGAGATGGGCACGCGGATGCCGGTGGTGCGGTTGTCACGGGCCCATTCCAGGTTCACCGGGGCCGAATGCGCGCGCACGTAGCGGCGATAGGAGTTCACGTAAGGCGCGAGGATGGCAATGGCCGCGGGCAGATGTGCCTGCAACCCGCCGATAAAGTGATAGAAGGCGTCCGTCTCACCGCCCTGCGGGCCGCTGAAGATGTTCTTGCCGGTTTCGATATCCATGATCGAATGGTGGATATGCATCGCACTTCCGGGCTCGTCTTCGATGGGTTTGGCCATGAAGGTGGCAAAGCAGTCATGCCGCAACGCCGCCTCACGGATGAGCCGCTTGAAGAAGAACACCTCGTCAGCGAGCTTGATCGGGTCGCCATGTTGCAGGTTGATCTCAAGCTGTCCGGCGCCGCCCTCCTGGGTGATCCCGTCAACCTCAAAGCCCTGCGCTTCGGCAAAATCGTAAATATCGTCGATCACCGGGCCGAACTCATCGACGGCGGTCATCGAATAGGCCTGCCGCGCCGCCGCCGGGCGGCCTGAGCGGCCCATCATCGGTTCGATCTTCTTGGCCGGGTCGAGGTTGCGCGCAACGAGGTAGAACTCCATCTCCGGCGCAACGACAGGTTCCATACCCTCCTTGCGGTACAACTCCACCACGCGCTTGAGCACGTTGCGCGGGCTGTAGGGGATCGGTTTCTTGTCGCGGTCCTGCGCGTCATGGATCACCTGTATCGTCCAGTCCCCTGTCCAGGGCGCCGCCGAGGCGGTTTCCATATCCGGCACCAGAACCATGTCGCGCTCGATCCAGTCGCCTTCGTCATCGGCGTCGTCGGCATAGCCCCCGGTCACGGTCTGGAAAAAGATCGAGTCGGGCAGATGGAAATAATCCTGCTTGTTGAACTTGCCCGCAGGCACCGCCTTGCCGCGGGCGATGCCGGGCAGGTCGGCGATGATGCATTCCACCTCGTCGAGCCGTTTGCCCTCGAGATATGCCTTGGCGGCTTCGGGAAGTTTGCTGATCCAGTTGGCCATATCAGGCACCTCGTTTCAGGACCTCCGCCATGCGGTCTGCAATGGCGGGGCTTTGGGTTGGGGCATGAAGCCGGGTGGCGGCGGCCTGCAATATCTCATCCGGCACCACCCCTTTGCCGCGGTATTTTAGCAGGAAATCAATCATGTCCGACGTGAATTCCGGGTGCGGCTGAATGGTGTATACATGTTCGCCATAGACCAGCGCGGCATTGGAGCAGAAATCGGAAGAGCCGACCACCTCGGCCCCCTCCGGCAGTTCCACAACCTGATCCTGGTGCCAGGCGTTGAGGCTGCGGGTTTCCCCCTCGATCTCATAGGAGGTGTGGCCAATGGACCAGCCACCGTCATATTTGACGACCTTGCCGCCAAGCGCCTGCGCGATGATCTGATGGCCGAAACAAACGCCGATCAACGGCACGCCCGCCGCATAGACATCCCGGATGAACGCCTCGAGCGGGGGTATCCAGGCGTGATCCTCATAGACGCCATGCTTGGAGCCGGTGATCAGCCAGCCGTCGCATTCGTCCGGACTTGCCGGGATGACACCGCCCTCGCAATCGTAGCTTTTGAAGTTGAACCCATGCCCGTCGAGCAGCCGCGCGAACATCGCGTCATAATCGCCCAGTGCCTCCAGCACCTCGGGCACCGCATGGCCGGTCATCAGGATACCGATGGTTTTGCCGGGTTGCGTCATTTTCCGTCCTCAGCTTTTTCACACCGCGTTGACATAGGTTTTCCAATGCTGCTCCTGCGGTATATCTGCCATCAGGCGCAGCTCCTGCCGCTTGGTCAAGACCAGATTGGTGATCAACCCCTCGGGGAAGATCGCGCGCATCAGCGGGTCCGCCTCGAAGCGGTCGATCGCGTTTTCCCAATCGGGGGCGAGTTGGGGCAGGTCGAGGTCATAAGCATTGCCCTGCATCGGCTCGGGCGGGCTCATGCCTTCCTCGATCCCGGTGATCGCGGCGCCCAGAATGCCCGCGAAGGTCAGGTAGGGGTTGATATCCCCGCCCGCCACGCGATGTTCGATCCGCCGCGCGGCATAGGGCCCGCCGGGGATGCGGACCGCTGCGGTGCGGTTCTCATAGGCCCAGCAGACAGAGGTAGGCGCGTGATTGCCCGGCACCATCCGGCGATAGCTGTTGGCATGGGGCGCAAACAGCAGGGTGGAGGCCGGCATCGCCGCGAGGCAGCCTGCGACCGCCTGATGCAGGGTCTCGGTGCCTTCTTCGCCACCATTGTCAAAGACGTTCTTGCCCGCCGCATCCAGCACCGAGAAATGCATATGCATCCCGTTGCCTGCATCTTCTTCGAACGGTTTGGCCATGAAGGTCGCGGCAAAGCCGAACTTGCGCGCCAGCCCCTTGATCAGCGCCTTGAACAGCCAGGTATCGTCAGCGGCCTTGAGCGCGTCCTGATGGTTGAGCGTGATCTCGAACTGGCCGACGCCGCTCTCCGAAGTGGTGGTCTGCGCGGGAATGTTCATCGCTTCGCAGGCGTCGTAAAGCGCCGAAAAGAACGGGTCGAACGCGTCGAGATGCAGCAGCGAAAGCACTGCGGCGGATTGCAGCCGACGACCGGTCTGCGGGTTCATCACCGCATCCAGCGCCTCTCCGCTGTCGTCGATCAGGGTGAACTCCAGCTCGGTTGCGGCCTGCACCGTCCAGCCGCGCGCCGCATAGCGCGCCAGCACCGATTTCAGCGCCAGCCGCGGATCGCCGTCAAACGGCGTGCCGTCGTCATGGAACATTTCCATCGGCACCAGCGCCTGCCGCGCGTCCAGCCACGGGATCGGCATCGCCCCGCGCTCGGTCGGGCGCAGCACACCATCGGCATCGCCGGTCTCGAACACCAGGGGCGAGCCTTCGATATCAAGCCCGAACACATCCACATTCAGCGCCGAAAGCGGCATGCGCACGGCACCGGTGTCGAGTTTCGCGGCATAGCTGCCGGGGATACGCTTGCCGCGCATCTGGCCGTTGAGGTCACAGGCGGCCACGCGCAGCGTGTGGTAAGAGGAGAGGTCCATTCTGGCCATCCGTCAAAGAATTTGCGCCAGAGTAATCTCAAGCGCGAGGGCGCGCCAGCAATAATTTGATCAAAATATTTATTAGTATGAAAATAAGCGGTTAAGCCCAAAAATGCCCGTGTGTTAGGCGTCTCGGTCTTCAGGCGGCGCATCCGGGTCGGCCTGACCAATCCCCAGAAAGACCGGCTTCAGCGGAACGATCCACAGGATGCCCAGACCAACGAAGACCAGCAATTCGGTCAGGATGCCAAGCCCGTCATACCGCGCGCGCAGCCAGTCGGTCAGGTTCACCGCCACGATCACATAGACCGGCAGGGCCACTAGCAGAATGATCAGCGCCCAGCGGCGGCGGGCTTTGTAGCTCAGCTTTGACATCAGTCGGCAAACGGATCGGTGACAAGGATGGTGTCGTCCCTTTCGGGTGAGGTGGACAGTAGCGCGACCGGGCACTGGATCAACTCTTCGACCCGGCGCACGTATTTGATCGCATTTGCAGGCAGGTCGGCCCAGCTTCGTGCGCCTTCGGTGGTCTCGGACCAGCCCGGCATTTCCTCGTAGACCGGCGTGCAGCGGGCCTGTTGGTCGGCGGCGGTGGGCAGGTAATCCATCTGCTGGCCGTCCAACTCATACCCTACGCAGATCTTGAGCGTCTCGAACCCGTCGAGCACATCGAGCTTGGTCAGCGAAATGCCGGTCACGCCCGAGGTGGCGCAGGTCTGGCGCACCAGCGCGGCATCAAACCACCCGCAGCGCCGCTTGCGGCCCGTCGTGGTGCCAAACTCATGCCCGCGCTCGCCCAGCCGCTGACCGTCTTCATCTTCCAGCTCGGTGGGGAAGGGGCCTTCACCGACGCGGGTGGTATAGGCTTTCACGATGCCCAGAACATAATCGATCGAGCCCGGCCCGATCCCCACGCCCGTAGCGGCCTGGCCCGCGATGACGTTGGAGGAAGTCACGAACGGGTAGGTGCCGAAGTCGATATCCAGCAACGCGCCCTGCGCCCCTTCGAAGAGGATACGCTTGCCCGCCTTGCGCTTTTCGTTGAGCACTTTCCAGACCGGGGCAGCATAGCGCAAAATCTCCGGGGCGATGTCCTGCAACTGCGCGATCAGCGCGTCGCGGTCGATGGGCTCGATCCCCAGCCCCTTGCGCAGCGGGTCGTGGTGTTGAAGCGCGCGGTCCACCCGCGCCTCCAGCGTGGCCGCATCGGCCAGGTCGGCCACACGTACCGACCGGCGGCCCACCTTGTCCTCATAGGCCGGCCCGATGCCGCGCCCGGTGGTGCCGATCTTGGTGCCCTTGCTGGCGGCCTCTTCGCGCGCGCGATCCAGCTCGCCATGAATGGGAAGGATGAGCGGCGTGTTTTCGGCGATCATCAGCGTCTCGGGCGTGATCTCCACCCCTTGTTCGCGAATGGTGGCGATCTCGCTCAGCAGGTGCCAGGGGTCAAGAACAACCCCGTTGCCGATAACCGAGAGCTTGCCTCCGCGCACGACGCCAGAGGGCAGCGCATGCAGCTTGTACACCTTGCCGTCGATCACCAGCGTGTGCCCGGCATTGTGCCCGCCCTGGAACCGCGCGATCACATCGGCCCGCTCACTGAGCCAGTCCACGATCTTGCCCTTGCCCTCGTCGCCCCACTGGGCGCCCACGACCACCACATTCGCCATTCCAGACCTCTTTGCTCGATTGCGAAACCCGCGCCGGTATACCGGGCCGCCGGGGCAGGGGGAACCGCTAATTCGCCGCAGTCTCGCAAAATGCGAGGCTTGCGCCGACGGGACGGGCGCGGCAAGCTGCGCCATGGCCCGGCACATCCGACCAGACAGTCAGAGTTTCCAGCGCTTCTACTACACCAAAGTGGGGCTGGGCGAAGGCTGTGGCTGTGCCGAACGGGTGATCGACGTGTACGAGGCCGACCGAAAGGCAGGAGAGGCGGTGCATGGCACGGTCGGGCCCCGCCTGGGCCTGGCGCAGCGCGCCCGGCGTCTGCTGAATGCGCTCGGGCTTTTTCGCCGCGCGTGACGCGGAAAGCGAAGCGCGGTCATGTTCGCGGGTTGCGGGGCGCGCGCGAATTGCATAGATAGCGCGGGAGTTCACAAAACGGGCCTTGGCGCACGCATGGAAAACGTTGTCCTGATCATCCACCTTCTTCTGGCTCTCGCCCTTATTGGCGTGGTGCTTTTGCAGCGCTCGGAGGGCGGTGGCCTTGGCATGGGCGGCGGCGGCGGGGCCATTTCGGGCCGGGCCGCGGCCACAGCACTGGGCAAGATGACCTGGCTGCTGGCGGCTGCGTTTATCTGCACCTCGATCACGCTGACGATCATTGCGGCCAAGAACTCGGCAGGCAGTTCGGTGCTTGACCGGATCACCGACGCGCCCGTGCAGCAAGAGGCCGATCCGGCACTGCCGGATACCGGCGACAGCCTGCTGCCGCCTTCAGCGGATGAAAACGCGCCGCTCGTGCCAACCGCAGAGTAAACCAAGCCGTCAGCACCGGGTGACGCAACGGCAATTTGCCACAAACTCTTGAGGTGCGTGGGTTTGCGTTAACATCATCTTGCGGTTGGGTTGCGAAACAGACGCGAATCCGTTAAAGCTCAAATCCCGTGGTGCTGCGGTAGAATCGATCCCGATTCGCGCTGTCCAGGGCCTCAGTCAGAGCCAGAAATCACGGGGGGCGGCCAACGCATGGCGCGGTATATCTTCATTACAGGCGGTGTTGTCTCCTCGCTCGGAAAAGGGCTTGCGTCGGCGGCTCTGGGGGCGCTCTTGCAGGCGCGCGGCTTCTCTGTCCGGCTGCGCAAGCTTGACCCCTATCTCAATGTCGATCCCGGCACGATGAGCCCGTTCGAGCACGGCGAGGTGTTCGTGACGGATGACGGCGCCGAGACCGACCTCGACCTTGGCCATTACGAACGCTTCACCGGCGTTCCCGCGCGCATGACGGATTCGGTCAGCTCTGGGCGTATCTATTCCAATGTGCTGGAGAAGGAGCGCCGGGGCGACTACCTTGGCAAGACGATCCAGGTGGTCCCGCATGTGACCAATGAAATCAAGGAATTCATCGGCATCGGTGACGACGAAGTCGATTTCATGCTGTGCGAGATCGGTGGCACGGTGGGCGATATCGAAGGCTTGCCGTTTTTCGAGGCGATCCGTCAGTTCACACATGACAAGCCTCGCGGGCAATGCATCTTCATGCACCTCACCCTGCTGCCCTATCTTGCGGCCTCGGGCGAGTTGAAGACCAAGCCGACCCAGCACTCGGTCAAGGAATTGCAGAGCATCGGCATCGCGCCCGATATCCTGGTCTGCCGCTCCGAACAGCCGATCCCCGAAAAGGAACGCGAGAAGATCGCGCTGTTTTGCAACGTGCGCAAAGAGGCCGTGGTGGCCGCCTATGACCTCAAGTCGATCTATGAGGCGCCGCTGGCCTATCACCGCGAGGGGCTGGATCAGGCGGTTCTCGATGCGTTTGACATCTCGCCCGCGCCCAAGCCGGACCTGACCGTCTGGCAGGATGTGAATGACCGCATTCACAACACCGATGGCGAGGTGAACGTGGCTATTGTCGGCAAATACACCCAGCTTGAGGATGCCTATAAATCCATCAAGGAGGCGCTGACCCACGGCGGCATGGCCAACCGGGTGAAAGTGAATGTCGAATGGGTCGATGCCGAAATATTCGACACCGAAGACCCCGCGCCGCATCTTGAGGGCTTCCACGCCATCCTCGTGCCCGGCGGCTTTGGCGAGCGCGGCACCGAAGGCAAGATCAAGGCGGCGCAATTCGCCCGTGAGCGCAAGATCCCTTATCTCGGGATTTGTTTGGGTATGCAGATGGCCGTGATCGAAGCCGCGCGCAACCTGGCGGGACTGACCGATGCGGGCTCGGAAGAGTTTGACCACGAGGCAGGCAAGAAACGCTTTACGCCGGTCGTCTATCACCTCAAGGAATGGGTGCAGGGCAACGAGAAGGTCAAGCGGCAGGTGACGGATGACAAGGGCGGGACCATGCGCCTCGGGGCCTATGACGCGGTGCTCAAGGAGGGCTCGAAAGTGGCCGAGGTCTATGGGACCACGGCCATCGATGAGCGCCACCGCCACCGCTATGAGGTCGACACGAAGTATCGCGAGAAGCTGGAAGCCTGCGGGCTGACCTTTTCGGGGATGAGCCCTGACGGGCGCCTGCCGGAAATCGTCGAATGGACGGATCACCCGTGGTTCATCGGCGTACAGTTCCACCCGGAACTGAAATCCAAACCTTTTGAACCGCACCCGCTCTTCGCTGATTTCGTGCGGGCGGCGGTGGAAACAAGCCGACTGGTCTGACAACATCTCCGGCCCGCGCATCCCCTGCTCGCGCGTGATGCGATATCACCCGGTTAAACGTCTCGAAAAACACCCGAGACATCCCCCGGGGCGATGCAGAAGCCGCGCGTCAGGGCGACATGCCCGCAGGCTCAGCCCTCTTCGGGTAGATACTTCAGATGCTCGCGGTTCACACCGAGCTCCATCACCGGGCTGAACACATCGAGAAGCACGTTCCGCTTCTCGGTCTGGATCTGTACCGAGCAGGGCAGCTCTTGCGTCTCGTAAAGCCCGTTGATGATCCGTTCATCGAGAATCCACCGCCCCCGGCGCCCTTCTTCACGATCAACTTGCTGATAGTCGAGCCAGCGTTTCAGGCGCCGGTCATCGTCCAGGTCATGCCCCGGTTCCACCAGATAGAACCCGCTGTTGACCCGCAGGCAGATATTGTCGAGCACACGCGCAGCAGCGCGATGCGACTGGGGAACGTCCCGCTTGGGCATATAGTTGAAACGCTCGGGTTCGCCGTTCAGGAAGGCGCTGAGGGCCGACGCCAGGTCGATGCATTTTTGCGCCATCACCCAGCCGAGCACTTCTTCGGGATAGAGCGTCCAGCGATAGGTGCGTGCGGCATGGCGAAGCTGATCGGCATCGGCCCCGCGGGCCAGAGCCTGTTGGTCTTCGGCGGTGCCAGTTGACCAGTCAAATTCGCCGCTGTCGCTCATTCTGTGTGCTCCACCAAGTGGTATCATTTCGTCATGGTTCTTCTCTAGGGGGGCTTCTGGATGAGATTGGGGTGCAAATGTGGCTGGCCTTGGGCAATGCCGTTTTATTGTTTCCGATGGGAGAATTCACTGGTGACTGCGCGGGTGGGCCAAGCGGCTCGGAGATCGTGGCGGGCGGCGGGGAAGGTGGATATGCCGATGGTGGCCGAGGCCCCGCGGCGGTTATTCGGCGGGCAAGGAGATCTGGCGGGCATCGAGGGCGCACAAGCCCCTTTACGGCGCGCCCCGTGGCATGGTTAACCTTTGAGCATGATACTCAATCGTATTCTGCACGCCTTCGACGCGCCCAAACCGCAGCCGCTGCCCGAGCCCGATGCCAAGCTGGCGCTGGGGGCTCTGATGGTGCGTGTGGCCAAGTCCGACATGAATTACCAGGTCTCGGAGATCAGCCGGATCGACAAGCTGCTGGCGCGGCTCAATCGCCTTAAGCCGATCGAGGCCGCGAAGATGCGCGCCACCTGCGAAAAGCTCGACAAGGCCGCGCCCGACACGGTGGAGTTTGGCCGGTTGATCCGCGAGACGGTCAGCATGGAGGCGCGGCTCGATGCGCTCGAGGCCCTCTGGGAGGTGGTGCTGGCCGATGGGGTGCGCCGGGACGTGGAATTGCGCGTGGTCGAAGAGGTGCGCGAGGCGCTGGGGCTGAGCGAGGCCGACAGCGATCAGGCCCGCAGCATTGCCGAAGAGACACTGGGCGGGGCAGGGACATGATCGGGGATTTGTTCAAACGTCTGTTGCAGCCCGAGCCGGAGCCGCTGGATGAGATGGATGCGCGGCTTGCCCTGACCGCGTTGCTGGTGCGGCTGGCGCGGTCGGACGGGTATTATGCGGCGTCCGAAATCATGCGCATCGAAAAGATCGTCATG
The DNA here is from genome assembly GCF_009762325.1 of Roseovarius faecimaris. Lineage (NCBI taxonomy): Bacteria > Pseudomonadati > Pseudomonadota > Alphaproteobacteria > Rhodobacterales > Roseobacteraceae > Roseovarius > Roseovarius faecimaris. Next base: position 1,161,961 of record NZ_CP034348.1, read on the forward strand.
GCCCGGTTCGGCCTCAGCCATGACGCCGCGGCCGCCCTGCGCACCGATGCCGAGAAGGTGGAGGCCGAAGCACCCGATACCGTGCGCTTCACTCGCGCCATAAAGGATGCGGTCCCCTATGAGGACCGCGTCGGCGTGGTCGAGGCGCTATGGCAGGTGGCGCTTGCGGATGACGAACGCGACCATCACGAGGATGCGCTGGTGCGTCTTGTCAGTTCACTTCTCGGGGTCAGCGACATGGACAGCGCGCGGGCACGGCAAAGGGTATCCGGCGCGACATGATCGCCAGCCTGCCGATGTATGACCCGCCCCCCCTGCAGGGCGCGAATGACAGGTTCTGGCAGGCCATCCGCGCCGAACTTGGCGAGGGGCCCGAGCACCTGACCCGGGGCGGCGATCTCTGGGAGCAGTGGCGCGCGCCCGATCTCGTTCTGAGCCAGACCTGCGGCTACCCCTACCGCGCGCGGCTGCATGGCCATGTGACCCTTGTGGGCACACCCGATTATGGGCTGCCGGGCTGTCCGCCGGGCTATTACACTTCGGTCATGGTGGTGCGGGCGGAGGACACCCGCGACGGGTTTGCCGCCTTTGACGGCGCGCGTTTCGCCTTTAACGAGCCGTTGTCACAAAGCGGCTGGGCGGGCCCGCAGGTTTATGCGCAGGCCGAAGGCGTCTCATTCGGGCCGCCGGTGCAAACCGGCGGGCATGCGCTTTCGGCGCGTGCCGTGGCGGCGGGCAAGGCGGATATCGCCGGGATCGACGCCCTGACCTGGGAAGTGCTGCAAGAGCATGATCCGGTTGCGCAAGAGCTGCGTGTCGTGGCCCGCACGCAACCCACGCCCGTGCTGCCTTACATCACCGCGTCCAGTCGGGACGCAGCCAGGCATTTCAACGCGGTAAGCGCGGCGATCGCAGCGCTTGCCCCGGATGACCGCGCGCTTTTGCATCTGCGCGGCCTTGTGGCCATTCCGGCCGAGACATACCTCGCCGTGCCCAGCCCGCCGCCCCCCCAAGGGGCCAGCCATCTGCCGCAGTGACGTTGCGGCACCGCGCCCAAAAAGCCGTCAAATCGGACGTTCTTACCGCCAAATTGCACCTGAACCGCACAGATCGCGCGTTTTGCAAGTTGCATTAGTGCTTTTTTTCGGCCCTATTAACGTCTTGAACGCTGCCTCAACCCGGAGCTTGCCTTGGCCGACGAAACGCCCGTCATCGAGATTCGCAACCTGCACAAAGCCTATGGTGCCCTGGAAGTCATCAAAGGTGTTGATCTTGTGGCCCGCAAGGGCGAGGTGATCTCGCTGATCGGATCGTCCGGGTCGGGAAAATCCACGATCCTGCGTTGCGCCAACCTTCTGGAAGACAGCCAGCAAGGCGATATCCTCTTCAAGGGAGAGCCGGTCAGATGGAAAGGCGAGGGGCTGCACCGCCATCCCGCCGATCCGGCGCAGGTGCTGCGCATCCGGACCAATCTCAGCATGGTGTTCCAGCAGTTCAATCTGTGGTCACATATGACGATCCTGGAAAACGTGATGGAAGCACCGGTAACGGTGCTGGGCCGCGACAAGGCCGAGGCGGAGAAGGCGGCGCGCGGCTATCTCGACAAGGTCGGCATCGGCGACAAATGCGATGTCTATCCGGCGCAGCTTTCGGGCGGTCAGCAGCAGCGCGCGGCGATTGCGCGGGGCCTGTGCATGGAGCCCGAGGCGCTTTTGTTTGACGAACCCACCTCGGCGCTGGATCCCGAGCTGGAACAGGAAGTTGTCAGGGTGATCAAGGACCTGGCCGCCGAAGGGCGGACCATGATGATTGTGACCCATGACATGAAGATGGCCCATGATGTCAGCGACCATGTCGTGTTCCTGCATCAAGGGCTGATTGAGGAAGAGGGCGCGCCGGAAACACTCTTTGGTGCGCCGAAATCAGAACGGCTGAAGCAGTTCCTCAGCTCGACAATGGCCGTTTGACGCGAAACTCACGAGAACAAACTAGGGAGAGATCAATATGAAGAAACTTGTTCTTGGCATGTCGGCTCTGGCGCTGAGCGCCAGCATGACGATGGCAATGGATGTGGTGCGCATGGGCACCGAAGGCGCCTACCCTCCGTGGAACTTCATCAACGACGCCGGTGAGGTCGACGGGTTCGAGCGCGAGCTGGGCGATGAGCTCTGCAAGCGTGCTGAGCTGACCTGCGAATGGGTCACCAACGAGTGGGACAGCATCATCCCGAACCTCGTCTCGGGCAACTACGACACCATCATCGCGGGTATGTCGATCACCGACGAGCGCGACGAAGTGATTGATTTCACTCAGAACTATACCCTTCCTGACCCCTCCGCCTATCTGGCGATGTCGATGGATGTGGATGTGTCGAGCGGCGTGATCGCGGCCCAGACCGGTACCATTCAGGCGGCGTTCATCGCTGAATCCGGTGCCACGCTTGTGGAGTTTGCCACGCCCGAAGAAACCATCGCCGCCGTGCGCAACGGTGAGGCGGATGCGGTTCTGGCCGACAAATCCTACCTGTCGCCCATCGCGGCCGAGGATGGTCAGCTGGTGATGCTGGAGCAAAGCGAGATGATCGGCGGCGGCGTCGGCATGGGCGTGCGCGAAAGCGACGGCGAACTGAAAGCCAAGTTCGACGCGGCGATCCAGTCGATGAAGGATGACGGCTCGCTCAACGCGCTGATCACCAAATGGGAAATCGGCGAGACTTTCGAGTAACGCCAGAACATAAGGGCGGGGCTGTCTGACGGCCCCGCTTTTCACACATGTTTTCTTATTGCGCCGATCCGACTGTCCTTGAAGGCCTGAGCTGGTTGTCCTGCTACCTGACGACCGGCAAGCATATGGCGTTTTACTGGTCGTTCGGGACGGTGCTTTTGCTGCTTTCGATCACCGCGCCCACCGCGCTGGCCTTCGGCTTTGCGGGCGCCTCCGCCGCGCGCTCGCGGATCTGGCCAGTCAGCTGGATCGGCAAGGGCTATATTGCTGTCGTGCGCGGCGTTCCTGACATTGCATTTTTCCTGTTCTTCGTCATCGCGCTTGATCAGATGTTCGAATATGTGCGCCACAAGATCAAATGCCCGGATTGGGAAGAGCCGATCCGGCAGGGCAACGATTTTGTCGTGTGCCAGGCGGCCAAGCTGCCGCTGGGCGAGGCGCCGCAATGGGTGCATGAAACCTATGGGTTTTTCCTCGCGGTTCTGACCTTCGCGATCGTGTTCGGGGCCTTTGCGGCCAACGTGCTTTATGGCGCGATGCGCGCCGTGCCGCGTCCGCAGCTAGAAACGGCCGAAGCCTATGGCATGACCCGTCGTCAGACCTTCTGGCGGATCATGGTGCCACAGATGTGGGTTTATGCGCTGCCCGGTCTGGGCAATCTGTGGATGGTGCTGATCAAGGCCACGCCGCTTCTGTTCCTGCTGGGGGTCGAGGACATCGTCTATTGGGCGCGAGAGCTGGGCGGTACGGCCAATCCCCGCTTCACCGACTATCCTCATGGCGACTGGCGGATGTGGTATTTCTTCGTGTTGCTGGTCTTCTATCTGGGCTTCACCAAGGTGTCGGAGTTTTTCCTTGAACGGCTGATGGTCAGGCTGACCCATGGCCAGGCCACCACCGGCGGCGAAGCGCAGCGGAGGGCAGGGGCGTGAGCTGTTGGCAGACCATCCAGGACTACGCCCTGCGCAGCGTGGGCATCGGCGAGCGGCGCCTGCCGACAGAGTATACGCTCTGTGAGCAGTTCACGCTGATCGGCTCGGGCATGATCTGGAACATCTATTTCGGCGTGCTGGCGCTGATCTTCGGCTTTTTCCTGGCCACAGCGGTGGCCCTGGGCAAACAGTCGAACAACCGGATCATCCGCAAAACCGCTGAATGGTTCGTGCTGATCTTCCGAGGCTCACCGCTCTTCATTCAGTTCTTCTTTGCCTATTTCGCCTTCCTGTCGCTCAAGCAGGTCAGCCCGATCTTCGACCCGTTCACGGCGGCCTGGCTGGGCGCGCTGATCGTGCTGTTTCTCAACACAGCCGCCTATTCGGGCGAGATTTTCTATGGCGCGCTGCGCTCCATCCCCAAGGGCGATGTCGAGGCGGCGGATGCCTATGGTTTTTCCGGCTGGCCGCGCTTTCGCAAGATCATCTGGCCGACCATGCTGAGGCTGGCCTGGCCGGCCTACACCAATGAGGCGATCTTTCTGTTTCACGCAACGACGCTGGTCTTCTTCTCGGGCTTTCCAAGCTGGGGGCAGCGTGGCGATGCGCTCTATTATGCGAATTTCTTTGCCGACAAGACGTTCAACCCCTTCGTGCCATACCCGATCCTTGCAGGCTATTTCATCCTGCTGACCATGTGCATCATCGGGGTGTTCGGGCTGGCCAACCGCTATCTCAACCGGCATCTGCCGCAAGAGGCGCGCAGGATGAAGCGGCCCAAGATGAACATGATCCGGTGACAAAGCGGCGTGGTGCGTGGCAAGCACGCACCCTACCGGACTATCCTCCGCAGATGCCTTGCAGCCGAAGCCAGTCCGCATCGCTCAGCACCGGCGGCGGGGCCTCGGCGGCGAAGGGGTCCGCCTCGATCAGGCCCAGCGTCGTTTCACCCGAGACATCCTCCGCATAGGCATAGGGCCGCGCGCGGATCTTCCAGACGTTGAACCCGGCCAGCAGCACGTCGTCAGACAGCGGGGCGGGGGGCTGGGTCAGCACGATCTTGGCGTAGGATTTGAGGGTTGCGTCCTTCAGCGCGCCGGTCGCCAGCAGGCGCACGCTGGCGCTCAGCCCGCCATGGGTCAGCAGGTCGCGCAGCGGGTCGTTGAGTTCTGCCCGCAGCCGCTCGGCCACCAGATACCCCGCAACCACGTCCGGGTCTTCATAATCTTCCACCAGAGAGCGGTTCAGAAGGACCGTGCCGCCGGGCAGGTGCGCCGACGGGGCCACCCCATCGCGCATCACCAGCACCTGTCCCGGTCCGTGCGGCGCGGGGATACGCCGGGCCAGCCGGGTCAGCACCTGTGCCCCGTCCCCCGCGCGGCAGGGGGGGCCGGTCACGGTCTGCAGATGGGTCAGAAGCGCGGCTCCGATCTCGGCTTTCTTGACCTGTGGAACAACCCGGACCGCATGGTCGCGCGCCGCATTCGGCAACCAGAAAACGCCGAGCCCGATCAGCACCGCGAGGGCCGCGAGAACCATCACCAGCCGCAACCTGCCGGGATGCGGCCGCCCCCGCGCGATGGCGCTGCGCAGCTTCTCGATCGCCTTGATCATCTCGGCCTCATCCTCGCCGAGTTCCAGCGTCTCGCCGGGATCGCCATCGGGAAAGAAGATGGCCGGGCGCTGGCCCGGATTGGCCCGCTCCACCGCGGCCAGCGACCAATGCGCCAGGGCCCGGTCGCGCGTGTCGGTGATGGTCAGCGTGGCATCGCCAATCGAGATGATCACATCCGTGCGTTGCGCATCCGGCGCAGGGCGCCAGAGCCCTGCCGCTTCCAGCCGCTGATATTTGCTGAGTGCCGTCATGTCCGTGTGGGCCTGCTCCGCCTCGTTGCCGCAAAGGTAGCACAGACAGGGTGAAGCGGGCAATCGCGCAGTCACCGGAACAGAGGGCGTCCGGTCATCACAGAGAGGCGATCAGAACAAAAGCCAGAGGCACCGGCAGCACGGCGATCAGGGCCACCGCCAGGAAAGACCAGAAGGACAGCATCCGCGACAACCCGGACAGAAAGGCGATCCCGCCGCCGCCGCCGATCAGGGAGTTGCCCGGCGTGTTCAACAGCACAGCCAGCGTGAGATATCGGTTTCGCAGGGCCTTGCTCAGCCAGGGGGGCGGCATCCGGTCGACCATGTATTGCCAGCGGTGGCTCGGGTCCAGCCGGGACAACTCCTCGACAACATCGCTCGCCCGGTGCAGGCCCAGCCAGGACAGCACCCGCACGAGCGCTTGCACAGGGACAAACCGCGCCACGCTGTAGGACAGGACCAGTGCACCGACCATGCCGACATAGACGACCGGCGCCGCTTGGGCGCCGAAGATCAGCAACAGAGCAAAGCCGATCTCTGCCCCCGGAACAAAGGGAATCGCGGCGGCAACCACAAAAAGGATCAGCGCGGTGGTCACGAGCCTGTGGATCGTCGGCTCGTTCATCGGCCGCATTTCGGGAACGGCAAAGCCATGCACCCAATGACCGATGAACCAGCCAGCCGTCAGAAGCGCCGCATAGACAGCCAGCGCCCGGCGCATGTTCCATAAGCGCTTCAGAAGCGGTCGCATAGCGGGTTGGACCCGGGATCGATTGCGCTCATGCGCTCCTGAATGGCGCTGAGGGAGGTGGTGCCATGCCCGGATTGGGCCGTGCCGACAAAGGCGATCTTGCGCTGTGAGGTCCAGTACCAGCGGCGGCGCTCCCACTGTATCTCGACATCGACCGATCCGTCGGGGGCAACCAGGCCGGAATACTCAAACCGCCCCCGGCTGTCGCTTTCCAGCGTCCCGGTAAAGACAATGCCCCTCTGGGTTTCCCGCGCATCGTACCGGCCGGGCATGAACCCGCAGCGCGTGCAGATGTCGGACCAGAAGTAACCGTCGCTGAAGAAAAGACTGTCAGCCAGGTCCGGGTTTTCGACCGGTCCGATGGTTCCCGAAAAGACCTGCCCGTCCAGCAACCCTTCTGCGAGAAGCTGCCCGGCGTTCAGCAGCAAAGATATCAACGCTGTGCCGATAAGTGCGCGCGTTCGCTTCATCGCGACCACCCCTTTCCCCAACGTCAATTGTAAGGGCAAAACCCGGGAGCGCAAACCGCTATTGCGGTGCGGGCAAGGCCGCACGAGCCGGGCCACCGATCAGGCGGCGCCCGGCCCGGCGAATTGGCGGGTTCAGACCGCGAGGTTGGGGATGATCTGCTTCTTGCGGCTCATGATGCCGGGCAGGACGACCGTATCGCCCGAGACCGACGCGCCAAAGCTTTTCTCGGCGACGCTCTTGACCAGGTCATTGGGGACAAGCAGCGTGGCTTCTTCCTTCAGGATGTCCACCACGAACAGCAGCACCTGATCGACGCCATCCTCTGCGGCGACGCCTTTCATGCTCTCCATCAGGCTGTCCTTGCGGTCGAGCACGATGGCAGGGGCGGTGGTTTCCAGAACAGACACGCGGAAGGTGGTGTCGCCGACGCCATATTCCTTGCTGTCCATGCGGATCAGCTCGGCATCGGAGAAGGACGAGACATCGGATTTCGCGGCGAACATCTCGGCGGCATAGGTCGGGATGTCGAGGCCCAGATCCTTGGCCAGCCGCTCGGCGGTGGCACGGTCATGCGGTGTGGTGGTGGGGCTGCGGAACTCCAGCGTGTCACTGAGAATGCAGGTTAGCGCCGCACCCTTGGCCCAGTCGGGCATGCGGTCGGCATCGTCGCCCATCAGGTCGATCATGATGGTGGCGGTGCAGGCCAGGGGGCGCACGGTGATCTCGATCGGGCCTTTGGTTTCAAGCCCGCCCACCAGCTTGTGGTGGTCGATGATCGCCTGCACATCGGCTGCATTGATCGAGGCGGGCAGTTCAGCGGGGTTGTTGGTGTCGACGATGACACAGGGCTGATCGGCCTCGACATCCTCGATGATACGCGGCTTGGGCAGGTTCCAGCGCTCCAGCATGAAGGCGGCCTCGGTGTTCGGCTCCCCCAGCAGAACGGCCTCGGCGCCGCCGCCGTTGACCTCGTTCATGTACCAGGCCCACAGGATCGGCGAGCCGGTGCTGTCAGTATCGGGAGATTTATGTCCAAAGACGAGAGTGGTCATGTCGGGCCTCGTATAAAGCGTGATTTTGCGCGCCTTATAGGCCGGGTCACGGGGCTTGTCACCCGGCTTGGCTGCGGCCAAATTGCATTCATGACAAAACCCGCCGAGACCGATCTTTATCCGCCCGTCAAAGCCTGGCTTGAGGCTCTGGGCTATGAGGTCAAGGCCGAGGTGGGGGCGGCGGATGTGATGGCCTGCCGTAACGGCGCGGAGCCGGTGGTGGTCGAGTTGAAGACAGGGTTTTCGCTGACGCTTCTGCAACAGGCCGTGGCGCGCCAGGCGGTGACGGATCAGGTCTATGTCGCCGTGCCGCGCTGGCAGGGCAAGGCAGGCTGGCGGGCGTTCAAGGGCAATATCGGGCTGTGCAAGCGGCTCGGGATCGGGGTGCTGAGCGTTGCGTTGCCCGAGGGCAGGGTGCAGGCGCATTGCGACCCGTCCGAGTTCCGCCCGCGCAAATCGAAACTTCGCGCAGCGCGGCTGATGCAGGAATTCAAGGCGCGCGACGGAGACCCCAATGCCGGCGGCACGCGCGGGCAGGTGATGACCGCCTACAAGCAGGATGCGCTGCGCTGTGTGGCGTATCTGGCCGCGCATGGCCCGACAAAGGCATCCCAGGTGGCGCGCGAGACCGGCGTCTCCCGTGCCCGGCAAATCATGGCGGATAATCACTCGGGCTGGTTCTTTCGCGCCGCGCGGGGGATCTATGCGGTCAGCGACAGCGGCCTGGATGTTTCGGCCGACCTTTAGGGCAGGGATTTATCTGACCGCTACGGGTCAAACGGCAGGGGCGTGATTGTAAAGCCCTCTTTCTCCAGCAGGTGCAACACACCATCTGGGCCCGGCAAATGCGCAGCGCCCACGGCGGCGAAAACGTTCCTGCCTTCAGCCTCGTCCAAAAGAAGCTCAACCCACGCTGTGTTCCGCCGGACCAGCATAAGCTCTTCCATCAGGGTGAAATCCTCTTCTGCCGTCTCTCCGCCGGTCTCAAGCGTGATCATGCGGGACAGCTCCCAGATCATCGCGATCTTCTGATTCAGATATTGCTGGCGAAGGGTATAAGCCATGTCATCGGCATCCCCCGTCCAGACGAAGAACAGCCGGATCATGTCGAGCTGATCCTCCTGCGGGAAGCTGTCCATCATCGTCAGAAGCGTGCGATAATCCTCCAGCGACCTGCTTGGATTGTTGATATCGGCTGCGTGGTCACCAATCCGCTTGTCGATGCCATCCTCCTCCATGACGCCTGCGCGTGCTTCGCAGGGGCCGACGCCCAGCAGGATTGCCGCCCACATCGGCTTGAACTTGGCGGCCATGAAGCCGGGGATCGCCCGGTCAGCCATCGCGGATTTATATCTTTGCCAATCCGCCTCTCCCAGAAGATCCGGAAGGGTGGGGCCTTCGGTGATGAACATGATGGATGGGTCGCTGGCAATCTCGGTTTCGAGCCTGGCCTGATCGTCATTCGACACTTCCAGATAGACCGCATCGGCCCCTTCGATCAGCGGCTTGAGCGTGTCGAGATGCGCCTCTGTATGTGGGTGGGCAAAATGATAGGTGCCGAACCATGTGATCGTGGTGTCGCCCCGCGCAGCACTCCAAAGCAGCCCCTCGCCAAACTGCGTCTGTGATGCCCGCTCTTCCAGATCCGTGCGTTGTTCGGCCGGCAAAGCGGCGATCAGGTCCGTGCCTTCGCACCGGGCAAAGGCCACGATAGGCATCAGCGCAAAGACCAGAAATGAAAGGAAAAGCCGCATCATCGCCTCATCTTTGTTCTTGGTTTTCGCGCAGATTAGTGCCGTGCCCGTCACCTTGCAAATGATATGAAAATTTTTTTCCACGCGTGTTGACAGCCTGGGGAACTGTCCTTAGCTATACGCCGTTAGCACTCGACAAGGGTGAGTGCTAATGATCCCGCAAGGGGTCATTTGGGAGAAACTTTGAGCCAAGGAGCCAAAGACATGGCATTTAAACCGCTGCATGACCGCGTGCTGGTCCGTCGCGTTGAAAGCGAAGAGAAAACCGCTGGTGGGCTGATTATCCCCGACAGCGCCAAGGAAAAGCCCAGCGAAGGTGAAGTTGTTGCTTGTGGCGACGGTGCCCGCAAGGACAATGGCGAGCTGATCGAAATGGCCGTGAAGGCCGGTGATCGCGTTCTGTTCGGCAAATGGTCGGGCACCGAGATCAACATCGACGGCGAAGAGCTGCTGATCATGAAAGAAAGCGACATTCTGGGCGTCATGGTATCCGACGCGGCCGCCAAAGCCGCCTGAACCCCCCGGATCGTCTGAGACCTAACCGAAATTTCTGAACATCAGGAGCAACTGATATGTCTGCAAAAGACGTCAAATTCGACACCGATGCCCGCGGCAAGATGCTGCGCGGCGTGAACATTCTGGCCGATGCCGTCAAGGTGACGCTGGGCCCCAAAGGCCGCAACGTGGTCCTCGACAAATCCTTCGGCGCTCCGCGCATCACCAAAGACGGTGTGTCCGTGGCCAAGGAAATCGAACTGGAAGACAAGTTCGAGAACATGGGCGCGCAAATGGTCAAAGAAGTGGCCAGCCGCACCAATGACGAAGCCGGCGACGGCACCACCACCGCCACCGTTCTGGCGCAAGCCATCGTCAAAGAAGGCATGAAGGCCGTTGCCGCCGGCATGAACCCGATGGACCTCAAGCGCGGTATCGACCTTGCCACCGGCAAAGTGGTCGCCGCCATCAAGGATGCCGCCCGCGAAGTGAACGACAGCGCCGAAGTGGCACAGGTCGGCACCATCTCGGCCAACGGCGAAGCCTCGATCGGTCAGCAGATCGCTGACGCGATGCAGAAAGTCGGCAACGAAGGTGTGATCACCGTCGAGGAAAACAAAGGCCTGGAAACCGAGACCGACGTGGTCGAGGGCATGCAGTTCGACCGTGGCTACCTCAGCCCGTATTTCGTGACCAACGCCGACAAGATGACCGCAGAGCTCGAAGACTGCCTCATCCTGCTGCACGAGAAGAAACTCTCGTCGCTGCAGCCGATGGTGCCGCTGCTCGAGCAGGTGATCCAGTCGCAAAAGCCGCTGCTGATCATCGCAGAAGACGTGGAAGGCGAAGCGCTGGCGACCCTGGTGGTCAACAAGCTGCGCGGTGGCCTGAAGATTGCCGCCGTCAAGGCACCGGGCTTCGGCGACCGCCGCAAGGCCATGCTGCAGGACATCGCCATTCTGACCGGCGGTCAGGTGATCTCCGAAGACCTCGGCATGAAGCTCGAGTCGGTGACCATGGACATGCTGGGCTCGGCCAAGAAGGTCGAAATCACCAAGGACGAAACCACTGTTGTGGACGGCGCCGGTGAAAAGGCCGAGATCGAGGCCCGTGTGACCCAGATCCGCAGCCAGATCGAAGAAACCTCGTCGGATTACGACCGTGAGAAGCTGCAAGAGCGCGTGGCCAAGCTGGCCGGCGGTGTTGCCGTGATCCGCGTTGGCGGCATGACCGAAGTCGAAGTGAAAGAGCGCAAGGACCGTGTGGACGACGCGCTGAACGCCACCCGCGCCGCTGTGCAGGAAGGCATCGTCGTTGGCGGCGGTGTGGCTCTGGTGCAGGCAGGCAAAGTGCTCGAAGGTCTGGCCGGTGACAACGCCGATCAGAACAACGGTATCGCCATCGTGCGCCGCGCGCTGGAAGCGCCGCTGCGTCAGATCGCTGAAAACGCCGGTGTCGACGGGGCCGTGGTCGCGGGCAAAATCCGCGAATCGAACGATCCCAAGTTCGGCTTTAACGCACAGACCGAAGAATATGGCGACATGTTTGCCTATGGTGTGATTGACCCCGCCAAAGTGGTCCGCACCGCGCTGGAAGATGCTGCCTCGGTGGCTGGTCTGCTGATCACGACCGAAGCCATGGTTGCCGACAAGCCCGCCAAGGAAGGTGCTGGCGGCATGGGCGGCGGCATGCCCGACATGGGCGGCATGGGCGGCATGATGTAAGCAAGCGTTTCGCAATTGCGAAACGTGCCGAGCGAAAGTCGTTTCACCTGAACGGGTCAGACGACGCCGCTCTCGCCACAGAACTGAGAAGGGCCGCCTCCGTGCGGCCCTTTTTCATACCCGCCAGCCGCATATGCCCTGGGCGATAGTCGGAGCCTCGAGCGGGAGTATTTCGATCAAGACGAAGCGGCAGCGCATCTCTGTGCTTGCCCTTCTCACCAACCCCACCTAACACCGATTCCATGAAGATCTTGTTCCTGGGCGATGTGATGGGCCGGGCCGGGCGGCGCGCGATCACCGAAAACCTGCCGCGACTGCGCGAGGCGTGGCGGCTCGATTTTGTCGTGGTCAATGGCGAGAATGCCACCGGTGGCATGGGGCTGAGCGGCAGTCACGCCAAGCTTTTGCTGGACGCGGGGGCGGATTGCGTGACGCTGGGCGATCATGCCTTTGACCAGAAGGACATGCTGCAGTTTATCCAGGGCGAGCCGCGCATCATTCGCCCGCTCAACTTTTCCAAAGTGGCCCCGGGGCAGGGCGCGCGGGTGTTTTCCGATGCGCGCGGGCGCAAGGTGCTTGTGACCCAGGTCCTGGGCCAGGTGTTCATGAAGCGCGCCTATGATGACCCGTTCTCGGCCATGGACGCCGCTTTGCGCGCGCACCCGCTGGGCGGGGCGGTTCAGGCGGCGATTGTCGATGTGCATTGCGAGGCCACGTCCGAGAAGATGGCGATGGGCCATTTCTGCGATGGCCGGGCGAGCCTTGTCGTGGGCACCCATACACATATTCCCACGGCGGACGCGCAGCTTTTGCCGGGGGGCACCGCGTTTCTGGGGGATGCGGGCATGTGCGGCGATTACCTGAGCGTGATCGGCATGGACCGGGCCGAGCCGATGCGCCGCTTTGTCACCGGCATGAACAAGGAGCGTTTCAGCCCCGCGATGGGCGAGGCGACGCTGTCGGGTGTCTATATCGAGACCGATGATGCGACCGGCAAGGCCACCCGTATCGAGATGGTCCGGCAGGGCGGGCGCCTGGCACAGGCCGGGCCATGACCGCCCCGCTCGGCCTCTGGGCCGTGCTGGTGGCCATGGGGGTCGGCTGGGGTCTGACCATACCACTGGCCAAGATCGCGGTCAGCACCGGGCATATGCCGATGGGGCTGATCTTCTGGCAGCTGGTTGTCGTGACGCTCTTTCTCGGGACGATCACCATGCTCCGCGGCAAGGCGCTCGTCTTTCGCAGGCGGCATCTGAAGCTGCTGATCATGGTGGCGCTGTGCGGTGCGGTATTACCCGATATTTTCTATTACCTTTCAGCAATTTACCTGCCCGGTGGCATCATGTCGATCGCGGCAACGACCACGGTCATGTTCTCCTTGCCGATCGCAATCCTTCTGGGGAATGAACGGTTCGAAATGCGCCGCTTCTTCGGCCTGATTTTCGGCTTCATCGGGGTGCTCCTGCTGGTGGCGCCCGACGCCAGCCTGCCTGAGGGAACGGCGGCCTTCTGGGTGCTCATCGCCCTGTGCGGCCCCGCGCTCTACGCGACCGAGGGCAACCTGGTGATGAAATGGGGCACGCAGGACCTCGACCCGCTTCAGGTGGTTGTCGGGGCCTCGGCGGTGGGGCTGGTCATCGCCGCGCCCGCCGCATGGGTCAGCGGGCAATGGGTCAATCCCTTTGCCGCATTCGGCCGGGCCGAGACTGCGCTCGCGACCGGGGCCGCGCTGCATGCGCTGGTCTATGCCACCTATGTCTGGCTGGTGGGGCGGGCCGGATCGGTCTTTGCGGCACAATCGGCCTATGTGGTCACCGGATTTGGCGTGCTGTCCTCCATGGTCATGCTGTCGGAAAGCTATTCGCTCTGGGTTTGGGCCGCGATGGGCGTGATGATGCTGGGCATGGCGCTGGTCCAGCCGCGCCCCCGGATCGCGCTTGCTCCCGACGAGGGCATCGGCGACACTACGCAAACCCTTGAGCGAGGCGCACGGTAGTGGTTCAATTTTTGCAAGTGTCCCAGGACGGGCAGGCGGTTCTGACCCTGCTCGTGGTCTTGGCGATGTTCGTGCTCTTCATCCGTGAGGTCTATCCCACAGAGGTGGTGGCGATGAGCGGCGCGGCGGTGCTGCTGGCGCTGGGGGTGCTGCCCTATGAGGCCGCGCTCAATGTGCTGTCGAACCCCGCGCCCTGGACCATTGCGGCGATGTTCATCGTGATGGGGGCGCTGGTGCGCACCGGCGCGCTTGATGCCTTCACCGCGATGGCCGACCGCAAGGCCAAGACCAATCCGCGCCTTGCCATCGCCATGCTGCTGGGCTTTGTCATCATCGCCTCGGCCTTTGTCAGCAACACGCCGGTGGTTGTCGTGATGATCCCGGTTTTCGTGCAGCTTGCCCGGTCGCTCGACCTGACCGCCTCCAAGCTGCTGATCCCGCTCAGCTATGCGGCCATTCTGGGCGGCACTCTGACGCTGATCGGCACCTCCACGAACCTGCTGGTTGACGGGGTGGCGCGCGCCCAGGGGCTGGAGCCGTTCACGATTTTCGAGGTCACACCGCTGGGCATCATCCTGGTGATCTGGGGCATGATCTATCTGCGCTTCTTCGGGCCGTTCCTGCTGCCTGACCGGGACAGCATGGCCGATTTGCTGTCTGACAAGTCCCGGATGAAGTTCTTTACCGAGGCCGTGATCCCGCCGGAGTCGAACCTCATTGGGCGCGAAGTGACCGGCGTGCAGCTTTTCAAACGCGAAGGCGTGCGTCTGATTGACGTGATCCGCGGCGATCTCTCGCTCAGGCGCAACCTGAAGGGGGTGACGCTTCAGGTCGGTGACAGGGTGGTGCTGCGTACGCAGATGACCGAGCTTCTGAGCCTGCAAAGCAACAAGGAACTCAAGCGCGTCGATCAGGTCTCGGCGGTGGAGACGACCACGGTCGAGGTGCTGATCACGCCGGGCTGCAAGATGGTGGGCCGGTCGCTTGGTGCGCTGCGGCTGCGGCGGCGCTATGGCGTCTATCCGCTGGCGGTGCACCGGCGCAACCAGAACATTGGCCGCCAGCTGGACGATCTGGTGGTGCGCGTGGGCGACACGCTTCTTCTGGAAGGCGCGCCCGAAGATATTCAGAGGCTCGCGCGCGAAATGGATATGGTCGATGTCTCGCACCCTTCCGCGCGGGCCTTCCGCCGGGGCCACGCGCCGCTGGCCTTTGCGGCCCTGGCGATGATCGTGGTGCTGGCCGGGCTGGGCGTGGCCCCCATCTTCATGCTCAGCGCCATCGCCGTGGCCTTTGTTCTGATTGTCCGCTGCATTGATGCGGATGAGGCGTTTTCCTTTATCGACGGGCGTTTGCTGGCGCTGATCTTCTCGATGCTGGCCATCGGGGCGGCGCTGGAAAGCTCGGGCGCGGTCAGCCTGATCGTAGAGGCCATCGCCCCCGGTCTGTCGATCCTGCCGACCTTCCTCGTGGTCTGGGCGATCTACCTTCTGACCTCGGTGCTGACAGAAATGGTGTCGAACAACGCCGTCGCGGTGGTGGTCACGCCCATCGCCATCGGCCTTGCCGGGGCCATGGGGGTCGATCCGCGCCCGCTGGTGGTGGCGGTGATGGTGGCGGCGTCGGCCAGCTTTGCCACGCCCATCGGCTATCAGACCAACACGCTGGTCTATGGCCCCGGCGGGTACCGCTTCACCGATTTCATGAAAGTGGGCATTCCGCTCAACCTCAGTATCGGGTTGCTGGCCTCGGCGATCATCCCCTTCATCTGGCCGTTGTGAGCGTCATCACGGTTGGAATTTGACTATCTGGAGATAGATGAAAAGAGCGAGACCTGCTCTTCATCGTTCCCAAAATACTCATTCGCCGTCAGAGCGGCCAGAACACCAGAATGGCCGGGATCGAGACCGCCACCACGAGCACCTCCAGGGGCAGCCCCATGCGCCAGTAATCGCCGAACTTGTAACCGCCGGGGCCCAGGATCAACGTATTGTTTTTATGGCCAATCGGCGTGAGAAAGGCCGAGGAGGCGGCAATGGCCACGGCCATCAGGAACGGATCGGGCGACACATCGAGGCTCTGCGCCATCTGAATGCCCACAGGGGCGGCGACGATGGTGGTGGCGGTGTTGTTGAGCACATCCGACAGGCTCATCGTCACGATCATCAGCACCGTCAGGATCGCCCAGGCGGGCAGGCCTTCGGTCAGACCCACCAGCGCGCCCGCGATCAGCTCTGTGCCGCCCACGTCTTCCAGAGCCGCGCCCAGCGGGATCATCGAACCCAAGAGGACCACAACGGGCCATTCGATATGATCGTAAAGCTCTTTCAGCGGTACGATCTGCGCCAGCACATAAGCCACGACGACAAGTCCGAGCGCGATGGGCAGGTAGAGCAGGCCAAAGCTTGCCGCCGCCACGGCGGCGCCGAAGAGGCCAATGGCAAGCCAGGTCTTGCTGTCCTGCGTCACCGCAAGGCCACGATTGGCCAGCGGCAGACAGCCGAGCCAGTCGGTGACGTCCGGCCCCTTGCCTTCGGGAACGAGCAGCAACAAGATATCGCCGGTGCGGATCGGCGTCTTGCGCACCTGCTTGGTGATCTTTTGCCCTTGCCGGGAAATGCCCATTAAAACAGAGCGTTGCCGCCAGTGCAGCCCAATCGACTGCGCGGTTTTCCCGCTGATCCGGCTTTCGGCGGTGGCCACCACTTCGATAAGATCGAGCCCTGCGCCCTCGGCTTTCAGAAGCTCTTCGCGCTTGTCATCCGCGAAGTTGAGCTTGAGAGCGGCGCGAAACTCGTCCAGCGCGTCGGGTGTCGCCTCAAGCACCAGCGCGTCGCCCGCCCGGATCTCGGTGTTGATGGAAGAGCCGTATCGCCGCTTGCCGTCCCGGATCAGGCCGATGATGGCCACATCGGCCTTGTCGGAGGCCTCCTCCATCTCAATCAGGCGTTTGCCGATATGGGGGCTGTCCTCGGGCACGGTCAGCTCGGCAATATATTGTCCCAGATCAGAGGGTTGCAGGGTGCTGTCCTCGCGCTGGGGGATCAGCCGCCAGCCGATCAGCGCCACGAAGATCAGCCCGGCAATGGCGGTGACCCCGCCGACGGGCGCGAAGTCGAACATCTTGAACGGCGCGCCCAGGGCATCCTCGCGAATGGCGGCGATGATGATGTTCGGCGGCGTGCCGATCAGCGTGACCATGCCGCCGAGGATCGTGCAAAAACTGAGCGGCATCAAAGAGATACCGGGCGCGCGCCCGGCCTTGCGGGCGGTTTGCACGTCGACCGGCATCAGGAGCGCCAGCGCGGCGACATTGTTCATGAAGGCCGAAAGAACACCCCCCACACCGCCCATGATGGCGATATGCGCGCCCAGGGCGCGGGAGCTGTCGACGAGGGTGCGGGTGATGAGGTAGACGGCGCCGGAGCGGACGAGGCCGGCGGAGACAACGAGCACGAGCGCCACGACGAGCGTGGCCGGGTGGCCGAAGCCGGAAAACGCGTCCTTGGTGGGCACCACGCCCAGCACCACGCCGATCATCAGCGCGGAAAAGGCAACAAGATCATAGCGATAGCGCCCCCATAGCAGGAGGCCGAACACCGCCCCGAAGAGGCTGAAAAGGATGATCTGATCTGTGGTCATGGCACTGCCTTTCTGGCCCTCAGCCAAGCCTATTCGCGCCATGAACGCAACCGGGTTGCGAGGCCCCCCGGGCCTGTCCTATAGAGGCGTGCATTAAGGTTTTACCCGGGGAGACACCGCCAATGGCCGGCCATTCAAAATGGGCAAATATTCAGCACCGCAAGGGGCGGCAGGACGCCGTGCGCGCCAAGCTTTTCTCCAAGCTTTCCAAGGAGATCACCATCGCCGCCAAGATGGGCGACCCGGATCCGGAGAAAAACCCGCGCCTGCGGCTGGCGGTGAAAAGCGCCAAGTCCCAGTCGATGCCCAATGACAATATCGACCGGGCGATTAAGAAAGCGATCGGCGGCGACGCCGAGGATTACGAGGAAATCCGCTATGAGGGCTACGGGCCGAGTGGCGTGGCGGTGATCGTGGAGGCGATGACCGACAACCGCAACCGCACCGCGAGCACCGTGCGGTCGACCTTTACCAAACATGGCGGCAACCTGGGCGAGACCGGCAGCGTCGGCTTCATGTTCGAGCGCAAGGGCGAGGTGACCTATACCGCCGAGGCGGGCGATGCCGACACCGTGATGATGGCCGCCATCGAGGCCGGGGCAGAAGATGTGGAATCGAGCGAGGATGGCCACACGATCTGGTGTGCGGACACGGATCTGAACGATGTGTCGAACGCGCTGGAAGCCGAGCTGGGCGAGAGCGAGGACACCCGCCTGACCTGGCGGCCGACGACCACGACGGAGCTGGATCTTGAGGGCATGCAGAAGCTGATGCGGCTCATCGAGGCGCTGGAGGATGACGACGACGTGCAGCGCGTCACCACCAATTTCGAAGCCTCCGACGAGGTGATGGCGCAGCTCGCGGCAGAGTAAGCTTACCATTTGGTGACACGACCGGATTTTGTACGTTTTGTACAAAATGCCCCCCTGTTTTGTACAATCGGCGGGGGTCACGGGAATGTGAATTTCCTGAACGGTTGGTTAACACGACCGGGGGTCGCACTGGGGCGCGGGATCGCCCCTGTCCCGGCCGGGTGTGCCGCGTCACGGGCGATGCGGCCGGAACCGGGGCACGGCAATGGTGCGTGAGATCACGCACCCTACGGGAGGGGTCTGATGCAGGCGGCGATGGCGGGGTTTGCGCTGGGATTTTCGCTGATCCTGGCGATCGGCGCGCAGAACGCGTTCGTGCTGCGGCAGGGGCTGCGCCGGGCGCATGTGTTTGCCGTGTGCCTGACCTGTGCGCTGAGCGATGCGGTGCTGATTGCCGCAGGTGTCGCGGGCTTTGGCGCGCTCAGCGAGGCGGTGCCGGGGCTGGAGAGCGTGATGCGTTATGGCGGGGCGGCGTTTTTGCTGGCCTATGGCGCGCGCAGTTTTCACGCCGCCTGGAAGGGCGGGGCGCAGATGGGCGAGGGGCAAAGGGCCGGATCGCTTAGGGCGGCGCTGCTGACCTGCCTTGCGCTGACCTGGCTCAATCCGCATGTCTATCTGGATACGGTGGTTCTGTTGGGATCGGTCTCGGCGCAGTATGACGACCGGCTGAGCTTTGCCCTGGGGGGCATCACGGCCAGTTTTGTCTTTTTCTTCTCGCTTGGCTACGGCGCGCGCATCCTGGACCCGCTGTTTCGCAGGCCCGAGGCCTGGCGGGTGCTGGATGTGCTGGTGGGGGGCGTCATGTGGGCGATCGCGGTCAAACTGATCTGGATGTGAGGCGCGGCACAGCCGGTGTGCAACGGCACGGGATTGGCCGGGGGCCGGGGCTGACCTAGCTTTGAAGGAACAGAGCTGGAGGATGCGCGATGAGCTGGAACCCGACATTGGAACCCGACTGCCCCGAGGCCGGGCGGCTTGAGGACATCGAGACCCTGATCGTGCCGCGGGCGCGGGATCTGGGCGAGTTCGAGGTGCGCCGGGCGCTGCCCGCGCCGAAGCGGCAGATGGTGGGCCCGTTCATCTTTTTCGATCAGATGGGGCCGGTGGAGTTTCTGACCGGGCAGGGGATCGACGTGCGTCCGCATCCGCATATCGGACTGGGGACGGTGACCTATCTTTACGAGGGCGAGTTTCAGCACCGCGACAGCCTGGGCACCGATCAGATGATCTATCCCGGTGAGGTGAACTGGATGGTGGCCGGCCACGGCGTGACCCATTCGGAACGCACCAGCGAGGCAACCCGCAAGGGCAAGAGCCCGCTTTTTGGCATTCAGACCTGGGTGGCCCTGCCGGAAGAGCACGAGGAGCGGGAGGCGAGTTTCGAGCATCATGGCGCGGAGGCGCTGCCGGAGCTGGAGGGCGAGGGCAAGCACCTGCGCCTGATCATGGGGCGCGGCTGGGGCGCGCGGGCGCCGGTGAGCACGTTCACGGACATGTTCTATGCCGATGTGGTGATGCAGGCGGGGGCGAAACTGCCCTTGCCGGAGGATCACGAGGATCGCGGGGTTTATGTCACGCAAGGGTCGGTCGAGATTGCGGGCGAGACGTTCGACGCGGGCCGCATGATGGTGTTTCGCCCGGGCGATGCGATCACGCTGACCGCGGGCGCGCAGGGCGCGCGTATCATGGCGCTGGGCGGGGAGACACTGAATGGTCCGCGGCATATCTGGTGGAATTTCGTGGCCTCAAGCAAGGAGAAGATCGAGGCCGCCAAGGAGGCCTGGGCCAAGGGCGACTGGGCGCATGGGCGGTTTCAGCTGCCGCCGGGGGATGACGCGGAGTTCATCCCGCTGCCCTGAGAGGTGCGCGTGCGCAGGGGGCGGCCGGGCTGGACATCCGGGCAGAGCCGGGGCTTGATGGCGAGAGAGATGCGGGCAGGGGAGGCGGCATGCGGCTCTTGGGGGTGACATGCCTGGTGATGCTGGCCTTTGCCGGTAACGGGCTTCTGACGCGGGCGGGAGTGACCGTTGGCGGGCTGATGCCGATGGAATTTGCCGTGGTGCGGCTGTTTTCCGGGGCTCTCACGCTGGCGCTGTTGTGCCTGGTGCTGCGCGGCGCTCTGCGGCTGGGGGGCGGGCGCGGGCGGCTGGTGGGCGTTGTGGCGCTGCTGATCTATCTCATCGGGTATTCGCTGGCCTATACCGATATAGATGCCGGGATCGGCGCGCTGATCGTGTTCGGGATGGTGCAGATCACCATGTTCGCGGGCGGGCTTGTGGTCCGTGAAGCGATGCCGGTGAACCGCTGGGTCGGGGCCGGGCTGGCCTTTGCCGGGCTGATCTGGCTCTTGTGGCCTGCCGGGGCGGTGGCGGTCAGCCTGTGGCACGGGGCGCTGATGGCGGTGGCCGGGATCGGCTGGGGCCTGTATTCGCTGGCCGGGCGTCAGGAACGGGATGCGTTGCAGGGGACGGCGGGAAATTTCATCCTGGCGGCGCTGGGCGTGCTGGCGGTGGTGCTGATGCTGGGCGGCGGCGGGTTTCTGCGCGATGTGGCCGGGGCCGAACCGCTGGGCCTGTGGCTGGCGCTGGGCTCGGGGGTGGTGACCTCGGCGATGGGATATGCGCTGTGGTACACGGTGCTGCCGCGTCTGCCGGGCACGGTGGCGGCCACGGCACAGCTGACCGTGCCGGTGATCACCATGGCGGGCGGCATGATCTGGCTGGGCGAGGCGCTGACCCTGCGCTTCGGTCTGGCCTCGGTGCTGGTGCTGGGCGGGGTGGCGCTGTCGGTGCGCCCTCAGCGGGGCAGGAGCCGTTCGAGCGGGTCATAGGCGGCGGTCTGATCGACGCCGAAAAAGGCCACCTGAGGCAGACTGTCGGGCTTGAGCCGGATCGTGGCAAGCTCCGGAAAGCTGAACCAGCGGCGGCGGTTGACCACGCCTTCGGGGTCCTGCCAGTCGTCGCTGAGCTGGCCATCAAAGAGGGTGCAGCGGAAGAAGATATCGACCTGGTGAAAGCCATGGTCGGGATTGTGAAACTCGTTGACGAGGCAGGGCGCGCCGACGGCGATGGTCAGCCCGGTTTCCTCATGCACCTCGCGGGCGAGGTTGTCGGGCAGCGACTGGCCGGGTTCGGCCCCGCCCCCGGGCGCGCACCACAGATCCGAGGCCTCGCCCGGGAAGGCGTTGACCAGAAGCAGGCGGTCACGGTGCAGCAGCACGGCGCGGGTCGAGAGGCGGATCGGCATGGGCGGAGCCTAGCGCGCGCCCGCAGGCAGGACAACGGCGCATAGAGCGGATGTGACGCAACGGTGCGGCGCGCTGGCCCCTTTCACAGCCGCGCAA
The DNA here is from genome assembly GCF_009762325.1 of Roseovarius faecimaris. Taxonomy (NCBI): domain Bacteria; kingdom Pseudomonadati; phylum Pseudomonadota; class Alphaproteobacteria; order Rhodobacterales; family Roseobacteraceae; genus Roseovarius; species Roseovarius faecimaris. The sequence goes on from NZ_CP034348.1 coordinate 1,183,583, forward strand.
ACGGGCTTATCTGGGGGGCATGAAATGGATGGCCTCCTTCTGTGTTGCGCTGCTTGCGCTGGCCCCGCTTCCGGCGCGGGCCGATTGCGTGGTGCTGTTGCACGGGTTGCTGCGCTCGGCCGAGAGCTTTCGCGTCATGGAAGAGGTGCTGAAGGCCGAAGGCTATACGGTGTTTCGCCCTGAATATGCCTCGACCCAGGCGGAGATCGAGAAACTGGCGGCCGAGACGCTGCCCTATGCCGTGCGGGTCTGCGGCGAGACGAAGATCCATTTTGTCACCCATTCCATGGGCGGGATCCTGCTGCGCCACTGGCTGAAGGACAACCGGCCCGAGGATATGGGGCGGGTGGTGATGCTGGCCCCGCCGAACCACGGGTCGGAGATTGTCGATGAGCTGGGCGGGCTGGAGCTGTTCGAGTGGATCAACGGACCTGCGGGGCTACAGCTTGAGACTGGGCAGGCGGGGCTTCCGGCGCAATTGCCGCCGGTCGATTTCGATCTGGGCGTGATCGCCGGGACGCGCACGCTGAACCCCTATTTCTCATCGCTGATCGAGGGGGTGGATGACGGCAAGGTGTCGGTGGCCTCCACCAAGGTCGAGGGCATGAACGATCATATCGCCCTGCCGGTGACGCATACGTTCATGACAGTGAGCCCCCTGGTGATCGCGCAGACGCAGGTGTTTTTGCGGGACGGGGCGTTTGACCACGATATGACCTTTGAAGAGCTGATCTGGGGGGCGGGCGACGCTGACGAGTCGGGCGCGTCCGGACAGGTTGAAGAGCGGCCGGAATGAGCCTGGCGCTGCGGCTGACCGGGGCGGAGGTGCTGCGGCCCGGGGGGCGGAAGGCGGGCCCGCTGAGCTTTGCCGAGGGGCGGATCGTCGAGGACCGGCCGGGGCTGCGGGAGGTGGACCTCAGGAGCTATATGATCCTGCCGGGGATCGTGGATATTCATGGTGACGGGTTCGAGCGGCATCTGGCGCCGCGCCGCGGGGCGATGAAGGACCTGAGCCTGGGCCTGCGCGCGGCGGAGGCCGAGATCGCGGCGGGCGGAATCACCACCGCCGTTCTGGCGCAATTCTACAGCTGGGAAGGCGGCATGCGCGGCCCGGAGTTTGCCGAGCGCGTCTTTGCCGCGATTGGCGCGCTCAGGGATCAGGTGGCCAGCACGTTGCTGACGCAGCTGCGGTTCGAGATCCCGATGCTGGAGGATTACGGGGCGGTGGCCGACATGGTGGCCCGGCATGGCATCGGCTATGTGGTGTTCAACGATCATTTGCCGCATGACGAGCTGGAAAAGGGCAAGCGGCCCAAGCGGCTGACCGGGCAGGCTCTGCGCATCGGGCGCAATCCGGAGAAGCATCTGGAGTTCATGCAAGGCCTGCACGCGCGGATGGGCGAGGTGCCTGCCGCGCTGGACGGGCTGATTGAGGCGCTTGTGGCGCGGGGCGTGCGGCTGGGCAGCCATGACGACAAAACCGCCTCAGAGCGGGAGACGTGGCGCGCGCGCGGCGTTGGCATTGCCGAGTTTCCCGAGACGGCAGAAGCGGTGGAGGCCGCGCATCTGGGCGGCGACGCGGTGATCATGGGCGCGCCCAATGTCGTGCGCGGAGGGTCGCATAACGGGAACGCGTCGGCCGCCGAGGCGGTGATGATGGGCTATGTCGATGCGCTGGCCTCGGATTATCACTATCCGTCCCTGCGCCGGGCCGCGTTTTTGCTCGCAGACGGGGGCGTGTGTGACCTGGCCACGGCCTGGGGGCTGATCTCTGCCGGGCCTGCGCGCGTGCTGGGGCTGACGGATCGGGGGACAATCCTGCCCGGGCAGCGGGCTGACCTCGTGGTGATGGAGCCGAAAAGCCGCGCCATCTGTGCCACGCTTTCAGGCGGGCGCGTGAGCTATATGAGCGGCGATGTGGCCGCGCGGTTTGTGGGCTAGCAGGCCCCGATGACGCGGTTTCGCGGGATGTGACGATCGTCCCCGCGACTTGATCCATGTCAACATGGTGCTTCCAAGATAGTGTAAACTAAAGTTTACAAAACGGGAGGAAACCATGCGCATCTTATTCGTTCACCCCAATTATCGCTCGGGCGGGGCCGAGATTGCCGGGACATGGCCGCCGGCCTGGGTGGCGTATCTCACCGGGCATCTGCGGCAACAGGGCTTTGACGATGTGCATTTCATCGACGCCATGACCGACAATATCACCGATGCGGAGCTGGCACAGCAGATGGAGGCGCTGGCCCCCGATGTGGTGGGCGTCACCGCGATCACGCCGTCGATCTATCGCGCCGAGGATGTGCTGAAGATCGCGCGCGATGTGGTGCCGGGGGCCGTGCGGGTGCTGGGGGGCGTGCACGCGACCTTCATGTACAAGCAGGTGCTGAGCGAGGCGCCCTGGGTCGATGTGATCGTGCGCGGCGAGGGCGAAGAGATCTGTAGCGAGCTGATGCTGGCCATCGAGGACGGGCGTTTTCCGGCGGAGCGGCACAGCATCAACGGGCTGGCCTTCCGCGATGGGGACCGGATCGTGGCAACGCAGGCGGCGTCGACCGTCAAGGACCTGAGCAAGATCAAGCCGGACTGGTCGGTGCTGGAATGGTCGAAATATATCTACATCCCGCTGGGCACGCGGGTGGCGATCCCGAACCTGGCGCGGGGCTGTCCGTTTACCTGTTCCTTCTGCAGCCAGTGGAAATTCTGGCGCGACTACCGCGTGCGCGACCCCAAGGATGTGGTGGATGAGATCGAAGATCTGGTGGAAAATCATGGGGTTGGCTTTTTCATCCTGGCCGATGAGGAACCCACGATCAACAAGAAGAAATTCGTGGCCTTCTGTCAGGAGCTGATCGACCGGGGCCTGCCGAAACGGGTGAAATGGGGGATCAACACGCGGGTGACGGATATCTACCGGGACCGCGATTTGCTGAAGTTCTACCGCAAGGCGGGGCTGGTGCATGTGAGCCTTGGCACCGAGGCCGCGGCGCAGATGAAGCTGGATGTGTTCAACAAGGAAACCAAGGTCGAGGAGAACAAGACCGCCATTCGCCTGCTGCGAGAGGCGGATATTCTGGTGGAGGCGCAATTCATCGTCGGGCTCGACAATGAAACGCCCGAGACCCTGGAAGAGACCTACCGGATGGCCTGGGACTGGCAGCCGGACCTGGCCAACTGGTCGATGTATACACCCTGGCCCTTCACGCCGCTGTTTCAGGAATTGAAGGACCAGGTGGAGATCTATGACTTCTCCAAATACAATTTCGTCACGCCCATCATGAAGCCCGCGGCGATGGAACGCGGTGAATTGCTGGACGGGGTGATGAACAATTACCGGCGGTTCTATTCGAAAAAGGCATTGTTCCATTACCCCTGGCGCGGGACGGGGTTCCGGCGGCGCTATTTGCTGGGCTGCCTCTATGCCTTCCTGAAGGCCGGGTTCCAGCGGACATTCTATGACCTTGGCAAAGCCGGGTACTGGGGGCCGCAGACCAAGAATTCGGTCGATTTCCATTTCGACGAAAACCGGGAGATCGCCGAGGCGCAGATGGCCGATTGGGAGGCCTCCGCCGACAAGGCGGCGCGCGCGAAGGAGCGGCGCGAGGCGGTCAAGGCCCAGACCATCGAGCGCAAGCGCGCCTTCCAGATGCCGAACGGGGCCGAGGTGAAGGCCTGTGGCGGCGGGTCTCAGCAAATGGAGGACGGCTGAGGATGCGCGGGGCCGCGAAGCACGGCTGATCGGGCCGAACGCGGTGTTGCAGGTTGTGCCGGTGCTGGACCGGTTTGGCGGGGCGCACTGGCGCGAGGGGATCCTGACGCGCGCAGGGCTTGGGGCGCTGCCCGATGGCAAAAGCATGATCCCCGAGCTGATGGCGACGCGGCTGCACCAGCAGGTGCGCCTGGACGCGCCGGGCATGGCGCCACGGCTGGCGGCCGAGGCAGGGGTGGGCACGGCGGAGTATATCCTGAAGCATCGCATCCCGCGCCCGGCGCAACTGGTGCTGAAGGCGCTGCCCCGGGGGCTGGCGGCACGGGCGCTGTCGAAGGCGATTGCGGCACATGCCTGGACCTTTGTCGGCTCGGGGGAGCTGCGCGTCGTGGATGCGTGGACCTATGAGATTTCAGGCAATCCGCTGATCCGGGGAGAGGTGAGCGAGGGGTGCTTGTGTCATTGGCATGCAGCGGTTTTTCAGGAGCTTTATCAAGTGCTTGTCGCGAGAAACTCAAGCTGCGTGGAAACGTGCTGTGGCGCGCAAGGGGACGGCGTGCCTTGCCGGTTTGAGCTGAAGGTCTGACGCAACGCGACTTGGCAGGCTGCAGGTGCAACATGACGCCATTGGATGGGGCGGAGGGAGCCAGTTCCTTGACCCTGATAATGGACGGCTGCTTGGAGCGCTGAGCGGACAGTCGGGCAAGCCCACCGCGAGGCCGATTGCCAGCCCCCGGGGTGGCGATCCAGACAGGGTTTCCGGGGCACTTTATCCCAGCCAAATCCGCGCTTGAGACGAACGAGGCACCCAGCCCCGCCATATCGCCAGCCCTGGGAGGGGGGCTGGCGATGGGCCGGGCCGCTGCGCGGCTGTTAACCGGCCTGTGGCGCTTTGCTCCAGTGTCCGCAACATCCCGCAAAGCTGCCTTGACCCGGCATCTGGCGGGTGAACTCGCAATCCGATGGACGAGGCCCGGTTCTCGGCCCGGTGTCCCGAGGCTCTGCTGTAAAACTGATGCGCTGCGCCCTCGCTTAAGATGGGGGCTTTGGCGGGGCAAAGGGTTGAGCGTCACCCGGATGGTTTGGCCCCATCACGGGCGGATCACAGGCAAGTCACCAATTGCGTGCCTTTTCCTCACAGCTTTCTGACCCCGCGAGATCAAGAGTTTTACTGAGCTCTTTTTCTGCGCCGTCTAGTGTCGGCCCACTCCCGGCTGCCCCTGCTATCCCTCAGCGCGGCCTCAATCATGAAAGGAAAACACGAAATGATCACTTCCCCCAAATTTGCGGCGATTGCCCTTGCCGCCATGGCATCGTTTTCAGCCACTCAGGCGCTGGCTGTCGATGAGCATTACATCAGCGATGAGGCAGTTGTCGGCGGGCGGCTATGACGTGGTTGCCTATCACACCGCGGGCGCACCCATGAAAGGCTCGGCCGAGCATGCGGTGAGCTATCAGGGGGCCACATGGTATTTCTCCTCGGCCGAAAACGCGGCGATGTTCGAGGCGGAGCCTGCCAAGTTTGCCCCGGCCTATGGCGGCTGGTGCTCTGCGGGCGCCTCCAAGGGCAAGAAGGTGCCGATCAAGCCTGAATTCTGGGCGATCGTGGATGGCCAGCTTTATCTCAACAGCAGCGAAGGCGCGCATAAAAACCTCTTCCTCGCAAAGACGGAAGAGACGATTTCCAAGGGCGAATCCAACTGGAAAGTGATCTTTGCCACACCGGCGGATGAGCTCTGATCCCGGAGCGGAGATCCACAGACCAGCCGCCATTTTGCGTGGCGGCTGGCGCATCTGCCTGGCTTAGCGGACCACCCGGTTCACATGGCCCATCTTGCGGCCCGGTTTGGTGTCGGCCTTGCCATAGAGATGGAGCGCGGTGTGCGGCTCGGCGGCCAACGCGGGCACGCGGTCCATGTCATCACCGATGAGGTTTTCCATCACCACATCCGCATGGCGCGCGCCATCGCCCAGCGGCCAGCCCGCGACGGCGCGGATATGCTGCTCGAACTGATCGACGGTGCAGCCATTTTGCGTCCAGTGGCCGGAATTGTGCACGCGCGGGGCGATCTCGTTCACGACAAGGCCCTGTGGCGTCACGAAAAGCTCGACCCCCATCACCCCGACATAATCGAGCCGGTTGAGGATCTGCGCGGTCAGAAGCACGGCGTCAGAGCGTTGCGCGGCCGAGAGGCGCGCAGGCACGGTGGTGGTGCGCAGGATGCCATCGCGGTGCACGTTCTCGCCGGGATCGAAACAGGCGACCGAGCCGTCGAGCCCGCGCGCGCCGATGACCGAGACCTCGTGGCTGAAATCGACGAAGCCTTCGAGGATCGCGGGCGCGCCCTGCATATCGGCAAGCGCCTGCGGGGTGTCTTCGGCTGTCATGATCCGGGCCTGTCCCTTGCCGTCATAGCCGAAGCGGCGGGTCTTGAGGATGGCGGGCAGGCCGGTCGCGGCGATGGCGGCCTCAAGGCTTTGCGCGTCAGCGACCGCCGCAAACGGCGCGACAGAGAGGCCCATATCGGCCAGATAGGTCTTTTCGGTCAGCCGGTCCTGGGACACGCGCAGCGCCTCGCGGCCCGGGCGAACGGGTTTGAGTGTCTCCAGCAGGTCGAGCGCCGAGGTGGGGATATTCTCGAACTCATAGGTGATCACATCCACGGAGGCGGCGAATTTGCGCAGGGCGTCCTCGTCCTCATAGGCGGCCTGAAAATGGTAGTTGGCCACGTGCGAGGCGGGGCAATCGCCGCCCGGCTCGAAAATGCAGGTCTTGAAGCCGAGCCGTGCGGCGGCAACCGAGAGCATGCGGCCAAGCTGACCGCCGCCGAGAATGCCGATGGTGGCGCCGGTGGGCAGGGCGTCAGTCATCTTGCGGCTCTTGCGGGATGGAGGCCGAGAGCGCGTCGCGCCAGGCGTCGAGCCGCTGGGCGAGTGCTGCGTCGCCATTGGCGAGGATCGCGGCGGCCATGAGCCCCGCATTGGCGGCCCCTGCCGCGCCGATCGCCATGGTGGCGACAGGGAAGCCCTTGGGCATCTGGACGATGGAATAGAGGCTGTCGACCCCCGAGAGCGCCTTGGTCTGGACCGGCACGCCGATCACCGGCACGCGGGTCTTGGAGGCCATCATGCCGGGCAGGTGTGCGGCCCCGCCGGCCCCTGCGATGATCACCTGCAAACCCCGCTCGACGGCGGTTTTGCCATAGTCCCAGAGCCGGTCCGGCGTGCGGTGGGCCGAGACGATGCGCGCCTCATAGGCGATGCCCAGCTCGTCGAGGATGGTGGCGGCCTCGCGCATGGTTGACCAGTCGGACTGGCTTCCCATGATGATCCCTACTTTCACGTCGCTCATCTGGCTTCCCCGCGGGTTTGGAAAGCGGCACTATAGCGATGCGCGCTTGCGTGGCAAGCGCCGATCGGCCGGGGCCGGATTGCTGTATTCGGGGGGCTGCACCCGGGCCGTGTTGGCGGCCGGCCGGGGGCGTGGCCCGCGATGGTCAGGCGTGCCATCCGGGGCGCTGTCAGGCGATGATGTCGGGGTAAAGCCGGTCTTCGATCATCGCGATGATATCCTTCAGGCGCAGCTTCTGCTGCTTGAGCCGCTTGATCGTCAGGTGATCGGCGGTGCCCTTTTCCACAAGGGCCGTGATCGCCTCGTCCAGATCGCGGTGCTGGTGGCGATATTCCTCCAGTTCGACGCGCAGCACCTCATCGGATTTCATCGACAGGTCTTTGAAGACGTTCATAGGAGGCGATTCCTCGGTCAGGGGTGGACCGGCAGGATACAGGCTGCGTTTGCATTCGCAAAGCCCTTGCAGACCTTTGCGCCAGACCCCATATTTGGATCAAGCCGGGCTGCCGTGAAGCGGGGCCGGGGCGTGAAATGGACTGTCGCTTAAGTCAAGGACGTGTCGATGACAAAACTTACCCTGGGGTCGCACCCCTATATCGTTGGGTTCGAACAGCTGGAGCGTTTGCTGGAACGCTCGGCCAAGGCGGGCAACGAAGGCTACCCGCCGTTCAATATCGAACAAACCTCGCAAAGTTCCTATCGCATTACCCTGGCCGTGGCCGGGTTTGGCGAGCGGGACCTGTCGATCACCGTGGAGGACCGGCAACTGGTCATCCGGGGCCGGCAGCATGACGATGGAGAGGACCGGGTGTTCCTGCATCGCGGTATCGCGGCGCGGCAGTTCCAGCGCTCTTTCGTGCTGGCAGATGGCGTGGAAGTGGGCGAGGCGACGATGGAAAACGGCCTTTTGCACGTGGATCTCACGCGGGCGGAGCCGGAAACCGTGGTGCAGACCATTCAGATCAGGAAAGGGTGAGCGATATGGACACGAAATACACGCTGCAGGATGCCGATGAGCGCGGGATCGTCTATGTGCGCCCCGTGAAGGTCGATGATCTGCCCGATGAGGTGCGCGCCCATGCGGGCGGGCTGGAGACGCTCTATGCGGTGCATTCGGCGCAGGGCGAGCAGCTTGCTCTGGTCAAGGACCGTACGCTGGCCTTCGTGCTGGCGCGGCAGAACAACATGGTGCCCGTCACGGTGCACTGAGCCGCGACAGGCCATTGCGCGGATAACAGCCGCGCAAAGCGCCGCCATGGCAAAAAATCGCCGCGGATGCGACCCGGGCGCTAAGCCTATGGAAAAATTGTGAAAGACAAGCGAGAAGCGTTGCATCATGCAGCGCTTTTTGTCGTTTCGGAAGATGAATTGCGCAGCAAGATTGATCCGGTGCCGCGCCGAGCGCGTAGATCAGGACATCGGCTCGTGAGGCCAAGACAGACCAAAAGGGGTGCGCGTGGGCGGCAGGCTCAGGACATGCCCCTGCATAAAAAAGGAAAACAACATGACAGGTTTACTTCCCATCACAGGCGTTGTCCTGGGCAGCGGTGCACCGGGTGAGTATGACACCAATGGTGACGATTTCGATATGCTGCGCGACGCGGTGATCGCCGCCGGGCTCGACGGCACGCTGAACGATCCGTTCGCGTCGCTCACGGTTTTTGCCCCCAACGATGACGCCTTTGTCGGGCTGGCGCAGACCCTGGGCTATTCGGGCTCGGACGAGGCGGGCTCTTTCGCCTATATCGTGGACAGTCTGAGCCTGCTGGGCGGCGGGGATGCGATCCCGCTTCTGACCGAAATTCTGACCTATCATGTTGTCGATGGCGCGTTTGATCTGAATGCCGTGGTGGGGCTGGGCGACGGGGCCGAGATCGGCACGCTTCAGGGGGGCAACCTGACGCTCGATCTGGGCACCCCGTCGCTTGGCGATCTGGACCCGGGCCTGCCGGATCCGACGCTGATCGGCTTTGACGTGATGGCGACAAACGGGATCATCCATGTGCTGGACGGGGTGCTGTTGCCGCTGGCGGTCAGCGATATCCTGTCGCAGCCGGGCACCGATTTCGTGATCGCCGGAGACGATGACGATCGTCTCAAGGGCGGCAAAGGCGACGATTTCCTCAGTGGCAAGGACGGCGAGGACCGGATCAATGGCGGCAAGGGCGACGATGTGATCCTTGGCGGCAATGACGATGACCGGCTGTCGGGCCGTCAGGATGACGATATCCTGCGCGGAGAGGATGGCGACGACGTGCTGCGCGGCAATCAGGGCAAGGATCTGCTGGATGGCGGTCTGGGCGACGACACGCTTGTGGGCAATGGCGGGGCGGATGTGTTCGTCTTCTCCGAAGGCTATTGCGAAGACCTGATCCGCACCTTCCAGGATGGCGTCGACAAGATCGACGTGTCGGGCTTCGGCTTTACCTCATTCGAGGAGTTCGAGGACGCGGTCAGCTCGCGCGGGCAGCGCACCGAGATCGACTTCGGCGATGGCGACGTGCTGACCATTTCCGGCGTGACGGCGGCCAATCTGGACGCGAGCGACTTTATCTTCGCGTGATCCGGGACCGTGGCGCGGTGCCCGATAACGGGTGCCGCGCTGCGCCGGCGCGGCCTGCCAGCGCCGCGGGCGGCAAAAATTTTTCTGTTTTTATCCTATACTGTTCAGGGGGTTAGCGCGGCTTTGCGCCTGTGCCTCACCACCACCTCAAAATTGCCCTAATCCGACACGAGCCTGTATCCCGCGCGCCGCATGAATTGGGTGCAGGGTATTTTTCACTCCGGTCGTGGAGGTATGAGATATGCAATACAAACGTCTTGAGCCGATCAAGGGCTCGTCAGCCCGGGTGCATACATCCTTCACCAAGAAGGCGATCAGGCAGATCATGGTCGAAGAGGCCGCCGCCATCGAAGCGCAGTCGGCCAAGGCCGAAGCGGCGATCGAAGCGCGGACCGCCGAGGCCGAAGCCGCCGAAAAGAAGGCGACCGAGGATCTGGCCGAAAGGGTGAGAGCGGCCCGCATCCATGCCGAAGAGGCCGACGCCCGGCGTGCCGCCGACGCCGCAAATGCCCCCGAAACCACAATGACGCCGCCGCCGCCGCCCGAACCGGAAGCGGAAGAGGCCGCGCAAGACATCGCGCCACCGCAGCGCCTGCGCGCGGCCTTTCAGACGGTCGAGGCCGATTGCGACCTGATCATCGAGGATGTACCCGCCGAGAAGCCCCGGTCGTTTCTGGGGCGACTGTTCGGCGGCTGAGCCGACCCGCTCCAGCCTGAGACACCGATCATGGGCCGCGTGCCATCCGGCAGCGGCCCAATGTCGTCAGGGTGTCGGCCGCGCGCGGCGCCCGGGCGTCAGAGCTCGCGGGCGATCTTGCGCAGCTCGAACTTCTGGATCTTGCCGGTGGAGGTCTTGGGCAGTTCCTGGAACACCACGGTCTTGGGGCATTTGAACCCGGCGAGTTTTTCGCGGGCAAAGCCGATGATTTCGGCGTCGGTTGCCTCTTTCCCGTCCTTCAGTTCGACAAAGGCGCAGGGGGTTTCGCCCCATTTGTCATCGGGGCGGGCCACCACGGCGCACAGCAGGACGGCGGGGTGTTTCATCAGCACGCCTTCGATCTCGACCGAGGAGATGTTTTCACCGCCCGAGATAATGATGTCCTTGGCGCGGTCGGCGATCTTGAGATAGCCGTCCTCGTGCTGAAACGCGATATCGCCGGAGTGGAAATAGCCGCCCCTGAACGCCTCGGCGGTGGCCTCGGGGTTTTTCAGATAGCCTTTCATCACCGTGTTGGCGCGGATCATGATCTCGCCCTGGGTGCTGGCATCCATCGGGATCTGTTCCATCGTGTCGGGATCCATCGCGGTGATATGCTCGGCCATGCTCATCTCGACGCCGGTGCGGGCCTTGATGGCATAGCGGTCCTCGTCGGGCAGCTCGTCCCATTCGGGTTTCCAGATGCATTCGGTGACGTGGCCGTAGGTTTCGGTCAGGCCATAGACCTGGCAGACATTGAAGCCCAGCGGCTCGATCGCGGCGAGCGTGGCGGCCGGGGGCGGGGCGCCCGCGGTGAACGCCTGCACGATATGGTCGAAGGGGCGGCGTTCGTGGTCCTTGGCGTTGACGACCATGTTCAGCACGATGGGTGCTGCGCCCATATGGGTGACGCCCTCATCGGCGATGGCGTTGTAGATGGCCGCCGGGGTGATGTCACGGCAGCACACGACCGTGCCGCCCAGCATCGGCATCATCCAGGTGTGGTTCCAGTTGTTGCAGTGAAACAGCGGCACGATGGTCAGGTAACGCGCGTCGCGCGGCACGTTCCAGTCGATGGCCGTGCCCATCGTCATCAGATACGCGCCGCGGTGGTGATAGACCACGCCCTTGGGCCGCCCGGTGGTGCCGGAGGTGTAGTTGAGCGCGAGGCTCTCCCATTCGTCCTCGGGCATGATCCATTCGAAATCCGGGTCACCCGTGGCCAGCAGGTCCTCGTATTCCATATAGTCGCTGTCGGCATAGACCCCGGCATGCACATCCGCCACTTCGATGATGATGGGGGCGGGCCCCTCCATCATCTCGAGGGCCTCGGCCACCACGGGCAGGAATTGCGGGTCCACCAGCGCGACCTTGGCCTCGCCGTGATCGAAGATATAGGCGATGGTGTCGGGCTCGAGCCGGGTGTTGATCGCGTTCAGGACAGCGCCGCAGGCGGGCACGCCGAAATGCGCCTCGGCATGGGCCGGGATGTTGGGCAGGATGGTCGAGACCACATCGCCCGGCGCCACGCCCAGTTTGGTCAGAGCCGAGGCAAGGCGGGTGACACGCTCGTGATACTCGGCATAGGTCCGGCGGGTGGGGCCATAGACCAGGGCCTCCTGATGCGTGAAAAGCCGGACCGCACGGCGCAAATGGCTGAGCGGTGTCAGCGGCACGAAATTTGCGGCGGTCTTGTCGAGCCCGGTTTCGTCTTTCATCCAGCCCATTGGGGTCTCCCTGATTCCCTCGGATTTCAATCCGGGAGACAATATTGAGAATGTGCGCGTAATCAAATGCTAAATGTCGGACATTAAGGGCGTGCCGACAAAGACAAAGCCGTTGAGCCGCAGGCGGCGGAGGCATAGCCTGAGCGCATGATCATCAGCCCCGGACGCAACTATATCTTTGTGCATATCCCCAAGACGGGCGGGACGTCGCTGTCGCTGGCGCTGGAGGGGCGGGCGAGGAAGGATGACATCCTGATCGGGGACACGCCCAAGGCACGCAGACGCAAGGGCCGGCTGAAGGGCGCGCAGGCGGCGGGGCGGCTGTGGAAACATGCGACGCTGGCGGATATCGAGGGGCTGGTGAGCGCGGAGTTCATTGCCGGGGCCTTTACCGTCACCCTGGTGCGCAACCCGTGGGACCGGATGGTGAGCCTGTATCACTGGCTGCAGGATCAGAGCTTTGCCCATCCGATGGTGGCACGCGCGCAGGAGCTGGGGTTCAGGCCTTTTCTCGATCATCCCGATACGCGCCGGGCCATCGCGGCGAGCCCCTATGCCAGCTATATGCGCGATGCGGGCGGGCATGAGCGGGCCAGTCTTTATATCCGGCTGGAGCGGTTCGAGGCGGATGCGGCCCCGCTCTGGCGTCATCTGGGGTTTGAGCTGGCGCTGCCGCATGAAAACGCATCGCGGCGCGCGCGCGCCTATCAGGACTATTACGACAGTGATTCGCGTGACTGGGTGGCCGAGCTCTGTGCAGAGGACATCGCGCGGTTCAAATACCGTTTTTCGGGATAATTATCCCAAGTTTTCATGACAATCGCGATTGTGGCAGTGGATTGGCGCCTGCATGGCGACAATGCCCTATTTGCGCCCCGATCTAGCCAAAGGCCCGTCTCAGCCATGCGGTCATATTAATCATGTTGCCAAATGACGACTGGCCTGGGGGCCGTCGAGAGACGAGGAAAAGAACATGCTGGGATGGATGTCTGCCGAAAACAGGGGCGCACAGCGCATAATGGAGCCGACCGGCGCCTATGATGGCGGAGCGGTCGGGGCCCGCTCGGGGCTGATGACCGGGACCCGCGTTGCCACCGCTCTGGGCTGGCGCGCGGTCGAAGCGGTGTCGGAGGGCGATCTTGTCCTGACTTTTGACGCCGGGCTGCAACGGGTGACCAAGATCACGCGTCAGGCGATATGGAACGGGGCCGGGTCGTGCCCGCAGCGGTTCTGGCCGCTGCATGTGCCCGCCGGGGCGCTGGGCAATCGCGGCGATCTGCACCTCATGCCCGAGCAATATGTGATGGTTGAGAGCGATGCGGGCGAGGAGCTGTTTGGCGATCCGTTCTCGCTGATCATGGCGCATGTGCTGGAAGGGATGAATGGCATCGAGGCCATCCGGCCCGACCATGGGCTCAAGGATGGGCCCGAAGCGATCGTGCTGCATTTCGAGACCGACCAGGTGATTTTCGCTGAAAGCGGTGTGCTGTTTTACTGCCCTTCGGCCTGCGGGCTGCTGGACCAGGCGGTGAGCGCCCATGTGGGTGCGCCGTACAAGGCGCTCCGGCAGGAGGATGCGGATGTGCTGGTCATGTGCATCGAGAGCGAGAAGGCGGCGAGCCGCCTGTGGGCGGATACCACCTTGCCTGCTGCCAGTTACGCGGTGGCCTGAGGCCGGGTTTTCCTGAGATCAGCGGCACGGCCTTGAGCGGCATTGGGAGAGGTTTCTCAAGGTTTATCGACTGCTGAACAAGACACGCGCGCTTCGACCGAAGCGCGCGTGTCGCGTTTTGGGATCCCTTGGGGTGCGTGTGAACACGCACCCTACGGCATGGATCAGGCGGCCTTCGCCTCGCCGCCGAAGCGGGCGTAGAAGCTGTCGCCTTCGTCGGCCATCTCGCGCAGCAGTGCGGGCGTGGCGAAGCGGGGCCCGTGGGCCGCGGCCAGTTGGTCACAGCGTTCGGCGGCATAGGGCGTGCCGATGATGTCGAGCCACGAGAAGGGCCCGCCGGACCAGGGCGCAAAGCCCCAGGCCAGGATCGCGCCGACATCGCCTTCGCGGATGTCTTCCAGCACGTTTTCCTCCAGCGCGCGCACGGCCTCCAGCACCTGAGCGAACATCAGGCGGTGTTGCACCTCGGTGAGGTCAGGCTGCGCCTCGGCGCGGGGGTATTGCGCCTCGAGCCCGTCCCAGTAGCCCAGGCGCTTGCCGTTTTCGTCATAGTCGAAGAACCCGGCCTTGGATTTGCGGCCCAGGCGGCCCAGACCTTCCATCCAGAAGATCACCTCGTCTACGGCGGCATCGGGGTATGCGTCGCCCATCGCGGCCTTGGTGGCGCGGGCGATCTTGGCACCGAGGTCGATGGAGGTCTCATCCACCAGTTGCAGCGGCCCGACAGGGAAGCCCAATTGCCGCGCGGCATTGTCGATCAGGGCAGGGGCCACGCCCTCGGCCACCATACGCAGACCCTCGTTGATGTAGGGGATGATGCAGCGGTTGCAGTAGAAGAAGCGCGCATCATTGACCACGATCGGTGTCTTGCGGATCTGCCGGACGTAATCCAGCGCCTTGGCGACGGCCACGGGGCCGGTTTTCTCGCCCTTGATGATCTCGACCAGCATCATCTTCTCGACCGGCGAGAAGAAGTGAATGCCGATGAATTGTTCGGGCTTGTCAGACGCCTTGGCCAGTTCCGAGATCGGCAGGGTGGAGGTGTTGGTGGCGAAGATGCAGTCAGGGCCGACATGTTTCAGCACGTTCTGCGTGACCTCGGCCTTCACACCGGGGTCTTCGAACACGGCCTCGATGATCAGGTCACAGCCTTCAAGCGCGGCATAATCCGTCGTGGCGGTGATGCGGGCCAGCGTGGCCTCTTTCTTTTCTTCGGTGGCTTTCTTGCGCTTGATGCCCTTGTCCATGTAGTCGGCGGTGTAGGATTTGCCCTTGTCGGCCGCTTCCTGTTTCTGGTCGATCAGGACGACCTCCATGCCCGCCATGGCCGAGACGAGGGCAATGCCCGCGCCCATCATGCCGGCACCCATGACACCGACCTTTTTGACCGTCTGGTCGGGGACTTGCGGTCTATTCGCGCCTTTTTCCAGCGCTTCCTTGTTGATGAAGAGGCTGCGGATCATGGCGGAGCTGCTGGGGTTCATCAGCACGTTGGTGAACCAGCGGGCCTCGATCTTGAGGGCTGTGTCGAAGGGGACAAGCGCGCCTTCATAGACGGCCGAGAGCAGCGCCTTGGCCGCAGGGAACGCGCCTTGCGTCTTGCCGTTGACCATGGCCGAGGCGCCCACGAAGGTCATGAAGCCTGCGGGGTGATAAGGCGCGCCGCCGGGGATCTTGTAACCCTTCTCGTCCCAGGGTTTGACGAATTTCGGCTCGCTCAGGATCCATTCCTTGGCTTTGGAAAGCAGTTCATCCGCGGGCACAACCTCGTCGATCAGACCGCCAGCCATGGCTTTCTTGGGGTCACTCAGCTTGCCTTCGAGCAGGAAGGGCGAGGCGCCCATGGCGCCCAGCTTGCGGGTCAGCCGCGCGGTGCCGCCCATGCCGGGGAAGATGCCGACCATGATCTCGGGCAGGCCGATCTTGGCCTTGGGGTTGTCGGCGGCGATGATGCGGTGGCAGGCGAGAGGGATTTCGAGGCCAATGCCAAGCGCGGTGCCGGGCAGGGCGGCGACGATGGGCTTGCCGCCCTTGTTCTTGTCGTCCATCCCGCCGCGTTCGATCTTGCGCAGGATGGCGTGGGTGGCCATGAGCCCGTCCATCAGGCCCTTGGCGGGATTGTCGCCTGCGGCCTCTTTCATCTTGGCGATGATGTTGAGGTCCATGCCTCCGGCAAACGACCCCTCCTTGCCCGACGTGATAATCACGCCCTTGATGGCATCATCCGCCAGCGCCTGATCGATCAGCGCGTCAAGGTCGAGGAACCCTTGCTGGTTCATCACGTTCATGGATTTGCCGACCGTGTCCCAGGTGATGGTGGCCACGCCGTCAGCGTCGGTTTTCATTGTAAAGTCAGTCATTTGTCTTCTCCCGAATAGGGGGTTCCGTCCTTGTGGGTAAAGGCGAAGCCCTCTGGATTCATGTCTATTTTCATGTCGATGTCGCTGTACCAGCCGGTCTCGGTTGGGGTGCGGGTGCCGATGACGAGAAACCGCGCCTCAGCGTCCGATTGGTTGACGAAATGGTGCCCGTTCGGGCGGCCCGCCGGGAAGGCGGCGCAGTCGCCCACGGTCATTTCCGTTTCGCCATCGTCGTCGATGAGGGTGCAGGTGCCTTTCGTGATCATCACGAACTCGTCCTGTTGCTCGTGCCAGTGGCGCAGCGAGGATTTGGCCCCCGGTTCAAGGATCACCAGATTTGCGCCGAACTGCGTCAGGCCCCCGGCATCGCCCAAACGCAGGGATGCGCGCCCGGCCATCTCCGCATCATGCGGGGCAGGGTAGATGGACCCGGTTTTGACCGGCACGTGTGAGAAGTCGATCTTGCTCATGTCAGGCCTTTCTCGGCGATGTGGCGTTTGATCTCGGCCAGCATCTCGTCGGGCGTGGTGTGCGGGATGCGCACGTGGTCGTAGTAATCGAAGCGCTGACGGTCCATGGCGCTGCCCGGATCGCCGTCGCGTTTGAACACCAGCCGCGTGTCGCGGTGAAAGAGCCGGATCAGCGCCCCATCATGCGCCTCCACCTTTTCGAGCCGGTGCAGGTTCTGGGCCTCTGCCAGAGCATGCACCGCCCGAAACGGGTGGTCGTCACCGATGGGGTGCGTGAAGCCCATGGTTCAGACGCGCTCGATGATCGTGGCGGCCCCCATGCCGGACGCGATGCAGAGCGTGGCAAGGCCCACCTCCTTGTCGGTGCGCTCCAGCTCGTCCAGAAGCGTGCCGATGATGATGGCACCCGTGGCCCCCAGCGGGTGACCCATGGCGATGGAGCCGCCATTGACGTTGACCAGCGCGGGGTCCACATCGAAGGCCTGCTGGAAGCGCAGCACGACCGAGGCGAAGGCCTCGTTCACCTCGAAAAGGTCGATATCGCTGATCTGCATGCCCGCATCCGCGAGGATCTTCTGCGTGGCGGGCACAGGGCCGGTCAGCATGATCGTGGGATCGGTGCCGATCTTGCAGGTCTGGCGGATGCGCGCGCGGGGTTTCAGCCCATAGGCTTTGCCAAACTCTTCGTTACCGATGAGCACACCGGCCGAGCCATCGACGATGCCCGAGGAGTTGCCCGCATGGTGGATGTGGTTGATCTTCTCCAGATGCGGGTATTTCAGCTTGGCCACGGCATCAAAGCCCGGCATCACCTCGCCCATCTGCTGAAACGCCGGGTTCAGCCCGCCGAGCGACTGCATGTCGGTGCCCGGGCGCATGTATTCGTCATAATCCAGAATGGTCAGGTCGTTCTGGTCCTTGACGGGGATGATCGAGCCGTCAAAACGCTTGTCATCCCAGGCCGCCTTGGCGCGTTTCTGGCTTTCCATGGCAAGCTGGTCGGCCTCGTCACGGGTGAAGCCATATTCGGTGGCGATGATATCGGCGCTGATGCCTTGCGGGACGAAATAGGTGTTCATGGCGACCGACGGATCGACGGCAATCGCCGCGCCGTCACTGCCCATGGCCACGCGGCCCATCATCTCGACCCCGCCGGCGATATAGGCCTGGCCCGCGCCGCCCTTGACCTGGTTGGCGGCCAGGTTGACGGCTTCCATGCCCGAGGCACAAAAGCGGTTGATCGCGAGGCCCGGGATGCTCTCATCCAGGTCCGAGGCCAGAACGGCGGTCCGCGCCAGGCAGCCGCCTTGCTCCATCACCTGGGTGACATTGCCCCAGATCACGTCCTCCACGGCGTGACCGTCCAGATTGTTGCGGTTTTTCAGGGCGTTGAGCACCTGGGACGAGAGGCGCACGGCGGTCACCTCATGCAGAGAGCCGTCTTTGCGGCCCTTGCCTCGCGGGGTGCGTACGGCGTCATAGATATAGGCTTCGGTCATAGTGGTCTCCTCGAAGTCAGGCGCGGTCAGCAGGGCTGCCGGGCATCAGGTCATAGGGGTGTTTCCAGCCGGGTGTGGTCTCGATATTCGAAAGCCACCGGTCGATATGGGGCCAGTCGGTGCGGTCGAAACCGAAGGGCTCGGGATAAAACAGGTATCCGCAGCAGCTCAGATCGGCATTGGTCAGGCTGTCGCCCACGATCCAGTCGCGCCCCTCAAGATGGCGGTTGAGCGTGTCATAGGCGGATTTGAGGCGGCCCTGCTGGAAGGCGATCACCTCGGCCGGGCGCTTCTCTTCGGGCAGGAAGTTCATCAAAAAACGCGTCATCCCGGCCTGGCTGGAGAGCTTGTGGTTGTCCCACAGCACCCAGCGGAAAATCTCGTAATTCTCATCGCGGTCGCGGCCGCCGAACTTGCCCGATTTCTCGGTCACATAGGCCTGGATCGCGCCCGATTGGGAGGTGCGGAACGCGCCGTCGATCATCGTGGGCACTTCGCCCATCTCGTTGATATCGTTGCGAAACGCCTCCGTGCGCGTCTCGCCGCCGAAGAAATCGACATAGACCGGCTCCCAATCGAGGCCAGACAGCTCCAGCGCCAGCGCCGCCTTGTAGGCATTGCCGCTCTCGCCCATGCAGTAAAGTTTGATGGTCATCTGTTCCTCCCGGTTTTGCCGTCGGATTTTGAGTATTTGAAGAACAATGAAAGCGGAGTGTGCGCTCTTTCATTGTTCCCGAAATACTCTCGCCGAAGGCATTCAACTCTTTTCACAGCGCCCGTCCGATCAGCTCTTTCATGATTTCGTTGGTGCCGCCATAGATGCGCTGCACCCGCGCGTCGGCCCACATCTCGGCGATGTCATATTCGGCCATGTAGCCATAGCCGCCATGCAGCTGCACACATTCGTCCAGCACCTCGAACTGTGTGTCCGAGAGATAGTATTTGGCCATTGCGGCCTTTTCCACGCTCAGCTCCCCGCGCAGATGCTCGGCGATACATTCGTCGAGGAAGGCGCGGCAGACTTTCGTTCTGGTCAGGCACTCGGCCAGTTTGAACTTGGTGTTCTGAAAGCTCAGGATGGGCGAGCCGAAGGCCTGGCGTTCCTTGGCATAGTCCATCGTGCGCTGCACCCCGCCTTCCATCGCGCCCTGGGCGCCACAGGCGATGACCAGCCGTTCCTGCGGGAGTTGCTCCATCATCTGATAGAAGCCGCGCCCTTCCTCGCCACCGAGGATGTTCTCGGGCGGGATCTCGACATTGTCGAAGAAAAGCTCGGAGGTATCGGCGGCGTGGTTGCCCACCTTTTCCAGGTTGCGCCCGCGGCTGAACCCCTCGGCCCCGTCGGTTTCCACCACGGCGAGAGAGATACCGCGCGCGCCTTCCTTCGGATCGGTCTTGCAGGCCACGACGATCAGGTTGGCGTGCTGGCCGTTGGTGATGAAGGTCTTCTGCCCCGACAGGCGATAGGCGTTGCCGTCGCGCAAAGCCTTGGTCTTCATGCCCTGCAGGTCCGAGCCCGCGCCCGGTTCGGTCATCGCCAGAGCGCCCACCATCTCGCCCGAGACCATCCTGGGCAGCCAGCGCTGTTTTTGCTCCTCCGAGCCGTAGGCGAGGATGTAATGCGCCACGATGCCGGAATGGATCGGGTTGCCCCAGCTGGCCAGATTGGCGCGGCTCTGTTCGATGCAGATCACGGCCTCATGGCCGAAATCGCCGCCCGCCCCGCCATATTCCTCGGGGATCGAGGGGCAGAGCAGGCCCAGCTCGCCGGCCTGGTTCCAGGTCTCGCGGTCCATGATGCCGGCCTTGCGCCAGCGGTCGAAATGCGGGCCCCATTCCTCGGTGATGAACCTGGCGGTCATCTCGGCGAGCATTTCGTGCTCGTCTGTCATCCAGCTTGCCATCTGCGTTACCTCTTGCGCGCGTCCAGTTCGGAGTTGAAGGCGCGCATTTTCTGCATGAACGCGCCTTCATCCATGATGCTGTCGAAGTTCTCGAAGACGAAGGACAATGCCTCGCCCTCGTCCAGCCCGGCCTCATCGGCGAATTTGCGCAACCGGCGATAACCGTCCTCGGTCATCGCGGTGGTGAAGCGGCGGGTCAGACGAAAGCGTTTTGGCATGAATTCCTCCCGTAGGGTGCGTGTTTACACGCACCTTCCCATCAAAAGTGCGCAGCCTCCAGCGACATCACCGGATCGGCCCCGCTTTCGATGCGCTTGAGGTGCATCGCGGTGGCGGGCAGGCGGCGCGCCATGTAGTAGCGGCCGGTCGCCAGCTTGGTCTGGTAGAAATCCGGATCGGTCGTGCCCGCGTCCAGCGCCTCTTGCGCGGCCTTGGCCATTTCGGCCCACATCAGGCCGAGGCAGACATGCCCGAAGAGATGCATGAAGTCATACGACCCCGCCAGCGCGGCGTTGGGGTTTTTCATGCCATTCTGCATGAAGAACATGCCCGCCGCCTGCAGATCCTTGGACGCGGCTTTCAGCGGTTCCAGGAAGTCATCCTTCAGCGCCTCGTTGTCGGCATTGTCCTTGATGAAGTTTTTGACGATGTCGAAGAAGGCCATCACATGCTTGCCGCCATCCTGCGCGAGCTTGCGCCCCACGAGGTCAAGCGCCTGCACGCCGTTGGCGCCTTCGTAGATCATCGCGATCCGGGCGTCGCGGGCGAACTGGGACATGCCCCATTCCTCGATATAGCCATGCCCGCCATAGACCTGCTGGGCCTGGATGGTCATGTCGAAGCCTTCATCGGTGAGGAAGCCCTTGATCACCGGCGTCAGCAGCGACACGAGCCCTTCGGCCGCCTCGTCGCCGCCGCGGTGCGACTGGTCGATCATCTTGGCGCCCCAGAGCAGGAAGGCGCGCGCGCCTTCGACAAAGCTCTTCTGGTCCAGAAGGTTGCGGCGAATGTCCGGGTGCACGATCAGCGGATCGGCGGGGCCGTCGGGGTTCTCGTCGCCGGTGACGGCACGGCCCTGCAGGCGGTCGCGCGCATATTCCAGAGCGTTCTGATAGGCCACTTCGGCCTGCGCCAGACCTTGCATGCCCACGCCGATGCGGGCCTCGTTCATCATGGTGAACATGGCGCGCATGCCCTTGTGCTCTTCGCCCAAGAGCCAGCCCTTGGCGCCGTCATAGTTCATCACGCAGGTGGAGTTGCCGTGGATGCCCATCTTCTCTTCGATCTTGCCACAGCTCACGCCGTTGCGCTCGCCGAGGCTGCCATCGTCATTGACGAGGAACTTCGGCACGATGAAGAGCGACACGCCCTTGATGCCCTCGGGGCCGCCGGGGATCTTGGCCAGCACCAGGTGAATGATGTTCTCGGCCATGTCATGTTCGCCCGCCGAGATGAAGATCTTCTGCCCGGTGACGGCATAGGAGCCGTCGCCCTGTGGTTCGGCCTTGGTGCGCATCAGGCCCAGATCGGTGCCGCAATGCGGCTCGGTCAGGTTCATGGTGCCGGTCCACTGGCAGGAGAACATGTAAGGCAGGTAGGTGGCTTTCTGATCCTCGGTGCCATGCGCGAGGATCGCCGAGGCCGCGCCATGCGTGAGGCCCTGATACATGGTGAAGGCCTGGTTGGCGGCCGAGAACATCTCGCCCACTGCCGTGCCCAGCACATAGGGCATGTTCTGCCCGCCATATTGCTCGGGCAGGTCGAGCGCGGTCCAGCCGCCTTCCTTCATCTGCTCGAACGCGTCCTTGAAGCCCTTGGGCGTGCGCACCACGCCGTTTTCCAGCACGCAGCCCTCTGTGTCTCCCACCACGTTCAGGGGAGCAAGCACTTCGGAGGCGATTTTGCCCGCCTCATCCAGGACGGCGGCGGTGAAATCGGCCTCAAGCTCGTTATAGCCGGGGGTGTCATGGGTGCTGACCTTGAGCACGTCATGCAGGACGAACTGGAGGTCTTTGGTGGGGGCGGTATAGCTGGGCATGGTGGTCTCCCTTGGGTCTTTGCGTATGTGTCAGCCGGCCTTGCGGCGGGTGGTGTTGAAAGAGGCGATCATCTTGCGGCCCCAGGCCATCTGTTCCTTGAGGTCGTCGATGGCGGTGGTCAGCTCGTCGCGCTGGCGCTCCATATCGGCCAGGCGGCGTTCGGCCACGTCATAGGCTGCGGTGATCTGGGTTTGCTGCTGGTCGCCCGCATCGTAGAGATCGAGCAACTGGCGGATTTCTTCGAGCGAAAAGCCAAAGCGCTTGCCCCGCAGGATCAGCTTGAGCCGGGCACGGTCGCGCTTGGTGAAAAGCCGCTTCTGGCCGACCCGGTGCGGAAACAGCAATTCCTTGCTTTCGTAGAACCGCAGGGTGCGCGGCGTCACCTGAAAAGCGTCACACATTTCGCGAATGGTCATTACTTGATCAGCCATGTTGAGCCTCGTACTCATGAATAGGATGAGGCGTAGGTGGACAGTTTCCACTATCGTTACAACAGCCGCGTTGGTTTACGTAGACACAACGCTACGTCACTTTGAAGTTGACGTAAGATCAGCAAAGGTAAACCGGGGGCTGGCGCAAGATTTTAACGGGGAAGAGGGGCTGTTTCCTCCCCGTAGGCCCTGTTTTTAAGGAGATTTGCGGGAATCAGCCAAGGTCATGGCGCAGGTCAGTCGAGGGCCTTCGCGCTTTCGTCGCGGACCTCGCGCAGCTCGGCGATCGAGGTTTCAAGCTGGGCCTTCTGCTTTTCAAGCTCGACCAGCTGATCGTCGGCTTTCTGCACCCAGTCACGCAGCTGCGCCTGCGTGCCTTCCTGTTCGTAGATCAGCAGCCATTGGCGGATGTCCTCCAAGGCAAAGCCCCAGCGGCGCCCGCGCAGGATCAGCGTCATCCGGGCCACTTCCCGCGGCCCGTAAAAGCGCGAGCGGCCTTCGCGCTCGGGGGCCAGAAGCTCGATATACTCGTAATAGCGAAGGGTGCGCGGCGTCACATCGAACTTTGCGCACATTTCCTTGAAGGACAGACGTGAGTCAGACATCTTTTAGGGCTCCCTTCGGTTGAGTTTACCCCATCCTGTGACGAGGGCAACAGGTGGGTTGCGGGTCGGGCGAATTGCGGCACATATAGGGCCAGAACGAACGGAGGCATGTGATGGCCGCGGACAGAAGCAAACAAGTCAGGCAATTCTTCGGCGCGTTGCCGCATGCGAATGCGCTTGGCATGAGCCTGACGGATGTCGGGCCGGGCTGGGCAGAATTCGAGATGGCTTATGACAAAAGGTTCATCGGTGATCCGGAAACCGGCGTGATTCATGGCGGGGCGGTGTCGGCGCTGATGGACACCTGTTGCGGCGCGGCGGTGTCGAGCCACCCCGACAATCCCGGCGCGACCGCCACGATCGACCTGCGCATCGACTATATGCGCCCAGCCACCCCCGGTCAGCGGATCCGGGCGCGGGCCGAGTGCTATCACATCACCCGCTCGGTGGCGTTTGTGCGCGCCCGCGCGATGGATGACGACGACACACGCCCGGTGGCCACGGCCACGGGCACCTTTACCGTGGAGGGCGGCTGACATGGCAAGATCCCGGCCCGAACCCGTACAGGTGGTCAAGCAGCGGCGCGACGCGGCGCTGAAGGCGCTGGTGGAGGGGGTGCCATATGTGCAGTTCCTCGGGATCAGCTTCGACCGGCGCGGCGATGAACTGACCGCGGTGATGCCGTTTGACGAAAAGCTGATCGGCAACCCGATCCTGCCCGCCCTGCACGGCGGGGCGACGGCGGCGTTTCTGGAGGTGACGGCCATTATCGGCCTTAGCTGGGCGACGCTCTGGGACGATATCGAAAGCGGCGCGCTGGAGGCTCCGGGCGAGGGTGATGCGCCGCTGCCGCCCCTGCCCAAAACCGTGGGGTTCACGGTCGATTACCTGCGCTCGGGCCTGCCGCGCGATGCCTATGCGCGGGCCGAAGTCACGCGTTCGGGGCGGCGCTATGCATCGGTACATGTGAGTGCCTGGCAGGACAACCGCGCGCGCCCCTTTGCACAGGCGACGGGGCGGTTCGTGATGCCGCGGCGCGATGGCTGACCTCAGGGGGCCGGTCACGCACGGCCGTGTTCTGAACATTGCCCTGCCAATCGTGCTGGCCAATGTGACGGTGCCGATCCTGGGCGCGGTGGATACCGGCGTGGTGGGCCAGCTGGGCGAGGCCGCGCCGATCGGGGCGGTGGGTATAGGCTCGGTGATCCTGACAGCGCTCTACTGGATTTTCGGCTTTTTGCGCATGGGCACGACGGGCCTCACCGCGCAGGCGCACGGGGCCGGGCAGGCGGGCGAGGTGGCGGCCCTGCTGACCCGCGCGCTGATGATCGCGGGGGCAGGCGGGCTTGCGGTGATCGCGTTGCAGGCCCCGCTGTTCTGGGGGGCGTTCCAGGTGGCCCCGGCCAGTGCCGAGGTGGAAAGCCTCGCCCGCGATTACATGGAAATCCGGATCTGGTCGGCCCCGGCCATCATCGCAACCTTTGGCGTCACCGGCTGGCTGATCGCGCTGGAGCGCACGCGCGCTGTGCTGGCGATCCAGATCTGGATGAACGGGCTCAATGTGGTGCTGGACCTGTGGTTCGTGCTGGGGCTGGGCTGGGGGGTGGAGGGCGTGGCCTGGGCCACGTTCCTGGCGGAATGGAGCGGGCTGTGTCTGGGGCTGTGGCTCTGCCGTGTGGCTTTGCGGCACTCTGCGTCGCGGGATTGGCCACGGGTGTTCGACCGCGGCGCGGTGATCAATATGGCGACGGTCAACAGCCACATCCTCCAACGCTCTCTGATGCTGGAGGGGATTGTCGTGTCGTTCCTCTTTCTCGGGGCGCGGTTCGGCGATGTGACCCTGGCGGCCAATCAGGTGCTGCTGCAATTCCTGCATATCACCGCCTATGCGCTGGATGGGTTCGCCTTTGCCGCCGAGGCGCTGGTGGGCCAGGCGATGGGCGCGCGCAACCGGGCGCGGCTGCGGCGCTCGGCCTGGATGTCGAGCCAATGGGCCGGGGCGATCTGTCTTGCGATGGCGGCGGCCTTCTGGTTTGGCGGCGGCGCGATCATCGACCTGATGGCCAAGGCCGAGGCGGTGCAGGAGGAGGCGCGCGCCTATCTTGTGTGGATGGCGCTCGCGCCGGTCATCGGCGTTGTGCCCTGGATGCTCGACGGGGTGTTCATCGGCGCCACCCGCACCCGTGACATGCGCGACATGATGGTGATCAGCCTGATCGTCTACATCATCGCCGTCCTCGTGCTCGTCCCCGTGTTTGACAATCACGGCCTGTGGATCGCGCTGCTGATCAGCTATGCGGCGCGGGGGCTGACCCTCTGGTCCCGCTACGGCGCGCTGGAGGCCGCCGCCGTCCCGCGCCTCTGATCGCTTTCATTGTTCCAAAAATACTCCCGCCGGAGGCCATATACTCTTCTGGCTCAGTCCGTCGTGCGCAGGCGCGACATCTGCACGAAAAACACCACCAGGAGCGGCACGATCACCGTCACCCCCGCCACGGTCAGCAGCAGGTGCCCGAGCTGGGTGTAATCGGCCGGTGTGGTGATCACGTCATCCGCGCGCACCTCGCGGGTCACGATAAAGACCTCGTTGAGATATTTGGTGCTGAGCGCCGAGGCCGAGAGCGCGAGATTGGTGAAGGACGCCATGACGGCAAAAAAGGTCGCCTTGAGATCGACAGGCGCGTTGCGGGCGATCCAGGCCAGCATCGGGATCATCGCGATCTGGCCCAGCGGGCTTTCCACCGCCGTGTCCAGGATGGCGATGAAGCGCGCGTCGACCACGCCACCCGTCATCGCGGCGGTCCAGTGATGAATGCCGTAGTAAAGCCCGATATTGGGCAGGCTCAGCAGGCCCGCCGCCACGGTCAGCAGCACGATGATCGTGGCAATGGGCCGGTGCGCGATCAGCGGGCGCAACAGCAGCATCCCCGCGAGTGTCAGGACCGAGGTGATCAGCGACAGCACCGACAGGAACTGCTGATCGAATTTCAGCACGTCGATATTGAACCAGGTCAGCCCGTCGCCCACGCCGGGGGTCGCGCGAAAGACGAAGATGATCAGCGCGGTGCCCACCAGCATCCGCGCCTGCGCCTCTGGCAGACGCGCAATAAGCTGGCGCATCAGGAACAGCACGATCGCCATCGATCCGGCAAAGATGATTTCCTGCCCATAGGGCACGCCGGTCAGGCCAACGGTCAGCGTCAGTGCCACGAAAAGCCCGCCGCCGATGAAATACCACGGGTTCGGCTTGGTGGCGGGGGCCTCCTCGAAACCGGGGATTGCGTCGGGATCCAGACCCTTGGCGCGCAGGGCGCGGCGCTGGCGCAGGGCCATGAACCCGCCCAGCCAGACGCCCGAGACCGAGATCACCGGGATGATCAGCGCAAGCCCGTAAATGCGGGCGTAGATCTGTGCCTTGTCCTCCTGCGGCAGCGCCTCGATGCCGGAAAACTGCCAGATATTGATCAGCGCCACGGCCACGGTGCCGCTGATCAGCGCGAAGCGGCCCAGCGTCTGCATGGTGGTGTGCATGTTCTTGATGTCGTCCTCGGGAATGGCGCGCCCGTGTTCATCATGGACGGGCACGGCCTCGATCGACATGGCGTCGGCCACGGCATCCTGCAGGACAAGGCCGCAGGGGGCGAGAATATAGGACAGGATATACCAGCTGCCGATGGGCATGACCGCCTGCATGGCGTCGGTCCGGGTCAGCACCAGATACATGATCGCGATGCTTGTGGCCACCAGCCCCGCGCCGAGATAGATCAGCAGCGACTTCCAGCGCCAGATGATATCCACCAGATGCCCCAGGGGCATTTTCAGCGCCCAGGGCAGCCCTGCCCAGAACACCAGCCCCGCGATATAAGCCGCCGAAAAGTCGAGATATTCCTTGACGAAGAACGTGCCGACAATGGCGGTGACGGTCGAGCAGCCGAATGCGAAATAGACCATGAGCGGCGGCAGGAAGGACCAGCGCATCTGATGCACCAGGTCAACGACGATGGCGTCATAGGCACGGGAGAGGACGGAAGCTTGGCGCATGCAGGTCCGGATCTGGTGTCAGCTCAGCAGGATATAATCGGCATTGGCGCGTTGGTCCAATGTCCTGACGAGGATGTGAGCGGGTTCAGAGGATATCGAGCACCGCTTCGGGCGGGCGGCCAATGGCGGCTTTGCCATCCTTCAGAACAATCGGACGCTCGATCAGCTTGGGCGCCTGCGCCATGGCCTTCAGAAGCGTCTCCTCGGGGTCGGTCTTGCTCAGGCCCAGATCCTTGAACGGGGCCTCCTGCGGGCGCATCATGGCGATGGCGGGCAGGCCCAGGGCGGTTTGCGCGGCGCGCAACTCGGCCTCGTCGGGCGGATCCTCCAGATAGAGCCGCACCACGGGGTCATGCCCCTCGCGTTTGAGCAGGTCGAGGGTTTGCCGCGATTTGGAGCAGCGCGGGTTGTGCCAGATGATCAGGCTCATAGCCAATCCTCCCGTTTGGTGCCGACCGCCTCGGCCACGCAGGTGTATCCGTCACGGGCCAGCAGCGCGTCAAGGCCGTGAGCAATCTCGGCGGCGAGCGACAGGCCGCGATAGACCAGCGCCGAATAAAGCTGCACGGCGGAAGCCCCGGCGCGGATCTTGGCATAGGCGTCCTCGGCCGAGGCGATGCCGCCGACGCCGATCAGGGGCATGTCGCCCCCGGTGAGGTGCGACAGCTTGGCCAGCACGCGGGTGGAGCGCTCAAAAAGCGGCGCGCCGGAGAGGCCGCCGGCCTCATTGCTCGCCGGGCTTTTCAGCCCGTCTCGCGACAGCGTGGTGTTGGTGGCGATGATGCCCGAGAGGCAGGAGGCGCGGGCGACATCGGCAATCTCGGAAAGCTCGGCATCGCTGAGGTCGGGCGCGATCTTGAGGAAAACGGGGATGGGGTTGGGCAGCCAGTCACGCGCCTCCATGACACCGGCGAGCAGGCCCGAGAGCGCCTCGGCCCCTTGCAGATCGCGCAGCTTTTCGGTGTTGGGAGAGGACACGTTCACGGTGGCGAAGTCGAGGTGGCGCCCGCAATGGGCCAGCACACGGGCGAAATCCTCGGCCCGGTCGGCGCTGTCCTTGTTGGCGCCGAGATTGAGGCCGATCACGGCGTCGCGCGGGCGCGAAGCAAGGCGCTGGGCGGCGGCTTCCATGCCGTCGTTGTTGAAGCCGAAGCGGTTG
This sequence comes from Roseovarius faecimaris, assembly GCF_009762325.1. Taxonomy (NCBI): domain Bacteria; kingdom Pseudomonadati; phylum Pseudomonadota; class Alphaproteobacteria; order Rhodobacterales; family Roseobacteraceae; genus Roseovarius; species Roseovarius faecimaris. The sequence continues at coordinate 1,211,811 of NZ_CP034348.1, forward strand.
ATGACGGCGCGGTCCTTGGAGAGGCGAAAGAGCCGCGGGCGCGGGTTGCCGGGCTGGGCGCGGGGAGTGACCGCGCCCACCTCGACAAAGCCGAACCCGGCACGAGAGAGAGGGCGGAGCGCCTCGGCGTTCTTGTCAAAGCCCGCGGCCAGGCCCACAGGGTTGGGCAGGTGTAGTCCGGCCAGTTCGGTGCGCAGGCGCGCAGAGGTGACAAGGCCGGGCAGGGGCACGGCGCCGAGGCGCAGCGCCCTGAGGGCGAGGCCGTGGGCGGTTTCGGGATCAACCCGGTGCAGAAGGCCGAGGCCCAGTTTTTCCAGCGCCCGCATGCGGCTTACCCGAGCCCGGGCGGGAACTGGTGATGGCCATCGACCAGCGGAAGGGGCTGTGCCCAGGCCACATCGGAGAGTTGAAGGGCGCGGTAGAGATGCGGAAACAGCGCGCCGCCGCGGGAGGGCTCCCATTTGAGCGCATCGCCCAGCCGCTCGGTTTCGACCGCGACGAGCATCAGCCCGTCGGCCCCGGCGAAGTGTTTGGCGGCGGTCTCGGGCGCCTGCTCGAGCGTTGAGAAGTGGACATAGCCATCAGCCAGGTCCACCGGCGCGCCAGACGTTTCGCCCTCGGCGCGCAGGTCTGCCCATTCGGGGGCGCGGAATATCTTGTAGATCAGCATGGACGCGTGATGCCTTGCCGCCGGGGCGCGGTCAAGCACGAAGGTTTTGACAGGAATCGGAACACAGGCCAGTCTGGTGGAATAGATCTTAGTAAAGGAATTGATTCATGCTGCATAGAGCGCTGGCCACGACGGCCCTGACATTGTGTGCGTCCATGGCGGTGGCCGAGTTCGAGCTTACCATTCTTCACACGAACGACTTCCACGCGCGGTTCGAGCCGATCACCCGTTATGACAATACCTGCAAGGAAGACGCCAACCAGGCGGGCGAGTGTTATGGCGGCTCGGCGCGGCTGGCCACGGCCATTTCGGACGCGCGCGGTCGGCATGAGAACACCATCCTGGTCGATGGCGGCGACCAGTTTCAGGGGACGCTGTTCTACACCTATTACAAGGGCACCATGGCCGCCAAGATGATGAACAAGATGGGCTATGACGCGATGACCGTGGGCAACCACGAGTTTGACGACGGCCCTGAGGTATTGCGCGGGTTCATGGATGCGCTGAACTTTCCGATCCTGATGTCCAATGCCGATGTGAGCGGAGAGAAATACCTGGCCGGGGTGCTGAAGAAGTCAACGGTGATCAGCCGGGGCGGTGAGCGGATCGGCCTGATTGGCGTGACCCCGCAGAACACCGATGAACTGGCCAGCCCGGGGCCCTATATCGTGTTCTACGATCCCGTGGACGGTGTGCAGACGCAGGTGAACCTGCTGCGCGATCAGGGGATCAACAAGATCATCGTGCTGAGCCATTCGGGGTATCTGGTGGATCAGCGTATCGCCGCCGAGACCGAAGGCGTCGATGTGATCGTGGGCGGGCATTCCAACACCTACCTGCATTCGGATGACGAGGATGCCGCGGGGCCGTACCCGACCATGGTGGGCAATACCGCGATTGTGCAGGCCTATGCCTATGGCAAGTTCCTGGGCGAGCTGAACGTGGTGTTTGACGATGACGGCGAGCTTGTCTCAGCCGTGGGCGCGCCGCTGATCATGGATGCCTCGGTGCATGAGGATGAGAGCATCAAGGCGCGGGTGACGGAGGCGGCCATTCCGCTCGACAAGATCCGCAACGAGGTGGTGGGCGAGGCTGTCGAGGCGATCGATGGCTCCTCGGCGTCTTGCCGGGCCGGGCCCTGTGCCATGGGGATTGCCATGGCCGAGGCGATGCTGGGCCGGGTGCGCGACCAGGGGATCGACGTGGCGATCACCAATGGCGGCGGCGTGCGGTCTGGCATCGACATGGGCGAGATCACCAAGGGCGAGGTGCTGACCGTGGCGCCGTTCCAGAACACGATGTCGACCTTCCGCCTGACCGGCGCGCAGATCGTTGCCGCGCTGGAAAACGGGTTTTCCCAGGTGGGCGAGGATGCCGGGCGGTTCCCGCAGGTGGCGGGGATGACGGTGACCTATGACGCCAGTGCGGAGCCGGGATCGCGGGTGCGCGACGTGACGGTAGGTGGCGCGCCTCTGGAGATGGACAAGCTCTATGGCGTGGTCTCGAACAACTATCTGCGCGGCGGCGGGGATGGCTACCGGGTGTTCGTAGATGCGGAGGATGCCTATGATTTCGGCCCCGATGTGGCCGATGTGCTGGCCGACTACCTGTCGCTCAACTCGCCCTTCACGCCGATGGTGGATGACCGGATCAAGCCTGCGGAGTGATCGCGCCGCTCGCCGCGCTCTGACGTGCGCGTCTCGCTGAGGGCGCGCGTCAGGGTTGGCGGGGGGAATTTGGCGCGCCGGGGATGCCTCCGGCGGGAGTATTTGGAGAACAATGAAAGGGCTCAGCGCCCCCAGCGATCAGCGGCGCGGCGCAGGCGGGTGCCGAAGAGGCGGGCGGTTTCGGCGTCACCGTCCGAGATCAGCCGGGATTTGTCCGGATCCGAGCGCGCCATGAGGCCCAGCATGGAGCCGTCACGGTCGATGCCGGGGCGGTCCGGGTTGACCGGCGCGCCGATCTCGGTCGCGCCGACCCAGAGCATGCCCATCTGCGCCGCGAAGATGCTGAGGCGCAGCAGCGTGCTGAGCTTGTCGCCCGAGGGGTAGGTGCCGATGGTGAAGCCCCCGGCGAGCTTGTTCTGCCAGCTTTGTGCGGTCCAGCGCGCATCAGAGGCCTCTTCGAGGAAGTGAACGTAGCGGGCGGCGACGGAGCCCATATAGGTGGGGCTGCCGAAGATGATGGCCGGGGCGGCGTCGAGCGCATCCCAGTCGGCCTGGGTCATCGTTTCGATATCGATCAGCCGGGCCGGGGCGGCGCCCTCGGCGATGGCCTGCGCGAGCCGTGCGGTATGGCCGTGGCCGGAGAAATAGGGGATGGCGATGGGATGGGTCATGGGGCGCAGTTTTGGCCGCTTGGATGGCTGGATGCAAGGGCGGCGGTTTGCTATGGCGGGCAGAGCGGCACCGGGGAGCGAGGGGATATGAGCGACGTCAAAGCACAATACGAGGCCTATCCCTATCCGGAGCGCGCGCCGGAGGAGGAGGCCAGGCGGCTGATCACCGGCTCGCCGTCGCATCCGCTGGAGATCGATCATTTCATTTATGGCGGACAGAGGGACTGGGCCCGGCCGCTGCGGGTGCTGGTGGCGGGCGGCGGGACCGGCGACGGGCTGGTGCAGCTGGCGCAGCTGATGGCGCAGGCGGGCAGGGCCTGTGAAATCACCTATGTGGATCTGTCAAAGGCCTCGCGGAAGATTGCCGAGGCCAGGATCAAGGCTCGGGGGCTCAAAGGCGTGCGGTTTGTCACCGGCAGCCTGCTGGATGCGCCTGAGCTGGGAACATTTGATTACATCGACTGCTGCGGGGTGTTGCATCACTTGCCGGAGCCTGCCGAGGGGTTCCGGGCCTTGCGCGCGGCATTGGCCCCGGGGGGTGGGATGGGGTTCATGGTCTATGCGCCGTATGGCCGCTCCGGGGTCTATCCTTTGCAGGAGGCGTTTGGCGCGCTTTATGCCGGGCTGGCCCCGGAGGAGAAACTGGCCGCCGCACGGGCGCTGCTGGAGCGGCTGCCGGAGGGGCATCCGTTTCGCTGCAATCCCAATCTGGGGGATCACCAGGACAGCGATGCCGGGTTCTATGACCTGCTGCTGCATAGCCAGGACCGGGCCTTTGATGTGCCTGCCCTGCTGCAGGTGCTGGGCGAGACCGGCTGGCGGCTGAGCGGGTTCACGATGCCCGCGCTCTATGATCTTGCCCGGATCACGCAGGTGCCCGAGGGACTGGATGAGGCAACGCGGATGGCGGTGGCCGAGAAGCTGCGCGGCACGATCAAGACCCATGTGGCCTATGCGGTGCCCGAGGAGGCCGAGACAGGGCGCGCGACCGGGGCCAACCGGGCGCTGGTGCCGCATCTGAAGGGTGTGGACGGGCGGGCGCTGGCGCAGGCGGCAGCGCAGGGTCAGGCGCCGAAGCTGAGCTTTGCCGGGGTCGAGGCGCGGCTGAGCCTGCCGAAAGAGGCCGCGCCGCTGCTGGCGGCGGTGAACGGGCGGCGGAGCCTGGCGGAGATTGCCGGGGCGACGAAGGCGGACCCGATCGCCTTTGGCGCGCTCTGGGGCAGGGTGGAGCGGGAGCTGGCGGACTGGGGTCTGTTGCTCTATTCCTCGATCCTTCGCTGATGCGCGGCGGCGCGCCGTTTCGTCAGCCCGGTGGCGCAGTGCCGCGGGCCGGGCGCGCGATCACCACCCAGGCCAGGTAGGCCGACAGGATTGCCGCGAAGAAGCACCAGACCGAAATGAACGCATAGGCGAAAAAGCCGTATGTGGCGACCAGCGAGACGGCCACCAGCGCGCCGAAGATGCGGATATGCCTGTGCGAGGAGAGCAGCAGGGCACTGACCACGATGGCGGCATAGAAAAGCTTGAGCGCCGTCCGGCTGATGATGCCTTCGTAGATCAGCGTGGTGCGGTACTCGATCGAGCGGTGGATCACCTCGACATAGAGCCAGTCGCGCAGAAGCGCCGCGGGCAGGAAGATAGAGAGCCCGAAGAGGCAGCCGATAACGCTGAGCCAGCCAAGGCCGCGGCGGCGCCGACCTGGGGGTTCGGTCAGCCAGACGGATAGCGGCACCCAGGCGAGCCAGAAAAAATGCGAGAAGAACAGGAAGCCGCGGGCGCTGGCTATGGTCAGAGCGGGGTCCTCTGCGCCGATGCCCAGCCACAATGCGCCTTCGATGGCCTGTTGCAGGCCGAACGCCAGGGGGTAGACCGCAAAGGGCCAGAGAGGAGAGCCCGTGCCGCGCGCATTGGCAAGCGTGATGGCGCCGAGGGGCACGAGCGCCCCGGCAAGGGTGAAGCTGGCGGTTGCGGAAAAGCACATGGTGCGGGCCTCCGGTTGGGGCGGTCAAGGCGATCTGATCTGACAAGTATACCGCGCGGCGGAGCAGGCCGGTTTGAGGTGGGTCAAAGGCGCCCGGTAATTTGATCAAATTTTGTTTCATGGGTGGCGCCGAGCGATTTGCGGCGTAATGTGTCAGATGTGTTGACCTTTTGAGGGAGGGGGGTGTCATGACGGACGCGCCCATACGCGTGGCGATCAACGGGTTTGGCCGGATTGGCCGGACCTTGCTGCGGATTCTCATGCGCGATGCGCCGGGGATCGAGCTGGTGCTGATCAACGAGATCGAGCCGCTGGAGACCTGCGCCTATCTGTTTCAGTATGACAGCGTGTTCGGCCCCTGGCCCGGAGAGGTCCGGGTTGAGCACCGGACGCTTGTCGTCGGTGAGCGGCGCATTCCCTTTCATGGCGAGACCGACCTGCGCGCGCTTGATCTGAGCGGTGTTGACGTGGTGCTGGAATGCACCGGCATGGGCGGGGCGCGGGCGATGGCCGAGAGGGGCCTTGAGGCCGGTGCCGGGGCGGTGCTGGTTTCGGGGCCGTCGGCGGAGGCGGATGTGACTTGCGTGCTGGGCGCCAACGAGGCCGATCTGGGGCAGCACCGGATCGTGTCGAACGCGTCATGCACCACCAATGCGCTGGCCCCGCTGGCGCGGCTTCTGGACGAGGCTTATGGCCTGAAAAGCGGGCAGATGACGACGGTGCATTGCTATACGGGCAGCCAGCCCACGGTGGACAAGCCGCGCGGCGCGCCGGAACGCAGCCGTGCTGCGGCGCTGTCGATGGTGCCCACCACTACAAGCGCCCAGCATCAGACCGGGCTGGTCCTGCCCTGGCTGAAAGGCCGGATCGAGGCGCGCGCCATCCGGGTGCCGACGGCCAGCGTGAGCTGCATCGACCTGACGGTGCAGACCGGGCGGCGGGTGACGGAAGAAGAGGTACGCGCGCTGATGCAAGAGGCTGCGCAAAGATCGGGCGTCTTCGGGTACACCGAACAGCCCCTGGTCAGCGCCGATCTGCGGCAGCGGCCGGAATCGATCATCCTGAGCGGGCCGGAAACCTCGGTATCGACGGGAGGATTGCTCAGGGTCTTTGGCTGGTATGACAATGAGTGGGGATTTTCCTGCCGGATGCTCGACATGGCGCGGCTGATGGCGGCGCGCTGAGCCGAGATGCATGCCGTCGGCGCGCGTTTTTTTGCCGAGAAGAAGAGGGGCGCACACCCTGTCGTGCGGCGCAGCGGGGCATGGCGCGCTTTGTTGTGACCCTTGCCAGCAGCGGTACCGGCGGCGTCTAGGCGGATTTTTCGGACATGCCCTGGCGGGCCGCCATGACATCGCGGGCCAGTGTCAGCGTGTAGGCTTCGAGATCGTGCAGGGCGGCGTCGGCCAGGGCGGCGTTGCGCGCCTCGAGCGCGTCGGCGATGCGGGTGTGCAGGCCGACAATGGCTTCGCGCGAGCGGGCGGTGAAGGTGATCATGTTCATCAGGGGTTGCATGGCCTCGACCGCGCCGGCGAGCTGGTAACTGAGCACCGGGTTGGCCGCTGAATCGACCAGCGCGCGGTGGAAGGTGACATCTGAGGCGCAGAAGCTTTCGTCACTCAGGCCGGGCTGACCCTGGCGGTGGATCTCGGCGCGCATCGTGGCCAGCATGTCGGGTGTGCGGCGCTGCGCGGCAAGGGGCGCGCACGCGCGTTCGAGCGCATAGCGGGCTTCGCAGGCGGTTGCGAAGCTGACCGCGTTCATGCTGAGCAGGAGCGTGGCGGTGGTGATCTGCTGGCCGTAGGCCTCTTCATAAGAGAGCCGGTTGACGAAGGCCCCGCCGAAGGCCCCGCGCTGGGTGCGGATGAGCGACTGGGCGGCGAGCCGTTTGAGCGCCTCGCGCACGGTGGAGCGGGAGACGGCGAACTGCTCGGCTAGCTCGGCTTCGGAGGGCAGGCGTTCATCGACGATCATCCGGCCCTCGACGATGGCATCGCGAATGGCCTGGGCAATCTGGGCCGAGAGGTCTGGCTTCTTATCAGGTTCAGTTTTCATTTGTCTGACATTTAAATGTCTGGCATTTGTGATGCAAGACTGAATTGATTCTCTCCGGTCTGAGGATTCGACCCTGAGCACCACCATCAGACATAGCTTGCGCAGCGCGCTTTGGCTGGCTTTTTTTGCGGCCATCCTTGCGGCGTGGTGGGTGATGTATTCCATGGCGATCGACATGGATGTCGATCTGATCGGGCGGCCGGGGGCCGAGGGCGCGATCATGCAGTCGATGGATCCGCGCATGCCGATGTATATGCCGATGGCCAATTTCGGGCCATTGTTCGCGATGTGGGCGATCATGATGGCGGCGATGATGCTGCCCACCATGGTGCCGACGCTTCGGTCGTACGAGGACCTGATCCACAGCGCCAACGGAAGCTGGGCCGGTTGGGCAGGTGTGCTGGCCGGGTATGCGATCATGTGGGTGGGTTTCGCCGCGCTGATCGCGGGCGTGCAGCTGGCGCTGCTCTTCGGCGGGGTGATCGACATGCTTGGGATCGCCAAATCGCCGCTGCTGGGTGCGGCACTGCTGATCGCGGTGGGCGCGTTTCAGTTCACCCGCACCAAGGAGCTGTGCCACGGGGTGTGCCATTCGCCGATGAGCTATTTCCTTGGCCATTGGCGACCCGGCGGCCTCGGTGGCTTGCGTATGGGGCTGGGGCTGGGCGCCTATTGCGTGGTCTGCTGCTGGGGTTTCATGGCGCTGGGTTTCGTCGGCGGGGTGATGAACCTCGCCTGGATGGGCCTCGCCACGCTTTTTATGGTGCTGGAAAAACTGCCCCAGATCGGGCACCGTGTGGTGCGCCCGCTGGGGATTGCAATGATCATCGGGGGGGTGGCCTGGGCCATTTCGCCGGTCGTAACGGGAGGATAGACCATGGCCGTGAAACGCAAACCCGAGGCCGATAAGCTGCCGGTGTCGCAGCGCATCGACAACCGGATGCCCAACCCCAAGCGTCGGCAGATGAGCCCGACGGAATGGGCCATCAAGGGCGAGCTTTTTCTGAACTGCTCATGCACGGTGTTCTGCCCCTGTGTGGTCAGCTTGGGGAACCATCCGCCCACCGAGGGCCATTGCCATGCCTGGATGGGCATTGCCATTGACGAGGGCCATTTCGAGGGCGAGGACCTCTCTGGGCTGAATGTCGGGCTGCTGGTGGATATCCCGGGCCGGATGGGCGAGGGCAACTGGAAAGTGGCCGCCTATGTGGACGAGCGCGCCTCGGGCAAGGCATATAACGGCATTCTGCAGATCTTCTCGGGCCAGGCGGGGGGCACGACGGGGCTTTTCACCATGCTGGTGAGCGAGATCATCGGCGCCGAGCGTCAGAAGGTCGATATTGTCCGCGAGGGCAAGAAGCGCGGCCTTTATATCGGGCGCAAGATCCAGGGCGAGATCGAGATGATCGACGGATCCTCACCCGATCATCCGGTCATGGTGACCAATTCGAAATACTGGATGGGGCCGGATATCATCGCCGCGAAAGGGCTGAAAAGCCGGGTGCGCGATTATGGCCGGGTCTGGGATTTCGGGGGCAAATCCGCCGAGATCTGCCCGATTGACTGGCACGGGCCAAAATAAGCCCATTTAAGGAGATACAGGGGTGGCGTTTATCTTTCCCTCGCGCCGGGTACGGCGCACGCCGTTCTCGGACGGTGTCGAGGCCGCGGGTGTGCGCGGCTATACGGTCTATAATCACATGCTGCTGCCGACGGTGTTTCACACCACCGAGGCCGATTATCGCCACCTGAAGACGCAGGTGCAGGTCTGGGATGTCGCCTGTGAGCGGCAGGTGCAGGTGAAGGGCCCGGATGCGCGGCGGCTGATCCAGTACCTGACCCCGCGCGATCTGAGCACACTGCGCGAAGATCGCTGCATGTATATCCCGGTCTGCGATCAGAATGGCGGGATGCTGAACGATCCGGTGCTGCTGGATGCGGGGCCCGACACCTACTGGATTTCCATCGCCGACAGCGATTTCCTCTTTTGGGTGCAGGCGGTGGCGGGCATGGGCAATTTCGATGTCGAGGTGACCGAGCCCGATGTCTCGCCCTTGGCCGTCCAAGGCCCGCTGGCCGACGAGCTGATGTCCCGGGTCTTTGGCGGCGCTGTGACGGGCCTGCGGTTTTTCGGTTGTGGCCGGTTCGAGTGGGAGGGGCATGAGTTCCTGATCGCGCGCTCGGGCTATTCCAAGCAGGGGGGCTTTGAGATCTACGTGAATGACACAGCCCTTGGCATGCCGCTTTGGGACGCGTTGTTCGCGGCCGGCGAGGATTTGCAGGTGCGGGCGGGCTGTCCGAACCTGATCGAGCGGATCGAGGGCGGATTGCTGAGCTATGGCAACGACATGACGCGCGAAAACTCGCCAATGGAATGTGGGTTGGGGCGCTATGTGTCGGATAACCAGCTGGAGCATTGCATCGGCGGACGGGCGCTGCGCGAAGAGCGTGAGGCGGGCTCGAAACGGATGATCCGCCCGGTGGCGATTGAGGGCATGGCCCCGCCCAGCGACCGGGCCTGGCCGCTTTATGCGGACGGCCGCCAGGTCGGGCGCGTGTCGTCGGCCGCCTACAGCCCCGATTTCGAGACCACGGTGGCGATCGCCATGGTGGACCGGTCGCACTGGGATGCCGGCACCGCGCTGGAGGTGGATACGCAGGATGGTATGCTCTCGGGTGTTGTGCAGGACCGGTTCTGGATCTGAGCGGGGCTGAGAAAATTCGTACGAATTTTCTTTTGCCTTCGGCGAGAGTATTTTTGGAACAATGAAGGAGAGAGAGATGTTCAAGGCACTTGTGGTTGAGAAGGACGAAGACAGCGGCAAGACCTCCGCGGTGGTGCAGGAGATCAGCGAGGATCAGCTGCCCGAGGCCGATGTGACGGTGGCGGTCGAGTATTCGACAGTCAACTACAAGGACGGGTTGTGCATCGGGCCGGGCGGCGGGCTGGTGCGCAAGTATCCGCATGTGCCGGGGATCGATTTTGCCGGAACCGTGGAGGCCTCGGAGGACGACCGTTACAAGCCCGGCGACAAGGTGGTGCTGACCGGCTGGCGCGTGGGCGAGGCGCATTGGGGCGGTTATGCCCAGAAGGCCCGGGTCAAGGCCGATTGGCTGGTGCCGCTGCCCGAGGGGCTGGATGCGCGTCAGGCGATGGCCGTGGGTACGGCGGGTTTTACGGCGATGCTGGCAGTGATGGCGCTGGAGGATCACGGGCTCGAGCCGGGGCATGGTCCGGTACTGGTCACCGGGGCCGCGGGCGGTGTGGGATCGGTCGCGACGGCGATCCTTGCCAATCTGGGCTATGAGGTGGCGGGTGTCACCGGGCGGCCGGAAACGGGCGATTACCTGAAAAGCCTCGGCGCGAGCCAGATCGTGCCGCGCGAGGACCTGAACGAGACCACCAAGCGCCCGCTGGAGGGTGAGACCTGGGCGGGCTGTGTCGATGCCGTGGGCGGCGAGATGCTGGCGCGCGTGCTGGGGCAGATGAAATATGGCTGCTCGGTCGCGGCTGTGGGTCTGGCCGGGGGGGCGGCGCTGCCTGCGACGGTCATCCCCTTCCTGCTGCGCGGGGTGAACCTTTTGGGGATCGACAGCGTCATGCAGCCCTATGACAACCGCGTGCGGGCATGGCAGCGCATTGCCAGCGACCTGCCGATGGACAAGCTCGAGGCGATGATCCAGCCCGCGACGCTGGAGGATCTGCCGGGGTTGGGGCGTGACATCCTGAAGGGTCAGGTCAAGGGCCGGGTCGTGGTGGATGTGAACGCCTGATCTTGGGCGCCGATCTGATCATACGAAAGGCGCGGGCCGGAGACTGGCCCGCGCTTTGGTCCATCCTTCAGCCGGTGATCCGCGCGGGTGAGACCTATGCGATCGATCCCGCGCTGCCGGAAGAGGCGGCGCGCGCGATGTGGATGGAGGCGCCTGCCGCCACCTATCTGGCCGAGCAGGGCGGAGACATCCTCGGAACCTACTATATCAAGACCAATGCCGCGGGCGGCGGCGCGCATGTGTGCAACTGCGGCTATATGGTGGGCGAGGCGGCGCGCGGGCGCGGCGTGGCCGGGGCCATGTGCGCCCATTCCCAGGAGGCCGCGCGCGCGCTTGGCTATCGCGCCATGCAATTCAACATGGTGCTGTGCTCCAACACAGGCGCGATCCGGCTTTGGGAAAAGATGGGATATGACACGGTGGGCCGGCTGCCGCGTGTCTTCGCGCATCCGAGCGAGGGGTTGGTGGATGCGCTGGTCATGTATAAGTGGCTGGAGGATACCCCGGCCTGACGCGTCACGGGAAAGTATGGGACGCTGCTTGGGAAACCACGGCACATGCCCCAAGAGTCGACGAATCAACCGCAGATTTAGGGGTGTTTCGCCCGTAGCATGGGGTTTGTTACCCCTTAATTGCGGCTGAGCTTCGAAAAATTTCAAGATATCCGGGAATTGATGGGACTTTTTTGCCGGTCAAGGTGGGCCACTATATATTGTGTTCGGTGGGCGGAATTCAGCTAGGTTATGCGCCAGTAGGGTGATTTTCTCCACATGATCTTGTTTTTCTAGGGGGTGAAAAACAAGATGCAGTGGCAAATTCCCAAAAAATGTTCTTGATTACCATGAATTCCCGTGTCATCCCTAATGACAGATGAAGACGGGACAGGGGCACCAAACGACCCCGAACACAAAAAACCCTAAGGCAGGTTCATACAGGCATCCGCTTTCATCGAACGAAGAGATCCGGCGCGCGGGCGAGCAGACATCCCCCCAGGTGGCGCGCGCAGCTGGACACCCCGCAAGCGCGGGACGAGGGCGGCGGATTGGGCAGTGGCAGCAGCTCAATCCGTCGTTTTCGTTTCTGAAACGGAATTTTGGGGGACAGGAAAGGGCCGGGACAGTTGGGTCGCAGGTTCAGAGGTGAAAGCCATCACAAGGTGGATGGCAAGGGGCGGGTGAGCATCCCGGCCTCGTTTCGCCGTGTGCTGGAAGCCTCGGACCCGAACTGGCGCGATGGCGACAACCCGGAGCTTGTGATCGTCTATGGCGATCACCGCCGCAATTACCTGGAATGCTACACGATGGAGGCGATCGACGAGGTCGATGCCAAGATCGACGCGCTGCCGCGCGGCTCAATGGAGCGCAAGATGCTGCAACGGCTGTTTCATGGCCAGTCGCTGCCCACGTCGGTGGATGAGACGGGGCGGCTGGTCCTGCCCGCGAAGCTGCGGCAGAAGATCGATCTGGACAATGAGGCGTTTTTCATCGCCGCAGGCGATACGTTCCAGATCTGGAAGCCCGAGACCTATGAGGCCGAGGAACTGGCCAAGACCGAAGAGTGGCTTGATGAGCTGCCCGATGACTTCGATCCGCTCGTCTATCTGGACGGTGTGAAAGGGGAGTAACGCATGGCCGCTGCCGCCCGCATCCCCGATGAGGCCCCCCATATTCCCGTTCTGTTGCGCCCGCTTCTGGCGGCGGTGGCCCCGGTCAGCGGCGTCTGGCTGGATGGCACGCTGGGGGCCGGAGGTTACACGCGCGGCTTGCTGGAGGCCGGTGCCGATCAGGTGATCGGGCTGGACCGCGATCCGCTGGCGCTGGAGATGGCCGAAGGCTGGGCCGCGCCGTATGGCGACCGCGTCCGGCTGGTGCAGGGGGTGTTTTCCGAACTGGACGAGGTGGCAAGTGATCTTGATGGGGTTGTGCTCGATCTGGGCGTGAGCTCCATGCAGCTCGACCGGGCCGAGCGCGGCTTTTCCTTCATGAAGGACGGCCCGCTCGATATGCGGATGAGCCAGGAGGGCACCTCTGCCGCGGATCTGGTGAATGAGCTTGGCGAGGCGGAGCTGGCCGATATCCTTTATCTCTATGGCGAGGAACGGGCGAGCCGCCGGATTGCGCGGGCGATTGTGCGGGCGCGCGAGGCGGCGCCGATCACCGGCACCCTGCGGCTTGCGGAAATTGTCGAGAGCTGTCTGCCGCGCGCCAAGCCGGGTCAGGCGCATCCCGCGACACGCAGTTTTCAGGCGCTGAGGATTGCGGTGAATGACGAATATGGCGAGCTTCTGGGCGGGCTGGAGGCGGCGGAGCGGGCGCTGAAGCCTGGCGGCAAGCTGGCCGTGGTGACCTTTCATTCGGTCGAGGACCGGATGGTGAAGCGCTTTTTGCAGGCGCGCTCGGGCGGCGGCGGCGGGGGCAGCCGCTATGCCCCGGAGATCGTCAGGGACGCGCCGCAATTCATTGTGAAGACACGCAAGGCCATTGGTCCGGATGACCGGGAGCTGGCCGAGAACCCGCGGTCGCGCAGTGCCAAGCTGAGGGTGGCGGAGCGAACGGATGCCGCCCCCGGCAGGACCGACCGCAAAGCCCTGGGAATGCCGATGTTGAAGGGGGAAAGATAATGCGCAGCTTTCTTGTGGTGATCACGGCGGTGGCGGTGATTGCGCTGGCCTTCTGGGCCTATCGCGAGAATTACGAGACGCAGGAGGCGCAGGCCGAGGCGCGGGATCTGATGCAGGAGATTGCCCGGGAACGCCAGCGCTTGCGCATGCTCAATGCCGAATGGGCCTATCTCAACCGTCCCGAGCGTCTGCGCGACCTTGCCGAGCTCAATTTCGACAAGCTGGGGCTGGTGCCGCTGCGCCCGGATCAGTTTGGCCGGATCGATCAGGTGGCCTTCCCGCGTGAGGAAGAGGAACTGCCGATCCTGAACCCTGTCGAGGTGTCCAACATGGAGCAATTCCCATGATCCGTACGCCGCTGCGCCCGCTGGCGCGCATCCTTGAGGCCCGCGCGAAGGGCGAGAACCCCGACGCCATCGAGCGCGAGAATATCCGCCTGCGCCACGAAGAAGAGCGCGACCGCGCCCGCAAGCGGGCCGAGGGCCGGCTTCTGGTGCTGGGGGTGGTGTTCTTTGCCGCCTTCTCGGTGATTGGCGGGCGCATGGGTGTACTGGCCAATTCGGAACCCGCGGAGCCGCGCATTTCGGTGGCCGGGGCGGACATCTATGCCCAGCGGGCCGATATCGTGGACCGCAAGGGCCGGATTCTGGCGACCAACCTTGAGACGCACAGCCTCTATGCTCAGCCGCAACAGATGATCGAGCCCGTCCGCACGGCCAAGGCGCTGGTCAAGATCTTCCCGGACCTGAAGGAAGAGCGGCTGATCAAGGATTTCACCGGCAAGCGCAAGTTCTTGTGGATCAAGAAGAAAATCAGCCCGGAACAGAAACAGGCGGTGCATGAGATCGGCGAGCCCGGCCTGCTTTTCGGACCGCGCGAGATGCGGCTTTATCCCAATGGCACGCTGGCGGCCCATGTGCTTGGCGGGGCAAGCTTTGGCCGCGAGGGGGTGCATGCGGCCGAAGTGATCGGCGTGGCGGGCATTGAGAAGTTTTATGACGAGCGCTTGCGCAACCCCGCAGAGGGGCACAAACCGCTGGAGCTGTCGCTTGATCTGACCATTCAGGCGGCGATCGAGCGGGTGCTCTATGGGGGCATGCGGATCATGAACGCCAAGGGCGCTGCGGCGGTGCTGATGGATGTGCATACCGGCGAGGTGATCTCGATTGCCAGCCTTCCCACATTTGACCCCAATGACCGCCCGCGCCCGCCGACCGAAGGCAATCCGAGCGACAGCCCGCTCTTCAACCGGGCGGTGCAGGGGGTGTATGAGCTGGGCTCGACCTTCAAGATTTTCGCCGCCGCGCAGGCGCTGGAGCTTGGGCTGGTGAATGCCGAGACGATCATCGACACCTCGGGGCCGATGAAAGTGGGCGGGCATACGATTGGTGAGTTCGACCGCAAGAATTACGGCAAGATCAGCGTGTCGGAGATAATCGTGAAGTCATCGAACCGGGGCACCGGCCGGATGGCGTTGCAGATCGGCCCGAAGCGGCAGAAAGAGTTTCTCGAAACGCTGGGGTTCTTCGAGCCCACGGGGCTTGAGATTGTCGAATCGAAAGGCGGCAAGCCGCTTTTGCCGCAACGCTGGACGGACCTCTCGACGGTGACGATCTCCTACGGGCACGGCCTGTCTTCCAGTCCGCTGCATCTGGCGGCGGGCTATGCGGCGATTGCCAATGGCGGCACGCGGATCCGGCCCACCTTGCTGAAACAGGACGGCCCGCAGAACGGGGAGCGCGTCATGTCGCCCGCCACGGCCCGCGAGGCGCGCACCATGCTGCGCAAGGTGGTGACCGAAGGCACGGCCAGCATGGGCGACGTGCCGGGATATGCGGTGGGCGGCAAGACCGGCACCGCCGACAAGCCCAAGGAGCGCGGCGGCGGCTACTACAAGGACAAGACCATCACCACCTTCGCCAGCATCTTCCCGGCGCACAAGCCGGAATACGTGCTGATCGTGACGCTGGACGAGCCGGTGGAAACCTCGGGGTCGAAACCGCGCCGCACGGCGGGGTGGACGGCGGTCCCCGTGGCCTCCGAGATCACCCGGCGCGTGGCCCCTCTGCTTGGCCTGCGGCCCGAGATTGAACCCGCCCAATTTAGCGGTATAACGCTGACATCGAATTGACCCGTGATCAGGGACAGGTGATGTGGGGCAGACAGTGACTTTGGCAGGTCTGGGGCTAACGGCGCAAGGCGGCCGCAGCCCCGAGATCACGGGGCTGGCGGTGGACAGCCGCGAGGTGAAACCGGGCTATCTTTTCGCCGCCTTGCCCGGCACGCGGGTGCATGGGGGCGAGTTCATCCAATATGCGCTGCGCATGGGGGCGGCGGCGGTGCTGACCGACGCGCAGGGTGCCGAGATCGCCCGCGCGGAACTGGCGGCGAGCGAGGCCGCGCTGGTCATCGCCGAGGATCCCCGTCAGACGCTGGCCTATGCCGCGGCCCTCTGGTTTGGCGCACAGCCCGAGACCATGGTTGCGGTGACCGGGACCAACGGCAAAACCTCGGTGGCGAGCTTTACCCGGCAGATCTGGGCGGCACTGGGCTTTGACGCCGTGAACCTTGGCACCACGGGGGTGGAAGGGGCATGGAGCGCACCGCTCAAGCACACCACGCCGGAGCCGATCACCCTGCACCGGACGCTGGCCGAGGCCGAGGCCCATGGGATCACCCATGCGGCGATGGAGGCCTCGTCGCACGGGCTGGAACAGCGCCGCCTGGATGGCGTGCGGCTGGCGGCGGCGGGGTTCACAAACTTCACCCAGGATCATCTGGATTACCACGCCACGTTTGAGGAATACTTCGCGGCCAAGGCCGGGCTTTTCGCGCGGGTGCTGCCCGAGGATGGCGTGGCGGTGATCAACATGGATGATCCGCGCGGCCCGGACATGGCCGAGATCGCGCTTGATCGGGGCCAGGAGGTGATCCGCGTGGGCTCTGCCCCCGGCAATGACCTGCAAATCCTCGCGCAGCGGTTCGAGGCGACGGGACAGGAGTTGCGCTTTGACTGGCATGGCCGGGTGCAGCAGCTCAGGCTGGGGCTGATCGGCGGGTTTCAGGCCGAGAACCTGATGATTGCGGCCGGGCTGGTGATCGCCTCGGGTGCGGACCCGGACCGGGTGTTCGAGACGCTGCCGCAGATGACCACGGTGCGCGGCCGGATGCAGTTGGCCGCGACGCGCGAAAATGGCGCGGCGGTGTTCGTGGATTACGCCCATACGCCCGATGCGGTGGCCACGGCGCTCAAGGCGCTGCGCCCGCATGTGATGGGCCGGCTGGTGGCGATTGTCGGCGCGGGCGGGGACCGCGACCCGACCAAGCGGCCCCTGATGGGGCAGGCGGCGGCAGACCATGCGGATGTCGTGATCGTGACCGATGACAACCCGCGCAGCGAGGACCCCGCCGCGATCCGAGCGGCGGTGATGCAGGGCTGCCCGGAGGCCACCGAGGTGGGCGACCGCGCCGAGGCGATCCTGCGCGGCGTGGACGCGCTGGGGCCGGGCGACGCGCTGCTGATCTCGGGCAAGGGGCATGAGACCGGGCAGATCGTGGGCGACGATGTGCTGCCCTTTGACGACACCGAACAGGCGAGCGTGGCGGTGGCCGCGCTCGATGGGGGCGGGGCATGAGCCTTTGGTCCTCACATGACGCCGCCGAGGCCACGGGCGGGCGTAGCACCGGTGACTGGCAGGCGAGCGGTGTGTCGATCGACACGCGCACCCTCCAGCCGGGCGATCTTTTCGTGGCCCTCAAGGATGTGCGCGACGGGCATGAGTTTGTCGCGCAGGCGCTGGAGAAAGGCGCCGCCGCGGCCCTTGTCAACCATATCCCCGACGGGGTGCCGGAGGATGCGCCGCTGTTGATCGTGAAGGACGTTCTTCCTGCGCTGGAGGCATTGGGCGTCGCGGCACGGGCGCGCACCGGGGCGAAGGTCGTGGCGGTGACCGGCTCGGTCGGCAAGACCTCGACCAAGGAAATGCTGCGCGACGTGCTGTCCCATCAGGGGCGCACCCATGCGGCGGAGGCCAGTTACAACAACCACTGGGGCGTGCCGCTGACGCTGGCGCGGATGCCTGCCGACACGGAATTCGCCGTGATCGAGATCGGCATGAGCAATCCCGGCGAGATCGCGCCCTTGAGCCGCATGGCACGCCCGCATGTGGCGATTGTGACCACCGTCGCGGCGGCGCATCTGGAGGCGTTCGAAAACCTCGAAGGGATCGCCCATGAAAAGGCGTCGATCTTCGAAGGGCTGGAGCCGGGCGGCGTGGCCATTGTCAACGGCGATGTCGAGACGGCCCCGATCCTGAGGCAGAAAGCAGAGGCGCGGGCGGCCCGCGTGATCGGTTTCGGTGCGGATGACGCCAATGATCACCGGCTGCTCAAGGTCAGTCTGGGCGACGAGGTGACAACCGTGCAGGCGCGCGCGGGCGACGTGCCGGTCCTTTACAAGCTGGGCGTGGTGGGTCGGCATTTCGCCCATAACGCGCTGGCCGTGCTGGCCGCGGTCGAGGCGATGGGCGGTGATCTCGCGGTGGCGGCCTCTGACCTCGGGCACTGGGTGCCGCCGGGGGGGCGCGGACGGCGCGAGACGCTGATCCTCGACAAGAGCGATGACAGCCTGACCGTCGATCTGCTGGACGATGCGTTCAATGCCAACCCGACCTCGATGGCGGCCTCGCTGGAGGTGCTGGCCGCCGCAACGCCCATGGAAGGGGTGGGGCGGATTGACAAGGGCCGACGCATCGCCATCCTTGGCGACATGCTTGAGCTTGGTCCCGATGAGGCGGCGATGCATGCCGCCCTTGCCGACCTGCCCGCGATGCAGGCGGTGACGCTGGTGCATTGCGTGGGCCCACGGATGCGTCACCTTTACGAGGCGTTGCCCGAACATCAGCGCGGTAAATGGGTTGCAACCGCGCCGGAATTGGCGGATGAGGCACTCCGCCTGCTGGATGCGGGCGACGTGGTGCTGGTC
The DNA here is from genome assembly GCF_009762325.1 of Roseovarius faecimaris. Classification (NCBI taxonomy): domain Bacteria; kingdom Pseudomonadati; phylum Pseudomonadota; class Alphaproteobacteria; order Rhodobacterales; family Roseobacteraceae; genus Roseovarius; species Roseovarius faecimaris. The sequence continues at coordinate 1,230,233 of NZ_CP034348.1, forward strand.
AAGGGCTCGAAGGGCAGCAAGGTCAGCCTGGTGGTTGATGCGCTGCGCCGCGCCTGCCGGACCAAGGAAAAGGACGAGTAGATGCTGTATTGGTTGACCGCATGGTCGGATGGCGGGGATTTCTTCAACCTCTTTCGCTATATCACCTTCCGATCTGGCGGGGCGTTCATGACGGCGCTGCTCTTCGGGTTCATCTTTGGCAAGCCACTGATCAACATGCTGCGGGTCCGGCAAGGCAAGGGCCAGCCCATTCGCGATGACGGCCCGGAGGGGCACTTCGTCAAGGCCGGCACACCGACGATGGGAGGCTTACTGATCGTGGGCGCCCTGGTGACCTCGACGCTTCTCTGGGCGCGGCTGGACAATCCGTTTGTCTGGCTGGTTCTTTTCGTAACGCTGGCCTTCGGCACCATCGGCTTTGCGGATGATTACGCCAAGGTCAGCAAGCAGAACGTGTCGGGCGTGTCGGGCAAGGTAAGGCTGGGCATGGGGTTCGTCATCGCAGGTGTCGCCTCGTGGTGGGCCAGCATGTATCACCCCGAGGCGCTGCAATATCAGCTTGCCCTACCGGTCTTCAAGGACACGCTGATCAATCTCGGGCTGTTCTTCATCCCCTTCGCGATGTTCGTGATCGTGGGGGCCGCCAATGCGGTGAACCTGACCGACGGGCTGGATGGTCTTGCGATCATGCCGGTGATGATTGCCGCCGGCACGCTGGGGCTGATCGCCTATGCGGTGGGGCGCGTGGACTTCACCGAATATCTCGATGTGCATTACGTGCCGGGCACCGGGGAAATTCTGGTCTTTGTGGCAGGCCTTGCGGGCGGTGGTCTTGGGTTCCTGTGGTATAACGCGCCGCCGGCGGCCGTGTTCATGGGCGATACCGGGTCTCTGGCCCTGGGTGGGGCACTTGGCGCCATCGCCGTGGCCACCAAGCACGAGATCGTGCTGGGCATTGTCGGCGGCCTGTTCGTGGTCGAAGCGCTGAGCGTGATCATCCAGGTGCTCTATTTCAAACGCACCGGCAAGCGCGTCTTCCTGATGGCGCCGATCCACCACCATTACGAGAAAAAAGGCTGGGCCGAGCCGCAGATCGTGATCCGCTTCTGGATCATCGCGCTGATCCTGGCGATGATCGGGCTGGCGACGCTGAAGGTGCGCTAGTGGCGGTGGTCCGCGACACAAACGCGATGATCGCGGGCATGGCGCCCGTGCTGGACCCTGAGACCTACCATTTCGTCACCTTGCCCGAAGGGGCGGCGCTGCCCGGCGCGGCCCTGGCGAGCTTTGTCGAAGACGAGGGTCTGTCGGTGATCCTGCCCGAAGCATTGGCCAAGGAATTGGGCCTGCTGTCTGAAACTCCCATGCGGCGGATCACGCTGAGTGTGTATTCCGCCCTTGACGGGGTCGGGCTGACGGCAGCGGTGGCCGGGGCGCTGGCGGAGGCGGGGATCCCCTGCAACATGGTGGCGGCCACCCGGCATGATCACGCCTTTGTGCCGGTGGCCCAGGCGGTGCAGGCGATGACGATCCTGAAGGCGCTGGCCTCCGATGGGGAGACGCGCGATGTTTGACCGGCTCGATCCTGCCCGGCGCACGGCGCTGGTGACCGGGGGCAACCGGGGCATCGGCAAGGCGATTGCGCGGGGGCTGCTGGAGCGTGATCTCAACGTGATCATCGCCTGTCGGGACGCCGAAGACGGGACCCGCGTCGCCGATGAAATGGGCGCGCATTTCGTCTATTGCGATCTTTCGGCCCCGATGGTTCTTCCGCCGGAGGGGGCAGAGGTGGATGTGCTGGTCAACAATGCGGGCGTGTGTTTCGATGCGCCGCTCTTGTCGCGCAAGGCAGAGTTTGAAGAGGTCATGAACGTCATGGTGACGGGGCCTTACGAGTTGATCCGGCAGGTGGTGCCTGGCATGCGTCAGCGCGGCTATGGCCGGATTGTCAATGTCTCCTCGGGTTGGGGCAGTTTTGGCGAGGGGCTGGAGGGGCCGGGGGCCTATGGTGTCGCCAAGGCGGCACTGAACGCGCTGACCGTCGCCGTCGCGCGCGAAGTGCCTGACGATATCAAGGTCAACGCCATGTGCCCCGGTTGGGTGCGCACACGGATGGGCGGGCAGGGGGCCACGCGCAGCCCCGAGGAAGGGGCCGACACCGCGCTGTGGCTGGCCTGTCTGGACGACGATGGCCCCACGGGTGGCTTTTTTCGCGACCGCAAACCGATCGACTGGTAGCGGCAGGCTGGTCAAGGCCGGGGCGTTGCGCTAGCGATAGGACAAGCGAGGGGAGGGCCGGGATGCCACATGCCGAACTGAGATATTCCAGCGATCTGCAGATCGATGCCGCTGCCGTTCTGGCCCGGATCGAAGAGGTGATCCAGGCGCATGATGCCGGATCCGGCGCGTGCAAGGGCCGGGCCTATCCGGCGCAGGTGTTCCACCACACGCATTGCCTGCTAACGCTCAGCCTGCTGACCAAGCCGCACCGCGATGCGGCCTTTACCCATGCGCTGATGGCGGATGTGGAGGCGGCGGTGAAGGCGATGATCCCGCAGAGCTGCTATTTCTCGCTGGGGCTTGAATATAGCGGCGCCACTTACGTGACCAACCGGCATGAGGTGGCCGCATGATCCCCGTGCTGGGAGTTGAGGGCGCGCGCGTGGCTGTACTCGGGCTGGGCCGGTCGGGTCTGTCGGCGGCGCGGGCCTTGCAGGCGGGCGGGGCGGTGCCGCTCTGCTGGGACGACAACCCCGAGGCGCGCGACCGGGCGCAGGCCGAGGGTTTCGACGTGGCTGACCTGAGCCGCCCCGGCGCCTTTGACGAGGTGGCAAGCCTGATCGTCAGCCCGGGTATTCCGCATCTTTATCCCGCGCCCAACAAGGTGGTGGCCGCGGCGCTGCACGCGGGCGTGCCGGTGGACAACGATATCGGCCTGTTCTTCCGCTCGCTGGCGGTCCCGGAGTGGGATAATTACGACACCGCGCCGCGGGTGATCGCGGTGACCGGCTCCAACGGCAAATCCACCACCTCGGCGCTGATCCATCACGTGCTGAGCGAGGCCGGGCGCGAGGCGCAGCTTGCCGGCAATATCGGGCGCGGGGTGCTGGATATCGACCCGCCCGGCGATGGCGGCGTGGTGGTGCTGGAGCTTTCCAGCTATCAGACCGAGCTTGCCCGCGCGCTGACGCCCGATGTGGCGGTCTTCACCAATCTCAGCCCCGATCACCTGGACCGGCATGGCGGGCTTGGCGGGTATTTCGCAGCCAAGAGGCGCCTCTTCGCAGAAGGCGGGCCGGACCGGGCGGTGATCGGCGTGGACGAGGATGAAGGGCAGTTTCTGGCGGGCCAGCTTGCCGAAGCACCGGGCGATGACCGGGTGATCCGCATCTCGGTCGCGGCCAAGCTGAGCGGGCCGGGCTGGGCGGTCTTTGCCAGGAAGGGGTTCCTGAGCGAGTACCGCAAGGGCCGACAGGCCGGGTCAATCGACCTGCGCGGGATCAAGGGCCTGCCGGGGGCGCATAACCATCAGAACGCCTGTTGCGCCTATGCCGCCTGCCGCACGTTGGGGCTGGCGCCGAAGGTGATCGAGCGCGGTTTTGCCAGCTTTGGCGGTCTGCCGCACCGCTCGCAACTGATTGCCGAAAAGGCGGGCGTGGCTTTCGTCAATGACAGCAAGGCCACGAATGTGGACAGCGCCCTGAAGGCGTTGCAGGCGTTTCAGAACATCCGCTGGATCTGTGGCGGGCTGGAGAAGGAAGGCGGGCTTGCCGGGCTCGCTCCGGGTTTGCAGAACGTGGTGAAGGCCTATGTGATCGGGCGCGAGGCGGCGCAGTTCGCGATGCAGCTTGACGAGGTGGAAACGCAGGTCTGCACGACGATGGCGGCGGCTGTGGACGCGGCAATGGCCGAGGCGCAGGCCGGCGACACGGTGCTTCTGGCCCCCGCCGCGGCAAGTTTCGACCAGTATGACAGCTTCGAGCGGCGCGGCGAGGATTTCATGGCCGAGGTGCAGGCGCGGCTTTAGCCCGGCGCCGGCGCGGCCAACCGCATGGGCGGCCCTAGGACGCGGCGTTGGCGTGATCGAAAAACGCCTTCATCACGATCTGCCATTGGCCGTCATGTTTGATCAGCGTCAGATAGTCGGTGAAAGTCGTGCCAAAACAGGCATCCGTCACCTTCGCCACCGCGACATCGCCAGTGATGTCCAGCGACACGATCTCGTACTCGTAAGGCGTTCCGGGCGGCAGGGCGGTTTCGCCTTCGACCGAGCTGATGAATGTCTCGCGATCGAAGAATTCGTAAGTCCCGTCGAAGTGACCGGCCTGCATGCATTGCGGGTGCATCGCGCGTTTCAGCCGCTCCCCCTGACCGTAGATCATCCCTTCCAGATACTCGACAACCACCGTTTCAATCGCATCCCGTTCGTTCCCGTTGCTCATCATCCGGTTCTCCATCCTGCGCAGCCGCCCGGCACGGGGCAGCCTGATGCCCAATATGCGGTGCCCCTTCCCTGATGTCTTGTGAATTTTGCCGGGAAAGGGGTGGTGCGTTTCTTGCAATTGCAATTGCAGTGCATTGGCGGCAGGTTGGGCCACAAAGGAGAGCCTCAATGCCACAGCACCTTGCCCCAGAGACCATTCAGCAATTCCGTGATCAGGGCGCGACCGTGCTGCGCGGTGCGTTTTCAGACTGGATCGACCGTCTGCGCGAGGGCGTGGATTACAACATGGCGCATCCTGCCCCGAACGCCCGCGACTATCGCACCGAGGAGGGCGGGCGCTTCCTGTCGGATTACTGCAACTGGGACCGGATCGAGGCCTATCGCGATTTCATCTTCAACTCGCCCGCCGCCGCCATCGGGGCCGAGCTGATGAGCAGCGAGACGGTGCGGCTTTTCCACGAGCATGTCATCGTCAAGACGCCCAAGACCGGCATGCCGACGCCCTGGCATCAGGATCTGCCCTATTACAGCGTCGATGCCACCCAGACGGTCAGCATCTGGATCCCGATGGATGCGGTGCCGCGCGACCGGACGCTGGAGTTCGTGGCAGGCTCGCACAAATGGGGCAAGCATTACCGCCCGCAGCGCTTTGACGGCACCGCTCTGAACGAGAATGACGGGCTGGAGGAGTTGCCCGATATCGACGGCAACCGCGCGGAGTATGACATTCTCGGCTGGGCTTTGGAGCCGGGCGATGCGGTGGCGTTCGATTATCGCACCGTGCACGGGGCCCCGGCCAACAATTCGGCCTCGGCCCAGCGGCGGGCGTTTTCCCTGCGCCTGCTTGGAGACGACGCCACCTTTGCCCGGCGCGAGGGGATCGTGACCTCGCCACCCTTTGAGGGGGTGACACTCAAACATGGCGACCCGATGGACGCGCCGGAGTTCCCGCGGTTGATGTAGGTGGGGGAGGGCGAATACGGGTTGTGGTTGTCTGGATTGCGGGACGCAAGCTGCCGTTCAACCGTCGCGCCATAGGCGGCCCATGGCCAGGCCCCGGGATGGCCATCCTGACCGGGGTTCTAAAGCCCTTTATCCCCGCCGCATCCGCGCGCAGAACGAGCGAAGCGCCCAGCATTACCCTATCGCCAGCCCAGGTAGGGGGGCTGGCGATGGGCCGGGCGCTTCGCGCTGTTAACCGGCCTGTTGTGTATCGCTCGAAGGTCCGCAAAGGGCTCAGCACGGACATTGCCAATACGGGAAAGCAAGGCGCTATTCTAAGCCGGTCTTTCGTGCCTTGATCGCCTGACCCGCCGCCCAGCCCGAGGACCAGGCCCATTGGAAGTTGTAGCCGCCCAGCCAGCCTGTCACATCCACGGCCTCGCCGATCACGTAGAGGCCGGGGACGGTCTTGGACATCATCGTTTTGGAGGACAGCCCGGCGGTGTCGATCCCACCCAGGGTGACTTCCGCCGTGCGGTAGCCTTCGGAGCCGTTGGGGGTGAGCGTCCAGTTGCGCAAACCTTCGACCAGCGCCGAAAGCGCCGCGTCGGACTGATCGGCCAGATTGCCCGTCATGGGCAGGGCCGGGCCGAGATGCTCCACCAGTTTGGCGGGCAGGTGACGCGCCAGTTCCGTCTTGAGCTGCCTGCGGCCCTCGCGCTGGCGTTGGTTGCGCAGGGTGTCAAAGAGCGTGCCATCGGGATCGAGGTCGAGCGTGATCGCCTCACCCTCGCGCCAATAAGAGCTGATTTGCAGGATAGCAGGCCCGGAGAGGCCGCGATGGGTAAAGAGCACGGCCTCGTCAAAACCGGCGCGGTCATTGAAGGCGCGTGCCGGGGCGGCCACGCCCGACAGCGGCGCAAACCGCTTGTCGGAAAAGGTGAGCGGCACAAGGGCAGGACGGGGCTCGACGATCTCGTGACCGAATTGCCGGGCGATGTCATAGGCCAGCCCCGTCGCCCCCATGGCGGGGATCGACTTTCCGCCGGTGGCCAGCACCAGTGCGGCCGCGCTTACCTCGATGCGGCGCCCGTCGCGTTCCAGCACAACCTGAAAGCGCTCATCGCGCCGCGCCACCTCCACCACGCTGGTGGATAGCCACAGCTCCGCGCCCGCGCGCGCCATCTCAGCGCGCAGCATGTCGATGATCTGGGTGGATTTGCCATCGCAAAAGAGCTGGCCCAGGGTTTTCTCGTGCCAGGAGATGCCATGACGCGCGACGAGATCGACAAAATCCCATTGGGTATAGCGGCTGAGCGCGGATTTGCAGTAATGCGGGTTGGCCGACAGGAAAGCCGCAGGCTCTGTATACATATTGGTGAAGTTGCAGCGCCCGCCGCCGGAAATGCGGATCTTCTCCCCCGGCTTTTTGGCATGATCCACCACCAGCACGCCCGCCCCGGCATGGGCCGCGCACATCATCCCGGCCGCACCGGCCCCCAAGATCAGCGTATTGACCTGCATGTCATGCGCCATGCCGTTTTCGCCCCCGCATGGCAAGCCCCCGCGTCGTCTTCTTGGGTCAAATACTCCCGTCGGAGGTGTCCAACGCCAGCCAGGGGCGCGCCGATCGGCAATTTGACCCCCTTATCTCGCTCAAAGCTTCCCTCACGCCACAACACCTGCTACACTGGCGGGATAGACCCCGGAAAGGGGCAGGCTGAGGCAGTGGTGAGCGGTTGTCATGACAGAGATGGTCTATGGGGCGGTCCCGGTGCGGGATGGGGAACCCATCTTGCCGAAATGGTGGCGCACGATCGACAAATGGTCGGTCTCCTGTGTGCTGATCCTGTTCGGGATCGGGATTTTGCTGGGTCTGGCGGCGTCGGTGCCGCTGGCGGAAAAGAACGGGTTTGAGCATTTCCACTACGTGAAGCGGCAGGCGCTGTTCGGCGGGCTGGCGCTGACGGCGATGTTTCTGACCTCGATGATGAGCCCGCAACTGGTGCGGCGCCTGGCGGTGCTGGGCTTTATCGGGGCGTTTATTGCCCTCGTGCTGCTGCCGGTCTTCGGCACGGATTTCGGCAAGGGGGCGGTGCGGTGGTACAGCCTCGGCTTTGCCTCTGTGCAACCTTCGGAGTTTCTCAAGCCCGGTTTCGTGGTGGTGGCCGCGTGGATGATGGCGGCGAGCCAGGATATCAACGGCCCGCCGGGGATCAGCTGGTCTTTCGTGCTGGCCATCGTAATCGTGGCCTTTCTGGCGATGCAGCCCGATTTCGGGCAGGCCTGTCTGGTGCTCTTTGGCTGGGGGGTGATGTATTTCGTGGCCGGTGCGCCGATAACCCTGCTTGTGATCATGGCGGTGCTGGTGGTGCTGGCGGGGTCTTTCGCCTATTCCAATTCCGAGCATTTCGCGCGCCGGATCGACGGGTTTCTGAGCCCCGATGTGGACCCCAACACGCAGTTGGGCTTTGCCACCAATGCGATCCGCGAAGGCGGGTTCTTTGGTGTGGGCGTGGGCGAGGGCGAGGTGAAATGGTCCCTGCCGGATGCGCATACGGATTTCATCATCGCCGTGGCGGCCGAGGAATACGGCCTCGTTCTGGTGCTGTGCATCATCACGCTTTACGCCTCCATCGTGGTGCGCTCTTTCCTGCGGCTGATGAAGGAACGCGATCCGTTCATTCGCCTTGCCGGGACCGGGCTTGCGGCGATGTTTGGCGTGCAGGCGATGATCAATATGGGCGTCGCGGTGCGGCTTCTGCCGGCCAAGGGCATGACGCTGCCCTTCGTGAGCTATGGCGGGTCTTCGCTGATTGCGGGCGGGATCGCGCTTGGCATGCTCTTTGCCTTCACGCGCTCCCGGCCGCAGGGCGGGGTGGGCGATATTCTGCGGGGGCATATCCGGTGAATGGCGTTCAGCAAAAGGTGCGTGAAATCACGCACCCTACGGCGTAGCTCATGGCGGAGCGTCAGCCTCTTCTCATCATCGCCGCAGGCGGCACGGGTGGGCATATGTTCCCCGCACAGGCGCTGGCCGAGGTGATGCTGCGGCGGGGCTGGCGGGTCAAGCTGAGCACGGATGCGCGTGGCGCGCGCTACACGGGAGGGTTCCCGCATTCCGTCGAGATCGAGCAGATCTCAAGCGCCACCTTCGCACGCGGCGGGCTGGTGGCGAAACTGGCCGTGCCGTTCCGCATTCTTGGCGGGGTGCTGTCGGCGGCGTTTGGCATGATGCGCGACAAACCGGATGTGGTGGTGGGTTTCGGCGGCTACCCGTCGATCCCCGCGCTTGGTGCGGCGTGGCTCTTGCGCCGCCCGCGCATGGTGCATGAGCAAAACGGCGTTCTGGGCCGGGTCAACCAGATCTTTGCCAAACGGGTGGACACGGTCGCCTGTGGCACCTGGCCCACGGCGCTGCCCGAGGGCATAGAAGGCGTGCATGTCGGCAACCCGGTGCGCGCGGCGGTGCTGGAACGGGCCGCGGCGGGCTATATCGCGCCGGGGGATTATCCGATGTCGATCCTGGTGATTGGTGGCAGTCAGGGCGCGCGTATCCTGAGCGATGTGGTGCCGCCCGCGATTGCGGGTCTGCCCACCGACCTTCTGCGCAATATCCGCGTGAGCCATCAGGCTCGCGAGGAGGATCACGACCGCGTGGCGGGATATTATGCCGAGCACGGGATCAATGCCGATGTGCAGCCCTTCTTCCGCGACATCCCCAACCGGATGAGCGAGGCGCAGCTGGTAATCAGCCGCTCGGGCGCCTCCAGCGTGGCGGATATCAGCGTGATTGGCCGCCCGTCGATCCTGATCCCCTATGCGGCGGCGGCCTCGGACCATCAGACGGCCAATGCGCGGGGCCTGGCAGAGGCGGACGCAGCGATCATCATTCCGGAATCAAGGCTTGAGGTCGAGACGCTTTGCGAGCATATGGCCAGCGTCCTGACCAATCCGGAAGCGGCCACGGCCATGGCGCAGGCGGCTTTGAGCGTGGCCAGACCCGATGCGCCGCAGATCCTGGCGGATATGGTGAGCGAGCTTGCCGGAAAGGACGATACGACATGAGGGATTTCGCAAGCGAAGGAGCCCAGCAGATGAATGCAGCGACGAAACTCCCGGGCGATGTAGGCCCGATTCATTTCGTGGGCATTGGCGGGATCGGCATGTCGGGGATCGCCGAGGTGCTCTTGAACCATGGCTATGTCGTGCAGGGCTCGGACCTGAAATCGACGCCGATCACCAGGCGGCTGGAAGAAAAGGGCGCGCTGATCTTCGAAGGACAGCGGGCGGAGAACCTGGCAGAGGCCGAGGTTGTCGTGATCTCATCGGCGATCAAGCCGGGCAACCCGGAACTCGATGAGGCGCGCAGGCTGGGCCTGCCGGTGGTGCGCCGGGCCGAGATGCTGGCCGAGCTGATGCGGCTGAAATCCAATATCGCGGTGGGTGGCACCCACGGCAAGACAACGACCACGACGATGGTCGCGGCCCTGCTGGATCACGGCAAATACGATCCGACGGTGATCAATGGCGGGATCATCCATGCCTATGGCTCGAACGCGCGCGTGGGGCAGGGTGAATGGATGGTGGTCGAGGCCGATGAAAGCGACGGCACCTTCACGCGGCTGCCCGCCACGATCGCCATCGTCACCAATATCGACCCCGAGCATATGGAGCATTGGGGCGATTTCGACACGCTGCGCGACGGGTTCCATGAGTTTGTCAGCAACATTCCGTTCTATGGCCTTGCCGTCTGCTGCACCGATCATCCGGAAGTGCAGAGCCTTGTGGGCCGCATCACCGACCGGCGCGTGGTGACCTTTGGCTTCAACAAGCAGGCGGATGTGCGGGCGGTGAACCTGACTTACAAGGCCGGGGTTGCGCATTTCGATATTGAGCTGAACAACGAGGACAAGCGCATCGAGGGCTGCACGCTGCCGATGCCGGGCGATCACAATGTCAGCAACGCGCTGAGCGCGGTGGCGGTGGCGCGGCACCTGGGCATGAAGCTTGATGAGATCCGCGAGGCGCTGGCCGCCTTTGGCGGGGTGAACCGCCGCTTTACCCGCGTGGGCGAAGTGAATGGTGTGACCATCATCGACGATTACGGGCATCACCCGGTCGAGATTGCCGCCGTGCTCAAGGCCGCGCGGCAGGCCACCGACGGGCGTATCATCGCCGTGCACCAGCCGCATCGCTACACCCGCCTGCATTCGCTGTTCGAGGATTTCTGCACCTGTTTCAACGAGGCCGATGTGGTCGCCATCGCCGATGTCTACGCAGCCGGGGAAGAGCCCATCGACGGCGCCAGCCGCGATGATCTGGTCGCGGGACTGATCGCCCACGGGCACCGCCATGCGCGCGCCATCCGCGATGAGGACGATCTGGAGCGTCTGGTGCGTGAACAGGCCCGGCCCGGCGATATGGTTGTCTGTCTGGGCGCGGGCACGATCAGCGGCTGGGCCAATGGATTGCCCGGGCGCCTCGAACGGGCCGGATAAGCGGCCATTGTGGCCGGACTGTGCCGGGCGGGCGTGAGGCGATGGGTCGCGGAGTGGCCGACGGGTTTGCCTTCAATGCCGCGACGATTTTGCGCATGATTGCGGAAGAGCATGAACGGCCCATTCGGGCCGTGCTGAACGAAGAGGTGTCATCATGACCCTGGTTGTTCTCTGTGCCGTCTGGGTGATTGCGGCAACGGCCGTGGCCTTCCTGCCGCTGCGGTATCAATATGCGCCGGGTATCCTGTTGCTGATCGCGGCGGCGGTCCTGATCTGGATGCTGGGACGAGAATTCGGGCTGCTTGTCGTTTTGCTGGCGGTGTTCGCCGTGGTGTCGATGTTCCGCAAACCGCTGCGATATTTCGCGCGGCGGGCGCTGGGGCAGACGCCGGAGGTGCGTAAATGAGACCTTTCGTCTCTACAGGCGGGTCACCATGACCGAGGCGCTCAAGCGACGCATCGGCCCGGGGCTTCTGACCGCTTATGGCGTGGGCGTCATGGTGGGGGCCGGTATCTATGTGCTGGTCGGAGCGATGGCTGCGGATGCGGGGGTCTGGGCGCCGCTGTCCTTTCTGATCGCGGGGCTGATCGCCGCACCGACAGCCCTGAGCTATGCGGAGTTTTCCACCCGGCTGCCGGAGGCGGCGGGTGAGGCAATTTATGTGGCCAAGGGGTTTGGCCTGCCTGCGCTGGCGCTGCTGGTGGGGCTTGCCATCGTCTTCGCCGGCGGGGTGTCCGCGGCGGCGGTGCTGCGGGGCGGGGCCGGGTACCTGACCGCGATCACCGATTTGCCGTTTGACGCCACGGTGGTGGTGATGGGCGCGGTCCTGGTCGCGGTGGCGCTGATCGGGGTGCTGGAGAGCCTGGCGCTTGCCGCGCTCTTTACGGTGATCGAGGTCACCGGGCTGGGGCTGGTTGTCTATGCGGGGTTCTCGGCGACGCCCACGGCCGATTTCACGCTGCCCGCCGAGATCGTCTGGCCTGGGGTGGCCGCGGGCGCGGTGCTGGCGTTTTTCGCTTTCATCGGGTTTGAGGACATCGTCAACATGGCCGAAGAGGTCGACCGGCCCGAACGCACCTTGCCGCGCGCGATCCTGTGGTCGCTGGTGATCACCAGTGTGCTTTATGCGCTGGTTGCCTATGCCGCCGTCCGGTCTGTGCCCCTGTCGCTTCTGGGCCAGAGCGAGCAGCCGCTGGCGCTTGTCTGGTCCACGTCGCAGGGCGGAACGGCGGCGTTTCTGTCCATCATCGCGGTGGCGGCGGCTCTCAACGGTGTGCTGGCGCAGATCGTGATGGCAAGCCGCGTCCTTTTTGGCCTGGGCAAGAGGCATCCGGGCCTGTCGCTGTTTCATCACGCGCATCCGCGGTTCGGCACGCCGGTGCTGGCGACGCTGCTGATCGGTGTTGCGGTGATAGCCGGGGCGCTTCTATTGCCGGTGGCTCACCTCGCGGAAATGACGTCGACGATATTGCTTGGCGTTTTCGTTCTGGTGAACGCGGCCCTGCTTCTGATGAAGCGGCGGACGCCGGAGGCGCCGTTTCGGGTGCCCGCGGTGGTGCCGCTTTTTGGTTTTCTCGCCGCGCTGGCGGCGCTGGTCTTTACGTTTGGAGGTGCAGCATGACCCTTTCGTTGATCCTGGCCTGTGTCTGGGCGCTTTGCGCAAACTTCCTGGCCATGCTGCCCAGCAAGGACAATCACTGGCGCCGGGCCTATGCGCTGATCGCGGTGGGAATCCCGCTACTGGGATATGTCACCTATGAGAACGGGCCGTGGATCGGCCTTCTGGTGCTGGCGGCAGGAATGAGCGTGCTGCGCTGGCCGGTGGTCTATCTGGGCCGCTGGTTGCGCGCGGCGCTTAGGTGAAACGGACAGGGATCAGGAGAGGCAACGCTATGTATACATCGACTTTTTTCGCTCTGCTGCCCCTCGCCAGCGTGGTGGCAGGGGCGCTGGCCGGGGCGGCCCTGGGGCGGTATTGCACCCCGCGCGCGGCGGCCTGGGCGCTGGCGGCCTACGCAGCGGTGGCGCTGGTGCTGATCATTCGGCTGGCAGGCGTCGGCGAGGGCGAGGAGATCAAGGCTTTTGCCCCCTTCGCCACGCTTACAGCGGGGCTGTTTCCGGCGCTCTTCGGGGCGATCCCCGGCTGGCTTGGTGGCAGGGCGCTGGCCCGGCGGGCCTGAGCGGCCGCAACAGGCGCGGGCAAAACGCTTGCAGTCCGCCCCGTGCCCGATTAGCAGAGCGGGCATGAGTGAAATGCCCACACCGCGCGGAAAGCTGACACCGAACCGAGTGCTTTCGGATCTGACATGGCTGCGTGTGGGCGGGCCTGCGGACTGGCTGTTTCAACCGGCGGATATCGACGATCTGGCGGCGTTCCTCGCCACCCTTGACAGGGATGTCTCGGTGTTTCCGATCGGCGTGGGATCGAACCTGATCGTGCGCGATGGCGGGCTGCGCGCGGTGGTTATCCGGCTGGGCCGTGGGTTCAACGGGATCGAGATCGACGGCACGCGTGTCATCGCGGGGGCGGCGGCGCTCGACGCCCATGTCGCGCGCAAGGCCGCCGAAGCGGGGATAGACCTGACCTTTCTGCGCACCATCCCCGGAGCGATGGGCGGGGCGGTGAAGATGAATGCCGGGTGCTATGGGCGCTACACCGCCGATGTCTTTGTGCAGGCCGAGGCGGTCACGCGCGCGGGCGATATTGTCACGCTTGGCGCCGATGAGCTGCAATTCGCCTATCGCCAGAGCAGTATTCCCGAGGGCTGGGTGATCACCAAGGTGACGCTGGAGGGGCCAAAGGCGGATCCCGAGGAGCTTGGGGCGCGGATGCAGGAGCAATTGCGAAAGCGCGACGAAACCCAGCCCACCAAGGACCGCAGCGCAGGCAGCACGTTCCGCAATCCGGCGGGGTTCAGCTCGACCGGTCGGGCCGATGACGTGCATGATCTGAAGGCCTGGAAGGTGATCGACGACGCCGGTATGCGCGGGGCGACGCATGGGGGCGCTCAGATGAGCGAAATGCACTCTAACTTCATGATCAACACCGGCACGGCCACCGCCGCGGACCTTGAGGCTCTGGGCGAAGAGGTGCGAAAAAGGGTTTTCCAAAACAGTGGCATAATGCTAGACTGGGAAATTATGAGGGTCGGCGAAACGGCCCCAACCGATCCGTGAGGCGGACATACGAATAACAAGACCGGAAAACGGTCTGGATATTGAGGCACAAGGTGGGACTTTCGAGCGGAAATCCCCCCAAAGTGGCGGTGATCATGGGTGGCCCTTCGTCCGAGCGCGAAGTGTCGCTTTCGTCAGGACAGGAATGCACCGCTGCATTGAGGGACGCAGGTTGCGAGGTGATTGAGGTCGATGCGGGCCTCGATCTGGCGCAGCGCCTGTTGGAGATCAAACCCGATTGCGTATTCAACGCCCTGCATGGCCGCTGGGGTGAGGATGGCTGTGTGCAGGGTCTGCTGGAATGGCTGCGCATCCCCTACACGCATTCGGGCGTCTTTGCCTCGGCCCTGACCATGGACAAGCAGCGCACCAAGCAGGTTTATGCCGAGGCCGGCCTGCCCTTCGTGCATTCGGTGATCGCCACCTCGGAAGAGGTCGAGGCCGCGCATGTTCTGCCCCCGCCCTATGTGGTCAAGCCTTTCAATGAGGGCTCATCAGTGGGTGTATACATTGTGGGCGAGAACCCCAACGGCCCGCCGAAGCTGGCGCGCGAGATGCCCGCGACCGTGATGGTGGAAACATATGCGCCCGGGCGCGAGCTGACCACGACGGTGCTGGACGGCAAGGCGCTGACCGTCACCGATATCATCACCGATGGCTGGTATGACTACCATGCCAAATATGCCTCCGGCGGGTCGCGCCATGTGGTGCCCGCAGAGCTGCCGCAGGAGATTTTCGACGCCTGCCTCGATTATGCCGAGCGCGCGCATGTGGCGTTGGGATGCCGCGGCCTTACCCGGACCGATTTCCGCTGGGACGAGGCGCGCGGGCTCGACGGGCTCATCCTGCTGGAAACGAACACGCAGCCGGGCATGACGCCCACGTCGCTTGCCCCCGAACAGGCGGCGCATTGCGGCATGAGCTTTCCCGAGCTGTGCCGATGGATGGTGGAGGACGCGTCATGCGACAGGTAAGCCAGACCCCGAAAAGCGATCCGGCCCCGTCCCGCTGGGCCTACCGGATGGAGCGGCTGATGCTGACCCCGCTTTTCCGCAAGGTTCTCAAGGTGGGGGTGCCTTTCGCGGCGGCCTTCATCGGCGGGACGATCTATTTCTCCGATGCGGAGCGGCAGGAAAAAATGGCGCTGGCCTTCGTGGACCTGCGCGAGCAGATCGAGACGCGCCCCGAATTCATGGTCAACCTGCTGGCCATTGACGGCGCCAGCGATGAGACCGCCGAGGATATTCGCGAAATCTTTCCCATCGAGTTTCCGGTCAGTTCCTTCGATCTGGAGCTGGATGACCTTCAGGAGCTGATCGAGGGCCTGCCCGCCGTGGCGGATGCTTCGGTGCGCATCCGGCAGGGGGGGATCCTGCTGGCTGAGGTCACCGAGCGGCAGCCGGTCGCGCTGTGGCGCAACCGTGACGGGCTGGGCATCGTCGATATCGAGGGCGTGGTGGTGGGCGAGGTGATCAGCCGCGCCGAACGGTCCGATCTGCCGCTGGTGGTCGGCGAAGGGGCCGAGCGCGCACTGCCCGAGGCGTTGCAGGTGCTGCATGCGGCGCGCCCGCTCGCGGGCCGGGTGAAGGGGCTGGTGCGCATGGGTGAGCGGCGCTGGGACGTGGTGCTTGACCGCGATCAGCGCATTCAGTTGCCCGCGGTCGGCCCGGTGCGGGCGCTGGAGCGGGTGATCGTGCTGAACCAGGTGCAGGACATGCTGGAGCGGGATCTGGTGGTGGTGGATATGCGCCTCGCCGAGCGGCCCACGATCCGGATGAATGAGGCGGCCATCGAAGAATGGTGGCGGGTGGTCAAGATGAGTGCAGAGGCAGAATAACACATGATCGAGCTCTACGAATCTCAACGGGCGATGCGCAACATGCGTCAGGCGGCGATGCAGCGCGGGGTGATTGCGGTGCTGGATGTGGGCACCTCCAAGATCGCCTGTCTGGTGCTGCGGTTTGACGGGTCCGACCGGCTGGAGGCCGATGGGATCGGCGCGCTTGCGGGGCAGGCGGGGTTTCGGGTGATCGGTGCCGCCACGACCCGCTCGCGCGGGGTGCGCTATGGCGAAATCGACACGATGCAGGAAACCGAGCGCGCCATCCGCACGGCGATTCAGGCCGCGCAGAAAATGGCCAATATCCGGGTGGATCATGTGATTGCCTGTTTCTCGGGGGCCGGGCCGCGCAGCTATGGGCTGGCCGGTCAGGTCGAGCTGGAAGGCCAGGTGGTGACCGAGCAGGATGTGAGCCGCGTGCTGAGCGCCTGCGACGTGCCCGATTACGGGCCGGGCCGGGAGGTGCTGCATGCGCAACCCGTCAATTTCGCGCTGGATCACCGTTCGGGGCTGAGCGATCCGCGCGGGCAGATCGGGCATGAGCTGAGCACCGATATGCATATGCTGACGGTGGATGCGATCGCGGTTCAGAACCTTGCCCATTGTGTGAAGCGCTGTGATCTGGAGCTCGCGGGGCTGGCCAGCTCGGCCTATGTGTCGGGCATTTCGGCGCTGGTGGAGGATGAGCAGGAGCTGGGCGCGGCCTGTATCGACCTGGGCGGCGGGTCTGCCGGTGTGTCCATCTTCATGAAAAAGCACATGATCTATGCCGATAGCGTGCGCATCGGCGGGGATCATGTGACCTCGGATATTTCCATGGGTCTGCAAATCCCCGCACCCACGGCGGAACGGATCAAGACCTTCTATGGCGGCGTGGTGGCGACCGGCATGGACGATCGCGAGATGATCGAGATCGAAGCCGATACCGGCGACTGGCACCATGACCGGCGCAGCGTGAGCCGGGCGGAACTGATCGGCATCATGCGGCCAAGGGTGGAGGAAATCCTCGAAGAGGTTCGCGCGCGGCTGGATGCGGCGGGGTTCGAGCATCTGCCGAGCCAGCAGATTGTGCTGACCGGCGGCGGCAGCCAGATCCCCGGCCTCGACGGGCTGGCGAGCAAGATCCTGGGTCAGCAGGTGCGCCTTGGCAGGCCGCTGCGCGTTCATGGGCTGCCGCAGGCGGCGACCGGGCCCGGATTTGCCAGCGCCGTGGGCCTGTGCCTCTTTGCCGCGAATCCCCAGGACGAATGGTGGGACTTCGAAATACCGGTCGACAGATACCCTGCGCGCTCGCTGAAACGGGCCGTGAAGTGGTTCAAGGACAACTGGTAACCGCAAGATATGGGGATTTTGGCGAAATACCGCGTATTTGCTGAAAAAAATGGCCATATTTGGTATGAATTTGCCAGTTTTCGGGTGACGTGCGGGAACGGGATGCGTAAGATCACTCCAATTTAGGCAGTAAACAGGCCTGCGCGGGCGGGCATAACAAGCAGGCGGATGAGGACCATGACTTTGAATCTGACGATGCCAGGCCACGAGGACCTGAAACCCCGGATCACCGTTTTCGGTGTGGGCGGGGCGGGCGGCAATGCCGTCAACAACATGATCGAAAAAGAGCTGGAGGGCGTCGACTTCGTCGTTGCCAATACCGATGCGCAGGCGCTGCAGCAAAGCAATGCCCCCAACCGGATCCAGCTTGGTGTGAAAGTCACCGAGGGGCTGGGCGCCGGGGCGCGTCCGTCGGTCGGGGCGGCCGCGGCTGAGGAGAATATCGAGCAGATCGTCGATCACCTCGCTGGCGCGCATATGTGCTTTATCACCGCCGGTATGGGCGGCGGCACCGGCACGGGCGCGGCGCCGATCATCGCGCAGGCCGCGCGGGAGCTGGGCGTTCTGACCGTTGGTGTCGTGACCAAGCCGTTCCAGTTCGAAGGGGCCAAGCGCATGCGCCAGGCCGAGGAAGGCGTGGAAAGCCTGCAGAAGATGGTCGATACCCTGATCATCATCCCGAACCAGAACCTGTTCCGTCTGGCCAATGAAAAGACCACCTTCACCGAAGCGTTCAGCATGGCTGATGACGTGCTTTATCAGGGTGTGAAAGGGGTGACCGACCTGATGGTGCGCCCGGGCCTGATCAACCTCGACTTCGCCGATGTCCGCGCGGTGATGGACGAGATGGGCAAGGCCATGATGGGCACCGGCGAGGACAGCGGCGAAGACCGCGCCATCCAGGCCGCCGAGAAGGCAATCGCCAACCCGCTTCTGGACGAAATCAGCCTGCGTGGCGCCAAAGGTGTCCTGATCAACATCACCGGCGGGCATGACCTGACGCTGTTTGAACTTGACGAAGCCGCCAACCGCATCCGCGAAGAGGTGGATGCCGATGCCAATATCATCGTCGGCTCGACACTGGATGCCGGGATGGAAGGCACGATGCGGGTGTCGGTCGTGGCGACGGGCATTGATGCGTCGGAGGTACAGCACGACATTCCGGTGCCGCGCCGCTCTCTGGCGCAGCCGCTGCAGCTTTCGACCGTGGCGGAAGAAGCCGATGAGGCCATCGCTGCCGCAACCGCGCAGACCGCCGCGGACGAGGCGCATGATGAGCCGTCGCTCTTTGCCGATATCGACGCGGAAAGTGCCGCTGCCGAGGAGCAGATGGAAAGCATCTTCGAACCTGAAACCGTGCGCCGCGCCGAGCCGGTCGCCGAGGATCTGGATGATGAACTGCCGCCCCCGGCCTATACGCCTCCGGCCCCCGAGCCCGAGGTGGCCGAAGCGGATGCGGAAAGCTTCGTCGCACCGCGCGCCCCGAGCGCCGGAACCCCCAGCGCGGAAGCTATGGCCCGGCTGAGCGCTGCGGTCAGCAAGGTTCCGGCCCGTAGCCCGGCGCCTGGTGCAGCATCGCAGGGCGGCAGCCCGGCCGAGAAGCCGCGCTTCGGGATCAACTCACTGATCAACCGGATGACGGGGCAAAGCGCGGAGAGTGACCAGCCCGCCGCGCGCCCGGCACGTCAACAGCCCCCGGTGCGCACTCAGGCGGCCCAACCGGCCCCGGTCGAATCGGAAGCAGCAGAAGAAGATCAGATCGAGATTCCGGCCTTCCTGCGCCGTCAGGCGAACTGATCCGCAACACATTGCCAATGGAAAGAGGCCGCATCACGCGGCCTTTTTTCTTTTTATTGCAGAGGGTTGGAGCCGCTGAACGGGACTTTCGGCAGGAGTCCGCCACCCTGTTGAAGCGCATGTTTCAACACGTTGCAAAGATTGAATTGAGCCCCTCGCGCCTGGCAACTACACCTTCGTCACTCTCCCAGCCTTAATGGGCTGTTAACCATTGAGACGACCAAAGCAGGCAAATCGTGCAAACAACGATCACATCGCAGGTGGAATTTCACGGCGTCGGGTTGCATTCCGGCGTGGCCGCGTGCCTGCGCATTCTGCCCGCTCTGCCGGGACGGGGTATCGTCTTTCGCCGCACCGATATGGATGGGGCCGGGGCCGAGATCCCGGCGCGCTGGGATCTGGTCAAGCAATCGCCGCTGTGCACGCGCATCGAGAACGCGCAAGGCGTGGCGGTCTCGACGGTCGAGCATGTGATGGCCGCGCTGGTCGGTTGTGGGATCCACAATGCCACGATCGAAATCGACGGACCCGAAGTGCCGATCCTGGATGGCAGCTCTGCCGCCTTCGTGCGGGGCATTCTGTCAAAGGGCGTGCGCAAGATGGCCGCCCCCCTCAAGGCATTGCGGGTGCGCGACACGGTCGAGGTCCAAAAGGGCGAGGCCTGGGCGCGGCTGGTGCCGCATGACACGCTCTTGATCGAGTTCAATATCGAGTTCGAGGATGCCGCGATCGGCACCCAGAAAAAGCTTCTGAACATGTCCAATGGCAGCTTTGTGCGTGAGCTGTCCAACAGCCGGACCTTCTGCCGCAAGGCGGATGTGGAGCAGATGCGGGCCAATGGGCTGGCGCTTGGCGGCACTTATGAGAACGCGGTCGTCGTGGACGGGGCCCAGGTTCTGAGCCCGGGCGGGCTGCGCTATCGCGATGAGGCGGTGCGCCACAAGATGCTCGATGCACTGGGCGATCTTGGCCTCGCCGGTATGCCGATCCTTGGGCATTATCAGGGCTTCCGTGCGGGGCATGCGCTGACCAATGACCTGTTGCGCGCGCTTTTCGCAACCCCCGAGGCGTATGAGATCGTCGATTGCGACGAGGATATCGCCGCCCGCCTGCCCGGTGCCGGGGTGCACTGGGGAGAGATCCCCGAGGTCGCCTGATCCTCGAGTAGAGGACCTTGCCGAACAAAAACAGATACTCGCGCAGAAATGTGCCAAAGGCGTTTTGCCCCGGATATTTCTGTGCTAGGACCATGCGGAGTTTTGGGGTAACAATCTGTAAAACCGCGATGAAGGGTCGTTCGAGCATGATATTCGGCAAGCCATGGGCCGCCAGCGCCAGCGCCCTTGTACTTAGCTTGGTGTTGACCGGCTGCGGCGGAAGCTCCGCGGTGGAACGCGGCGACGTGGATTTTGAGCAATACACCGCCGAGCAGATCTTTGAGCGCGCCGAATACGACCTTGCCCAGAAAGACCCGGATCTGGCCGCCACCGTCTTTGCCGAGGTGGAGCGGCTCTACCCCTATTCGGAATGGGCCAAGCGCGCGGTGATCATGCAGGCCTTCGCCTTCCATCAGGCCAAGGATTACGAGAACAGCCGCGCCGCCGCGCAGCGCTTCATCGATTTCTACCCGACGGATGAAGATGCAGCCTATGCGCAGTATCTGCTGGCGCTCAGCTATTACGACCAGATTGACGAGGTGGGCCGCGATCAGGGGCTGACCTTCCAGGCGCTGCAAAGCTTGCGCGAGGTGATCGAGCGCTATCCGGATAGCGAATATGCCCGGTCCTCAGTGCTGAAATTCGATCTGGCCTTTGACCATCTGGCCTCCAAGGAAATGGAGATCGGGCGGTACTACCTGAAGCGCGATCATTTCACGGCCGCGATCAACCGTTTCCGCGTCGTCGTCGAGGATTTCCAAACGACATCGCACACTGCCGAGGCTCTGCATCGTCTGGTCGAAGCTTATCTGTCGCTTGGTCTTGTGAACGAAGCACAGACCGCCGGCGCGATCCTTGGGCATAACTTCCAGAGCACCGAATGGTATGAGGACAGCTATGCGCTGCTTACCGGGCAGGGGCTGCAGCTTCAGGCCAAGGGCGACAACTGGCTGCGCCAGATTTACCGGCAGATGTTGCAGGGACGGTGGCTCTGAGGGGGGCGGGGTGACCCCCGCCCTACGGAGTGGGCGATGCTGCGAACACTAGAGATTCGGGACATGCTGATCATCGACCGGCTTGAGCTTGCGCTTGAGCCCGGGCTGAACGTGCTGACCGGAGAGACCGGGGCGGGCAAGTCGATCCTACTCGATTCGCTGGGCTTCGTTCTGGGCTGGCGCGGCCGGGCCGAACTGGTGCGCGCGGGCGCGGAGCAGGGAGAGGTCACAGCGGTGTTTGACCTGGAGGAGGGGCATCCCGCGCTAGAGGTACTGGAAGAGGCCGGACTGCCGGGAGGCGAAGAGCTGATCCTGCGGCGGGTCAACACGCGCGACGGGCGCAAGACGGCCTGGGTGAATGACCGGCGCTGCTCGGGCGAGGTGCTGCGGCAGCTCTCGGACACCTTGGTGGAATTGCACGGGCAGCATGACGACCGGGGGCTGCTCAATCCGCGTGGTCACCGGGCGTTGCTTGATACCTATGGCGGATTGCAGGGTGAGGTGGCCCGGGTGCGCGAAGCCTGGCGCGAGGTGATGACCAGGCGCCGCCAGCTTGATGAGACCCGTGCGACGCTCGACAAGGCGCGGGGCGAGGAAGAGTATCTGCGCCACGCCGTCGGAGAGCTTGATGCGCTCGATCCGCAACCGGGAGAGGACGCGGAGCTCGATGCCCGCCGCCGCCTGATGCAAGGGGCCGAACGGCTGCGCGAGGAGATCGGAAAAGCGGCGCAGGCGCTTGGACCCGACGGGGCCGAGGGGGCCGCGAACGATGCGCTGCGCTGGCTGGAAAGCGTGGCGGGACAGGCCGAGGGGCAGCTCGATGCGCCGCTTGCCGCGATTGGCCGGGCTCTGGTGGAGCTTGACGAAGCGGCCAGCGGGGTCAGCCGGGCCCTGGAGCAGCTGACCTTCAACCCCAGCGAACTTGAGGAAGCCGAGGAGCGGCTATTTGCGATACGGGCGCTGGCGCGCAAGCACGGCGTCGCGCCGGATGACCTGGGCGATTTCGCCCAAGGTCTGCGCGGGCAGATCGAGGCGATGACCCAGGGTGCGACAAACATGGTGCAGCTCCAGCAGGCACTGGTCGAGGCGGAACAGGCCTATGAGACGGCCGCGGCAGAGCTTGGCCAGGCGCGCGCGACGGCGGCCAAGGCGCTGGATGCCGCCATGGCGGACGAGCTGGCCCCGCTGAAAATGGAGCGCGCGCTGTTCACCACCGAAATCACGCAGGCTGAGGCCGGGCCGGAGGGGCGCGACGAAGTTGTGTTTACCGTCGCCACCAACCCTGGCGCCCCGGCGGGGCCGCTGAACAAGATCGCCTCGGGCGGGGAGTTGAGCCGCTTTTTGCTGGCGCTCAAGGTTTGCCTGACCGGCACGACCCCCGGCCTCACGCTCATTTTCGACGAGATTGACCGGGGCGTGGGCGGTGCCACGGCTGATGCGGTGGGCCGCAGGCTTGCTCAGCTGGCCGAGCACGGTCAGGTTCTGGTCGTTACCCATTCTCCTCAGGTCGCGGCGCGCGCCGGGCATCACTGGCGGGTGGAAAAGCGGGTTTCGGAAGATGCGACGCTGTCGACCGTGACCAAGCTCGCCACGCAGGAGCGCGTGGACGAGATCGCCCGGATGCTTTCCGGCGACCGCATAACCGACGAAGCCCGTGCCGCCGCAGACAAGCTGATGAGCGTCTGATGCGCGGCGCGTGGACAGCCGCGGCATGCTATTTCGCGGCGGTCTTTGCGCTTGGGTTCGCCCTTGGGACGGTACGGGTGTTGCTGCTGCTGCCGGTACTGGGGGAGGGGCTGGCGGTGCTTCTGGAACTGCCGATCATGCTCGCCTTCAGCTGGTGGATCGCCGGACGGATCATTGCCTGGCTCGATGTGGCCCCGGCCGTATTGCCGCGAATCATTATGGGAGGTGGGGCTTTTGCCCTGCTTATGCTGGCTGAATTGATGCTGGCCACGCAGGGGTTCGGGCGGAGCCTGACGGAGCATTTCGCGCATTACCTGACCCTGCCGGGCGCGGTGGGGCTGGCCGGGCAGGGGGTGTTCGGAGCCATTCCATTGCTGCGGCTGGGCCGCGACCGGGGCTGAAACGGGATCAGTTGCGCGGCGGGACAAGCTTGCCGGGGTTCATGATATTGTCGGGATCGAGCGCCTGCTTGATGTTGCCCATCATGGTCCAGGCGGTGTGCCCGTGCTCTTCTTCCATATAGCCGAGCTTGCCGATGCCGATCCCGTGCTCGCCGGTGCAGGTGCCGCCAAGCCGGAACGCGCGCTGAACCATACGATGCGACGCCTCCTGCGCGCGCCGCACCTCGTCCCCGTCGCTTTCGTCGATCAGAAGAATGGCGTGGAAATTGCCATCACCCACATGCCCCAGGATCGGGCCGGTGAGCCCGGATTGCGCCAGATCGGCGCGCGTTTCGTCAATCGCATCCGCAAGGGCCGAGATCGGCACACAGATATCGGTGACAATGGCACGCGCCCCGGGGCGCAGTTGCAGAATGGCGTAATAGGCATTGTGCCGCATCGCCCAGAGCGCCTTGCGGTCTTCGGCCCTGGTGGCCCAGTCAAAGCCCAGCCCGCCATGGTCGCGGGCCAGTTCTCCAAAGGTTTCCGCCTGTTCCGCGACCGCGCTTTCGCTGCCGTGGAATTCAAGCAGAAGATGAGGTTTCAGAGGTAAGTCACTGTTTGAATAGGCATTCACAGCTATAACGCTGTCTGTATCCATAAGCTCGATCCTGGCCACAGGCAGGCCGATCTGCACCGCGTCGATCACCGCATTCACCGCATCCGGGACGGTGTCAAACGCGCAAACCGCGCTGGATACGGCCTCGGGCTGGCCGTGCAGACGCAGGGTGAGTTCGGTGATCAGGCCGAGCGTTCCTTCGGCGCCGACGAAAAGATGGGTCAGATCGTACCCTGCCGAGGATTTGCGCGCCCGGCTGCCCGTGCGGATCACCTCGCCCGAAGCGGTCACCACTTCAAGCGCCAGAACATTGTCGCGCATGGTGCCGTATCGTACGGCGGTAGTGCCGCTGGCACGGGTCGAGGCCATACCCCCGAGCGAGGCATTCGCGCCGGGATCGACGGGAAAGAACAGGCCCGTGGCGCGCAGCTCTTCATTGAGCTCCTCGCGGGTCACGCCGGGCTGCACCGTGACATCCATATCCGCCGCGTTGATCTGCAGAATGCGGCGCATGTCGCGGAAATTGACCGCGACACCGCCCTGCACCGCCTGGGTCTGGGCCTCCAGCGAGGTGCCCGCGCCAAAGCCGATCACCGGACAGCTGTGGCGGGCGCAGATCCGGACCAGTTCGGCCACGTCCTGGGTCGAGCGCGGATAGACCACTGCGTCGGGGGGGGTTAGGGGGAAATGGCTTTCGCTGCGGCCATGTTGCTCCAATTCGGACTTGGAGCGGGTGAGCGCTTCGCCTAGAACAGCTTGAAGCTCCGCGATTGCATCCTGGATGCCCATTTACGTCCTCTCGTTACACGTCTTGACCGAGACTATGCGATGTGGCCGGATTGGAAAAGACGTGGTGTATAAAGGGGGTTACCGTGAGCGCAGAGCCTGATCCGCCGATCTGGAAGCAGAAGTGGCAGGCCGCTCGTGACGAGCTGCGCAAGGCCTGGTCCGTGCTTGTCACGCGCGGGCCAAGCCAGATTCAGTTCTGGTTCATCGCGTTGCTGATCGGGATTGCGGCGGGCTTTGCCGCCTTGTTGTTTCGCAAGGGGATCACGGCCTTGCAGACCTGGGCCTATGGTGCCGAGGACATCAGCCAGATTCATTCCTTCGCCGAAACGCTGCCCTGGTATGTGGTGTTTATCGTTCCGATCCTGGGCGGGCTTGTTGTCGGGCTGGTCCTGCATTGGTTCACTCCTGATGGGCGGGTGCGCTCGGTTGCGGATGTGATCGAGGGGGCCGCTCTTCAGGAAGGCCGGGTCGAGGCGCGTGAGGGGCTTGCCTCGGCGCTCGCGTCGATGATCACGCTGGGCACGGGGGGCTCCTCGGGGCGCGAGGGGCCGGTGGTGCACCTGGCGGGAGTGATCTCGACCTGGGTGAGCGACCGGATCAACGCCAATGGCATCACCGGGCGCGATCTGCTGGGCTGTGCGGTCGCGGCGGCTGTCTCGGCCTCGTTCAATGCGCCCATTGCCGGTGCCATTTTTGCCCTCGAGGTGGTGCTGCGCCATTTCGCGGTGCATGCCTTTGCGCCCATCGTCATCGCATCAGTCGCGGGCACGGTGATCAACCGCCTGGAATTCGGGGATGTGACCGAGTTCACCCTGCCGGTGGCCAGCGCGCTGGAATTCTACGTCGAACTGCCCGCGTTTCTTCTGTTGGGGTTGTTATGCGGTCTGGTGGCCACGGCGCTGATGCAGGCGATTTTCTTCACCGAGGACGTGGCGAGTGACTGGCAGAAGCGTTTGAGCATTCCGCGCTGGTGCCGCCCGGTTGCCGCGGGGGCGTTGCTGGGACTGCTGGCGATCTGGTTCCCGCATATCATCGGGGTCGGCTATGAAACCACGTCTGCGGCGCTCACCGGCAAGCTGGTGCTGCATGAGGCGGTGGTGTTCGTGATCCTCAAGGTCGCCGCCGTGTCGATCACGATCGGCGGGCGCATGGGGGGTGGGGTGTTCTCGCCCTCGCTGATGGTGGGCGCGCTGACGGGGCTGGCCTTTGGCCTGGTGGCGACGGGGCTGTTTCCCGAGGTGTCGGGCTCCAGCACGCTTTATGCGCTGGCGGGTATGGGGGCGGTGGCCGCCGCCGTGCTGGGCGCGCCGATTTCAACGACGCTGATCGTCTTTGAGATGACGGGCGACTGGCAGACCGGGCTGGCGGTGATGGTGGCGGTGTCGATGTCCACGGCACTTGGCTCGCGGCTGGTGCGGCGGTCCTTCTTCCTGACCCAGCTTGACCGGCGCGGGGTGCGGCTGGCGGCTGGACCGCAGGCCTATCTGTTGGGGATGTTCCGGGTGGCCAAGCTGATGCGGCCGATGGATCACCCGCAGGCGGCGGATGAGGCAGCGTGCTGGGAGCTGATCGGAGACGGCGTCTATATCGACGGCAATGCCACGCTGGAGGCCGCGATGCCGATCTTCGACAAGGCCGGGCTGCGCTATATCCCTGTGGTGACCCTGTCAGGCGAGGACGCCCCGCCGGAGTTGTGGGGGGCGTTGTTCCATGTGGATGCGCTCAAGGCGTATAACCGTGCCCTTGCTGCGGTGTCGGAGGAAGAGCATAGCTGAGGCGTTGCGCTCGCCCAAAAAGAAACGCCCCGGCACAGCGGCCGGGGCGCGATTGTCCGAAGTTATGCCGACGGCGCTCAGAGTGCGGCCACCATTGCAACGGGCAGACCGATCATGCCTGCGATGATGATGGCGGCGGAGGTGGTAAGACCTTTGAACATGAGGGTTTCCTTCCTGCTGTAAAACCTGACTGTTTTGCTGAGGTAGGAAGGGGAGGCGCGCCGGGTATGCGACACCCTGCCGCAGGTACGATCACGCCTCAGAGCCGCTCCACGGTCAGGTATTCGCCCTGGGTGAAGGCGATATGATCCTTGATCCGGGCGACCGCATCTTTTGGGTTTTCATAGCTCCAGCCGGCATTTTTCAATGTCTGGCTTTTGGTGACGATCGAAAAATAGCTGGCATCGCCCTTGTGCGGGCAATGGGTGCTGTGGGGGCTGTCGTCGAGAAAGGCCATGGCGATGTCGTCGCGCGGGAAATAGATCACATCGTCATAGCCCGGCTCACTCAGTTCCAGCGCATTCTTGCTTTCGGCAAGCACAGCGCCGCCTGCGCGCACCACCCAGGTGCCGCCCGCTTTTCGTATCGTGATCGTGGTCATCCCATTCCTCCCGTTGGTAATTGCGCCCCCGGTTCTGTGCAGGGGTGGCCCCCGTTATGACATGTTGTGCCTCTGTCGTAACCCGGCGCAATGTCACAGCGGCGCGGTGGCGGTCTCCAGCCAGGTGCGCGCGACGTCGCTCAGTTGCGGGGCGATCCTTGTCCGGCACTCGGCGTGATAGTCATTGAGCCAGGCGCGCTCCTCTTCGCTCAGCCTCTCGGCGATGATCAGGCGGCGGTCAATCGGCACAAAGCTGATCGTTTCGAAACAAAGCTTGCCGGTCTGGTCGCCCTGAGGCAGGGGGGCGGCCTCCTGCACGACGACGAGGTTCTCGATACGGATGCCGAAGGCGCCTTCGCGATAATAGCCCGGTTCGTTGGACAGGATCATCCCGGGCTCCAGCGGCACGTCGGAGATGCGGCTGAGCCGTTGCGGACCTTCATGGACGCACAGATGCACACCGACGCCGTGGCCGGTGCCGTGGTTATAGTCCTGATCGGCCAGCCAGAGCGGGTAACGGGCCAGCACGTCGAGGTCGCGGCCTGCCAGTCCCGCGGGCCAGCGCACACGGGACATGGCGATCATCCCCTGCAACACACGGGTAAAGGCGGCGCGTTCGTCCTCGCCGATCTCGCCAATGGGCAGGGTGCGGGTAATGTCGGTCGTTCCGTCGATATACTGCCCGCCGCCATCGAGCACCAGAAGCTCGCCCGCCTGCAAGGTGCGGTTAGAACTGGTGGTGACGCGGTAATGGGCAAGCGCCCCGTGCGGGCCAGAACCGGCGATCGTGTCAAAGCTGATATCGAGCAGTTCTCCGGTGGCGGCGCGGCACTCTTCGAGATGGCGCACCACGTCGATCTCGGTGATGGTGCCGGGTGGCTGCGCGTCAAACCAGGTGAGAAACTCACAAAGTGCGGCCCCGTCACGCAGATGCGCACGCCGTGTGGCGGCGATCTCGGCCCCGGTCTTGCGGGCTTTGGGCAGGATACACGGGTCCTGACCCCAGACATGGGGCACACCCGCTTCGTCAAGCTGCTGGCGCACCCAGATCGGCACTGTCGCCTTGTCGAGCCGCACGGGACCGGTCAGGCTGTGCAGGGCTGGCCCGAAGGCATTGGGTGGGCGCAGCGTGATCTGCGCGCCGAGATGCGCGCGCACGGTATCGTCAAGTTTGGCCGGATCCACAAACAGGGTGAGCTGCCCGGTGTCATGCAGAATGGCGAACCCATGCGGCAGCGGGTTGCGGGGGATATCTGCGCCGCGGATATTCAGAAGCCAGGCGATGGAATCGGGCAAGGTGATGACGGCACATTCCTGGCCCGCGTCACGCAGGGTCCGGGCCAGTGCCTCCCGCTTTTCCTGGTGGGTTTTCCCAGCCAGCTCCGAGGGGTAGGGAGTGATTTTGCCTTGCGGCGGGGCCGGTTGGTCGGGCCAGATACTGTCGATTGGATTGTCGGTGGGCTGGAGCGAGACACCGCTGCCCTTGAGCCCGGTCTCGATCGCCTCGATCTGCTCGGGCGAATAAAGCCAGGGGTCGAACCCGATCACCCCGCCGTTCGGCAGCGCCTCGCGCAGCCAATCCGCAGGTTTGGTCTCGGGCCAGTCCACGGGCGTGAAGGCGGCGGTATCAACCTGCACCTTCACCTGCACTCGGTAACGCCCATCGACAAAGACGCCCGCGCGCCCCATCAGAGCGATGCAAAAACCCGCAGAGCCGGTGAACCCGGTAAGCCAGGCCAGCCGGTCATCGCGCGGGGCGACATATTCACCCTGATGCGCATCGGCCCTGGGGATCAGGTAGCCGGCAAGGCCGGACTGGGCGAGCACCTCGCGCAGACGGGCGAGGCGCGGAGGCCCCTGATCAGGGGAAGCGGTATCGGCAAAGCTCTGAAACATGGACCCTCAACATGGTAATGCACCACGGGGAGCAAAGCGGCTCAGGCCACGGAAAGCAACAGGTAAATCATGGTGCGGACAGCCTGAGAAAATTCGTACGAATTTTCTTGGGCCGAGATTTTTCGTACGAAAAATCTGACGGTCGGTCAGCTGGCTTTGCGAATGCCCATCACCCTTGCCCGGGCGCGGGGGTCCGAATCGAAAAGGGCGGCCAGTTGCTCGGTCATGGCACCGGCCAACTGATCCACATCCGTAATCGTGACCGCGCGCTCGTAATAGCGCGTCACGTCATGGCCGATGCCGATGGCCAGAAGCTCGACCTGGCGGCGCTTCTCCACCATCGCGATCACGTCTCGAAGATGTTTCTCGAGGTAATTCGCGGGGTTAACGGATAAAGTTGAATCATCCACGGGCGCTCCGTCCGAGATCACCATCAGGATCTTGCGGGCCTCGCGGCGCATCACCGTACGCCGATGCGCCCATTCCAGCGCCTCGCCGTCGATGTTCTCCTTAAGCAGACCTTCCTTCATCATCAGGCCGAGATTCTGCCGTGTGCGCCGCATCGGTGCATCGGCGGATTTGTAGATGATATGACGCAGATCGTTCAGCCGCCCCGGCAGCTGCGGGCGACCCTGGTTGAGCCAGGCCTCGCGGTTCTGCCCGCCTTTCCAGGCGCGGGTGGTGAAACCCAGGATTTCGACCTTGACCGAGCAGCGTTCCAGCGTGCGCGCCAGCACATCGGCGCAGATCGCGGCAATCGAGATGGGCCGCCCACGCATCGAGCCGGAATTGTCCAAGAGAAGCGTGACCACCGTATCGCGGAACTCGGTGTCTTTCTCGACCTTGAAGCTGAGCGGGGTCGTCGGATTGGCGACCACCCGGGCGAGGCGGCCTGCGTCGAGCATGCCTTCCTCGCGGTCAAACTCCCATGAGCGGTTCTGCTGGGCCTGCAGGCGGCGCTGCAGCTTGTTGGCGAGGCGGCTAACCGCGCCTTTCAGCGGCTCAAGCTGCTGATCGAGATAGGCCCGCAGCCGTTCAAGCTCGACCGGCTCGGCCAGATCTTCGGCGTGGATTTCCTCATCGAATTCAGTGGTGTAGACAGTATAGTCCGGATCTGCCTCAGAAATGGGCTGCGGTGCGGGGGGCTCCATCGGGGCCTCGCCCTCGGGCAGCTCCTGTTCTTCGCCCGCGTCCTGGTCGGCCATGTCATCGGTGCTGACCTGGGCCTGTGCGGCGTCCTGCTGGTCTTCCTGGCTTTGCTCGGGGTCGGCATCGGCCTCGCTGTCGTCGCTGTCGTCCTGACCGGTACTTTCGGGCTCCTGTTCCTCGGTGCTGTCCTCGCCCTCGTCATTTTCATCTTCGTCCATCGCATCGGGGTCATCGCCGAGCTGATCGCCATAGCCGAGATCCTCGATGATCTGCCGCGCGAATTTGGCAAAGGCTGCCTGATCCGACAGCTTCTCCTGCAGATCCTCCAGCGTGCCGCCGGCCTGTTCCTCGATGAAGCCCTGCCAGAGGTTCATGACATTCTCGGCGCCCTCGGGCAGGGGACGGCCGGTGGCGAGATGACGGATGAGATAGCCCGCGGCGACGGGCAGGGGGGCCTCAGACGCGTCCTTGATATCGCCGTAGCCCAGCCGCTGCGCCTCGTTGGCGATCTTGACGTCGATATTGGAGGCGGTGCCGGGCATGTCGCGCGCGCCCATCGCCTCGCAGCGGGCAATCTCCATGGCCTCGTAAAGATCGCGGGCCATCTCGCCAGACGGGTTGTATTTTGTGTGCGTGGCGTCGTCGTGATACTTGTGACGCAGCGCGAGCGCATCTGCCGTGCCGCGCGCCAGAAGCACCTCGTCGCGGGTCATCCGGCGGCTGATCTGCGGCAGGCGCATCGCGTCGCCGGTCACGCCTGCGGGGTCCACCGAATAGGTGATGGTCAGGTCCGGATCATCGGCCATGACCTTGGTGGCCTCGGCCAGGGCCTTCTTGAACGGATCAGCAGGGTTGTCGGAGGGTTTGCTCATGGCGTTTCTCCCATTTGGGGCCGCTCATCCGCCCTGATGGGCGGCCTCGCGAGGCGGGCACGTAAGGGCCCGAAGAGCGGCACTCCCCTCACCCCAGGCTCAAGCTCGCCGCGCTTTCCGGCAGTTCCTCGTCAAAGCAGCGCTGGTAGAACTCGGCCACGGTCTGCCGTTCCAGTTCGTCGCATTTGTTGAGGAAGGTCAGCCGGAAGGCATAGCCCACATCGCGGAAAATCGTGGCGTTTTGCGCCCAGGCGATCACGGTGCGGGGGCTCATCACCGTCGACAGCTCGCCATTCATGAAGGCGGTCCGGCTCAGGTCGGCGACGGTCACCATCTGGCTGATGATCTTGCGCCCTTTCTCGGTATTGTAGACCGGGTTCTTGGCCAGCACGATGGCGGTTTCGGCGTCGTGGCTGAGATAGTTCAGCGTGGCCACAAGCGACCAGCGGTCCATCTGGCCCTGGTTGATCTGTTGCGTGCCGTGATAGAGCCCCGTCGTGTCGCCCAGACCCACGGTGTTGGCCGTGGCAAAGAGGCGGAAACAGGGGTTGGGCGTGATCACCTCGTTCTGATCGAGCAGCGTGAGCTTGCCGTCGGCTTCCAGAACCCGCTGGATCACGAACATAACGTCGGCGCGGCCGGCGTCATATTCGTCAAACACGATCGCGGTCGGGTTGCGCAGGGCCCAGGGCAGGATGCCCTCATGAAACTCGGTCACCTGCTTGCCGTCGCGCAGCTTGATCGCGTCCTTGCCGATGAGGTCGATCCGGCTGATATGGCTGTCGAGGTTGACGCGCACACAAGGCCAGTTGAGCCGGGCGGCGACCTGCTCGATATGGGTGGATTTGCCGGTGCCGTGATAGCCCTGGATCATCACCCGGCGGTTATGGGAGAAGCCTGCGAGAATCGCCAAAGTGGTATCGGGATCGAACTTGTAGGTGCTATCGAACTCCGGCACGCGTTCGGTACGTTCCGCAAAGCCTTTGACCGCCATGTCGGTATCAATTCCAAACACTTCGCGGACCGAGATCTCTTCGGTCGGTTTGGCGTTCATATCAATGGTTCCGTCGGCCATCGTCAGCTTCCTTCATTCGCGCAGTGTGGTTGCGGGACGTGGTGCAACATATCGCGGCAAAGGGCAAGGGGAAGGGGAAGAAATGAAAAGGGCTGTCGGAAACGGTGCGCGGGCGGCAGAGTTGTAACTTTTTTCACGCAAAGGTGCGGGAGGTTTAATTGCCCCTGCACCGCGCCTCCCCCATCTTTCTTTCAGAAGGTTTGGCAAGGGAGGCCCTCATGGAGCGGCGGTATTTCATCCTGAGTATACTTGGCGCAGGCGCGGCGGTGACGCTTGCCCGTACCGGTACGGTGTCGGCGGCCGGCGGGCGTTTCGAGATCACCCGGAGCGAGACCGAATGGCGCGCCATGCTGAGTGATTTGGAATACCGGGTGATGCGCGAGGAAGGCACGGAGCGCGCCTTCAGTTCGCCGCTCGACAAGCTTTACGATGCGGGCGTCTATCATTGCCGGGGCTGTGACAAGGCGCTCTATTCGTCGAAGCATAAATATGACAGCGGCACCGGCTGGCCCAGCTTCTGGCAATCTCTGCCGGGGGCGATCGGCACCAAGACCGACTACAAGCTGGTCTACCCGCGCACCGAATGCCATTGCGCCCGCTGCGGCAGCCATCTGGGGCATATCTTCAACGATGGGCCGCAGCCAACGGGCAAGCGGCACTGCCTGAACGGGGTGAGCCTGGTTTTTAAACCGGCGTGAGGCGTGGGGGCGGCAGGGGTGCGTGAAATCACGCACCCTACGGCTATTTAAAGCTCTTGCTCTGCTTGATCTGATCCCAGGCCCAGACCACCTGTTGCAGCTGCTCTTCCTGTGACCTGTCACCGCCATTGATGTCGGGGTGCAGCACCTTGATCAGCGATTTATAAGCCTTGCGGATCTCGGCCTTGGTCCAGGTGTCCTCGGCTTCGAGAATTTCGATGGCGCGGCGTTCCGTCGGGGGCAGCTTGCGCTGGCCGCCGCGGGCCTTGCCGGGGTTCTGCGTGGCATTGCCGCCCAGAACCTGATGCGGGTCCTCGATGCCAAGCCGGGCCCAGGCGCGCGCCTCGGGGTCTGAAAAGCTGCGGGTCTCGCGCTCCCAGACCTTGTCCTTTGACATCTGCGCGTTCATCTCGGCTTCGGTCGTGCCGTCGAAGAAATTCCACTTGAGGTTATATTCGCGCACATGGTCCTTGCAGAACCAGAAATAGTCATCCAGCACATCGGGTGCTTTGGGCGCGCGGAACTTGCCCGGCTCTTCACAGCCCTCGTGTTCGCAGACCCGGGTCGAGGTCTCCGATTCGCCTGACATGCCACGACGGCCGCGCGGCTTTTTCTTCTTGGCCGACGAGACGGACATATCGAAACCGAAGGGATCGGGCTTGGACATGGGGCACCCCTGAGTGACTCGGAGACGTGAGTTTAGGCAATTGTGCAGCGATGAGAAGAGGGTCGGGCGAAAAAAATGGGGATAAATTGGCGATGTGGGGGGCAGGTCTCAGACCGGGCGGGGGCTGTCGTCGGCCTCGGCGTGCTCCGGCGTCTCTGCGTCCGGGTCGGCGGTCTGTGACTGGCGGTCCTCAGCGGGCTCAGGCTCTGGCGCAGGGTTCGGCTCCGTCTCCGGGGCGGGATCGGGCGCGCCCGGTGCCGTGTCCGCCTCCGGCTCTGCCTCCGCCACAACAGGCGGCTCTTCCTCCAGCGCGCGGCGAAACACCAGAACCGAGCGATAGACGGTATGGGTCGATGTGAGCCCCTGGCGTTCTTCGCTGGGCAGGATATCGGAGCGCTGATATTCCCAGCCCTCTGCGGCCAGCGCGTTCATCGCCGTTTCGAGCCCGTGTGCAAAACGCGCCTCCGGGCCTTTGATGCCCGGGGCTTTGAGGCCCTTGTTGGGGGCCGGGATTACCTTGTATTCATACCGCGTCATGCCACTTGTCCCATCACCTCTGCGCGCCGCACTCTAGCGCAGCAGCCCTCAGGTGCAAGGGTTGTGCGGGTCTGACTTACTCCGCCGGCACCGCGTTGGCCGTCGGGATCCTGCCGCTGTCAAGCAGACGCTGGGCCACAAGCGCGCCCGCAACGATGGCGCCAAGGGCCAGCAGCGCGGCAATGGAAAGTGTGGGCACACCCGCCAGCCCCGCGCCGACGGTGCACCCCCCGGCCAAAGGCCCGCCCACACCCATCAGTGCGGCACCTGCCATGTAGCGACCGGTCTGGCGGGGGCTGTCGAAGCTGGTCCAGGCGAATTGTCCACGCAGCAGCGCCGCCACAAGCGCGCCCGCCAGCACACCGCCAACGAGGCCCGTGCCGAAGCTGGCGCTGATCGAGGTGGAGGCGACGGTGTAGAACAGAGCCTCTGAGAAGGGCAGGGTGAAGGACAGCGATTCCATCGCGATGGGATCGAAATCGTCATAAAGGACAAAGCCCGTGCCGACCCAACCCAGCGGCACCAGCGCGCCCAGGAGCGCAGCAAGTGCGAGCAGACCGGCGCGGTTGCCCGACCGCAGCGCAAAGGCCAGTGCCGCCACGGCCAGCAGCCCGGCCCAGATCAGCGGGTGACCGGGCAGCGCGGCGCTGTCGAGCGTCAGGGTCGTGGCGCCGAGCGAGGTACGCAGCGGGGCCAACACGCCCTTGAGGGTTGCGTGTACCACCACGGCAAAAACCAGCAGAACAGTCAGCGCGCGCAGGTTGCCCGAGCCGGTCAGCACGGTCAGACGCGAAACGCAGCCCCGGGTGAGAACCATCCCCGCGCCAAACAGAACCCCGCCGATGACAATTGCCAGAACCGGCAGGTCGCTGGCCATGAACCGGTGATCGCCGAAGCTGATCCAGCCAACGGCCACGGCCGCCTGCGTGCCGAGGATCGCCGTCGCCAGTGCCGTCAGCCAGACACCTGCGGCCGCGCGGCGGTCTTCGCCAACCACGGCGCGGCGCAGGCAGAAGCGGGTGATCTGTGCCAGACCACCAAAGAGCACCCCCAGACCGAGGCCGAAAAACACGGCCGCCTGCGGGGCGGTGAGGTTTTCAAATCCGAGTGTTTCAAACATGGTGCGACTCCGGCAGGGGATTTTTGTTCCAAATGACCTGAAAGGATCGTCGTTTCAAGCATGCCTGAACCTGAATATGTATAGGGTTGTGGAACAATATTCCGATTTGGCGGGCTGGGGAGGGTGGTTGTTCGCATTCGCAACGGCAGGGGCGACAAACGCACCCGGCTTGATGGGTTGACCTGAAGTCAGTTCTTTTTTGATCGGGTCTTTCCCGAAGAAGCCGCTCCGCTTTCGATGAGACGGGAGATGTGAGGGGGCATCAGGCGGCGGGGACCGTTCACGACAGAAACCGCGGAAGATGGCCGCTCAACGTCCGCGCAGCCGCGGGTCCAGCGCATCGCGCAGGCCATCGCCGAGATAGTTGACAGCAAGCACGGTAAGCGAAATCGCGATACCCGGCCAGATGACACGCTCGGGATAGTCCTGAAGATAGACCGTGGCATCGTTCAGAAGCCGGCCCCAGGTGGGAAAGTCGGGCGGGAAACCAAGCCCGAGAAAGCTGAGCGCGCTTTCGGTAATGATGGCGTTGGCGATGCCCAGCGTGGCCGAGACCATGATCGGTGAAAGGACATTGGGGAGGATGTGACGGGTGATCATCTTTGCGTTGGTGGTACCCAGAGAGCGCGCGGCGAGGACAAACTCCCGTTCCTTCAGCGCCAGCACGTCAGAGCGGACGATCCGCGCAGTGGGCATCCAGCTGGTCACGCCGATGGCCACCACGATAAGCAGGAAGATACCTGTTTCCGGCCCGAAAGCCGTGCTCAGCGCTTCGCGGAACAGCATCACCATGACAAGCAGCAGCGGCAGAAGCGGCAGGGACAGAAAGAGGTCGGTGAGGCGCATGAGGGGCGCGTCGAGGCGGCGGAAAAAACCGGCCAGCACACCGATGAGACTGCCAAGCCCGAGGGCCAGCAGCATCGCGGTGAGACCCACGGCGATTGAGGTCTGACCGCCTGCCAGCATACGCGCCAGCGTATCGCGGCCAAGCTGATCGGTGCCGAAAGGATGTGCCAGTGACGGCCCCTGATTGCGGGCGCGAATGTCGATCAGCGCAGGATCGATCCGCCAGATCAGCGGGCCAAGAAACACCGTGGCGACAATGAACAGAAACACCGCCCCCCCCAACACGGCCCCGCGATGCTGCCGGAACTGCTGCCAGACATCGTGCCACTGGCTGCGCGGAGGCGGGAGATGCGCGCGCTCAGTCATAGCGGATCCTCGGGTCGAGCCAGCCATAGATCAGGTCCGCCGCGATATTGGCGAGCACGATCAGCATCGCCAGCATGAAGGTCACCGTTTGCACCATCGGCAGATCATTGGCCTGAATGGCGGTGATCAGAAGCTGGCCAAGCCCGTTCACCTTGAAGATCTGCTCGGTAATGATGGCCCCGCCAAAGACGGCGGGCAGACCAAGCGCGATGACCGTCACCACCGGGATCATCGAGTTGCGAAGCACATGGACAAGCACGACGGTGCGTTCCCTCAGCCCCTTGGCACGGGCGGTGCGCACATAATCCTGGCCCAGATTGTCGAGCATCGCGGCACGCATGAACCGGCTGATCTGGGCGGTCGTCTGCAGGGCGAGCACCATAACGGGTAGGACCATCTGCCTGAGCTGGGTCTTGAAGCTCTCCCAGTCGACGACGACATGGGTGGTGTCATAGATCGATGGCAACCAGCCCAGTTGCACCGAGAAAATCACGATCACCAGCACGCCGGAGAAGAACGGCGGCACGGAATAGCCGACCATGGTGACAAAGGTGCCGACCTGATCGAAGAGAGAGTATTGCCGGTAGGCGGAATAGATGCCGATGGGCAGCGCGATGAGGATACCCACCACATAGGCCATCCCCACAACCCACATCGTCTGTGGTAGGCGTTGCAGCACGATGTCCATCACCGGAGAGCGGGTCTGCCAGCTGATCACCCGTTGTTTGTCGGCGGCAAGATCGGTGCCGAGCGCATTGTCCAGCCAGACCATGGGTTCCACCGCAAAGAACTGCCACATCCATTTGCCGAAACGGATATGGGTGGGCTCGCCCAGGCCAAGCGCCTCGCGCATCTGGGCCCTGACCTCGGGCGGGATGGTCAGGGGCACCTGCGCCATGGGGTCGCCGGGGGCAAGCTCCAGCAGCAGAAAGATCACCAGGGCGATGAAAAGCAGTGTCGGGACGGACAGAAGCAGACGCCGGATGGTGTAGGTGAGCATTCAGTTCGTGCCTATGCTGGTCGGGCAAGGTCATGGAGCAACCCGCCCCGGGCCTGACCCGGGACCTTCAGCATCGGCCGGTCGGCGATTTGGGTCAAGTCCGGGACCGCAGCGCGTCAGTCCGCCACACGGTGCCAGTCGGCGATATTCCACAGCTCGCTGTCCCACACATTGAGCCGGATACCGCCCAGCGAATTGGCATGCGCCGAGACGCGGCCGCGATCCACCAGGGGCAGCATCACGAAGTCCTGCATCAGCATGTCGTTCATCTTCTTCGCCAGCGCGGCCCGGGCCTCAAGCTCGCCCGTGCCCTGCATCTCGGCCACCAGGGCGTCATAGGCGTCGCTGCAATAGCGTGGCATGTTGTTGCCCTGCCATTGGTTTTCAGGCGTTGGGATCTGTGCGCAAAGCCAGCCGGCCATATAGGCCTCGGGATCGGTTCCGTCGAAATTCTGAGCATACATCTGCACATCGGCAAAGAACTTCTGGAATGTGTCGGGGCTGCCGGGGTCGCCACCGAAAAAGACGCTGGCATTTATGTTGCGCAGCTCTGTTTCCACGCCGATCTCGCTCCACCATTGCTTGATCAGCGCCTGGAAGTCCTGGCGCACCGCGTTGGTCGAGGTCTGATAGAGCAGACGCAGACGCTTGCCGTCCTTCACGCGGATGCCGTCGCCCCCCCTGATCCAACCGGCCTCGTCCAGAAGGGCATTGGCCCCGGCGATATCCTGCTGCTTGCAGGCGTCGTTGGCGGTGGAGGCATAGATCTCGGGGGCAGGCAGGATGTTGCAGGTGACGCGCCCGGCATCGCCATAGCCGATCTCGACCAGAATTTCGCGGTCAATCGCCATGCTCAGCGCCTGCCGCACGCGTTTGTCCGACAGGATCGGGTGCGGGTGCGCACGGGTTGAGCGCGCCGCGCCCAGATCGGCGGAGGGGTCGGAAAGGTTGATCATGATCCGCTCGACCAGCGTGCCGAAGGCCGAGACGAGCTGCCCCTTGCCTGCCGCCTGCATGCCGGCCAGCACATCGGGGGCAAGCTGCAGGTTCCAGGCATAATCAAATTCGCCTGTCTCCAGCACCGCGCGCCCCGCCGCCGCCGCCTCGCCGCCGCCTTTCAGCACCACGGTGGAAAAGGCGGGCTTGTCAGCCTCGCGGTAATTCGGGTTGGCGGCATACTGAACGACGTCATTGGGCCGGAAATCGGTGACAGTGAAAGGCCCGGTGCCGATGGGCATGAAATTGGCCTCGGTGCATTCCGGGGCCTTGGGACCGAGGCAGTCGGCGAATTGCGCGGCCTGCAGGATCGGCGTGGTTGCCCCGACAAAGGCGGTATAGGGGAAGGGCTTTGGCGCATCGAAATTGATCACCACGGTGCGGGCATCCGGGGTGTCGATCGCAGTGATGCCGTTGAAACTTTCCAGTCGGGCGCACCCGCCACCTTCGGAGGTGCAGTATTCCCAGGTGAATTTGACATCGACCGAGGTGACCGGGCTGCCATCGGACCAGTTCAGCCCCTCGGAGAGGTGCCAG
Organism: Roseovarius faecimaris; assembly: GCF_009762325.1. Classification (NCBI taxonomy): domain Bacteria; kingdom Pseudomonadati; phylum Pseudomonadota; class Alphaproteobacteria; order Rhodobacterales; family Roseobacteraceae; genus Roseovarius; species Roseovarius faecimaris. Next base: position 1,269,028 of record NZ_CP034348.1, read on the forward strand.
GTGATCGAGGTGAGATCCGCCGCCACGCCGCCGTTTTCAACTGTGGGCAGGCTGTCCACCAGCCAGGGCACCATTGCCCCGGTTTCGTCATAGCGGGCCAGCGGTTCCAGCACGAGGCTGGCCGCCTCGATATCCTTGGTCCCGCCCGAGAGATAGGGGTTCATGATCGACGGGGCCTGCCAGTAGAGAATGTTCACCTGCCCGTCCGCGCCGCGCTCGGCCTGTGCTGCCGGAGCGAGCGCCAAGCCCAGGCAAATCCCAAGAAGCCCGTGGGGTACTCTCATTATCTGTCTCCCTTCAGGCCCTCCCGGTGGCCCGTTATTCGGCGTGCGAACGGCAACAGCCGTCAATGGGTCGGCGCTGACGGGTACGAAACAATGAGTGGATTTGGCGGCGCCGGACTGCAATACGCCAAAATTACAGCCCCTGAGCGGCTGAAAATCAAGGGTGGGATTGCTGTCCCGGTCGGGACCGTCTGCCATCAGAGGTGCGCGGACAGAGCGTTTGACACTTGCGCACTGATATCGCTAGCCTTTTGACGGAACGGCTTCAGGATTTTTGATGTTGGACAGCCCCATCGCCCGTGTCGAAAAGCTCGGCGTGCAGTTCGCCACGCGCGGAGGACCCGTGCACGGGGTTGAGGACGTGACCTTCGAAGTCAACCCTGGCGAGACATTGTGCATCGTGGGCGAATCGGGATCCGGCAAATCGGTGACATCGCTGGCGCTGATGCGCCTGGTGGAGTTCGCGGGCGGTGATATCACCCAGGGGCGGCTGCTGTTTGAACGCGAAGCGGGCGGGCAGGTGGACCTGGTCCGCAGCGATCAGGCGCAGATGCGATCGATCCGCGGTGGCGAGATCGGGATGATCTTTCAGGAGCCGATGACCGCGCTCAACCCGGTCTTTACCATCGGTCGGCAACTGACCGAGGGGCTGCGCCTGCATGAACGGCTGGGCAGGCACGCCGCCCGGGCGCGCGCGGTCGAGCTTTTGCAAGAGGTGCGCATCCCTGAACCGGAGCGGCGGCTCGGGCAATATCCGCATGAGCTGTCGGGCGGGATGCGGCAGCGGGTGATGATCGCCATGGCCATGGCCTGCCGTCCGCGCCTGCTGATTGCCGATGAGCCGACGACGGCGCTGGATGTGACCATTCAGGCGGAAATCCTGGCGCTGATTGACCGTCTCAAGCAAGAGACCGGCATGGCGGTCATCTTCATCACCCATGACATGGCCGTGGTGGCGCAGATGGCGGACCGGGTCGTCGTCATGCTGAACGGCCGAAAGGTGGAAGAGGGGGAGGTGACGCAGATTTTCGCCACCCCGCAGCACGACTATACCAAGGCCCTTCTGGCGGCGGTGCCAAAGCTGGGTGACATGCGCGGTAAACCCTATCCCGAGCTGATGCGCCTGCCGGGGCAGGGCCCGACCCATTCAGAGCCGATCAGGGGTAGCGACCGGCCGTTCTTGACGGTCCACGGGCTAACGACGCGTTTCCCGGTGAAAACCGGCCTTTTCCGGCGCACAACCGCCTATGTCCATGCGGTGGAGGACGTGTCCTTTACCCTCAATGCGGGGCGCACGCTGGCCCTGGTCGGCGAAAGCGGCTGCGGCAAATCAACTGCGGGCCGGTCCGTTCTGCGGCTGATGGAGCCGATGGCGGGCAAGGTGGAGCTTGATGGCACCGATATCCTTTCGCTCGGGGATGAGGCGTTGCGCCGGGCGCGGATCGAGATGCAGATGATCTTTCAGGATCCGTTCGGCAGCCTCAACCCGCAGCGAACGCTTGGCGCGCAGGTGGCTGAGCCGCTGCACAATTACCCCCTGCTGCCAAAGGACGAGATCGCCGACTGGGTGGCGACGCTGTTTGACCGGGTCGAGCTGCCGCGCAGCTATCTCAACCGCTATCCGCATGAGTTGAGCGGTGGCCAGCGCCAGCGGGTGGCAATCGCCCGTGCGCTGGCGCTCAAGCCCAAGCTGATCGTGGCGGATGAGGCGGTGAGCGCCCTGGATGTGAGCGTGCAGGCGCAGGTGCTGAACCTGATGATGGAGCTTCAGGCGGAGCTGGGCCTGAGCTATCTCTTCATTTCGCATGACATGGCGGTGGTGGAACGCGTGAGCCATGATGTGGCGGTGATGTATCTGGGCCGCATTGTCGAACGCGGGCCCCGCATGGCCGTTTTCGAGGACCCGCGCCACCCCTACACGAAGGCGTTGCTGCAGGCTGTGCCGGTGGCCGATCCATCGCGGCGAAGGGTCGAAAGGGACTTGAACTTCAGACCGATCCCGTCCCCTATCCACCCGGTGGGATATGAGCCTGAGCCCAGCGTCTATGAAGAGGTCAGCCCGGGCCATGTGGTTCTAACAAGCGAGTGCGGATATTGAGCGGATTTCCAATTGTCGAGAGCAACCCGGTCGAACACGCGGCGGCGCTGCCCGAGCGCGCCGATGTCGTGATCGTGGGCGGCGGTGTGATCGGGGTGATGACGGCCTATTTCCTGGCGCGCAAAGGGCGGCGTGTCGTGCTTCTGGAGAAGGGCCGGATCGCGGGCGAGCAATCGAGCCGCAACTGGGGCTGGGTCCGTCAGACCGGGCGGGATGCGGCCGAGCTTCCGGTGATGGTCGAGGCCAACCGGCTCTGGCCGCAATTGCAGCGCGAAACCAATGAGGATCTGGGGCTGGAGCAATCAGGCCTGACCTATCTTGCCGCGAGCCAGTCGAAACTGGCCGAGTATGAGGAGTTCATCCCGCTGGCCAGGATGAACGGGGTGGATAGCCGGATGCTGAGCGGCGCAGAGGTTGCCGCGATGATGCCCACCGCCACGCGCCGATATGCAGGGGCGTTGCACACCCCGTCGGATTATCGCGCCGAGCCGTGGATCGCGGTGCCGGGGCTGGCCCGGGCAGCGGTGCGCGCGGGCGCGCTGATCCGCGAGAATTGCGCGGTGCGCGGGCTTGATATCGCCGCCGGACAGATCGCCGGTGTCATAAGCGAAGCGGGCCGGGTGGCCGCGGATCAGGTTCTTGTCGCGGGGGGCGCGTGGTCTTCGCTGTTGCTGCGTCGGCATGGCGTCAAGATCCCGCAGCTGTCGGTCAAGAATACGGTTCTTGCAACCGAGCCGGTGGCAGATGTGTATGGCGGGGGCGCGGCGGATGATATTCTGGCGTTCCGGCGTCGCAAGGATGGCGGCTATACGCTTGCGCCTGAAGGCTTCCACGAGTTCTACCTTGGCCCCGACGCACTGCGCGCCACGAGACCGTTCCTGCGTGCATTCCTGCGCGATCCCATTGGCCGCAGCTATTGGCCTGCGGCACCTGCCGGGTTTCCGGATGGATGGACGCAATCGCGCCGCTGGTCGATGGAGGACGCGTCGCCCTTTGAGCGGATGCGCATCCTCAACCCGGCGCCGCATGCCAAGACCCTGCGCAAGCTGCTTGCCGATTTTCAGGTGCTGTTTCCGCAGCTTGGCGCAGTCAGGATGCAGGCGGCCTGGGCCGGGATGATCGACGTCATGCCCGATGTGGTGCCGATTGTGGATGAGGTGCCGGATGTGCCGGGGCTGTGGATCGGCACCGGCATGTCGGGGCATGGGTTTGGCATCGGCCCGGCCTTCGGGCGCATATTGGCGGACCTGATGAGCGGTGGCGAAGCCGGACATGATATGGAGCGTTTCCGGTTCGGGCGGTTCACGGACGGCTCGAAACTTGTGATAGGACCGGGGATGTGAGCGGTCAGAATTTGAAAAATTCTGGATCGGAAACTTTGAAAGTTTCCGCTACATTTTCTTTACAAGAAAATGGCCGCGCTCGACTGCGCAGGAGAAAACAATGCCCGTAAAGAACCGATTTGCCGAACTGCACGACGACATCACCGCCTGGCGGCGCGATATGCATGAGCACCCCGAGCTGCTGTTCGATACGCATCGCACAAGCGCGCTGGTTGAGGAAAAGCTACGCGCCTTTGGCTGTGACGAAGTGATTACCGGTATTGGCCGCACCGGCGTTGTCGGCGTGATCAAGGGACGCTCGGATCGGTCAGGCAAGGTGGTCGGGCTGCGCGCGGATATGGATGCGCTGCCGATCGAAGAGGCGACGGGGCTGGCCTATGCCTCGAAAACACCGGGCAAAATGCATGCCTGCGGACATGACGGGCATACCGCGATGCTGCTTGGCGCGGCGCAATACCTGGCCGAGACGCGCAATTTCGACGGCACGGCAGTGATCATCTTTCAGCCCGCCGAAGAGGGCGGTGGCGGGGGCCGGGAGATGTGCAAAGACGGGCTTATGGACCGGTTCGGCATCCAGGAGGTTTATGGCATGCACAACTGGCCTGGCATGCCGGTCGGGCAGTTCGCGATCCGCCCGGGACCTTTCTTTGCCGCGTCCGACTGGTTTGACATCGAGATCGTCGGCAAGGGCGGGCATGCGGCCAAACCGCAGGAGACGGTGGACCCGATCGTGATGGCCAGCCAGCTCATCAGCGCGTTCCAGACCATTGCCAGCCGCAATGCCGACCCGGTCGAGCAGCTGGTGATCTCCGTGACATCGGTGAGCACCTCGTCGAACGCCTATAATGTCATACCACAGGTTGCCAAGATGCATGGCACGGTGCGCACCCTGAGCGCCCGCATGCGCGATCTGGCCGAGACGCGCATGCAGGCGCTGTGCGACGCGATCGGCGCGGGATTTGGCGGGGAGGTGCGGTTCAGCTACACCCGCAGCTATCCGGTGATGGAAAACCACGATGCGCAGACTGCGTTTGCGGCGGATGTGGCGCGCAGCGTGGCCGGCGCTTGCGACGAGGCGCCGCTGATCATGGGCGGAGAGGATTTCGCCTTCATGCTCGAAGAACGGCCCGGTGCCTATATCCTTGTCGGCAACGGTGACACGGCGATGGTCCATCACCCGGAATACAATTTCAACGACGAGGCGATCCCGGCGGGTTGTTCCTGGTGGGCGGAAATCATCGAGCAGCGGATGCCTGTGTGATCAGCCACGGGAAATGAGTATTTTCGCCAGGAAGAAGAGGGGGTCAGCTCTCTGACCAGAGCTGGTCGTAGACAGCGGTGATGCCATCGGCTTCGGCCTGGATGGAGAAATGCGTCTCGGCCGTGCTGCGGGCATCGCGCGCCATCCGGGTATGGCGCGCCTTGTCGGTGAGCATGTCGGACAGGGCGATGGCCGCTGCTTCAGGGTCATCTTCGGGCACGATCAGGCCTGCGCGGCCCTGGGACGTGAAGCTGCGATAATACCCCGCATCGGTGGCCACGAAGGGCACGCCGCTGGCCATGGCTTCGAGCGGGGCCATGCCATAGCCCTCATAGCGCGGCAGTTGCACCACAGCGCTGAGCGCGCGCAGGAGGGCGGGGAGCCGTTGCGCGGGGATTTCACCGGGAAAGAGCAGGCGGTCCGAAAGATGAGCTTCGGCGATCTGTGATTTGAGATCGTTGAGAAAATTCTGATCGGAAGGTGCTGCGCGGCCAATCACCAGCGCGGTCAGATCAGGATGATCCGGCAACAGGTTCAGCATGGCCTTGACGAAGCGATCGGTGCCTTTCTCGGGACGGATGCGTCCGATGGTGGCGATGCCCGCCGCACCAGGATAGCCGGTGCCTGCCCACGCGGCGGCGCGGTCCCCTGCCGGAGTGAATGCCGCGCAATCCACCCCGTGCGGGACCACGGCGCGCACATGCGGCACGAAGGTCGCGGCGGCCTCCGTGGTGGCGATGACGGCATCCATCCGGCTGATAAGCCAGCGGGGGAAGGCCGAGTGCCGACGCTGCGCGGCGGAGGTGAAAACGATGCGGATGGGCAGGCGAAGCACGTCCCGTGCCCAGAGGGCCGCGCGCATTTCGGTATTGCGGCGGACGTGCCAGATGGTGAAGGGACGGCCAGGCGGCGGTGTGCGCGACTGGCGGCGTGCTTCGGCCAAAGAGATCGGATCTGGGCAGCCGGGCAAGGGGTGGCCCACAAGTGCAAGATCGCGCGTTCTGGCTTGCTGGCGCACGACACCGGCGGCTGTCGCAGACACGCCGGTGAAGTTCCGGTTGAAATTGGTGACGATTACCTCGGGCATGGGGCTGTCATAGCCCGAGCGAAAGGGCATTGGAAAGCTCTTGCCCCAGTGTTTTCAGCGCCTCTGCCTGATCTTGTACGAAGGCGCGCGCATTGTTGCGACGCTGCTGAAGGGCGCTCGGATGGTTCAGGTCGTCGCGCAATGCGTTTTCGAGTGCTGCAGCATCATGCACCTCACGAGCAGCACCGGCTGCGTCCAAATCCTCATAGACCTGCGCAAAATTGGCATAAAGCGGGCCGTGCAAAAGAGCCGATCCGGCGTGGGCGGGCTCGTATGGATTATGTCCGCCGACGGGGGTGAACGAGCCACAAATGCAGGTGATTGGGCTGAGGGCATACCAAAGACCGGTCTCGCCCAGCGTATCGGCAAGATAAACCTGGGTGTCGCCATTGATCTGCGCGCCCAGCGACCGCCGTTGGCCGCGAAGCCGATGGTCGGCGATCATCACCTCGATGTCCGGCGCGCGCTCGGGATGGCGTGGCACGAGGATCAGCAAGAGGCCCGGAAACTCGGGCAGCAGCGCCTGGTGGGCGCTGAGCATGATCTCGTCCTCGCCCGGATGGGTGGAACTGGCAAGCCAGAGCGGGCGTCCCTGGAGCACTTGCTGCATGCGCCTGAGTTCCGCTTTGTCATAGGGCAGGGGGCCGGAGATTGACTTGAGGTTTTGGCCCTGACGGGCATCCGGACGGCCTAGTTCGGCCATGTAAGCGGCTGTTGCGGCATCCTGGCAATGGATCATCGTGAACAGGCCGAGCAGGTAGCGCGACGTCCGGGCGGCCTTTTTCCACTTCTCGGCAGAACGCTTCGACACGCGCGCATTCAAAAGCGCCAGAGGGATCGCCCGGCTCGCGGTTTCGCGCAGCATGTTGGGCCAGAACTCGCTCTCGACAAAAACGGCGGCATCGGGTTGCCAGTGATCGAGAAACCGTCGCATGTAGAGGGCACTGTCGAGCGGCGCAAACTGGTGCCGGGTGCGCGCGGGCAAACGGCGAGACAGGATCTCGGCGGAGGTGGCAGTGCCCGACGTGATCAGGAAATGCAATTCAGGGTGGACGACACCGAGATGCTCGATCAGGCGCAGAACCGAAAGGCTTTCCCCCACCGAAGCTGCATGAAACCAGATCAGCCCCCCCTCGGGGCGGGGCAGGGTGGCGATGCCTTTGCGTTCTGAAAATCTTTTGGGATCAACGCCATGTACCTTGAGCTTTGCCACTGCCCCACGCAGCGCCAGAGGAGCAACCAAGCTGGCCACTCCGCCATAAAGGCGGACCAGAGCAGACGGGCTCGGGCGTGTCATCAGCCGCCGGTATGGCTCATGTGGCGCGAAACACGGCCATCGACGGTCTGACGCGAATAGTCGAAATCATGGCCCTTGGGTTTGCGGGTAATCGCCTCCCGGATGGCGGCATGAAGCGGCGCATCGTCATTTGGATGATTGCGCAGGGCCGGGCGCAGATCGGCCATATCCTCCTGACCGAGGCACATGTAAAGCTCGCCCGTACAGGTCAGCCGCACACGGTTGCAACTTTCGCAGAAATTATGCGTCAGCGGCGTGATGAACCCGATCTTCTGCCCGGTCTCTTCCAGCCGCACATAGCGGGCAGGGCCGCCGGTGCGTTCGGCCAGTTCGGTCAGCGTATACTGTTCGGCCAGACGTGCGCGCAGGTCGCTCAGCTTCCAATACTGATCCAGCCGGTCTTCGTTGCCGATGTCGCCCATCGGCATGACCTCGATGAAGGTCAGATCCATATCGCGGCTTTCGCACCATTCGACGATCTCAAAAAGCTCGTCCTCGTTGAAACCCTTGAGCGCCACGACGTTGATCTTGACCCGAAGACCCGCCTCCTGCGCCGCGTCGATGCCTTTGAGCACCTGCGGAAGGCGGCCCCAGCGGGTGATATCGGCGAATTTTTTCTCATCCAGCGTATCGAGAGAGATGTTCACCCGCCGCACGCCTGCTGCATAAAGCTCGGCGGCAAACCGCTCCATCTGGCTGCCGTTCGTTGTCAGCGTCAGCTCTTTGAGCGCGCCGCTGTCCAGATGCCGGGTCATCGCGTTGAAAAACGTCATGATCCCGCGCCGCACGAGAGGCTCCCCGCCGGTGATACGGAGCTTTTCCACACCCATATCGACAAAGGCGGTGCACATGCGGTCCAGTTCTTCCAGCGTCAGAAGCTCTTTCTTGGGCAGAAAGGTCATGTTCTCGGACATGCAATAGACGCAGCGAAAATCGCAACGGTCCGTTACCGAAACGCGCAGATACGAGATGGCGCGCTGAAAGGGGTCGATAAGAGGTGCTGTCATGGGGTGAAAGAGTAGTGTTTTACTCAGGTTTCAGCAAGAGCGATCTTGCCAATTGCGGCGGGTCGATGGGAGCCGTAAGTTCATCTCCATGAAACAGGGTTTTATGAGTATTGTTGTCGTTGCTGCGCTGACGGGATGTGCGCTGACCGGACCGTTGGAGCAAAGCCCGGCGCCGGACGTCCAGATCACGGGTGAAGGGCAGATCCGCCCGCTGGCGCGGCCCGAAACGCTGAACACGAGCATGAGCGCGCCGCCGGTGGCTGCGCGCACCGTGGAAGAGTTTGACACCACGACAGCTCAACAACGCAGCGAGGCGGTGGCAGAGGCGGCAACGGAAGGTGGGGAGGTTGATCTGGGGCGCACCATTGCGTCGCTTGGCTCCCCCACGGAGCCCGGTTTCTGGCTCAAGACGCCGCTTGTCAGCGCGCCGTCCAAAGGCCGTGTCGTCTATCCGGTCAGCGGAAAATCGGTGGCGGTGGACCTGATCCCGATTGACGGGCCAAAGACGGCTGGAAGCCGGATGTCACTGCCAGCGATGCGGCTCATCGAGGCCCCGTTAACAGAGTTGCCCGAAGTGCAGGTCTTTCGGGTAAGCGGCTAATCTTTCAGGTATTTTTCTGCTTCCTTGCGTGCAAACGACTTCATGTGCCTGCCATTTTCTGCCATGAAGGCGCGCACCCGGTCCGGGTCATGCTTGCTGAGGTCGCGCAGCCACCAGGCGACGGATTTCTGGATGAACCATTCGGGGTCGCGGACATAAGACGCGGCCCAGCCAAGCACCTGCTCGCGAATGTCGCGTTCCTGCGGTTTGGGGTGGTTCTGCTTGGTGTAGGGCAAGGTGATGACCATGGCCGCCCGGCGGGTCCAGTGAGAGCTTTCCTTGGTCCACGCCTCCACCTCGGCGATCCGCTCCGGTACAGCCACAAGCCGTTTTTGTCCTGCCATCATCGCGTGATCGGCAATCGCCCAGCTGTCGAAATCGGGCACCCAGCTTTTGATCAGGGACCAGGCGGCGTCGTCCGGGCGGATTCGCGCTTGCGTCAGCAGCTTTGCCGCAGCAAGGCGGGCCTCGAAGATGTTGGTCTGCCAAAGCTGATCGGCCAGCGCCACACGGTCCTCGACGCCCAGTGCTTGCCGCCAGCTTTTCGTCAGGTCGTTGATCGCCGGGTTCGGCACACCGAGATAGGGGCGCGGGACCTTGTGATAGTCGGCCATCCCTTCGGCGCGGCCCGGTTCAGCCGCGGCGCGCAGCGCGTCGAGCGCCTCGTCCCGCGTCATTCGACCGTGACCGATTTGGCGAGGTTGCGCGGCTGATCCACATCGGTCCCCTTGGCGACAGCGGTGTGATAGGCCAGCATCTGTGCGGGCAGGGCATAGAGGATCGGGGTCAGTACGGCGTCGATCTCGGGCATGATCAGACATTGCCAGACCCCGTCATCCGCCGCGCGCGCGCCCTCAGGATCGGTGATCAGGATCACCTTGCCGCCGCGAGCCATGACCTCCTGCATATTGCTGACCGTCTTGTCAAAGAGCGCATCGCGCGGGGCCATGACGATGACCGGCATTTTCTTGTCAATCAGCGCGATGGGGCCGTGCTTCAACTCCCCAGAAGCATAAGCTTCGGCGTGTATGTAGCTGATTTCTTTTAGTTTCAGCGCACCCTCAAGCGCGAGCGGATACATCAGGCCACGCCCCAGGAACAACGCGTTATCGGCTTCCGAAAGACGTTGCGCGGAGCGGCGGAATGTCTCGTTCATCTCCAGCGCCGTATTCAAAGCTGTCGGCAAGGCGCGCAGTTGAGACAGTTTGTCGGCCAGGGCATCGTTATCTATGCGGCCCCTCTGATGCGCGGCCTTCAGCGCCAGCAGCAACAGCACGGTGAGCTGGCAGGTGAATGCCTTGGTCGAAGCCACACCGATCTCGGTACCTGCAAGAATGGGCAGGGCGAGGTCGCTTTCACGGGCAATCGAGCTTTCGGGGACATTCACTACCGACAGGATCCGCGCGGCCTTGCCTTCGCAATAGCGCAGGGCGGCCAGCGTATCGGCAGTCTCGCCCGACTGGCTGACAAAGAGGGCGGCGGTGCGCTCTGGCACGGGCGGCTCGCGATAGCGGAACTCCGAGGCGATATCGACTTCGACAGGCAATCCGGCAAGCTGCTCGAACCAGTATTTCGCAGTCAGGCAGGCATAGTAAGCCGTGCCACAAGCCACCATAACTATGCGATCCAAGCTTTTGAAATCAATGCCATCTTCGGGAAGGCGGATATCTCGGCCCGCATCTGTCAGGTAATGCCCGAGCGCATCGGCGATCACCGAAGGTTGCTCGGCGATTTCCTTGGCCATGAAATGCTTGTGCCCGCCCTTGTCGACATGGCCGCTGTCGATCTGGATCTGGCGCATCTCGCGGTTGGCGAGGCGCCCGTCTGCATCGGTGATCTCCAGACTTGTGCGGGTGATCACCGCACAGTCGCCTTCCTCAAGATAGGTGATCTTGTCGGTGAGAGGGGCCAGGGCGATGGCGTCAGAGCCGACAAACATCTCGCCGTCGCCATGGCCCACCGCCAGAGGGCTGCCCTTGCGTGCGGCGATGAGCAGGTCCTCCTGCCCGTCGAACAGAAAGCAGAGCGCATAGGCGCCCTCAAGCCGCTCCAGGGTGCGCAGGACCGCCTCACGTGGACTGCTGCCCTGGCTGAGGAAATGCTGTGCCAGAAGGGCGATGGTTTCGGTGTCCGTATCGGTCGAATGGCCCATCCCGGCGGCGGTCAGTTCGGCGCGCAGCTCGCGGAAATTCTCGATGATCCCGTTATGGACCACGGCGACCGCGCCGGCCTGATGCGGGTGGGCATTTTCGACGCTTGGCGCACCGTGGGTGGCCCAGCGGGTATGGCCGATCCCGGCCTTGCCCGCGAGCGGCTCGTGCACAAGAAGGTCGGAGAGGTTCACGAGCTTTCCAACCGCCCTGCGGCGGTCGAGCCTCCCCTGATTTACGGTGGCGATCCCGGCGCTGTCATAGCCGCGATACTCAAGCCGCTTCAGCGCTTCGACGAGAATTGGCGCGGCTTCGTGATGGCCCAGTACCCCTACAATACCGCACATTATCCTGCCCCTTTATCGCGTTTATTCTTTTGTGATTTTAACATTTCGAACAATTTACGGGCAAGCCCCGGTTTGTTGACCTGACTGCCGCGAGCGATGGCAAGCGCCCCGTCGGGCACGTCTTTGGTGATCACCGAACCCGAAGCGGTCATGGCCTCGTCCCCGACCGACACGGGCGCCACGAGCATCGTGTTCGACCCGATGAAGGCCCGCGCGCCGATGCTGGTTTTGTGCTTCATCACCCCGTCATAATTGCAGGTGATGGTGCCCGCGCCGATATTGCTCGCCTCTCCGACCTCGGCATCGCCGATATAGCTCAGATGGTTGACCTTGGCCCCCTCATGCAGCACCGCATTCTTGACCTCGACGAAGTTGCCGATACGCGCCTCTTCGGCAAGCTCGGCACCGGGGCGCAGACGGGCGTAGGGGCCGACGATGCAGCCGCGCGACACATGGCAGCCCTCAAGATGGCTGAAGGCACGAATATGCGCGCCCGTCTCGACAGTCACGCCGGGGCCGAAGACGACGTTCTGCTCCACAATGGTATCGCGCCCGATCACCGTGTCATAGGCGAAGAACACGGTCTCGGGGGCGGGCATGGTTGTGCCGTTCTCCAGAGCCTCGGCACGGGCGCGGGACTGAAACGCCGCTTCGGCGCGGGCAAGGTCACTGCGGGAATTTATGCCCAGGGTTTCGGCCTCGTCGCAGGCAATCGCGGTGGCGGACAGCCCCTTGTCACGGGCAATCGAGACAATATCGGTCAGGTAGTATTCCCCACTGGCATTGTCATTCGTCACAGCATCGATCAGCTCGAAGAGCGTGCTGGAATCAGCGCATATAACACCTGAATTACAAAAGCTTATGGCGCGAACTTCATCTGAGGCATCTTTGAACTCGATGATCTCCGAAAGGGTTTCGCCCTCCATCACCAGCCGCCCGTAGCGTCCCGGATCGGCGGCTTCGAACCCGAGCACGACGATATCATGGTGCTTGCGGGCCTCGGCCATGGCCGTCAGCGTTTCGGGCCGGATAAACGGGGTGTCGCCATAGAGTACGATCGCGTCCCCGTCGAACCCGTCCAGCAGGGGGGCGGCCTGCGCCACCGCATGGGCCGTGCCGAGCTGCTCGGTCTGCCGGGCAATCTCGATCCGGTCGTCATGTCCCGTGGCGGCCTCTTCGACTGCGTCGGCGCCATGACCGGCCACAACGACCACGCGCTGGGGCTCCAGAACCGCCCCAGCCTCTATCGCGTGGAGCAGCATGGGCGCACCGGCAATCTCGTGCAGCACTTTCGGCAGGTCGGATTTCATCCGTGTGCCTTTGCCCGCGGCCAGGATGATCAGGGCTGTGCTCATGCAATATCTCTTTGTATTCGACGCCCGCTCGTTTTATCTGCCTTTGGCAGCGGCGCAAGAGTGATGCGGGTCAAAACGTGTTTCGCCATGTGACAGGGATGCGCGGATTTGCGCCGTGAAGAAGCGGGGGAGCAGGATAAGCCGATGAAAACAGTGGTGTTTGATCTTGATGGCACGCTGGCGGACACAAGCGGTGATCTGATCGCCGCGGCCAATGCCTGTTTCCGGGAAATGGGCGAGGGGGATCTGCTGGACCCTGTGCATGACGCCTCCACCGCGCTGCATGGCGGGCGGGCGATGCTCAACCTGGGGCTGGACCGGCTGGGCCGTTCGGGCGAGACGGCGACGGTGGATGCCTATTATCCCGTACTTCTGAAGGCATATGGCGGCGCGATAGACACCTACACCACGCTTTATCCCGGCGCGATGGACGCGGTGGAGCGGCTCAAACAGGACGGGTATCGCGTGGCGATCTGCACCAATAAACCCGAGGCGCTGGCCCGGCAGCTTCTGAACAGCCTGGGCGTGCTGGACGCCTTCGGCAGTCTGATCGGGGCCGATACATTGCCGGTACGCAAGCCTGACCCGGAACCTCTGCGCGAGGCCGCCCGGCGCGCTGGCGGACACCCCGAGAGATGCCTCCTGGTGGGCGATACGCTGACCGACCGCAGCACCGCCAGAGCCGCGGGTGTGCCATCGGTTCTGGTGACGTTCGGGCCAAATGGGCGCGGCGTCGAGGCACTGGAGCCTGAGGCGCTGATCGACCATTACGATGCCCTGGATGATGTCGTCCGGGAATTGATCGGCTAAGCAAGTTTCGGTTTTGATGCAGGGTGTTTGCGGATTTCCTGATCGAAGCGGGCGGTATGGTGTGGTCCCATTGACCTTGCCACACCCGATAGGCAGAGTTTTGATATGACAGAGATCTTCAAAGGGAATTTCACCCAGCAGGAGCCGATCCCAGACGAGGGGATCGAGGCCGCGCTGGAGGTGATGCGCAGCGGGCGGCTGCACCGCTACAACCTCGTCGGGGGCGACCCGGGCGAGACCGCGCTGCTGGAGCAGGAGTTCGCGGCCTATGTGGGCGCGAAATACGCGCTGGCCGTGGCGTCGGGCGGGTATGCTTTGGCCACGGCGCTGCGGGCCATGGGGGTCAGGCACGGCCAGAAGGTTCTGACCAATGCGTTCACCCTGGCCCCTGTGCCGGGGGCGATTGCAAGCGTCGGAGCGGTTCCCGTGTTTGTTGGCGTCACGGAGAATCTGACGATTGATCTCGATGACCTCGTGGCCAAGGCAGGCGAGGCTGACATCTTGATGCTCAGCCATATGCGCGGGCATCTGGCGGATATGGACCGGCTGCTGGATATTTGCGCGGCGCAGGGGCTGACCCTGATCGAGGATTGCGCACATACGATGGGCGCGGCCTGGAAGGGGCGGCCCTCGGGGCGCGACGGGCTCATCGGGTGCTATTCGACGCAGACCTACAAGCATATGAATTCGGGCGAGGGCGGGTTCCTCGTCACCGATGATGACGAGATCATGGCGCGCGCGGTGATCCTGTCGGGGTCCTATATGCTCTATGGGCGGAATGGCACGGTCCCGCCTGCGGAGGTGTTCGAGCGGGTCAAATACGATACGCCGAATGTCTCCGGCCGGATGGACCATCTGCGCGCGGCGATCCTGCGCCCGCAACTCAGGGTGCTCGACCGGCAATGCGAGGCATGGAATGCGCGTTATCGCGTGGTCGAGGATGGCTTGCGCGGAACGCCCGGGCTGACCGTTGTCGAACGCCCCGAGGCGGAGCAGTATGTCGGGTCGTCCATTCAGTTCCTGCTGCTGGACTGGAGCACGGAGGCGGTGAATGATGTGCTGTCCCGCTGCAAGGGACGCGGGGTGGAGTTGAAATGGTTCGGCGGCTCGGAGCCGTCGGGCTTCACCAGCCGCTATGACAGCTGGCGCTATGCGCCGTCCGAGCGGATGCCGGTTTCCGACCGTATCCTGCGTGGCATTGTCGATATGCGTCTGCCGCTCACCTTCAGCCTTGAGGATTGCGCCCAGATCGCACGGATCATCCGGGCCGAGGTGGGGGCGGTCTATCAGAGTGGATGACGCGCGAAGAGGTTGAGGCCGAGATGCGCACCTGCCGTGGCGGGACCCGTTTCCGCAACGCCAGGCAATCGCGCCGTTCAGCCAAGATGCGCGGCCACCGCCTTGCCCATCGTCTCGCCCGAGATCCGCGCGCCCGCCGCTGTCTGCTTTAGCCCGCCGCCCAGGGCCTCGCCCGCAAACCAGATGCGGTCGGCCACAGGCTCGGCCAGTGTCGAACGTGCATCGGCTTTGCCGGGACGGGCCGCGGCATAGGCGCCGCGCGCCCAGCGGTCTCCGGCCCAGTTGGTCATCATGCCCTTGCGGACATGCTTGCGCGTGTCACTGCCGAAGATCGACACAAGTTTGCCGGTGACGTAATCGACCCCGGCCTCTTCCCCCGCGGCTTCCAGCTCCCATGCGAAATCACCGCCGACGAAGCCGACCATGAGGTCGAGATCGAAGGGAAAGCACAGGAAATAAAGGTCATGCTTGGCCAACCCTTCGATCAGCAGATCGTCAAAGGGGTTAAGGTCGAAACGGGTTCCGGTGACCTGAAGGGGGATCTTGGTCAGCAGGCCCATGGGAAGATCAAAGATCGCCGCGCGGTGGGACAGCGGCAGTTCGGGCGCGAAGCGCAGCGCGTCGAACGCCAAAGCGCCCGTGGGAATGGTGACGATGGCCGCATGGGCCCGGATCGTGCCCTGATCTGTTTCCACCGCGACGCCGGGCCCGTCCCAGCGCAGCAAGCGCGCAGGGCAGTTCAGCGTCACCGGCACATCGGCACCCCAGCGGTGGATCAGCGCACCGAACCCTTCGAGCGTGAAATAATTGGGATCGAGGCATTCGGCGGACTGGTAATCGGCGATGGAGATCTCATCGGCGTCGCGGGCGAAGTCCATCGGCCCGGCATAGGTGGCATTCGCACGCAGGAAGTGGCAGTTCCCGATCAGATCGCTCAGCCGGTCGTCAGGGTCGGCATGGGCTTCGATTGCCTCCCGCAAGGCTTCGTCCGCCACGGCCAGGCGCGCCATATCCGCATCGCTGGCCCGCGTGGTCCCGAACCAGAGATGGTCGAGCCCGGCATCGTGGTGATAGAGCGTCCAGCCCGCCGCCTGCGCCTCGGGGTAAAACGGGTTGCGATCGGCGGCGTGCAGCCAGGCGCAGCCGATATCGAAGGGAACGCCAAAATCCGTGTCTGTGGTCCAGGCGCGCCCGCCGATCCGGTCACGCGCCTCGATCAGCCGGAAACTCTTGCCAGCCGCCCGGAGCGTCTTGGCCGCCGCCAGCCCAGCGGCCCCGGCGCCTATGATCACAACATCCACGTCCTGCATTTGTCTGTCCTTTTTGATGAAAGCCGAGTGGTGCAAATGTCTTCCGGTCCGCCAATTCATCCGGACCATGATTGAGTTAACTCCCGGATTGCCTCGCAAGGCAAGCGTTGATCCCGGCGGTGCGATGCAGCGGGCGCCGGACCCGCACGGGGATTGACCCGACTCGGGAGTCGTGCCTATAAATGAACAAGTGTTCAATAAAATGCCGGAGACAGCCGATGTTCAACGCCGCCATGCAGTTTGACCTGGGCGAGGATGTGAATGCACTGCGCGATATGGTGCATCGCTGGGCGCAGGAGCGGGTGAAGCCGATCGCCGCAGAGGTCGACAGCTCCAACGCCTTTCCCAATGAGCTCTGGCGCGAGATGGGCGAGCTGGGCCTTCTGGGCATCACGGTGCCGGAAGAATACGGCGGGGCGGGCATGGGCTATCTGGCGCATGTCATCGCGGTGGAGGAGATTGCGCGTGCCAGCGCGTCGGTCTCGCTCAGCTATGGCGCGCATTCCAATCTTTGCGTCAATCAGATCAAGCTCAACGGGACCGAGGCGCAAAAGCAGAAATACCTTCCCGGCCTTGTGTCGGGCGCGCATGTCGGCGCGCTTGCCATGTCCGAGGCGGGCGCGGGCAGCGATGTCGTCTCGATGAAGCTCAAGGCCGAGAAGCGCAATGATCACTACCGCCTGACCGGCAATAAATACTGGATCACCAATGGCCCCGATGCCGATACGCTGGTGGTCTATGCCAAGACCGATCCCGACGCAGGCGCCAAGGGCATCACCGCCTTTCTGATCGAGAAGGATATGGCCGGTTTCTCGACCAGCCCGCATTTCGACAAGCTGGGGATGCGCGGCTCGAACACGGCCGAGCTGATTTTCGACGATGTTGAAGTGCCCTTCGAGAACGTCCTGGGCGAGGAAGGCAAGGGCGTGCGCGTGCTCATGTCGGGGCTCGATTACGAACGCGTCGTGCTGGCCGGGATCGGCCCCGGGATCATGGCCGCCTGCATGGACGAGATCATGCCCTACATGGCCGAGCGCAAGCAATTCGGGCAACCCGTCGGGTCGTTCCAGCTGATGCAGGGCAAGATCGCCGACATGTACACGGCGATGAACTCGGCACGGGCCTATGTCTATGAGGTGGCGAAGGCCTGCGACCGGGGGGATGTGACCCGGCAGGATGCCGCCGCCTGCTGCCTTTACGCCTCCGAGCAGGCCATGGTGCAGGCGCATCAGGCGGTGCAGGCAATGGGCGGGGCGGGGTTCCTGGCGGATGCGCCCGTCGCGCGACTCTTCCGTGATGCGAAGCTGATGGAAATAGGGGCCGGCACCTCGGAAATTCGGCGTATGCTGGTGGGACGTGAATTGATGGGAGCGATGACATGAAACATCTGATTGCACTGACCGCGCTGGCGTTGGCCGGGCCGACTTTTGCCGGGGACAGCGCCTATGACCCCTATGTTGCGGGCGCGCTGAGCTGCATGGCGGGCGCACCGGGCGATGCAACGGCGCAGGATGCGTGCATTGTGGCCGCCGTGGAAGAGTGCCGCGCAAAGGCCGGAGTGTTCGAAAGCTGCCTTCAGGCTCTGCGCGACGGGTTTGACGCGGCCCAGTCGCGGGTCGAAGCCGAAGAGATGAAGGTCTGCGACGGCAAGATGGACAGCGCCTGCGCCGTGGTCCTGCGGGGCCATGCTCTGATCCGCTCGGGGCAGGGGCTGAGCGCCGCGCAATGGGCCGAGGCCCTGACCGGGGGCGACTGAAATGCGCCTTGCCGCGTGCCTCGTCCTGTTGCCCTCATTGCTGAGCGCGCAGCAGATCGAGTTTGACATCTCTCCGACCGCTGATTGCGCCGCAGGTGATGGCGGAATGGCCTGTGTCGGGCTGGCCGCGAATTCCTGCATGGAGTCGAGCCCGGGCGGATACTCCACCAACGGGATGAGCATCTGCACCGAGCTTGAACTGGACTGGTGGGATGAGCGGCTGAACCGCAATTATCAACTGATGCGGGAGCGGGCGCGCGCCTTCGATGCAGACACGGCGGATTATGCACCGCCGCAGGAGGAGGCGCTGAAAGAGATGCAGCGCGCCTGGATTCCCTTTCGCGATGCGAAATGCGAATTCGTGGCGACGGAATGGGGCGCTGGCACGGGCGCGGGCCCCGCGACGATCTGGTGCCTGATGGACGAGACCGCCCGCCAGGCGCTCTATCTCGAAGAGCGGAGCCGGAACTGAGCCATGCTGACACGGACCCAGACATATGAAGCGCTTTGCGCCGGGTTTTCCTGGGATTTGCCGGAGCGGCTGAACATGGCCGAACAGGTCTGTGATGTCTGGGCCGAGGCAGAGCCGGAGCGCATAGCGATCATTGATCTGACAGGCGGGGCGCGGCGCGATGTGAGCTATGGCCAATTGCGGGCCATGGCAGACAGTCTGGCACTGGCCCTTGCGGCGCGGGGGGTGCAGCGCGGGGACCGGGTGGGTGTGTTGCGGTCGCAATCGCCCTGGTGTGCGGCGGCGCATATCGCGATCTGGAAAATCGGCGCGATTTCAATACCTTTGTTCAAACTCTTCATGCAGGATGCGCTGACCAGCAGGGTCCGGGACGCGGGCGCGCGGATCATCGTGACCGATGCCGATGGCGTGGGTATGCTCAAGGCGCTGCCCGAGGTCGAAGCCCTTGTGCCCGAGGATGAAACTCTGCCCGAAGGCCGGTTCGAGACGGCTGAGACAGGTCCCGAAACCCCGGCTGTTTTGATCTACACGAGCGGCACGACCGGCAGCCCCAAGGGGGCGCTGCACGGCCATCGCGTCCTGACCGGGCACATGCCGGGGACTGAACTTTTCTGCGGTTTCCTGGGGCAGGAGGGCGATTGCCTCTGGACGCCTGCCGACTGGGCCTGGATCGGCGGGCTGTTCAACATCATGATGCCGGGCCTTGCGTTGGGGGTGCCGGTGGTGGCGGCGCGCATGGCCAAGTTCAATGTCGAAGAATGTATCAGGATCATCCGGGAAGCCTCTGTTCGGAATGTGTTTTTTCCACCGACCGCCTTGCGGATGCTGAAGGCGGAGGGCGCCCACATTCCGGGTCTGCGCAGCATCGGCAGCGGCGGCGAGCCGCTGGGCGCCGAGATGCTGGACTGGGGCCGTGAGGCGTTCGGGCTGACCATCAACGAATTCTATGGCCAGACGGAATGCAATCTGGTGGCCTGCTCGTGCAACGAGCTTTTCGACCCCAAGCCCGGCTGTATCGGGCGCGTGGTGCCCGGGCATGAGGTGGCTGTGCTGGATGAGGCGGGCCAGCCGACGTATGGCGAGGGGGATGTGGCCGTCAGGCGCGGATCGGCCTCGATGATGCTGGAATACTGGAACCGTCCCGAACAGACCGCCGAGAAGTTCAAGGGCGAATGGATGCTGACCGGGGACAGGGGCGTCTGGGATGGCGCATTCCTGCGCTTTGTCGGGCGGGAGGACGATGTGATCACCTCCGCAGGCTACCGCATCGGTCCGGCGGAGATCGAGGATTGCCTGCTGCAGCACGAGGCGGTCGCGACCGTGGGTGTCGTGGGCAAGCCGGACCCGCTGCGCGCCGAGATCGTCAAGGCCTATGTGGTGCTCAAACCCGGATTTGACCCCAGCGACGCACTTGCCCGGGACATGCAAAGTCATGTTCAGGAACGGCTTGCAAAGTATTCATATCCAAGGGAAATCGCCTTTCTTGACGCGCTGCCCATGACGGTTACGGGTAAAGTGATCCGCAAAGAGCTGAAGGCCCGCGCGGCCTCGGAGGGCGAGGTATGACCGGCCCGCATAAGAAAAGGGCCGGAGTTGCCCCCGGCCCGTTCCTATCTCTGTCCCTCGACGGCGTTGCGTCAGAATTTGAAGATGTAGGACGCACCCAGAACGACCGGGTCGATCTTGACCTTGCCGATCGGCGCTCCGCCCACCTTCACATCGGTTTCGATGTTGATCCAGCGCGCGTCGATGCGCAAGGCGGATTTGTCGCTGATGTCGAAATCCACACCGGCGTGCAGGGCAATCCCCCAGCTATCGTCCAGCGATACGGGCACACCTGCGAGGGCGCCAATGCCGGTTTCATCCCAGAACATGGTGTAGTTCAGGCCAGCACCCAGGAAGGGGCGGAAGCCCGAGCCGGTGTCGAAATGGTATTGCAGCGAGACGGTGGGCGGCAGGTGGTTCAGCTTGACCACGTCCCCCGCGCCCTGCAGCTCGACCTTGTGCTCAAACGGCGTGGCCGCGAGCAGTTCGATGCCAACATTGTTGGCGATGAAGTATTCGAAAGTCAGGGTCGGGCGGACATCGTCATTCGGGCGCAGCGGACCTGCGGCTGTGTTGGAATAGCTGCTGTCGGGCTTGACCCATCCGAGACCGATGCCGAGATGCATATCCCCTTTGGATTGCGCCAGTGCCGGGGCGGCGAAAGCTGCGAGAGCAGTGGTGAGCGTGAGCAGAGTGCGTGTTTTGGTCATTGGTCCATTCCTAGTTTTGACGGGATCGGTCTATGCCGCGATGCAGAAATCCGCTTTGACATGAATCAAGTGAGGGGTCTGGGAGAGAGACATTTGCACGTTGTTGCAAGTGTGCCACAGCGGGGTCTTGGCCGCTCCTTTCAGAAGGACAAATAAGATGAAACTGACAAGCGCGGTCCTGCCTGGATCGGAGATATTCAGGAAAAATGAAGCGGCGCATCTGGAGGCGCTTGAGGTGGTGCGCGAGGCGGCCGAGCTGGCGCAGGCCGGGGGTGGCGAGGCCGCGCGAGAGCGGCATCTGAGTCGCGGCAAGATGTTGCCGCGCGACCGGGTGGCGGGCCTGCTCGATCCGGGCTCGCCTTTTCTGGAGGTGGGCACCACGGCTGCGCATGGCATGTATGACGGGGCGGCCCCCTGCGCGGGCGTGATTGCCGGGATCGGGCGCGTTATGGGGCGCGACTGCGTGGTGGTGTGCAATGACGCGACGGTGAAGGGCGGAACCTATTATCCGATGACGGTCAAGAAGCATCTGCGCGCGCAGGAGATCGCGCAGGAATGCCGCCTGCCATGTGTTTACCTGGTGGACAGTGGCGGCGCGAACCTGCCCAATCAGGATGAGGTCTTCCCCGACCGCGACCATTTTGGCCGGATTTTCTACAATCAGGCGCAGATGAGCGCGCAAGGCATTCCGCAGATCGCGGTCGTCATGGGGTCCTGCACAGCGGGCGGGGCCTATGTGCCTGCCATGTCTGACGTGACGATCATCGTGAAAGAGCAGGGCACGATCTTTCTGGCTGGTCCGCCGCTGGTCAAGGCGGCAACCGGCGAAGAGGTGAGTGCCGAGGATCTGGGCGGCGGCGACGTGCATACGCGTCTTTCGGGGGTGGCGGACTACCTGGCCGAGGATGACGCCCATGCGCTGGCGCTGGCGCGGCGTGCGGTGGGCAATCTCGGTGCGTGCAGAGCACACACCCTACCGCTGGAAAGCGCTGAGCCGCCTGCCTACGATCCGGAGGAGCTTCTGGGCGTGGTGCCTGCCGATCTGCGCACGCCTTATGACATCCGCGAGGTGATCGCGCGGCTGGTCGACGGCTCGCGCTTTGACGAGTTCAAGGCGCGGTTTGGCGAAACTCTTGTGACCGGTTTTGCCCATGTCGAAGGCATGCCTGTCGGGATCATCGCCAATAATGGCGTGCTGTTCTCGGAAGCGGCCCAGAAGGGTGCGCATTTCGTCGAACTGTGCAGCCAGCGAAAAATACCGCTTGTTTTCCTTCAGAACATCACCGGTTTCATGGTGGGCCGGAAGTACGAGAATGAAGGCATCGCCCGGCACGGGGCCAAGATGGTGACCGCGGTGGCGACCACCTCGGTGCCCAAGATCACCATGCTGGTGGGCGGCTCTTTCGGGGCGGGCAATTATGGCATGGCCGGTCGCGCCTATCAGCCGCGTTTCCTGTGGTCCTGGCCCAACAGCCGGATCAGCGTGATGGGCGGAGAGCAGGCGGCAGGGGTGCTGGCCACAGTCAAGCGCGATGCGATCGAGCGCAAGGGCGGGACCTGGTCCGCCGAGGAGGAGGCGGAGTTCAAGCGCCCTACGGTGGAGATGTTCGAACGGCAAAGCCATCCGCTTTATGCCTCTGCCCGGCTCTGGGATGACGGGAT
This sequence comes from Roseovarius faecimaris, assembly GCF_009762325.1. Taxonomy (NCBI): domain Bacteria; kingdom Pseudomonadati; phylum Pseudomonadota; class Alphaproteobacteria; order Rhodobacterales; family Roseobacteraceae; genus Roseovarius; species Roseovarius faecimaris. The sequence continues at coordinate 1,291,422 of NZ_CP034348.1, forward strand.
TATCGACCCGCGCAAGAGCCGAGATGTGCTGGCCCTGAGCCTGCGCGCCGCGCTGAACGCCCCGATAGACGACACGCGTTTCGGCGTGTTCCGGATGTGAAGGCGGTGGCGCTTCTCGTGGCAAAGGCGCTGGTTCTCACGGCGCTGACAGTGGCGGCGTGGCTCTACCTCGTGCGTCAGGGCGGGCGAGAGGCCATCGCCGCCCCCGATTGCCGTGTGGCCTATGTTTACGACGGTGACACGATCGCCATGGCTTGCGATGGGCGACCCGAGGTGACGGCGCGGTTGCAAGGGTTCGACACGGCCGAGACGAAAGAGCCGCGCTGTGACGAAGAGCGCGCCCATGGGGCGCTGGCCACGGACCGGCTGCGGCAGTTGGTCAAACGGGGCGGGGCTGAGATCACCCGCGTCGGGCAAGACAAGTACAACCGCCCGCTGATCCGGCTGAGCGTGCAGGGCGAGGATGTGGGCGAGACGCTGATCCGCGAGGGGCTGGCCGTGCCGTATAACGGCGGCGCGCGAATTGATTGGTGTGAGAGGTTACGTTGATGGCCCTCGAGATTGTCAGATCGGATATCACGCAGATGAAAGTTGATGCGGTGGTGAATGCGGCCAATCGGTCTCTGCTCGGGGGAGGTGGCGTCGATGGGGCCATTCATCGCGCTGCCGGGCCGGAGTTACTCGCTGAATGTCGTGGCCTTGGAGGCTGTAACACAGGTGAGGCCAAAATCACTCTTGCATACAATATGCCTGCCAAATTTGTGATCCACACCGTCGGCCCTATTTGGCGTGGGGGAGAGAGCGGAGAAGCAGAGCTTCTGGAAAACTGCTATCGAAATTCCCTCGATTTGGCACGCTGTCACGGGTGTGGCAGCATCGCCTTCCCGGCGATCTCCACGGGTGCTTATGGATTTCCGCACGCAGAAGCAGCGCAAATCGCGATGCGCGCGACGTCTAACGAAACGGATCTCAACGTCTTTATGATTGCCTTGGATGCCCGAACCGAAAGGCACTTGAGGAATGCAGAGAAGAAAATCTTGCAGGAGCGCAAACATGTTTGACCGTATTCTGATGGCAAACCGGGGCGAGATTGCCTGCCGCGTGATCGAAACGGCGCGGCGCATGGGGGTGGAGACGGTGGCCGTCTATTCCGATGCCGACCGGGCGGCGCGCCATGTGGAAATGGCGGATATCGCGGTGCATATCGGAGCGTCCGCCCCAGCAGAGAGCTATCTGCGCGGCGAGGTGATGATCGAGGCGGCGCTGGCCACAGGCGCGCAGGCGATCCATCCGGGCTATGGGTTTCTGAGCGAGAACCCGGATTTCGTGGAGGCGGTCGAGGCGGCGGGGTTGGTGTTCATCGGCCCGTCGGCCGAGGCGATCCGCGCGATGGGGCTGAAGGATGCCGCCAAGGCGCTGATGGAAAAGGCGGGCGTGCCGGTGGTGCCCGGCTATCATGGCGACAACCAGGATGATGCGTTTCTGGCGGACCAGGCCGGGGCCATCGGCTATCCGGTCCTGATCAAGGCCGTGGCGGGCGGCGGCGGCAAGGGGATGCGTTTGGTCGAGGACCCGAAGGGCTTTGCCGACGCACTTGCCTCTGCCCGGGGGGAGGCCAGGACCGCCTTTGGCAATGACGCGGTGCTGATCGAGAAGTTCGTTCAGCAGCCCCGGCATATCGAGGTTCAGGTGTTCGGCGATGGCGCGCGCGCCGTGCATCTTTTCGAGCGCGATTGTTCCCTCCAGCGCCGTCACCAGAAGGTGATTGAAGAGGCCCCCGCGCCGGGCATGACCGAAGAGATGCGTGCCGCGATGGGGCAGGCGGCCGTGCGCGCGGCGGAGGCAATCGGCTATAAGGGGGCCGGTACGGTGGAGTTCATCGTGGATGGCTCGGACGGGCTGCGCTCTGATGGGTTCTGGTTCATGGAGATGAACACGCGCCTTCAGGTCGAGCATCCGGTGACCGAGGCCATCACCGGCGTGGACCTTGTCGAATGGCAACTGCGCGTGGCCTCTGGCGAGGCTCTGCCCAAGCGGCAAGACGAACTCAGCATCACCGGCCACGCGTTCGAGGCGCGGCTTTATGCCGAGGATGTGCCGAAAGGCTTTCTGCCCGCCACAGGCACGCTCACGCATCTGCGCTTTCCGGACGGCGCGCGCGCGGATACCGGCGTGCGGGCGGGCGATGAGATCAGCCCCTATTACGATCCGATGATCGCCAAGTTGATCACCCACGGGCCAAGCCGGGGGGTCGCCCTGAAACAGCTCGCCGCGGCGCTGGAGCAATGCGAGGTGGCGGGCACGGTGACCAACCTCGCCTTTCTTGGCGCCTTGGCGCGGCATGAGGGCTTTGCGGCGGGGGATGTGGATACCGGACTGATCGCCCGGGATCTTGAGGATCTCGTGGTGCCGCCCGAGGTGACGCCCGAGGCCACGGCCCTTGCCGCGCTCAAGGCGTTGGATGTGCTTGGGTCGCCCGGCCCGCAGGGCGGGTTCACGCTCTGGTTGCCGCTCAGGCGGCAGGTGGCACTGCGCCTTGACGAGGAAGAGATAGACGTGACGGTCATTTGCCTCGGCGCGGACGCGTATGACGTCTGTGCCGGTCAGGCGCGTGTCGAGGCGCGGCGGGTGGCCGGCCGGTGGCGCCTGAACGGGCAGGAGGCCCCCGCGCTGGCACAGGCCGGTGCGGTGATCACGGTCTTTGAAAACCATGGGGTCAGGTTCGAAGCCGTGGACCCGCTGGCCCGCGATACCCAGAGCGCGCAGGCCGCTGGGGTGATCGAAGCGCCCATGCCGGGGCTTGTGAAGCTCTTGTCCGCCACGCCGGGGATGGCCGTGGCCAAGGGCGATAGGCTCGCCGTGCTCGAGGCGATGAAGATGGAGCATTCGCTTCTGGCGGCGCGCGACGGCGTGGTGGCCGAGGTGCTGGTGGCTGAGGGCGATCAGGTGGTCGCGGGGGCTGCCCTTGTGCGTCTGGAAGACGAGGAAGAGGCCGCCGCATGAGTGGGGAGCCGACGCTCACAGGCTACGGCTTCAGCGTCTACACGCGCGCGGCGCGCATGGCGCTGGCCGCCAAGGGGGTGAGCTACAGTTATGAGGAATGCAATCCCTTCGCGCCCGGCGACGCGGAGGCCCTGCGCGCGGTGCATCCGTTTGGCCGTGTGCCCGCCCTGCGCCATGGCGGGTTTCATGTGTGGGAAACGCAGGCCATTCTTGATTATGTGGAGGCAGGCTTTGACGGCCCGCCGCTGACCCCGCAAAGGGCCGAAGCAAAGGCCCGTATGCGGCAGGTGATGGGGATCGTCGATGCCTATCTCTATTGGCCGTTGGTGCGCGGGGTCGTGTCGAATGCGTTGTTCGCGTCTCAAGCAGAGCGGGACGGCGCCGCCGCACAGGCAGGGCTCGACGCCGCGCCCCGGGTGCTGGCCGCGCTGGAGGAGATCGCGGGCGAGGGCGAAGTTCTTGTCCCGGGGCAACTGACCCTGGCCGATTGTCTGCTCTGGCCCATGCTGGATTATTTTCGCCAGGTCCCCGAGGGTGCGGCGCTGTTGCGGACATATGAGGCGCTGACCCTCTGGGCCGAGACCATGGCGCAGCGGCCGGAGGCGATAACAACCGCTCCCGATCTGAACCAACTTGAAAGGAGCCCCGCATGATCACATTGCACCATGTTCCGTTTTCCCGGTCCTTCCGCATTCTGTGGTTGCTGGAAGAACTGGGGCTCGATTGTGAGATCAGGCATTACCGGATCACCGATGGCAGCCTGCGCGACCCCGCGTTTCTGGCCATATCTCCCGCTGGGCGCGTCCCGGCGCTGGAGATGGACGGGCAGGTGCTGTTCGAGAGCGGCGCGATCGTGCAATGGCTTTGCGAGGCGCATCCCGGGGCGGGGCTGATCCCCGCACCCGGCACACCGGAGCGCGCCGCGTTCCTCGAAATGCTGGGCTTTGCCGAGACCATGGCCAGCCTGATCGAGAACCTGAACCTGTCGCATATTTTCCTGCGCGACCCAAGCCAGGCCTCTCCGGTGGTGATCAAGCTGACCACCGCGCGGCTGGCGGCCACGCTCGCAGGATTGGAGCGGCGGCTCGCGGGGCAGGACTATCTTCTGGGCGCTGCGTTCTCGGGGGCTGACACGATGATGGGGTTCAACATCTTCGCCGCACCCTATTATGTGAAGCTTGATCCCTATCCCGCCTTGCAGGCCTACGCGGCCCGGCTCGAATCGCGCCCGGCCTTTCAGCGCGCCCGCACCAGGGATGGCGAGCAGGAGTTTTACGTCAAGGATTTCTATCCGGTGCCGGAGGCGGGGGCATGAGCGCGGTCGAGATTTTCGAGGTCGGACCGCGTGACGGGCTTCAGAACGAGGCACGCGACATCCCGGCCAGTGAGAAGATCGCGCTGGTGGATTGTCTGAGCCGCGCCGGATTTCGCCGCATCGAGGTGGCCAGTTTCGTCAGCCCGAAATGGGTGCCGCAGATGGCAAGCTCCGCCGAGGTGCTTGCCGGGATCACGCGTGCGCCGGGGGTGTCCTATGCCGCACTCACGCCCAATCTGCGCGGGTTCGAGGACGCGCGGGCGGCAAGGGCCGATGAGGTCGCGATTTTCGGCTCGGCCTCAGAAGGGTTTTCCAGGGCCAACATCAACGCCACGATTGCCGAGAGCCTGGAGCGGTTCGACCCGGTGATGGAAGCGGCGAAAGCGGCGCAGATACCGGTGCGCGGTTATGTGTCCTGCGTGACCGATTGCCCCTATGACGGACCAGTCGCGCCGGGGCAGGTGGCCTTTGTGGCCGAACGGCTCTTTGCCATGGGCTGTTATGAGGTCAGCCTGGGTGACACGATCGGCCAGGGCACGCCCGAGACGGTCGCGGCGATGCTTGCTGCGGTGACGCAGAGTGTTCCGGCGGAACGCCTGGCCGGACATTTCCACGACACGGCAGGGCGGGCGCTCAGCAATATCGATGTGTCGCTGGAGGCGGGGCTCAGGGTATTTGACGCGGCGGTCGGCGGGTTGGGTGGATGCCCCTACGCGCCGGGCGCGGCAGGGAATGTGGCCACGGAAGCGGTGCATGATCATCTGACGGCGCTCGGCCATGAGACCGGGCTGGACCGCGCGGTGCTGAGCGAGGCGGCGCAGATGGCCCGCGCGATGCGATGAGGGCGGACAAGAAAATTTACATTTTCTTGGCAAATTTCTGGGTCAGAAATTTGGGCGATGGAGGACAGGATGTACGAGACGATTGAGGTGGTTCAGGACGCGCGCGGGGTGGCGACGCTCTGGCTCGACCGGCCGGAAAAGCACAATGCAATGTCGGCGCAGATGATCGCCGAGCTGACGGAGGCGGCAGGCACGCTGGGGCAGGATACCAAAGTGCGCGTGGTCGTTCTGGCCTCGCGCGGCAAGAGCTTCTGCGCGGGCGGCGATCTCGGCTGGATGCGCGCGCAGATGGAGGCCGATCCCGACACGCGGTCGCGCGAGGCGGCCAAGCTGGCTTATATGCTTCAGGCGCTCAACACCCTGCCAAAACCGCTGATCGGCAGAGTGCAGGGCAATGCCTTTGGCGGAGGGGTCGGTCTGGCATCGGTCTGCGATGTGGCAATCGGGGCCGACACGCTGCTGATGGGCCTGACCGAAACGCGGCTGGGCCTGATCCCGGCCACGATCGGCCCCTATGTCTGTGCCCGCATGGGCGAGGCGAAGGCGCGCCGCGTCTTCATGTCCGCCCGCCGCTTTGCCGCCGCCGAAGCGGTCACGCTCAACCTTCTGGCGCGCGTCGTACCTTCGGAGGAACTGGATGCCGCGGTGGAGGCCGAGGTCGCCCCCTATCTCGACTGCGCGCCGCAGGCGGTGGCGCGCGCCAAAGCGCTCTTGCGCAGCCTCGGGCCACGGATCGACGAAGAGGTGATCGACCACACGATTGCCGAACTGGCCCGCTGCTGGGAGGGTGACGAGGCTGCGGAAGGCATCGCGGCCTTTTTTGAAAAACGTGCTCCTGAATGGTGAGTGTCGGCTTCCTTATTGGGATGGTATTTTCGTTACCTTTGATTAACGATTGAGACGTAAACCAAATTAATCAAATTTGGTGCATCCGCGCCGCGTATCAATCTCACCGCGTCCCCCCCGAGGAAGCCATGAAAAATCATATTTGCGCGCTCGCTCTACTGGGGCCCTGCCTCGGGGCGGCGGTCGGCCCTGCCGCGGCCCAGGACGGGTTTAGCCCGGGCTTTGGTCCGGTCCGCTATTCCGAGGTCATGTTCGACCGCCAGAACAAGGTGACCGGCAAAATCGCCGAAGCCTTGCGTGCCCGCCAACGCGGAGAGTTGCCTGAGACGGGTCTGCACTTCGGCGCGCGTTTTGTCGGGACAGTGATCGCCGAGGAAACGGACACCCCCGGCAAATTCCCGATCCTGTCACGCCTGCCACCTACACATACCAAGGGCACTTCGGACATATTCGGTGTGGTCAATGAGGTCTCGGCCAATGTCACGCTGACCCTGCCGATGTTCACGGCCTTCGCACAGGGCGAGTTCACCGAGGTGGAATATCCCGGGCAGGACGATGTGCAGCTGCGCAAATACTGGCTGGCCTATGGCGACCTTGACCGGTCTCCGGTCTATGTGGCCGCCGGGCGCAAGACGATCAATTTCGGCCAGTTCGAAAGTTATGCGCCCTTCACGCACACCCACAGCACCCATTATTTCTGGGCGCAGTCGGACGATCCGGTCATGGAGATCGGGTATGTCACCGACCGGACCGAGCTTTCCTTTACCCTGATCCCCGCGCATCGCGGCAACCGTGTGATCAGCAGCCCGAAGAATGACGGGGCGCTGAGCAACTTTGCGGTCAATGCCAGCCACACTCTCCCGGTGGGGCAGGGGGGCGCGCTGCGGCTGGGCGCGGGTTTCCTGCGCGGGACGATCTATGACAGCGTCATCGCGCATCACCCGCCCGGTGTGGGCATCAACCGCTACTGGAACGAGGCGTGGGATATCAACGCCACCTATTCGCGCGGTCCGTTCGATGTGCAGGCGGAGTTCACACGCACCATGCATGACTGGGCCGCGACCGGGCATCACGTCTCGGCGCTGACCCTGCAGGGCCGCTATCGCAGTGAGTTGTTTGGCAAACCCGCGATCTGGTCGGTCAGCGCCAGCCGGGGTGAGCAAGGCACCAATGGCACGGAATGGGAGCGCATGGAGCAGGTCATTCTGGGGCTCGAAGTGCAGGCCCATGAGAATGTGAGCATCGGGGCGGAGTATCTCTATGACGAAGGCTTTGTGCCATTGATCATGCCAACCTTCGTTGGCGACCGTTCGGTCACGTCGCACACGCTGATCACCGGGATCAAGGTGACGTTCTGAGCCTCGTGGACGCACCCGTATCGGGGTGAGACCGGGCCGCTGTTGTCATTCACGATCCGCGATGCCATCCTTCCCGCAAAGAGGGAAGGCTTATGAAACTTGTTCTGATCACCGGCGCGTCGAGCGGGGTCGGTGCCGCCGCTGCCCGCGCATTTCACCGTCAGGGCGCCAGGGTGGTGCTGGTGGCCCGGTCGACCGACAAGCTCGACAATCTGGTAGGAGAGCTCGGCGTCAACGCTCTGGCCGCGCCTTGCGATGCGTCGGACGGGGCGCAGGTGCTGGCCATGGCCGAGCGCATCCTGCGCGAAGAAGGCGTGCCGGATGTGATCGTGCATTGCGCCGGGGCGGGGCAGTGGAAAACCGTCGAAGACACATCCCCCGCCGAAGCCATCGAAATGATGCAGGCGCCCTATTTTTCGGCCTTCAACGTCACCCATGCCTTTCTGCGCGCCATGCTGGATCGCGGCAGCGGCGTGATTCTTCATGTGAATTCGCCCGCCTGCGTGGTGCCCTGGCCCTCCAGCGCGGGCTATACCGCGGCGCGGGCGGCGCTGCGCGGCTTTCACGAGGCGCTTTCACAGGATCTGGCGGGCACCGGTGTGCAGAGCTGCCACGTGATCTTCGGCAAGATCGCGTCGGCCTATTTCGACAACAACCCGGGCGTTCTCGACAAGATGCCGATGCTGACCCGGACGATCCCGACCCTGAGCGTCGAGCGCTGCGCAGAGGCGCTGACCCATCTTGCGCATTACCCGCGGCACGAGGCGATCTCTCCTTTCATCTTGCGGCTTTATGTGTCTTTTGGCAGGCTTTTCCCGCGGCTGACCCGGTGGATGCTGCGCTTCTGACAGATCACAGATGAGGCCCCCAAATGCCGCTGAAAACAACCTGCATCGGGGCCTACCCCAAGCCGGATTACCTGCCCATTCAGGACTGGTTCCAAGTGCATTACGACGCCGAGGACTATAACGAGAGGGTCACGCAGGGCTGGACCCGCGAGAAGATGCGCGCAGCGCAGGATCTTTTCGACCGCGCCACGGCCGAGGCAGTGGCCGATCAGATCGCCTGTGGTGTCGATATCCCCACCGATGGCGAACAGCGGCGCGAAAACTATGTGCATTACCAATGCCGCCACTTCACCGGCTTCGATTTCGAGAACCTGACGCGTGCGGTCATGCGCAACGGGGCCTACACGGTCGATCTGCCCACCATTCGCGGCAAGATCACCGGACAGGACAACTCAACCCTTGTGCGCGACTGGCAGGTGGCCGAAGCGGCGGCGGGACGGCCGGTGAAGATCACGCTTCCCGGGCCCATGACCATCGCCGACACCACGGCGGATGCGTTCTATGATGATGACGCCGCCCTTGCGCGCGACCTGTCGGATGCGCTGAACGGGCAGGTGCGGGCACTGGCGGAGGCGGGCTGTCGGTTCATCCAGGTGGACGAGCCGATTTTTGCCCGCAAGCCCGATCAGGCGCTGGCTTACGGGATCGAGACGCTGGAGCGTTGCTTTCACGGCGTGCCGGGCGAGGTGACGCGCGTGGTGCATATGTGCTGCGGCTACCCGAACAATCTCGATGATGACGATTATCCCAAGGCGGATCAGCAGGCCTATGCCCAGATTGCCGAGGCGGTGGACGGCGTGACCGACCAGATTTCCATCGAAGACGCGCATCGCTACAATCCCGGCGACCTCTTCGAGCGTTTCAAAACGTCGCAGTTGATCGTGGGATTTGTCACCGTGGCCTCGTCCCGCGTCGAGCCGGTCGAGGAAATCCGTACCAGGATGCAGGAGATCCTGCAGCATATTCCGGCCGAGCGTCTGCTCGCGGCACCCGATTGCGGGCTTGGTTTCTTGGGGCGGGAGCTGGCCATGACCAAGTTGCGCAACCTCTCGACCGCCGCCCGATCCGTCTGAAACCTGCTATTAACATCGGTCAAGGACAGTGGCGCGTCGGCGGTCAATTCTTCATCGCCGAACTCATGTTTATATCACCGGCGCTGGTTGACCCTTTCAAAGGGCAGGGGTAAACCCTGAGAGAGTTGACAAGAGCCAATCCAATGCGCCCCGTCTGCCCGCGCATGAAAGGAGCCTCACCGTGGAAGAGATGCTCAGAGAATACCTTCCCATTCTCGTGTTCCTGGCCGTGGCCATCGCGCTTGGGATCGTGCTGATCCTCGCCGCCGTGGTCCTCGCCGTCCGCAACCCCGACCCCGAAAAGGTCAGCGCCTATGAATGCGGGTTCAACGCGTTCGATGACGCGCGGATGAAGTTCGATGTCCGGTTCTATCTGGTCTCGATCCTGTTCATCATTTTCGACCTTGAAATTGCGATGCTCTTTCCCTGGGCGGTTGCGTTCCAGGATGTCAGCATGGCGGCGTTCTGGTCGATGATGGTGTTCCTCGCGGTGCTGACCGCGGGCTTTGCCTATGAATGGAAGAAGGGGGCAATGGAATGGGAGTAGCCACCGGCGCGAACCATGCGGGCGCCGACCGCGAGGTCGCCACGCAGGAGCTGAACCGTGAGCTGCAGGACAAAGGCTTCCTGCTGACCTCCACGGAGGACATCATCAACTGGGCGCGCACCGGTAGCTTGCACTGGATGACCTTCGGGCTGGCCTGCTGTGCCGTCGAGATGATGCACACCGCCATGCCGCGCTATGACCTTGAGCGTTTCGGCACAGCGCCGCGCGCCTCCCCGCGTCAGTCGGACCTGATGATCGTGGCGGGCACGCTGACCAACAAGATGGCCCCTGCGCTGCGCAAGGTCTATGACCAGATGCCCGAGCCGCGCTACGTGATCTCGATGGGGTCCTGCGCCAATGGCGGCGGCTATTATCACTACAGCTATTCGGTGGTGCGCGGCTGTGACCGGATCGTGCCGGTCGATGTCTATGTGCCCGGCTGCCCGCCCACGGCGGAGGCGCTGGTTTACGGCATCCTGCAATTGCAGCGCAAAATCCGCCGCACCGGGACGATTGTGCGCTAGAGGCGCGAGGAGACACAGACATGACCGACGCCCTTCAGGAGCTAGGCACCCATATCGAGCTGAAACGCCCCGATTGCGTGCTGGCCTGGTCCGTTGCCCACGGGGAATTGACCGTCGATGTCGCGTTGAACAACATCGTCGGGCTGGTTGAGTTCCTCAAGGTGGATCAGACCTGCAAATTCTCGACGCTGGTGGACATTACGGCGGTGGATTACCCCGACCGGCCCAAGCGGTTCGACGTGGTGTATCACTTCCTCAGCATGTATCAGAACCACCGCATCCGCCTGCGTGTGGCCTGCCGCGAGGAGGACATGGTTCCCTCGATTGTCGAAGTGCACCCTTCGGCCAACTGGTTCGAGCGCGAGGTGTTCGACATGTTCGGCATCCTCTTCTCGGGCCACCCGGACCTGCGGCGCATCCTGACCGATTACGGCTTCCGCGGCTATCCGCTGCGCAAGGATTTCCCGACCACGGGCTATACCGAAGTGCGCTATGACGAGGTGCAAAAGCGCGTCGTTTATGAGCCGGTGAGCCTGGTGCAGGAATACCGCCAGTTTGACTTCATGTCGCCTTGGGAAGGGGCCGAATACATCCTGCCCGGCGATGAGAAGAAGGAGGAGGCGAAATGATCACCTTCTGGAACGCTTTGTTGCTGGCTGCTCTTGGCCCCCTGTTTGTTTTGCCGATGCTGACGCGCAGATTTGTGCCCGCGCGGCAAACGGCTGCTGAAGGAGACGCAAAATGATGGACGGCTCCAAGTTTGACGACGCCCAGACGGGCGAGCAGAAGATCCGCAACTTCAACATCAACTTCGGCCCGCAACACCCGGCCGCGCACGGCGTGCTGCGTCTTGTGCTGGAGCTGGACGGCGAGATTGTCGAGCGCTGTGACCCGCATATCGGCCTGCTGCACCGTGGCACCGAAAAGCTGATGGAAAGCCGGACCTACCTGCAAAACCTGCCCTATTTCGACCGGCTTGATTACGTGGCGCCGATGAACCAGGAACATGCCTGGTGTCTGGCCATCGAAAAGCTGACAGGCGTGCAGGTGCCGCGCCGGGGCAGCCTGATCCGGGTGCTTTACTCGGAGATCGGCCGCATTCTCAACCACCTCCTGAACGTCACCACGCAGGCGATGGATGTGGGCGCTCTGACCCCGCCGCTCTGGGGCTTTGAGGAGCGCGAAAAGCTGATGGTGTTCTATGAGCGGGCCTGTGGCGCGCGCCTGCACGCGGCCTATTTCCGCCCCGGCGGGGTGCATCAGGACCTGCCGCCCGAGCTGATCGACGATATCGAGACCTGGGCCAATGAATTCCCCAGGGTGATCGACGACCTTGACGGCCTTCTGACCGAGAACCGCATCTTCAAGCAGCGCAACGCCGATATCGGCGTGATTTCGGAAAAAGACGCGCTCGATTGGGGGTTTTCCGGCGTGATGGTACGCGGCTCGGGCATGGCCTGGGATCTGCGCCGCGCGCAGCCCTATGAATGCTATGACGAGTTCGACTTCCAAATCCCCGTCGGCAAGAACGGCGATTGCTATGACCGCTACCTCTGCCGGATGGAGGAGATGCGCCAATCGCTCAAGATCATCCATCAGGCGATCGAGAAGCTGCGCGCGCCCGAAGGGCAGGGCGATGTGCTGGCCCGTGGCAAGATCACCCCGCCGAAACGCGGCGAGATGAAACAGTCGATGGAAGCGCTGATCCATCACTTCAAGCTTTACACCGAAGGCTTCCACGTGCCCGAGGGCGAGGTTTATGCCGCTGTCGAAGCGCCCAAGGGCGAGTTCGGCGTCTTCCTTTTGGCCGATGGCACCAACCGGCCCTATCGCGCCAAGATCCGGGCGCCGGGGTATCTGCACCTGCAAGCGATGGACTATGTCGCGGGCGGGCACCAGCTTGCCGATGTGGCGGCGATCATCGGGACGATGGATGTCGTTTTCGGGGAGATTGACCGCTGATGTCGCGGCGCCGCCAGGGAAATATCCCGATGGGGGCACGCGCCGGGGATGCGGGCCATGCAACCGTCAGAAATAAGGCGGACGTGGCCCGGTATGATGTTGTTTTGGGCGCGCCTTTCGCGCTTCGCACAGAAAGGGGACTCTGATGCGATTGACTATGAAACTGGCCGGCCTCGCGGGCCTGATGGTGCTGGCGGGCTGTGAAGTGCCGCCGCAAGGCACCAGTGCCGAAGATGTGGCGCGTTTTCAGGCCGCCGTGGCCAGCATCGGCTGCGAGATGGTGGGCGAAAGCGACTATCTTCCGGTGGAGCTGCAAGCCGGGCTGACCCGCCAACAGGCGACCGACCTGGTGTCGTTCCATCTGGCGACGGGAAAGGCCGTTGAGCTTGAAAGCGGCGGCGCGCGTCTGGTTGTGGGCGACTGCACGCCAGAACCCGCCGCCTGAGCCGGATTATCCCGGCCTCCGGGATGCATTGAAACAAGATGGGCGGGAATTCCCGCCTTCGAGACCTGAAAAGACTGTTTGACCATGCTGCGCAGACTGTATCACGACCAGCCCGAGAGCTTCGCCTTCACCCCTGCCAATCAGGCCTGGGCCGAGGCGCAGATTTCCAAATATCCCGAAGGCCGCCAGGCCAGCGCGATCATCCCGCTTCTGTGGCGTGCGCAGGAGCAGGAGGGCTGGCTGACCCGTCCGGCGATCGAAACGGTCGCGGATATGCTCGACATGGCTTATATCCGGGCGCTCGAAGTGGCCTCGTTCTACTTCATGTTTCAGATGCAACCCGTTGGATCCGTTGCCCATATTCAGATTTGCGGCACGACCTCCTGCATGATTTGCGGCGCCGAGGACCTGATCGGTGTCTGCCGCGAGAAGATCGCCGACAAGCCCCACACCCTGAGCGCCGATGGCAAATTCAGCTGGGAAGAGGTGGAATGCCTCGGGGCCTGCGCCAACGCGCCTATGGCCCAGATCGGCAAGGATTATTACGAAGACCTGACAGCCGAACGCTTCGCCGAGATGCTGGATGAAATGGCCGCGGGCAAGGTGCCGGTCCCGGGCCCCCAGAATGGCCGCTATGCGTCGGAACCCAAATCGGGGCTGACCAGCCTTACCGAGTTCGACACCGGCAAGACGAAATACAACGCCAGTGTGCAACTGGCCACCGATATCGGCGACACGATCAAGCGCATCGACGGTACCGAAGTCCCCCTGATTGCCCCCTGGCGCGACAAGGGCGCGATGCATGATCCTGCGCCGTCCACGGTGAAAGTTGCAAAGCAACCTGCCGCCCCCGAGGCGAAGCCCGCTGAAAAACCTGCAAAGGCCGTGGCCGAGGAGAAACCGGCGACCAAGCTGGCAGAGGCTGAAAAGCCCGCGGCTGTGGCCAAGTCGGCGGAGGGTGCAGGCACCAAACCGCAGGCGCTTGAGGCGGCGCGCGACGGCAAGGCGGATGATCTGAAGCTGATCAAAGGTGTCGGGCCCAAGCTGGAAAAACTCCTCCATTCACTTGGCTTTTATCATTTTGACCAGATTGCCGAATGGACCGCCGACGAGGTGGCCTGGGTCGATCAGAACCTCGAAGGGTTCAAGGGCCGGGTGAGCCGCGATACCTGGGTCGACCAAGCCAAGATTCTGGCAGCCGGAGGCGAGACCGAGTTTTCCGCCAGGAAGAAGAAGTGAGTAAAAGGTGAGCAAGGCACCCGTCATATCAGGGAGTAACCAGTCATGAATTCAGGATATTGGACCACCTGCACAATCGTGTGTTGGCTGATCTCGGCAATCGCCGGGATATTGGTGTTTCTGGTGGCGCGCGAGCCGACAAGTTTCATTGCGGCCCTTCTTGTGGGTATGGCCTTTGCCGCCTTCCTCGGGCTGGTTCTGACGCGCCTTTTCTGCACGTCTGATACTGCGGGTGCCGCGACGAGTGTTGAGACCGGTGCATCGGACGCTCAGGCCGATGACGGCGAAGCCGCTGCTGCGGCGGCTGCCGAAGCTCAGGCCAAAGCACAGGCCGAGGCGGACGCACAGGCAAAGGCGGAGGCGGAGGCCGCAGCGAAAGCGGAGGCTGAGGCAAAAGCCAAGGCCGAGGCCGAGGCGCAGGCAAAAGCAGCGGAGGCCGAGGCGGCCCGCAAGGCCGAAGAGGCAGCCTCCACCCCCGATTATGATGGGGACGGTGTGCGCGAAGGCACCGATGAAGGTTCGCGCCCGGCAGCCCTCTCAGGTCCGCGCGATGGCGGTGCCGACAACCTCAAGGAAATCAAGGGGATCGGCCCCAAACTTGAAAAGCTCTGCAATGAGCTCGGCTTCTACCATTTCGACCAGATCGCCGCCTGGACGGCGGATGAGGTGGCCTGGGTCGACGCCAATCTGCAAGGCTTCAAGGGCCGCGTGACCCGTGACGAATGGGTGGCACAGGCCAAGATCCTCGCCTCCGGGGGCGAGACCGAATTTTCCAAACGCGTCGAAGATGGCGATGTGTACTAACGCAAGATGAGCAATGTCGGACAAGGATCAACAGATTGCACGCAAGGGCCGCTTCACCGCGATGGTGATCGCGGGCACCGGTGTGTTCTGGATTCTTGCGACGCTGATCGGCGGGCATCTGGAGCTGACCAACAGGATGCGCGCGCTCTTCGACATGCTCGCCCTCGCGGGGTTCATCTGGGCGTTTGTGTTGATCTATCAAATGTGGCGCTTGCGCCAGGACAATCAGAGGTAGCGGGATGCTGAAAGACCAGGATCGTATCTTTACCAATCTTTACGGGATGCACGATCGCAGCCTCAAGGGCGCGCAGGCGCGCGGCCATTGGGACGGCACCGCCAAGATCCTGCAGAACGGGCGCGACTGGATCATCGACCAGATGAAGGCCTCGGGTCTGCGCGGGCGGGGCGGCGCGGGCTTCCCCACCGGGCTGAAATGGTCGTTCATGCCCAAGGAAAGCGACGGGCGTCCGGCCTATCTGGTGGTCAATGCCGACGAATCCGAGCCCGGCACCTGCAAGGACCGCGAGATCATGCGCCATGACCCGCATACTCTGGTCGAGGGCTGCCTGATCGCCAGCTTCGCGATGAATGCGCATGCCTGCTATATCTACATCCGCGGCGAATATATCCGCGAGAAAGAAGCGCTGCAGAACGCCATCGACGAGGCCTATGAGGCCGGTCTGATCGGCCGCAACGCCTGTAACTCGGGCTGGGATTTCGACCTCTACCTGCATCACGGGGCCGGGGCCTATATCTGTGGTGAGGAAACCGCGCTTCTGGAAAGCCTTGAGGGCAAGAAGGGCATGCCGCGCATGAAGCCACCCTTCCCGGCGGGGGCGGGGCTCTATGGCTGCCCGACCACGGTGAACAACGTGGAATCGATCGCCGTTGTGCCGACCATCCTGCGGCGCGGGGCGGACTGGTTTGCCGGGTTCGGCAACGCCAACAACGCGGGCACCAAGATTTTTGCCATCTCGGGCCATGTGAACAATCCTTGTGTGGTCGAAGATGCGATGTCGATCAGCTTCGAGGAGCTGATCGAGAAACATTGCGGCGGCATTCGCGGCGGCTGGGACAATCTTAAGGCGGTGATCCCCGGCGGGTCCTCTGTGCCGTGCGTGCGCGGCGAGACGATCCGCGACGCCACGATGGATTTCGACGGTCTGCGCCAGGTGGGCAGCTCGCTGGGTACGGCGGCGGTGATCGTCATGGACAAGGACACCGACATCATCAAGGCGATCTGGCGCCTGTCCAAGTTCTACAAGCACGAAAGCTGTGGTCAGTGCACGCCCTGCCGCGAAGGCACGGGCTGGATGATGCGGGTCATGGACCGGCTGGTAAAGGGCGAGGCCGAGGTCGAGGAAATCGACATGCTTCTCGACGTGACCAAACAGGTCGAGGGGCACACGATCTGTGCGCTCGGCGACGCGGCGGCCTGGCCCATTCAGGGCCTGATCAAAAACTTCCGGGATGAGATCGAGGACCGCATCAAGGCCCAGAAAACCGGCCGCGTCAGCGCGGTGGCGGCGGAGTAAACAATGCAGCTTGCCCAGTTCAATATCGGCAGACTTGCCTATGATCTCGACGACCCCCGGGTTGCCGATTTCGTGGCGGGCGTCGATGTGTTGAACCGGATTGCAGAACGCAGTGATGGCTTCGTCTGGAAGTATGAGACCTTCGCTGGCGGTGCGGTTGACGAAGACGTGGACGACGACCCGCGGATTGTCGTGAACCTGACGGTCTGGGAAAGTGTCGCAACCCTGCGCCACTATGTCTGGAACACGCTGCACAAGCATTTTCTGACCCGCAAGGGCGAGTGGTTCGAGAAACTGGACCGCGCGCATCTGGTTCTGTGGCGGGTGCCGACGGGGCATCGTCCCGATCTTGCCGAGGCCAGGGGCAAGCTGGATCGTCTGCGCCATCTTGGGGCGTCCGACGCGGCGTTTGACTGGGCCTGGCTGGATCAGGACAAGAGGGAGAGTGCATGATGGAACCGTTCGCACCCTATTCCCACGCGATCGTGGCCCTGGCGGGTACGGCGATCCTGCTGCTGATCATGAGCCCGCTATCCGCAATGAAGAAATCCGCAATGGGCCTCGCCCCAGGTGCGACGCCCGAGCAGGACTATACCAACGCCTGCTATCGCTGGCACCGCGCCTATGGCAACCTCGCCGAGAGCATTGGCACGTTCGCGGCGGTCACGCTGGCGGCAATTCTGGCGGGAGCCAGCCCGTTCTGGGTGAACCTGCTTGCCTCGCTCTTTCTGGTGATCCGCATCTTTCTGGCGGTGGTGCATATCAAGGGCATCGGCAAACCCGATATGAGCCTGCGCTCGTTCACATATGTGGCGGGCTGGCTCATTTGTCTCATCCTGGCGCTTCTCGCCATTTTTGCAGCCATAGGCGGGTAGGGGAACAGACCATGTTGCGCGCACTCATCATCTCTCTGCTCACCGTCACCCTGCTCAGCGGCTGTGTCGAACGGGCCAAGCGGGTCTATTTCGACGGCAAGCATTATCCGACAAAGGGCAAGGCGGTGTCGAAGGACGATCGCAAGGCGTTTGTTGTCAATGTCCGCAAGGCGTCACAGGGCATCGATGGTGCGCGCGAAGCCGGGCGGCATGGCGGCTCACGCTATTGTATCGAAACCTTCGGCACATCCGAAATCGAATGGGTCGTGGGCCCGGACAGCCCGGCCGAGGCGCTGGTTGTCAGCAACGGCAATCTGCAAATGACGGGGCGCTGCGTCACGTGGTAAAAAATTGCAACATATCAGGTGCTTGGGCGGATGATATTGTATATCAACCCGAGCTCTCCCCATGTCGGGGCAACCGGGGCGCATCCTGTGCGCGCCCGGCTGTTCGCATGGAAGGAGAAACTGGTATGCGTATGATCACCCCCCTTGTTCTGGTCGCGGCCCTGGGCGTCGGCACCGCCGCGTCAGCGGGTCTGCAGGATGAAACCGACCTCAATAACGGCTTGCTCGTGGCGGCCGTGGCCGAGAAGATTCAGCGTGAATGCTCCACCATCGGTGCCCGGATGTTCCGCGCCCGCGCCTATGCCAATGAGCTGAAGGAACGCGCCGAGGCGCGCGGATACACCATGGCCGAGATCGAGGCCTATGTGGATGACAGCGACGAGAAGCGCAAAATGCGCGAACGCCGCAATGCCTATTTCAAATCGAAAGGGGCCAGCAACCTTGACCCCGACAGCCTCTGCGTGCTGGGCCACGCGGAGATCAATAAGAACAGCCCCGTGGGGCAACTGTTAAGAGCAAAGTGAGACCACATGTCAGACCTTCGCAAAGTCATCATCGACGATCAGGAAATCGAAGTGGACGGGGCCATGACCCTGATCCAGGCCTGTGAACAGGTGGGGGTCGAGATACCGCGCTTTTGCTATCACGAGCGGCTTAGCATCGCGGGCAACTGCCGGATGTGCCTTGTGGAAGTTGTGGGCGGGCCGCCCAAGCCCGCCGCCTCCTGTGCCATGCAGGTGCGCGACCTGCGGCCCGGCCCCGAGGGCCAGCCGCCGGTGGTCAAGACGAACTCACCCATGGTCAAGAAGGCCCGCGAAGGCGTGATGGAGTTTCTGCTCATCAACCACCCGCTGGATTGCCCGATCTGCGATCAGGGCGGCGAGTGTGATTTGCAGGATCAGGCAATGGCTTACGGGGTGGACTTCAGCCGCTTCCGCGAGCCCAAGCGTGCGGTGGACGACCTCGACCTCGGACCGCTGGTCGAAACGCATATGACCCGCTGCATCTCCTGCACCCGCTGCGTGCGCTTCACCACCGAGGTGGCGGGCATCACCCAGATGGGCCAGACCGGCCGCGGCGAGGATGCCGAGATCACGTCCTATCTGGGCGAAACGCTCGACAGCAACCTGCAGGGCAATATCATCGACCTTTGCCCGGTTGGGGCGCTGGTGTCGAAGCCCTATGCCTTCACCGCGCGGCCCTGGGAACTGCGCAAGACCGAAACGATCGACGTGATGGATGCGCTCGGCTCCAACATCCGGGTGGATTGCAAGGGCCGCGAAGTGATGCGCATCCTGCCGCGCAACCATGACGGCGTGAACGAGGAATGGATCTCCGACAAGACGCGCTTTGTCTGGGACGGGCTGCGCCGCCAGCGGCTCGACAAGCCCTATATCCGTGAGAATGGCAAGCTGCGCCCGGCCAGCTGGAGCGAGGCGCTCACGAAGGCGGCGGAGGCCGTCAAGGGAGCGAAGAGCGTGACCGGCCTCGTGGGCGATTTGGCCCCGGTCGAGGCGGCCTATGCGCTCAAGCAACTGATCGAAGGGCAGGGCGGACGCGTCGAATGCCGCACCGATGGCGCGCATCTGGTGCCGGGCAACCGGTCGGCCTATGTCGGCACGGCCGCGGTGGAAGAGATCGACAGCGCCAGGCATATCTACCTCATCGGCACCGACCCGGCGGTAGAAGCCCCCGTGCTGAACGCGCGCATCCGCAAGGCCTGGCTGGCCGGAGCCGAGGTGACCCATGTGGGCGCCGAAACCAGCTTTACCTATGACGCCAACCATATGGGAGCGGGCAACCGGTTCCTGGTCCGTCTGGTGAACGAGGCGGCGGAACAGGACGGCGCCATCGTGATCGTCGGCCAGGGTGGGCTGATGGGCGAGAACGGCGCAGGCGTTCTGAACCATGCGATGCAACTGACCGAGAAGCTGGGCGGCAAGATGCTGGTCCTTCACAGCGCGGCGGGCCGCGTCGGGGCGATGGACGCAGGCTGCACCACCGAGGGCGGGATCACCGCGGCGCTCGACGGGGCCGACGTGATCTATAACCTGGGTGCCGATGAGATCGACATCGCACCGGGGGCCTTTGTGATCTACCAGGGCAGCCATGGCGACCGGGGCGCGCACCGCGCGGACGTGATCCTGCCCGGGGCCGCCTATACCGAGGAACAAGGGCTGTTCGTGAACACCGAAGGCCGTCCGCAGCTTGCCCTGCGCGCCGGCCATCCGCCGGGCGAGGCCAAGGAAAACTGGGCGATCCTGCGGGCGCTGTCGGGCGAGATGGGCGCAACATTGCCCTTTGATAACCTGGCGCAGCTGCGCACGGCGCTGGTGGGTGAGGTGCCGCATCTGGCGCAGATCGACGAGGTGCCGGAAAACGCGTGGGAGATGGTCCCCGCCGCCGAGCTGGGCAAAGGGCATATGCCCGCCGCGATCGGTGATTTCTACCTGACCAACCCGATCGCCCGCGCCTCGGCCCTGATGGCCGAGCTCAGCGCCAACGCCAAGGCGCGCGCCAACCCGCCGGTTGCCGCCGAGTAATGCGCACCGCCGCCGCCATAACACCTGTGTCGCTCGCCATGATCGGCGCGCTGGGGGGCTGTCAGGCCACGTCGCCTGACACCGTCACCCGCTTTGCGCCGGACTATCGCGGCATTGAGACACGGCTTCTGGACGGCGATTTGGTGAATTTCCGGGTGGAAATGACGGGTGCGCGCAACCGTGGGGATGTCGCGCGCTATGCCGAATGCGCCGCAGCGCAATACACGCTGATCCGGGGCTATGGTTTTGCGCGGCATTTGCGCACGACCGTGTCGGAACAGGGTGGCATCTGGCGCGGCGATGCGGTTTATACGATCTCGCCGGACCTGCCCGACGGGCTGAAAAAAATCGACGCGGAAGTCGTCGCCGCCGACTGTGCGGAAAACGGAATACCGATGGTATGAGGGACTGATGGCTGAATTCTTTACAACCCCGCTCGGGACATTCGTGATTATCCTGGCCCAATGCCTTGCGGTGCTGGGCTTCGTGATGATCAGCCTCTTGTTCCTTGTCTATGGCGACCGCAAGATCTGGGCCGCCGTTCAGATGCGCCGCGGGCCCAACGTGGTGGGCACGTTCGGCCTGCTGCAATCGGTGGCCGACGCGCTGAAATACGTGGTCAAGGAAGTGGTGGTGCCAGCAGGCGCCGACAAGCCGGTCTTCTTCCTGGCGCCCATGACCAGCTTCGTGCTGGCGGTGATCGCCTGGGCGGTGATCCCGTTCAATGAGGGCTGGGTGATCTCTGACATTAACGTCGCCATCCTCTATGTCTTCGCCATGTCCTCGCTGGAGGTTTACGGCGTGATCATGGGCGGCTGGGCGTCGAACTCCAAATACCCGTTCCTGGGCTCGTTGCGCTCGGCGGCGCAGATGATCTCCTACGAGGTGTCCATCGGTTTGATCATCATCGGTGTGATCATTTCGACGGGCAGCATGAATTTCGGCGCCATCGTGTCCGCGCAGGACACCGCCTATGGCTTCTTCGGATGGTACTGGCTGCCGCATCTGCCGATGGTGTTCCTGTTCTTCATCTCCTGCCTGGCCGAAACGAACCGGCCTCCCTTCGACCTGCCCGAGGCGGAATCGGAACTCGTCGCGGGCTATCAGGTGGAATATTCCGCAACGCCCTTCCTTTTGTTCATGGCGGGCGAATATATCGCCATCTTCCTGATGTGCGCGCTCACCTCGCTTCTGTTCTTCGGCGGTTGGCTCTCGCCCATCCCGGGTATCCCCGACGGGGTGCTCTGGATGATTGCCAAGATGGCCTTCTTCTTCTTCATCTTCGCCATGGTGAAGGCGATCACCCCGCGGTATCGCTATGACCAGCTCATGCGCATCGGCTGGAAAGTATTCCTGCCGCTCAGCCTGGCCTGGGTCGTGATCGTGTCCTTCCTGGCGAAGTTCGAAGTCTTCGGCGCCTTCTGGGCCCGCTACGCGATGGGAGGCTGATCACGGTCATGGGTGTCGACTACGTCCTTTTTGACAGGCTGGTAGAGCTTTCGACCCGGTTCAAACCGGAAGGTCGGACGCTTATGCTTGGCCGTCAGGCGTTCGGTATCCAGACAAGGTATCGCCAGATGTACGAGGCCACGCTCAAGCGTCACGGGATCGACGCCAAGCGGTTCGATTTCCTGCAAGAGGACGGTTTTGCCGAAACGCTGATGCGCCGCCTCGGCTTTGGCGAGATCGAGACGATGGATTTCTCTGATTACGAAGGCGCGCAGGTGATCCATGACCTGAACACGCTGCCCGATGAGAGCCTTGAGAACCAGTTCGACCTGATCTTTGACGGTGGCACGGTGGAGCATGTGTTCAACGTGCCCAACGAGCTGGAAGGTATCTTTCGGATGCTGAAACCCGGCGGGCGGTTCGTGTCGGCCAACGGGCTGAACGGCTGGTATGGCCACGGTATGTATCAGTTCAACCCCGAGCTGGTCTGGACCTTCTGGGGCCGCGCCTGCAATTGCCGCGTCATCGACTGCCGCGCCGTTCCGGTGGAGCCCGATCAGGACTTCAGCCAGGTGGAGTTTCAGGATCCGGCGCTGACCGGGCATCGCCTGTGGCTCAAGGGCAAGATCGGGCCGGGGCGCACCTATCTTTATTACGAGGTGGAAAAGACCGACGAGTCCCACCTGCCGACATTCGCGCTGCAAAGCGATTATGAAACCAAATGGGCCGGGCATGACACTGCCGGCGAGACCAGACTGCAACAGGCGAGGGGCTGAGACATGACCCAGATCGATTATGGACGTGCTGCCGGGTATTTCCTGCTCAAGGATTTCTTCGTCGGCTTCAAGCTGGGGCTGAAGTATTTCTTCGCCCCCAAGGCCACGCTGAATTACCCGCATGAAAAGGGGCCGCTTTCCCCGCGCTTTCGCGGCGAACATGCCCTGCGCCGTTATCCTAATGGCGAGGAGCGCTGCATTGCCTGCAAACTCTGCGAGGCGATCTGCCCGGCGCAGGCGATCACCATCGACGCCGAGCCGCGCGATGACGGCTCCCGCCGGACCACCCGCTATGACATCGACATGACGAAATGCATCTATTGCGGCTTCTGTCAGGAGGCCTGCCCGGTCGATGCCATCGTCGAAGGGCCAAACTTCGAGTTTGCCACCGAAACCCGCGAGGAGCTGTTCTACGACAAGGCCAAGCTTCTGGAAAACGGCGATCGCTGGGAAGCCGAGATCGCCCGCAACCTCGAACTGGACGCACCGTACAGATGAGCAACCCCACGAACCCCTTCGAGGCCATGATGGCCCAGGCGCAGGAGATGGTGAAAGCCATGAATCCGGCGATGGAAAGCTTCTCGCCCAAGGGGTTTGAAAGCCTGTGGCCGACCATGCCCAAGGAATTCATGGAAATGGCCTTTGGCAAGGGGTTGAACAAGGACGGTCTGGATGCCAAGACGCGGCTGCTGATCACGCTTGCGGGGCTCACCATGCTGGGCGCGCAAAGTGCCACACAGATGCGCATGACCGTGCGCCACGCGCTCGAGGCCGGGGCCACAAAAGATGAGATTGCCGAAACCATCGGGATGATGTCGATGTTTGCCGGTATCCCGTCCATGACCCGCGCGATGGAATATGCGCGCGAGGTGCTCGACGGGGACAATAAAGAGGACGAAACGTCATGACTTTTGCAGCTATCGCCTTCTACCTCTTTGCCGTTTCGGCCATTGTTGGCGGGCTTTTCACCGTGATCAGCCGCAACCCGGTGCATTCGGTGCTCTGGCTGATCCTGGCCTTTATCAGCTCTGCCGGACTCTTCGTGCTTCTGGGGGCCGAGTTCGTCGCCATGCTGCTGATCATCGTCTATGTCGGCGCGGTCATGGTGCTGTTCCTCTTCGTCGTCATGATGCTCGACGTGGATTTCGCCGAGCTGAAGGCGGAGATGGCCAAGTATATGCCGCTGGCGCTGCTGATCGGGGTGATCATCCTGATGCAGATCGGCATGGCCTATGGCGCGTGGGAGACCGCGGAAGGCGCCGAAGCTGCGCGCGGGGCCGTGGCCCCTGTGGGGGTGACCAATACCGAGGCGCTCGGCCTCTTGCTCTATGACAAATACTTCCTGCTGTTCCAACTTGCGGGGCTGATCCTGCTGGTGGCCATGATCGGCGCCATCATGCTGACCCTGCGCCACCGCTCTGACATCAAACGCCAGAACGTGCTGGCGCAGATGTACCGCGATCCGGCCAAGGCGATGGAGCTGCGGGACGTGAAACCGGGGCAGGGGCTCTGAGGCAAAGAATAGGCCCCCGGATCAGATCCGGGGCATGACGGACAAAAGACGACCGGGGCCGATGAGACCCCACAGATAAGAGAACCGAGGGACGACGACATGATAGGAATTGAGCATTACCTGACGGTGGCGGCGGCGCTGTTCGTCATCGGCATCTTCGGCCTCTTCCTGAACCGGAAGAACATCATCATCCTGCTCATGTCGATCGAGCTGATGCTGCTTTCGGTCAATATCAACCTGGTGGCCTTCTCCAGCTTTGCCGGAGATCTTGTCGGCCAGGTCTTCACCCTCTTTGTGCTGACCGTGGCCGCCGCCGAGGCCGCCATTGGCCTTGCGATCCTGGTCTGCTTCTTCCGCAACCGCGGCACGATCGCGGTCGAAGATGTCAACGTGATGAAAGGCTGAGACGATGGAGCAAACAATCCTCTTCGCGCCTCTCATCGGGGCCATCATCGCGGGGTTCGGCTGGCGCATCATTGGTGATGTGGCGGCGCAATGGGTCACCACCGGCCTGTTGTTCCTGGCCGCGATCCTGAGCTGGATCGTGTTCCTGGGCCTGGGCGACGAAACCCAGCATATCCACATCCTGGACTGGGTGCAGTCCGGCACGCTCGATACAAGCTGGTCGATCCGGCTGGACCGGCTGACCGCGATCATGCTGATCGTCGTCACCACCGTCTCGGCGCTCGTCCATCTCTATTCCATGGGCTACATGGCGCATGACGAAAACTTCCGCGAGGATGAGAGCTATCGCCCGCGCTTCTTCGCCTATCTCAGCCTCTTCACCTTCGCCATGCTCATGCTGGTCACCGCCGATAACCTCGTGCAGATGTTCTTCGGCTGGGAGGGTGTGGGCCTCGCCTCTTACCTTCTGATCGGCTTCTACTTCCGCAAACCCAGCGCCAATGCCGCCTCGATCAAGGCCTTCGTGGTCAACCGGGTGGGCGATTTCGGCTTTGCCCTGGGCATTTTCGCGATCTACTTCCTGGTCGACAGCGTCAAGTTCGATGACATTTTCGCCGCCGCCCAGCAGCTTTCGGAAACGCAGCTGACCTTCCTGTGGACCGAATGGAACGCGGCCAACCTGATTGCCGTGCTGCTCTTTATCGGGGCCATGGGTAAATCGGCACAGCTCTTCCTGCACACCTGGCTGCCTGACGCGATGGAAGGCCCGACGCCGGTGTCGGCGCTGATCCACGCGGCCACGATGGTGACGGCGGGCGTGTTCCTTGTCTGCCGTATGTCGCCGCTGATTGAATACGCCCCTGATGCCAAGGCGCTGATCACCTTCCTCGGCGCCTCCACGGCCTTCTTTGCGGCCACGGTGGGCCTGGTGCAGAACGATATCAAACGCGTCATCGCCTATTCCACCTGTTCGCAGCTGGGGTACATGTTCGTGGCCGCGGGCGTGGGCGTCTACTCGGTGGCCATGTTCCACCTCTTCACCCACGCGTTCTTCAAGGCGATGCTGTTTCTTGGCGCCGGCTCGGTCATCCACGGGATGCATCACGAGCAGGACATGCGCAACTATGGCGGACTTCGCAAGAAGCTGCCGGTGACCTTCTGGGCCATGCTGATCGGCACGCTGGCCATCACCGGTGTGGGCATTCCGCTGACGACCATCGGTTTTGCTGGGTTCCTCTCCAAGGACGCGGTGATCGAAAGCGCCTATGCGGGCACGGCGGGCGGCTATGCCTTCTGGATGCTCGTGGTGGCGGCGCTCTTTACCAGCTTCTACAGCTGGCGGCTGATGTTCCTGACCTTCTGGGGCAAGCCGCGCGGCGACAAGCACACCCATGAACATGCCCATGAAAGCCCCGCGGTCATGCTGGTCCCGCTTGGCGTGCTGGCCATCGGCTCCGTGCTGGCCGGGATGGTCTGGTACAACAGCTTCTTCGGCAAGACCGACGAGGTGGCCAAATTCTTCAACGTGCCCTATCACGCCGAGGCCGCACATGGCGATGCGCATGGCGATGATCACGGCGAGGCCAAGGATGACGGGCATGGCGACGACGGCCATGGCGAGGCCGCCACGAAAGAGGCGGATGAGCATGCCGGGGAGAAGAAAGACAAAGACGCCAAGCCGCATTACGTGCTCGCGGGTAACCCGGGCGACGGGGCAATCTATGCGGCCGCCGACAACGACATCCTGAACGAGGCGCATTACGTGCCGAAATGGGTCAAGGTCAGCCCGTTCATCGCGATGATCATCGGACTGGTCACGGCCTATTGGTTCTATATCGTCAATCCGTCGATCCCGCGCCGCCTGGCGGAAAACCAGCGCCCGCTCTACCTGTTCCTGCTGAACAAGTGGTATTTCGACGAGATCTACGACTTCCTTTTCGTCCGGCCGGCCATGTGGCTTGGCAAAGCCTTCTGGAAGAAGGGGGACGGCACTGTCATCGACGGCTCGATCAACGGGGTTGCGATGGGGATCATCCCCTTCTTCACCCGGCTCGCTGGCCGGGCACAATCGGGCTACATCTTTACCTATGCGTTCGCCATGGTGATCGGGATCGCGGTGCTTATCACCTGGATGACGATCTCGGGGGGGGCTGAATAATGGATAACCTTCTTTCGATCACCACCTTCATCCCCGCCATCGCGGCCCTGATCCTGGGCGTTTTCCTGCGGGGCGATGACGAGGCCGCCAATCGCAACGCCAAATGGGTGGCGCTGATTGCCACCTCGCTGACCTTCCTGGTGTCGCTCTTTATCCTCGCGGGCTTTGACCCCGACGATACCGGCTTCCAGTTCGTGGAAGAGCATACCTGGCTTCTGGGGCTGAAATACAAGATGGGCGTCGATGGAATCAGCGTGCTGTTCGTGTTGCTGACCACCTTCATGATGCCGCTCACCATTGCTGCCTCGTGGAATGTGACGGTGCGGGTGAAGGAATACATGATTGCCTTCCTCGTGCTTGAGACGCTGATGCTGGGCGTGTTCATGGCGCTCGATCTGGTGCTCTTCTACCTCTTCTTCGAGGCAGGTCTGATCCCGATGTTCCTGATCATCGGCATCTGGGGCGGCAAGGAGCGGATCTATGCCAGCTTCAAGTTCTTCCTCTACACTTTCCTCGGCTCGGTGCTGATGCTGGTGGCGATGGTGGCGATGTTCGCCGAGGCGGGCACCACCGACATCCCGACGCTGATGAACCACACCTTTGCCTCCGACAGCTTCTCGGTGCTGGGCGTGCATATCGTGGGGGGCATGCAGACGCTGATGTTCCTCGCCTTCTTCGCCAGCTTCGCGGTGAAGATGCCGATGTGGCCGGTGCACACATGGCTGCCCGATGCTCACGTGCAGGCGCCCACCGCGGGCTCGGTCGTTCTGGCGGCGATCCTGCTGAAGATGGGCGGCTATGGTTTCCTGCGCTTCTCCCTGCCGATGTTCCCTGTGGGCTCGGAGGTGATGACGCCGCTGGTCCTGTGGATGTCGGCCATCGCCATCGTCTACACCTCGCTGGTCGCACTGGCGCAGGAGGACATGAAAAAGCTCATCGCCTACAGTTCTGTGGCCCATATGGGGTATGTCACCATGGGCATCTTTGCGGCCAACCAGCAGGGCATTGACGGGGCGATCTTCCAGATGCTCAGCCACGGCTTCATCTCCGGCGCGCTCTTCCTCTGCGTCGGGGTGATCTATGACCGGATGCACACCCGCGAGATCGACGCCTATGGCGGCCTCGTAAACCGGATGCCCGCCTATGCGCTGATCTTCATGCTTTTCACCATGGCCAATGTCGGCCTGCCGGGTACCTCGGGCTTTATCGGGGAGTTCCTGACGCTGGTGGGCATCTTCCAGGTCAACACCTGGGTGGCTCTGGTGGCCACGTCGGGTGTGATCCTGTCGGCGGCCTATGCGCTCTGGCTCTATCGTCGGGTGGTGCTGGGCGATCTGATCAAGGAAAGCCTCAAGAGCATTTCGGACATGTCCGGGCGCGAGCGCGCGATCTTTGCGCCGCTCGTGGTGATGACGCTGCTCCTCGGGGTCTACCCGAGCCTTGTGACCGATATCATCGGGCCGTCCGTTGCGGCCTTGATCGACAATTACGACACGGCGCTGGCCGCGGCAGAGACCGCGAACCAGACCGCAAGTGCCGCGCAGTAACGGAGGGCCAGAGATATGCAGGCCGACCTGAACGTAATCCTGCCCGAGATCATCCTCTCGGTCTATGCGATCGCAGCGCTCCTGGGCGCGGTCTATACAGGCAAGGACCGGATGGCGGGGATGCTGCTCTGGCTCACCGCGGCGCTTTTCGTGGCTGTGGCGCTTTGGATCGGATCCACCGCGAACGGCACGCGTGAGGCCTTTGGCGGCATGTTTGTCGATGACGGGTTCGCCCGATTTGCCAAGGTGACGATCCTGCTGTCCGCCGCGGCCATTCTGGTGCTGGGACAGGAATACATGGCCCGCCGCAACCTGATGCGGTTTGAGTATCCGCTGCTTATCGCGCTTTGTGCGGTCGGTATGATGATGATGGTCAGCGCGGGCGACCTGATGGCGCTTTACATGGGGCTGGAGCTACAATCGCTTGCGCTTTATGTGGTGGCCTCCCTGCGGCGCGACAGCGCCAAGTCCACCGAGGCCGGCCTGAAGTATTTCGTTCTGGGCGCGCTCAGCTCGGGCCTGCTGCTGTATGGCTGCTCTCTGGTTTATGGCTATGCCGGCACAACGCTCTTCTCGGGCATCATCACCTCGGCACAGGATCAGGCCCCGATCGGGCTGCTTCTGGGGCTGGTCTTCGTGATGTCGGGCCTTGCGTTCAAGGTCTCGGCCGTGCCCTTCCACATGTGGACGCCCGACGTCTACGAAGGGGCGCCCACACCGATCACCGCCTTTTTTGCCACCGCGCCCAAGATGGCCGCCATGGCGCTTTTCGCGCGTGTCATGCATGACGCCTTTGGCAATGTGGTGGGCGACTGGCAACAGATCGTGGCGCTGCTGGCGCTTCTGTCGATGTTCCTCGGCGCTGTTGCCGCTATCGGGCAGACCGATATCAAGCGGCTGATGGCCTATTCCTCGATCGCGCATATGGGCTTTGCCCTGATGGGCCTTGCCGCCGGGACGGCCTTTGGTGTGCAGGCGATGCTGATCTATATGGCCATCTATGTGACGATGAATATCGGCACCTTCGCCTTCATCCTGTCGATGGAGCGTGACGGCCAGCCGGTGACGGATATCGCCAGCCTGAACATGTATTCCCGCGCCCATCCGACCCGCGCCTTCGCGATGCTGATCCTGCTGTTCAGCCTCGCCGGTGTGCCGCCGCTGCTGGGCTTCTTCGGCAAGCTTTATGTGCTGCGCGCGGCTTATGAAGGTGGGCTGGCCTGGCTTGCCATTGCGGGGGTGATCGCGTCGGTGATCGGTGCGTTCTATTACCTGCGAATCGTCTATTACATGTATTTCGGCGAGGAAGGCGACGGCCTGGAAACCGGCAAATCCCCGGTGCAATGGGGCTTCCTGATGGTGTCGGCGGCGATCATGCTTCTCGGCATTATCAACATGTTCGGGGTCGAGGGCATGGCGCAGGCGGCGGCGGCGACCCTGGTCAACTGATCGGGCTGAGGACCGCCGGGGTGTCAAAGAGTATCTTGCCTCCGGCGGGAGTATTTTCGGAACAATGAAAGCGGTGTGGCCATCTGGATATGGGAGGCGTGTGCTGGCCGAAGTGGACAGCACCAATGCCGAGGCCGCACGGATTGCAGGCACGCTGGCGGGGCCTGAATGGATTCTGGCGCTTCACCAGACCGCGGCGCGCGGGCGGCGCGGGCGGGCCTGGGCCAATCCGGAGGGGAATTTCGCGGCCACGCTGGTGATGCGGCCCGAGGGCAGTGCGGAGCAGATGGCGCTGCGCTCTTTCGTGGCGTCGCTGGCGCTCTATGATGCCTGTGTCGCGGTGACCGGACGCAGCGCGGGACTGGCGCTGAAATGGCCCAATGATGTGTTGCTGAACGGTGGCAAGCTGGCTGGTATCCTGCTGGAGAGCGCCGGAAGTGCCGCGGGGCTGAGCCATTTCATGATCGGTATCGGGGTGAACCTGCGTGAAGCGCCGGGCGCGGATCAGGTGGAGCCGGGGGCTGTGCGGCCTGTCTCCTTGCTGTCCGAAACCGGTGTCGCGGTCACGCCCGAGGCGTTTCTGGACGTTCTGGCGGCGGCCTTTGCCCGCCATGAGGCGCAATTCACCGAGCTTGGTTTTGCGCCGATCCGCAGGCTCTGGCTCGACCGGGCGGCAAAGCTGGGCGAGGTGATCACCGCCCGAACGGCCCGCGACGAGATCACCGGAACGTTTCAAACGGTGGACGAGGCGGGCAATCTTGTTCTATTGAGCGGCAAAACCCGGCATGCCATTCCGGCGGCCGAAGTCTTTTTCTGAAAGGGGCCGAGATGCTTCTGGCCATTGATTGCGGCAATACCAACACCGTTTTTGCGATCTGGGACGGGACCGAGTTCATCTGCACCTTGCGGACCTCGACCCACCATGCGCGCACGGCGGATGCCTATTTTACATGGTATTCCACGCTGGTGAAGCATTACGGGATCGAGGTGGATATCACCGATGTAATCATCTCGTCCACGGTGCCGCGGGTGGTGTTCAACCTGCGGGTTTTTGCCGACCGGTTCTTTGGCTGTCGTCCCCTGGTGGTGGGCAAGCCCGAATGCGCGCTGCCGCATGAGCCGAAAGTGGATGAGGGCACGATCGTGGGGCCGGACCGGCTGGTCAATGCGGCGGGGGCGTTTGACCGGCATGGTGGCGATCTGATCGTGGTGGATTTCGGTACGGCCACGACATTCGATGTGGTCTCGAAGGACGGAAATTACATCGGCGGGGTGATCGCGCCGGGGGTCAACCTGAGCCTGGAGGCGCTGCATATGGCGGCGGCCGCCTTGCCGCATGTGGATATCTCGAAGCCGCAAAATGTCATTGGAACCAACACGGTAGCCTGTATGCAATCGGGTGTGTTCTGGGGCTATATCGGGCTGGTCAAGGAAATCTGCGACCGGATCAAGGCGGAGCGCGAGCGCGAGATGACGGTGATCGGCACTGGCGGGCTGGCGCCATTGTTTGCCGAGACGGAAGAGTTGTTCGATGTGATCGAGGACGATCTGACGATGCACGGGCTGACCGTCATCCATGAGTATAACAAGGCGTTGGGATAAGCGATGAGCAGTGAACGGGTGATCTATCTGCCTCTGGGTGGGGCGGGCGAGATCGGGATGAATGCCTATGTCTACGGGGTTGGCCAGCCGGGGCAGGAGCGGCTGATCCTGGTGGATCTGGGTGTGACCTTTCCGGACATGGATGGCAGCCCCGGTGTTGATCTGATTTTGCCGGATATTCAATGGCTTAAAGAGCGTCGTGAACAGCTGGAGGCGATCTTCATCACCCATGCGCATGAGGATCATGTGGGCGCTCTGGCGCATTTCTGGGGGGATCTGGGCGCGCCGGTTTATGCCCGTGCCTTCACCGCCAATATCGCCCGGCGCAAGATGGAGGAGCATGGCCATCCGGAGCGGGCGGTCACCACGGTTTCGCCCTGGCCGGAAACCGTGCAGGCGGGGCCCTTCACCGTGGGGTTTGTTCCTATTTCTCATTCAATTCCAGAGAGTTCCGGACTGGTGATCGACGTGGCCGGGCAGCGCCTGGTGCATTCGGGCGACTTCAAGATCGACCATGCGCCGGTTGTGGGCGAGCCGTTTGACGAGGATGCCTGGAAACAGATCGGCGCGGCTGGCGTGCTGGCGCTCATGTGCGATTCTACCAATGTTTTCAATGCACATGGGGGGCGTTCTGAAAGTGCGCTTGGCCCGGAAATCGAGAAACTCGTCGCCGGATGCAAGGGGATGGTGGTGGCCACGACCTTTGCCAGTAACGTGGCGCGGGTAAAGACGCTGGCCGAAGCGGCACAGGCGGCGGGGCGGTCGGTGTGTTTGCTGGGCCGTGCGATGCGGCGGATGATCGAGGCCTCGGTGGAAACAGGCGTGCTTACCGGCTTTCCGCGCACGATAAGCCCCGAGGAAGTAAAGGAAATTCCCCGCGAGAACGTGATGCTGATCGTCACGGGAAGCCAGGGGGAGCGGCGCGCGGCGAGTGCGCAGCTGAGCAATGGCAAATATCAGGGGATCACGCTTAAGGAGGGGGACACGTTCCTCTTCAGCTCCAAGACCATTCCGGGGAACGAACGCGGGGTGGCCAGAATCATGAATAATTTCAGTGAGATGGGCGTCGATGTTGTGGACGAATCCGGCGGGCTCTATCACGTGTCGGGCCATGCCAACCGGCCGGATCTGAGCACGATGCACAAGCTGGTCAATCCGAAGCTGGTGGTGCCCATGCATGGCGAGCATCGGCATCTGCGGGAACATGTAAAACTGAGCAAATCCAACGGGTTCAAAGGCATTCTTGCACCGAATGGCACGATGATTGACCTCGGCGGCGAAACACCCACAGTGGCCGAGTATGTCGAGACCGGGCGGACCTATCTGGATGGCTCGGTCCAGATCGGGGCGCTGGACGGGATCGTGCGCGACCGTATTCGTATGGCGCTGAACGGGCATGTGATGGTGAATGTGATCCTTGATGAGGATGATGAGCCGTTGGGCGAACCCTGGTGTGAAATCAGAGGCTTGGCGGAGACAGGTGTCAGCCGAGCACCGCTGGTGGATGTGCTGGAGGAAGACCTGAGCCAGTATCTGGGCCGGGCCGGATCGAAGACGCTCATGGATGACGACAAGCTGGAAGACGGCTTGCGCAAGATCGCGCGGAACACGGCGCAGGGCGAGATCGGCAAGAAGCCGGAAGTGACGGTGGTGATCTCGCGATTGTCGGCCTGAAAATTTTGTACAAAACGTACAAAATGACCCCCTGTTTTGTACAATCGAACAATCGGGCGCATATGTCGCAATCTGACGAGACGGGACGGGCGAACGGGCGGTTAGGTGGCGTGTAACCACTTTTGAGGGACCGCCATGAGCGCCAGCCAGTATATCGACCTTGACCGCTATCCGATTGACCGGGCCGGACCCGACCGTGACGCCGTGATCGCGCGGGCGCGCGCAGCGCTGGCCGAGGATGGCTGTGCGGTGCTCAAGGGGTTCCTGACCGGGGCCGGGATCGCGGCGCTGACGGCGGAGGCCGAGAGCGTGGCCGACAAGGGGCACCACTCGCACAGCCGGACCAATGCCTATTTCACCCGCGACGACCCGAGCCTGCCCGAAGACGATCCGAGGCGGCAGTTCTTCGACCGCTCGAACGCGTTTATCCCGGCGGACAATTTTGTGCCGGAAGGGCCGTTGCGGCAGGTGCATGACTATCCCGGCTTTGACAGGTTTATCCAGGATTGCCTGCAGGAGGAGAAGTTTTACCGCTATGCCGATCCGCTGGCC
Source organism: Roseovarius faecimaris (assembly GCF_009762325.1). Lineage (NCBI taxonomy): Bacteria > Pseudomonadati > Pseudomonadota > Alphaproteobacteria > Rhodobacterales > Roseobacteraceae > Roseovarius > Roseovarius faecimaris. The sequence goes on from NZ_CP034348.1 coordinate 1,324,653, forward strand.
GATGTGATCGTGAACATGGCCGAGGAGGGCAATGGCTTTCCCTGGCATTTCGACACCAACAATTTCACCGTGACGCTGGCCATTCAGAACGCCGAAGAGGGGGGCGCGTTTGAGTATGCGCCCGGCATCCGCGAGGGGGATGAGAATTTTGCCGAGGTCGCGAAGGTGCTGAACGGCACCTCGGAGCGGGTGACGGTGCTGCATCTCGAACCGGGCGATCTGCAACTGTTCCGGGGGCGGTATTCGCTGCACCGGGTGGCGCCGCTAAAGGGTGCAAGGCCCAGATATGTGGCGATTTTTTCCTATGTGGAAGAGCCGGGCATGGTGGGCAGCGTGGAGCGCACCGAGCAGCTTTATGGCCGGACCCTGCCGGTTCACCATGAGCGGGCCGGGCAAAGGGCGGACGCCTATATCGATTGAGGGAAGGCGGGGTGCCCCCCCGCCTTGCAGGTCAGTTGCGGCGTTCGTCGAAGCTTTGGGCGATGAAGCTGGGCATGTGATCGCCCATGCCGACGGTTCTGTTGTCGCCGCCCGAGCGGCCACGTCCGCCGCGCTCGCCGCGTTTGCTGGTCTGCTTTTCGCGCGGCTGGTCCTCGCCGACCTCTTGCGTGGCCGTCTCGGCAGTGGCGGGCGCGGGGGCCTCTTTGTCGGATTTGCGCGACCGGCTGCGGCGCGGCTTTTTCGGGCTGTCCTCGCGGGCCTCGGCCTCGGGGGCCTCGTCCTGGGGCGCGGTGCCCAGAGGGTTGTCGAGCCGGGGGATGTCCTTCTGAATCAGCGCTTCGACGGCGGCGAGCGCCTTTTCGTCGCGCGGGTTGCAGAGTGTGATCGCCTTGCCTTCGCGGCCTGCACGGCCGGTGCGGCCGATGCGGTGCACGTAATCTTCGGGGTGGCCGGGCACGTCGAAGTTGAACACGTGGCTGACCGCGGGCACGTCGAGCCCGCGCGCGGCCACATCGGAGGCCACAAGAAACTTCAGCTCACCGCCGCGGAAGGCATCAAGCGTGCGCGTGCGCTGTGACTGGTCCAGGTCGCCATGAATGGGGGCGGCATCATAGCCGTATTTTTTCAAGGACTTGGCGACGATATCCACATCCGTCTTGCGGTTGCAGAAGATGATCGCGTTGGTGCATTTCTCACCCTCCGCGTCGATCAGCGCGCGCAGGAGCTTGCGCTTTTCGCTGTCGGCGCGGTCGCGGCGCGAGGGTTTGAACATGGCCACGCCCTGTTCGATCGTCTCGCTGGCCGTGGCCTGGCGGGCCACTTCGACGCGGGCCGGGTTGGAGAGGAAGGTGTTGGTGACCCGCTCGATCTCGGGCGCCATGGTGGCGGAGAAGAAGAAGGTTTGCCGGGTGAAGGGGGTCAGGCCGAAGATCCGCTCGATATCGGGGATGAAGCCCATGTCGAGCATGCGGTCGGCCTCGTCCACGACCATCACCTTGACGTCCGACAGGATCAGCTTGCCGCGTTCGAAATGATCGAGCAGGCGGCCCGGGGTGGCGATGAGCACGTCAACGCCCTTGTCGATAAGAAGGTCCTGTTCCTTGAAGCTGACCCCGCCGATCAGCAGCGCCTTGGTCAGGCGCAGGTATTTGGAATAGGTGTCGAAGTTTTCGGCCACCTGAGCGGCAAGTTCCCGCGTGGGGCAGAGCACGAGAGAGCGCGGCATCCGCGCCCGCGCCCGGCCGCGCGCCAGAAGCGACAGCATGGGCAGGGTGAAGCTTGCCGTTTTGCCGGTGCCGGTCTGGGCGATGCCCAGCACGTCGCGCCCCTCAAGGGCGGGCGGAATGGCCCCGGCCTGAATCGGCGTAGGGGTTTCATAGCCGGCATCGGCGATGGCTTTGAGGACTTTGGGGTTCAGGCTCAGGTCTGAAAATTTGGTCATGTGTATCCGTGGTTTACGGACACTATCTTGGCCCGTACGTCGCAATTGGGGCGGCCCGAATGGCCATATCTGCCCCGTCACGGGCCATGTACCTCAAGATGCGCGAAAGGGCAATGCACAGTGGCGTGTGTGCGACAATCAATGAGCTAAACCAGTGATTGTTGCCAATTGCGCAACAATCAGTCGTGGTCGGGGAAGTGGCGGGCGCGTTTGGCGTCAAGATCGAGCGCGAACCCGTGCAGCAGGTTATGGGCCATCAGCCGTTCGCGCAGGGCCGGGGTGGCGGTGCAGACCTCCGAATAGAAGGCGCGCAGGGCGTCTTGGCCGCCCTCGGCCTCGATCATGGAGAACAGCGCATTCATATTGACGCCGGCACCGTCGGCGGTGGGCACGGGCTTCAGCTCGGGGCGGTAGGAGCCGCGGGCGAGGCGGAACTGATAGGCGCCGTGAAACTGCGTCCAGCTTTTGGCGTGCAGGTGACAGAGGAGCGTGCCGGAGAGGTCGGCGGCGTCGTCGTCCATCTGCCCGTCCTGAAAGGCGTTGTGAATGCGCAGGCTGATCTTGTCGAGCCCGGTACGCACAAAGACCTTGCCCGCCACATGGCTGAGGAAACCGCCATTGAGAAAGGCGCCATAGGTCGGGTAAATCTCGGCGGTTTGCGCGCGGCGCGGCTTTTGCTGGCGGGCGAAGCTTTTGAACCAGGTGACCTCGGGCGCGGCGGGGCTGTCGGGGTCGGGTGCCAGCGCCTCGACCGGGCGCACGCGGGCGCTGAGCACATCGGCCCCGAGGGCGGCCAACTGACCGGGCAGGGGGCTTTGCGGCCAGAGAAATTCATCCACGTCGATATGCGCGAGCCAGTCCACGCCAGGCCCGCGCCGATAACAGCGGGTGGCGTTGGCGGTCTGGCGGGCCTGATGTTTGTCCGGGCGTTGCTTGCGGCGGCGCCAATAGGCCGCGTCACAGAGGATCACGCGGCATTTGGGATGGGCCTTGAGGGCGGCAAAGGCCTCGGGGGTGTCTTCATCGAGATAGATATGCACCCGGTGCGCGCCCAGATCGAGATGATGCGCGGCGAAATTCAGGATGTCGCGGGCGGGGGCCTTGATGGTCGAGACCACGCCCCAGGTTGGTTCTGTCATATGCGCAGGGTGCGATGAGACGGGCGCCGGTGCAAGACAGAGTTTTGTGCCTCCGGCGGGAGTATTTTGGGAACAATGAAAGAGGCAAATATGACTTTCATCGTTCTGGAAATACTCATGCGCCGCCGGGAGAGGTCACACCATCATTTCCTTGGTGGCGGTCAGTTTGATGTCCGGATAGTCGCGCTCGACCCGGTCGATATCCCATTGCAAACGCGTGAGGTAGACGACATCGCCATCATGATCGTGCGCGATGTGCTGCTTGTTGGCTTGGGTAAATTTATCAATGGCTTGCCGGTCACCCTTCACCCAGCGGGCCGAGGTGAACTGCGATGCCTCGAAGCGCACGGGCAGGCCGTATTCCAGCTCGATCCGGGAGCCGAGCACCTCGAATTGCAGGGCCCCCACGACGCCGACGATAAAGCCCGAGCCGAAGGCCGGTTTGAAGACCTTGGCCGCCCCTTCTTCGGCGAATTGCATCAGCGCCTTTTCCAGATGCTTGGCTTTCATCGGATCGCCCGCGCGGGCGGTTTGCAGAAGCTCCGGCGCGAAGGAGGGGATGCCGGTGACGCGCAGCGCCTCGCCCTCGGTCAGGGTGTCGCCGATGCGCAGCTGGCCGTGGTTGGGGATGCCGATGATATCACCCGCGTAGGCCTCTTCGGCCAGTTCGCGGTCGGAGGCGAGAAACAGCACCGGGTTGGAAATGGCCATCGGTTTCTTGGAGCGCACATGGGTCAGTTTCATGCCACGTTTGAAATGGCCCGACGCGAGGCGGACAAAGGCGACGCGGTCGCGGTGCTTGGGGTCCATATTGGCCTGCACCTTGAAGACAAAGCCGGAAACCTTTGATTCTTCTGGGGAAATCTGGCGCGGCTCGGCGCTTTGCGGCTGTGGTTCGGGGCCGTATTGGGCGATGCCGTTCATCAGTTCCTTGACGCCGAAGGAGTTGATGGCGGAGCCGAACCAGATCGGCGTCATATGCCCTTCGAGCACCGCCTGGGGGTCCAAGCTGGGCAGAAGCTCGCGCGCCATTTCGACCTCTTCACGGAGCTGCTCGATCAGGTCGGCGGGCACATGTTCGGCCAGTTTCGGGTCATCAAGGCCCTTGATCTCGATCGACTCGGCCACCCGGTTGCGGTCGGCGCGGTCCATCAGTTCCAGCCGGTCGTTCAGAAGGTCATAGCAGCCGATGAAATCGCGCCCCAGCCCGATGGGCCAGGAGGCCGGTGTGACGTCGATGGCCAGGTTTTCCTGGATCTCGTCGATGATCTCGAACGTGTCGCGGCTTTCGCGGTCCATCTTGTTGCAGAAGGTGAGGATCGGCAGGTCGCGCAGGCGGCACACCTCGAAGAGCTTTTGCGTCTGGCTTTCCACGCCTTTCGCGCCGTCGATCACCATGACGGCGGCATCGACGGCGGTGAGGGTGCGATAGGTGTCTTCGGAGAAATCCGAGTGGCCGGGCGTGTCCACAAGATTGAAGCGGAAACTCTTGAAATCAAAGGACATGGCCGAGGCGGAGACAGAAATGCCGCGGTCCTTCTCCATCTGCATGAAGTCCGAGCGCGTGCGCCGCGCCTCGCCCTTGGCGCGGACCTGTCCGGCCATCTGGATCGCCCCGCCGAAGAGCAGGAATTTCTCGGTCAGCGTGGTCTTGCCCGCATCGGGATGCGAGATGATGGCAAAGGTGCGCCGCCGCGCGATCTCGGGCGGCAGGTCAGGGCGGTTTGAGGCGGTATCCAACATGGGGCTGGCTATAGCGGGGAGCCGGGGCGCGCGCAATATGCCCCAAAAGAGAACAGGCCCCGGGGAGGGGCCTGTTTTGAGACGTCGTGTGTTTGCGTCTAGATCTTGCCCGCGCGGCGGCGGTTGCAGTAGCGGGACTGGCCGCGGATGATGTGGCGGCGGGCGTTGCCGGGTGCGCGGCGAAGGCAGCCGTCGGCGCCGCGCCAGACCTTGCGCTTGGTGGTCGACTTCTTGGTGGTCGTCGAGCTGTTGGCATTGGCGGCGAGCCAGTTGACATAGAGCGTCTCGGACATGGCATTGAGCGCGCCGAGCTGGTCGGCGGCGAGGTAGCCCGTGGGCGGGATGCCGTTCTTGTACTGCCACTGGGTGAGGCCCGCACGGGTGCCGGGGCCAAACACGCCATCGACGCCGCGGGTGTTGTAGCCCAGCAGGTTCAGGCGGCGCTGCACCTGGATGCGGCCGGCCTTGTCAAGTTCGAGCGCGGTCTCGGTCAGGATCGTGCCTTCGGTCATGGCCTTGGGCACGGCGAGTGCCGCGCTGTCGGCGCCCGTATCGGCGGAGGCGGCCAGGGCGGCAGCGGCGGCCGCGGCAGCCGCGGCGGCGGCGATATCGGCCTCCGTATCGGTGGCGGTATCCTCCATTGCGGCGTCGGAGCCTTCGTCGCCCATGCTGTCGCTCTCGGCCATATCCGTGGCGTCCTCCGGGTCATCGGAGCGGGTGATCCAGCTGTCATCGTCGGCGGCGGCGGAATAGGCCAGCATCTCACCGCCCTCGGAGGACAGTTTCACATTGCCGGTGATGCATTTGAGCTGTGTCGGCCCGGTGTCGAACCGGCCCTGTTGAAAGACCACTTCTTCACAGGTGAAGCTGGCCATCGAGGTTTCGGCGACGATCGCGTTATGCAGCTTCTGGGCGGTGGCCATGTCGACCTCGATCTCCATGTAGTTGCCCACGCCGAGAGCGCCGCCGGGCACGAAGCCGGATTTGTAGAACGGGCAATCGTCGGGATTCTTCTCGGCCAGACCGTCGAAGCGGATGCTCACCAGTGCCTCGACCGCGCCGCCATCGACATCCGATTTGTAGAGCAGAGAGCTTGGCAGGCAGAGCTTGTAGGTCTTGGCGTCGAAATCATAGGTCAGCTCGCGGATGGGCAGAGCGCCGGTGATGTTCGAGATGTCCATCGGCTGTCCGGCAAGCTGGGCGGCGAGGCTTTGGGCCTGCGCGGCATCGACCTGATCGGAGAGCTGTTCGGCCACTTGATCTTGGGTCTGACCGGCGCCGACCTGTAGCTTGACCACATCCGTGGCGCTGAGCGAGCTCAGGTCCTGCGCGGCGGCGGCCCCGGCCAGCGTGACGGAAAGCAGACCGGCCATGGGCAGGGTCAGGTTTGGAAAATGCGTCATATTCAATCCCCAGGGTTTGCAATCGTTCCCAGAGTAGAGCGGGGCTCGCCGGGGAATCAAGGTTTTTGACGGAAACCGTGTGTTGCCGCGTGAAAAGGCTCAGCGGGTGGAGGCGCGGCGCAGGAGTTCGGCCGCATCGAGATGATCCAGCAGCGCCTCGTTCACCTCGTAATCGAAATAGGGGCGCGCCTCGTGACCGGGCAGGGCGGGTGCCAGCGCGTTGGAGATATCCTGGGGCAGAACCTCGCGCGTGCGGGTGTCCACCAGCAGCGTTTCGGCGGCGATGCCTTCGGCATAGATGATCTGGTGCTCATCGAAAAGCAGCTGAAAATAATCGACAAATCCGCCTTCTTCGCGCACCACCGAGCCGCCATTGACCAGGTGGCGCGCCCGCACCAGCACTTCGGAGCGGCCCGCGCCGAGCTTGTCGGAGCGCTGATAGATGAACAGCCGGTGGTCGGGGCTGACCAGCAGGTCGTTTTCATTGTGCAGCGCCCCGGCGCGGATGCGGATCGGGGCAAACTCGCCCACCGCGCGGGCGGTGGATTGGCCGATCCAGCGCAGTTCCTGAATGCCGTCATCGCGGGTGAGAATCTTGTCGCCCGCTGTCAGGTCTTCCACCGGCTTCTGCGCGCCGGAGGCCAGGGTGATATGGGTGCCCCGGGTGAAGGACACACAAGCGACTTCGGCGAATTTCTGGCGGGCAATCCCGCGGTCGATGCCAACCAGCGCATAGCCAAGACGCGGGGTGATCGGGGCCAGAGGCAAGACATAGACATCGGCCACGTTGTTTTGTCCGTCCACCTCGACCAGCATGAGAAGCTCGGTGGTCTGCCCGTTGGTCGACATAAGGGTGAGGCAGCTGTCGAGATAGACCTGCGCACCGTCCCGGCCGAGATCCGTCTCGGGGTGGATGGTGAAATGCCCCGCCGCGTCCGAGACCAGCGACAGACGATAGGTGCGTGCATTGCGGCGTAGCTCATAAAGGTCATCGAGGTCGAGCTCATCGGCAAACGAGATCGCATCGCCCAGATTGGCGCCGTTCACAACGGTGAAATCCAGCGCCTGATAGACGCGGATGGATTGAGCCGGTTTGGATGCGCTGTGTGACATGCGTGTACCGATAACCAACGGGAACGGGGCCAATGCGGCGTTAAGCGTGATCTCTACGGTATGATTATGGCAGCAACGGGTCAACGACCGGGTGTTTTGCTGGCAAGCCGGGCGGGTTCAGTGCTAGGGCTTGGGAAAACCAAGGGAGTGATCGCATGGATTTGGGAATCAAGGGAAAACGCGCGCTGGTCTGCGCGTCGAGCAAGGGTCTGGGCCTGGGCTGTGCGCGGGCGCTGGCGGAGGCGGGCGTGAGCCTGGTGATGAACGCGCGCGGCGCGGAGGCGCTGGAGGCGTCGGCGCAGGCCATTCGCGACGATTTCGGGGTCGAGGTCGTGACCGTGGCGGCGGATGTCACCACCGAGGAGGGCCGTGCCGAGGTGCTGGCCGCGGCGGGCGATGTGGACATTCTGGTGACCAATGCAGGCGGGCCGCCGCCGGGCATGTGGAACGACTGGGACCGCGACGATTTCATCGCCGCGCTGGATGCCAACATGCTGACCCCGATCGCCTTCATGAAGGCGCTGCTGCCCGGCATGATGGAGCGCGGCTGGGGCCGGGTGGTCAATATCACCTCGGTCTCGGTCAAGTCGCCCATTGCCGTGCTGGGGCTCAGCAACTCGGCGCGGGCCGGGCTGACGGGCTATGTGGCGGGCACGGCGCGGCAGGTGGCGGGCAAGGGGGTGAATATCAACAACCTGCTGCCCGGCATTCATGCGACCGACCGCGCCGTGGCGCTGGATACCGGCGTGACCAAGGCACAGGGGATCACGATGGAAGAGGCCAAGGCGCAGCGCTGTGCCACGATCCCGGTGGGCCGCTATGGCACGATCGAGGAGTTCGGGGCCACCTGCGCCTTCATGTGCTCGCAGCATGCGGGGTTCATGGTGGGGCAGAACGTGCTGCTGGATGGCGGCGCTGTAAACACCACGATGTAAGCCTTTGTCTCAGAAAGGGTTTTCCCTCAAAGACCAGCTGTTCAATGCGGAAAAGATCGCCTGGCTGGCCGGGCGGTTTCAGCCACCTTTTGACGCGGCAGGCTTTGAGGCGGAGGTCATGGCGCGGCTGCCCGAGCTGGAGCTGAAAGCGCGCATCGCCTGGATTGCCGACTGTCTGGGGCGGCATTTGCCGGCGGCTTTTCCGGAGGCGGTGGCGGTGATCCGGGCTGCTTTGCCTCCACCGCTGGATCCGACATTGCGCGACGATGATTTCGGCGACTTCATCTTTGCGCCTCTCGGGGAATTTGCCGTCTGGGCCGGGCTGGAGGATCATCCCGATCTGCTGCTTGATCTGCTCGAAGATCTGACGCAGCGGTTTTCGATGGAATGGGCGATCCGGCCCGTGCTGAACCGCTGGCCCGAGAGGGCGATGGCGCGGATGCAGGTCTGGGCGGAGCACGAGCATTATCATGTCCGGCGGCTGGTGAGCGAAGGGACGCGGCCAAACCTGCCCTGGGGGATGGGGGTGTGCCTGACCCCCGGTGCGGCGCTGCCGCTGTTGGATGAGCTCTATGCGGATCGCGCGCGATTTGTGACAAGATCGGTCGCCAACCATTTGAATGATATATCAAAAAGTGACCCCGCCCTGGTTGTGTCGAAGCTGGAAAACTGGCGCGATGAGGGTCGGGCCGTGGCGGATGAGCTTGACTGGATCACCCGCCACGCGCTCCGCGGGCTGGTCAAGGCGGGCCATCCCGGGGCGCTGCGCCTTTTGGGCTATGATCCGGAAGCAGAGATCGCGGCGCGGCTGAGGCCGGAGCCTGCGGTGTTGCCGCTGGGTGAGGTGCTGCAGATCGGAGTTGAACTGACCGGCCCGCCGCACCTGCCGGTGATGGTGGATTACGTGCTGCACCTGCACCGGACAGGTGGTGCACCGGGGCGCAAGGTGTTCAAGCTCAAACAGGCCCGGCTCGATGCGCGGGGGCGGTTGAGCCTGATCAAAGCGCAGCGGATCGCGGCGGGGCTGTCCACCTATCGGGTCGAGCCGGGACCGCACCGGATCAGTGTGCAGGTCAACGGCGTGATGCGCGCGGAGGCCGCGTTTGACATCACCGGGTAAACACGCCGGATCACATTGCCGTTGGGCGGCTGATTTGGCGATGGCGCGTGGCGTGCAAGCTGATAAGGAGGCGGGATGACACCTCTGTAATCTGGATTAAGAACGCCATGCAAGATATTGCCCTTGTTTTGATTTTCATGATTACCATTGTGGCCAGCCTGGCGGTTGCCCCGCGCCGGGCCACGGTGGAGGGTTTCTTTGGCGGACAGAGCGCCACGGGACAGGCGCCCGGGCTGTGGATGCTGGTGCTGAGCCAGGTGACCACCTGGATTTTCGCCCGCTCGCTGATGAACGCCGCGATCCTGGGGTATTTCTACGGCATCTGGGGCGTGCTGGCCTATACGGCCTATTATGGCTCGTTTCTGACCGGGGGGTTCGTGGTCGGGCGGCTGCGCGCGAAGGGCGCGCGGTCGGTGCAGGATTGGCTGACCGGGCGCTTTGGCGCGGTGGGCGGCGCCTGTTACAACCTCGTGATCGCGCTCCGGCTATTGTCGGAGGTTTTTGCCAACCTGCTGGTGGTCGGCCTGATCTTTGCCGCCGCCCTGCCGGAGGTGCCCGGGGCGGGGACCGGGGCGATCGTGATCGTCGCGGTGCTGGCGCTGGCCTATAGCGCTTGGGGTGGGCTGAGTGCCGCGCTGAGGACGGATGTATTGCAGATGGGGGTGTTCCTGGTGGTCTTTGCCGCCGCATTTGTCGCCTTGCTGACAAGCCCGGGGTTTGACCTGGGCGCGGTGCTGACCGCGCCGGGGACATCCGGGGCGTGGAACGGGCAGGTGCTTCTGCTGGTTGCGTTTTTGCAGGTGTTTTCCTACCCGGTGCATGATCCGGTGATGATGGACCGTGGCTTTCTCGCGGATGCGGAAACAACGCGGCGGTCCTTCCTGCATGCATTCTGGCTGTCGTCGCTGTGTATTCTGGCCTTCGGGATGTTCGGTATTCAGGCCGGGCTGGTGGGGGCGGCCTATGAGGGCGAGCTTCTGGGCACCTGGGCGCAGATGTTCCCGCCCTGGCTTTATGCGGCGCTGCTGGTGTCGCTGCTCATCAGCGCGCTCAGCACGCTTGATTCGGCGCTTTCCTCTTCGGCGCGGCTGGTGGTGGAGGAGCTGCGGCTTGCCCCGCGCAGCCTGGCCGCGGGGCGCTGGGCGATGCTGGGCTTTGCCGGGCTTGGCACGGGTCTGACGCTGTGGGGCAATCAGAGCCTCTTTGACGCCGTGGCGGTCAGCGGCACCGCAAGCCTGTTTCTGACGCCGGTGCTGGTGGTGGGGCTGGTGATGGGCCGCGAGATCCGGCTCTGGGCCTATCTTGTCGCCTTTGGGTCCGCGATGCTGGGGGCGTTGGCCTATTTCGCGCGCGATGGCCTGTTTGCGCCGCTCCTGCCGGAGGCGCATAAATACGAGCAATTGCTGGTGATCTGCCTGTGTGTTCTGGCTGTCGGTTTCCTGGCCAGCTTCGCCGGTGCGCGCCGCACCCCGTCCTGATCCTGCGTCTTTTTGGCAAAAATACCCATCGCGCCCACACTTGCACCGGGCGGGCGGGGTTGGTATTGCGCTCGTCGAATGCCCGAGTAAAGTAATCGGGAAAACACGAGGCGCGCGTGGACAAGACCCCACCAAGACTGGAAATCAAGCATCTGATGCGCCGCTATGACGGGCGTGTCGCGGTGGATGACGTGTCGCTCAGCGTCGCGCCGGGGCAGGTGACCTGCCTGCTGGGCCCGTCGGGCTGTGGCAAGTCCACGACGCTGCGCTGTATCGCGGGCGTGGAGATGCAGGACGCGGGCGAGATCTGGGTGGATGGCCAGCTTGTCTGCGACACGGTGTTCCGGGTGCCGCCCGAGCGGCGCCATATCGGGCTGATGTTTCAGGATTTCGCGCTGTTTCCGCATCTGAGCGTGCAGGACAATATCCGCTTCGGCCTTAGCGGGGACAAGGGCGAGACCGCCCGCAGGGTGGATGAGCTGCTGGAGCGGGTGGGGCTGATGGGCTTTGGCCCGGCCTTTCCGCATGAGCTGTCGGGGGGCGAGCAGCAACGGGTCGCGCTGGCCCGGGCGCTGGCGCCGCGCCCGTCGATCATGCTGATGGACGAGCCCTTTTCAGGGCTCGATAACCGGCTGCGCGACGGTATCCGCGACGAAACACTGGAGATTTTGCGCGAGCAGGACACGGCCGTCCTGCTGGTGACGCATGAGCCCGAAGAGGCGATGCGCATGGCCGACGAGATAGCACTCATGCGCAAGGGCCGGATCGTGCAGCGCGGCGCGCCCTACAATATCTACAATGCGCCCGCGGATCGCGAGGCGATGGCCTTTTTCTCGGATATCAATGTGATACGAGGCGTTTCCAAAGGGGCGCTGACGCAGACGCCGTTTGGCCAGTTCCTGACACCGGGCTATGAGGACGGGCAGGAGATGGAGATCGTGATCCGCCCGCAGCATATCAAGCTGGATTTCGACCGGGCAGGTCAGGGCCCCGCGCCCACGATCGAGAACGGCACGGCGGTATCCGGCGTGGCCGAACGCGCGCGCTTCATGGGCAATGAAAGCCTTGTGGAGTTTCGGATGGAACATGACGGATCATTGATCCGCGCCACTGTGCCGGGGGTGTTCCTACCGCGCGCGGGCACGCGGATGTGGCTGATGATCCGGCGCGACAAATGTTTTGTATTTCCGGTGAAAGGGTAGGGACTGCGCAGGAAACGGCGGGGTTGAAAGACCGCTTTGAGCCCAAAGCAGCCTGTGCCTTCGGCACGAGAAGTGCCCGCGTTTTGGAAGTGTCGCAAAACGTGTTAGCCTCTATTAAAAGGAGAAGCGCGGGGATTTTTCGATGAAGGACTTTCCACCCAGACTCGAGAACAAGTTCTACCTGACCGAGGGAGGAACCGAGACAGACATACTCTACAAGTGGGGCTTCGAGCTTCCCGAGTTCGCGATGTTCCCCCTTCTTGATAATCCGGAGGCCGACCGCGTGATCCGCGATATCTATCGTCGGTACTTCGATGTTGCCCATAAGCACGACACCGGGATGCTTATCCTCGGCCATGACTATCGCGCCAGTCCGGATTGGGGCGCCAAGCTCGGCTACACGCCCGAGGCACTGGCAGAGATGGAGCGCCGCACAATCGGCTTTCTGGACAGCTTGCGCCGGGAATACGAAGGCAAGGTTTCGGATGTCTACATTGCTGGCTGTGTCGGGCCGCGCGGCGATGCATACGGAACCGGGGGCGGGATCTCGGAGGCCGAAGCCGAGGATTATCATTCTGTCCAATTGACCACGCTAAAGAGTACACCCGCCGACATGGCTATCTCCCTCACGCTTAACAATATCCCCGAGGCCATCGGCATTGTCAGGGCAGCCAAGGCAATCAAGATTCCGATCGGTATCAGCCTGACCCTGACAACAGAGGGTCGCCTCAGATCCGGGCCAAGTCTGCGCGAAGCGATCGAGGCGATCGAGGAAAAGACGGATGGGGCGGCCGCCTGGTACGGTACGAATTGCTCGCACCCTCTGGAATTTGCCTCTGCTCTTGCCGATGACGGCCCGTGGCTCGACCGGCTCCGTTATATCCGCCCGAACGCCGTCAAGATGGACAAGATCGCCCTGTGCAAACTCGGTCACCTCGAAGACGGTGACCCGGTCGAGCTGGGCCAACAGATGGGGGATGTAGCACGCCGGTTCCCACGCGCTGACATTCTTGGGGGGTGCTGTGGAACGGACGAACGCCACCTCGGCGAAATCGCTAAAAACGTGAACAGCCTGCGAAGGAAGGTCGAAGCCTAGCCGGCTCAGGGCTTGCGCAGGACATATCCGTAGTAGCTGCAGGCTCCAAAGAATGTGCCCTCTTCCGCGGCCGTCCTGAGATCTTCGGCAATCGCCGCGGCCTCTTCTTCCGAAGATACGCCGGAATTCACCAGCATGGGGCCAATCGTGCCAACGAGGCCTGCAAAGAAATCCGGCGTCCCAGCTTCTGCGATCAGGTAGGAGAAACACCTTTCGACCGAGAGCCCCACCGCTTTAGCCATGCGGGGCAATCGCCGCATGACGCGAGGCTGCGTAACCGTTGCTTCGATCATTGCCGCATCAATCTCGCCTGCTCGATCCGGATTCGCCGTCTCCAGCGTGGAAGAGGCGTAGTCTCCGTCAAACACGATGATCGCACCTCCAGACCGCGTTACGCGCGCCGCCTCTCTCAGCGCGGCGGCAGGATCGTCGAGATGACTGACAAGAGTATGCAGCACGGTCACGTCGAATATGCCGTTGTCGAAGCCAAAGCTGCGTATATCGCCAACCTCGAAAAGGACCTTGTGCGACAGCCCTTCCGATGCGGCCAATTCACGGGCTTTGGCGATAAGTTGCGCGCTTAGATCGATGCCCGTAATCCGGCCGCTGAAATCCTTCCGTCCGGCTATCCTGCGGGCCACGACGCCCGTTCCACACCCAAGATCGAGCACGTCTTTGGCTTCCGAAATACCTGCCGCGTCCAGGTAATCGTCGATCATCCCGAGGAACCGTGCATCTCTCCCACGTTCCTCGAGTCGAGCCACAATCATCTCGAGCATGCTGGCATCGATCTGATCGGTAATCCTGTAGGGATCATCTGCCATCCCAGCTTCCCCTGTTGATTAGACCGTTTTTTGGTACGCTTCCGAGGGTAACAGAAAACTGCAGCGTTTCGCCACAGATGTCTCTCGAACTGGCAGAGAAGGAGGTCTGTCAATCGTGCCAGCTGATTACATCGAGTTCTCAAACCAACAATGTCCGAGTTCTGCCGCTAGTGGAAGTGCACGCCTGCGTCTATCCCGACACTCTGCCCCGTTATCGAACGCGCTTTGCAGAAACTCACAACCTGGGAAGCAACATCGTCAATATCGGTAAAACCCTTCAGAGCTGACCTGTCGCGCCAGGCATCGTATGCCTTGTTGTTTTCACCTGGCTTGGGTCCACCACCCCCCAAAGCGGTTTCCACCATCAGTCCCGGTGCAACACAGTTTACCGTGACATCCGGTGCCAAAGATGCGGCAAGGAAGCGCGTGAGAGGAATGACCGCTGCCTTGCTGGGCGCGAATATTCTATCCTGATACCAGTCACCGTGACCGAGCGTAGAGCCAATGTTCACGATGCGGCCCCATTTCGAGGCGCGAAGGTGACCAGCGGCAGAGCGAGCGACCAGGTATGGTCCCCTGACGTTCACCGCCATCATTTCGTCCCAGATTTCGGGGGTGAACGCATCGAGGTCACCCGGGTCAATCGAATGTCCGCCTGACGCAATTGCCGCGTTGTTCACAAGGATGTCAAGCGATCCCAATTCCCCGACAACTCTGGATACGGCGGCGTCAATTGAGGCGGGAACCATCTGGTCTACCTGAACGGTGATGGCTACCCCTCCGTTGGCTGTAACTTGTGTTTTGACCTCTTCAGCTCGCTCTTGGCCTTGATTGTAGCCGATTGCGACCGCCACGCCGTCGTCAGCCAGGCGGCTACAGATTCGAGAGCCAAGTCCACCGCTGCCACCGGTGACGAAAGCTACAGCTCCAGAGATTTCCATATTCGATTCCTGTCCAAACTTGCATCCAATTATACAAAAAAGCAGCGCGACGTCATTCGCAGCCCCTTTGATGCGAAAGCAAACCTTGCCCGGAGTGCAGGTGATTGTCTGGATGGTCCGCAAAGATGCCATTCCAAGATTTCGCCTATCGTTGCAGTTGCGGGCGGACAGGTGATCAGGCTGTGAAGAACAGTCATTTTACGCAAAACTCTGCATTTGGCGCGCATTCCGCCTTCCAACCCGGCCTGATAGGGCTTAGATACAGTTGACGAAAATCCCGGCACTCTCCAACCTGCGCCGGGAAATGGGAGAGAAACTATGCTGAACAACATTGGCCTTCCCGGCCTTCTTCTGATCGCCGTCGTGGTGCTCGTGCTTTTTGGCCGGGGCAAGATCAGCTCGCTGATGGGTGAGGTGGGCAAGGGCATCACCTCGTTCAAGAAGGGCGTGGCTGAGGGCAACAAGGAGCTTGACGACGCCACCGAGGATGCCGCCGAGGCCGCCAAGGACGTCACCCCCGACAAAGACAAGGCCTGAGCCTCTAGATGTTCGACCTTGGCTGGACCGAGCTGCTTGTCATCGGCATTGTGGCGCTCATCGTGGTGGGCCCCAAGGATTTGCCGGGCATGTTCAGGACTGTCGGCAATTTTGTCGGCAAGGCCAAGCGCATGGCGCGCGAGTTCAGCCAGGCGATGAACGATGCCGCCGATGACGCGGGCATGAGCGACGTCAAGAAAACCCTCGACGCCGCTGCCCGCCCGATGAACTCGGCGATGAACGAGGTCAAGAAATCGACCGAAAGCTTCACGCAGAAGACCATGAACTCGGGCAAGCCCAAGCTGAGCCCCGAGAGGGCCGAGGCGGCGGAAAAGATCCGCCAGAAATCGGCCGAGATGGCGAATGAGCGGATCGCCCGCGAAAAGGCCGAGGCCGCGGCGGCAGAGGCGGCGGATGCGAAACCGGCCGCCAAGGCACCCGCGCCGAAAGCCGCGGAGGCCAAGACGGCCCCGGCCAAGAAAGCTCCGGCGAAAAAGCCCGCTGCGAAAAAGCCCGCCGCGAAGAAAGCCCCGGCCAAGGCGGCAGCGAAACCCGCGCCCAAGGCCGCGGCCAAGAAACCAGCGGCCAAAAAACCCGCAGCAGGGTCGGCCGGGGATAAGGCATGAGTATCCGATTGCTGGGTCCGGCGGGGGGGCTGTTTGCCTTTTTGCTGGGCTTTGTCGTCGTGTTCACGTTCGGCACAACCGTGACCGACCTGATCGTGGCCCCGCTCTGTGATCTGCTGGCCATGCGCGGGCAGAGTGATTGCACCCTGGTGTTCCTCACATCCAAGGAGGCCTTTTTGCTGAATCTGCGGCAGGCCCTTCTGGCCGGGATGATCTGTGCGATGCCGTCGATTGTGGCGGCGCTGGCGCGCGTGCTGGCCCCGACGCTGGCGCGGATGACGCCGCAGGCGATTCCGCCTTTTGCCATTGCGGGCGGTGTGATCGCCCTGGCGGGCGCGGTCTTTGCCATCTTTTACGAGGCCCCGGTTGCCTTTGCTCCGGCCTTGCTGAGCCTCACGGCGATGAGCAGCGGAGTGCAGGCCGATCTGGGCCTTGTGACGAATTATGCCAATGCGGTGGTGGTGATGGCGGGCAGCTATGTCTTGACGCTGCAACTGCCCGTGCTGGCGCTGATGATGATCAAGTCCATGCGCACGAGGCGCATGATGGACGCGGAGACAACGACATGAGCCAGAGCGACGACATCGAAGACAGCTCCGCCCCGCTGATCGAGCATCTGGCCGAGCTGCGCACGCGGCTGATCCGCAGTGTGATCGCCTTTATCATCGGCATCGTCCTGGCCTTTGCCGTGGCCGAGCCGATCCTGCAATTCCTGCTGCACCCGATCGAGGCGCAGCTGCGCGAGCTGGGCGACCCGTCACCGACGCTGCAATATACCAGCCCGCAGGAATACCTGTTCACGCTGTTCCGCATCTCGATGGTGTTCGGCTTTGCGCTGGCTTTCCCGGTGATTGCGCATCAGATGTGGCGGTTCGTGGCGCCGGGGCTTTACAAGGCGGAGAAGAACGCATTCCTGCCGTTCCTTGTCGCCTCGCCGGTGATGTTCCTTCTGGGGGCGGCGTTTGCGCATTTCGTGGTCACGCCGCTGGCCATGGCGTTTTTCCTGGGCTTTGCCGATGTCAGCTCGATTTTTGCCAACCTGTTGTCGGGCACGGTCGAGACCCTGCCGGATGACGCGGCGGTGGTGCCCGCCACTGATGAGGGGGTGAGGATCACCTTCTTCGGGAAGGTCAACGAATCGCTTGATATCACGCTGAAATTCATCATCGCCTTCGGCCTTTGCTTTCAGTTGCCGGTGCTGCTGACGCTGATGGGCAAGGCCGGGCTGGTCAGTGCCGAAGGTCTGGGCGGCGTGCGCAAATACGCGATGATCGGCATTCTGGTGCTGGCCGCCCTGGTGACGCCGCCGGATGTGATCACGCAGCTCATTCTCTTTACCGTGGTTTACGGGCTTTACGAGGTGTCGATCTTCCTCGTGCGCCGTGTGGAGAAAAAGCGCGAGGCGGAGCTGCGCGCGCAGGGGCTGTGGTTCGACGAAGACGAGGACGAGGACGAGGGCGAGACTGAGGCCGAGACGGAGGCCGGCGAAGCGGATGTCGAGGACGAAGAGCTGGACGATGAGCTTCTGGCCGAGTTCGACGACGCTGACGACGCCGATGAGGCCGATGACAACGCCGATGAGGGCGAGGCCAAAAAGGATCCCAAGGCGTGAGTGACGCGTTGGAAAGGATCGCGGCCGCGCTGGAGCGGATGAGCCCGCCGGAGCAACCCACGCCCGATTTCGCCAGCGCCGAGGCCTTTGTCTGGCATGTGGAGCCGGATCGTCTGGAGCCTGTGGCGCAGGTCAACCGCGTGGATATGTCCCTGCTGGTGGGCATCGACCGGTCGCGCGACACGCTTCTGGAAAACACCCGGCAGTTTGCCGGTGGCCTGCCTGCCAACAACGCGCTGCTATGGGGCGCGCGGGGGATGGGGAAATCCTCGCTCGTGAAGGCGGTGCATGCCGCGGTGCGCGCCGAAGGGGCCGATCTGAAGCTGGTGGAGTTGCAGCGCGAGGACCTGCCCAGCGTCGGCCGTTTGCTGAATGTGCTGCGCCTGAGCAAGGCGCGGTTTGTGCTGTTTTGCGACGATCTGAGCTTTTCCCATGACGACCAGCATTACAAATCGCTCAAGGCGGTGCTGGATGGCGGGATCGAGGGGCGGCCTGACAATGTGGTGTTTTACGCCACGTCGAACCGCCGCCACCTGATGCCGCGTGACATGATCGAGAATGAACGGTCCTCGGCCATCAACCCCAGTGAGGCGGTGGAGGAGAAAGTATCGCTCAGCGACCGGTTCGGGCTGTGGCTGGGTTTCCATCCTTGCGATCAGACGGCGTATCTGGCGATGATCCGGGGCTATTGCGACGCGCATGGGGTCGAGATCGACGACGCCACGCTGCGCGCCGAGGCCATCGAATGGCAGGCGACGCGCGGGAGCCGGTCGGGCCGGGTGGCCTGGCAGTATTTCACCGATCTGGCCGGGCGGCGCGGGGTGCGCCTGTGACGCTGAACGGCAAGGTGGCGCTGGTCACGGGCTGTTCGGCGCCGAAGGGGATCGGGCGGGCCTGTGCGGCCGCGCTGGCGGCGGAGGGCGCCTTTGTGATCGTGAGCGACCGGCCCGGGGAGGGCCGGATGGAGGCGGTCGAGGCGCTGGCCGGTGAGATCGGCGGCGCGGCGCTGGCGCTGGATGTGACCGACGCGGAGCAGATTGCGCAAGCGGTGGCCGCAGCCGGGGCGCATGGCGGTGTGGATATTCTTGTCAACAATGCGGGCACGGTTCAGGGGGCGGGCCCGTTCCTGAGCGGGACGGCGCAGGACTGGGAGGTTTCGTTCAGGGTGAACCTTCTGGGGCCGATGCTGCTGGCGCAGGCGGTGATCCCCGGCATGATCGAAAAGAGCGCGGGGCGCATTATCAACATGGGCTCGATCGGCGGGCTTGGGGGGCGCGCGAGTTTCGGGGCCTATTCGGCGATGAAGCACGGGGTCACGGGCCTGACCAAGACGATTGCCGCCGAGTTCGGGCCGATGGGCATCCGCTGTAACGCGGTCTGTCCGGGCTATATCGCGACGGACATGCATGAGGCGTCGAATATCCGTCTGGCCGAGGCCGAGGGCGTGCCGCTCGACGCGATGAAACGGCGGCGCTATGAGGCGGTGGCGTTGCGTGCGGCCGGGCGGCCGGAGGATATCGCGGCGGCGGTGCTGTATCTGGCCGGGCCGCAGGGGGATTATGTGAGCGGCATCAACCTGCCGGTGGCGGGGGGGATCCAGCTGGGGCTGTGATCTGAAGGAGTGCCCTGTCGGGCACGCCGGTTTGTCTCGTTGCCGGCCTGTGGCCGCCGCCTCGGAGGCAGCGGTGAGGTGACGCCCTTGTGCCGGGAGCGGCGCCTGGGGCAGGTGTCGGGTGCCTCCGGCGGGGGTACGTCAGCCAGGACGAACACCGGGACGGCCAGGCCCGGACCTGCTCAGCGCAGGTAGGGGATGGGGTCCACGCTGTCGAAGCCTTCGCGCACTTCGAAATGCAAAGCGGCGGTGCCGTCGCGGCGGATTTCCGCCAGTTTGCCGCCGCGTTTGATCGGATCGCCCTTGGTCACGGCGACATTGGCGACGTTGGAATAGACCGTCAGCAGGTTGTCGGAATGTTTGACCACGATGATCGGGATGCCGTTGGTATCCTTGGTGATGGCCGCGACCACGCCGTCGGCGGCGGCCTTTACCGGGGTGCCGGGGGACGCGGCGATGTCGATGCCGTCATTCTTGCCTTTCGAGTATTCGCGGACGATGTCGCCGCGCACCGGGAAGCTCATGCGGGTGCCCGAGGCGGCGGCGGTCTGGCTGCCGCTGAGGTCCGGCGCGGCGACGGTGCCGACGGGTTGGGCGGCGGGCGCGGTGTCTTCGTCGGGCAGCGGTTTGGAGGCCGAGGGCGGCGTCGGTGTCGGGCTGCCAACGCCGGGCGAGGTGACCTGACCGCCTTCGGAGGGATCGAAGGGGGCCGGGCGCTGGCCGTCGCGAGCGACGGGGATCAGCAGGTACTGGCCTTCGCGCACGGCAAAGTCGGCCCCGAGCCCGTTCCAGTCCGCCAGGCTGCGGATCGAGACATTGTAGAGCCGGGCGATCGTATAGGCGCTTTCGCCGCGTTCGACCTTGTGGCGCACGGGCTCCGCGCCGATCTGGCTGGCGGTGATGGGGGCGGGGCTGGCGGATTGCGCGGCGTCAGCTTCGGCGATGGCGCCGTCGGCCAGCGCGGTGATATCGACGCGAGAGGGGGGCTGAATCGGGCCGCCTTCGGGTTCGGCCACGCGGTTTGGCAGGGCGATGATCTCGCCTTTGCGCAGACCGTCGCCGGGCTGCATGCCATTGAAGCGGGCCAGGGCGGCGGCATCGGTGCCGATCCGGTCGGCGAGGCTTTGCAGCGTGTCGCCACGGCGGGCGACGGCGACCTGATAGCCGGGATAGGAGATGATGCCGCGGCTGTCGGGGCGGGGGCGCTCGGCGGTGGCGTTGCGGGCGGCGCTGGCGGTGCTGGGGGCCTCGCCAAAGGCGCCGCGCAGGTCAAGATCCAGCGGTTCGCTACAGGCGGAGAGCGCCAGCAGCGCGGTGCCGGCCAGAAGCTGCGGGGCGGAAGGAAGGCTGGGTCTCATCTCGATCGGGTCCTCGTGTCATGCCCCTGTTGGCCGGGGCTTTGCGGCGCAGTTTAGCGGCTTGGGAACGGTTTGTCTTGCCCTTCATGCCGGGGCGGTGTTCAAGGGTGGCCGTCGCGTCCGAGCCCCTCGACGAGCGGCACGAACCGCACCGGCAGAAGCTCGTCATAATCGAAGCCGGAGGCGGTGCGGGTGACGCGGATCAGGGTCTGGACCGTGTCGGACTGGCCCACGGGCACAACCATGATCCCGCCCTCCTTGAGCTGGGTCATGAGCGGGCCGGGCGGATCCTCGGCGGCAGCGGTGACGATGATGCGGTCGAAGGGCGCCTGATCGGGCAGGCCGAAGCTGCCATCGGAGGTCAGCGCCGTGATATTGGTCAGATCGAGGGTGCGGAACACCTCCATCGCCTCGGCCACGAGGCGGCGGTGGCGGTCGACCGTATAGACCCGGCGGGCGAGATGGCTGAGGATGGCGGCCTGGTAGCCCGAGCCGGTGCCCACCTCCAGCACCTTTTCGCGCCCGGTGAGCCGGAGCGCCTGGGTCATCAGCCCCACCACAGAGGGCTGTGAGATGGTTTGACCGCAGGCGATGGGCAGGGGCATGTCCTCATAGGCGCGCATCGCGAAGGTGCCGCGGATGAAGAGGCCGCGGTCGATCTTTTCCATGGCGTTCAGCACCCGCGCCTCGGTCACCCCGCGCGAGCGCAGGGCGAAGAGGAACTGCATCTTGCGTTCGGCGATATCGTCCGGGGCGTCGCTCATTCGATTGCCTTGAGAGCCTCCAGCGCGTCATGGGCGGTCAGGTCGGCGCGCATGGGCGTGACGGAAATATAGCCCTTGAGGTTCATATCCGCGTCCGAGCCCGGCGAGGTGGGCTGTTGCTGCGGCGCGCCGGTGACCCAGAGGAAGCGGCGGCCGGAGGGTGCGTTATGAGGCTGCACGCCAAAACCCATGTCGCGGCGAAAGCCCTGGCGGGTGGCCTTGATGCCCTGCACATCCGCCGCCGGGACGGGCGGAAAGTTGATGTTGTAGAAGATGCCGTAATCGTCGCGGGTCCACACGCCCTTGTCCAGAAGGCGGCGCAGGGTGGGCAGGCCATGCACACGGGCGGCCTCGAACGTGTCGGTGAGGTCGCGGTTGGCGGGGCCGTTATACTGGCTGAGCGCCACGGCGGGCACGCCTTGCAGCGCGGCCTCCATCGCGGCCCCGAGCGTGCCGGAATAGAGCGCGTTTTCAGCCGAGTTGTTGCCCCGGTTCACGCCCGACAGCACCAGATCGGGGCGGGCATCGGGCATGACGTCATGCAGGCCCGCAAGCACGCAATCGGCCGGGCTGCCTTCGACCATGTAGCGGCGCTCTTCCAGCCTGGAGATCATCATCGGGTGGGTATAGGAGATGCAATGGCCGACGCCGGATTGCTCAAACGCGGGGGCCACGGTCCAGACCTCGCCCTCGGGGCCCGCGAGCGCATGGGCGATTTCGGTCAGAACCTGAAGGCCCGGGGCGTTGATGCCGTCGTCATTGGTGATGAGAATACGCACGTGTGATGCCCCTTTGCCGGTTCTGTTCTTAGTAGCGTCGGGGGTGGGGCGGGGCAAGGCCAAGCGGGGCCGGAGCGGCGCCAACTCTGCGCCGGATGGGCGTAGTGTGGCACTGATGGCTTGGCAAAGTGATTTTCACCGATAGACTCAGGACGTCACTACATCGGGAGCAAATCAATTCACGCGCTGTCCAATATGCTGTTCAGTCTTCATCCGGTGATCGCGGGCCTTGTGTTCATCGCCGGGGTGATTGCCGTGTCGCTGGCGAGTTATGCGCTGACCCGGTGGGCGCTGCTGGCCCGGACCGACGAGGACAGCCGCGAACTGGCGGGGTCGGTGCTGTTCCGGGTGGCGGCGCTGCACGGGCTGGTGCTGGCGCTGGTTTTCGCGCAGGAGCTGACCTCGATCCGGGACGTGCATGTGACCTCGGCGCATGAGGCGGCGATGCTGGCGGATATCTATTATGACCTGGAGCGCTATGACGCGGAAGGCACCCAGGAGATCCGGGCCGAGCTGGCGCGCTATGCAATCGCGGTGATCGACGAGGAATGGCCCTCGCTGGCGGGGGATGGCCGGTTGTCGGATGCAGCATGGCAGGCCTGGGAACGCGGCTATGAGAGCATCCTTGATCTGTCCCCGGAGACGCCCCGGCAGGAGCGGCTTCTGGGGATCATGCTGGCCGATATTCGCGAGCTGTCGGAACTGCGCGAGGCGCGTGAAAATGCGGCGCATTTCGGGGCCTCGCAGCTTTTTCTGATCGCCGCGTTGTCGGGCATCCTGCTGATCTCGGCGGGCTATTTCACCTATCCGGCGACGGCGCTGAACCTTATGCTGCTGTCGGGCTTTGCGGCCTTTACCGGGCTGATCATCTTTTTCGTGATGGCCTATGCGAACCCTTATCATGCGCCGGGAAACGCCACGCCGCTGGGCTTTGAGAGGTTCCTGAGCGATGAGGTGCGCGCGCTCGGGGCGCGTTAGGCGCCACGCATGAGCCCGATGAGCCGGGTGGCCTCGTCCATCGGCTGGGCCAGAACGCTGCGGTCTTCGCCCGGGTGGAAGCGGCCGCGGGTCGCGGTGGGCATCGGCGCGGGGGCAAGGATATGTACGCGCGGGCCGGTGCGCTGCGTTTCGGCGGCCCAGCTGCGGGCGAGGGCGATCTGGGCGGATTTGGTCGCGCCATAGGCGCCGAAGAACGGCTCGCCGCCGCGCGGATCGTCGAAGAAGACGGCCTGTCCGGCTTCGCCCAGAAGCGGGGCGAGAAACGGAATGAGCTGACCCGTGGCGGTCACGTTGGTGGCCACCGAGCGCTCCCAGTCCTTGGCGTCCATGAAGGGCGCAGGCGTCAGCGGGGCGGCGTGGATGGCGGCATGCACCCAGAGATCGAGCTTGCCCCAGCGGTCATGGATCGAGCGGCAGAGCTGCGCCATGGCATCGAGATTGGTGATATCCATCGGCGCCAGCGTGGCGTTGCCGCCCTTGGCCTGGATGCGGTCGTCAAGCTCTTCGAGCGCGCCGGTGGTGCGGCCGACGGCGACGACGTGATGTGTCGCGGCAAGCTGCTCGGCCATGGCTGCACCCAGCCCGCGCGAGGCGCCGGTCACCAGAGCGATTTTCGGGGTATCGTGATCCGTCATGCTTTGGCAAATCCCACCCTGACGCAGAGATTTCAAGCCCCCTTCGCTTGACATTTGCGGCATTGCAGCGAAAAAAGTGGGCAATTGTCGGATTTCACAAGGAGGACCGCGTATGCGCGCCCAAGTTCTGACCCAGGCCGCGATCGGCCATGAGACTCTTCTGCACAAAACGGCTCTTGTTCTGGGCGGCTCGCTGTTCATCGCGCTGGCCGCGCAAGTCAGCGTAGGCTGGCCGGTGCCGATCACGCTGCAGACGCTGGCGATTCTGATCGTCGGGCTGACCTTCGGGTCGCGCCTGGCCGCCGTGACCCTGCTGGCCTATCTGGCGCAGGGTGCTGCGGGCCTGCCGGTCTTTGCCAATGGCATGAACGGTGTCGCCCTGATGGGCCCGACCGCGGGTTTCCTCTTTGGCTTTGTGGGCATGGCCTGGCTGGCCGGTCTGGCCGCCGAAAAGGGCCTGGCGCGCGGTGTCGTGTCGACCGCGCTGGTGGGCATCGTCGTCTCGGCGCTGCTCTATATCCCCGGTCTGGCCTGGCCTGCCGCGATGCTGGGCAAAACCCTGCCCGAGCTTTGGGCCGGCTGGATGGCGCCCTTCCTGCTGGGCGATGCCATCAAGGCCGTGATCGCCGCGATGGTGGTCTGGGGTGGCTGGAAGGCCGTGGCCGCGGTCAAGCGCTGATCTCAGCCTGACAAGATCTGGAACGCCGCTCCGGTCCCCCGGGGCGGCGTTTTTCATGCCAGCGGCCTGACCCAGAGATGCCGGTGCTCGGTAAAGACCTCCTGGGTCGGGGCCGGGAAGGCCGGATCGGCAAAAGCGCCGGTGGCGACGGCGATCATGCCGGGCTTGCGGCGCGGATACCAGAAGACGGTGCTGCCGCAGACAGGGCAGAAGTGAAAGTCGACCGGATGGCCGTGATCGGACTCGCGGGTGAACCGGGTGCTCTGACCTGCAATCTCGACCGCCTCGGCCGGGTAGAAGGCTGCGATGCCAAAGGGGCCGCCGCTGCGTTTCTGGCATTGCGTGCAATGGCAGAGCGACACGAGGGCGGGTGTACCCCGGCAGCTAAGGCCGAGCGCCCCGCAGGCGCAGGCGGCATGGCGTATGTCTGTCATTGGTCCTCGCATGCTCCTTGTGTCCCGTGCTTGGCATGCAAGGCGCTGAGCGCGGTTTCGCACAGGCCCAGGTCAAGCCACTGACAGCCTGCGCACAGCCCGGTCAGCGCGCCGGGCGGCACGCGTTTGACCATCCGGCGCTTGGCCTCGCCCCAGGTGATCGTGTTGCCTACGAACAGCCCGAGCGCGCGGGCATGGCGGGCGTCGAGGCGCGCGATCTTGTCCTGGCTTTCGCATAAAGCGCCGCGGCGCTTGGGGCAGGGGGTGCAGATGTCATCGGTGGCGCCCACCACCTCGATCAGGGTGTCATCGCCGCCGGGCGCGCGCAAACACGCGTCGACGATCGCGGCCATGTTGGCGGTGAAGCCGTCCGAATAGCCCTTGCCCTGAAACCCGAGCGAGCACAGGAAATGATGCGGTCGATAGCGGATCGGATCGTGAGGCATGGGGCGCAGGATGGGCCTGCGCGGGGCTGTGGTCAACCTTCGGGCAGCGTCAGGCGCTTGGTATGCGCGCCCGAGACGAGATAGAGCGCGCCGTCGTCAATCGCGCTGACGGTGGAGGAGCCCACATTGTCGCCGGTCTGCACCATGCGGATGTCGCCATTGCGGGTGCGGATCAGGGCGCTGCTGCCCTCGGCTTTGTCAAAGGTGCCAAGAAGCACCAGGCCATGCAGCGGCAAGGCGCCTTCCTGCGTGGCGGCGACAAGGGTATCTGCGGGGGTGTCGGTGGTTTCGGCCAAGGCCAACTCCATGAATGCTGCATCTGCGAAGGGGGCAGATAGGCTTGTTTCATGGGAAAGGAAAGGGCTTCTGTTCGAGGGTCGGCGGAAATATGCTGCAACGCGGCATCAGGGGTTTGCTCGTCGAGCTTTGCAGCTCGCCTCGCGAGGCCGCCCGTAAAGGCGGATGAGCGGCGGGGTTACTCCGCCGCTTTCAGCTCAAAGCCTTTTTCGATCTGGTCCGACGGGGCAACGGGGTATTCGCCCGAGAAGCAGGCATCACAATATTGCGGACATTTGGCGTTGCGGCCCGACGCCTCGCCCACGGCGCGGTAGAGACCGTCGAGGGTGATGAATTTCAGGCTGTCCACCGCCAGGTGGTCGCGCATTTCGTCCTCGGACATGGTCGCGGCCAGAAGTTTCTCGCGCTGCGGTGTGTCCACGCCATAAAAGCAGGGCCAGGCCGTGGGCGGGCTGGCGATACGGAAATGCACCTCTTTCGCCCCGGCATCGAGGATCATTTCCTTGATCTTGCGGCTGGTGGTGCCGCGCACCACGCTGTCATCCACCAGGATGACCCGCTTGTCCTTGATCAGCGCGCGGTTGACGTTGAGCTTGAGCCGCACGCCCATGTTGCGGATCTGCTCGGTCGGCTCGATAAAGGTCCGGCCCATATACTGGTTGCGGATGATGCCCATCGCATAGGGGATGCCGCTTTCGTGGCTATAGCCTATGGCCGCCGGCGTGCCTGAATCGGGCACCGGGCAGACAATATCGGCCTCGACCGGAGCTTCGCGCGCAAGCTCGATACCGATCTGCCGCCGGGTTTCATAGACCGAGCGGCCACCGATGATGCTGTCGGGGCGCGAGAAATAGACATGCTCGAAGATGCAGAAGCGCGGGCTGAGCGGCTTGAAGGGCCGACGGCTTTCGACGCCCTTGTCGGTGATCACCACCATCTCGCCCGGTTCGATCTCGCGCACGAAGGCGGCGCCGATGATGTCCAGCGCGCAGGTCTCGGAGCTGAGCACCCAGCCATCGCCAAGCTGGCCCAGCACCAGCGGGCGCACGCCTAAGGGATCGCGCACGCCGATAAGCTTGGTGCGGGTCATGGCCACGACCGAGAACGCCCCCTCGACCCGGCGCAGCGCGTCTTCCATCCGGTCGGGGATGGTGCGCTGCAAGGAACGCGCCATCAGGTGAATGATGCATTCGCTGTCGGAATTGGACTGGAAGATCGAGCCGCGCTCGATCAATTCGCGACGCAGTGCGTCGGCATTGGTGATGTTGCCGTTATGGGCAATGGCCGCGCCGCCCATCGCAAATTCGCCGAAGAAGGGCTGCACGTCGCGGATCACCGGCGCTTTGCCTCCGGCGGTGGAATAGCGCACATGGCCGATGGAGAGCGGCCCCGGCAGGGTTTCCATCAGCGACTGCTTGGTGAAATTGTCGCGCACATAGCCGAAGCGGCGGGCGTGGTTGAAGCCGTGATCGGGGTGGTGGCAGACGATGCCGCCCGCCTCCTGCCCGCGGTGCTGCAGGGCATGCAGGCCAAGGGCCACGAAATTCGCCGCATCGGTCACACCGATCACGCCGAAAATCCCACACTCCTCGTGCAGCTTGTCATCATCGAAAGGGTGAGCGGGGGGCATTTGCTTGGACAAGACGGGGCAGCTCCGAATCCACTGGCGTCACGTATCCTTTACATAAGGGCTCGGGCGCGGTCTGTCACCCGCCGATCCGCGCTCAGCCCGGGTTGTTATGCCGCAGAAGAGGATTTTTCCGTCACAGCGGGGCGCAAGACGCAGCCGGGATGGGCCCTGGAAGGGCGCGCCCCGGCCCGGTCAAAGGCGCGACAGGATCACTCCGGCGACCAGCAGCACACCGGAGAGCAGGCGCGTCGGGGAGATTTCGCGCACGGTGAGCCCGAACGCCCCGTAATGGTCGAGCACGAGGGCGGCGCCGATCTGGCCCAGCACCACCAGCCCGGTGACGGTGAGTACGCCCAGAACCGGCACACTCCAGAGCGCGCTGAAGACGAAAAACGCGCCCAACGCTCCACCGACGAGAAGCCATGACGGCAAAGAGGGCAGGGCGGTGAAGGTGTGTGCATCCCCGAACAGGATGGTGCAAAGCAGCAAAAGCAAGAAGCCCACGCCGAAGGAGATCGTCGCCGCGGCGATCGGGCTGCCGAGGCCGCGATAAAGTGCGGCGTTGATCGGGGCCTGCACTGCGATCACCACACCCGCGGCGACCATCAGCCCCATGGCTATCGGCGCGGTCGGGGGCATCGCGGCGCGGCTTACTCGGCGGGCGCGCAGGCGCCGACGAGCTGTTCATATTTCTGGGTGATCCAGCCGAGCGCCGCTTGCGGGTCCTGGTTTTCGATCCCGTCGGTCAGCCGCGCAAAGACGCGGGCCGAGCGGCTGTCGTCGATGATCTGGATGTTTTGCGCGCTGATCACCGTCTCATAGACGAAATAGGCAATCGCCACGAGCAGCACGCCGCGCGCCACGCCAAAGAGGAAGCCGAGCCCCTGGTCGATCCCGCCAAGCGCCGAGCGCTGCACCAGCGAGGAAAACAGCGGCGTGATCAGCGAGGCGACGATGAGCGCCCCGGCAAAAACAACGGCGAAGGCCCCGAACATCGACAATTCGCAACTGTCGGCGATGAAATCGCCCGCAACGGGGATTTCCTTGACCAGCGGTTCCACCTGCGGGGCGAAGAGGAAGGCGACGACGCCCGCCGCGATCCAGCCCGCGATGGCCAGCGCCTCGCGCACGAAGCCGCGCGAATAGGCCAGGAGTGCCGACAGAACGATGACAACGGCCACGATGCCGTCGATGATGGTGAAGCCGTCCATGATGCGTGTTCCTGTCCCTCTTGCGCGCCTACCCTGCGCCGAAAATATCACCAACCAATCCGGCCAGATCGCCAAACTGATTGAGCGTCATGCCGGTCGCTGCGCCCGGCTTGCCGCCGATCGGAGCGATTGCGGCGGTAAAACCAAGTTTTTGCGCTTCTTTCAACCTGTTTTCGGTCTGACCTACCGGACGAAGCGCGCCGGAAAGGCTGATTTCGCCGAAAATCACCGTTTCGGCGGGCAGAGCGGCGTCTTCCCGCGCAGACAGAAGCGCTGTGGCCACGGCCAGATCGGCCGCCGGTTCCGAGATTTTCAGACCGCCGGCGACGTTGAGATAGACGTCAAGCCCGGCAAAGGGGATGCCGCAGCGGGCCTCGAGCACGGCCAGCACCATGGCCAGGCGGGCGCTGTCCCAGCCGACGACGGCACGGCGGGCCTGGGCATGAGGCGAGGGGGCGACAAGCGCCTGCATCTCGACCAGAACGGGCCGGGTGCCTTCGATGCCGGCAAAGACGACGGAGCCGGGCGACGGCTCGCCCCGGCCCGACAGGAAAAGCGCGGAAGGGTTGGCGACCTCAGACAGGCCGCTGCCGGTCATCTCGAACACGCCGATTTCGTCCGCCGGGCCGAAGCGGTTCTTGACCGAGCGCAGGATGCGGAACTGATGCCCGCGCTCGCCTTCGAAATAGAGGACGGTGTCGACCATATGCTCAACCACGCGGGGGCCGGCGATCTGGCCTTCCTTGGTGACATGGCCCACGAGGATGACCGACACGCCCTTGCGCTTGGCGAAGCTGGTCAGCTCATGCGCGGCGGCGCGCACCTGGGCGACGGAGCCGGGGGCGCTGTCCACCGTGTCGGCCCACATGGTCTGAATCGAATCGATGATGACGAGCTGGGGCTTCTCGGTCTCCATCGTGGTCAGGATGTCGCGCAGCGCGGTGGCGGCGGCCAGTTGCACCGGCGCGTCGCCCAGGCCCAGACGCTGTGCGCGCATGCGGACCTGCGCCGAGGCCTCTTCACCCGTCACATAGAGCGTCTTGAGGCCCGATGCGGCAAAGCGGGCAGCGGCCTGCAGCAGCAGCGTGGATTTGCCGATGCCGGGATCGCCGCCGACGAGGATGGCCGAGGCGGGCACGAGGCCGCCGCCAAGCACGCGGTCCAGCTCGGGCATGCCCGAGAGGGTGCGGGGCGGAGGCGCCTCCTCGGTGGCCAGGTCGGTCAGGTGAAGCGGGGTGCCGCGTTTGGCGCCGATGGATTTGGCGCCGGGGCCGGCGGAAAGCGGCGTGTCCTCGGTGATGGTGTTCCAGTCGCCGCAGGCCTCGCAGCGGCCGGACCATTTGGAATGGTGCGCGCCGCAGGCATTGCAGGTGAAGGAGGTTGTGGGTCTGGCCATGACGGCGGTGATGCCCGAAAGGGGTGGCGCGGTCAACGGGCCTGCTCTTCGCGCCCTTGCGTGCGCGTCTCGCGAGGCCGGCCGCAAGGACGGATGAGCGGTTATTCGGCGGCCTTGCGGGGGATATCGATCACCGTGCCGTCGGCGCGCAGGATCTCTTCGTGACCGAGTTCGGGCAGGATCGTGCGCAGCTCGTCCTGTAGCCGTTGCAACTGGCTGGCGGCGACGCTTTCCTCCAGCTCGACCTCATGCACCCAGTGGCGCAGCTCGGTGGTGAGCGCCTTGGCCTTTTCCAGGCGGATGTTGAACTGCGCCACCTCTTCCTGGCGTTGCTTGAGGAAGGCGCGGGCGCGTTCGACCTTGTCGGTGGCGTAGACATCCGCCAGTTCGCGGCTGATATGTGACATCTGCGCCGCGATCTCGAGCAGCGCGGGTTCGAGGCTTTCCAGCTCGGGATGGGTGCGCAGATAGGCCAGCCGCTCGCGCACGGCGTCAAATTCGGAGCTGAGCTGAAAGAGGTTTTCGCGGTCCGCCGAATGGGCGATGGCATAGGCGCGGGCCACGTCCTGCATGCCGATCTCGAACCGGCGATGCGAGTTTTCAAGCTGCATGATGCGGGCGTTCGACGGCAGGTACACACAAAGCAGAACGGCCAGAACCGTGCCCGCGATTTGCGTATACATCCCGGCCTGATCATAGGTGGCCCCGCCGATGCTGACCGGGAGCTCCAGCCAGGGCGCCGCCCCGAACGCGGCCATGCCGGTGAGCAGGAGCAAGATCAGGGCGGTCGCCGCAAAGACGGCCACCGCCAGGCGTTGCAACAGAGACTGGATCAGGAAAAGAATGGAACGAAGCTGCGCGGTCATGACTTTCCCCCCAGAAAGATGACTTATACGAAAGGATAGGCAAGTTTACGCCCAGCGCTGGCAAATCCCGAAGGGGAATTTTGCGGATTTCCGGTCAGGCGGGTGCTTTTAACGCTGGATTAACGGTGAATTGTTTCCTGACTGGAAACAATCCGGTCCTTTTGCGGGGATTTTTCGGTTTTCCAGCCGATGAAGATCGACGCGAGAATGCAGGCGGTAAAGAGATAGAGCCCCCAGGCGGTTTCGATCTTGCCCATGCCGATGCCTTTGGTGAGCGTGATATAGACCGCGATCAGGAAGATATCGGCCATCGCTAGCTTTCCCAGCAGCTGCAGCGCCGGCAGGGTCTTGCGCCGCAAAAGGCCGAAATGGATGAGCGCAAGGCCGATCGTTTTCACATAGGGCGCGAAGAGGGCGAAGAAGGTGACCAGAAGCGCCAGAAACACGTCCGAATCCCACAGGCTTTGCAGGCCGGAGATGACGCTGATTTCCGAAAGGCCAAAGAGCGGCAGAAGCCCCGCGCGCATTAGCGGCGCAAACCAGGCCAACGGGAACAGGACCAGCAGGGCGAGGTTTGCATAGCGCAGCATTCTCAAAGGCCTTTCATCATCTCAATGGCTTTGAGCTATGCGCTGGAGCGCATTGACGCAAGACGCAAGCGTTACTTCAGGATCGACAAAAGATCCGCGTGATCATCGGTCCAGACCGGGGCGCCGTCGTTTTGCAAAGGCGTCCAGCGCGGGTCCGTGCCCAGATCGCCGAGGGCGGCCTCGGACCGGGTCAGCGTGGCGGCGATGGAGGCCCAGTCGGCCGGATCCTGCGCCACATTGCCCGCATAATGCTGTTTGCGCCCAATGAGCCCCTGTGCGTCGGCGGAACGGCCAAGGGGGCGGTCGATCGCGTAATAGCGGTTGGAGATGTGAAAGACGAGGATGCCATCGGGCGCAAGGTGGCGCATGTAGAGGCGGATCGCCTCGTCTGTGGTCAGGTGCACCGGTACACTGTCCGAGCTGTAGGCGTCGATGACGAGGATGTCATAAGCCTGCGGCTCCTGCGCGGCCAGAACGATGCGGGCATCGCCCAGATGCACGGGCGCGTCACCGGCGCAGGCCTCCATGAAGCGGAAATAGCGCGCATCGCGGGCGATGGCCTCGACCATTGGGTCGATCTCGTAGAACTGCCAGTCCTGGCCCGGTTGTGCGTAACAGGCCAGCGAGCCGACGCCGAGCCCCACGACGCCGATGCGTTGCGCATCCCGCCCGCGGGCCGAGGTCATGACCTGCGCCATCGGTCCGTTGGGGTGGTAGTAATAGAGCGGCTCGGGACGGGCGGCGGTATCATCGGCGATGCGCTGGCCGCCATGAATGGTGGTGCCGTTGCCATAGAGCCGCAGGCCCTGCGTTTCGGAGACGAGATGCGTGCCGAAAAAGCTGCGGTCGCGCAGCAGGGCGGTGTCGGGCAGGACGAAGGCCGAGGCGGCAAAGACCGAGGCCATCGCGACATAGGCGCCTGCCGGTTGCGCCCGGGTCAGCAGCAGGGCGACAAAGCCGCCCGCGACCAGCACGAGGGTCAGAGCCGTGGGGTCGGTGCCGGGGATAAGCTGGGTGAGCGCATAGGCGGGCAGGGCGGCGGCAAGGCCGAACCCGGCCCCGCGCAGCAGGGTGGACGCGCGCACCCGCGCCAGAGGCACCAGCATCAGCCCGGCCATCAGAACCGTGGCCCCGGCCTCATACAGCCCGGCAAAGAGCGTGGGCGCGATGATCGAGTTGAAAAGCCCGCCAAGCGCGCCGCCCACGGACATGGTCAGGTAAAAGGCGGTCAGCTGCGACGCGTCGGGCCGTGCGAGATAAAGCGTGCGGTGGGCATAGAGCGCCACGACGAAGAACCCGCCGATCAGGAAGGCCACCTTGGCCCAGCTCATCAGCGGGCCGGTGAGCCCCGCGAAGATCAGCAGCAGGCCAACGAGGACCAGCGCCGTGAGCGGTTTGAACAGACGCTCGGGCATGATTTGGCGGTGGGTGAAGGTGAGCACGAAGGTCAGCAGGTAGAGCGACAGCGGGATCACCCAGACGAGAGGCACAGCACCGATATCGAGGCTGATCTTGGAGGTGACCGACAGCATCAGCGAGGACGGGATGAAGGCGAGGTACGCCCAGAGGATGAGCTGTCGCGGCTGGAGCCGTGCCGGTTTGGCAAAGGCGAAGGTCCGCAGGGCAGGGCCCCGCGCCATCACACCGGAGGCCAGAAGGAACGCGCCCAGGGCGACAAAGCCGATGGCCCAGCCGAAGGTGATGGCACTGACCCCGAAGAGCGGCTCGGCCACAAGGGGGAAGCCCAGAAGCGCCACGAGCGAGCCCAGGTTGGACGCGCCATAGAGGAAATAGGGGTCGTCAGCCGAAGGACCGCCGGAGCGGCCATACCAGAACTGAATGAGCGGCGCATTGGCGCTGAGCGCGAAGAAGGGCAGGCCGACGCCCGCGGCAAAGAGCAGAAGGGTTTGCCAGGCCATCGGACCTGTCGGATCAAAGCGCCAGCCCTCGGGGATGGCCAGCGGCAGGAACAGCAGGGCGGAGGCCCAGACGCCAAGGTGAATGATCAACTGCGCGCGGGGGGCGACATGGCGGGTCAGCAGGTGCGCATAAAGATAGCCCGCGATCAGCACGGTCTGAAAGAACAGCATCGCCGTGGTCCAGACCGCCGGAGAGCCGCCGATGGTCGGCAGCACGATGCGGGCAAACATGGGCTGCACGAAGAAGAGCAGCGAGGCGGAGAGGAAAATCGTCGCCACAAAGAGGATCGGCACGACAGAGCGCGCGGTCTTCGGCGTGTCGGAAATATGCATAATCTGTGCCTTGCCCAGTCCGTTGTTGCCGGGAAAGTGACAGTGAAAAGGGGTGAAAATGGGGCGTGAGCGGTGGAAAATCAGGGCAATTCGGGGCGTTTCAGGCCGGTTATGAGCCGCGCAGCGGCCCGGCCTATCCACCGAGCTACGTCGCACCAAAGATGCGCCATCCATGAGTGGCAGGCCTTTGGCGTGACGGCTGGCTATTTGGTGACGCTGGGCGCATCACTCATTCTGAGTGCGGATGTGGCGGGGATAAAGCGCCCCGGAACGCCTGTGAAGGTCGCCATCCCGGAAGCTGGTGATGGGCGTTGGGGTTACCGCACCGCTTCGATCGGGCCTTCGGCGCTGCCGTGGATAAACTGCTCCATATAGGGATCGCCTGAATGGTCCATATCGGCCACGGGGCCGGTCCACTGGATGACGCCGTCATGCAGCATGGCCACATTGTCGGCGATGGCGCGGACGGAGGTCATGTCATGGGTGATGGTCATGGCGGTGGCGCCCATCTCGGTCACGATCTCGCGGATGAGATCGTTGATCACGCCGGACATGATCGGGTCGAGCCCGGTGGTGGGCTCGTCAAAGAAGATGAT
This sequence comes from Roseovarius faecimaris, assembly GCF_009762325.1. NCBI lineage: Bacteria > Pseudomonadati > Pseudomonadota > Alphaproteobacteria > Rhodobacterales > Roseobacteraceae > Roseovarius > Roseovarius faecimaris. Next base: position 1,358,848 of record NZ_CP034348.1, read on the forward strand.
CTCGGGCTCGGCGGCGATGGCGCGGGCAAGGCCGACGCGCTTTTGCATGCCGCCCGAGAGCTCGGCGGGGAATTTGTCGGCCTGTTCGGGCTTGAGGCCCACGCGGCGGAGCTTTTCGATCGCGATCTCGCGGGCCTCGTCGCGGGGACGTTTCAAAGACCCGCGCAGCAGGCGGAAGGCGACGTTTTGCCAGACCGGCAGCGAGTCAAACAGAGCACCGCCCTGAAACAGCATCCCGAACCGGGCAAGAAAGGCATCGCGGTCGCCTTTGGTGACGTCCTTGCCGTCAAGCGTGATCAACCCGCTGTCGGGCTGAATGAGGCCAAGGATGCATTTCAGCGCCACGGATTTGCCGGTGCCCGAGCCGCCGATGATCACCATCGAGGTGCCCGACGGGATGGTCAGGTTCACGCCCCGAAGAACATGGTTGTCGCCAAAGGCTTTGCGGACATCCTTCATGTCGATCATAGCGAGAAGAACACCCCCGTGAGCACGAAGTTGGCGGCGAGAATGAGGATCGCGGCAGCCTGGACCGAGCCTTTGGTGGCGCGGCCCACGCCCTGGGCGCCGCGGCCTGAATGCATGCCGAAATAGCAGCCCATGAGGGCCGCGATCACACCGAAGACAGCCCCTTTGACGAGGCTGGAGATGATATCGCGCGCCTCCAGGAAGTTGATCGTGTTGTGCAGGTAGGTGGCGGAGTTGAAGCCGAGCGATTTGGTGGCCACCGTGTAGCCGCCCGCGATGCCGATGATGTCCCCGACCCCGACCAGCAGAGGCACGGTCAGAAGGGCGGCCAGCACACGCGGCACCACGAGATATTTCATCGGGTTGGTGGAGAGGGTGACGAGCGCGTCGATCTGCTCGGTCACTTTCATCGTGGCGATCTCGGCGGCGATGGACGAGGTGACACGCGCGGCGATCATCAGGCCGACCAGCACGGGACCAAGCTCGCGCACCATGCCGATGGCGACGATCTGGGGCACCACGGCCTCGGCGTTGAAGCGCGCGCCGCCGGAATAGATCTGCAAGGCCAGCGCGCCGCCGGTGAAGACCGCCGTCAGGCCCACCACGGGCAGCGACAGCCAGCCCACCTGCAAGAGCGCCACGGCGATTTCGCGCGGGTAGAAGGGCGGGCGGGCCATATGCGAGAAGCTGCGCGCGGCAAAGAGCGAGACGCGGCCCAGCATGGCCAGAGCGGCCAGGGTGTTGCGCCCGATGGCGGCCAGGAAAGAGAGAAGAAAGCTCATCCGCCGATATACCGGCGGGCATATCGCGCCCCGAGCGAGGTAAGGATTTCGTAGCCGATCGTGCCCGCGTAGCCGGCCACGTCATCGACGCCCTGATGCGGCCCGAGCAGGTCGAGCGTCTTGGGGTCCTTGCTGAGATGGGTGATGTCGACGCCCATCATGTCCATCGAGATGCGTCCCGCGAGAGGGCAGGCCTCATCGCCCGCAAAGACCAGCGCCTTGGGCCCCATGGCGCGGATCACCCCATCGGCATAGCCGGCGGATATGGTGGCGATGCGGCGCGGCTCTTCGGTGACAAAGCTGTTGCCATAGCCCACGCTTTCGCCCGGTTCGATGTTGCGGCACTGGATCACCGGAATTTCGAGCGAGGCCACCGGCCGCGCATCCGCATGAGGCAGGCCGCCATAAAGGCCGATGCCAGGCCGGGTAAGATCAAAGTGATATTCCGGGCCAAGCAGAATGCCGCCGGTATTGGACAGGCTCAGCGGTGCGTCGATCCCGTCGGTTATGTCGAGGAACGTCTGAAGCTGCTGGGCGTTCATCGGGTGATCCGGCTCATCGGCGCAGGCCAGATGGCTCATCACAAGGCGCGGGGCTTGACCGAGCGCAATGTCGCGCAGAGCGGCCCATTCGCCCGGCTCCATGCCAAGCCGGTTCATGCCGGTGTCGAGCTGGATGCCAAAGGGATGGCCGGGCAGGCCTTCCACATGGCGGATCATCTGTTCGAGCGAGTTGATCAGCGGGATAAGATCGAGATCGCCGATCATGTCCGTGTCGCCCGCCATATGGCCCGAGAACACATGGATCGCCGGCGCAGGGCCGAGGGCCTGACGCAGGGCCGCGCCTTCCTCGGCCACGGCGACGAAAAAGCTGCGCGCGCCCGCGCGCATCAGCGCCCGACCCACGCGCGCGGCCCCGAGCCCATAGGCATCGGCCTTGACCACCGCGCCGGTCTCGCACCCGGTCAGGGCGTTGAGGGCGCGCCAGTTGGCGACGATGGCGTCGAGATCGATGGTGAGGGTCGCGGTGCTCATGGGGGTTGGTTTTGACATCTCTGCCGGGGGGGTCAAGGGGGAAACGCCGACAGCGCATCGCAATATGCCCGGCTTGGGGCACGGTCATTTTCCGGGCTGCCGGGCAATTGCCTGGGTTGTCGGCTGGGCCTATGGTTGACCGGCTTGGCGCGGTTTGGCCGAGCGGGATTTTGCGTTTGTAATTTAGGGAGTTTCAATATGAAGACGCGCATTTCAGGGATGATTTTGGCCGCCGGGCTGGGCGTGGGCGGGCTGTCCGCTCAGGCGGATGACATGGCAAAAGCAATTGAAAAGATTGAAAAATGCCGAGGCGGGAGCTGTGTGATCCTGTCGATCCGGGGGAAGGGGATCACGCAGGTGCCCCAAGACGTGCTTGACCTGAAGGGGCTGCCGGGGCTGGCGCTGACCGGCACTGCGATCGAGGATTTTTCGCCGCTGGCGACGATCGAGGGGCTGGGCCATCTCAACCTCGGGCGCACCGGGTTTGCCGATCTGACGGTGGTCTCGGGTATGCACGGGCTGCAGGAGCTGGAGCTGGAGCAGAGCAATGTCAGCGATCTGGGGCCGATTGCGGGGCTGACCGGGCTGAAATCCCTGCGATTGGGAGACACGGTGGTGAGCGACCTTGCGCCGCTGGCGGAGATGAAGGCGCTGCAAAAGCTCGACCTGCGCAAATCGGCGGTGACGGATATTGCCCCGCTGGCGGCGCTGACCGCGCTGAAGGATCTGGATATCGGGGATACCAAGATCACCGATTTTGCGCCGCTGGCCGGGCTGCGCAGCCTTGAAAAACTGGATCTGAGGCGCGGCGCGATCTCGGATCTGACGCCGCTGGCGCAGCTGACGGGGCTGGTGGATCTGAGCCTGTCGAACACGAAACTGTCGGATCTGGCCCCGCTGGCCGGGCTGGCCGGTCTGGAAAAGCTGCAACTGGACAAGACCGGGATTTCCGATCTGACCCCACTGGCGGGGCTGAGCCGTCTGCGCTGGCTGACGCTGGGCGATACGCAGGTGAGCGACCTTGCCCCGCTCGCCGGGCTGCCGCAGCTGAGCATTCTTGATCTCAGAGGCACACCGGTGAGCGATGTGACGCCGCTGGGGCAGGTGGCGGTGCTCAGCTCTCTGACGCTGGAGGAGAGTGCGGTCACGGATATCAGCGCGCTGGCGGGGCTGGAATTTCTCACCGATCTGTCCCTGAAGGATACCGGCGTCAGCGATATTTCGGCGGTGCAGAATCTGGTGGCGCTGAAATCACTGACGCTGACCGGGACACAGGTGCGGGATCTGAGCCCGCTGATGGCGCTGCCCGACTTGTCGACGCTGAGACTGGGCAAGGATCACGGGCTGCCGGCTGATCAGATTGCCGCGCTGGAGGCCAGGGGGGTGAAAATCCGCTGAAGGGGAGGTGCCACCGCCCCCTCGGCCGCGCGCCCGCCCACCCACCCCGCGCGCCCGAGGGGGCGGGACCGGTGGCAGGCATCCGATCCGGGAATGTCTGGACAGAGAACGGGCAGGGCCGCCGCCGGGGAGGCGGTTGGCGGGGCCAGGGGCGCGCCGGGGCGGTGATCAGAATTCCTGATCGCCGCCGCGTTGCTGCCAGGGTTTCACAAGGTTGCCAAATCGGGTGAACTGCGCCTCGAAGCTGAGCTCGACCGTGCCGATGGGGCCGTGGCGCTGTTTGCCGATGATCACCTCGGCCTTGCCATGCAGGCGCTCCATCTTCTCCTGCCATTCGGCCATGGCCTCAAGGTTGTCGTCATCGGGTTTTTCACGTTCGGCGTAATATTCGCCGCGATAGACGAACATGACCACGTCGGCATCCTGCTCGATCGAGCCGGATTCGCGAAGGTCCGAAAGCTGCGGGCGCTTGTCGTCGCGGCTTTCCACCTGACGGGACAGCTGGGAGAGGGCGATGACGGGGATGTTGAGCTCTTTCGCGATGGCCTTGAGGCCCATGGAAATCTCGCCGATCTCCTGCACACGGTTATCGGAGGTGCCGCGCACGAGCTGCAGATAGTCGACGATCAGCAGGTCCAGCCCGTGCGTGCGCTTGAGACGGCGGGCGCGGGCGGCCAACTGGCTGATCGGGATCGCGGCGGTGTCGTCGATGAAAAGCGGGCAGGCTTCAAGCTGTTTGGCGGCCTCGACGAAGCGGCGGAACTCGGCCTCGTCCATATCGCCCTGGCGGATCTTGTGGGAGCTGATTTCAGACGCTTCGGCCAGAACCCGGCCGGCGAGCTGCTCGGCGCTCATCTCCAGCGAGAAGAAGCCCACCACGCCGCCATTGACGGCGCCTTGCGTGCCATCGGGATGGGTGCCGTGGCGATAGGCCTTGGCGACGTTGAAGGCGATATTGGTGGCGAGTGAGGTTTTACCCATCGACGGGCGGCCGGCGAGGATGATCAGGTCGGATTTGTGCAGACCGCCCAGCATCTTGTCCATATCCACCAGATCGGTGGCGATGCCGGCGAGCCCGCCATCGCGCTTGTAGGCGGCATTGGCGACGTTGACGGCATCGGTCACGGCCTTGAGGAAGGACTGAAAACCGCTTTCGGTCTGGCCCTGTTCGGCCAGGGTGTAGAGCTTTTGCTCGGCCTCGACGATCTGGTCCTTGGGCTCTGAGTCCACATCAATGCGCTGGGCCTTGCCCGCGATGTCATGGCCAAGCGCGATCAGTTCGCGACGGATCGCCATGTCATAGATCATCTGGGCATAGTCGCGCACCGCGAAAGAGCTGATCGCGGCCCCGGCGAGGCGTGCGAGATACGCCGGGCCACCCAGTTCCTTCAGCCCCTCGTCATCCTCCAGAAACGCCTTGAGCGTGACCGGCGAGGCCAGGTTGTTCTTGGCGATGCGGGCGGCGGCGACGTCGAAGATGCGGGCATGCACGGGGTCATAGAAATGCTGTGGCCCGATGATCGAGGCGACCCTGTCGTACACATCGTTGTTCGTCAGGATCGCCCCCAGGAGTTGCTGCTCGGCCTCGATCGAATGCGGCATGGCCGCCTCGTCGTGGCTTTCGGTTCCTGCCGCGTTGAAACTGGTAATTTCGTTCACGTCTGCCCCACTGTCCCTGTCGTTCTGCCTCTGAGCGTGTTGTTTACCCGATCCCGGCCTGCGCTTCTATCTGGATAAAGCTGTGGACTGTCGCCGGGAAAAAGCGGTGCACAAGCCGGTCACGCGGCTTGGGCCTCTAGATATGGTATCATGCCCATCCCGAATGTCCAAATGCTGTTTGGTTCAGCGATTCGATACGGGCAGGATCGGGGCTTATCCCCAGTGAATTTTATTTATTGTTAACTTCCTGCCACTTACGCGGATCGTTGAGAAATTCCTCGACCCCGTCGAGCGTGGCGGCATCAAACGCGCCTTGCGCGCGGGCTTCGGCGAGCACGTCCCACCAGGTGCAAAGATAGTGCAGCGCGACGCCGTGATCGCCCAGGGTTTTCTCGGTCTCGGGGAAGATGCCGTAATAGAAGATCACCGCCGTGTGGCCGCAGCTCGCCCCGGTCTCGCGAATGGCATCGACAAAGCTGAGCTTGGAGCCGCCATCGGTGGTCAGGTCCTCGACCAGAAGCACCCGTTCGCCCTCGGACATGGCGCCCTCGATGCGGGCGTTGCGGCCATATCCCTTGGGCTTCTTGCGCACATAGGTCATCGGCAAACCCATGCGTTCGGCCACCAGGGCGGCGAAGGGGATGCCCGCCGTTTCGCCACCTGCCACGTTGTCGAACGCCTCGAAGCCTGCGTCGCGCAGCACGGTGACAGTCAGGAAATCCATCAGCGTGGAGCGGATGCGCGGAAAGGAGATCAGCTTGCGGCAGTCGATATAGGTCGGGCTGGGCAGGCCGGAGGCCAGCGTGAAGGGCTCGGCCGCGTTGAAATGAACCGCCTCGATTTCAAGCAGCATGCGCGCGGTCAGGCGGGCGATCTCTTCGCGCGGGGGGTAGGAGGTGGGGATCATGGACAGCTCGCTTCGGGCAGTTTCTGTTGGTCTGGCCTACCGCGTATTGCACTCCGACTTCAACCCGGCACATCCCGGGAAACATCCGGCGACAGCGGCAATGTGATGCTGAACCTGGCGCCCTGGCCCGGGCCGTCGCTATCGGCGTTGGCCTGGCCTGAATGGGCCTTGGCGATCTCGCGCACATTGGCCAGCCCCAGACCGGTCGATGCCTCGCCTCCGGTCGGGGTGGCGGACAGACGTTGAAAACGGCCGAAGGCACGTTGCAGATCGCTTTCGGTGAGGCCCTGGCCGCTATCCGTGACGCTGATCGTGGCCGTGTCCTGCTGCGTGGTCAGATCGACATGAACAGAGCTGCCGCTATGGGTGTATTTCAGAGCGTTGTTGATCAGATTGTCGATGGCCGACACGATCAGCGCGTCGTCGACCGTGGCGGTGACGCCGGGTGCCGGGTCGACATGCAGGCTGATGCTCTTGCGGGCGGCTTCCTCACTGTTGGCCTCGACGGCGATGCTGATCAGGTTGGCCAGATCGCAGGGTTGTGCGCTGATCTGGAGGGCCTCGCTATCGGCGCGGACATGTTCAAGCGCGGCAGAGATCAGGCCGGTCATTCGGTCGGCGCTGTTCATGATCTTGCGAAAACCGGAATCGAGTTTCTCAGTGTCGGGTGTTGCAGCGCCCAGCCGGGCGCGCCCCAGTTCCGCCTGGGCCATGATCACGGATAGCGGGCTGCGAAGATCGTGGGAGACGAGCCCCATCAGGTTGGTTTTCTGCTGGATCTCGTGTCGCAGTTTCGCATACCCGCGCTGCAGGCGGGTATTGAGGGCCGACAGGTCCGAGATCAGGCTCTGCCTGTTGGCTTCTTCTGCGATGCGCCGCAGCTCGGCCTCGGCGCGCAAAGCGAAGATCTGGGCGATCGCCGCGGCGACCTCCGAGTCCCTGATGTGATCCGTTGTGAAGATGGCCAGATGCCCGGCCACGTCGCCCGAGACATCGCGCAGAGGAATGCCGATATAGCCTTCGTATTCGGCATCCTCCGGATAGAGCGCGGCGATCTTGCAGGGAATGATCACGGTTTCGCCTGCGTAGACGCGTGCGCAGGGCGTGCCGGACAGCTCATAGCGGAGGTCTTCGCTTACGTCGTTTTCCTCAAGGGCGAAGAGGGTTCGGGCGTGCGTCGGGGGGTGTCCTTCACCAAAGGTGATGGCGACAAAGGCCGCGTCCAGATACCGGCTGAGCGCGGAGACAAGGCCCGATAAAAGGTCATGGCCGGTCACCCCCGCGATACTGCGCGCGATCAGGAGGATCTGCTGCATTTCCGTGTTATGCGTCGTCATGAAACCCGTGTTCGATCCTAATGAGAATGACGAGCTAAACCGATACTGCGGCGTGTCTAGCCAATTGTGCGGAGCTGATCGCCTGACACTTTCCAGCACAGCTCAAACCCGGGATCGAAGACCGTGACCGGGCCATCGCCCGTGTCGATCTTGTCGGGGTAGCTGGGCGCGGTTTTGTCCAGTGTGATCCTGTCCTCATTGGCGGGCAGGCCATAGAAGGCAGGGCCGTTGAGCGAAGTGAACGCCTCCAGCCGGTCGAGCGCGCCGTCCTCCTCGAAGACCTGGGCAAGGATCGACAGCGTGTTGGTCGCGGTGAAACAGCCCGCGCAGCCGCAGGCGCTTTCCTTGTTGGGGTCGGTATGGGGGGCCGAGTCGGTGCCGAGAAAGAACCGCCCCTCACCGGAGGTGGCCGCCGCGCGCAGGGCAAGCCGGTGCTCCTCGCGCTTGGCGACGGGCAGGCAATAGTAATGCGGCTTGATCCCGCCGACGAGGATATGGTTGCGGTTGATCACCAGGTGATGCGTGGTGATCGTGGCGCCGAGCGTGTCATCGCCCGCGCGCACATAGGCCACCCCGTCGGAGGTGGTGATATGTTCCATGACCACGCGCAACCCGGGCGTCGTGCTGCGGATCGGGTCGAGCACGCGGTCGATGAACACCGCCTCGCGGTCGAAAATGTCGATCTCGGGGTCGGTCACTTCGCCATGCACGCAGAGGGGGCAGCCGATCTCGGCCATGCGCTCCAGCACCGGGCGGACGGTGTCGAAGTTGCGCACGCCGCTGGCGGAATTGGTGGTCGCGCCCGCAGGGTAGAGCTTGACCGCGGTGATCAGGCCAGAGGCATGGGCAGCGGCCAGATCGTCGGGATCGGTGTCCTCGGTCAGATAGAGGGTCATCAGCGGGGTGAAGCTGTGGCCCTCGGGCAGGGCGGCCATGATCCGGTCGCGATAGGCGGCGGCCTCGGCCCCGGTGACCACGGGCGGCACCAGGTTGGGCATGATGATCGCGCGGGCGAAATGGCGCGAGGTTTCGGGCAGAACGGCGCGCAGCATCGCGCCATCGCGCAGATGCAGGTGCCAGTCATCGGGGCGGCGGATCGTGAGGCTCTGGGTCATGGGTGTCGCTTACACAAATGTGGATGCCGGGGCCAGAGGGGTTCTTGGGGCAGAGTATTGAGGCTGGGCGAATGTCGATGCAGGATACCGTCATGACAAATGCGAGCGAAACCTTGCCGGTGAAACTGCCGCTCTGGCCTGAAGACAAGGCTGCGAAGGAGGCGCTGGCCGATGCGCTGGGCAATCTTGAGGGTGGCGCGCTCGACTTTGTGGCAGAGCCGGAGATCGGGTTGGATGTGGTCTGCCTGCGTGCGGCGGATGAACGGGTCTTGGAAGACATGGTGCATCGCTTGCTCACCGTCTATGGCATCAGGATGCGCGTTGGTGCGCCCGCGATTGCCTATCGTGCCACGATCAAGGGGCGGGCCGAGGATCGTTTTGAGCATGAGGTAAAGAGGCGCGGTGAGCGCTATGTCATGCGTGTAGAGGTAAGGGTGGCGCCGGATGATCCGGAGCAGGCCGGGGTTATCGACGAAACGCCACAGATGGGATCACTTGGTGCTGAGCTTGCCGAGCATCTGCGAAGCGGGTTGCAGAGTGTGCTCGATTGCGCCCCGCTGGAGACGTCACCGCTATACGGTCTGCGTGTACAGGTGACCGGGGTCGAGGCCCTGACCCCAAGCGTTTTACCGTCGGGTGTCGCCACCGCCGCGCGGATCTGCCTGCGACGCTGTGTGAAAGCGGCGGGGTTGGTCCTGCTGGAGCCGATCATGCGCTTGGAGGTGCATGCCCCTGTCGCGACCGAAGCCTCTGTGATCAATGATATCCGCTCGCGCCGGGGGCGTGTGATCGCTACCGATGACGCGGGAGACAGCAGCCTGAAGATCAAGGCCGAACTGCCGATGGCCAACCTGTTCGGATATATCAACACCCTGCATCACATAACCGACGGCGCAGGCCGCTTTGAGGCAAGGTTCTCTCATTATCAGCGGGTGCCCGGCTCGGACGATCCTGACGATGCGCCGCCGCTGGCAATGGCGATGTAGCACTTGCCCTGAGCCGTCTTTGGTTCTGAAGATGGCTCATCCTGCTACCTGAGCTGGACAGTTCAGCCGTCCACCGGTGGCACGGCCCGCCGGTAGAGATGCCAGGTGGCGTGGCCCAGGATCGGCAGGGTGAAGATCAGGCCCAGAAACGCCGGAAGCATGGACAAAAGCAGCGTGACCGAGATGATCGCCGCCCAGGTGAGCATAACCACCGGGCTTTCCCGCACCACGCGGATGGAGGTCAGCATGGCCGACACGAAATCGGTGTCCCGGTCGAGCAGCATGGGCATGGCGACAACGGTCACGGTGAACAGCACAGCCGACAGAACCGCGCCCGCGCAGGTGCCAATCGCAAGAAAGGTCCAGCCTTCGGGCGTGAAGAAGACGATTTGCAGAAACCCGTCAAAATCCGAGAAGGAGGCATTCTGCAGGATGATCGCCAGCCAAAGCCGGATCTGATACATCCAGACCCAGAAGATGAACAGGGTGACAAAGGCCATCCAGCCCATTTCGCGCTGGCGCTGATTTGCCATCACGGTGAGGATCTCGGACCAGCCGAAGCTGTCGCCCTTTTGCAGGCGGCGCGACATCTCATAAAGCCCGGCAGCGGCGAAGGGGGCGACCAGGGGAAAGCCGACAACAGCGGGAATGACCATCCAGATCTTGCCGAGCCCGACCAGGCTCCAGACAAACAGAAGGCCGAACACCGCATAGAACAGGCCGAAAAAACCGCTCATCACGGGCCGCGCGGCAAAGTCGGCCATACCGGCCCTGAGCGACGCGGTAATGTCATCTTTGGTCACTTTGTTGACGTCGGGCAGAGAGGGCTGCGGCGGTGTCAGATCATCCGGTGCGGAGGATTCCGAGGAGTCGCCGTTGGTGTTGGATGTCATGAGACCCGCCTCCCGAAGCTGGACATCTGACCGGTCGGTTCACCGGCAAGGCCAGCACTGGACCGATGACGCCTGCCGCAGGGTCAAATGTGCCTCAGATGGATCACCGGGGCAAGAGGGGCCGCTCTGCCCTTACACCGCCTCTGACGCCGCTTGATCCTGCATCAGGATGCTCTCGGCCCGGTTCAGCGCCTTGCGGAACGGCGGCGCGTTGCGCTGGGCGAGGACGGCACGGGCCAGGCGCATGGTCAGCAGGTGACGCTCGTCGCGTGTGGTGTGTTTCAGCAGGCTGAACTGGTAGGCCGGATCGGTGCGGCGCGCGCGATAAAGCCGGGCAAGGTTCAGCCGCGTCAGCTTGCCCGCGCTGAGCTGTGCCAGGATACGCAGCATGATCTGCATGCGGTCGAGCGAAATCTCCAGCCGTGGGCCCAGATGGCGCATGCGGAATTTCATCACGTTGGGGCGGGTGAAGAGGGCGGCGTGCATCGCGTCAAGCTCGATCTCGGGGTCATAAAGCACCACCGCGTCTTTGGCGGCATCCAGCATGTCGGGCGCATAGCCATAGCGGTCGTCAAAGGCGACGCGGCGCTGGGCCAGATAACGGTCATCCCATTCCGCGATGCGCGGATCGAGCGTGGCCTGCGGCTGGATCGCCAGCACCCGCGCGCCGGGGGCGGCCACCGAAAACGCCGCCGCCGCATAGCCGCAGGGACCGGCGCCGTAGAAAATCACCCGCTCGAACTCATCGAAGAACCCGTCGTCGATCAGCCGGTCGAAAAACCCGTAGACCTGCCCGTCGCGAAACCAGGTGTCGCCGTTGCTGAGCAGGCTGAGATGCGACCAGCCCAGAGCCTTGACCAGCGGCCAGCCCATCGGATGCGCCTTGGGGCTGTCTTCTTCCACGCGGTCGTGGTTCTCAAAGCTGACCAGAAGCACCGGGCCCTTGGCGCGAAACACCGCGGCATGCGCCGCCCCCAGAGGTTCGACAAAGCCCGCATCGCCGATCATCCCGCCCATCCGCGAGAGCCAATCGGTCCAGTTGAGCCCATCGAGGGGCGCGTCAAATGCATCAGCCTGAGATTGCATACAGCTCGTTCCTTACCGGTCCTGCCTGCCGCTGAGCGGCACCGTGGCCTCGGTCTAGAGGTCAATCTGGGCGAAATTTTGTAAAATCCAAGGGGTTTCTGCGTGAGGCGCTGCTGTGTCGCGCCCCTTGACCTGCGGGGGGGAACGTGCAGGTTTGAGCGCATAAACCAAGATTGAGGCCAGCGGTCATGACGCCAGATTCCATCGACGCCACGCAAGAGATGCTGCAAGGGCAGGATTATATCTGTGGCCGGGCGCTGGCCACGGTGGTGTTTCTCAGCCTGCGGCTGGGGCGCCCCCTGTTCCTGGAAGGTGAGGCAGGAGTGGGCAAGACCGAGATCGCCAAGGCGCTGGCATCGGCGCTGGGCCGCCGCCTGATCCGGCTGCAATGCTATGAGGGGCTGGATGCGTCCTCGGCGGTCTATGAATGGAACTTCGCCGAACAGATGATCGCCATTCGCGCAGCCGAAGCCTCGGGCGGGGTGGACCGCGAAAGCCTCAAGGACGAGCTTTTCACCGAGGAGTACCTGATCGAACGGCCCTTGTTGCAGGCGATGCGCCCGCAGCCGGGCGGCGCGCCTGTCCTGCTGATCGACGAGCTTGACCGCACCGATGAGCCGTTCGAGGCCTTCCTGCTGGAAGCACTGAGCGATTTTCAGGTGACGATCCCGGAGCTGGGCACAATAAAGGCGCCGGAGCCGCCGATCGTCATCCTGACCTCGAACCGCACGCGCGAGGTGCATGATGCACTCAAGCGCCGCTGCCTCTATCACTGGGTCGATTACCCCGGTTTCGAGCGCGAGATCGAGATCCTGCAGGCCCGTGCGCCCGAAGCAGCCGAAAGCCTCAGCCGCGAGGTGGTGGCCTTCGTGCAGGCTTTGCGCACCGAGGATCTGTTCAAGAAACCGGGCGTGGCCGAGACCATCGACTGGGCCAAATGCCTGCTGGCTTTGGATGTCATCTCGCTTTCCCCCGAAGTCATCGCCGACACGCTGGGCGCGATCCTGAAATACCAGGACGATATCCAGAAATTGCAGGGGTCCGAGGCCAAACGTATTCTGGACGAGGCCAAGGCCAGCCTGGAGCCGGCATGATCTTTCATTGTTCCAAAAATACTCAAAATCCGACAGATGCCTGAATATGCCCCGCTCGATCTGCCCGAGCACCCGAAGCTCACTCATAACATCACCCATTTCGCACGCGCGCTTCGCAAGGCCGGGCTGCCGGTGGGACCGGGGCGGGTGGTGGATGCGATCCGGGCGGTGGAAGCGGCGGGGTTCACCTCGCAGCGCGATTTTTTCTACACCCTGCGCGCCTGTTTCGTGAACCGGCCCGAGCATCGCGCGGTCTTTGCCCAGATCTTCCGGCTCTACTGGCGCGACCCGCGCTATATGGAACATATGATGGCGATGATGCTGCCCGCCATTCGCGGCGTGCAGGAGGAGCGGGCGGCACAAGCGGGCGAAAAACGCGCGGCGGAGGCGCTGCTGGATGGGCAGCAGCCCGACCTTCCCGAGGCCGACACGCAAGGGACGGACGAGGAGACGGTGATCGAGGTCGATGCCTCGCTCACCATCTCGACCGAGGAACGCCTGCGCACGCTGGATTTCGAACAGATGAGCGTGGCCGAGATCGCCGAAGCCAAGCGTATGCTCGCCAAGCTTACCCTGCCGGTGCAGCCCTTGCCCTCGCGCCGGGGCCAGCCCAGCCATACCGGCCACCGGATCGATGCCCGCAAGACGCTGCGCGCGGCGATGCGGCGGGGGGGCGAGATGCGGCGCATTCACCTGACCAAGCCACGCCCGCGCTGGCCCAACCTGGTGGTGCTCTGCGATATCTCCGGCTCGATGAGCCAGTACAGCCGCATGGTGCTGCATTTCCTGCATGCGGTGGCCAATGAGAAAGGCGCGGGCTGGGCGAAGGTGCATGCCTTCACTTTCGGTACGCGGCTGACGAACATCACCCGGCATCTGGCGACGCGGGACGTGGACGCGGCGCTGGCCGCCGCCGGGCAGGAGGCGCAGGACTGGGAGGGCGGCACGCGGATCGGGGCCTGCCTGCATGCCTTCAACCGCGACTGGTCGCGCCGGGTCATGGGGCAGGGGGCAGTGGTGCTGTTGATCACCGACGGGCTGGATCGCGACGACCCCGGCGCGCTGTCGCATGAGATGCAGCGGCTGCACCTGTCGGCGCGGCGGCTGATCTGGCTCAACCCGCTGTTGCGCTGGGAGGGGTTCGCGCCCAAGGCCACAGGCATCCGCGCGATGCTGCCGCATGTGGACACGTTCCGCGCGGGCCACTCGATCGCCACGCTGGAGGCGCTGGCCGAGGCGCTTTCACGCCCCGACGATGCGGGCGAGAAGGCGCGGCTGATGGCGCAGCTTTGACAGGCGGGCGTGATCCAGTTGAGCGCTACCGCGCGCCTTCATTCAGACATCCCTGACGCGACGCCAGGTTGACAACTGGTCGCACCTGCATCGGCGGGGCTGGAAAACGTCTGTTCGGTATTATATATTCACAAACATGAATATGAATCGGAGGGCGATCTCATGCCACTGAACTGGAAATCGGGCGGGCTCTTGCTGGGCCTTGTCTTCTTTGCCGCCGTGCTCCTGGTGAAACCCATCGGGGTCAGCACGCAATTTGTCATCTTTGACGCCATGTTGGGCGATCTGGCCAGTCCCGGCCTGATCACCGAGACGGAGGAGGGCTATACCTCCACCAATGCCTATCTGGCCAAGTCCGGCGGGAAATACGCCAAGAACGCGGCCAACCCGCTGAACTACAGCTTTGTCTTCGTGCTGGCGATGATGGTAGGGGCCTTTGCCTCGGCCATGCTGCGCGGCGGCGTGGGGGCGGATGAACGGCGCCTGCCCGCGATCTGGCGCGCAAATTTCGGAGACACGCCCGCCAAGCGCTATGCGGTGGCCTTTCTTGGCGGGTTCATTGTGCTTTACGGGGCGCGCCTTGCGGGTGGGTGCACCTCGGGGCACATGATGTCGGGGATGATGCAGACCGCCGTGTCGGGCTATATCTTCGCCGCCGGTGCCTTTGCCGCCGCCATTCCCGTTGCCATCATGATGTACAGACAGGAGGCCTGAGCCATGACGTCGATTTTACTTGCTGTTGTGATCGGGGCCGCGTTCGGCGCGGTTCTGGACCGGATCGGGGCCACCAACCCCAACTGGATTGGCCGGATGCTGAACCTGACCAATCTGCACCTGATGAAGACCATTCTGCTGGCGATCGGCACAGGCTCGGTCCTGATGTTCGGCGGGCAGATGCTGGGCCTGGTCGATGTCGGCCATATGAGCGTGAAGACGGCCTATGCCGGTGTCTTCATCGGCGGGCTTCTGCTGGGCGCGGGCTGGGCGGCGTCGGGCTATTGTCCGGGCACCGGGCTTGGCGCGGCGGCGGCCGGGCGCAAGGACGCCTGGTTCTTCATCGCAGGCGGGCTTGTCGGTGCCGCGGCCTATATGGTGAGCTACCCGATGTGGAAGGCGAGCGGCCTTCTGGAGGGCGAAAAGCTGACCATCGGTGCTGTGCCGGGGGCCAAATATGACGCGCTGACCGGGCTGTCGGGCGATCTGGTGGGGATCGTGCTGGGGCTGATCTTCGTGGCCGTGGCCTTTGCCTTGCCCGAGCGTCTGCGCGGGCAGGAGGTCGCCGTTCCGGCGGAGTAATCCCGCGACCTGAAAAACGGATTTGTGCAATGCCTCCCCGCGCTTCATAGTGAGCGCGGGGAGGTTTTTTCATGGACCGATTTGACGACATTCCCGAAACCGCGCTGCGCTGGTACCGCGAGGGCAAGGGCGCGGCGCTGGCCACGGTGGTGCAGACCTGGGGCAGCGCGCCGCGCCGGGTGGGCAGCCAGCTGGCGATTTCGGGCGAAGGCGAGATTGCCGGCTCGGTTTCGGGCGGCTGTGTCGAGGGCGCGGTGGTGGCCGAGGCGCTGGATGCGATCGACGAGGGCAGGCCGGTGATGCTGGAATACGGGGTCAGCGACGGCGATGCCTTTGCTGTGGGGCTGGCCTGTGGCGGCACGATCCGGGTGCTGGTCGAGCCGGTGGGCCGCGTCATGCCCGAGGCGCTTCTGGATGATCTGGTGCTGGCGCGTGCGTCCCGCGTGCCGGTGGCCTATGTGACCGGGATGACCGCCGAGCGGCGGCTGGAGCAGGACGGGCACGAGGCGCGCTTTCGCATGGACCGCTCGGGCTTTGAGGAAGATGGCGAAACCTTCGTGGCCATTCACAACCCGCCTTTGCGGCTGATTATCGTGGGGGCTGTGCATATCGCGCAGGCGCTGGTGCCGATGGCGCGGATCGCGGGGTATGATCCGCTTCTGATCGACCCGCGCGAGAGCTTTGGCAGCGCCGAGCGCTTTCCCGGTGAGACGATCCTGCATGACTGGCCCGATGAGGGGGTGCAGGCCTATGGGCTGGATGCGCGCACGGCGCTGGTGTTGCTGACGCATGACCCCAAGCTGGACGATCCGGCGCTGATGCAGGCGCTGCGCTCGGAGGTGTTTTATATCGGCGCGCTGGGGTCCACCCGGACCCATGCCAAGCGGGTGGAGCGGTTGCAGGCGGCGGGGTTCTCGGACGCCGAGATCGGGCGCATTCATGGCCCCGTGGGGCTGAATATCGGGGCCGCCGGGCCGCCGGAGATCGCCGTGAGCATCCTGGCGCAGATGACCCAGGTTCTGAGGCAGGGCGCATGAAATTTGGCCCGGTGCCCGTGGCCGAGGCGGAAGGCGCCATTCTGGCCCATTCGCTGCATCTGTCGGGCGGGCGGCTGCGCAAGGGGGTGCGGCTGACGGCGGAGCATGTGGCGACGCTGCGGGACGCGGGGCAGACCGAGATCACCGTCGCGCGGCTTGAGCCGGGCGACGTGCATGAGGACGCCGCCGCGCTGGCGCTGGCGGAGGCCGCGGCGGAGGGGGCATCAAGCCTGCACCTGAGCGCGCCCTTCACCGGACGGGTGAACCTGATCGCGGACCGGCCGGGGGTGGTTGTTCTGGATCCCGACAAGGTCATCGCGGCCAACGAGGTGGACCCGATGATCACCGTGGCCTGTGTTCCGGCCTGTCATCAGGTGCTGAAGGGCGGGATGATCGCCACGATCAAGATCATCTCCTACGCGGTGTCCGAGGCGGCGCTGGCCGAGGCCTGTGCACGCATTCGCGGGGCGCTGGGGCTGGCCGTGCCGGTTCATGGCAGCGCCAGCCTGATCATCACCGACATTCCCGGCGGGCCGGGCGACAAGGGCCGGGCCGCGATTGAGGCCCGGCTGGGCGCTCTTGATATGCGGCTGGAGGAGCTGCGGCTCTGCGCCCATGACGACGCGGCGCTGGCCGGGGAAATCGCCGCGGCGACGGGCGATCTGGTGCTGATCCTGACGGGATCGGCCACATCGGACCTGCGCGACACAGCGCCCGAGGCGCTGCGCATGGCGGGGGGCAAGGTGACGCGCTTTGGCATTCCGGTTGATCCGGGGAACCTGCTTTTTCTGGGTGAACTCGGTGAAAAGCCGGTGATCGGCCTGCCGGGCAGCGCGCGCTCACCTGTGTTGCACGGGGCGGATTGGGTGCTTGCACGGGTGGCCTGCGGGCTTGAAATCAGCCCGCGCGATTTCGCGGCGATGGGCGTTGGGGGGCTGTTGAAGGAAATCCCGACGCGCCCGCAGCCGCGCCGGGGCTAGGGCGGCCCCGCGCAATCCGGGCCGGGTGTTGACCCAGATCATGGGGCATATGGCGCAATCGCGATATGCTGGGGCAATACGCCAAGCGTAAGCCCTGAAGGAGCAGACAATGCGTGCGTCCTCAAATCCCCTGCGGGACATGAAGCCCGGGAAAGTCCTTGACGACCCCACCCGGATCCGGCCCGATGCGGCCCTTGCCCAAGAGGTGTTGCCCGCGTTTCAGAAGGTGGTGCGCGCCCGGCGCGCGATCCGCGTGTTCGACGGCGCGCCGATCCCGGACGAGGTGATGCGGGACTGCCTGGCCGATGCGCTGCTGGCCCCGAGCGCGTCCAACCTGCAGACCTATGAGCTTTACTGGGTGCGCGACGCGGCCAGGAGGGATGCGATGGTGCCGCTCTGTCTGGACCAGCCCCCGGCGCAGAGCGCGGGCGAGATGGTCGTTGTCGTGTCGCGCGTCGATCTGTGGGCGCGCAACCTTGCCATGCTGAAGAACCAGATCACCAAGGATGGTACGCAGCCCCTGGAAGGGCCGCTTGCGGAATATTACGACCGGATCGTGCCGATGCTGATGCGGACGGATGCGTTTGGGGTGCAGAACCTGATCCGCCGGGTGGCGTTCTGGCTCAGGGGGTTGCGCGGGGCGACCGTGCGGGGGCCGGTGAGCCGGGCGGATCACCGGATTTACGGGCATATCCAGTCGACGCTTGCCGCGCAGACGCTGATGCTGTCGCTCGCGGCGCATGGCTATGACAGCTGTCCGATGACCGGGATCGACAGCAAGGGGATCGGGCAGGTTCTGGGCCTGCCTGCATCGGCCGAGGTCACGATGGTCATCGCGGCGGGCCGGGGCATGCCGGAGGGGCTTTATGGCAAGCGCCTGCGACTGCCATTCGATGCGCTTGTAAGAGAGATCTGACGCGGGCGGCACGGGGTCTTTGCCGCCGGATCGGAGCCCGGGACGCCGAGTTGACGCCCGTGCACCGGAAATTGCAGGGACCCTTTGGCTGATTTCCGATCAAGCGGAAAAAACCGGCTTCTCAACACGCGGTTGGCGTGCTTAACTCTGCGAATAGAAAAAATAAATGGGAGGAGCCGATGGCACAGGTCAGCATGACCGTGAACGGCAAAGCCGCGTCTGGCCAGATTGAAGGCCGCACGCTGCTCAGCGATTTCTTGAGAGAGACCCTGGAACTGACCGGCACGCATGTCGGCTGTGACACCAGCCAGTGCGGGGCTTGTGTGGTGCATGTGAACGGCAAGGCGGTGAAGTCCTGCACGATGTTCGCCGCCGAGGCCGAGGGCGCCGAGGTGACCACGATCGAGGGCATGGCCAGTCCGGATGGGTCGCTGGGGGCGATTCAGCAGGCGTTCCAGGATCATCACGGGCTGCAATGCGGCTTTTGCACACCGGGCATGGTGATGTCGGCGGCGGCCTTGCTGAGCGAAAACCCGAAGCCCACCGAGGCGGAGGTGCGCGATTATCTCGAAGGCAATATCTGCCGCTGCACCGGCTATCACAACATCGTCAAGGCGATCCTGGCGGCAAGCGGTCAGGACGTGAGCGCGATTGCAGCGGAATAAATGAGCGGCGCTGCTCGTCGCGCTCTTGCGTGCGCGCCTCGCGAGGCCGGCACGAAAGAGCCGGATGAGCGGCACCGGCAACGGATTTTAGGGAGAAGAACATGCCAGCAGATGGAGGCATCGGCGCCAGCCCGAAACGGCGCGAGGATATCCGGTTTCTGACCGGGACCGGGAACTATACCGACGACATCAACATGCGTGGACAGGCCTATGTGCATTTCCTGCGCTCGGATGTGGCCCATGGGCGGATCAATTCGATCGACACCTCCGCCGCCGAGGCGATGCCGGGGGTGCTGAAGATCTACACCGGCGACAATTTCCGCGACGCGGGGTCGATCCCCTGCGGATGGCAGGTGACCGACCGCTTCGGTGAGCCCATGAAAGAACCGCGCCACCCGATCCTGGCAGAGGACAAGGTGCGCCATGTGGGCGATCCGATCTGTGCCATTGTCGCCGAGAGCCGCGAACAGGCGCGCGATGCCGCCGAGGCCATCGACCTCGACATCGAGGAACTGCCCGCGGTGGTGGACATGAAAGCCGCGCTGGAGCCCGGCGCGACGCTGGTGCATGACGACCTGGCGGACAACCTGTGCTTTGACTGGGGGTTTGTCGAGGAAAACAAGGAGGCCGTGGACGAAGCATTCCGCAATGCCGCCCATGTGACCAGTGTCGAGCTGATCAACAACCGGCTGGTGCCCAACCCGATGGAGCCGCGCGTGGCCATCGGCGACTATAACCGGGCCAGCGGTGACAGCACGCTCTACACCACTTCGCAGAACCCGCATGTGATCCGGCTGCTGATGGGCGCCTTCGTGCTGGGTATCCCCGAGCACAAGCTTCGCGTGGTGGCCCCGGATGTGGGCGGCGGGTTCGGCTCGAAAATCTATCACTATGCCGAGGAAGCCTTCTGTACCTATGCGGCGAAGGATCTGAACCGCCCGGTGAAATGGACCTGCTCGCGCTCGGAGGCGTTCCTCACGGACGCGCAGGCGCGCGACCATGTGACCAAGATCGAGCTGGCGCTGGACGCGGAGAACAACTTCACCGCGATCCGCACCGATACTTACGCGAATATGGGTGCCTATCTGAGCACCTTCGCGCCGTCGATCCCGACCTGGCTGCACGGTACATTGATGGCTGGCAACTATAAGACCCCGCTCATCTATGTGAACGTGAAGGCGGTCTTTACCAACACGGTGCCGGTCGATGCCTATCGCGGGGCCGGGCGGCCCGAGGCGACCTATCAGCTGGAGCGCGTGATCGACAAGGCCGCGCGTGAGCTGGGCGTCGATCCGATTGCGCTGCGCCGTCAGAATTTCGTGACCGAGTTCCCCTATGCCACCCCGGTGGCCGTGGAATACGATTCGGGCGATTTCCACCGGCTGATGGACAAGCTGGAGAGCCGCGCCGATTTCCCCGGCTTCGAGGCACGCCGTGAGGCCAGCCGCGCCAAGGGCAAGCTGCGGGGCCTTGGCATCAACTGTTTCATCGAGGCCTGCGGCATCGCGCCGTCGAACCTGGTGGGTCAGCTTGGTGCGCGCGCGGGGCTTTATGAAAGCGCCACGGTGCGGGTCAACGCCACGGGCGGCATCACCGTCATGACCGGCAGTCACAGCCACGGGCAGGGGCACGAAACCGTGTTCCCGCAGGTGGTGGCCGATATGCTGGGGATCGACCCGTCCATGATCGAGATCGAACATGGCGACACGGCCAACACACCGATGGGCATGGGCACCTATGGCTCGCGCTCCATCGCGGTGGGCGGATCGGCCATGGTGCGCGCCACCGAGAAGATCATCGCCAAGGCCAAGAAGATCGCCGCGCACCTGATGGAGGCCTCGGAGGCCGATATCGAGCTGAAGGACGGGCAGTTCTCTGTCGCGGGCACCGACAAGTCGGTCGCCTGGGGCGATGTGACCCTGGCCGCCTATGTGCCGCATAACTACCCGCTGGAAGAGGTCGAGCCGGGGCTGGAGGAAACCGCCTTCTACGACCCCAACAACTTCACCTATCCCGCGGGCGCCTATGCCTGCGAGGTCGAAGTGGACCCCGACACCGGCAAGGTCACGATCGAGCGCTTCACCACTGCCGATGATTTCGGCAATGTGATCAACCCGATGATCGTGGACGGGCAGGTGCATGGGGGCCTTACGCAAGGCATCGGGCAGGCGCTTTTGGAAAACTGCGTTTATGACAAGAACGGTCAGCTTCTATCGGCATCCTACATGGATTACGCCATGCCGCGCGCCGACGATGTGCCGTTCTTCTCGATCGACCATTCCAACGGCACGCCCTGTACGCACAACCCCCTGGGGGTGAAAGGCTGTGGTGAGGCGGGGGCCATCGGCTCGACGCCCACGGTGGTCAACGCGGTGGTGGATGCGCTGAAGTCGGGTGGCTTTGCCGTGGATCACGTCGATATGCCGGTGACGCCGCATAATGTCTGGAAAGCCATGCAAAATTCGGGGCAAGGGTAAGGAGAGAAACGATGTATGCATTTGATATCGAACGCCCGAGCACCGTGGCCGATGCGGTCAAGCTTCTGAGCGATAGTGTGGAAAGCCAGCCTCTGGGTGGGGGACAAACCCTGATCCCGACGCTGAAACAGCGCCTGGCCAGCCCCGAGCGGCTGGTGAGTCTGGGCGGCATCGACGAGATTCGCGGCATCTGTCAGGACGATGCGGGCCGGATCTGTATCGGCGGGGCGACAACCCATGCCGAGGTGGCCGCAGGCGCCGGGGCTTTCCCGGCGCTGGCGGGGCTTGCGGGCAATATCGGCGATCCGGCGGTGCGCAACCGCGGGACGATCGGCGGAAGCCTGGCCAATAACGACCCGTCGGCCTGCTACCCCGCCGCCGTTCTGGGCGCGGGGGCGACAGTGGTCACCAACACGCGCGAGATCGCGGCGGATGACTATTTCCAGGGCATGTTCACCACGGCGCTCGACGAGGGCGAGATCATCACCGAGGTGAAATTCCCCGTACCGGAACGGGCCGCCTACATGAAGTTCGAGCAACCCGCCTCGCGCTTTGCGCTGGTGGGGGTCTTTGTCGCCAAAACCGCCGATGGTGTGCGCGTGGCGGTGACCGGGGCGTCGGAAGAGGGCGTGTTCCGCTGGGCCGAGGCCGAAGCGGCGCTGAACGGTGATTTTTCCGCGTCGGCGCTGGAGGGTATGAGCCCGGGCGCGGATGGGATGATCTCGGACCTGCACGGCTCATCCGAATACCGCGCGCATCTGGTGGGCGTGATGACCCGCCGGGCGGTGGCCGCCGCCTGAGCGAACTCAGGTCAAAAAGACAAAAGCGCGCGGCTCCTGATCGGGCCGCGCGCCTTGGTATTCCGGGGAGCGCCTCCGGCGGGAGTATTTTCGGAACAATGAATGGCAGGGCGCGCCTGGGCTTTCATTGTTCTTCAAATACTCAACTCCGATCGAAGGAGCAGGCTCAGGCGGTGTCGAGTTTGCGCAGGCGTTTGAAGAGGCTCGAGGTGTCCCAGCGACCGCCGCCCATTTTCTGCACGTCCTTGTAGAACTGATCGACCAGGGCCGTGACGGGCAGGGAGGCGCCGTTCTCATTTGCCGTGGACAGGCAGATGCCCAGATCCTTGCGCATCCAGTCCACCGCAAAGCCATAGTCGAAATGGTCGTCGAGCATGGTCTCATAGCGGTTCGACATCTGCCAGCTGCCGGCCGCGCCCTGGCTGATCACCGACACCACGTCGCGCCCGTCGAGCCCGGCTTTCTCGGCGAAGTGCAGCGCCTCTGACAGGCCCTGGACCAGCCCGGCGATAGCGATCTGGTTGCACATCTTGGTCAGCTGGCCCGCGCCGCTTTCGCCGATGCGGCGGCACATCTTGGCATAGATGTTCATGATCGGCTCGGCGGCGGCGTAGGCGTCTTCGTCACCGCCGCACATGATTCCGAGCTGGCCGTTTTCCGCGCCGGCCTGGCCACCGGAAATCGGCGCATCGACAAAGTTCAGACCGGCCGATTTGGAGGCGGCGTAAAGCTCGCGCGTGACCTTTTCGGATACGGTTGTGTGATCGACGAAGATCGCCCCTGCCGCCATGCCGGCGAAGGCGCCGTCATCGCCAAGGCAGACCGAGC
Organism: Roseovarius faecimaris; assembly: GCF_009762325.1. Classification (NCBI taxonomy): domain Bacteria; kingdom Pseudomonadati; phylum Pseudomonadota; class Alphaproteobacteria; order Rhodobacterales; family Roseobacteraceae; genus Roseovarius; species Roseovarius faecimaris. The sequence goes on from NZ_CP034348.1 coordinate 1,381,899, forward strand.
GCAGGTCATCGTCATTGCCGACACAGGCCATGACGAAATCCGCGCCCTCGGCGGCCTCGCGCGGGGTGAGGGCGTGGCGGCCGCCGTGTTCAGCCACCCAGGCCTCGGCTTTGGCGGCGGTGCGGTTATAGACACAGACCTCATGCCCCGCGGCCTGAAGGTGCCCCGCCATGGGGTAGCCCATCACGCCCAAGCCCAGAAATGCCAGTTTTGCCATTGTGCCGTCTCCTTGCCATTGTCTCGCTCCGGTTTTCTGACTATCGACACGACAGGATGCAAGGGAAAAGGGACGCCGGACGCGGATGGCGGGGCTGTTCAGATGGCTGATACGGGCGACTGGCGGGTTGATCCTGCTGGCGGTTGCGGCCGTGTGCGCGGTCTATTTCCTGCTTTCGCGCTCGTTGCCGGACTATTCCAAGACGCTGGCGGTTGAGGGCATCTCGGCGCAGGTGGAGATTATCCGCAACAATTCCAACGTGCCGCATATCTTCGGGCAGGCGGATGAGGATGTCTTTTTCGGCCTGGGCTATGTGCATGCGCAGGACCGGCTGTGGCAGATGGTGATGCTGCGCCGCACGGTGCAGGGGCGGCTGTCGGAGGTGTTCGGCGCCCGCACGATCGAGATCGACAAGGTGCTGCGGCGGCTGGATATGTACGGGCTGGCGCGGCAGTCGGTGGCGGTGCAGGACGCACGCACGATGGCGGCGCTCGAGGCCTATGCGGCGGGTATCAACGCGCGGCTCAAGGAGATCAACGACGAGGCCCTCGGGCGTGGCGCACCCGAGATGTTTCTGTTCAACACGCCGATCGCGCCCTGGCAACCCGCGGATTCGATTGCGATCATCAAGCTGATGGCGGTGCAACTCTCGGGGCATCTTGAGCACGAGGTTTTGCGCGCGCGCACATCGCTGGCGGTGCCCGATCCGGCCCGGTTGGCCGATATCCTGCCCGATGCGCCGGGCAGCGGCATCGCGGCGCTGTCGGATTACGCCAGCCTCATGGACGCGCCGATGGGTCGTCAGGTGGCAAGCGCAGAGCCGTCGGGCGAGCCATTGTCGCCGTTCAAGCGACGCGCCTTCGCGGGGGCGTCCAACGCCTGGGCGGCGGCGCCCAAACGGTCGGCCTCGGGTGGCACGCTGCTGGCCAATGATCCCCATCTCGGGTTTTCGGCCCCGGCAATCTGGTATCTGGCGCGTATGGAATTGCAGAGCGGCGGGATCATCGGGGGCACGATCCCCGGCGTGCCCGCGGTGATGGTCGGGCGCAGTGCGAAACTTGGCTGGGGGATCACCTCGTCCTATCTGGACGACCAGGACGTGTTCATGGAAGAGCTGAACGCGGCCAACCCCGAAGAATACCGCACGCCGGACGGCTTCAAACCTTTTGTCACGCGCAAGTCGATCATCGAGATCAAGGACCAGAACCCGGTCACGCTGACGCTGCGGTGGTCCGACAACGGTCCGATCCTGCCGGGCTCGCACTATGATCTGGCCGAGGTGACCCCGGCAGGCCATGTGGCGGCACTGAACTGGACAGCGCTGAACCCGGAGGACACGACCATGTCCGCGGCGATCGGGCTGATGTATGCCGACAGCGTGGCGGAGGCGCTGGCCAGTGCCGAGCAATACATCGCGCCTTCGCAGAACCTGACGGTGGTGGATCAGGACACGATCGCGATGAAGCTGATCGGGGCGATGCCGCGCCGCGATGCCCGCCACCAGACCGAAGGGCGGATGCCCAGCCTGGGCTGGCGCGAGGAAAACCGCTGGCAGGGCCTTTTGGCCTATTCGGCGAACCCGGAATTCGTGGCGCCCGTGGGCGGTTTGCTGGGCAACACCAATAACAAGACCGTGGACCGGCCCTTTCCGCTGCATGTGAGCCATGTCTGGGGTGACACCCAGCGGGTGAATCGCTGGCGGCGGCTGATGCAGATCCGACAGGTGCATACGCGCGACAGCTTCATCGAGGCGCAGCTTGACACGGTCAGCTTCACGGCGCGGTCGCTTTTGCCGCTGATCGGGGCCGAGCTGTGGTTCACCGGGGAGGCGGCCCCCGATGGCACGCCCGAGAGGCTGCGGCAGCGGGCGCTGGTGCTGCTTTCGGAGTGGAACGGCGAGATGAACGAGCATCTGCCCGAGCCGCTGATCTATGCCGCCTGGCTCAGGGCGTTGCAGGATCGTCTGATCCGCGACGATATCGGCCCGCTGGCGAATGAGTTCGATCATGTGAATCCTCTGTTCATCGAGAGGGTGTTCCGCGATGTCGATGGAGCGTCGGCCTGGTGCGACATCAGGCAATCCTCGCCGGTCGAGAGTTGTGTCGATATTGCGCGGCTGGCGCTGGACGATGCGTTGGTCTGGATCGAGGAACGCTATGGCACAGCCTTGGAAAGCCTGCGCTGGGGCGATGCGCATCAGGCGACGCATGATCATCAGGTCCTGGGCGAAGTGCCGGTGCTACGGTATTTCGTGAATATCCGGCAGAGCACGAGCGGAGGCGACAACACGCTGCTGCGCGGGCGCACGAGGGGCGGGCAGGGGCCGAACCCGTTCGAGAACGTCCATGGCGCAGGCTATCGCGGGGTCTATGATTTTGCTGATCCGGACAGTTCGGTCTTTGTCATCTCGACCGGGCAATCGGGGCATTTCCTGAGCCGTCATTACGATGACATGGCGCAGCTCTGGCGGCGCGGGGAATACATTCCGATGTCGCTCGACCGGGATCTGGCGCGGGCGGCGGCGGTCGGGGTGACCGTGCTCAGACCCGTGGGCGAATGAGCGGCACGAGCCAGCCGCACACAGGTCTGGCCCATGTCCTTGACCGCCATTGTCCAGCAAAGTCGGGGCCGACAGCGCTGACCGCAGTCTTGCCCGTCGGCGGGCCTTGCCGAGTAAAGACAAAGGGCTTGCCCCGGCAGGCATAAATCATGTTATCGTTGCGTATTCCGTGACTTGAGGGGGGCAAGGCGCGTGTTTGATCATTTTGATACAAAGCATTCATCTGAAACCGCACAATTGGCCGATCTCTACGATCTTGTTGTCGTGGGGGCGGGCGTGGCGGGGCTGAACGCGCTTTATGCCGCGACAGAGTATCTGCCCAAGGGCGCACGGGTGCTTTTGATAGATCAGAAGGACATGGCGGGTGGCATGTGGAATGTCGCCTATGATTACGTGCGGCTGCACCAGCCACATCCCATGTTCACCGTGGGCGACCTGAAATGGGGATGGAACAAGCCCCCGTCCTACCTGGCAAAACGCGACGAGGTGCGCGACCACCTGGCCAGCGCTCTGGCCCCGATTGCCGACAGGGTACAGCTTGACCTGCGGTTCGGCCATACGGTGACGGGGTGTGAGGATATGCGCGCCGAGGACGGGTATCGCGCGGCGGTGACGTTTCATGCCAATGGCGACGCAGAGGAGAGCGTGACGGTTCAGGCCACGCGTGCCATTCATGCGCCGGGCCTCGATTACCGCCTTGCCGAACCGCTTGTCTTTTCCAACGGACATGTGATCTCGATCCTGCCGCAGGATCTGCTTGAGACGCTGGCGGCACATCCCGGCCGCCCGGTTTACGTGGTCGGCGGCGGCAAGACGGGGATGGACACGATCCTTGCCACGCTGGCGGAAAACCCCGAGCGGGAGGTGACGCTGATCAACGGGCGCGGGACGAATTTTCTCAACCGGACCAAGTATTTGCCGAATGGGTTGAAGCGCTGGACCTCGGGAATGCTGATTTCGCGTCTGTTCCGCGATCTGGCGCTGACTTTCGACGGGCTGAACGAGGACCATCTGATCGACCATTTCCGCCGCCAGCATTCGAGCGATCCCGACAGCGCCAACGGCGTGTTCCTCTACGGCCTGCAATCCGAGGAGGAGCGCGCGCGGATAGAGGCGGGGCTGGCGCAGCGCCATGACGGCTATCTTGAGGATGTCGAGGGGCCTGCTGAGGCGCCGGTGATGCGGCTGCGCGGCGGGCAGAGGGTGGATGTGCCTGCGGGCAGTATCTTTGTGAATTGCACGGGCTCTTTCTTTCGGTCGCCCGAGAAGGCCCATGTGCACCCGTTTCTGTCACCGCAGGGCACGGTGATGAGCATCAATGCGCGGGACGGGTTTCATTTTCTGACCAGCGTGGCGGGATTTTTTGCAACTCATCTGCTCTATCGCGGGCAACTTGCCAATGCGGGGTTTTACACCCTTGATCTGGAAGAGCTGTTTCGGCGGAACAGGAATGCATGGGTCGGCGCATCGTCGGCGCAGGCCTATATGAATCAGGTGATCGCGGTGCAGATATTGCCGATGATGCTGCTGGATCGCTGTGCGCTGGACTTTGACCGCTGGTATCCGCTGCCGCGGCGGATTGCCGGGCTGATCCGGATGAAATCCACCGCCCAGGCGGATATCGCACATTGTCGCGGCGTGCTAGAGCGGGTGGCGGACCGGTTCGAGGTCCGCTGCGCCCCCGTGTGAGGGGGCGCAGGGACAAGGATCAGGCGTTGGCTTCGCGGATCTTGTCAGCGGCGTCCTTGTCATAGGCGACGCCGTTTTCGTCAAAGAGGGTGTCCAGCTCCCCGGAGAGGGTCATCTCGGTGATGATATCGCAGCCACCGACAAACTCACCCTTGACGTAAAGCTGGGGGATGGTGGGCCAGTCGGAATAGTCCTTGATGCCCTGACGGATCGCGTCATCGGTCAGCACGTTCACATCGGCATAGTCCACACCCATGAAGTTGAGCACGCCCGCCACGCGGGAGGAAAACCCGCATTGCGGCATGGATTTGGTGCCTTTCATGTAAAGCACCACATCGTTGGCTTTGACGGTTTCTTCGATCTGGGTCTTGGCGTCGGTCATGATATTGGTCCTTACGTATTCGCGCGTCGGGGGTCAGTCGGGGGCCTTGGTGGTCAGCGCCAGGGCGTGCAAATCGCCATTGGGGCCGTCCATCTTTCCCTTCAGGGCGGCATAGACGGCGCGCTGCTGCTGCACCCGGTTCATGCCGCGAAAGCTCTCGTCGATCACCTCGGCAGAGAAATGCACACCATCGTCGCCTTCCACGGTGATCTTGGCATCGGGCAGGGCGGCGCGGATCAGGTCTTCGATTTCCTGGGCGTGCATGGGCATGGCAGCTCTCTCTTCAAGGGTCTTGCCCTGTGATGTAGACCGCACGGGCCATTGGTGCAAGATGTGCGCAATTGGCATCGTCCATTTTCCGGTCCGACCCGGCTGCGGTCAGGCCGGAAAGGCCGTGCGGCGCTGATACTCAGCTGTCGAAAATCTCGGCAAACCGACCGCGGAAGAGCGCGGAAAGCTCGGACAGATGGGCGGATTGCCCGCCGAAGCCGACCGTGTCGCCGGTGAAGCGCCCGACGCTCTGGATCGGTACACCGGCCTGACCTGCGGCGACCATGAGCGCTTCGGCGGCATCCATGTTGCAGGCGATGAGGTAACGTCCCTGATCTTCGCCGAAAAGCTCGGCGGTGTCGGCTGTGTCGAGCTCGACACCGACGCCTGCGGCCTCGGCCATCTCGAACGCCGCCAGCGCCAGACCGCCATCGGAGAGATCGGTACAGGCGCGGATGAGCGCGTGATTGGTGCGGATAAATTCGCCGTGGCGCTTCTCGGCCTCCAGGTCGACCGGCGGCGCGTCGCCTTCGTTACGACCCAGATGCTCGGCCAGAAGGGCAGACTGGCCCAGATGGCCCGCCGTTTCCCCCACCAGCAACGCCACATGCCCGTCGCGGGCCTGGCCGGTGATCGCCTGATCGGCATGGGCCACAAGCCCCACCGCGCCGATGGTGGGCGTGGGCAGGATCGCCGCCCCGTCGGTTTCGTTATAGAGCGAGACATTGCCCGACACGATGGGCATGTCGAGGGCCGCCACAGCAGCACCGATGCCTTTGATCGCGCCGACGAACTGACCCATGATCTCGGGCTTCTCGGGATTGCCGAAATTGAGGTTGTCGGTGGTGGCCAGCGGCTTGGCCCCGAGGGCACTGAGGTTGCGATAGGCCTCGGCCACGGCCTGTTTGCCACCCTCGACCGGGTTGGCCTTGACGTAGCGCGGGGTCACGTCCGAGGTGAAGGCCAAGAGCTTGTCCGTGCCATGCACGCGGATCAGCCCGGCACCTTGCCCCGGCGTGCGGGCGCTGTCGGCCATGACCATCGTGTCGTACTGTTCCCAGACCCATTGGCGGGAAGAATAATTGGCCGAGCCGATAAGCGCGCGCAGCCCCTCGATCGGGTCCACGGCAGGCACGCTTGACGGGTCGAGCGGGGCCGCGGGCACGGGCTCGTTCCAGGGGCGGTCATATTCGGGGGCGCTGCCCGAGAGCGTGGCGAGCGGCAGGTCGGCCTTGACCTCGTTACCATGCAGGATCAGGAAGCGGTCTTCAGCGATCGTCTCGCCCACGATGGCGAAATCGAGATCCCATTTTTCAAACACGGCGCGGGCTTCGGCCTCAAGCTCGGGCTTGAGCACCATGAGCATGCGTTCCTGGCTTTCGGAGAGCATCATTTCATAGGCGGTCATGCCCTCTTCGCGCTGGGGCACGTCGTCAAGCTGAAGCTTCACGCCCAGGCCGCCCTTGTCGCCCATCTCCACGGCGGAGCAGGTGAGGCCAGCCGCCCCCATGTCCTGGATCGAGATCACGGCGCCGGTCTGCATCAGCTCCAGCGTGGCCTCCATCAGGCGCTTTTCGGTAAAGGGGTCGCCGACCTGCACGGTGGGGCGTTTTTCCTCGATGCTTTCATCGAATTCGGCCGAGGCCATAGTGGCCCCGCCAACGCCGTCGCGGCCCGTCTTGGCCCCGAGATAGACGACCGGCATGCCCACGCCGGACGCGGCGGAGTAGAAGATCTTGTCACTGTCGGCGAGACCGGCGGCAAAGGCGTTCACCAGGCAGTTGCCGTTATAGGCGGGGTCAAACCGGACCTCACCGCCCGCGCAGGGCACGCCGAAGCTGTTGCCATAGCCGCCGATGCCCTCGACCACGCCATGCACAAGCTGGCGGGTCTTGTGGTGGCCGGGTTCACCGAAGCTGAGCGAGTTCATCGAGGCGATGGGCCGCGCGCCCATGGTGAAGACGTCACGCAGGATGCCGCCCACGCCGGTGGCCGCCCCCTGATAGGGCTCGATATAGGAAGGGTGGTTGTGGCTCTCCATCTTGAAGATCACGGCCTGCCCGTCGCCGATATCCACCACGCCGGCATTCTCGCCGGGGCCGCAGATCACTTGCGGGCCGTCGGTGGGCAGGGTGCGCAGCCATTTCTTGGAGGATTTGTAGGAGCAATGCTCGTTCCACATGGCCGAAAAGATGCCGAGCTCGGTGAATGTCGGCTCGCGTCCGATGATCTCGAGAATGCGCTCGTATTCGTCGGGCTTGAGCCCATGCGCGTCGATCAATTCGGGCGTGATGGCCGGTTCCTGCATCTGGCTGCTCCCCTCGTGGCGTGCGTGGGTGCTCTTTAGGCGATTGTCTGGCCTTGTGGAAGGGGGAGGAACGCCTCCGGCGGGAGTATTTTTGGAACGCTGAAAGCGGGGGCGGGGGATTTCCCTCTTGACCCGCAGAGGTGAAAGGCATTGGGTCGCACCAGACATCAGGGAGGGGCGCATGCATATCTTATCCAATCCATGGCGCGGGGCCGGTCTGACCGATCCGTCTTTTGACGGGGTGCCGGGGCCGAGTGTGGATGCGGACGCGCCGCGCCGCCTTCTGGGGCAATGCCCGGCGGCAGGGCCGACGCCGCTGGTGGAAGCCGAAGGGTTTGGCGCACGGACCTGGGTGAAGGACGAACGCGGGCGCATGGGGCTGGGCAGTTTCAAGGCGCTGGGGGCGGCCTATGTGATCGCCCATCAGGCGGTGGAGACAGGCGCCGGGGACCTGGCGACCGCGCTTTCGGGGCGGACATATGTGACCGCGAGTGCGGGCAATCACGGCATGTCGGTGGCGGCGGGCGCACGGGTGTTCGGCGCACGGGCGGTGGTCTATCTGGCCGAGACGGTGCCGGAGGATTTTGCCCGGCGGCTGCGCGAGAAGGGCGCCGAGGTCGTGCGCGAGGGGGCCGAGTACGAGGCCAGCATGGCGGCGGCGGCAAAGGCGGCGGTGGACAATGGCTGGACGCTGTTATCAGACAGTTCCTGGCCCGGCTATTTCGAACTGCCGCACCGGCTGATGGAGGGCTATCTCGCCATGGCGGCAGAGGCGGCGGAGCAGATGCCCGAGCCGCCCACGCATATCTATCTTCAGGCCGGTGTGGGCGGGCTGGCCGGGGCCTGCGCGGCCTATTTCCGGAAGGTCTGGGGCGACGCGCCGCAGATCATCGTGGTGGAACCCGAGGCCGCCCCGGCGCTGCAGGCGAGCATTGAAGCGGGCAAGGCGGTGGTCACGGAAGGGCCGGTGTCGAATATGGGGCGGCTAGATTGCAAGGAGCCGTCGCTGATCGCTCTGAAGGGGCTGGCGCAGGATGCCGATGCCTTCGTGACGATCACGGAGGCGGAGGCGTCGGAGGTGCTGCCCTTGCTGGCAGAGCGCGGGCTTGCGACGTCGGAATCCGGCGGCGCGGGGCTGGCGGCGCACAGGATCATCAAGATCGATCCCGACGCCCGCGTGCTGTGCATTCTCAGCGAAGGCGCGGACGCATGATGCGCGGCTTTCCCGAGGCGGAGTTCCGGGCCCGCACAAGAGCCGCACAGGCACGCATGGCCGAGGAAGGCCTGGGCGCGCTGTGGCTCACAACCGAGGTGGATGTGCGCTATTTCACCGGGTTTCTGACGCGGTTCTGGGAAAGCCCGAGCCGCCCCTGGCACCTGATCGTGCCTGCAGAGGGCAAGCCGATCGCGGTGATCCCGTCGATCGGGGCCTACCTGATGGGCACCACCTGGGTGGAGGATATCCGCACCTGGTCCGCGCCCAACCTGGCCGATGACGGGGTGAGCCTTCTGGCCGAGACGCTGACGGATGTGGGCGGGCCGGTGGGGGTGCCGTCGGGATATGAGACGCATCTGCGCATGCCGCTTGCCGATTTCGAACGCGTAAAGGCGATGAGTGGGATCAAGATAACGGATGATGCCGGGATCGTGGCCGACCTGCGGGCGATCAAATCCGAGGCGGAGATCGAAAAGATCACCCATACCTGCGCCATCGCGGGCCGGGCCTTTGCGCGCATGGGCGAGATCGCGGGCGAGGGTGTCGCTCTGTCCCAGGTGTTCCGCGATTTTCAGCGGCTCTTGCTGGAGGAGGGGGCCGACTGGGTGCCATATATGTCCGGCGGGGCCGAACAGGATGGCTATGGCGATGTGATCTCGCTCGCCAAGGATGCGCCGCTGGAGGCGGGCGACGTGATGATGGTGGACACGGGCGCGATCTGGGACGGGTATTTCAACGATTACGACCGCAACTTTGCAATCACGCGCGCCTCGGACGCGGCGAAGGCGGCGCATGCGCGGCTGATCGAGGCCACCGACGCGGCATTCCGGATTGCCCGGCCCGGAGCGCGGGCCTGTGATCTGTGGAAGGCGATGGCCGATATTGTGGGCGGCGGCGAGGAGGCCGGGCGGCTGGGCCATGCGCTGGGGATGCAACTGACCGAAGGGCTGTCGTTGACGCCGCGGGATGAGACGGTGCTGCGCCCCGGCATGGTGATCACGCTGGAGCCGGGCACTGAAGTGGTTCCGGGCAAGATCATGGTGCATGAGGAAAACATCGTGATCACCGAGGGCGCGCCAAGGGCGATCTCGCCGTTTTCAGGCGCGGAACTGCCTGTGCTGTGAGGGCGTTGAGGGGCCGTGCAAGGTGCGTGTGAACACGCACCCTACAGCGGGCGGATGAGCCTGGGCAGGAAACGGCCGGGGATGGAGCCGGATGGCGCGCGGCCGACCTCGACAGCGCCCATCGCCTCGTAGAAGGCGGCGGCATGCGGGTCGGCTTCGATATGAAGTTTTGTGGCGCCCTGTGCCCTGGCCTCGGCCATGCACCAGTCAAACAGGCGCCGACCAAGTCCCTGACCGATCGCGTCAGGATGCACATAGAGCAGTTCCAGATCGGCGATGTCATCAGTCACCAGCACCTGTGCAAGTCCGAGGGGGCCCGTGCCGCCCTCGATGTCGCCCTCGATCACGATCACGCCCTTCGTGTCGCGCAAGGTCAGCTCTTCGCGGCAGGCGGTCATGAAAGCCGCGTCATACCCCCAATAGGCCTTGGATCGCAGACAAAGCGCGCTCAGGGTTTCAAGCTCATCAGACCGGGCCGGGCGCAATACAGATGTCATGATTGCGGTGTATCAAGCCCGCAGACCAAAAAAAAGGCCGAGCGCTAAGCTCGGCCGTAGTCCAACAGGGAGGTATGATGATGACCAGCTCGCGCCGTCATCGTCACGAGTGGATTTAGGCGGGTTTGACCAACCGATCAATAGCCAGAATGCCGCAGGTGCAGCATGGCCGCTATGCGCCTGTTGCATGGCTCAGTCCTGAGCCTGGTTGCCTTCCAGTTTTCGCTGCTTTTTCCGGTAGGAAATGATCTCGTCCTGGACGAAATCGCGGAAGGCGGCGATGCGCTTGGAGTGGCGCAATTCCTCTGGATAAGCGAGGAACACGGGCACCTCGCCTGATTCCACCTCCGGCAATACCTGCACGAGGTCGGGGAAATCGCGGATCACGTAGTCGGGCAGCACCCCGATGCCAAGATTGTTGAGCACGCCCTGAAGCACGCCATAGTAGTTGTTGACCGTCAGAAGCGGCGGGACGTCATTGGCCAGAAGCTCATTGACCATCGTGGCGCCGACCCCGACCTGGGCCGAGCGCGGATTCTGGCAGATCAGCCGGTGTTCGGAGAGATCGGCAACCGTTTGCGGCGTGCCGCGCTTGGCAAGATACGCATGCGTTGCATAGAGCCGCATGTGGATTGTCATCAGCCGCTTGCGGATCAGGTCGGCCTGGCTGGGTTCTTTCATTCGGATGGCCACGTCGGCCTCACGCATGGGCAGATCGAGCACGCGCTCTTCGAGCATGAGGTCGATCTTGAGGTCGGGGTATTTCTCGTAGAGATGCGGCAGGCGCGGGGCCAGCCAGAGCGTGCCGAAGCCGATGGTGGTGGTCACGCGCAACTCGCCGAACACCTCTTCCTCGCTGTCGCGGATGCGCGCGGTGGCGGCGTCCAGCCGTTTCATCATCGCGCGGGTGGCGTCAAACAGAAGTTCGCCCTGTTCGGTGAGAATCAGTCCGCGGGCATGGCGGTGAAAGAGGGTGGCGTTGAGCGCCTCTTCGAGCGCCCTGATCTGGCGGCTGACCGCCGATTGCGACAAATGCAGCGTATCGCCCGCATGGGTGAGAGAGCCCGCATCGGCGACCGCGTGAAATATCCTGAGCTTGTCCCAATCCATCTGATAACTTTCGTTCCCTGGCCGCATTGATTTTGGAATAGCAAACCTCGCCCCGACTTGCACCCGGCAGAGCGGCGATTGGGCAAGATTTTTCTTGGTAGGTCAGTAAATGTGACCTATATTAGGCGCTATACTAAAGCCTGGGGAGGGCGCTCATGAGCACGGCCAAGGTTTCACTCAACGACCGCTTCGATCTGGAAAAATCGCCTGTCCTGCTGAACGGGACGCAGGCGCTTGTGCGGCTGATGCTGATGCAGGCGGCGCGCGACAAGGCGGCGGGGCTGAATACGGCGGGCTATTGCACCGGTTATCGCGGCTCGCCCCTGGGTGCCGTGGATATGCAGATGCGCCGGGCCGAGCGGTTCCTGAAAGAGGCGAATGTGCGCTTTGAGGAAGGTCTGAACGAGGATCTGGCCGCCACCGCCCTTTGGGGCAGCCAGCAGGCGGAGCTTCGCGGCGAGGGCAAGTATGATGGCGTCTTTGGCCTGTGGTATGGCAAGGGGCCGGGGGTGGACCGCTCGGGCGATGTGATGCGGCATGCCAATATGGCGGGCACGTCGAAACATGGTGGCGTGCTCATGGCGATGGGCGATGACCATACCGGCGAAAGCTCGACCGTGCTGCACCAGTCCGAATGGGCGCTGGTGGATGCCTATATGCCCGTCGTTTCGCCCGCGGGTGTGCAGGAAATCCTCGATTACGGCATATACGGCTATGCGCTGAGCCGGTTTTCGGGCTGTTGGGTCGGCCTCAAGACGATGAAGGACACGGTAGAGGCCACGGCGGTGGTCGATGGCCGCCCGGACCGGATGCAGGTGGTGCTGCCCGAGTTCGACATGCCCGAAGGCGGGCTGAATATCCGGCTGGGCGACACCCCCCATGCGCAGGAAGCGCGGGTGATCGACTACAAACGTTTCGCCGCCGAAGCCTTTGCCCATGCCAACCGGATCGACAAGCGGGTGCATGGCAAGCCGGGGGCCAAGATCGGCTTTGTCTCGGCGGGCAAGAACTGGCTCGACCTGGTGCATGCGCTGAGCCTTCTGGGCATAGACGAGGCCGAGGCGGAGCGGCTGGGGATCACCACTTACAAGGTGGGGCAGGTTTTTCCGCTGGACATGAAAGGGTTTCACGAGTGGGCCGAGGGGCTGGAGCTGATCGTTGTCGTGGAAGAAAAGCGCAAGCTCATTGAGATCCAGATCAAGGAAGCCCTGTTCGATGACAACCGGTACCGCGTCTATGGCTGGTACAAGGGCGGCGCCGGCGCGCTGCACCGCGATGAGCTTTTTCCGACCCGCGGCGCGCTTGATCCGATCTGGATCGCACGCAAGCTGGGCGAGATCCTGATCGAGGAAGGGCGCGGCACGGAGCGCGTGAAGTCCGGCCTGCAAACCCTTGAAGACGCGTCAAAAGCCGACAATGCCGAGGAGATCGCGGCGCGGCTGCCCTATTTCTGCTCGGGCTGTCCGCATAACAGTTCGACCAAACTGCCCGAGGGGGCGCGGGCCTATGCCGGGATCGGCTGTCACTACATGGTGCAGTGGATGGACCGGGAGACGACCGGCTTCACCCATATGGGCGGCGAAGGGGCGAACTGGATCGGTGAGGCGCCGTTTTCCACCCGCAAGCATATCTTCCAGAACCTCGGTGACGGGACCTATAACCATTCCGGCGTGCAGGCCATTCGTGCCGCCCTCGCGGCGGGCACGACGATGACCTACAAGATCCTCTATAACGATGCCGTGGCCATGACCGGCGGGCAGGCCAATGAGGGTGGGCTGGATGCGCCGCGCATTGCCGCCGAGCTGAAGGCGATGGGGGTGAAGCATATCGCCGTGGTGTATGACGAAAAGGAAGATGTCGACACGAAGTCCTTCCCGCAGGGCGTTGAAATGTTTGAACGATCCGATCTGATGGCGGTGCAGGAACGGTTCGAGAAGATCGAAGGTGTGTCGGCCATCGTCTATATTCAGACCTGCGCCGCCGAGAAGCGCCGCCGCCGCAAGCGCGGGACGTTCCCGGACCCGGACAAGCGCGTCTTTATCAACACGGATGTCTGCGAAGGCTGCGGCGATTGCGGGGTCCAGTCGAATTGCGTGTCCATTGTGCCGGTCGAGACGGAGCTGGGCCGCAAACGCGCGATAGACCAGTCAAGCTGCAACAAGGATTTCTCTTGTCTGAAAGGGTTTTGCCCGTCGTTCCTCACGCTGGAGGGGGCGACGATCCGCAAAGAGGCGGCGACCGAGATCGACCTGCCGGACCTGCCAGAGCCGAAGCTGCCCGCGATTGACGGCACCTATAACGTGGTGATCACCGGGGTTGGTGGCACAGGTGTGGTGACCATCGGCGCGGTGATGGCGCAGGCCGCACAGCTTGATGGCAAAGGCGCCGGGATGATGGAGATGGCGGGCCTCGCGCAGAAGGGCGGTGCGGTGCATATCCATTGCCGTCTGGCCGAGCGACCCGAGGATATCAGCGCCATACGCGTGGCCACGGGCGAGTGCGATGCGCTGATCGGGGGCGATCTGGTGGTCAGCGCCGGGGCCAAGACGCTGGGGCTGACCCGCGCAGGGCGCACGGGGGCCGTGGTCAATTCCCATCAGGTGATCACCGGCGATTTCACCCGGGATGCAGAGTTCAGATTGCCCTTTGACCGGCTGGAACTGGCATTGCAGGCACGGCTGCGCGACGATGTGCAACTGTTCGATGCGATGAAGCTGGCCAAGGCGACCCTTGGCGATTCCATTTTCTCCAACATGATGATCTTTGGCGCGGCCTGGCAGAAGGGGCTGGTGCCGCTCAGCCATGAGGCCATCGCGCAGGCGATCGAACTGAATGGTGCCGCGGTGGCGCGCAACCTGCGCGCTTTCGAGATCGGCCGCTGGGCGATGATACATCCTGAGGAGGCGGCGAAGCTGATCACGCCGAATGTGGTCACCCTGCCCAAGACGGTGGGCGAGGTCATCGCCTTTCGCGAGGCGCATCTGATCGCCTATCAAAGCAAACGTCTGGCCAGACGCTATCGCAAACTGGTGGACGGAATTGCCGATGAGGCCGTGCGCGAGGCCGTGGCGAAGGGGTATCACAAGCTCCTGGCCTATAAGGATGAATATGAGGTGGCGCGGCTTTTGCTGAGCAGCCGCGAAAAGGCGCGCGCGGAGTTTGACGGCGATTTCCGGATGTCCTTCCACCTCGCGCCGCCTCTGCTGGGCGGCAAGGGGCCGGACGGGCGGCCGAAAAAGCGCCGGTTCGGGCCGTGGATCGAGCGGCCGATGCGGATGCTGACAAAGATGAAGCGCCTGCGCGGCACGCCGCTGGATATCTTCGGCTACACCTCCGAACGCAAGATGGAGCGCGCGCTGATCCGGCAATATGAGGCGGATATGGCGGAAGTGCTGCCGAAACTGAGCGAAGCCACCCGGGAGCCGATCGTGGCACTTGCCGAATTGCCCCTGCAAATCAGGGGATTCGGGCCGGTCAAATCGGCCCATGAGGCCAAGGCGGCGAAGCGGCGCGAGGAGCTTCTGGCGGCGATCCGCACGGGCGGACAGGCCCCGGCACAAGCGGCAGAGTGAAGCGGTCACGCAAGCTTTACAGATTTTCCGCAACATCTGTGCCAGAACACCCGCAAAAGGCGAATCGAGGGTGGATCTCATGCGGCAGGCACAGGTGGCGCGCGATATCAGCTATGCCAGTTCCGCGCGGACGCGGGGCGGTCGGGCGGTCATCCGTACGATGGAGACGCTCTCGGGGCGGATGCGGCTGATCAGGCGCGCCGAAGGCTATGAGCGAGAGGTGGCAGAGGGCCGCGATTTCTGGGAGGTGATGGCGGCGCGCTACGGGCTGAGCCTGGAGGTGACGCGCGGCAGTCTCTCGAATATCCCGAAGGATGGCCCGCTGATCCTCGTGGCCAATCACCCGTATGGCATTCTGGACGGTCTGATGATGGGCCACATCCTGCGCGAGACGCGCGGCGAATTCCGCATCCTGGCCAATAGCGTATTTCAGCAGGCCGAGGCGCTGAACGACGTGGTCCTGCCGATCAGCTTCGAAGAAACGAAAGCGGCGGTGGCGCTGAACCTGGCCACCCGCAAAACGGCCCTGGACACGCTGGCGCAGGGTGGGGCGATTGGCATCTTTCCGGGTGGGACGGTCAGCACGGCGGCCACGCCGATGGCCCGCCCGATGGATCCCGCCTGGCGCGGATTTACCGCGCGCATGGTGAAGCGGTCGGGCGCAACCGTGGTGCCGATTTTCTTCGAGGGCGAATGCAGTCGGCTGTTTCAGTGGGCAAGCCATGTGCATGTCACGCTGCGGCTCGGGCTGTTGATCAAGGAATTCGGGCGCAGGGTCGATGCCCCGGTGCGCGTGGCCATCGGCGCCCCCATCGGACAGGAGGCGCTGCGCGGACATAACGGCGATTCGAAATCCCTTATGGAGTTTCTGCGCCGCAAGACGTATGAGCTGTCTCAGACGCCGATTGACGCGGATGCGCTCGGCTATGAATTCAACTGACGCGTGAGGCGCGGGCATTATGGCAGTGGGGATTTTTGACAGCGGCCTTGGCGGGCTGACGGTGCTGGAGGCGGTGCAGGCGCGCCTGCCGGAGGTGCCGTTTGTCTATATGGCCGACAGCGCCCATGCCCCTTACGGGGTGCGCGACGCGGATGACATTTTCCGGCTGACCTGTGCGGCGGTCGAACGGCTCTGGGACGAGGGCTGTGACCTGGTGATCCTGGCCTGCAACACCGCCTCGGCGGCAGCCCTGCGGCGGATGCAGGAAAGCTTCGTGCCGACGGACAAGCGGGTGCTGGGCGTGTTCGTGCCGATGATCGAGGCGCTGACCGAGCGGCAATGGGGCGACAATTCTCCGCCGCGCGAAGTGGCGGTGAAGCATGTGGCGCTCTTTGCCACACCTGCCACGGTGTCGAGCCGGGCGTTTCAGCGCGAACTGGCGTTTCGCGCGATCGGCGTGGATGTGGAGGCGCAGGCCTGCGGCGGCGTGGTGGATGCGATCGAGGAGGGGGACATGATCCTCGCCGAGGCGCTGGTGCGCAGCCATGTGGAAGCGCTCAAGCGCAAGATGCCCGAGCCGCAGGCGGCGGTGCTGGGCTGCACCCACTACCCGCTGATGGAAGAAGTGTTTCAGGCCGCTCTTGGCGCAGGAGTGAAGGTGTTTTCCCAGGCCAGCCTGGTGGCCGAGAGCCTTGCCGATTACCTCACGCGGCATCCGGGCATGTTGGGGCAGGGCACAGAGGCGAAATATATCACCACGGGCGATCCGCGCCGTGTGTCGGACCGCGCCACGCAATTCATGCGACGACAAATCAGTTTCGAGGCGGCCTGACGCATCCGCTCTTCGGGCCCTTGCGTGCCCGCCTCGCGAGGCCGCCTGTCAGGGCGGATGAGCCGACGCGTCGCATTGCAGCGCGCCTGATTTGCCCCTAGACCCTGTTCCAACATCTTTTGACGAGACCGATCATGACCCATTCCATCGCCATTCTTGGCGCCTCCGGCTATACCGGTGCCGAGCTTGTCCGGCTTATCGCCACCCATCCCGGCATGACCATCAAAGCCCTTGCTGCCAATTCCAAGGCCGGGCAGCCCATGGCACAGGCCTTTCCGCATCTGCGGCATCTGGATCTGCCGGATCTTGTCACCATCGACGAGATCGACTTTTCCGGGATCGACCTGTGTTTCTGTGCCTTGCCGCACAAGACCAGCCAGGAGGTGATCTCGGCCTTGCCGCGCGATCTGAAGATTGTGGACCTAAGCGCCGATTTCCGTCTGCGCGATCCGGAGGCCTATCAGAAATGGTATGGCAACCCGCATGCGGCCGTCGATATGCAGGGCGAGGCGGTCTATGGCCTGACGGAGTTTTACCGTGAGGCGATCCGGGGCGCGCGGCTGGTGGCGGGCACGGGCTGCAACGCGGCGACGGGGCAGTATGTCTTGCGCCCGCTGATCGAGGCGGGGGTGATCGACCTCGACGATATCATCCTCGATCTGAAATGTGGCGTGTCGGGCGCGGGTCGCAGCCTGAAGGAGAACCTGCTGCATGCTGAGCTGTCCGAGGGCTATCACGCCTATGCAGTGGGCGGCACGCACCGGCATCTGGGCGAGTTCGACCAGGAGTTCAGCGCGATTGCGGGCCGCGAGGTGCGCATCCAGTTCACGCCGCATCTGATCCCGGCCAATCGCGGGATTCTGGCCACGGGCTATGTGAAGGGTGATCCGGAGGCCATTTATGGCGCGTTGAGCAACGCCTATGCGCAAGAGCCCTTTATCGAGCTGCTGCCCATGGGTGAGACCCCCAGCACACGGCATATCCGGGGCTCGAATTTCTGCCATATCGGCGTATCGGCGGACCGTATTCCGGGCCGGGCCATCGTGATCGCGGCACTGGACAACCTGACCAAGGGGTCGTCCGGGCAGGCCTTGCAGAACGCCAATCTGATGTTAGGTCTGGACGAGACCGAGGGGCTGATGCTGGCCCCCGTATTTCCGTGAGGTGAGAGATGAAGTCGCTCAAGAAACAGCGCCGAATTCAGGTGATTGCAATCTGCGCGGTGGCCCTCATTGGGGCCACCGCGCTGATCGGGTATGCCATGCGCGACGGGATCAATTTCTTCCGCTCGCCGACGCAGGTGATGGAAGAGCCGCCCGCCGCCAACGAAGTCTTCCGCATCGGCGGGCTGGTCGAAGAGGGTAGCCTGGTGCGCGGCGAAGGCGAGGCGGTGCGGTTTAACGTGACCGACACCAACGCCTCGGTACCGGTGGTCTATGTCGGGGTGCTGCCTGATCTCTTCGAGGAAAATCAGGGTATGGTCGGCACCGGCACCTTTGATGGCGAGGTTTTCATCGCCTCCGAGATTCTGGCCAAGCATGACGAGGATTACATGCCCAAGGAAGTGGTCGAAACCCTCAAGGAGCAGGGCGTCTACAAGGGTGAGGACGCTCAGGAGTCCAGTTATTAACCTCTCAGGAGGACTGTCTGGCGGCCAGAGTGAGAGGGTCGCCCGATGCAAAGCGTTGCCGAAATTGCCAGAGAGATCGTCGCCCGCGAGGGCGGCTTTGTAAACGATCCGGACGATCCGGGCGGGGCTACGAAATATGGCGTGACGATCCATACCATGCGCCGTCTGGGGCTGGACCTCGATCGCGACGGCGATGTGGATGTGGCGGATGTGCGCAGGCTCAGCCGCGAGCACGCCGAAGAGATTTTCATTCAGCACTATTTTCACCGGCCCCGCATCGGGACGTTGCCCGAAATGCTTCAGGCCAGCGTCTTTGACATGTATGTCAACGCGGGCGCCAATGCGGTGAAGATATTGCAGCGGCTTCTTGGCGAGATGGGTCAGGAGGTGACCGTGGACGGGGTCATCGGCCCGCAAACCGCCGGGGCCGCCGCCGCCGCGGCCCACGCCGCCCCCGATCACATCGCCGATGCCTACGGGATCGCCCGGCGCAACTATTACTTCCGGCTGGCCGATGCGCGGCCCGCGAGCCGCAAATACGCCCGCACCCGCGACGGGCGCAAAGGCGGCTGGATCAGACGGGCCGAGGCGTTCATCTCGCCGCGCTATCACCTGAGCGAGGCACAGTTTCAGCAAAGGATTTCAAAATGGGCCTGATCGATACAGTTTTCGGCACCATCTTCGGCAATGGGCGCAACGCCATCGTAGAGACCGCGCAGGTCTTTCGTGAAAACACCGAGGCCGGGGCGGCGCGCGAGGCGGAACTGACCGAGCAGGTGCTGGCGCAGTTCGCCAAGGAGTTCAGCACCAGCAATCGCGGCCTCTTCGATCGGGTGATGGACGGGATCAACCGTATCCCGCGCCCGGCCATGGCCATCGGCACGCTCGGGCTCTTTGTCGCTGCCATGGTGAATCCGATCTGGTTTGCCGAGCGGATGCAGGGCATCGCCCTTGTGCCGGAGCCGCTCTGGTGGCTGTTGGGGGCGATTGTGAGCTTCTATTTCGGCGCGCGGCACCAATTCAAAGGCCAGCAGTTCCAGCAATCGATTGCCGCCACCATGGCATTGGCACCCGCGGTGCGCAGCAATATCGACACGCTGCGCGGTGGAGAAGCGCAACCGGGGAAGGCCGATACCGGCACCGATGCGGGGCTGAGCCTGCAGCTCACCGAGGCCACCGCGCGCGAGAATGCCGCCCTTGCGGAGTGGCGCGAAGCCCGAAGCCGCTGAGCCGCGTCTTCTTCTTGGTCGAAATACTCCCGAAGGAGGGTTCAAATTCTGTCCTGGGCTTCTCTCCCCCGCGACAAAGTGTTCCAGCTTGACCTCCGATAAGGATTGCCCCCCCGCTGCCGCGATTTATAATTGTCCGTATGATTACAGAGCTCGGACATTTCGCCCTCATCCTGGCCTTCATGGTGGCCATCGTGCAATCCGTTGTGCCGCTCATTGGCGCGCATAAACGCTGGCCCGGCTGGATGGCCGTGGCCGAACCTGCGGCGACAACGCAGTTCCTTCTCACTGCGTTTGCCTTTGCGGCGCTGACCTGGGCGTTTGTGACGTCCGATTTCTCGCTCAGGCTTGTCTGGCTCAACAGCCATACGGCCAAGCCGATGCTCTACAAGATCACCGGCGTGTGGGGGAACCACGAAGGCTCGATGCTGCTCTGGGTGCTCATCGTCGCCCTTTTCGGCGCTTTTGCCGCCTGGTTCGGGCAAGGTTTGCCGCCGGGGTTGAAGGCGCGGGTGCTGGCGGTGCAGGGCATGGTCGGCGTGGCGTTTTTCGCCTTCATCATCTTCACGTCCAACCCGTTCCTGCGGCTCGACGTGCCGCCCTTTGACGGCAATGACCTCAACCCGCTGCTGCAAGACCCCGGATTGGCCTTTCATCCGCCGTTTCTCTATCTCGGCTATGTGGGCCTTTCGATGACGTTCAGCTTCGCGGTGGCGGCGCTGATCGAGGGCCGGGTGGATGCCGCCTGGGGCCGCTGGGTGCGGCCCTATACGCTGGCGGCCTGGATGTTTTTGACCGTGGGGATCGCCCTCGGCTCCTGGTGGGCCTATTACGAGCTGGGCTGGGGCGGGTTCTGGTTCTGGGATCCGGTGGAAAACGCGAGCTTCATGCCCTGGCTGATCGCCGCCGCCCTGCTGCATTCCGCCGTGGTGGTGGAAAAGCGCGAGGCGCTGAAAAGCTGGACGATCCTTCTGGCCATCATCGCCTTCGGTTTCTCGATGATCGGGGCGTTTATCACACGCTCCGGCGTGCTGACCTCGGTCCATGCCTTTGCCAATGATCCCGAGCGGGGGATGTTCCTTCTGGGTATCACGGGTGTGTTCATGCTGGGCGGGTTGACGCTGTTTGCCGCGCGGGCCGGTGTGATGCAGGCCAAGGGGGTCTTTGCCGTGGCCAGCCGCGAATCCGCGCTTCTGATCAACAACATCCTTCTGGGCGTGTCGGCCTTCGTGGTCTTTGTCGGCACGATCTGGCCGCTGATCGCCGAGATCTTCTTTGACCGCAAACTGAGCGTGGGAGAGCCGTTTTTCAACATGTCCTTCACGCCCTTCATGGTGGCCCTCGGGCTGATCCTGCCGGTGGGGGCGATGCTGCCCTGGAAGCGGGCCAAGCTGGGCCGGGTGACGCGTCAGCTCATGCCGGTCTTTGTGCTGTCCGTGGCCATCGGTGTCCTGGTCTGGGCGATGCAGAGCGGGCGCTCGGCGCTGGGGCCGGTGGGCATGTTCCTGGCGGCCTGGCTGATCAGCGGGGCGGCGATGGACCTGTGGTCGCGCACCGGGCGGGGCAATGGGCGCATCGGGCGGCTCGCGCGGCTGCCGCGTGCCGACTGGGGCAAGGCGGTGGCCCATGCGGGCCTTGGTGTGACCATGGCGGGCGTGGCCGGGATGCTGGCCTGGCAGACGGAAGATATCCGCGTTGTGCAGGTCGGCGAGAGCTATGAGTTGTCGGGCTTCACCTTTGTGCTCAAGGACGTGCATGACGTGCAGGGGCCGAACTATGAAAGCACACTCGCCGATGTGGAGGTCAGCAAGAACGGGCGCTTCGTGGCGTTGCTGCACCCTGAGAAACGGTTTTATCCGGTGGCCAAGATGCCCACCACGGAAGCCGCGATCAACAATGGGGTGATGCGCGATATCTATGCGGTGATTGGCGATCCGCAGACCAATGGTGGTTGGGCGGTGCGGACCTATTACAAGCCGCTGGCCAACTGGATCTGGGGCGGGGCGATCCTGATGGCGCTTGGCGGATGTCTGTCGCTCAGCGACCGGCGCTACCGGGTGGCGGCTGGCGCGGCAAAGCGCCGGGCAACCCCCAACGCGGTGGCGGCGGAATGAGGCGGCTTGCACTGGCGCTGAGCCTGATCCTTCTGGCGCTGCCGGCTTATGCGGTGCAACCCGACGAGGTGCTGGACGACCCGGTGCTGGAAGAACGTGCGCGCGAGCTGTCCCAGGGGCTGCGTTGCCTGGTCTGCCGGAATGAGAATATCGACGATTCCAACGCCCCGCTCGCCCGCGATCTGCGGCTTTTGGTGCGTGAACGGCTCGTCGCGGGCGACAGCGACGCTCAAGCGCTCGACTTCATCGTGGCGCGCTATGGCGAATATGTGCTGCTCAAGCCGCCGCTCAAAGGCTCCACCCTGCTGCTCTATGCCGCTGGTCCGCTGATGCTGCTTCTGGCCGCGATCGGGGCGACGGTGTACCTGCGCCGCCGGGCGACGGCCCAGCCGGTCACCGAGGCGGGGCTCGATGCGGACGAAGAGGCGCGGCTGAGGGAAATCCTCAAGGACTGACGCGCCGTTGCGGGTTGCATCCGACCGCGTCTGTGGCCAGATACGCATGATCAGACATGCGAAAGGGCCGGGACGTGAAAGACTACGAGACCATCACATTCGACATTGACGAGGGTGTTGCCCTTCTTCGGCTGAACCGGCCCGACAAGATGAACGCGCTGAGCACCCAGATGCGCGCCGAGATCACCGATGCGGCCACCGAGGCCGGGCGCACCGCACGGGTGCTTGTCATCACCGGCGAGGGCAAGGCGTTCTGCTCGGGCCAGGACCTGAGCGATACGGGCGATGTGTCGGCTATGGATCTGGAGCGGGTGCTGCGCGATGAGTATGAGCCGATGCTGCACGCCATCGGCAATTGCCCGATCCCGACGATCAGCGCCGTGAATGGCCCGGCAGCGGGGGCAGGGGCGAACCTGGCGCTGGCGGCCGATGTGGTGATCGCCTCCGAGCGGGCGTATTTCCTTCAGGCCTTCGCGCGGATCGGCCTTATCCCCGATGCGGGCGGCACCTATTGGATGCCCCGGCAGATGGGCGCGGCCAAGGCGATGGGCGCAGCCCTTTTTGCCGAGCCGATCAGCGCCCAGCAGGCCAGCGATTGGGGCATGATCTGGGAATGGGCGCCCGATGCGGAGTTCACGGCCCTGTGGCGCAAGCGGGCCGCGCATCTGGCGAAGGGCCCGACGCAGGCCTATGCGAATATGAAGCAGGCGCTGCGTCAGTCCTGGGAGAACGGGCTGAAAGGGCAGCTTGATTTCGAAGCGCGGCTTCAGGGCAAATGCGGCATGAGCCGCGATTTTCAGGAGGGGGTTGTCGCCTTTCTGGAGAAACGCCCGCCGCATTTCGAGGGCCGGTGAACACGGCAGGTGCGTGAGATCACGCACCCTACGGAAAAGGGGGCCACGTTGGCCCCCTTTGTCTTGTGCATCGCTGTGTTCAGCGGTTTTCGATATCCACGTAATCGCGCATCGTAGCGCCCTGATAGAGCTGGCGCGGGCGGCCGATCTTGAGCTGCGGATCGCCAATCATCTCTTTCCACTGGGAAATCCAGCCGACGGTGCGGCTGACGGCAAAGATCGGCGTGAACATCGAGGTCGGGAAGCCCATCGCTTCCAGGATGATGCCCGAGTAGAAGTCCACATTGGGGAACAGCTTCTTCTCGGCGAAATAGGGATCGTTCAGCGCCTGTTTCTCAAGCTCCTTGGCGACTTGAAGCACCGGGTTATCCTCGATGCCCAGAAGTTCCAGCACCTCGTCGGCGGATTGCTTCATCACTGTCGCGCGCGGGTCGAAATTCTTGTAGACGCGGTGCCCGAAACCCATCAGGCGGAAATCGTCATCCTTGTCCTTGGCGCGCTCGATATATTCGGGGATGCGGTCCACCGTGCCGATCTCGCGCAGCATCTCAAGGCAGGCCTGGTTGGCGCCGCCATGGGCCGGGCCCCAGAGGCAGGCGATGCCGGCCGCGATACAGGCAAAGGGGTTGGCCCCCGAGGACGAGGCCAGACGTACCGTCGAGGTCGACGCGTTCTGCTCGTGGTCGGCATGCAGGGTGAAGATGCGGTCCATGGCGCGGCTGAGGATCGGGTTGACCTCGTAATCCTCGGCCGGCACGGCAAAGCACATGCGCAGGAAGTTCGACGCATAGTCGATATCGTTGCGCGGATACACGAAAGGCTGACCGATCGTGTATTTGAAGGCCATGGCGGCAATGGTTGGCATCTTGGCGATCATACGGATCGAGGCCACTTCGCGCTGCCAGGGGTCGTTGATATCGGTGCTGTCATGATAGAAGGCCGACAGAGCACCGACCACACCCACCATGATCGCCATCGGATGCGCATCCCGGCGGAAGCCGCGGAACAGGAAGTGCATCTGCTCGTGCAGCATGGTGTGGTTGGTCACGCGGCTTTCGAAATCCTCAAGCTGCGAGGCCGAGGGCAGCTCGCCATAAAGCAGCAGGTAGCAAACTTCGAGGTAATGCGATTTTTCCGCCAGCTGATCGATCGGATAGCCGCGATGCAGCAGCTCGCCCTTGCCGCCGTCGATGAAAGTGATGGTGCTGTCGCAGCTTGCCGTCGAGGTGAAGCCCGGATCGTAGGTGAAGACCCCGGCCTGACCATAAAGCTTGCGGATATCAATGACATCCGGGCCGGCAGTGGGCGAAAAAATCGGCAGCTCATAGCTGTTGCCGTCAATCGTCAGCGTTGCGGTCTTTTGCGTATCGGCCATCGGATGTCCCTTCCTCGTCGTCACGGGGGGCCCGTTGCCGCCCCGCATGGCTTCCTATCCCTGACATCCTTTATGAGCGGTTAACCCGCGCCGGATGCAGCGTCTGTGAGCCGGGCAAGGCTTTCTTCCTGCCCGAGCACCATGAACATATCAAAAACGCTCGGCGTTGCACTACGGCCCGCAAGCGCCGCCCGGAGTGGGCCCGCCAGCTTGCCGAATTTCATGTCATGGTTTTCGGCGAATTGCATCGCAACCGCCTCAACTTCGTCTCGCTCCCACCTAACATTCTGCAGGTGCGACGTCAATTCTTTCAGTATACCACGGGATACCGAATCCAGATTTCCGGCGGATTTTTCATCCGGCACAATCGGGCGGTCATTCAGAACAAACGCCGCTTTATCAATGAGTTCCGGGAAGGTCTTTGCACGCTCTTTCAAGTGGGGGAGGGCCGCGAGAACCAGCGGCGTTTTGTCATCCCCCAAGGGGCGCTGGCCCGTTGCGGCAAGGAAGTCCTGCCATTCATGCAGCAGTGCAGCATCATCCGAGGCCGCGATATGCTGACCACAGAGATTCTCCAGCTTCTTGAAATCGAACCGCGCGGGCGATTTGCCGATCCCGCCCAGGTCGAACCACTCCTTCGCCTGTTCGTCGGTGAAAAACTCGTCATCGCCGTGGCTCCAACCCAGCCGGGCGAGATAGTTGCGCATCCCCGCCGCCGGATAGCCCATGGCGCGGTATTCCTCGACACCCAGCGCACCGTGGCGTTTGGAAAGCTTCTTGCCATCGGGGCCGTGGATCAGCGGGATATGGGCATAGACGGGCAGGGGCCAGCCCATGGCCTCATAGATCATCATCTGCCGGGCGGCATTGTTAAGGTGATCATCACCCCGGATCACATGGGTGACGCCCATGTCATGATCATCGACCGCCACGGCCAGCATATAAACCGGCGTGCCGTCAGAGCGGAGCAACACCATGTCGTCAAGCTGATCGTTGCGGATGGTCACATCGCCCTGCACCTCGTCGCGGATCACGGTGCTGCCATCCCGCGGGGCCTTGATGCGGATGACATAGGGCGCGTCGGGATGCGTCGAGGGATCGGCATCGCGCCAGGGGCTTTGGTAAAGGGTCGAACGGCCTTCGGCCCGGGCCGCGTCGCGATAGGCCTGGATCTCGTCCTGGGTGGCAAAGCATTTGTACGCCTTGCCTTCGGCCAGAAGCTGACGCGCCACCTCCGCATGGCGATCGGCGCGTGCGAACTGGCTGATCGCCTCGCCATCATGGTCGAGCCCGAGCCAGGCCAGTCCGTCAAGAATGGCCTGTGTCGCCTCGGGTGTGGAACGCGTGCGGTCTGTGTCTTCGATTCTCAGCAGAAACGTGCCGCCGCGTCCGCGCGCATAGAGCCAGTTGAACAGCGCCGTGCGCGCCCCGCCGATATGCAAGTAACCGGTGGGCGAAGGGGCAAAACGGGTGACGACGGGCTGGGACATGAGACGGCGTTAACCTTTCGGTAAGATATGCGGAGATAGCGTTGAGCCCTGTCTATCGGCCCGCCGGAGGGGAGACAAGACGTGGCAGAACGCTGGAGCCTGCAAGCCGAATGGCTGTCGCAGCGGGGGTATCTTTTCCCCTGGGTGCCGGTGTTCCTCGCTGCGGGGATCGGGGCCTTCTTCGCGCTGAAGTTCGAGCCTGAGGCCGCGCATTTTCTCTATGTGGGCGGAGGTGGCGCGCTGGCGCTGCTGGCGGCGTGGCGTTTGCCCTATGCCTGGCGTCCGCTGGGTTGGGCTCTGGCGCTGAGCGCAGCCGGGTTCTGCCTGGCGGGTGCGCGGGCCCACTCCAAGGCCGAGCCGGTTCTGGGCTGGCGCTATTACGGCCCCGTCGAGGGCCGGATCGTCGGGATCGACCGCTCGTCTTCGGACGCGGTTCGGCTGACGCTCGATCAGGTGCGCCTGCGGGATGTGCGCCCCTCGCGCACGCCTGCGCGCGTGCGCCTGTCGCTGCATGGGGATCAGGGGTTCATGACGCCCGAGCCGGGCCTCTGGGTGATGACCACGGCGCATCTGTCGCCCCCCGGCGGGCCGGTGGAGCCGGGCGGTTTCGATTTTCAACGCCATGCCTGGTTTTTGCAGATCGGGGCCTGGGGCTATACCCGTGACCCGGTGCTGATCCGCGCGCCGCCCGATGGAAGCCAGCCGGTCTTTACCGCGCGCATGGCGCTGTCGCGCCATGTGCAAGAGGTGCTGCCCGGCGAACGCGGAGCCTTTGCGGCGGCTGTCATGGCGGGCGACCGATCCGGCATCGGGCAGGAGACGCTGCATGCGTTGCGTGTGTCGAACCTCGCGCATCTTCTTGCCATTTCGGGGCTGCATATGGGGCTTCTGGCGGGGTTCGTCTTTGCCGCCCTGCGCTATGGGCTGGCGCTGGTCCCGGCGGTGGCGCTGCGGGTGCCGTCGAAGAAGCTGGCGGCGATACTGGCCTTTGTCATTGCGGGCGGATACCTCGCGCTGTCGGGCGGCAATGTGGCGACGCAGCGCGCCTATGTGATGGTTGGCGTGGTGTTGCTGGCCGTGTTGCTGGACAGGCGGGCCTTCAGCCTGCGCGCGGTGGCGCTGGCGGCGGTGATCATCCTTGTGCTCAGGCCCGAGGCCTTGCTGGGCCCGGGTTTCCAGATGTCCTTTGCCGCGACCACGGCGCTGGTGGCGGCGTTCAACTGGCTCAGAGACGCGCCGGTACCGCGCGGGCCGCGATGGGTGCAACCGGTGCTGGCGGTGGCGCTGTCCTCTTTCGTGGCCGGGCTGGCGACGGCGCCTATCGCGGCGGCGCATTTCAACCAGATCGCGCATTACGGACTGGTGGCGAACCTGCTGAGCGTGCCGTTGATGGGGCTGATGGTGATGCCGCTGGCGGTGATCGCGGTGTTGCTGATGCCCTTCGGGCTCGATGCTGCGGCGCTGTGGCTGATGGGGCAGGGGGTTGGCTGGATCCTGGGTGTCGCGCATTGGGTTTCTGCACTTGAAGGCGCGCGCGGCGTGGTGGTCAGCCCCGGGCCTGTTGTGCTGCCGCTTCTTGCGCTTGGCATGTTGCTGCTGATGCTCTGGCGCGGGCGGGCCCGCTGGGCGGGTCTGGCGCCTGCCGCTCTCGCCCTTGTCCTCTGGGCCGGGACGGATCGTCCGGATGTGCTGATTGCTGAGAATGGCGCGCTTGTGGGGGTGATGACCCCGGAAGGGCGCGCGCTGAGCCGGGCGAAGGGCGCGGGGTTCGTGGCGAGCAACTGGCTGGAAAACGATGGCGATCCGGCAAGTCAGGAAAAGGCGGCGGAGCGGTGGGCGACCCGGCCCGCAGCGGCGCTTCCGGTGATCGCGCTGAGCGGGAAGAGAGCCGCGGCGCGGCTTGTGGGCTGTGACGGTGGGGCCTGGGTCGTGCTGAACGTGGCGCGCCCGCCGGAGATGGACGAGGCAATGCCCTGCACCGTGCTCGACCCGGCGGAGCTGCGCGAGACGGGGGCCCTGGCGCTCTACCAGAGAAAAGAGGGCGTCTTTACGGTCAGCGCGCGCCAGATCACCGGCGCGCGCATGTGGAATACCCGATAAGTCGGGGGCCACTCATCCGCCCTTGCGGGCGGCCTCGTTCCCGGTTCAGTAGGTGCGGATCAGGCCCACAAGCCGCCCTTGCACCTTGACCTTGTCCTCGGGCAGAACGCGGGTCTCATAAGCCGGGTTGGCGGCCTCCAGCGCAATCGCATCGCCGCGGCGGAAGAACCGTTTGAGCGTCGCTTCCTGATCTTCGACCAGCGCCACGACGATATCGCCATTGTCGGCCACGGATGTTTCGCGGATGACCACCACATCGCCATCATTGATCCCGGCCTCGATCATCGAGTCGCCCTTGACCTCAAGCGCGTAATGCTGGCCTGAGCCGCTGAGCATGGAGCCCGGGACGGCGACATTATGGCTGGCATGGGCAATCGCTTCGATCGGAACACCGGCCGCGATCCGGCCCATGACCGGCAGCTCAATGGCGTGAATGCCGCTCACATCCATCGCGCCCGGGGGCGGCGGGGCATCGGGGCGGTCGCCGTCGATCACGCGGGGCGTGAAGCCGTGGCTGGCCTCTCCACCGAGTGTTTCCGGCAGTTTGACAATTTCGAGCGCCCGCGCCCGGTGCGCCAGCCGCCGGATAAAGCCACGCTCCTCCAGCGCCGTGATCAGCCGGTGGATGCCGGATTTGGAGCGCAGATCGAGCGCATCCTTCATTTCGTCAAAGCTGGGCGGCACCCCGTCGCGCTGCACGCGTTTGTGGATAAACTCCAGCAGATCCAACTGCTTCTTTGTCAGCATGATGCTCGTCCTCCGCTCAGGGATTTTCTTTTTGTTCTACGCATGTTCTTGTTTTGTGTCAACATGCCTGTTTCCAAGCGCTGACGTGGCGCTGCCGGGCTAACCTTGGAATGAGTATTTTTGGAAAGATGAAAGAGTGGGCATGGCTTTCAGCTTTCTTTAGATACTCAGATCATCACCCCTTGGCTCAGAGCGGAAGGTAAGGGATCTGAGAGCCAGCCTCGCGCGGCGGATCGTCAGGCGGTCGGATCATCAGGGCATTGGCCTCGGCGAGCACTGTCAGCAGGGCGCTGTCCTGGCTGGGCAGGGGGGTGATGGCACCGTCCTTGACGATGGCGCGCATGTAATGCTCGCGCGGGCCATTGGGGCCGATATCGGCGGCGAGGCGCGCTGTCAGGCGCGAAGAGCGTCGCGCGCCCAACCCGAGCATCGCGCGCAGCATCGGCAGCAGGAAGACATGACCGCAGACCATGGCCGACACGGGGTTCCCGGGCAGGCCAACCATCGCCGCCTCACCGAAACGCCCCGCCATCAGCGGTTTTCCGGGGCGCATTTTGACCTTGTAGAAGGCGCGCTCGACGCCAAGATCGGCGGCCACGTCACCGACGAGGTCGTGATCGCCCACCGATGCACCACCGATCGTCACCACCAGATCGGCCCCTTCGGCCAGCGCGAACGCCGCTTCGAGTGAGGCGCGCGTGTCGCGGGCGATGGGCAGAATCCGCGCGCGGGCGCCATGTGCCTCCAGCAAGGCCTTCAGGCCAAAGGTGTTGGAGGCGATGATCTGATCGGGGCCAGGGGTCTCGCCGGGCATGACCAATTCGTCACCAGTGGAAATCAGCGCGATGTCGGGCTGGCGGGTCACCGTGACATTGGGGATATTCATGGACGCCAGCAGGGCAATGTCCGACGCAGACAGGCGGCGCGGTGCCGAGAGCTTGTCACCGACTTTAAAGTCAGCGCCCAAGGGCCTGATATGTTTGTTATTGTCGAGGTTTTCTCCAAGAGTGATCCGGTCGCCGTCACGGGTGACGTCTTCCTGAATGATCACCCGGTCAGCCCCATCGGGTACCGGCGCGCCGGTAAAAATGCGCACCGCCTGACGCGCACCGACAGAGCCGGAAAAAGCATGGCCCGCCGCCGCTTCGCCGATCACGGTGAAACACGCGCCGGGGGCGGCCTGCGCCTCTGCGACCGCATACCCATCCATGGCGGAGGCGGAAAACGGTGGCTGATCGCGTGTGGCCACGGCATCCGCGGCCAGAACCCGACCCATGCCTTCGGACAGGGGCACCGTTTCAGTCTCAAGCGGTGAGACCAGAGAGAAGAGATGGTCCAGCGCCTCGTCGACGGTGATCATGACGCCTCGTAACGCCCGGATTTGCCGCCATCCTTCAGCAGCACCCGGATGCCGCCGATTTCCATCGCCTTGTCGACCGCCTTGACCATGTCATAGACGGTCAGCGCTGCGGTGGAGACAGCAGTCAGCGCTTCCATTTCCACGCCGGTCTGGCCAGTGGTCTTGACCGTCGCCTCGATGCGGATGCCCGGCAGGGCGGCATCGGCCGTCAACTCCACCGCGACCTTGGTGATGGGCAGCGGATGACAGAGCGGGATTAACTCGGGCGTTTTCTTGGCCCCCATGATCCCGGCAAGCCGCGCGACGGACAGGACATCGCCCTTCTTGGCGCGCCCTTCGGTAATGATATCATATGTTTGCGGGTCCATCTTGATGTGGCCCTCGGCCACGGCCACCCGCGATGTGACAGCTTTGTCCGACACATCAACCATGTGTGCGTCGCCCTTGTTGTCAAAATGGGTAAGGCCCGCCATTCACATGCCTCCCGGCGCTTGTTGCGGCGCGGAAAGGATGGCGCGGGTTGCCGCGGTCACGTCGTCGGCGCGCATCAGTGTTTCACCGATCAGAAAGCTGCGCGCGCCGTATCGGGCCATGTCGGCTAGATCATCCGCCGTGGCGAGACCGCTTTCACAAACGATCATGCGGTCTTCGGGGACCAGCTTGGCCAGCTTGCGGGTGGTGTCGAGCGTGGTTTCGAACGTGTTGAGATCGCGGTTGTTGATGCCGATCATCTGGCTTTTGAGTGCCGCGGCACGCTCCAGCTCTTCGGCATTATGCACCTCCAGCAGCGCGTCCATGCCGAAGCTGATCGCCGCCTCTTCCAGTTCGATCGCCTGTGCGTCCGAAACCGAGGCCATGATGATCAGGATGCAATCCGCCCCCCAGGCGCGCGCTTCGGCCACCTGATACGGGTCATACATGAAATCCTTGCGCAGGACGGGCAGGTCACAGGCCGCGCGGGCCTGGCGCAGAAACTCTGGGGCGCCTTGGAAACTCGGCGTGTCGGTCAGAACCGAAAGACAGGTGGCCCCGCCGACCGCATAAGCCTGGGCCAGGTCCTCGGGGTTGAAATCGGCACGGATGAGGCCCTTGGAGGGGCTGGCCTTCTTGATCTCGGCGATGAGGCCAAAGCCGGTCTTGGACTCCTGCAACAGCGCATCGGCAAAGGGGCGTATCTCCGGGGCGGCGTGGGCCTGTGCCTCGATCTCCTCAAGGGAAATTTCGGCCTTCGCGGAGGCGATTTCCTCAAGCTTGTAGGCTTTGATCTTTTCCAGAATGGTTGGGGTACTCATGACGCTCTCGATGTGATGTCTGCAAGGGTTTCGATCTTGCGGAGGGCGGCACCGGAATCGATGCTTTCTGCCGCGATTTCAACACCTTCCCTAGGATTGCTCGCGCGCCCGGCGACGATCAGCGCGGAGGCGGCATTCAGCAGCACCGCATCGCGGTAGGCGCCCGGCGCGCCATCCAGCAGGGCGCGGAAGGCGGCGGCATTTTCCTCCGGTGCGCCGCCCAGGATATCCTCGAACGGATGCACCGGCAGGCCGTACTCTTCGGGGTGAACTTCACGGTCGGTGACAGAGCCATCCTCGGACAGGGCGGCGACCCAGCTGATGCCGGTGATGGTCAGCTCGTCCGTGCCGTCGGAGCCGTGCACGAGCCAGG
Organism: Roseovarius faecimaris; assembly: GCF_009762325.1. Taxonomy (NCBI): domain Bacteria; kingdom Pseudomonadati; phylum Pseudomonadota; class Alphaproteobacteria; order Rhodobacterales; family Roseobacteraceae; genus Roseovarius; species Roseovarius faecimaris. Next base: position 1,413,635 of record NZ_CP034348.1, read on the forward strand.
CCGCCTCTGACCCCAGTTGCCCGAGCGTTTCGGCCATCGGGCGGATCAGATCGCGGGAAAAGGCCCCGGTAAGCTGCCGCTTGACGCCGGCGGGATTGGTGAGCGGGCCCAGAATGTTGAAAATCGTGCGCGTGCCAAGCTCGGCGCGCACGGGGCCGACATGGGCCATCGCCGGATGATGCATGGGGGCCATCATGAAGGCGATGCCCGCCTCCCTGAGACCGGCCTCGACCACATCGGGGCCGACCATCACGTTCACGCCCATCTGCGTCAGCGCATCGGCCGCGCCCGATTTGGAACTCAGGTTGCGGTTGCCGTGCTTGGCCACCGGCACGCCCGCGCCCGCGACCACAAAGGCGGTCGCAGTGGAAATGTTCAGGGTGCCCTTGCCGTCGCCCCCGGTGCCGACAATGTCCATCGCGCCCTCGGGCGCGGTCACCTTGTTGCATTTGGCGCGCATCACGGCGGCGGCGGCGGCGTATTCATCCACCGTCTCGCCCCTTGTGCGCAGCGCCATCAGAAAGCCGCCCATCTGTGCCGGTGTCGCCTCGCCTTCGAAGAGCACGGTAAAGGCGGCCTCGGCCTCGTCACGGCTCAGTGCGCGGTCGGCTGCGGTTCCGATCAGCGGTTGCAGCGAGGTACTCATGCCGGAACCTTCATCGTGTCGAGGAAGTTTTTCAACAGCGCATGGCCATGTTCCGAGGCGATGGATTCGGGGTGGAACTGCACGCCGTGAATGGGCAACTCGCGGTGTTGCAGGCCCATGATGGTGCCGTCTTCAAGCTCTGCGGTCACCTCAAGGCAGTCGGGCAGGCTTTCACGTTCGACAACCAGTGAATGATAACGCGTGGCCTCGAAGGGTGAGGGCAGCCCGGCAAAGACCCCTTTGCCGGTATGATGCATCGTGCCCATCTTGCCGTGCACG